>QEUM01000012.1 GCA_003577165.1 Armatimonadota bacterium | reverse complement strand
CCGGGATGGTCCTTTCGATTACGTATTTCGGCATGGTGAGATCACCTCCGTCGAGGGGGAGGATACCGGGGCGAGTCGGGCGGGAGGCAAGGGGTGGGCGGGGTTTTTCATGGTGTGGTTTGGGGGGTTGGGCGGGCTTGGGATGTTGGCGCGCTGTCCGCCTGGTGGGGTTGGCGGCGAGCGAGGCGGCGCCCAGGGAGGTTGACGGACGGGGGCGCAGATTATGGTAAAATTGGCATAAGTGTCGGATTCGCGCAGGGAGATCCGATGGGTTGGCTCAAGCCTTGAAGATCTGAGGCGGCTTCCTGAGGAAGTGCGCCGCGAAGTTGGTCTTGCGCTCTTTCAGGCTCAACGAGGCGAAAAGCCCGCGAGCGCAAAGCCGATGGAAGGATTCAAGGGCGCGAAGGTGTTGAAGATCGTGGAAGACCATGACGGAAACACATACAGAGTTGTGTACACAGTGAAATTCCAGGAAGTCGTCTACGTCTTGCACTGCTTCCAGAAGAAGTCAAAGTCCGGAATCGCGACACCGAAACGGGATGTCGAGTTGATTCGAGCAAGGTTTAGATCCGTTCAGCAGATTGAGAGCGAGCAGAAGAAATGGCAAAAGTGACGAAGACAATCGAAGTGACCAGAGGAAGTGGCAATGTGTTCGCGGACCTCGGATTCGAGAATCCCGAAGAGGAACTGGCGAAGGCGATCTTAGTTTTGGAGATTGCGCGAGCGCTTGCAGAGCGCAGGACGACTCAAGCGCGGCTGGCGGAAATGATTGGGACGGATCAGCCCTCCATATCTCGGCTCTTGCGTGGACGGACGGGCGGCTACACGATCGATCGGCTGGCAAGGATTCTGACGCGGTTGGGAAAGGACGTCGAAATCACAGTTCGGCCAACCCGGACGAAGGGTTCGGCGGGACGGGTCTTTGTGAGCGGGAAGGCGGCACGAGACGCGGGGATCGGCGATGCGCGATTGGTTGCGAAGGGCGCGGTCAAGGAACCGAAGGCGCGGTATTCAGTGAAAGCGAAGCGTGCTGGGTGGAAGAAGTAGTCCGCGGTCGGGGATCAGGAGAGGAGCCGGCGGCGGAGGAGGTCGAGGGAGAGTTGGGTGGCGCGGTAGCGGATGAGGTCCCGGTCGCCGGAGAGCCGGAGTTCTTGGACTTCGGTTCCCTCTTCCGAGGCGAGGGCGATGTAGACGAGGCCGACGGGCTTCTCAGGAGTGCCGCCGTCGGGGCCGGCGATGCCGGTGATGCCGATACCGAAGTCCACATTTAGCACTCTGCGGACGCCTTCGGCCATCTGGCGTGCGACGGGGTCGCTGACGGCACCGAACTTCGAAAGATCGTATCGCGCGACGGAGACCTCACGCGCTTTCATCTCGTTCGAGTAGGTGATGAATCCGCCTTCGAAGACGTCGCTGGATCCTGGAACGGACGTGATGCGCGCGCCGAGCATCCCCCCCGTGCAGGATTCGCCGACGCCGAGAGTTTTCTTCTGGTGCTTCAGGAGCGACACGACGACTTCTGCGAGGTCTTGATCGGAAGTCGAGAAGACGTCGTCGCCGAGAAGGTCGCAGATCGCTTCGACGGTTTCGCCAGCGAGGCGTTCTGCTACTTCGTTCGATGCCCCAGACGCAGTGACTCGAAGCCGCACTTCCATTTTGCCCACGTAAGGCGCAACGGTCGGGTTTTGGGACTTCATTAGATCGCCGAGTCGAATCTCAAGGTTGGACTCGGGAACTCCGACAACGCGCAAGATGCGGGTGACGATGTGCGAGGGCCTTCGCGAAGCGAGGAGTTGGGAGATCCTTCCAAATAGGAGCGACTCGAATTCCTCTTTGGGACCGGGGAGCGCGATGAGGCACTTGTCATCTATCGCGATTGCGAGCGCGGGCGCCGATCCGACGGGATTGAGGATGGCGAGCGCGGATTTGGGGCGCATCGTCATCTTTTCAAGAAGCGGATTCCATTGGCGATTGCGTGCGGCGTAGCGCGCTTTGAGTTCGTGTTCGACTCCTGGGTCGTTCACGATTTCTTCGTTCAGCGCGAGCGCGATCCCTTCGCGCGTGAGGTCGTCGTGGGTGGGGCCGAGTCCGCCGACGCAGATGAGAGTGTTCACTCGCGCAAGCGCTTCGCGTATGGCTTGCGCGATTTCTTCGACGTCGTCGCGGACGTTGGTGTGTCTCGCATGAACGAAGCCGTGGGAGGAGAGAAACCGACCAAGTGTTTGGGCGTGCGTGTCGCAGATGTCTCCGAAGAGCAGCTCGTTGCCGATGGAGATGGTTTCGGCGTTCACGTGGGGGAGAGGGTACCCGCTTCGCTCACGGATTCAATTCACGGGCGAAGCGGGTCTTCGGGCTTGTCGCTCGACGATGTGTCAGGCGACTTTCTGCCAGACGTCTTTGAGCGCTGCTTCGGAGGCTTTGAGGGCTGCGAGTTCGGCTTCGGAGACGCTGGGCGCGACGACGGACTGCACGCCGCCCTTGCCGACGACTGTCGGAAGCGAGAGGCAGACGTCCGTGATGCCGAGGGCGCCTTTCTGCATCGAACTCACGGGGAGAAGGCACTGTTTGTCGAGCGCGATCGCTTCGACGACTTCTTTGATGCTGACGCCGACGGCCCAGCCTGCTCCGCCTTTGAGGCGAATGACTTCCGCGCCGCTCTTCTTGGTGAATTCGAAGATTCCGTTCGCGATTTCCTGGGTGAAGCCCGGAAGCGAGGAGATGTGAATTCCGTTGACGGTTGCGCTGCTCCAGATGGGCACCATGCTGTCGCCGTGCTCGCCGAGGATGAGCGCGTGCACGTCGGTCGCTCCCACCCGGAAGTGATCCGCGAGGAGGCTTCGGAAGCGGCAAGTGTCGAGGACGGTTCCGAGTCCGAACACCTGGCTTTCGGGAAGGCCCGCTTCTTGGACGGCAAGTTGCGTGAGGATGTCCACGGGGTTGCTGACGACGAGCACCGTTGCGTGGTCTGGGAGATCGACCGCTTTGATGCTGTCGAGAATGCCTTTGAACAACTGAACGTTTCGGTTGATGAGTTCGAGTCGGCTTTCGTCGGGCTTTCTGCGGAGACCCGCTGTGATGACGACGCAATCGCTTCCTGTGACGGACTCGTATCCGCCGGCGATAATTCTTTGGGGCGCGGTGAGCGCTGAGCCATGTCGCAGGTCGAGTGCTTCGCCTGCGGCCATGTCTTCATTCATATCCACGATAACGATTTCTTTGACGACGCCGCCGAGCTGTAGGGCGAATGCCGCGTTGGAACCAACGCGCCCGCCGCCGCCGATAATGCTTACTTTCATGCGAAAAAACTCCCTCCTTCGGGGGCAAGGGGACCGTTCGATTATGGCACAGGGGATTCGGCTCGGGTGGACGCTTTCAAGGGTTTTCGCGCGTCCCTATGTGCGAGAAGATGAGCGCTCGCACGGCTGAACTCGACCTCGATATGCGCGTTCCATCGGGCTTTTCCGCGTTGGGCGATCCTGCGCGGATTTGGCTGGTTCAGGAGATGGCGGCACGAGGGTTCATCACGCCGACGCAGGCGGCGAGGGAGTTGGGGATGACGCGTCAGGGCGCGACTCGACACCTGGACGCTTTGTGCGCGGCGGGGTTGGCGACGTCGCGGCAGGCCGGGCGTTCGACGGAGTACGTGTTGCGGTCGTCCGCGCTCGCCGAATTGGGCGATTGGCTTTGGGCGATTCGCAGAAGGTAGGGCGTTCTCAGTAGGTCGGCTCGCCTTCGAAACGGTGGCGAGTGTAGATGTGTCTCACGGTTCCGGACGCGGAGCGCATGACTACGGATTCCGTGTGAGCGCCGTTGGCGACGAAGCGCACTCCTCGGAGGAAGTCGCCTGTCGTGATTCCCGTCGCCGCGAACATGACGTTGCCGGATGCCATGTCGTTGGTTGAAAAAACACGATCAAGGTCTCCTTCGATCATTTTGGATGCGCGCTCGCGCTCGTTTGCGTTTCTGAAGACGAGTTTCGCCTGCATGTCGCCACCGTAGCAGCGGAGAGCGGCGGCCGTGATGACGCCTTCCGGCGCCCCCCCGATACCCATGAGAGCGTCGATGCCGGTTTCTTCATTGATCGCGGCGAGAGCAAGAGTGATGTCACCGTCCGTGATGAGGTGAATTCTTGCGCCGGCGCGCCGTACTTCGGCGATCAGATCTTCATGTCTCGGGCGATCGAGGATACCGACCATCAACTCGTCGACTTTCTTGCCTGTGCAACGCGCGATGGCTTTGAGGTTTTCGGTGGGTGATTTCGTGATGTCGATCGCGCCTGCGGCGGCTTGGCCGACGACGAGTTTGTCCATGTAGCAGTCTGGAGCGTGCATGAGCCAGCCGTCGCCATCCTTCGCGGCTGCGAGCACGCTGATGGCGTTGGGGAGCCCGTTGGCGCAGAGATTGGTGCCTTCGAGTGGGTCCACTGCGATGGAGACTTTGGGGCCTTTGCCTGTGCCGATCTCCTCTCCGATGTAGAGCATGGGAGCCTCATCGCGTTCGCCTTCTCCGATGACGATTCGGCCCTGGATGTCGAGTTGGCCCATGGTTCGCCGCATGGCGTCGCAGGCGGCTTGATCGGCGGCGTGGCGGTCGCCTTTCCCCACCCACTTGGCGCACGCGAGGGCGGCGGCTTCCGTGACACGGACAAATTCGAGCGCGAGGTTTCTATCCATGGCTGGGCACTTCCGAAGGGGTGGAAGGTAAGGATACCACCGTGCCTTGCGAAGCGCATGCGACGGCAGTTTGGATCGCTTGTTCCACCGTCGAGTCCGGAAGGCCCCCGACTGCTGCGATGCGATGGAGTCTATCGAGGAGGCTGCGATGAATCGCGCCGCGCTTTGAACTGTCTCCGATTCTCATGTTAAGAGCGTATGACTTTGCTATTCCCGACATGAGCGGCAGCGCGCCGACGAATTCGATTGCCGCGTCGTCGGCATCGTCTTCGTTGAGTCGCCTTCTCTTGGCCTGTGATCTGAAAAAGGCGGCCCATGCCGGGAGCGAAGCCAACGCGCCGAAGTAGGGCGGAACTCCGGCCAACGAGCCGAGCCAAGAAACCAGCAGAGTGACCGCGAGGCAAGCGCACAGAGCGATGGGCAAGATGCGGGTTTCGCGCTTGCGGTGTTCGAAGTGTCGGAATTCGTGCGCCATGACGGCGAGGAATTCCTCGTAGGTGAGGGCGGACAGGAAGTAGTCCGTGATGGCCGCGCGACCGATGTCGACGGAGAACGCGCCCGCGATCCTTCGCGATCGCAACAGAAGCAGCGCGCGCAATCGCTGGCCCATCTTCTCGGCGAGTTGCTTGGCGTCCGCTTCGAGGTCCTTCATCGGAAACTCGACGGCTCTGCCGGGGAGGCTGATAGCGGAGAGGATCGGCCATTGGAGAATCCAGCACGCGGTCGTTCCGGCGACGGCGATCGAGGCGTAAGTCGGGTCCCCGCCGTCACGGAGCCTCTCGGAGAGCCAAAGAACTGAGCCTCCGAGGGCGAGGGTGGCTCCTCCTGGGACGAAGCGAGCCCAGGTGGCGGAGAGGAGCAGTTCGGCGTAGGCAGCCCAGTCCCAGTCCATGCCCCTCACTTGGCGAAATGGCGTGAGGGTGGCCAAAGAAAGGAGCAAGACGAAGACCAGCGGGTAGACGAGGATGGCGCCCCCGGCGGCTTGAAGCCCGGCAGACGGTGCCGAGGCGAGGGCGAGCAGCGCGCCGAGGGGGCACGCGATGATCCCGAAGAGCGTGATCAGGGTCGAGGCGTGACGGAGGGCTCTGCGAAGGTCGGCGACCCTCTCCGCTTCGCGCGCTCGTCCTAACGCCCTCTTCGCTCGGGCGCGCGCCCAGAAGATGGTCGAAAGGCCAGCGAATACTGACGTCCCGATCAGAGCCCAGCCCATGTTGCCCAACTTATTCTTTCCATCTCTTCGGGGAGGGGCCCAGGCATAAAGAAGGGGCCCGGCTGGCAACCGAGCCCCAGGTGCAGGCAGGCACTTGTGAGTGTCCAGTAATGACTACTTGGTGCAAGCGGTTGGGAGTTCCTGGAGGGGTGGGTTTCCAGAAGACTAATTCGACTTGACAACTTCGAGTTCAAGTCTCGACTCTCCGGACTCTGTAACCGCACGGATGGACACCTTTCCTGGCGCGATTCCACGCAGAAGACCCGCCTGGTCTATCCAGGCGTTTCTGCCTTCACATATCCAGAGGACGGATTCGTTCGGGACGACTGTTCCGTCGGCGCGGGTGAGTACCAAGGTTACGTTTCCGCCGACGGCCACCGTGGGTGAAGAAGTCACGACTTTAAAGTCGGTGATCGCGCTGGGCAGTTCGGGTAGGAAGAGAAGGAGCGCATTTCCGACCCTCCGTTCGGTTCCATCGCTGGGACGATTCAGAACGGAGCCTGCGACGTAGAGCGTGGAACTTCCACCGCCGTCGAGGTTGATGGCGTCGGTGCAACCGAGTTCGCGGAAGAGGGATGCAAATTCAGATAGGGAGAGGCCCGCGGAGAGACTCGATCTGCCGTCCACCACGACGAACAGGATTTCGCCATCGGGCGTGATGCCGATGCCAGTTCGGGGATGGCGCGAATTGACGAAGTCCTGTTGGAAGCGTTCCGCGCCGACTGCGACGACCTGGCGGCCTGATGACAGTAATGTCGGCCCCCCCGCAACGGCCCACTTCGCATTGGTGTAATCCGCGCCGCCTTCCAGTTTCGAAATGACCTTCCATTCCGTGTTCTGTTGAAGGTTCTCAAGGAGCGGACCGGCAGTCCTCTCGTTCGCCATGACGACGAGTTGGCCGGCCTTGAGCGGGTACTCCGTTTGATCGGTAAGAACGTGCTTGAAGAGAAGAGGCGTCTCGCCGGATGCACGCAGGCTCTGCGAGGATTCGAATACGAAGAAGTACGCGGGGTTCTTGGAGACGGCTTTGCCGCCGCGCGGGGTCACCACGATGATCTCCGACCCACCGAGAGCGCGATTGACGCCGTCTATGTGATGGGATTGACCGGTGGGCGAGACGAGGTCGGCACTCCACGACGGTTTGTCGAATCGGACTTCTCTCTCATTCCAGACGCAGATGGCGCGCGTGGGAAACGGTTCGCTGACGAGTTCTCCGTCGAAGATGTGGAAGCCGAGAATGTCGCCATCGGTTCCGAAGTAATCGCCGTTGATGGCGGCGTATGCTTTGGTGCGCGCGGCAATGGAAGAAACGGTCTCTCTGCTCGGACCACCGTTGGCCGCAAGAACCGTGTCGCCCCCCACCAGTGATTCCATGCGAATTCCTTCTTGCGGGAACTTGAGGTGCAGAACGTGGGCCATCAGGGGAAATGGGGCGCGTTGGACGATGAATGAGTATCGCAGGCCGCTGCGCAAGTTCTTCGTCCACTTCTCCACCGCCGGCGGTTTCGTTCGCTGATCCTTAGTCTCTTGCGCGTGCGCAGGTTGGGCGCTGAGGAGATAGCACGCGATGAACGCAAATGCCGAAAGCGAGCGGCGAAGCATCAGTGGCGCACTCCGAGTTCGAGGTATTCGAGCGTTCCCGCCCCTGCATCGAGTCTCGCACGCACTCCGAGCGGAAGGCTCATCATCGCTTTGTTATGTCCGAAGGGAAAATCAATGACGGACGGCAGCGGCAGCGAAGACAGTCGGTCGAGGACGACTTCTCTCCAGGGTGGTGAGCCCACTCCTCTGGATCTTTCGGGGTCGCTTCTCGTCATTTCCCCCACGATTATCCCGGACATTCGGTCGAAGATTCCCGCGTGGTGAAGGTGCGTAAGCATGGCGTCCACGCGATGCGGGGCTTCATCCACGTCTTCGATCAGGAGCAGGCCTCCATCTGGAAGCCACTCATACGGGGTGGCGAGAGAATCCACGATGAGGGAGAGGCAGCCGCCGCACACGACCCCTTCGGCGACGCCGGGAGCGATGGTGGAGGCTGCCGGCGCACTTCCCTGTGCGATGACGCCGGTGCCCTCCAGGGCCGCGAACCAGTTCTTCGCGACCCAATCGGGGCGATCCGATTCGAAGGTTACGGGCATGGGGCCATGAAGAGTCGCAAGGCCGCGCCGATTGAGAGCCATGTGAATCGTGGTGATGTCGCTGAAACCGACGAATAGTTTCTCCGCGGCTGCCATCTCGTCGAGGGGAAGTTTGTCCACGATCCGCGCGCATCCATACCCCCCCCGAACGCAGATGATCGCCTCGATTTCGTCGTCGAGCCATGCGTCTGTCAACTCGCGTGCTCGAAGTTCATCGTCATAGCGAATGCCGGAATCGCCCCAGTAGCAGCACTTGCCGATGCGCACCTTGTATCCTCGCTGTTGGAGGAGCGAGATGCCGCGCGCGGCAGCTTCGGGGGCGGCGGGGCTGGCGGGCGCGACGATTGCGATCACGCTGCCCGGCCTAAGGGCGCGCGGTTTACGCATAGGCCGTGTGATCGCGTCCGTTTCGCGTCATGAATTCGTGGAGTTCATCTTCCGTCGGCGCCGAAGTCGTCGCTCCCATGGATCGGCAAGCAAGCGCGCCTGCGGCGGACCCGAATGGGATGGACTCGCGCAGATCAAGGCCGCGATGAAGAGCATAGAGAACGCCTGCTCGGAAGCAGTCTCCTGCACCCGTTGAGTCGAAGTGATCGGGGAGTGGATACGCGGGGTAGTGGATCGGCGCTTCGCCGGGCTCACAGTAATGAACGCCGTGCACACCGTCGGTGAGAATCGTCGAGCACTGCATTTCGTCTGCGTGGTTCTTTGCCCAGTCGGCGTTGATGGAGGAATCGCCTTTGCGCCCTACGACGTCGGTGCTGGTCTGCAGCACATCGCAATCTCTGACGACAGAGTCGTACCTCTCGCCCACGAAGTCCATCAGGTAGGTTGAGACGCCGGTCGCTTGGACCTGTTCCACGGCGGACCGGGCCACTTCTCCGAAATTGGGTTCCGCGGTGAACCAGGAACAGCCCTTTAGGTTCGCGAGAGACGTCTTCGATCCGGCTTCCTTCGTGAATCCGGAGCCGATCATGGTGCGCTCACCATCCGGTGTGACGAGGATGATGCAAGTCGGTGTTGCGATGTTTTCGTCTACCTTTGCGGGGGGGAGGCCGTTCTGTTCGAGCAGCGATTGGAGTCTTGCTCCATCGAGGTCGAGGCCGACGGGGTTGCCGACGAGAGTGACGGGAACGCCGAGGCGCATCAGGGCGATGGCGGTGTTGGCGGCTTCTCCACCGAGGTGGAAGTCGCGAGAGTCGGCCGCCACGTAGAGGCCCGGTTCTGGAATGCGTGGTACGACGACGTACTCGTCGAGGCAGACAGTTCCGTAAACGCAGATCATTTAGAAGACCAAGTGTTTTTCACGCGCGCGAAGGTTGAGGAGCAGTGCGACCATGGAGAAGTTGAGGACAAGCGCTGACCCCCCCCTGCTGAAGAACGGAAGCGGGACGCCGACGACCGGCAGCAGGCCGACGACCATCAGAAGGTTGACGACGATGTGGAACGCGAACACGACGTAAATGCCGGCTGCTATGTAGCGATAGAGGCGCACGGACGCGTTTGCAGCGACCAGCCAGACGCGCCAAAGGAAGTACGCGTAACCGACGACGACGAGCGTCGAGCCAATGAAGCCCCACTCTTCCGCTACTACGGTGAAGATGAAGTCGGTGGTTTGTTCGGGCACAAGCCGCGAGGCTTTCATGTCGCCTCGCAGGTAGCCCTGTCCTGTGACGCCGCCATAGCCGATGCTGTAGCGGGCCATGCGGGAGTGATAGTCATCGCCGCTAAAGAGCGCCTCGACTCGCGCCTTTTGATAGTCTCGGATGAAGCCGCTATTCCAAAGGAGGGCGAACGCTCCGAGTCCGACGATGAAGCAACCCAACAGGTATCGCTTTCGCTGTCCAGCGACGAGGGACATCCCGAACCAGATGCAAACGAACACGATGCTCGTCCCGAGGTCCGGCTGCTTGAAGACGAGGATGAACGGAATCGCGACATGGAGCAGCGACAGCAACAGGCCACGGATCGTGGGGAGTTCATCGCGGAAGCGAATGAGCACGTCGGCGAGAGTGAGAATGACGAAGAGTTTCGCAATTTCGCTTGGCTGGATTTGGAACGGTCCGAGGTCTATCCAGCGCACAGAGCCCTTGGCCTCCTTGCCGAGGAAGAACACTGCGACCAGCAGAGTTAGATTGAGAGCGTACAGAACTTTGCTGAAAGAGGCGAGTTTTCGCGGATCTACGAACCAGAAGAGAGCGCAAAAAGGTATCGCGACGACCATCCACAGGAGTTGTCGCTTGAAGTGGGAGTGGCCGACGGAGACGGTGTCCGCGCTATAGAGGGAGAGGAGGCCGAAGAAGATAAGGCCGGCCGACGCGAGCACGAGCGGCCAGTCGAGTCGGCGCACGGCATCGCTCGCGACTCCTGCTCGCGCTGCGCGAGTGATCATGTCGGCTGTCCTCGACGTTTATCCAAGGGACTCCAGAACTTGCTGCGCGTGTCCGTCCGGTTTAACGTTTTGCCAGACCTGTTCGATCTTTCCGTCGGGGCCGACCACGAAAGTCGTTCGGAAGACGCCCATATACTTCTTGCCGTAGAGGGATTTTTCGCCCCATACGCCGCAGGCCTCTGCCAGGCGATGGCCCTCGTCGGCTAAGAGAGGAAACGGCAGACCGAACTTGTCCGCGAATTTCTTGTGAGACGCGACGCTGTCCGGGCTGACTCCAAAGACTTTGATTCCTCTGAATCGCCCGATCGAGTCGCGGAACTCGCACGCTTCGGTGGTGCAGCCGGGCGTGTCGTCCTTCGGATAGAAGTAGATCACGTACTTCGAGCCTGCGAGGGATTTCGAACTGACGGTGTTTCCGTCCTGATCCTGCAATTCGAACTCTGGGAATTTCTCACCGACCGAAAGCACTTGTTGAAACCTCCTTCCTGTTCAAGAACGCCTCGTTCGCGGAGGGCGTGGCGAGGCGCTTGACGATTCTGTCCTGCACAGCCCGAATCGAGGCGGCAGAGGACTTGTAGTCGTTCATGATGATGGCGAACACGTATCTTCTCACCGTGCCATCCGAGTCTGTGCACTCCACCATGCCGGCGAGGGAACTGGCTCCTGTGAGGGTGCCGGTCTTCGCCCAGACGCGGCAGCCCGCGAGGCGTGATCGAAGGGTTCCCAATCCTGGAGATGCGAGACATCGGAGGAATTTCGCGCCGTTGTCGGATAACAGGGTTTGCTCCAAGAGGGATGCAAGCGACCGAGCCGACATTCTGTTCGCCCGCGAGAGGCCAGATCCGTCGGCGACCCGGAAGGTTCCGGGTGCGAGTTCGCGACTGCGGAGAAAGGCTTCCGCTCCCTGAGCGGCGTCACTCCATGCGCCCGATCCCGTCGCGAGTTTGCCGGTGACGCGAAGGATGGTCTCCGCGTAGGTGTTGTTGCTGTCTGTCAGCATCTTCGCGCAGAGGGTCTCGATGGTGCGCGCGCGGACGAGGCTGATCGGCGGGCCTCCTGGCGGGGGGGGAACAAGGTTCGGTGCTCTTTGGGCTTGGGGAGCGAACACTCGTGCTGCGCAGAGTCCGGGGTCCGGCAGAACGACTGTGTCCACTCGGATCGGGCCGCTCTTCGCGCCGCCCGTGACACCGACCGCCCATGCGCGCGAGTCGTGGTCGACGCGCACTCCGCCCCCCCCGCGCGACAACCGGGGAACGATCGTCAGCCCGAAGTTTCGCGGCTTGAAGTAGGCGCGGTCGCCTTCGACCCAAACCTCCGCGCGTCCACCGTTGACAGTGAGTGCGGAGATGGGCTGCCCGTATCCCATGCGAATGTCGCCCTGAGGCCAGGTCGGAGCGTAGCGCTCGGGACCCAGGAACTGGTCGTCGAAGTAGACCTTGTCCGCAGGAGTGACACCAACCGCAGCAGCGAGGGCCTCCAACTCCTCGATCTGGAGCCCTGGGTCGCCACCACCCGCGAGGAATACAGCGTCTCCGTCCCGCCACGCCAAAGTCGTTGGGGAGTAGTCTGGGCCCAGGACGTGGAAGGCGTAGGCCGCGGTGACGATTTTAATCGTGCTGGCGGGGATGAGGGGCGTGTCGGGCGACAGGGCGTAGACCGCTTCCCCTCCGAGCGCCTTGACGTAGACGCTCGCTCGGCCAACATCGACGTCCGGATCCTGAAGAACCGCTGCGATGTCTGCGGCCAGAGGGGCCTGCAGCAGAGCGGTTCCGATCACGAGTGGGTGCATTCTCTTATCCGGCCAGCGCGGCCTGATAGATTTTGACGACTTCTTCGGCGTTGGCTCGCATGTCGAAATTCTGTTCGACCCGGATTCGGGCCGCAGACTTGTAGGATTCGCGGACGGACGGAACGCTGAGGAGTTCCGAGATGCATTGGCCGAGTTCGTCGTCGGTGTCGAAGAGAGCGCCGCTGATGCCGTCTTCGACGACGTACTCCAGGCCGCCGGTTCTCCTTGCGAGGACCGGGGTTCCGAGGGCCATCGCCTCGATGGCTGCGAGGCCCAGGCCCTCGCTTCGCGACGGCATGACGAAGAGGTCTGCGGCGCAGATGACTTCGGAGGCGGAGGGCCACTTCCCGAGGAGTCGGACGTTCACTGGCCGCGCCACACGGCGGGCGATCTCCTGGAGCGAGGCCTTTTCCGGTCCTGCGCCCGCGATCAGCAGGACGGCCTCTGGGTGATCCGCCCACACGGTTTCCATCGCTCGGAGGAGGGAGTCGAGGCCCTTCTCCGGCACCAATCTGCCGAGTGCGGAGATGATGGGTATGCCGATGGGGAGGCGGAACACAGCGCGTGCGGAATCCTGCGGCACCGACGGCCATTCATCCAGGAGGATGCCGCCTGGATTGACGCACAGGCTGCGGACTCCGCTGGTCGAGAGTCGATCGCGAATCGGGGGCGAGACGCAGATGCCTGCGCGAGCCCGATTCAGGCGTGCCACCAATTCGGGTGGCGTCTGCTTGGGGGGGGAGTGCGCGGTGAAGACCCATGGGGTTTGCCGGAGTCCCGCGCAGAGCCACGCGGCCACGTAACCGTGCGCGTGGACGACGTCCACGCCGCGCGCTTCTTTGCGCAGAGTTGCCAAGAACTTTCGGTCAGACCAGAAGCCGGGAGCGATCGGAACGACTTCGCCTTGGATGCGTTCGCAAACGTGCCCTAAACTTTGCAGGCAGATGTCGAGGGCATCGAGGTGAGACGCCATGCCACCGTAGGTTTGGCGGCATACGTGAAGGACTTTCACCGGGGAACCGGGATGGTCTCGAAAAGTCCGCTGACGATTTGATCGGCCGTGAAGCCTTCGATTTCGGCTTCGGGACGTAGCAGAAGTCTGTGGCGAAGCACTGGGAGGGACATGTCCTTCACGTCGTCGGGCGTCACGAAGTCGCGTCCGCGGACGGCGGCGAGGCCTTTTGCAGTCAGGAGCATTGCGATTCCCGCTCTCGGCGAACCTCCAACTTGGAGCAGATCGGAGTCACGCGTTTTGCGGACGATGGTGTTGATGTAATTCAGGATTTCATGATCGACTCGAACCGCAGCGACTTCTGATCTGAGAGTCGCGAGGGTCTCCGCATCGAGCACAGGTTGGATGCCGACCGGTTCGAGGTTCTGCGCGCGGAAGCCTTCGGAGTAGCGCTGCAGGACCATGACTTCATCCGCTTCTTCAGGATATGGGACGACGAGTTTCAAGAGGAAGCGGTCGAGTTGCGCTTCGGGGAGGGGGTAGGTGCCCTCGAATTCGATTGGGTTCTGCGTTGCGAACACGACGAAGGGATAGGGCAGATCATGCGGAACTCCGTCAATCGTGACCCTTCGTTCTTCCATCGCCTCAAGGAGAGCGGCTTGTGTCTTCGGCGGCGTGCGGTTGATTTCATCCGCGAGGAGCACGGACGTGAAGACCGGGCCTTTGCGCAGGGAGAAGTCCCCTGTTCTCTGGTCGAACACGTTTGTGCCGATGACGTCGCTCGGCATCAGGTCGGGCGTGAACTGGATGCGAACGAAATTGAGGGAGAGAGTTCGCGCAAGGGTGCGTACGAGAAGGGTTTTCGCGACGCCGGGAACTCCTTCGAGAAGGAGGTGCCCATCGGCGAAGATCGCGACGAGGGAATGTTCGACAAGTTGCTCCTGGCCCACGACGGCCTTTGCAACTTCCTTACGGATCGAGTCAACTGCGTCAACGACGCGCATTCGTTAGTTGGATCCCCCGCTATTTCCGGCCACTTCGACTCGAGGCTCTCGGACGTCGTCGCCGAAATCTCTTCGCACTGGCCCTTCGCCCTTCACGAACCAAAACACCATTCGGCGCTCGCTGGGTTGAGGTGAGCCATCCGAAAGTTTGAGGAGGACGTCCACGCGAACCGCCTGCGCTGCGCCGGTCGCGAGACTGATCGATTCGGCAGCCGTCGTGATCTCAGCGTTAGTTGGCAGCGGCTTGCCGCTGGTGAACGTGCCGGACCAATCGAAACCGTCGCCCACTCTCATCGGAAACTTGAGCAGCTGCAGGGGGGGGTCAAACGTTTCGTTGATTCCGAACGTGATGAGGCTGATGCCGTCCGTTGTGACTTTATATACTTCCTCTTCGAGAGTCGAATTGTTAGCGACGATCTTGAGGGTTCTCGTGTCGGCGGAGGATTCCAATTGGAGCGTAACCGGCAGGGCGACGTTCGCGACTCGCCATGTTGCGCGAGTGTTGACGAGTTTGTCTGGGAAGAGGTCCGAAGTGTGGTCGAGGCTGTCGCCCGCGGAGAACCCGCGCGGCTTGCACGCGACGAAGGCCGCGGCCGCCGCGACGAGCGCCGTAGCGATGCCTGTCCAGGCGCGCGGGCTTACCGGGCCGCCTCCGTGTATCTCGTCAGTTGGAAGGTCGCCGTGCCTCCGTCCTTCGCCACGACCCTTTGATGCCTGTACACCATGCCGATCCCCTTTCCGTACCTTTCAGTGGATTCTGTCTTCAGGGCGGCGGGTCCTTCTCCAATTTGGGAGGTCGTAAAGATTTCCATGATTTCGACTTTCTTTCCGAGGACCTCGGCCATCTCCAGTTTCGTAATCTTGCTTTTGGTTTTGATCGAGGCGGTTCCGCCGTAGAGCATGGTGGCTCCGGAGTGTTCCCACGTTTTTCCTTTCTTCACTTCAAGCGGAAGTACGGGGAGGGGCTGCGGTAGGAGAGAATCCGACTTGACGGCCAAAACGACGACGAATCCGCCTGCCTCTCCGTAGAAACTCGTCCCCTGGCTTTCGCCGTTAACCAGTACGTCCATTGGGATCGCCGAAGTTCCCTTGATGATCACAGGCTCTCGAACGAGAAACAGCTGCGTCACGGGGATGAGCCCTTGGCCGAAGGTCACGGAATACTCCCATTCGGAGCCGGCTTTCAGAGGGAGCCAATCCGATGCGAACGGCGACGTGAGCAGAGCGGCGACGATTACCGAAATCATGGTTTATCCCTCCGGCTTGATCGGGTTGATTTCCAGAGTGACGGAAATGGCGCCAGCCGGGCCCTTTCCTTTTTGAGAGATTTTTGCTTTGACGAGTCCGACACCTTTTGCGATCCAGTAGGTGGCCTCCGAGTTCACGTCAAGATCGGTGGCTTTCATCTTGCCGGTTTCCTGCACGACGAAGCAGGTGAAATCCCCGGCAGGTGTTTTGACGGTTTCTTCGCGCACCACTTTGGACTTGGAGGTGAGTGTTACGTTTTCGAGCGTCTGGAGTTGTTCGATTTTGGTGTCGTTGGACCAGTTCGTTCCAATCCCGATTTTGGCTGGAAGATAGAGCACCGGCGGCGTCATCTTCTGACCTTCCGTTTCGACTTGCGTTACGCCGTTCGGCGTGATCTCGAATTTTTGTGAACCGAGGGCGACCAGTCCTCCCGTCCACTTCGCGCTGATGACGGCCTTCGTGTCGGTCACTTCGACAACTTCGATTTCCTGTGATCCCGACGCCGGCCCAGCGGGCAGTCCCTTCACTTCGTATTGAAGCGATTTCTCGAACGGTGCGCCGAGATAGAGGGCGCCGTCAGTGAGCAGGGAGTCGGGGATGGTTTTTGGCGCGGGCTTTGTGCCGCTCGCATTGGAATCATCGGGTTTCGATGTTCCTCCGTTGGGGGCTTCGGACGGTTCGCCTTTGTTCGAACCGGAACAGCCCGCAAGAACGAGGACGCTGAGGATCAGAACGAATCCAAAGAAGTGAATTCTTCGCATCGTTTATTTCACCGTGTGACTCTTGAGAACGAGTTTTTGGCTCTGTCTGGCTCCGTTGGACGTTGCGACGGTCTCAAGGCTTCTGACCATTCCGACGCCCGGCGCGAACCAAGCGGCTTGCGCCGTTTCGAATTTGACTTTGTTCACTTCGTATTGCTGGAGCGTGTCGAATCTGTAAGCGCTGAACCTGCCTGCTGCGCTGTCTACGATTGCGCGACCTTTCTGTTCGAAGTTGGCGGAGATGTCGCCTGTGGTACCGATTCCGGGGCGTGCGCCCTTCCCTTTCCAGGATGACTTCTCGCCTTTCTTTGCTGGCCAAAGCATCAGCGGAAAGGGTTTTTCGTACATGACTTTCGAATTTCCCGAACCCATTCCGAGTTGGTAGATTCCGCCTTTGTTGACTTCGATGTGGATGACGCCGAGCGTTTTGCCGTCTTGGTCGAGAACGGCCAGTTCTGCAGTCTTGCCGCCCTCGTTTGGCGCAGCCTTCGTCACTTTGAGAACTCGTTCGAATCGTCTCCTGTCGGCGGGCACGTTCGGAGCTTCGAGGACCTCTTCCACTTCGAACGTCCACTGATTACCGACTTCGAGAGGCCAGAGGTCGACCGCTTCGACGACCTGCGTGTCGGCGGCAGCAACCGGAGTCTTCTCCCCGCTGGAGCCGGGCCCACCCGACGGGCCGCAAGCGTTAAGGACAAGCAGTGAGAGGGTTACGAAAAGTGGGATGGTTTTCATGACGTTTCTGATCCAGGCACGCCCTTTACTGCGTTCACCGCATCCTGGGCAAGGTCTTCGTCGGCGACCCCCGTAATCGCAATCGTAGAATACTTCATTTCGTGTTGAACGATCGGAGCGGCGATCGCGACTCCGTCCACGACGAGGAGCAGTTGACAGCGGGGCCGTTCGTGCGTGTATCGCCAGAGTCGGTTGCGGCCTTCGGTGGATATCTGCAAATTGACGGTGTACCAATCGCCCTTGCCGTTGGGACGGGGGACGGCCTCGTAATCTGCGCCTCGAACGAACTTTGAATTCAGCAGGACGGTGACCCTTTCCAGTAGTTGTTCGGCGGGTTGGGCGAGGCGCTTCCGTCGCTCCTCGGAGAGGAGGGATCGCAACGAGCCTGCCACGTCTTCGACGCTGCCCGCTTCCTGTGCGCTCCGCCAGACCTCGTCGTAGACTCCCTCCCAAGCGGCGCGGGTGGGCTGGAAGCCCTCTCGGATCAGTTTATGGTTGGCCACCTCAGATGCGATCCGGGTTCGATAGGGCTGGAGGATCTCAGCGACGACAGCCTCCTTCTTGCCTGCCGCGCCCGGAACTTGGACCTGCACGCGGGTCCGGATGAAGATGCCCGTTCGGATGAGGGAAGGCGTGATGGCATCGGAGGCGGAGCCGTCGAGGCGGGTGCTGAGGTCCGTTTCGAGCTTGATTCTCGCCTTCGCGTCCCCTTCAAGTGCGGCGAGCACGTCTCTCTCGTCCCAGATGGACTCTGGGGCTGGGTTGTCCGCCGTGTCGATCTCGTTCAGGGAGGCGACCAATTCGGAGGCGGCCGGCGGTTCGAGGCGGAGGGTTCCGATGAGGGCCTTCATGGGCACCCTCGGGCCCTCGGCAGCGCCTGACATGTCGCCGGAGGACTCGATGTCTGCACCGAAGTCGCCGAAGTTGCCTCGCACGAGCTGGGCGATGCCGTTCGAGACGATGATCCTCTCGTCCCGGAGTTGGAGGCCGATCAGGCTGATGTCATCGGGAGCGATGCGCGGAAACGGCTGGGATTCGATGAAGACCTTGTAGTAAGCAAGGTTGCCTCCCCACCAGAGGGCGAATGCCCCCAGGATGAAGGCGGGGATGAGCACGCTCCAGCGCTTGGTCATGGTCCGAATGCCGCAGGTTTGGGCGGCTGATTCTACTACGCGCCTATCGGCCCTTCAGAATCACCGGCGTGGTGCTCAGGCGGAATTTCATTCCGTCAACTTCCATGTCGAACTCGCCGAAGGCCGCTCTGTAGCCCGGCTTGCCGGTTGATTCCGGTACCCGCAGCTCCCCGGGGCTGTCCTTTTCGAGGACGACTCGCCACTTAGCGGACGAGAAGTTCTTGTTGGCCGACTCGGCCACCCATATGCGGCCTTTGGCCGGGCGCGGGGACCTGACGAGGATGGTCGCGAAGTCTACTGCCGGGTCCTCCTGGTTGCCGCCTGCGGCCATCCACTGGTAGATGAGCGCGGGCAGCGGCTTGTTCTTTGCCGTGAGCCGGGCGAAGGCCACGAGGGTATCGAAGACTCGCTCATGGTCTTCCAGTCCGTGGCCGGAGTTCGGGGCGTAGAGGACGGCCTTGTGGCCTACGAGGTCGCGCCAGTACAGGTTGAGGGCGTCCGTCGTCCAGTAGGGATCGTTCGCTCCGAGGAGGATCAGTTTGGGCCTCTGCAGTTTGGTCCGGCGGCGGTACGGGTCCACGAGGTCGAGCAGTTTCTGGCCTTCGGGTGTGTCCAGGATCTCCTGGAGGCCACGCTCGGTGTAGTCCGCGATCATCGGGCTGTAGGCGCCCCAACTCGCGAACTGGTGGCGGAGTTGAGCGGGAAAGTCGAGGACGTCGAAGACCATGGGGGCGAGGCCTACGACGCGGGGTTCGGCGGATGCGAGGAGGTAGGTGGTCCAGCCTCGCTTGCTTGCGCCCGTGACGATGAAGCGGGTGACTCCGCCCTTGCCATCCTCGGATGTGGCCTCCTGGACGGCCTCGATGCAGGCTTTTGCGCTCTTCACCATCGGGAGGAGAACGACCTTAGACGGGTCTCCCGTGGCGAGGTAGCGCTCGAAAGAACGTGCGATCAGGGCGTCTTCACGAAGGTCGTCGAAGAGGGGCTGATTCGGGACGTCGTACAGGACGACGACGCGCATTTTGAGGCGAGGGGCGAGTTTCTCCGCGTTCTTGATGTCTTCATCGTGGCGACCTCGGTCGCCGGTGATGAGCAGGAGAGCGGTGTCTTGAAACTCGACCTGCTTCGGTTCGATTATCTCGACGTCGTGCTTCCAGACCTTGCCCTCCCATTCGAGCGAGGAGAGGCGCATTTTGGTCGTGGAGACGGACTCTGTGACGACCGGGGCTGAGGCCTCGACTTTGTAGGACGGCTCCTCCTTCTGCAGGTACGCAGCGAGGGGGTCGATTTGGGCTGCGAGGACGGCGAGCGCAAGGAGCATCGGGTGCCGTTATTGACGTGTCAGGGGGCGGTTAGTTGCTGGACAGATATTCCGCGTACTCCTCGAGTGGGTCCGGCGCCTCGAAGTCGAGGAGGTCTACGGATTGGGTTTCGAGGATGGGGATAAGTTCACGGAAGCGCTCCGCGGTGTCGGTCATCTCAAGCAGGCGCTGCTTCTCCATGACGGTGAGGTGGACGCAGCCTGCGATCGCGAAGGAAAGGGCGACGGGGTCGTCGGTGAAGGTGACCGAGATGTTCACGTCGCGGCCGCCGAACACGGAGCGGAGGTGGCCTTCGAAGGCGTTCTTCGCCCTTCCGATCAGCCAGGAGTGGTTGGGCGACTCGTCCCACTCCAGTTCGACGATCGGCTCGACCCAGCCGACGAGGTAGGGCTTGGAGTTGTCGAGTTTCCGGACGCGGAAGCGGCTCTCCCCCATGGCCATGAGGTTGATTCTGCCGTCTGGGAGGTCTTCGTGCTGGACGATCCTCGCGGTCGTGCCGACCATGTAGGGGACGACGTCGGGGTCACCGACCTCAGATCCTTCGCGCAGCAGAACGACCCCGAACGGACGGTCGTTTTCGAGGCAATCGCGGACCAACTCCCGGTATCGCTCCTCAAAGATGTGGAGCGGCAGCATTTGATAGGGGAGGAGCACCGCGTTCAGCGGAAAGAGCGGCATCGGCTCTAAGTCCCGACCCATGGATGAACAAAGGCAGTATATCACCTTGTTGGCGGGATTCGGCCTGGAATTTGCCTGGGAGCCTGGAGGAGGCCCGGTCGGTATAATCGAACGCCCGACGCCTCTTTAGCGTCTCACACCCTGTCATGCATAGCCGTATGGACGAGAAGGACGACACCCAGCCAGAGTCACAACAGGTGGGGGTTGATCCTGCGGAACTCACCCGCACAATTTCCGAGCTGAAGCGCGAACTCGACGAACTTCGTGGTCGCAACGTCGAGTTGGAGAACCGCTTGAGCGGGAAAGACCCTCGCGCCGTCCAGGACGTTTCGGTCCCGGTGGAAGCCGCGACGACGATCAGCGACATGGACGCGACGCTTCGGCGGCTCGTCCAGCGGATCGCGATGATCCTCCAAGCTGAGAAGGTCCTCATGATGTTCTTCGACCGGGAGGCCGGCGAACTCATGGGCATTCCTCCCGCCTACGGCTTGGACGAAGACATCATCCGGATGGTGCGCGTGCGCGCCACGCACGGAATCTCCGGAGAGGTTTTCCGAGAGGGGCGCCCGACGATTTTCCACGACGCCGTCACGGACAAGCGAACCGAAGGCGACCCGTTCTCGCTTCTTCACGTTCACAACGGCGTCACGGTTCCGCTCGTCATCGAGAAGCGCGACGACGAGAATCGCGTCATCGATCGCACCACCATCGGCGTTCTTCACGCTTTCAACAAGAGGCACGGAGAGGATTTCAACGACGAAGACGTTCACCTTCTGGAACGGATGGCGAAAAGCGCAGCTTCGATCATCTCGAACCTGCGGCTTTACCAGGAGATCGTCGAAGAGAAAGAGGAACTACTCCAGACTCTCGAGAGCCTTTATGCTGGGCTGGTCGTGACAAGCAACGAAGGCCGCGTCACGCAAATGAACGCAAGCGCCAGGGCGATCTTCAATGTGACCTCCGAAGTCATCGGACGGGACGTGCGAGACGTCATTCTCGACGATGAGATTCGCGCGCTTATCGTTTCGGCGCAGGAAGGCAACGAGGGCAACCAGACGGAAGCGACGATCAGCACCGACGGGCGGATGGAGAGGACGTACAACGTTCAATCCGCGCAGGTAAAGAACGAAGAGGGTCGGCAAATCGGCGTCGTGACCATCTTCAACGACGTCACCGAACTCAAAAACATCGAGCGCATGAAGAGCGCGTTCGTCGCGACGGTTTCGCACGAGCTCCGAACCCCGTTGACGGCAATCAAGGGATTCGTGAGTACGCTGTTGATGAACGACGACTTTCCCGAAGAGGACCGTCGGGAGTTCTACACGATCATCGATCACGAGTGCGACCGGCTCACGAGGCTGATCAACGATCTGCTGAACATCGCACGAATCGAAGCGGGCGAAAGCTTAAAGCCACACTACAGCGATGTGGACGTTCGCGCGCTATGCAAGAAGGTCGCTCTCATTCAGCAGCAGGCGAGCCACAACCATCAACTTGTATTGGACGCTCCGGATGAGTTCCCCGTAATCGTCGGCGACGAGGACAAACTCGATCAGATCGTCACGAACTTAGTCAGCAACGCGATCAAGTACTCCCCGGAGGGGGGGAAGGTCACCATCCACCTCAAGATGGACGACGACCACGTGCTGATCGGCGTTCAGGATCAAGGCATCGGCATTCCGAAGGAGCATCTGTCAAAGGTGTTCGATCGCTTCCACCGCGTGCACAACGAGGATAACCGTAAGATTTACGGGACGGGGCTCGGCTTGTTCCTGGTGAAGCACTTGGTGGAGCAGATTCACTTGGGCAAGGTCTGGGCTGAGTCGGAAGTCGGTGTCGGCTCGACGTTCTGGGTGCGAATTCCGATCCAGTTGGACGTCGCCAAAGCCGAAGAACTGAACAAGTAGCGGCCGGTCGAGGTACCCCTTGATTGACCGTCAGAGACTGAGGAGCGAAGCCGAGAAAATCCAGCAGGCGATCGCGCGAAAGCGCGTGTCGGCTCCGATCGAGGAGTTCCTCCGGGTGGATGCAGCCCGCCGCGAACTCTTAACTCGACTCGACGCCCAAAAGGCGGAGCAGAACAGCGTCAGCAAATCCATCGGCGCACTTATGGCGCAGGGAAAGACGGAGGAGGCGAACGCCGCGAAGTCGCGCGCTGCGGAACTCAAGGAGATCATCGCGGGGGGGGATGAGGAACTAAAGGTCCTCGATGAGGAACTCGCGCGAATCGAGTTGACGATTCCGAACGCGCCGCACGACTCGGTGCCCACGGGCGCCTCGGAAGAGGACAACGTCGAAGTAAGGCGCCACCTCGAACCCAAGACATTCGACTTCGAGCCGAAGGCTCACTGGGACATCGCCACGGACCTGGGGATCATCGACTTCGCCGCAGGCGCGAAGATCGCTGGCAGCGGCTTCATCGTGTATCGAGGGCCGGGCGCGAGGCTTCAGAGGTCTTTGATCAACTACATGGTGGACCTGCACGTTCGAGAGCACGGGTACACCGAGATCTGGCCGCCCCTAATGGTGAATCGGGCGGCGATGACAGGGACTGGGCAGCTGCCCAAGTTCGAAGAGGATCTCTACTTGGCGGAGCGAGACGAGCTGTTCATGATCCCGACCGCGGAGGTGCCCGTCACGAACCTGCACCGTGACGAGATCTTGGAGCCGAGACAGCTTCCCTTGCGATACGTCGCTTTTTCCGCGTGTTTTCGGAGAGAGGCGGGTGCTGCGGGAAAAGATACGCGGGGATTGCTGCGCGTGCACGAATTCGACAAGGTTGAGTTAGTCAAGTTCTGTCCGGCGGAGACGAGTTATGAGGAACTGGAGACGCTGACGGCCGACGCAGAAACGGTGTTGCGGTCGCTGGGTCTGCACTTTCGGACGGTGTCAGTCTGTTCCGGCGAGATGGGTTTTTCGAACGCGAAGCAGTACGATCTCGAGGTGCATGCGCCGGGGGTGGGGCGGTATCTCGAAGTGAGCAGCGCGAGCAACTTCGAGGACTTTCAGGCGAGGCGGGCGAACATCCGGTATCGGCCGGAGAAGGGGGCGAAGCCGGTGTTCGCTCACACGCTCAATGCTTCGGGCGTGGCGTGCCCAAGATTGATGGCGGCGCTGTTGGAAACTTACCAGCGCGAGGATGGTTCCGTCGAGATACCGGAGCCGCTTCGTCCGTACATGGGCGTGGCTGAAATCAGGCGTTAGCCTCAGCGATCTTTCGGTTCAGTTCCTCATCCGTCAAGGCTTCCAACTCCGCGGCCAACCGCTGTGATTCCTCGCGATGGCGCTGCGCGAGTTCCCTTCGCATTTTTCCTTTGAGGTAATTGATCTTCTGCTCGCGGGTGCGACACTCCAGTTTAGGAACCGGAACTGGCTTTCCTGCGTCGTCGATGGCCACCATCGTGGTGGTGCAGGTGTTCGTGTGCCTTGTGGTTCCGGTCTGAATGTTTTCTGCGTAGACTTCAATTTGGACTTGCAGGCTCGTGCGTCCAACGTAGACCACGCGGCCAACCATGTGTACGAGTTCACCTACATCTATCGAACTGTGGAAGTCCACTCTGTCGAAACTTGCCGTGACGCAGACGCGCTTCGCATACCGGCTCGCCGTGACATAAGCGAGGTGGTCCATCATGGACATGATCGCTCCGCCGAAGACGTTGCCGAGGAAGTTCGCATGACCCGGAGTCATCAACTCGGACATGCGGACTTCGTCCTGCGAGATGTCGCTGATTCTCGAATCGTTCATGAGTTATGCGCTGAGGATTATGCGTGAGAACTCGTCTGGCTTCAGGCTCGCTCCGCCTACGAGCGCGCCGTCTATGTCGCGTTGCTTGAAGAGGCCGGCGCAGTTGGAGGCCGCGACGGACCCACCGTAGAGGATGCGGATCGTGTTCGCGGCGTCGGAGCCCATGTGCGCGCCGACTTCCGAGCGGATCAGTTCGCACACCCGCTGGGCTTCGTCCGGCTCGCACACGTTTCCGGTTCCGATGGCCCATATCGGTTCGTAGGCGATCGCAAGGCACGGGATTTCGGATTCGTCCACCGACGAAAGGGCGATCTTGAGTTGGGAGGCAACGACTTCGTCCGTTCGGCCCTCGTTGCGCTCGCGCGCGGTTTCTCCGATGCAGAGAATTGCGGTGAGCCCTCCGTCGAGGACCGCGCGAAGCTTTCTTTCGACGACTACGTCGCTATCGGAGAAATACGCAAGCAGTTCGTTTGGAAGTTCGGATGCGCCGAAGCGTCCGCGCCGCTCGCTGTGGCCGACGATGCAGTATTCGCATCCGTGATCGCGCAGCATCTCCACCGAAACTTCCCCGGTAAAGGCCCCTTTTGCGAGCCAAAACACGTCTTGCGCTCCGAGTTTGACGTTCGATTTTGCGACGACTTCGCGAATGTGATGAAGGAGCGTAAAACTGGGGCAGAGCACCACGTCGGTGTCTGCGCGTTTCGAAGCGGCGCCGAGGATTCCCTGAGCAACCGAGCCGCCTTCCGGAACCGTAAGGTTCATCTTCCAATTGGCGGCCACGAGGCTGCGACGCTGCATCCAAACTTATTGTAACCCACCTTCCGTAGGTAAACTGCCCAATCTTCACGGAGGAAGATATTGGCGACCATCGTTGACGTGCGGGCGAGGGAGATTCTCGACAGTCGAGGCACTCCCACGCTGGAAGTGGATCTCCTGTTGGACGACGGGAGCATGGGTCGGGCGGCCGTTCCGAGCGGCGCAAGCACGGGGGCGCACGAAGCGGTCGAACTCCGGGACGGCAACGCCGGACGGTATGGGGGCAAGGGCGTTCGCAAGGCGGTCGAAAACGTCAACGAAACCATCGCTTCCGCGATTCTCGGCTTCGACGCGTCCGATCAGGCGGGGCTCGATCAGCGGCTTATGTCCTTGGACGGAACGCCGAACAAGGCGAATCTCGGAGCGAACGCGATTCTTGGCGTTTCGCTTGCGTGCGCCAAAGCCGCCTCGATCGCCGCTGAACTTCCCCTATTTCGATATGTGGGTGGAGCGTCGGCAACCGTTCTTCCCGTGCCGATGATGAACGTGCTGAACGGCGGCAAGCATGCAGACAGCAATGTGGACTTTCAGGAGTTCATGATTTTGCCGGTAGGAGCCGAGTCCTTCACCGAAGCGCTTCGCATGGGCGCCGAGGTTCAAGCGCACCTCAAGAAGGTGCTCGCATCCAAAGGGTTGTCCACAAACGTCGGGGACGAAGGAGGGTTCGCGCCGAATTTGGCGAGTCAGGAACTGGCGTTCGATTACCTGCTCGAAGCGTGCGACAAGGCTGGCTACTCGGCAGGCAGCGACGTGTTCTTCGGGATCGACGCTGCGAGCACCGAATTCTTTGCGGGGGGGGTCTACAAGTTTAAGGCAGGGGAGGTGCGCGAGCGGGATTCCGCCGCGATGGTCGAATACTATCAAGTGTTGACGTCGAAGTATCCCATTCTCAGCATCGAAGATGGGCTCGCAGAGGACGATTGGAGCGGTTGGGCGATGCTGACTCAGGCACTGGGCGATCGGTGCCAACTCGTCGGAGACGACCTTTTTGTAACGAACACGGAGAGGCTGCGCCGCGGTCTCGAGTCGGGCGTGGCGAACAGCATCCTCATCAAAGTGAATCAGATCGGCACGCTCACTGAAACGCTTGCGGCCGTTTCGCTGGCGCACAGGAACTCGTACACGGCGGTGATGAGCCATCGGAGCGGGGAGACGGAGGACGTGACCATCGCCGACCTTGCGGTCGCCACGGGCTGCGGGCAGATCAAGACCGGCGCAGTCTGCCGAACGGATCGGATCGCCAAGTACAACCAACTTCTGCGAATCGAGGAGCACCTGGGCGCCACAGCGGTCTACGCCGGCCAGTCGGCATTTGGGCGCCTGGCGCACCGAACCGCCTGAGGGCGGGCGTCTTATTGAATCGAGTGAAGCGAGCCATGGAGGGCCGACGAGAGGGAAGGTGACGTCCCGCAGAACCAAGATCGTCTGCACGATCGGGCCGGCTGTCGGCTCTCGCGAAGGGATCGCCGACCTGGTGAAGGCGGGGATGAACGTCGCCCGCATCAACTGCAGCCACGGAGACTGGGACTCGCGGAAGAGGTGGATTGAGTGGATTCGCGGGGCCGCTCGGGAGCAGGAGACTCACGTCGGCATCCTGCTCGACCTCAGCGGGCCGAAGTTCCGACTCGGCGACTTGCCGGACGGGGTGGTCGCTCACCCCGGCGAAGTGTGGACCGTGGGCAGCGGGGTTCGGGCGCTGCCGATCCCGCAGAAGGAGATTCTCGACAAACTCGTTCCGGGGAAGCGGCTCTTGGTCGCCGACGGCGAGGTTTCCTTCAAGGTGACTCGCTCTCGTGGCGCGGATGCGACGCTCACGTGCCTGTCGGGGGGGGTCATCAAGAGTCGGCAAGGAATCACGCTCGTCGGCGAGGAGTTCGACGTGCCGACGGTGA
Organism: Armatimonadota bacterium; assembly: GCA_003577165.1. Taxonomy (GTDB): domain Bacteria; phylum Armatimonadota; class Fimbriimonadia; order Fimbriimonadales; family ATM1; genus ATM1. The sequence continues at coordinate 87,860 of QEUM01000012.1, read as the reverse complement.
CGAAGAAGGACCGCGAGGATCTTCGGATCGGCGCCGGGGAGGGTGTGGACTTCGTTGCTCAAAGTTACGTGCGTCGAGCCGAGGACTTGCAGGAGATCGGGGCGATCGCAGCGGAACTCGACCCTACGCTTCAGATCATCGCGAAGATCGAGATGAAGAGCGCGGTCAGAGACCTCACGAGGATTCTGAGGGAGTCGGACGGGTTGATGGTGGCGCGGGGGGATTTGGGTCTGCAGATGCCGATCGAGGAGGTGCCGCTGATCCAGAAGAAGATCATCTCGATGTGCAACGCGGCGGGCAAGCCGGTCATCACCGCGACGCAGATGATGGAGAGCATGGTAATGACCCCGAGGCCCACTCGCGCTGAAGCGACGGACGTCGCCAACGCGATCTTGGACGGGACGGACGCCGTGATGTTGAGCGGCGAGACCGCGAGTGGCAAGTATCCGATCGCGGCAGTGCGCTACGTGAGCAGTTTGGCGGAGAAGACCGAGAGGAGTACGCTTTTTGAACGGACGGCAAGCCTGCAGAGGGGGGCTCGTTCGAGAGAAGCCACGGAAGCCGTTGCGTCGTCGGCATGCGAGATCGCGGAGGACTTGAAGGCGAAGGCCGTGTTGAGTTTCTCGACGAGCGGGTTCACCGCAAGGATGGTTGCGCGATTCCGACCGCGGGTTCCGATCTTGTGCGCGTCCTATCGAGAGAAGACGGCGCGCCAAGTGTCGGTGCTCTGGGGCGTGCAACCAGTTTTGACTCAGGAGTTCTACGACACGGAGGAGATGATCACGAAGGGGTTCACGGCGGCAATTGAAAGGGGAATCCTCAAACCGGGTGATCTCGTAGTCATCACTGCGGGAATCCCGGTCGGACGGCCCGGCACGACGAACATGGTGACCCTGATGCAGGTTTATGATCCAAGGAGTGGAGCATGAAGCGTCTCGGATATTGGGCAGTCGCGTTTCTTCTCGCGCTCGGCGTATCTTTGTATCTCAATCGCGAACGATTGAGGATCTACTTCGAGCAGATCGACGAGAAGAGACAGAACGATGAACTGATGCGGAAGGCGGAGGCAGATCGAGCGAAGTTGCTCGAAGAGCGTGCAAGAGTCGACAGCCCTTTAGGGATGGAGGAAAAGGCGCGCGAGATGGGCCTTCGCAAGAAGGGCGAAGAGGGCCTCTAGGGCTTGATCTTGGACATCAGTTCGGGAATTGCGACGAACAGATCCTGAACGAGGCCGTAGTCCGCGATGTCGAAGATCGGCGCTTCGGGATCTGTGTTGATCGCGACAATGACCTTGCTCTCCTTCATTCCCGCCATGTGCTGTGTGCTGCCGCTAATTCCGGCTGCGATGTAGAGTTCCGGCGCGACGATTTTTCCGGTTTGGCCGACCTGAAGGTCGTTCGGCGCGATCCCGCTGTCCACGGCGGCTCGCGTCGCTCCCGCCGCCCCCCCCAAGAGGTCGGCCAGGCCGCCAATGAGTCTTTCGAACGTTACGGCGTCTTTGAGGGGCCTGCCGCCGGACACGACGACCTTCGCTTGTGCGAGATCGGGCCGGCCGCCTGCGCTCTCGGACTTCCCTGTGCGCTTGGTCACACCTTGCGGATCGAAGGCGACCTGCATCGGCGCGGATTGTCCGGATCGAACGGGATTCGAAAAGGCGGTTGCGCGGACCGAGACGACGAAGGCATCCGCGTTCACGCGGACGTCGGCGGTGATGTTTCCAGCGAACATCGGGCGTGTAAACGTCTTTGGGTCCACGACTCCGACGACATCCGACACCATCGGCCGGTCGAGCAGCGCGGCAAGACGCGGGAGATAGTCCTTTCCGAACATCGTGGCTGCGCCTGCGACGACCGAGTAGTTCGCGGCAAACCCGCGGAGGCCGGAGCAGAGAGAGTCCGCGGGTGGGGGGTCGCCGACCATCAACGAGCCAATGGACTCCGCGCCGAGGTCCTGCGGGCAGTCGCCCGTTATCGTCACGATGTCGAATGGAAGACCGAGGGCCTGGGCGAAGGCCGCGAGCGGCTCGCATTCGGAAGCGTCGTGGGCTAAAAGGAGGGCGCGGCTCATGATTTCAGGAGCCCCTTTTCCACCCTGAGCGCTTCAATCAGTTCGTCCACGCTGTTCACGCGCCGGCCTGCCGTCCGGGGGGGCGGCTGCCGCATCGAGACGACGGCAACCCTGCACTCCTGCTGCGCGCCGAGGTCGGCAAGCGTCAGGGATTCGAGCGGTTTGGTGCGAGCCTTGATGATGCCGGGAAGCGCGACGTAGCGCGGCTCGTTGAGACGCAGGTCCGTGGTAATGACGGCGGGGAGGGGGAACTCAAGCGTTTCCTGCCCCGTGTCGGTCTCTCGCGTCACTGTCGCTCTGCCGTCATTGAATTCGATCTTGCTCGCGAAAGTGGCCTGGGGCCAATCGAGGAGGGCGGCGAGCATCTGTCCCGCTTGGTTGTTGTCGTCGTCAATGGCCTGTTTGCCCATGAGGACGAGGTTCGGCGACTCGCGCTCGACGACTCGGACGAGCACCTTGGCAACGCCCAGGGAGTCGAGGGTCTCGGCGCAATCCACGCGAATCGCGCGATCCGCGCCGATCGCGAGGGCTTTGCGGAGTTGCTCTTCGCATTCGGCGCTTCCAATCGAGACGACGACGATCTCGACGCTTGCGTCCCGTTCTTTCATGCGAACGGCTTCCTCGACGGCGATTTCGTCGAAGGGGTTGATCTCGAATTTGATCGCGGTCGTGTCGATCGCTGCGCCGTCGGGCGCGAGGCGGATGCGCGAGTAAGGGTCGGGGACTCTCTTAAGGGGTACGAGGACTTTCATACGGGTCAGTTCAGCAGGGGCTTGCCTGTTTCCACCATGTGCTTCATTCTTGCGATGGTCATGGGGCGACCGAGCAGTTTGAGGAACTCCTCGCGCTCGAGAGCGAGAGCCTCTTGGTAGTTCGCAGGCTTTGTGAAGATGTGTTTGACGGCTTCCGCGATGACGACCCCGTACTCGCCGAATTCACCCTTGGCTTTTCGTTCTTGTATCTGCTGGTCTATCATGCCCGCGAGCGGAGGCGGCGCCGGCGTCCAGTCGAGGGGGGGGAGTTCCGCGCGGTCCGCGTGAATCGCGGCGTACAGGAGTTGATCCGGATTCGATGCGAGCACGTCCTTCTGGCGAAGGAAGAGCCTCTGCTTGGCGGCGGTTGCCGGCACTTTGTCGCCTTTTGCGATCGTCATGCAGGCAGAGACCATGGCCTTTGCGTCTCCCTGCGATCTCATTCGCAGGATCGCGGTGCCGCCCCCGGCGGGGAGGACGCCGACGAGAGCCTCCGGCAGGCCGATGAGCGCTTCCGGATCCGCGACGAGAGTGCGGCAGTGCATCGCCACTTCGAGTCCCCCCCCGAGGCCGATGCCGTTGACGGCTGCCGACGAGAGGGCTCGGCGGAGATTGGCTCCGAGTCGCTGCAGTTCTTCGAGGGCGGACTCGACTTCCTTGAAGTTGCCGGCCTCGGCGGCGGATATGAAAAAGGTGAGGTCGAATCCAGCGGAGAATGCGCGGCCGGCGTTGGCGATCGTGATCGGCTTTTCGAGATTTCTTTGGACGAAGTCATCGAGCGCGCGGACCGTGTCGGGATTGAGCACGCCCATCTTTGTGGTGATTTCGACGACCACGCCACCTAAGCCGTCCTCACGCACCTTGAAGCCCTGTCCTTCATGGCTAACGGGAAGGGAGGCGACTTCGGCGAATCTGGGGTTGTCCTGCTGCGCGGCGTGCGCCCCTTTGTCGAAGTCATAGGACTTTCCGTCGAGGTAGTAGCGATCGATGGGCGGGGGGGCGGTGGGGCTGAACTGCTTTGACAGAGCGGAGCGATCAATGGCGTCCAGAAGTTCGAACGGCCCCATCTGCCATCCCCACCCCCACTTCATCACGCGGTCGAAGTCGCGCGCCGTGTGGCTGATCTCCGGGCCGAGTTTGATTGCGTATTCGAGGATCGGGGGGATGTGGCATCTCACGAACTCGCCCACTTCGTCGCGACGCTCAAGGAGAGCGGAGATGCGCTCGCCGAGTTTCATCGAGCCGAGTTCTGCGATCGCCGGCATCTCGTCTTCCGATGGCTGTCCATAAGAGAGCGACGAAAGGTTTGCGACCAGAAACTGACTTCCCTCCCTTCGGTAGTATCCGCCGCCCGTCTTGTTGCCGAGTCGGCCCTCTTCAATCAACTTTGCAAGTGATGCGGGCGCTTGAAGGATGGGGAGGTAGGGATCGTTCTCGCATCGCGTCATCAGGTTTTTCGCGATGTCCTCCATGATGTCGAAACCGATTAAGTCGGCGAGGCGGAAGGTGCCGGTTCGAGGCCTTCCGAGGAAAGGGCCCGTGATCTGGTCTACGGCTTCCACCGTGAGTTGGAGTTTCTCCGCAGTGTGGATCGCCTGGTATAGGCACCACATGCCGTATCGGTTGGCTATGAAGCCGGGAGTGTCGAGGGCTTGTACGACTCGCCTTCCGACTCGGTTCTCCAGGAACTCGGTCATGCTTCGGATCGCATCGGCGCTCGTCGAGGCTGTGGGTATCAACTCGATCAACTTGAGGTATCGGGGGGGGTTGAAGAAGTGAACGCCCATGAATCGCTTACGGAACGACTCGCTTCGACCGTCCATGAGAAGAGCAATCTGCAGGCCGCTGGTGTTCGTCGTGACCATCGCGTCGTCGCGGACGATGTTCTCCAGCCGCTCGAACAGGCTGCGTTTGATGTCGAGGTTTTCCGAAACGGCCTCGCAGATCCAGTCGCACTGCGCGACGGATTGGAGGTCGCTTTCGATGGACGCGGTTTCGATTCGCGAAATCGAATCGGCGTCGTAGAAGTGCGGCGGTTTGGCTTCTTTCGTTCGCTCGAGTCCGGCTTTGGCGGCGTCGTCGCTGATGTCGAAAAGCAGGACTTTGAAGCCGAGGTTGGCGAGGTGCGCGGCGATTCCCCCGCCCATGGTGCCCGCTCCTAAGACCGCGACTTTTTCAGCGTTCTTCCATGAATCGTAAGACAAGGCTCCCTCCCGATGGCGCCGGTAGGATACCAGCCTCTATGGTGTGGGAATCCCGGCCCTCAAAGCGTGGCATATGGCGACCGCGAGGGCGTCCGCGACGTCGTCGGGCTTCGGGCATTCTTGAAGGCGAAGTAGGCGCGTGACCATGAATTGGACCTGGCTCTTCGCGGCTCGGCCGGAGCCGGTCACGGCGAGTTTCACCTGAGGCGGCGTGTACTCGGTCCAGGGGACGCTTCGTTCCGCGGCGGCAAGGAGAACGACGCCGAGAGCCGAAGCGACGCCGATGCCCGTGGTGCGGTTCGCGGCGAAGAGCAGCCTCTCCGTTGCGAGGCAGTCCGGTTCGTCAGATTCGATCAAAGCGGCCACGGAATCGTGCACCTGCTTGAGGCGGGCCGGAAGGTCGAGTTTCGCCGACGTTTCGATGACGCCGTGGCGCAGCGGAACCAGCACTCCGCCTCGACGATCCACGACGCCGAATCCGACGCGCCCATAGCCGGGGTCCACGCCCAAGATCTTCATGTGCGCTTGAATCGGCGAAGCAGTTCGTCGTAAGTGAAGGTGAGGGTGATCGGCCTGCCGTGCGGACAGAGGTAGGGGTTTTCGGTCTCCGCGAGTTCTCGGACGAGTTGCTCCATCTCGCGGTCAGCCAGAACGTCTCCGGCCTTCACGGCCATGCGGCAAGCGGCGGTAATCCAGATCCTGTGGCGCGCGTCCTGCAGTCCCGATTTGCCGCCCGTCGCGACGAGTTCTTCTGCGATGTCTTTGAGAATCGGAATTGCGCCTTTGTCGGAGAGCGCGCCTGGGATAGCGCGAACTGCGAAGTCGGTGACGCCGAACTTCTCGAGTTCGAAGCCGATCGCGCGCAGGTCTTCGAGGTGTTCCGCGAGGGCGATCGCGCCAGGTCGGTCGAACGAGATGACTTGCGGCTCGAGAAGTCCTTGCCGCTCGATGGGCGCGCCTTCCTTCAGGCCGCAAAGGTATTCGTAGAGAATTCTCTCGTGCGCGACGTGCTGATCTATGATCACAAGTCCTCGATCGGTAGAGGCAACGATGAAGGTGTCTAAGACTTGGCCGAGGATTTGAAGTCCGTCGAGGAGATCAAGGAAAGGGTATTTGACGGCCTGCACCGGATCCATCGGCGCGCGCTCGTCAAAGAGGTCGCGCACCGTTTGCGCGATGGGTTCGAGGAGGGCGGGCGAGGACACCGTTGAACCGCCGACGGCCGCCGTGGTCGGGACGAACGCCGCGGCCACGGAGGGCATGATGCCGTTCTCCATGAGGCTGCTTTTCACCGCGAGGCGGATCGCTTCGAACGCCGCGCCTTCCCTTCTGAATTTGATTTCGCTCTTCGTGGGGCTCACGTTGATGTCCACGTCCGCGGGGTCCAGATTGAGTTGGAGCACGACGACGGGATAGCGGCGTTCGGGGGTGAGGCTGCGAAACGCAGCGTCGATCGAGGCGTAGAGAGTGCGCGAGCGAACGGGCCGTCCGTTGACTATGAACTGTTGGAAGGCGCGGTTCGGCTTCGTGATGTGGGGGGGGGACACGAAACCTCTCACTTCAATGCCGGAGGAGTTCGATTCGATTGGGATGAGGTTGCGCGCGAGTTCGCTTCCCCAAACGCCGCCGATCGCTTCGATGAGATCGCCGGTTCCGGTCGTGCGGATGGATTCGGATTGTCCGAAGCGGAGCACGAAGGCGACGCTCGGATGCGCGATCGCGTATTTGGCGACGGTTTCGGCGATGCTGCTGCTTTCGGTCGCGTCGCCCTTGAGAAACTTGAGCCTTGCGGGGGTGTTTTCGAAGAGGTCTTCGACGATGACTTCGGTGCCTCGGTCTCCTGCGACGGAGCGCGGGTCCTCCTTGCTTCCGAAGCGCGTGACGATGACGGTTCTTCCGGCTTCGCCCTGGCCGGTGATCAGGGTGAGGCGGCTGACGGAGGCGATGCTGGGGAGGGCTTCTCCCCGAAAGCCGAGTGAGGTGACTTGGAGGAGGTCGTCAGCGGAGCGTATCTTGCTGGTGGCATGCCGTTCGAGAGCGAGGATGGCGTCGTCGGGGCTCATGCCGTGGCCGTCGTCCGCCACTCGGATGCGTTCCCTGCCCCCGGACTCGACGGTGATTTCGATTCGCGTCGCGGCCGCGTCGAGGGCGTTCTCGATGAGTTCCTTGACGACGCTGGACGGCCTTTCGACGACCTCGCCCGCCGCGATCTGGTTGACGGTTTGGGCATCCAGAAGGGCGACGCTTGCGGGCACGTCGGGATGTTACCGGACGGGGGACGGCGCCCCGAGCGGGCGTTTTTGGGTTGCTCCGAGGGGCGGGGTTGGGGTACTCTCGCGGTCCTCTGAGCGGGCCGTCGGCCCCTCAGCTTCCAGGAGAACCTTCGGGATGGCTAAGATTTGTCAAGTATCGGGCAAGAAGGGCTTGAAGGCCCGGCACATCCGGCACCGTCACTCCGGGCAGTGGAAGTTCCGCGCGCCCCGGAAGAACCGCGTGCAGCAGCCGAATTTGCAGGTTGCGACGGTTCAGACACCGCACGGCAGGGTGCGGCTCGTCGTGAGCGCGAAGGTTTTGAAGAGCCCTGAGTTTGCGGCCGTGATGGCTGGGCTGAAGCCCGTGCCTGCGGCTTGGCTGAAGAAGCCTACGTATACGTAAGCAGGAGAGCTCCGCTAGGCGGTCAGGAAATGCTCAGCCAGTTGCTCCTTACGGACTCACCCAGAGTCGGCACGGAGCGATTGACGATGCCACTACGCGATGACACTCCACATCTAAGCAGCGGTCGAACCCAACTCGAATGGCGGAGGCGGTGACGTTGAACCAGCAATTGCGCGCTCTCCACGGGGGTGGCCTATAGACGAGTTCGCGACTCCACGTCCTGATATCTGGCCCGCGATTGTTCAACAGCTAAAGGAAACTCAGCAAGTTGAATACAAAGCTGCCGGCGTTCTCGAGACATCTGAGCACAAGCTCTGCGTAGCCGCTTGCGCCATGTCAAATACGAGGGATGGTGGATATCTCGTTGTGGGTGTTGAGCAGACTGAAAGCGGAAGCTTTAAGTTAGAAGGAATCTCGGATGAACTCTTAGGGAAGATCAGTCTTGATGATCTCAAGCGAAAAATAATCGACTCGGGGAGCCCGCGTCCGGACATAGACTTACATCAGATAGAATTCGAGGGTCGGACATTTCTTCTCATGACCGTTCGGCCCAGTAGTCGCCGCCCTGTTATTTGCGTGGCAGCCAGAGGCGCCGAGAGCAACGGAGGTAGTCGAGCGGGCGTGATCTACTACCGGACAGGTGCCGCCGAGTCGGCGCCAGCAACCGCCACCGACTGGGAGGAGATTATCACGAGGTTCTACGCAGAAGAAAGGGTGCGCGCTCTATCTGAGGCAAAATCCGCGGGGCTGCTAGTAAGCACCGAAGACCGCGACGCAGTTCAACTTCGGGCGGATGCTGAAATGTTTGACGCCGAAATAGAGGAGTTCAGGTAGTGGACAGCGAAGGGTTCGAGAGTCTCGAGGCCGCGATCAGTGAGATCTCCAGGAGCTGCCATTGGAACGTTCGCATACGGCCCCTCAGTTACAGCCAAGAACGGATACTTGGCGCCGCAAACCTCAGGCGAACAGTAGAACGGACCAAGGTGTATCTGCGGGGGTGGGACTTCCCACACCTGGCAGAAGAGGGCAGGAACTCGAATGTCCGCGAGAATTGTCTCTGGTCAATGACACGGTTTGATGAAATCGCGGAAGCATGGAAACTCTGCACTTCGTGTCAATTCGTCGGAAAGTTCAGAATTCGGGAACTGGCACAACGGTGGCAGTCAAAGTTGCGGTTCTCGACGTTTCACGCTGCAGAACCGTTCTCCCTGAACCAAGATCTGCCGCTAGTCCTCGATTTGGAGAACCAGATATGGCACATTGCAGAGTACTTCGAGTTTGCAGCAAGACTCGCAAAGGAAGCTGACCTCAAGGAAGGAATGAAGGTTGCTGTATCTCTTGTCAATGCGGGCAACTGTGCCATAGGCTCGGACAGCATTCTTCGCTACATCGGGCCTCATCGCGTGAACAGGGACGACGTAGTCAGGATTGTCAAAGACCTGAGATTCGATGAGATTTCATCCAGACCGTATGAATCGGCTCTCTCGGCCGCGAAACACTTCCTTGCTCACTTCCAATCAGACGACATCAGGGATGACGTCATCCGCCAGATAATTAGCGACTTGTACCAGCTCCGGATCGGAGAAGATGCGAGCAAGCACGGTGACGTTCCGTGGAGGGCAATCCACGATGTCGATTCCGGCTCCCCTCCGTCAGGGTAGACCACTGCATCGCAGCCGATCTGGCGTGGATGCAGAAGGAGGTTCGACCATGCACGGGAACCGATCATTCTCTCCGGTGGCGCGACTGCACTTGCTTCGCAGGGAGGTGGGAAAGTCAGTGACAGTAATCGCTCGTCCCAACGGGCATGTAAACTTCGACCTGTACGTCTATGGCGACGAGTGCCCTCTGTGCAACCCATGCCGAGGGTAGTCCGTTTTTCCAGTATGCCGACGGATTTGCCGGAACTGATCGCCGCGATGACGTTCTTCGGGGTGTTCGCGTTGGCGCCTATCCTCTATCTGCTGCTTCGGCACCAAAGGGTGATGGCCGAGTTGATTCACAAGAACGCGACTGGGGCGACGGCAGAGAAGGTCGAGGCTCTTGAGAGGGAGGTTCGTTCTCTTCGCGCAGCGCTGCAGGCTCGTGGCATCGAGAGCGAGAGCAGCCTGGCAAGCGAGAGCGTGATCGAAGAAAGAACGCAGGACGTTTCTGCCCAATAGGGGGCGCGTGGCGAGCGGGCGATCACGCAGCAACCGACGACGCCGGAGTCGGGATCAGCAGTCTATTCCGCTTGCTTCGTCGTGCAGGTGCCGGCAGGGGGAGTGTTCGACGCAAGTTTGTCGGCTTTGTCGGTCGAGTCTCCCGGAGCGCCGCCCGGCGTGACCGGCGGCATGTCGGTAGAGGGCGCGATGAAGGTCTTCCAACTCCAGGCCATGAGGGCCATTGCGAGAGTGAGAAGCGCGAAGGCGAGAACGAGGCGGACGCCAGCCGTTTTCGATCTTCGCGGGAGGCTTCTGCGAACGTTTGGATAGAGTTCGGAGGGGGCGGTGATGAGGAAATCGTCGAGCGAGAGGGAGATCTGCCTCATGTCGAGCCAGAAGCGCGAGCAGGATTCGCATGCTTCCAAGTGCGCTCGCAGGACTTCGGGGGGGGTGACCAGCGAGTCGCCGCGAGACAGTTCTGCGACCGCTTCGCGGATCCGAATGCACGCTTGAGGCAGCGAAGTCTCAGGCATCTTCTTTATCTCCGAACATCGGCAGTTTTCGCCTGAGGGCTTCGCGACCCCGGCCGAGTCTGCTTTTTACCGTACCGACGGGCAGGCGCAATTCCGCGGCGATTTCGTCCACCGGAAGGCCTGCTATGTGGTGCATGACGACGACGATGCGGTGCTCCTCGGAGAGGCTCGCGAGGGCGGTTTCGAGCGCCCTCCTCATGGCGAGTTGGTCTCCGGCTTGATCGGGTCTTTGGCCCGGCCAGGCTGCGAGGAGGCTCTCGTCGAAGTCGTCTATGGAAACGCTTCTCGCTCCCTTGCGCTTGCGGAGCAGGTCTATGGAGGCGTTGCTCGCCGTCTTGCAAAGGTATGCGAGGACTCCCTGTTCGCCGTTGAGGGACGCCAGGCGCCGGTAGGCCCTCAGGAAGGTCTCTTGGACCACATCCTTGGAGTCCTCCGGGTTGCCAAGCATTCCTAAGGCAATGGTGTACACGCGATCCTGGTGGCGATGAAAGAGGCTCTCGAAGGCGGCCTGTTCGCCCTGCCGAGCACGATCTACGAGCTCCGCATCGGTCAATGCGGCCAGCGAGTCGAGCCTCCTATGTCCACTCATAGGCAGTTACGGAACGGATGTGCCCAGGTTCCTTCAGATTACAAGGCCGAGGCAAAGAAAGTGCCGAACCTCCTAAAATTTTAGATGCCGAAGGAATTGGAAAGGTTTGCGGCATTCGGGGCCGTCCAGCCGTAGGGAGATTCGTGGGTTCCTTCTCGCAGGCGTTTCGTCGGACGCCCGTCTCGATCGCCCTGATGATGGTGGCCGGGGCCTCGTTCCTGGGGCTGTTTCTGCTGTCTGGGAGTCGGGGCGGCGGGGGCGACGTGGTGTCGGGCCTGTGGTTCGACTCGGGGGACTGGGCTGCTCGGCCGTGGACCCTGCTGACCTACGCGCTCGTGAACCCCGGGCCGCTTGCGCTCCTATGCAACCTGATCGGTCTGTACTTCTTCGCGATGGCTTTGGAGTCGAGGTGGGGGAGTCGTCGGTTTGGGTGGGCGTTTGCCGCGGTGGTCGCTTCGTTCTCGTTCGCGGCTTGGATCGGGGCGATGATCCTGGGGAAGCCGTACGTTTTGAACTCGATGGGACCGGCTGTGGCGGCTGTGGTGGTCGCCTGGGGCGCGGTGTATCCGCGGACGCCGGTGATGCTGTATGCGGTGCTGCCGATCGAGGGCCGGTGGATCGCGTGGGGGACGGGTGTGCTGGCGACCGTGGCTCTGTCGTACGGAAACCCGCCGATGGCTCTGTTCCTGGCCCTGCCGTTCGTCCTGTCGGCTCTGTACGGGGCCGGGCGGCTCCGGCTGCCGGAGGTGGGTCGTCGGGGCAAGGGAAAGCGATATCACGACTATGAGGGGCTGGACTGGGATCGGCGGCGGGAGGCCGAGGCCGAACGGCGGCGGCTGAAGGAACTCTTCGAGCGATCCTGGCGGGAATCGGACGACGAGCCGGGCGCGAAGTCCTCGTAAACCCTGGCGATTGTTCGCGAATTGGAATCGGGTGAAACAATCCGGGCCCGCCGACGGTATTATAAGAGTGCCGGCGGAAACGTCGGCGACGTCTAATTTCCCTTGACCGGGAAAGCGGGGGACCCAAGACCCGGGGCGAATGTCGTGAGAGCGACAAGGGTAACTCTTGGCCCGAGCCCGTCAGCTAACCCCGTAGACGAAGCAAGAGCCGGAAGACCCGGGCAGCGACGCCCAAATCAGGTTGACAGGCTGTGCTTCGAAAGACGCACGGCTTTTTTGTTAGCCACTGTTGGAAGGCTTATTGCGAGTCAGGCACGGTCAGAGAAAGAACCGTCGCGATCGGCACTTTCGCCGACCGGCTCGGCCATTGGCCGGCTAGACACCTCCTGACAGAGGGGCGTGCCTTCGAAGCGGAAGGCACGCCCTCTATCTTTGTGGGGGCATGGATTGCCTGCCGAGGCTCCGGGGGGTGGCTTGCTGGGGCGGCGGCGACACTCGTGCCTCGATCGCGAGTCGAAGCGTCTATACTCACGAGGGCCTCACGATGCTTGTTTTTCTTTTCGAGTTACTCTTTTCGTTCGCGATTGCGGCTGGGCCGGGAGTCGGCAATTCGGCGGTTCCGGCGGCAGCGGCGGCAGTTCCTTCCGTGGCGCAAGACGCGGTCGGCACGGTGAACGGCGAGCCGATTCTGCGAAGCGATTACTTCAACCGAATGGAGTTCATGAGCGGAGTCGGGACGGTTCTCAACGGGCGGTTCGTGCAGTCTCCGCCTGCGTTCTTGGCGATCGAGCGACTGATTAACGACCGCCTGGTTCTGCAGTTGGCGAAGTCGAAGGGAGTTTCGCCGACCGCGGGCGAGATCGAGAACTCGTTGAAGGAGCACTTGTCACGGGAAGGAGATAGGATCAAGATCCTCTCCGATTTCGGAGTGCCGCAGTCCGAACTGAAGGCGCTCGTCGCAGTCGAACTCGCGCAATTCAAATTGGCGACGATGGGCGTGACGGTGACCGATCAACAGGTGACCGAGTATTACAACACGAACAAAGCGTACTTCACGACGCCGGCGAAGGTGAAGTTGAAAGTCATCGTCGTAAAGTCGGTCACGGACCGGGACAAGGTGGACATCGCTTTGAAGACGCGGCCGTTCTCCGACGTCGCTCGCGAGATGTCGACGGATTTGACGAAATTCGACGGCGGCGATCTGCCTGAAGTGGATGTGGGCCGCCTTCCGCAGAACACGCTGAACGAAGTGAGCCGGACGGCGGAAGGCCAGATGACCGCTTGGATCGAATCCGAAGGCGCGTTCCTCAAGTATCTCGTCGAGAAGAAGGAGGAGGCGAAGCAGTTGCCGCTCGATCCTCAACTGCGCGAGTCCATTCGCAAGCAGTTGATGGTGTCCATCGGACAGACGAAGAACGACCTCAAGAAGATGATGGACGAACTGAGGAAGAGCGCTAAGGTGCAACTGTCGTCGCCCGGCCTGCAGAAGTTGTGGGACGCGTACATCAAGGATTACCTTCTGCAATCCGGCGGGGGGTAATGCTGAAGATCGTCGGGCTCGGCCCCGGCTCGAAAGACGGGATTCCGTCGGCGAACCTCGAAGCCTTGCGAAACGCGAGGCGCGTGATCCTTCGAACCGCACGCCATCCATCGGCTGAGGTCTTGCGCGGTGAGGGGATCGATTTCGGAACCTGCGACGATCTCTATGAATCGAGCCAGGCGTTCGATGAACTGTACGCGGCGATTGCGGAGCGAGTGATTTCCGTTGGGGAGGGGGCCGTTTACGGCGTGCCGGGTCATCCTCTTTGCGGCGAGGAGAGCGTTCGCATCCTGCTCGCGCGATGCGGGGCCGAGGTGTTGCCTGCGCCGAGTTTCATCGAAGTGACGCTCGCCGCGCTGCGAAAGCCTTTCAGCGGCGCGCTTCAGGTTTGGAACGCGCATGAGCCGATGGCGCATTGGCCGGACGCGAGGGCGAATCAGATGGTGTACCAAGTGGACTCGCGCCAGGCGGCGAACGACGCGAAACTGCGGCTGCTGCAGTATTTCGATGCGGAGTCGCGTGCTTACCTTGTTTCGGACGCGGGCCTCGACACTGAGAAGGTGCTCGAAATCGAATTGAGTGAAGTGGACAAGCACGAAGTCGGGCCGATGACGACTTTGTACGTCGAAGGACTTTCGCTGGAGCGCCCCAAAGGTTTTTACGGACTCGTGGACATCGTTGATCGGCTGCTCGGGCCGGGGGGGTGTCCGTGGGACCGCGAGCAGACGCATGAGACCCTAAAGCGGCACGCGGTGGAAGAGACTTACGAGGTGCTTGCCGCGATCGATTCCGGAGATCCGGACCGGCTTTGCGAAGAGTTGGGCGATCTGCTTTTGCAGAGCGTGATGCATGCGCAGATGGACGCGATCGAGGGTTTATACGACGTGGACGACGTGATCGCGCGGGTGAGCGAGAAACTCGTGACGCGGCATCCGCACGTGTTTGGGGAGGGGGATGCGAGGACCGCCGACGAGGTGCTGCAGAATTGGGACGCGATTAAGCAGAGGGAGAAGGGGGAGCCGGCTTCGATTCTCGACGGAGTCCCCGCAGCGTTGCCGTCGCTGCTGCGGGCGTTCGAGGTGAGCAAGCGCGCGGCGCGCGTGGGCTTCGAATGGCCGTCGGTCGAAGAGGTTTGGCGGAAGGTCGAAGAGGAGCGGGCCGAGTTGAAGGAGGCGATATCGGGGGGGGATGCGTCGCGGATCGAAGAGGAGTTCGGCGATCTTCTGTTCGCGCTGGTCAACGTGGCTCGCTGGCTCGCCGTCGAGCCGGAAGACGCGCTGAGGCGAATGGTGGACCGATTCGTGGATCGTTTCCAGGCGATGGAGAGAGTGGCGCAGAAGCCGCTGCGCGAGTTGAGCGCCGAGGAGTGGGACGCGCTCTGGGAGAGCGCGAAGTCGGAACGTTAGGCGTTCTGCGATTCCGCCGCGCGGACCGAGTCCAGCCAAGTCTTCCACTTTTCCGACCTCTGCACGCGCTCCTTCAGGGCGGGGGGGAGGTTCGGTGTGGAGTAGTCGAAGTGAGTTTGCAGCCTCATTCTCTCGGTTTTGCACAGGGCGGCCGGACGGACTTTCAGCCAGTTCAGAATCGTGTACCAAACGAGCAGCGAGGCGATGTTTTGGCTGGGGTACATGCGGCTGACGCGCAGTTTCAGGTTGGCTTCCGCAGGATCGAGGTGGAGAACTTCCTCGCCGTTCGGATCGGCGAATCGGTTAATCACCGGTATGCGCGTGAGGTAGGTGTGATAGAGGGGGACTTCGTAGCGTGCGCCTTCGATGCCCAGGGACGACGCGGCGCGATGGACGGCGTAGTTCGTCGAGTCGTGATCGAGATGACCACATTCGAAGGCGCAAGCGACGATGCGCGTGGGCTTCGCGACTTCCAGCACGGATTTCCAAGCCTCAGAAAGAGGCGCGAGATGCTCGCAAGCCGAGCCATCGGG
The DNA here is from genome assembly GCA_003577165.1 of Armatimonadota bacterium. Classification (GTDB taxonomy): domain Bacteria; phylum Armatimonadota; class Fimbriimonadia; order Fimbriimonadales; family ATM1; genus ATM1. The sequence continues at coordinate 72,535 of QEUM01000012.1, read as the reverse complement.
AAATCGAAGGAAGTGGAGGTTCTCGGAGGGGACGCCGAGCAACTTCATCACGCGCCGCGCCTCGGCTTCGCGCGTTTCGTTCGTCACGCTCCATCCGCAATGCACGTGCGCATTCGCGGCGATCAGTCTGCGAATCCAGGCGACGATGGAGATCTCGTCGTCGGGATGCGTGAAGCAGAAGAGCCATCGGTCGTCGCTCGAGGTGGTGAAGGCGCTCATCGAAGCGGCCACCTTCGAAGGACGTGGTAGCCGGCATCCGGGCCTGAGAGCACAGATTGGACGAGAAGCAGTTCGGTCACAGGATATTCGATGGGCTCGAAGTCTACTTGGGGCACGCGCACGGGTCTTTCGAATCGCGCAAGCGTTAGATGAGGTTTCGGATCGCGATCGGATTCATCGAGCCTTCGGCACAGAGAGACGAGCGCTTCGTCTTCGGATGCGGCGAGGAAGAGGATTCGTCCGCGAGACGGATTGGGAAATGCGGAGATCGAATCCAGCGAGAGGGTGAACGCCTTCGCATCCTGTACGGCCCGTTCGATCTGTTCGGCTGCGTCTTCGACCGACGCTTCATCGCCGAAGAACTTGAGTGTGATGTGTAGTTTCTCCGGCTTGACCCATCTGCCTTTGCCGTGCAGAAGTTCGCGGAGCGCCGAGGCGACGGTCGCGGCCCGATCTCTGCCGTCCTCATCCGGGAACACGCCGCCGAAGAGCCTCACCGGTTCATTTTAGCGGGCGGCTGGGCCGGGGGTTGCGTGCGTCGTCCGTTCCGCCTGATGGAGGACGGTTTTCAGGCTGAATCGCGGTCGCAGGGGCAGGATTCGGGCGCTGTGGTTCAGGCAGGGAGCGGGTGTTGGGTGATAGACTGGCCGAATGGTTAGACGAGCACTTTGCTTTCTCCCGGTGCTTGCGGTCGTGGTGGTTGCGGCCTGCAGCACGACGGTTTCCGGCACTTACAAACTGACTGGCAACACGATGGCGTTGACTCCTTCCGACGTGCAGTTCAAGTTCACGGGCGTGGACCCTGCGATCGAAAGCATGATGAAGCCGGCGATGGAAGGTCAGAAGGCGCAGATGATGGATCAGATGAAGTCGAGTTCCGGCGGCGAGATCACGTGGGTGTCGAAGGACAAGTTCACGGTGAAGGGTTCGAAGGAGACTGCGACTTTCGAGCGGATGTAGTTCCCTTCTATTGTTGTTTGCAGGAGCGCCCCTCGGCCTCTCGGCCGCGGGGCGTTTGTGTTTGTTGGGGAGGGGGCCTGGGGGAAAGTCAGGCGCACCGGAAACGAGCTGCCAGGTGGGCGAAAGTCGAGGTCGGCTTGATCTCATCGTCCGGTATGAGCAGGTATGTCCACGGCTTGCCACCCGATTCCTGGGCATGTTTGGTGGCATGTTCGCACCAAGCCACAGCGGCATCCTTCTTCTGAAGGACTTCAGGATTCGTCACCTCTTTGCTGCTCTTCGGCTCGCAGATGAACATCTCGGTGTTCGTTTCGACGACGAAGTCCGGATTGTAAGTGCCCCCTTCGCGCAAGAATATCTTGAACTGACCCCGAGCGGGCTTGACCCATTTGAGGACTTCATTGCCGGGCTGCTCAAGGATCGCTGCAAATAGCCTTTCGGGGTCAGAGTCGAATTTCTGGTGAAAATACGCACACTTGGCGAATGCGTTGTACACGAGGCGGTTGATTTCCGACTTCTTCGGGGGATCATCACGGTAGTCAGCGATGTCAGCGTCAGCGAGTGCAATGAGCGTCTGGGATTGCAAGACGACGAATCCCTTCGATACGGACCCCGCATAGCCTTCCTCGATCACCTCAGAATTCTCGACCATCTGGTCGTGTATGTGCGCAGCGATGTGACGGCCGTGGTACTGTAACACGTTCTTTAAGTCCTCCTCGTCGCCCAAATACGACCGAAGCCAGTGGAGGGTCTGCTCAGCGAGCCCGACGAGGAGATCGGCGTTCTCGTCATAACAAATGTCATCGAAGTCAATGAGGTGCCTGACGATGTAATTGGCCAAAACACTTTCATCGACGACGCCGTGACTCCCGCCGAGGCGTCGGACTTCCCCCGAAGAGAGCGCATGCCGTAAAAGGTCCGAAGCGACGGGCATATATTGGTTATTAGGCGGTTTCCACGTAAATGGGTGGAACACAAACCTGCTCTCACTCGAAGGGTGAACAACGATGCGAGGTATCCGCATCGTTAACTCTACGTACTTCTCAGTGGTCTTACGAACAATGTCCTCTACATCTACTGCGTCCACCAATTTGAGCGCGGCTTGATCATATCGCTGGGCAGACACTACCTCTCTCACCAGTAGTTCCTGCGCCTTTTCCGAAAGCAGTTCACCAGCAGTCGGCAGCCTGCTGATCCGCTCAATGGCAGCGAACGCTGCCTTTGCGACTTCCATCTCTTCCCGCGAGGAGAAGAGCGGGGGTTGCGTGTGTGTTCTGCCCGCAGGAACCGGAACTTCTCCTCCAAAGATCGCGTTCTGCGCCTTGGTCGGAGCCTCCATCGGCTTCAGCGGCTTGTCAGGAACGTCGCGTCCTATGTACGTTCCTTTCCGTATGATCGAATCGGCTTCGTTGGCCTTCTCGATGATCGCCTGGAACTTGTCGTGAGCGATGATGCTGAGGGTGTCAATCTCGAAGCGTCCCGTGCGTATGCCATAGGGAAGCCGGAGGCCGCGGCCGATGGTCTGCTCGGTGAGGATCTCCGAGGCCGACGCCCGGAGAGGCACGATCGTGTAGAGGTTCTTGACGTCCCAACCTTCGCCCAGTTTGTTCACGTGAATGACGATCTCGACGGGCTCGTCGGCCGATTCGACGTTTAGAAGGCTTTGTAGCGCATCGTCGTTGAGCTCCCCAGACAGCTTTGAGTGCACGGTGATTACCTTGCCCTTGTATCGACCAGCAAGGAATCCATCGTCGTCAATTAGCTTCTTCAGTTGGTCTGCGTGAGTCGTGTCTTGCGCAACGACGAGCATAAAGGGCTTCAAGAAAGGTTCGCCGGTTTCGCGTGCGTACGCCTCGAGATGGACCTTCGTGTTTTCATGAACGAGGGCTCCATCCTCCAACTTCAGGCGCTCTAATTGTTCGGAGGTGTAGTTCTTCTCGTTGAAGTTCTCGCGCGTTGTGACTGCCGGCTCTTTGACGAAGCCGTCGGCCATCGCCTTCGATAGCGGGTACGAGTAAATGACGTTCTTAAACGGTTGGCCCGATGTGCCGGTTGCTTTCGGGGTCGCCGTTAATTCGAGACCGAGAATCGGTTTGAGTTCGTTTATCGCGCGCGCGCCCGCAGTCGCGCGGTAACGATGCGATTCGTCCAGGAGGAGAACGAGATCGTCGAGTTCGGCGAGGTAGTCAAAGTAACTTTGGCCGATGTATTCGGAAAGGCGGCGAATTCGAGGAGATCTGCCACCCCGCACTTCCGAGTTGACTTTGGAGATATTGAAGATGTTGACGATTACATCATTCTGCAATTCGATCGCGCCGATGTTCATTTGTTCGTAGTTGTCGCCTGTAAGGAGCCACGGAGATCGTGTCGCGAACTCGTGCAAGCCTTCGAACACATACTTCGGCGTGTTCGGCGTGAAATCTTTGATCAGCTTGTCGTAGATCGTGAGGTTCGGGGCAAGGACGAAGAAGTGGCGAATCTGATGGGCGCGGAACAAGTATGCGATGAACGCGCCCATGAGGCGGGTCTTGCCGACTCCAGTCGCGAGTGCAAAGCAAAGCGAGGGAAAGTCTCGCTCGAAGTCTGTAACGGAAGCATAACGTTCGCGAACTCGCTCAAGGGCTTCTGAAGTATTCTCGCACCGAAGAACATCGAGATCGGAGACCACGTCGTGGAGAATCTCTAGCGACTCGCGCTGAGGAGGTCGCAGCGACAGCCGCTGGCTGATTTCGTGAACGTGCTTGCTCATCCCCCCGTCTCCTGCGTGAAGAGGCTGGGGGTCTGTTTCTTCCTTTCTTTCCCGCGGGGCTTGCCGTTGTCGGTATCGTCCTCGGCAGGCTCTTCTCTCACCGGCAGTTCGCGGATCTCCAGCGAGTAGTCGTCCCGCCCGAACTCACACCTCCCGAGGACGGCTTTGGGGATTTTTTTGATGGTCAGGTTTTCGAAGTTGTCGGGGTTGCCTCGGAAGGCGGTGCAGCAGATGAGGAGGGAGCGTTCGGGACCGACCTCTTCGTTCAGGTATTGCAGGTGGGCGGGGGTGAGGGGTTGGGTGGTGACGTAGATGTAGTCGCGTTCGGTGCTTTGCCCGTGCATCCAATAGATCTCGTCGCTGGGCGCGTAGCGGAACCCCATGTGCTTGCACATCGCTTCGGCGAGCATTTCGGCGTTGTATGCCGGGTTGATGACGTCGTTGCCGTATTTGTCCTTTTGGATGAGGGTGGGGGCGAGTTTGTAATAGCGGAACCCGCCACCGCCCTTCCATCCCACTGATTTGCTGATTCCGCCCTGGTCTTCGCCGTCAATCACTTTTTTCATGCGGGGGATGATGTGCGTGTGGCAGTGCTCGCCGAGTTCGACCATTATCCATCTACGCCCCATCTTGTGCGCGACCGCTCCGGTCGTGCCAGAACCGGCGAAGGAGTCGAGGACGACGTCGCCTGGGTTAGTGCTGATGGTCAATGCCCTATCTATAAGGCCTTCGGGTTTAGGCGTAGCAAACGGAGCAAGGTTGGGGTGTAGAGCAACTTGCTCAGCCTTTGCCGTCCCAGTTGATCCTACTTCATTATATAGCCAAAGCGTTGTGGGAACCAAGCCTCCCTGCACTTCTCTCAAGAACTTTTTCAGACGAGGGACGTTATCACCATCAGGCCCAAAGTAAATTCTGTTGTCTTCTATCATCTCCTGCAACCGTTCTCTCGTAAATCTCCAACAAGTTCCTGGTGGCAGTGTGATTTCGCGTCCGCTCGGAGTCCTCAATGAAAAAAACTGAGCTTCGCGTCGCCCCTTTTCCGCCTTTGCATGCGCCGGAATTGAGGCCCAAGGCCCCCTAGGATCATCATCAGGGTTTGAGTATCGAGCTTCTCGTTCGTCAGACGTCGGCAATAGATTTCGCACTCCCTTCCATAGCTGACCATCAATAGCATACAGCAGCACGTTGTCGTGAACGGTCGAAATGTCTGTTCGGTTTTCACGTGTGTGGGTTTTCTGCCAAATGACATTTGCTATGAAGTTCGCGCGTCCAAATATCTCATCACACAACACTTTCAAGTAGTGCGCCTCGTTGTCATCAATCGTGATCCAGATGGATCCGTCCTCCGACAGTAGCCTGCGCAACAGTTCCAACCTATCTCGCATCATCGTCAGCCATAGCGAGTGCTCCAGACCGTCGTCATAGTGAGTAAACGCGGAGCCTGTATTGTAAGGCGGGTCTATAAAGATGCACTTGACCTTTCCCGCGAACTCCTGCTCCAGCGCCTTCAGCGCGAGCAGGTTGTCGCCGTAGATCAGGAGGTTCTCGTACTTGACCCGCCTCCCCTCCTCCTCGTCCAGATGCTCCAACCGAGGGTCGGGAACGTCGTATATCGAGTGATACGACTTCCCCGGGTCGTGCAAAAGAATCCGAGGCTCCAACCTCGGCCTCTCCTCCTTCCCAATCCACGTCAACTCAAGACGTTGTTTCTTCATCTTCGAGACCCGAGTGCCTTGTCTATTGCGACCTTCATTCTAGCCTGCAACCGATCGAGAAAGTCGCCGTAATCGTCTCCCTCTCGCTTCCAACTCATCAGATTCTGACTGTGAATATCGAATGGCAGGTTTATCGCTTCTCCATCGTCTCGCTTTGTCCAGACGATAGGCTTATCGAGAGCGAGCGCGTATCCTGCCTCCAACGCGACATTGAAATTGTCGAGGGCATCGGTCAAGTCTACGATGATGATTGTCGCCGACTCGATCTCGCGCATGATTCTGTCGTCTATTCGATCAACATGCTCGACGTCTTTAACACGATGAACGGGGCAACGAAGTTCGGGATGGTCGCCGGCGATTTGATACACCTCCCGGTAAACATGATCAAGCGCATCATTGAACCTGCAAATTAGGAACGCCTTCCGATCAGCTTCGCTTTCTCCCCTCTTGATCTGATCGGCAGCAGCGTATCCACGCGGAGTGATGTAGATCGTCACACCGTGATGCGTGCCATTGGGTCCTGCGACGATCCATCCTTGCTCGCGCAAGTATTGGAGAACCATCAGTCCTTCTCCCGGTAAACATCCGTACAAGATGCCCATAGGGTAGTGTTCGTCAGTGGCGGCAGCAGCATAGCTACCGGGATACGGTTCGAGGCCGAGTCCAAGCCGAGCGCCCGTTCCCATCTCTTCCTCCGCCAGAACCAGATTAGTTAGTGTCGCGGCGACCTTGTCTTCAAACGTAAGCGATTGGGCCTCCTGCCACAGGAGTTCGGGAGGGACGGCATGCCACGCAGTCCAACGGTCGCGCTCGCCGGTTGCGAGGAAATCCTCAACGCCATCTAACGTCATGAACAGGATTGACTTATCCCTCAATCGTTCAGCTCGCCATACCTTAGATCTGGCGAGAGCGATGAGCTTCTTAGTTTCTTGCGGGGATAACTTCAGGCGATTCGTTTGGTATCCGTATTGGCTGTCAATGTGAAAGCCGTGGTCTTCGACTGTCTCAGTCGCTGCCCATTCTCCCAGCCTTGGATCTTCATGGTAAATAATGACATCTGTGAGGGCCTGTCTGGTGTACGACGTTTTTTTTCCTGTTAGCGGTGACTGCCTTTGTGCGTTGCTCACCCGATCTACTCCATATCGTGCAGAAGAATCCGAGGCTCCAACCTCGGCCTCTCCTCCTTCCCAATCCACGTCAGTTCAAGGCGTTGTTTTCTCACTAGGTCGCGTCTCCCCCGCTGTCTTCGGCGGCTCCTGGGTCCGCTCCACCATTCGACGGAGGCACTGCTTTTGTCCAGTCCTCAACGATTGGCTTCCAATCCAGCGGTAGTTCGATTTCGCCTGTCCAAACTCTCCAAAACGGGGGATGCTCTGAATCAGGCCGCTGCTCTTTTGGCAACGTTCGCATGCTTACTCTTATGGGCACCGGCGTGGCTGCACCAAGAAGGATCGCCTCTTGCTGGGGTAACGAGGGCAACTCCTCGAGTAATCCGGTAAGACTGTCGGGAACAAGTTGCTTGACGAGGCGCTGGTCGTCGTCGCTGACAATCCGATGCAATAAATAGGTGTTGCATTGTGCAAGCACCGTAGGAGATAACTCAGATGGCCTTTGAGAAGACAGAACCATTCCGACCCCAAACTTCCTCCCTTCCCTGGCTATACGCTCGAATACTTGCCGACAAAGATCCGAAGCAATCATCCGATCATCTTCTGCCCGAGTTCTGCGCTGGATAAAGGAGTGCGCTTCTTCTAGAACGATGACGACAGGCAGGGTCTTCTTCCCGATTTTCCTGAATCGCATTGCCGCTTCAAGGACGAGTCTTGCACAAGCACTGATTGTGATATGTAGAATATCTGCTGGCACGAGAGAGAGGTCAATAATTGCGACTTCTCCGGATTGAGCCGGGTTTGTGGCGATTAACTTGTCAAGCCACTCTTCGAGTTTGATGTCCTCCTCGGGAGAAACAATCTTCCTCATTCTCTCGTCGCTGAGGAGCGTTTCGATTCTGGTAACTAGAGGCTCGACGTGGTGAGCAGCATTCCCTCCTTCTGCTCGAGCTAATGCACGAATAGTGTGTATGAGCATATTCGGATCGAACGTGATTGGTGCATCTTCAGATGCAGCGCTTGTCCTCACATCTTCTGGAAGTTGCGACCTAAGACCAGTTAGCAATGTGAGGAGTTGCTGCACATCACTCACCGTCGGATCAGTACTGCCATTCCACTTGTTTACGATGCCCTGAACACTTGCCTGAAACCCTTGAAACATCCGCTCGCGGTCACCCAGTCCACTCTTCTGCAAGTACTCAACAGCATCTAGGAGCTGTTTGCCGAGAGTTTTGCAGTTTTGACGATCTTGCCAAGTTGCTAACGAGTTCGGCAAAGTGTTGCCGATACCCTGGAATATCTCATGATATCCAAGGACGTACTGCGCAATCTCATCAACTTTGCCGTTGGTAGAGTTCGCACTAGTTCGGTGCAACCTCAGCGCTTTCTTCAGGATAGGCTTCTGGACGCCGCTACTGGCCTCGGTGAATCCTGACCATTCGCGGCTGTCCCACATCCACGCAGGTAGTGCCAGAAACGATTCGTCCGAATCCGGATCCATCTGATATACACGAGCCTTGATACCATTTGAATCTTGGAATGCTTTGCTGTACTCACCATTGGGGTCCAGCACTATGAACCGCGCATGTGAGGTGCCCGGATTCTTGGTATTGGGTTCCCGAGCCGATTCAACCGCCCATCTAATCAGGCCAGCAACGGAGCAGGACTTGCCACTACCGGTATTGCCAAGTATCGCCAGGTGCCGACCAAAGACTACGTCTGGATGAACACGGATAGGTGCACCATGAGCCAAAGGTGCAACGCCAATTTGAACCGGCGCAATTGATTTCGGAATTTCGACGATCCGCCGAAGCAGGTCAGTTGTAGGCAACTGTACGTTGTCGCCGACGCTTGGGAATGAATACACTCCTCTTCGCATTTCCGGTTCAATTGCTCCACTTTCCGAAATTCGAAAGGAGAGAGTTCCCATCGGCGATAAGTACAGTCTACGTGTAGGAAACGGGAGGTCAACGAGGCCAAAATCGCGGTAGCCCAGTCTCTTGGGATAAGGGGTAGGGCTTATGCCGATCCAGGTGACCAGACCCACTATTGCTCCTTCCTCATTCGGAATGAGCAAGTAGCTGTTGATGCGAGGAAATGCTACTGGGTCACCGGCATTGAGCGCGATGGCGCTAGGACTATCCGCGTGCAAAGTCACGACGATTTTAGAAGGGGAGACTTCTTCTACAACGCCAATCTGTAATGCTTCTGATCTTTCTATGAGGGAACTCATAAACCCTCACCTCCCTCTGAGTTGGGTTCTCCTTCCGGAGGATCGTCGTCGTGTTCGTGCGAGCTGACTGTTCGTCTACGCACCAATTCAGCCGCGCGCATTGTGATGGGATCTATTGCAGGCTTGGGTAGATAGTGCTTGACAAGCGTTTCGAGATCGCCAAAGTGACTGCCAAGCAAGACTGTTGTTTGGGCCGGCTTGCCGAGGTCGTTTAGAAAGGCGGACACACGACCACCAGCGTCATCGTAAGAGATGACAACGAGGTGAGTCGAGTGCAGAGTCATCATGTCAGTTATTACGTTGTTGATATGCGAGTCTCCAAAACCGTATCCATACGTGATGAGTGTCGCATTCGGCCGACACACCGCAGCGGAGAAATCGCGGAAAAGATCGGAGTAGGGATACATTGATGTCTCAACGTCCTTAGACGCATTCGGATAAATTAGCACGTCCGAACCGTCGTCACGCAACGAATCGGAATCGCCAAACGACAACGGGACCTTTCGGATTGCATTGTGCTCCGCGATCCAGTCTACGGAACCGTGTAGCTTACTGAATCGAACAACGCCCTCCAGATATCTTGGTTCTCCGCGAATGCCGGGAGGATTGTAATGAATATCTATTCCCAACCTGGTGGATCGGAAGATCGGGGACAGAGTACCAACAAAGCGGTCGAGCAATCGAAGACCGGCCGCATCCGAGACATATTCAATCAGGCGGTCATAGTTCGTAGTGAAGATATTCAGGCGATCACGCGTGCCAGCTCGGCTCGCAAATGACAACAAAAAAGATTGGAGATAGTCAAGCGCTTGTGATGTGCCCTTGCATTCGAACCTTGCACGAAGCTCGTGCTCGCAGTCTACGATTGACTTACGAAATTCGAAAAGGGATGCACGGATGGCGGACTGGACATCGTTTGCAAGTTCCAGTCGTCCGATGATAGCGAGTCCACCGGCTAATGTTAGAGTGGCTTGAAGTTGATCCTCGAAATTCGGCTCGCGATCGAATGGTCGCTGGGAACTATCCTTCTGCAGGTAAGACTTGATTCGACGATCAATACTCGTCGCACATTCCCGCAAAGACATATCTGGCGCCTTCACGGCACAGAGGTGGGCGGCAGCGTGCGTGAAGCCGCTTCCAATCAACAGCGATAGGTGCTCGCTCTGCGCTAGTGCAGTCAACCACGGCTCAATGTGCTTTCGATGTTCGCCTGTGATCTTGTCATCCGCTGGAGGTGCTTGCTCTTCATAGGAGTGAACGCCGACTTTGTACCGGTGCTCCCTTGCTTGGGGCTGTTCGAGGTGTTCGATGTTCTCCGGCATAACTGAAACCCCCGTTAGGCAACACTCCATCGAAGCATTGCGACCATGCTCAAACGCGCGTTAGTGCTAAGCCTGGCTTCGACGGAGTTGATTAGTGACTCCTTTTCCGAATCGATCTTATCTTGCTCCTCGAACAGTTCGCGGCGCTTCTGGTTCCGTTTGGATTCGAGTTCGCGGCGTTTCTTTTCGAGGGCGACCTTTTCGTCGAGGGTCGGGGCGAGTTTGGCTTCGCGGGCGACCTCTTTGATCTCGCGGTCGAGTTGTTTGATCTCGAACTCGAGGCCGTGCTTCAGGTCATCCGCCCATCGTTCAAGTTTTTCGAGTTCTTGTTCGAAGAATCGCCGGTTCTTTTGGGCGATGTCTTCGAGCGCGAGGTTCTTCAGGTATTCGGCGCGGTTGGAGAGGGCAGTCTCCACGTCCGGCGGGACGAGGGTGGGCGAGACGGACTTCGCGCGCTGGGTGAACAGTTTCGCGCCGAAGTCGGATTCGAGGGGTTCGCCGCCGTCGTCCAGCACGGAGAAGAGGAGGCGGTCTTCGCGGTCCTGCTCCGATTCGACAGAAAGCACCGACAGCATGAGCCAACCCGATCGGCCGAGAGACGGCTCGAGGATGCCTGCCCTCTCCGGAGTGTTCGTGTAGTCGAAGACGACGTGAGCAGGTCCGAGCGCGCGGGAGGCGGCTTGGGCGATGAGTCTTTCGCCGAGAGGCGAGCCGGGCGCCAAGCGGATCACGCCGTCGAGATACGCACCCGGCCTCGCGACCCGATAGCGCTCGGATTCATACTCGAATTCGAGGGCGTCTTCATCGAACCGAGCGGAATCGCCGAGTTCGTATTTGGCAAGCTGCCAGAGCATGCGGCTAACGGAGTCGAGGCGCGTTAAGGCGTGTTGGCCCGTGGTTCGAATTCGCTCGCGAACCTCCTCGTCGAAGTCTTCGAGGAGTTTGCGGCTGGCTTCGGCCATGCGCTGTTCGATCTGCTCTTCGAGTTCGGCTTTCAAGGCGTCGAAGGCGGTGTCTATCTCCTCCTTTGTCCGGCAGGTTTGATAGATTTGAAGGATGCGCTTTTCGAAATCCACGCCTGATTCGAGTGCGCCCAGGATTTGGTCGGACGCGCCGAACACGCCTTCGAAGAGTTTGAACTTTTCGGAAAGGAGCTCATAGACGCGGAGGTCGGCTGCGTTCTTTTGGTTGAGAAAGTTGACCACGACGACGTCGTGCCTTTGGCCATAGCGATGGCAGCGTCCGATGCGCTGCTCGACGCGCTGGGGATTCCATGGGAGGTCGTAGTTCACGACGAGCGAGCAGAACTGAAGGTTGAGGCCTTCGGCGCCGGCTTCGGTGGAGATGAGGACGTCGGCGCGATCGCGGAACTCTTCGACGAGGGCGGAGCGGAAGTCCACCGGCTTGCTGCCTGTGACGATGGAGGAGCCTTTGTGCCTTTGGAGCCATTCGCGGTAGATGCGGTTTGAGTTTTCGTCGCTGCCGGAACCGCTGAGGGTGACGATCCGACCGGCGTAGCCGTTCGCGCTGAGGAGGTCGGCGAGATAGCGCTGAGTGCGTTTTGATTCGGTGAAGACGACGGCCTTGCGGTTTCCGCCGAGTTCGTGCATCTTTTCGAAGCCCTTGTCGAGGGCCTGGAGGAGCGCTTCTCCTTTGGCGTTCTTAGTGATGGACTTCGCGAGTTCGAGGTATTCGGAGAGTTCGGCGATTTCTTTGCGGATGTCTTCGGGCGACCTGGCGATGAGGTTGTCGGTTTCGCTTTCGGCCTCGCTCCATTCGTCGGCGGTTTCTTCGGCGCTGTCTACGTCCTCTTCGAGCCGCTCGAGCGCGTCCCCGCCTTCGGTTCTCAGGCGGTCAATGAGGGATTGGAGCGTATTGGCGATGGCGAACGACGACGAAGCGAGGATCTTGCGAACGATGAGAATGAGGAGCGAACGCTGGCGATATGGAATCGCGACGATGTCTTCTCGCTGGAGGTATGCCGAGACTTGGTCGTAGAGTCGCTGTTCGTCTTCGTTCGGTTCGAACGGGTGGGTGAGCGGGAGCCGGTGGGTGAAGCGGATTTCGGGAACTTGGCGTCGGAGGGTTCTTTGGCAGATCGGCTTCAGGCGTGCTCGGAGATCGCCTAGTTCTCGCCCTTGGATTGGCCCGCTCATGTAGCGCGCGCGAAAAGCGTCGATGTTGCCGAACATATGCGGGTCGATGTAACTAACGAGACCGTAGAGCTCGAGGAGCGTGTTTTGAAGGGGCGTGGCGGTGAGAAGAACGAGGGGGCGGTTCTCAACCGCGTTTTGGATTTTCGCGGCGATGCCGGACGGATTCTTCCAGACGTTGCGAAGGCGATGGGCCTCATCTATAACCACGAGGTCCCAGTGCAATTTGAAAACGTCGAGTTGCTGCGCGCTGGCGAAGTGGTATGAGCAGATGACGACTTGGTCGTTTGGTGCGAAGGGCTCTCGGTCTTGTTTTTTCGCGAAGTTGTAGGCCTTGCGGTCGAGGATAAGCGAGTCGATGGAGAATTTCTCGGCGAGTTCTTGGGCCCACTGTTTTCGGATCATGGTGGGGCAAATGATGAGGATTCTTCGCTTCCGTTCTGCCCAGAGCTGGCTGATGATGAGCCCGGCTTCGATGGTTTTGCCGAGTCCGACTTCGTCAGCGAGGATTGCGCCCCGCGAGAGGGGCGACTTGAAGGCGAAGAGAGCTGCGTCGATTTGGTGGGGGTTGAGGTCTATACCGGAATTCAGAAGGGAATTCGCGAGCTTGTCCGGATCGTCCGTGGCGGCTCGGCGTGTTAGTTCATGGGCGAAGTAGGCAGCGTGGTATTCCGTCACGCCGTCGATGAGGCGCTGACCGGTTCCGATTCCTACATCAGGCAAGCGATTCCTCCCCCGTCTTGCGACCTGACCCCTGTGATGCCTGTGGCAGAAAGATACCCAGGCTCGCGCTCCGAGGGGCGGAGCTGAGCGGGCTGAGGCCGGGAGGGGCACTCCTCCTCGATCCAAGGCACGCTTGATGTGAGTGTCAGTGGCGGTCGGCAGTCCGTGTGTGGGTCTGGCGCCGATGCTCCGCGCGGGCCCCATGTTCAGCGCTGCGTTTGCTATGGAGTGGAGTCGCCTGGGGGTGGTCGAAAAGCCTTCCCCTGGGCGTGGAGGCTGCTGGGCGCAGGACTGGAGGGAGGCCACGGGGCGATTGCCGGGGGCCGTGCGTAGTGGGGAAGGAGGGCGGTCTACGGTTTACTCAGGACGCTGAGTATTTTTACTCAGTGTATTGAGCAAATCGTCGGTGGGCCGTGTGCGTGGCCGTTGCCTCGGTGCGATCAGTACGGAAGGGAGGAGACGGATTTGGCGAGCAGGGCGAGGGCGATCGAGGCCATGGCGATGAGGCCGCTTCCGCAGGCGAAGCCGGCGAGAAGGACGGGCGCGTAGGACGCCCACTTCTCCTCCCCGTAGCGGCGGGCGAAGTAGCGCCTTCCGAACACGGCTCCGAGGAGTTGAGGGATGGTGTTGGCGGGCCACAACCCGACGCCACCTGCGAAGCCGTAGAAGGTGAGGATCGGAAGTTTGAACAGAGCGAACGCCCCGTACGCGAGGAGTCCGGCCGCGGTTCCTCCTGCGACGTAGGCGGGCTTGATGGCCTGCATGTTGGAGGAGATCTCGGATCCGCCGAGGTTGACCTGCTTCCACACTGCTTCCGTGTTGGCGTAGAAGGGCCAGAACCTCTGCGCGTAGGGATACTGGCCGCCGTCGATTGCCGGACCGGAATAAAAGAAAGCCCAGAAGAAGAAACTCGCAATGAGAACTAGCGGGAACATGAACGCTTCGGCTTTGATGACGCTTGTGAATTTCGTGCCGGTGAGTTCGATTTCGCGGAACCTCTGCGCGGCCCATCCGTGGTCGTGGATCGGAATCGGCGCGTACCAGATGTCCACGTTGCGATAGCCCGTGGCGGTGACGGCGGCTTCCTTGAGGTAGGGGAAGGAGACGCCACGGCCCGTGAGTCCGTGCATGCGCGCTGAGATGTAACTGTTCAGCGGGCTCCAGGCGAGGCCGAAGAAGAGGAGGAGCCAGATCGGAAAGGTCGGAACGAGCCATTTGCAGAGGCCGACGAGAATCAGAGTCGCCACGGCCCAAACGGAGACGGCGAGCCAAATCGGGAAGTCCCCCCTCCCCGGAGGGGGGGCGAGCGTGTATTCTGCTTCCCGCCTCAGTTGAGCGCTTTGGCGCAAGTGTCGAATGACGAGGGCGATGCCGAGAATTCCGACGGCTACGTTGATGCCGATGCCGACGCTGAGCCAGAAGTTCATGTCCACGGTGAGTTTCGTGGACCAAACGCCTCCATGAAGCAAGTCTGGAAACATGCCGGCTTTGTAGAGGATTGGATTGAGGACGATTTGCGCGAGAACAGAGCCGATGCACGCGCCGAGAACGATGTGCCAGGGGAGCACGAATCCGGTGAGAATGTTGCCGAGGTTGAAACTGATGCCGACGAGGGCGGCGGGAAGCCAGTTCTCCACGTTTTTCGAGTAGTCGGCGAAGGGGATCGGGAAGACTTCGACGCTGTCGCCGAAGACGGTTCCGGTGAAGATCGGAATCGCGAGGTAAACGAATCCGAAGATGAGGCCAACGACTGCGCCTGTGCTGAAGATGCCCCACCGCCAACTCTCTTCTTTCCTGCCCGCCTCTGCGAGGGCGGTTGCGCCGCTGGCCGCGACGGGCGCCATGGGAAAGGGCAGCCGCTCGACGTCGCTCGTGAGTCGGAACAGCGCGTAGCCGAGACCGATCCAACTGGATCGGACGCAGACTTCGACGAGAACAAGAAGGAGGATGGGAATGGCCCAGTCCGCGTGAAAGAAACTGTGATTCTCGAGGGCCTGGGAGCCGATGCGGGGGACGGCCCATGGGGGCACTTGGTCAGCGAAACCGACGAATGCGGGCGACTGCACGCAATAGGCTCGCCAAACGAGTTCGCCGAACGGGCCGCCCGATATTCCCTTTTCGATGGCGAGGGCCGACGTGAGGCTCAGCGCCATATAGAAGAGGATGTAGATCTCCTGCTTCTTGAGGGGGGCGAAGCTTCTGCGGGCGACCTCAGCGAAGAGCACGATGGTCACCCACTCCGCCGCTTCGCCAATGCCCTGTCCTGCGACGAGGGCGAGGAACAGGCCTCCGGGGAGCATGACGAGGGCTATGAAGAGGCCGCCGAATACCGTGCGGAGAGTGAAGCCCTCTTCGAACTGGACGGTTTCGTCGCGGGACTGATCCTCGACGCGGTGACGCGCGCCTTCGAGTTCACGGTCCTCCGACATCCGCGTATCCTGCTTCGGGCTTGCGGGCTGAGACTCCTGCCGGCGGGCGGTTCCCCGATGGGTAATCTCGGCCCGCTTGGATCCCCTCTCGCTGTTCGGTCGGAAGGACAAGTGGTTTCTCGGAGGCGGCCGAGGCGCCGTGTATGCGCCTCCATTCCCTCGCTGGCTCCTGGCGCCTGGGTTCTGGGACGAGTGCTATTACGCGGACATCCGGATCGACCGTCTGTTTACGGCGCTTGTGTACGTTGGGGGCAAGCCGGTTCGGCTTTCCTCGTACCTCAAGGGTTGGCGGCCTGATCGGCTGACGATCATGCACGTCGCCGGGAAGATGGTGATGCGCGAGATCCGCTGCGTTACGGAGGATCAGGCTTGGGTTTCCGAGTTTGAGCTGGTCACGGATGTGGGGCCGGTGGATTTGGTTTTCTGGTCGGCGCAATCTGCGGCCGAGGTTCCACCGCCGTGCTCGCGCATCACCGGCTGTGAACGATTGACGCGCGACGGGCGCGCTGAGGGGTTCGTTTGGGATTTCGAAGTTCGCTTCCCTTCCGAAATGTCCGAGGAGCGGCTCGCGACGGATGCGATCGAGACGCGGGCGGGAGGCCCCTCAATCAATTCGCTTCGGGGGGGGCTTTGCATCGCCATCGGAAGCGACGAAGCGCCGCTCGGGGTCGCGACCGTGCGATCTGAATTCGCGGACACACCGCCGTGGGTCGAAGCGTCGCCCGCGTACGAACTTTTCCGCGAAGGCCGTCTCGAGGCGATGTCGAGCGAACTCGGGGCGCATCAGTTCCACATGCTCTCTCACTGCCGGCTGAGCGACCGTAAGACGGTTCAGTTCGGCGCTGCGGCAGGCGAGGATCGCGAGTCCGCAACGAATCGTCTGCGCGATGCGCTCTCCTCGCGCGCGCAAGATCGAAGCGCTGCTGCGTGGAAAGAGTACTTCGCGCAGGTCCCTCACTTCGAGTGCAGCGATCCCTACCTCACTCACGCCTATTGGAATCGTTGGTTCGGGCTTCGGCTCAGCAGCGTGGATCGGGCATTGTCCGCCTATCCGCATCCTTGCATCTTCGAGGGCATCGGCGCGTTTCGAAACCTGATTTCGTATTCGGGATGGTGCCACGCGAGGGAGACCGCATGGATGCGAAATCCGGAGATGGCGCAGGGCGTTTTTCGGAGTTTCGCGCACGCGCAGTTGGAGGACGGTTCTTTTCCCGGACACACGTACTCGATCCGGGCAAAGAGAGACTTCTATCACGGAAATTGGGGAGACGCCATTCGCTTGCTTTGCTCGATTCATCCGGATGAGTCTTTTGGTGAAGAGGCGTGCTCCTCTCTCGCTCGTTACGCTGATTTTCTCGCCAGGGAGCGTGATCCCGATTCTGAGGGCCTCATCAACGTGCATGATCAGAATGAGACGGGTCAGGAGTACTCGTCGCGTTATGCGTTCGTTGCGCAGGCGGACGACGATTGGGCTGAACTTCGGATGCAGGGAGTGGACGCGACGACGTATGCATGGCGATTGAGCGCGGCCCTCGCAGAACTTGCGAAAGACGGTGAGATTCGCGCAAAGAACGAAATGCGCGAGGAGCGGTATCGCGCGAGCATCGAAAAGTCTTTATGGGATGGCGTGGACGCGTTTCGCGACCGAGATCCCAGGACAGGAACGCTTTCGCCCAACTTAAACGCCGTAGGGTTCTATCCCCTCGCGTACGAGCCGTTTGCGACGGAGAACGAGGCAGCGGTTCATCGGCACTTGTTGAACGAAGGCGAGTTCTGGACGCCTTATCCCGTTGCGACGGCACCGCGCAACGACCCGACGTATTCGCCGTCGGCGATATGGCGCGGCACGAAGAGGAACTGTCCGTGGAACGGGCGCGTTTGGCCAATGGTCAACAGTCACATGGTCGAGACATTAGCGGCTTCTCCGAATTTGGATGTGCGGAAGTCGGCAGGCGAACTTCTGATGCGTTGGGTGAGGATGATGTGCTTTGCCGATGACCCGACTCGGCCCAACTGCTTCGAGCATTACAACCCGGAGACCGGGGCGCCGAGCGCTTATCGGGGCGTGGACGACTACATGCATTCCTGGCTGGTGGACCTGATCCTGCGCCATGCGTGCGGGGTCGACCCTGGGGCGCCTGGGTTCGAGGGGCCGAGGTTGGACTGCGGCCTCGAGTGGCTGACGGTTTCCAACCTGCGCGTGGCGGGCCAGGAGGTGGAACGAGAGTGGAGGGCCTGAACGGGGCGGCCGAAGCTGCCGAAAGGTAGGGTGGAAGAGCCCCAGGCCGGTTCAGGCGGAAATGCCCGAAACAAACGGCCCCTGACGTTGTCTAATTGCGTGGGAATGAGACGCCTCCCGGTCTTCGTCTTGGTTGCGGCGCTGTCTACGGCGTTCGCGCAGGTGCGCGAGCCAGCCGGTTTGAACGACATGCGCGCGCAGTCGGCCGCCGACCTCATCGCCCAGGCGGCAGGCACACATGTGGCGCTGCTGCCGGCGGGCCTGCTCAAGCCTACGTCGGAGTCTGGCGATCTCGCCTCGATGCTTCTGTACTCGACCGAGGAGATCGTCGTGGTGCGGATTTCCGGTCAGACTCTGAGAGAAGCCCTGGAGCGTTCGCTCTCCAATCTGCCCGACCTCGGAAGTTCGTTCCTGCACCCAGCCGGCCTCACGGTCACGTTTTCGCCCTCCGCGCCCGCGGGCTCGCGGGTTGTCGAGATACGAGTGGACGGCGAGACCCTTCAGGAATCGAAGGGCTATGATGTAGCGATGCCTGCGTCGGTCGCGCGCGGCGCACTGGGGTTTTTCAAGTTATGGGACAAGTCGAAGATCGTTCGCGAGACGGGAGCGTCGCTGGAGTCTGTCCTCAAGGGCAAAGTCGGCGGTCCGCACCCGCCGCGTTACTTAGCGCGGCCGTAGCGATCGGCGGCATCGCCGTTGCTTGCGCATCCACTGGAAAGGGCGCGGGAACGCCTTCGCAGGGACACGAGACTGGGTCCGAGACTCTTCACTTCGACGGGACGAAGGCCTACGCGCTTTTGAAGGCCCAATGCGATTTTGGCCCCCGATACCCCGGATCGGAGGCTCACAAGAAGACAAGGGATTGGATCGTCGCGCAGGCCAAGCAGTACACAGACAAGGTCGAGACTCAGGAGTTCACGCACGAGTGGAGCGTAACGAAGTCGAAGGTGACGATGTGGAACGTCGTCGCGACGATGGACGTCGGAGCGAAGACGACCGTTCTCCTGCTCGCGCACTGGGATACGCGACCGACAGCGGACATGGAGTGGGACGTCGAGAAGCAGAAGAAGCCGATCGTCGGAGCCAACGACGGCGCAAGCGGAGTGAGCGTTCTACTCGAACTGATGCGCGCATTCAAACAGACTCCGCCTCCGGTCAACGTGACGTTTCTGTTCACGGATGGCGAAGACCTGGGGCCCGAAATCAACGAGATGTTCCTCGGCGCAACGCACTTTGCGAAGAACATGAAGCGTGGGGCTTACAGTTTTGGGATATTGCTCGACATGGTCGGCGACAAGGACCTTGAGATCCCGATTGAATCCTACAGTCAATATTACGCACGCAGCGTCGTCGAGCGGTTCTATCGGAACGCGGCGCTGTTGGGGTATTCCAAGCAGTTCCCGAGGCAAGCACAGGGGCAGGTCTTAGACGATCACTTGCCGCTCAACGAGGCGGGATTGCCGACGATGGACCTCATCGACTTCCAGTATCCTTACTGGCACACGCTCGACGACACGCCGGACAAGTGCAGCGCGGAGTCGCTTGCGATCGTCGGTCGCGCGGTCGAGTCTTTCCTCCGAAAAGAACGAGGCAGTTAGGTTCACCTGGTTTTCGCGCCTCGCTCTCAACGGAATCGGTCCCTGAGCCGAAATAAGAAACGTGCCAGGCCAGGACGCCGATGATTTCAAACCCAAGCGGAGAGCACGCAAACCGCATCCGGAGCGCGTGCTCAAGGTGTGTCCGCTCTGCGCGACGGTGAACGTGTCGTCCGCTTCGGAGTGCTTTCGGTGCGGTTGGGACGGCGACTTCGACACGGACGCTGGGCGCGTTCAGACGCGAGTGCACAGGATCTTCACTCCGGACCCGAGGTTTCGGGAGGCGCTGAAGAACGGAGCGAAGGCGGTCGTCTCCTGGATTCTGAAAGCGCTCTGAGTCAGTGAGCGGCTCTTCGGAGCCTGTCCCGGACGGCTGACCACTCTTCTGTGTCGGGCGGCATGTCTACCAGGATCACTCCCACACTCTGATCGTCCATGTCTCGCAGCGTCGCATAGAGCCTCTTGGCGTACTCAGTGGGCGAGTTCGGCATGAACACGCAGACGTCGGCACGGACGTCGCGCCGCTGCGCGAGAGTCAGGTAGGCGGTCTTGCCGGGGGGGGCCTCTTGTGGCAGGGGAGCATCCTGTTCGAGGAGGATGAGCCGGGCAGTCGGCGCATAGTGGCGCGGGAGCATCCCTGGTGAGGAGAGGCGTTCCGCATCGCCGCGATGAACGCGAACATCTCCGTCGAGGGCGTGACGAATTTGGGACGGCGTGATGCGTCCCGGCCGCAGGACTTCGGGGACGGGGCCAGTTAGGTCTACGACCGTTGATTCGATTCCCACATCGGTCGGGCCCGCATCGAGGATGAGGGGAATCCTGCCATCGAAGTCGCGCAGCACGTGATCCGCCAACGTCGGCGACGTTTTGCTTGAACGATTCGCGCTGGGCGCAGCGATCGGGCCGTCGAATTCGCGCAGCAGGGCAAGAGCAACTGGATGGGCGGGAACTCTAACCGCAACCGTCGGCCCCCCCGCGGTAACAACTTCCGGAACTATCGAAGACTTGCGGAGAACGAACGTAAGAGGCCCGGGCCAGTACTTCTCTGCAAGGGCTTCTGCACATTGGGGCCACTCGCTTACGAGTCGCTTCGCGGACGCTGCGTCTGCGACGTGGAGGATGACCGGGTTGTCGGCGGGGCGCCCCTTGAGTTCGTACACAAGGCGCACGGCCGCATCATCGAGCCCATTCGCCCCCAAACCGTACACTGTTTCCGTCGGAAACGCTACGACTTCACCATCGCGCAACAGGCCTGCAGCGAGGCGAATCGCTGTTGCGTTTGGGCTTTCGAGGTTGACCTTTTCGACACGCGTCTCCACGCGTGAACATCTTGGCACCGGGGCCGGTGGTCAGTTGCCGATGCCCGATTGGATCAAGGGAGATGCACCATAGTCAATCGGCCTTGCTCCCATGGCTTCGCCGGATGACCACACCGCGCCGTCGTATGAAGGAGCGCCGAGCGAGTCTTGAGTCCAAGGGCCGGCGTCGGGACCCCAGCCTGAAACCAGCATCGCACGATCCGAGGAAGCGGGAGTCCAGATCGGGCCGAACTTGTCTCGCCATGCGAGGAGGCCCGACTCTTGGTTCGTTTCGTTGTCGCCTGAGCGCCCGTTAAAGAAGGAGGCGACAAACGACGGCTGCGATTGCACGACGGGCTCGGCGAGGAGCACGCTCGCCACACGATCGAGCGAAAGGCCGTCGAGGGAGGCCTCCGCGCAGGCTACGGCAGAAGACTTGGCCGTCCACAGCAGCTCGGCTGCCGGGATGGACCCGGCCAGGGCCGCGAGAGTCAAGAGGCTCATGGTCCTTCGTATCGTGTTCACGTGCCGATCTTCCTCGGGGGGCGGTGCCCCCTTGGAATTATCGGTTGGTGGGCGCACCAGGCTTCTCAGATCACGCGAGCGTGATGTCCTGGTTCAGATAGACGTCCTGGATGGCGTTGAGGATTGCCACGCCGTCCTTCATCGGTCGTTGGAAGGCCTTCCGGCCACTGATGAGTCCGATGCCGCCGGCTCTCTTGTTGATGACGGCGGTGCGAACGGCGTCCGCCAGGTCGTTCTCACCGGAGGCGCCTCCAGAGTTGATGAGTCCCGCCCTGCCCATGTAGCAGTTCGCGACCTGATACCGGCAGAGGTCAATGGGGTGATCGGATGTTAGATCCGTGTAGATGCGTTTGTCGGCCTTCCCGTAGGAGCCTCCGTCCATGTTGAGCGCCGTGTATCCGCCGTTGTTCTCGGGGAGTTTCTGCTTGATGATGTCCGCTTCGATCGTAACGCCCAGGTGGTTCGCCTGACCCGTGAGGTCTGCGGCAACGTGGTAGTCCTTGTCTTTCTTGAATGCGGGGTTCCGTAGATAGCACCAAAGGACGGTCGCCATGCCCAGCTCGTGCGCCGCTTGGAAGGCCTGGCTCACTTCCACAATCTGTCGGCCGCTCTCTTCGCTTCCGAAGTAGATGGTCGCACCGACCGCCACCGCTCCGAGATTCCACGCCTGCTCCACCGACGCGAACATCACCTGGTCGAACTTGTTGGGATAGGTGAGGAGTTCGTTGTGGTTGATCTTGACGATGAACGGAATACGGTGCGCGTATTTCCGGCTGCACGCGCCGAGCACACCGAGCGTGGAGGCCACAGCGTTACATCCGCCCTCCATTGCAAGCCTCACGATGTTCTCCGGATCGAAGTACTCGGGGTTCTTCGCAAAACTGGCGCCGGCGCTGTGCTCGATGCCCTGATCCACGGGCAGGATGCTCACGTAGCCTGTACCCGCCAGTCGGCCGTGATCGAAGATCGCTTGCAGGCTTCGCAGGGTCTGCGAGTTTCGATCGGTCTGGGTGAAGACTCTGTCTACGAAGTCGGGTCCCGGGGCGGCGAGATGGGACCTGTCGATGGTCGCGCACTTGTGTTCGAGTAGATACGCCGCATCATCGCCGAGGAGTTGGGCCAGTTCGGACGTCGGCTTGGAAAGGGTGCTTGCCATAGAGTCACCTTTGGTTGGTTCGAGGGTTCCATTGTGACAGCGAGGGGCATTCGGGCGCGAGGTTTCCGGGAGTGGGCGGACGCTTCGAGGGGCCGACGGTCTCACGGGTTGCACATTCGGCGGCTGTCAGGTCATTCTATTGGCGTGAAGCCTCGACATCTCGCCGCTCTTTCGGCCCTTCTCGCTGCAGCCTGCACTCCGCCTCCGCCCGGGCCGGTCGTGGATCCCGAGGTCGCCAAGGCGAAGTCGGTCGAATACGACGCCATCGGCGGGCACGTGAATTCGATGATCACAGTGAAGGGATGGATCCTCGGCGAGGGGGTGAGTTCGAAGGTGGACGTGGAGCCGCCGAAGTACTACTTCCTGCTGTGCCCTCCGCCCGGATTCGACTGGAAGGCGTTCTTCGAGCCGCATGACGAGGCGGAGAAGGCGCTTGCCTCGCTCGAAGGCCGAGACGACGAGAGGGCAGGTTCGGCGGAGATCGGAGTCTTCAACCGACTCCAGCAGGTTGCGCAAGAGTGGCGGGAACTCGCGAGGGCGCACGAGGCGACCGATCAGACGAGGGTCTGGTGCGAGTTTGACGAAAACCTGTTCGGCGCGAACTATGAGCAGCTGATTTCCGGGACGGAACCGCTGTTAGTTCGCCCGACGCGCAAGGAATTGCGCGACGCCATGCAGTTCCTGGTGAATCGGTTCCACATGATCGCGGACTCGATGGAAATCGAAGTCACAGGCAAACTTCATCGCACCAAAGAGTGGAAGCCCGAACAGGAGTCATCCGCGGGCTCGATCAAAACGATGCTCGAGGGCAAGGAGTTCGTGCTCGAGGTTCACCACTACAAGATTCTACGGCGCGCGAAGGACGCGCTCGACGACGACGTGTCCGGGACAGGCCGGCCGGGAACGTCCGCGACGCCGGGAGAGTAGTTCTCGGTCGCAGCGCGCATCTCCTGAGATAGAGAACGAACGACCTCGAGCGGACGGCGGTGGGGCAGCACAGGGTAGTAATCGTCGGTGGCGGGTTCGGCGGCCTTTATGCTGCGAAGGCGCTCGGGCGAGTGCCCGTGGATATTACGCTCATAGACAGGCGGAATTTTCATCTCTTCCAGCCGCTTCTTTATCAGGTTGCTACGGGAGGGCTGTCGCCGGGAGACATAGCGAATCCGCTGCGCGCAATTCTCAGAAAGAACCGCCGCGCGCGGGTGGTCATGGGGGATGTGATCGGAATCGACGCAGCGCGAAGCGTGGTGAAGACACGCGACGAAGAGATCGCTTACGACGTGCTCGTTCTTGCGACGGGAGTGCGCCACGCGTATTTCGGCCACGATGAGTGGGAGGGGCGGGCGCCCGGTCTCAAAACCATCGAGGACGCGCTCGAAATGCGGCGGAGAATCTTTCGCGCGTTCGAACGTGCAGAGGTCACTTCGGATCCGGAACTTCGGAGAGCGCTGCTCACCTTCGTCGTCGTCGGCGCAGGACCCACTGGCGTCGAGTTGGCTGGAGCGCTCGGCGAACTCGCTCACAAGACGCTGCGCGGAGAGTTCCGGAGATTCGATCCCGAAGAGGCTCGCATCTTTTTGGTGGAAGGCGCGGGGCGCGTGCTGCCGACTTACGCGGAACCTCTTTCGTCGAAGGCGCAAAGAAGGCTGGAGCGGCTGGGTGTCACGGTCGAGACGAGCACGTTTGTCACGGACATCTCAGACGGTGTCGTAACTCTCAAGCGCGGAGAGGAAATCGAAACGATCCGAGCGGAGACCGTTTTGTGGGCGGCTGGAGTTCGCGCGACCGAGGTCAGCCGCGAGTTCGCCGACGCTTTTGGGGCGGAGACCGATAAGGTTGGCAGAATCAAGGTGCTCGAGGACTTGACAATGCCGGGTCATCCGAACGTGTTCGTCATCGGCGACCTCTCGGCCCCCCCCACCCAGCCGCCGGGCGTCGCGCAAACCGGGATGCAGATGGGGGCATACGTCGCGAAGACGATCCGTGCCCGGATGGCCGGGAAGTCGCTGCCGCCGTTTCGCTACAGAGACAAAGGGTCGTTGGCGGTTATCGGACGTGGTGCGGCAGTCGCAGACATCTGGGGCCTTCGATTCAACGGAGTCGCCGCGTGGCTCGTGTGGGCGTGCATCCACATCACATATCTCATCGGATTCGATAACCGAATCCTGGTGATGATCCAATGGGCATACGGTTACCTGACTTACAAACGGGGAGCGAGGCTCATCGGGGAATGCACGGACGACGGATAAGAGCGCGCATCCTTCGACGGAGGCCGATGCCCCAATTCAGGCCTGACCAATTGCGGCATGACGCCGTGTGGCGGTAACCTCCATCTCATGCCCGTAGTGGAGATGGACAAGCAGATCGGTGCGCCGGTTGAGCGCGTGATGGAGGTCGCACGCGATTTGGAGGCTTATCCGACCTTCATGCCGGATGTGAAGTCCATTCAAGTTAACTCACGCGAGCAGGACGGAGACCTCGTAATTTCGGAGTGGGTTGGGCGCATTCCGCAGTTCGGCCTTACGGTTAAGTGGAAGCAGGAGGACCGATGGAATCGCGAACTTCGTCGAGTTGACTTCCGACAGACCGAAGGGGACTACGACAAAATGGTCGGATACTGGGAGTTTCGCGAGAAAGACGGCGGGACCGAACTCCACAGTTACCTCGAGTATGAGTACGATGTTCCCCTGCTGGGCGCACTCCTGAAGAAGGTCGTCCTGCACATCGTCACACAGAACGTGTCCGGGATGTTGGACGCGATTAAGCGGCGCAGCGAAAGTTAGGACGCGAGCCGCAGCATTTCCGATTTCAGTGCCGAAAGGTTGGCTTCGGCTCGGTGGTGGTCAGGCCTGATGCGTATCGCCTGCTCGTACGCGACTTGGGCTGCCTCGTGCTTGCTCAATTGGAATAGGGCATTGCCGAGGGTGAACCAACCTTCTGCGTTCGATGGGTCGAGCGTGAGACCAGCCTTGTACGAAATCGCCGAGTCTGCGAAGTTCCCGCACCGGTACATGAGATCGCCGATGTTGAAATAGACGTTCGCGTCCTGGGGATCCAGTCTGGCCGCCTCTTCGAAACACTCGAGCGCATCGCGATGCTTGCCGACGTGAGCGAGCGCGCGACCTGCGTTGATCATCGCGGGCGCGGTGGGTTCGAAGCGAGATAGATATTCGGCATAAGCGCGAGCGACGGTGGGCCAATCTTCGGCCTGCTCCGCAGCGAGCGCCCACTGCGCCCAGAGGGCCTCGTCGTTCACATCCGTGCGCCAAAGCGCTTCCTGGATTCTGACGATCTCGTGAGGATTGCCCAACTGGGCGGCGCACAGTTTCGCGACGTGGGCCGCGGTAGCGGCGACATCAGGTGAACTCATCGCCGCCTTCGCGTGTTCGAGGGCCTCATCGAATTCGCCGAGATGTCTCAGCGCGTTGGCGAGGCCGAGGCGCGCTGCAAGGAACTCCGGAACGGTTTGCCAGACGGATTCGAATTCACGAGCGGCCGAAGTCCAGTCGCCGAGTTCCTCGTAGATTTGTGCAGCGAGGAAGCGCGCTTTGTATGCAGAAATCGAGCGGTCGCCCGTCTCTGAGTCGTCAAGCGGAAGAGACTCGGCCAGTCGGCAGCACTCGATCGCTTCATCGTATCGCTGGAGGGCTTTGAGTGCAATCGCGCGGGCGAATTCGACTAACGGGCCACCGAATCCCGCGCCTTGCGCAGCGGCGCAGACGGAGAGCGCGGCTTCGTTCTTGCCCAGCATGTGGAGCGATGTCGCCCAGAGCTGATAGCAGAACTGTCCGTGATATATTCCCGGTGCGAGGGTTTTTGACGCACGCTCGCAGTTCTCTGCTGCCTGCGACCAGTTGCCGATCGTAAAGTGGCTGTTTGCGAGGTTGAAGAGTTGAAAGCCGTCGTCCGGGCTCTCTTCGAGTTCACGCTCGATGAGGCGTATGTTGCGCTCGTCCTTTCCTTTCGCCTTTCGCTCCTCCCTTCTGTAGCCATAGTGCTTAAGGCGCACGCCTTCGAGCCTCGCGACGGGAAGGCCGAGACGCTCGATCGAGGGTGCGACCTGTTCATGGACTCTTCCTTCGAACTGCACGCCCGGCAGTTTTCGGAACAGGCGACACGGTCGGTGGATGATTTGATCGATCTGTTCGCTTTCGTTGAGGAAGTTGAGGATTTGAATCGTGTATCCGCCGAAGTGAGGCCTTACGAGGCCCGAGATGAGGGACGTCTTCGAGTCGACGTCGAGTCGCTCGTCCGCATCAATCCAGAGTATCCAGTCTCCGGTGGCGAGTTCGAGTGAGGCGTTGCGAGCGAGCGCGAAGTCATCGCACCACTCGAAGACGCCGACCTTCGCGCCGAGTGATTCGGCGATCTGGGCGGTTCGATCAGTCGAACCGGTGTCGACGACCACGATTTCATCCACGAAGCCGTTGAGCGAGCGAAGGCAGGGCTCGATGTGCTTTTCTTCGTTCTTGGCGATCAGGCAAGCCGTTAGGCGGATTCCAGGCAGATCTTCGATTGAGATTCCGATCGCTCCGGCGGCTGCTCGCGCAGCCCTCCATCCGTCTTCCGCCACGGGATCGTTGATGCCGAGCGCTCGCGCAGCGAGCTTTCGGCACTTGTAGTGAGCGGCGAGGATCTCGACCAGGCGCGCCCCCCCCTCTGCCGTGCGGGCGTGAGGAAGAAGGCGGAGCGCTTCGTCTTCCGCCGCGGCGAAGCACCGAAGCATCGCAAGTTCGAGACAGAGTTCGGGATGATTCGGGTGTGCTGCGAGAGCCTCGCGGATGGGCCGTTCGGCTTCGAGCCATCTCCGCTTAGACTGGAGTTGCCGAGACTCGGTGACGGCGGTCTGTGGATTCACGAGTTACGCCGCGTGTCGCATCTGCATCTGCAGGAACCGTCGAGCCCCCGCGATGCTGTACATCTCATCCCGCAGCAGGCGTTTGATGGTGAAGATGGTCTGAATGTCCTCGGGCCGATATCGCCTTTGGCCCCCTCGAGTTCGAACCGGACTCAGGAACTCCGAGAACTCGGTCTCCCAATATCTCAAGGTGTGAATCTCTACGCCGGTTATGGCGCTGGCCGCGCTAATGCTCATGGCGTCCGAACGCGCCTTTGCGTGTCCCTGGGTAGGCATTCTCCGATCTCTCCATGGGACGGTCACCGCCGTCCAGGCTGAATTATCGGAGGAACCAGGCAGATTTGCAGGTGTTCAGCGAAGGTCCGCGGGATAGAAGACCATAGACATGGTCTCCCCCTCGGCCGGTTCGAAGTCTTGCCTCATGCAGTAGGCGCCGGTTGTGCCCCACGCCCACTTCCAGGCGGGGGTGAACGCGAGGATCTCGAACACGGTGTCGGGTGCGTAGGTGTAGCTGAGGTCCGCCCTTTCGACTCTCCCTTCGAAGGACCGTGCGCCGCCCGTTCGGTAGGCGACATACCGGGCGAGGTCGGCCTTGCCGAGGGAGGTCCGATAGGAGCAGCGAAGGACGTGGGTCGCGCTTGGCTTCAGGAGCACGGGGATGAAGTAGGACTTTTCGTAAGAGAAGACCTCCGAGCCCCCGACTTGCGGGCCGGCGCTGAGCGTCCACGTGGCCGGGGCATTGTCCCAGGTGGCCCTGAACTCCGGGAAGAGGTTGGCGGCTGGAGGAAGGGGCGAGTCCGTGGCGATTAGAGGAAGCCTCAGGCTGGTCTTGATCTCTTTCGCGGTGAGGTTCTTGAAGACGTAGCGCGCTTCGACGGCGGCATCTCGCTTGCCGATGGCGATCTTCACCATCTCGGTCTTGAGGGCGATTCCGGCCCCGTCGGCGACGGTTGGCGCCCCGCCGTATCGGTCGATCGGCCCGAGGGCTGGGATGAGGGCGATCCACAGAGCAGTTCCGGTCAACATGGCCACGAGTGTACCGAGGGGCGGTTGCGGAAAGGCCCTCCCGCGAAGTATTCTATGGGGGTTCCCCCCAACTCGTCCGGGAGCAAGAACGCCTCATGGCAGACAAGCATAAGCCGCCGCAACGCATCCCCCTGCCAAAAGCAAAAGGGGGCCTCAAGGGCTACTTCGCAGAGGTGGCCGCGGAAATGCGCAAGGTCGTATGGCCCACGCGCGCTGAAACCGTTCGTCTGACGGGAGTTGTCCTCATCGTCTGCGTCGTGTTTTCGATTTACCTGTGGGCGTTCGGGCTCGTGGTCGGAACGGGGATCGATGCGATTCTCGGGGGCCGGCCGTAATGCCGAGTTCCTGGTACGCCGTCCACACGCTCGCGGGCCACGAAGACAAGGTGAGCCGACTGATTCGCCGCATGGCGATCGAGGAAGGCCATTGGGATCGCGACATCTTTGAAATATTGATTCCGAAAGAGAAGACGGTAAAGACGATTCGCGGCAAGCGGATCGAGGCGGATCGCAAAGTCTTCCCTGGGTACGTGCTCATTCGGATGAATCCAGACGACGAACTGTTCAAGTTCATCAAGCGCACATCGGGCGTGACAGGATTCGTGTCTTCGGGAACGCGGCCAGTGCCCATGGACGAAGCCGAGATTCAAGGGATCATGAGCCGAATTGACGAGAGCAAGGAACGGCCGCACGTTCCCTGGCAGCGCGGCGATTCGGTGCGCGTGCTCGAAGGCCCCTTCGCGGATTTCCCTGGGAAGGTGGAAGAGGTGCTCGCGGATCGGCAGAAATTGAAAGTTTTGCTTACGATTTTCGGGCGTGATACGCCCGTGGAATTGGACTTCACGCAAGTTGAGAAAGTCTGACGGTGATTTGAAATGGCAAAGAAGATAACTGGAAACATCAAGTTGAACATCCCTGCCGGCAAGGCGACGCCTGCGCCGCCGATCGGTCCCGCGCTCGGTCAGGCGGGCATCAACATGATGGAGTTCATCAAGAAGTTCAATGAAATGACGATGAACCAGATCGGTTCGACGCTTCCCGTCGCGATCACCGTTTACGAAGACAAGTCGTACACGTTCGTCATCAAGCAGCCGCTCGCAAGCGACCTGCTTAAGAAAGCGGCGGGTGTCGAGAAGGGCAGCGGCAGTCCGCTCAAGGAGAAGGTCGCCAAGTTAAAGAAAGACAAGCTGCGGGAGATCGCGCAGCAGAAGATGGCAGACCTCAACACGGACGACGTGAATCAAGCGATGCGCGTGCTTGCCGGAACGGCGCGCTCGATGGGCATCGAGATCGAAGAGTGACGATTTCGGCTTCGCAATAGTGCGAAGCCAAGTTGGGAGAGCGAAGGCTCGTTAGAACCACAAGGAGAAGAACATGAGACAGAACGTCAGAAAGCAGGCGCGCAGCGCCCGCTACCAAGCCGTGAGGCAGGGCACAGATCGCCTCACCCTCCACTCGCCCGATGAGGCGGTGGCGCTCGTTAAGAAGTCGGCGACGGCCAAGTTTGCGGAAACCGTGGACCTCGCGGTTCGACTCGGCATCGATTCGAAGAAGGGCGACCAAAACGTGAGGGGAACGTGCAATCTGCCGCATGGGACCGGGAAATCGCGGAAGGTCGCCGTATTGGCGAAGGGCGATCAGGCTGCGGCAGCGGAAGCCGCTGGCGCGGACGAAGTCGGAGGCGACGAACTCGTCGAGAAGATCGCGGGCGGATTCAAGGCGTTTGATGTGCTGATTGCCGCTCAGGAGATGGCGCCCGTGCTCGCGAAGATCGGACGCGTGCTTGGGCCCAAGACGCCGAACAAGAAGAGCGGAACGCTGACGGACGACGTCGCGAGCGCGGTGCGCGAGATCAAACAGGCGACGCGCGTCGAATATCGCAACGACAAGGCCGGCATTATTCATATGCCAATTGGCAAAGTCTCGTTCTCCGAAGATCAACTCAAGGAGAATCTGAACGCGGCGCTTTCCGCACTGCTTAAAGCCAAGCCTTCGAGCGCGAAAGGCAAGTATTTGGTGACGGTTACCTTGAGCAGCACTATGGGACCGAGTTTCAGGATCGATCCCTCGGTGGCATCGAAAGCGGCATTGTAACCGCGCAGTACTCGGACTGATGCGCACCCCTTTTGGCGGTGCGCATCAGTTTTTGAGTTCGGACCAATTCGGTCCGACCGAGACGTCCACTTCCACGGGAACCGAGAGCGGCAGAGCGCTCTCCATCGCTTCCTTGAGATCTGTCACGAGTTTCTTCTCGGACGAGTGGAGTTCGAAGAGGAGTTCGTCGTGCACCTGCAGCAGGAGGCGGCTCTTTCGGCCCTTAATCAGTTCTCTCACCCGAAGCATCGCGAGTTTGATCATGTCGGCCGAGCCGCCCTGGAGGGGGGCGTTGATGGCCTGTCGCTCCGCATACTGCCGGATGGCTCGATTCGCGGAGTGAATCTCCGGGAAGTACCTGCGCCTACCGACCAAGGTCGTGGTGAATCCTTTCGCCCGGGCTTCTGCGATCGTCGCGTCCATGAATTCGCGCACTTTCGGAAAGCGCTCGAAGTAGTTTTCGATGAGGCGCTTCGCCTCCTGCACGGTGAAGGCTCCGCCGAGTTGGTTGGCGAGTCCGAAGTCCGTCACCCCGTACAACACTGCGTAATTCAGCATCTTCGCGTAGCGGCGGTGCGCGCCTGAAACGTTTTCGATCGGCTCATTCCACATGATGGACGCAGTGGCGGCGTGCACGTCTTTCCCCGTTTGAAATGCGTCCACGAGCGTAGGGTCGCCGCAGGCGTGAGCCAGGAGGCGCAGTTCGATTTGCGAGTAGTCGAGCGAGGCGAGGTCGAAACCTTTGTCCGCGATGAACGCGCGTCGGATGTGGCGTCCAATCTCCGTGCGGATCGGGATGTTCTGCAAGTTGGGATCGGCGCTGCTCAGACGGCCGGTTGCGGCGCCCGCTTGCTGATAGGTGGTGTGAATTCTCCCGTCGGCACCCACGAGTTTCGGAAGCGCGTCGGCGTAAGTGCTCTTGATTTTGGATAACTCGCGCCAGTTGAGAACTTCGGCGCAGATTTCGTATTCGGCTGCGAGTTGGCTCAGGATGTCGGCTCCGGTCGCGTAGCCGGTCTTGGTCTTCTTCGGTGACGGGATGCCCAGTTTCTCGAAGAGGATCTTTCCAAGTTGCTGCGTCGAGCCGATATTGAACTCTTCTCCGGCCAGGGAGTGGATTCGCGATGCGGTTTGCCGCATCATTTGGTCAAGTTCTCCGCTGTAGTCGGCCAGAAGCGACTGCTCAACACGGATGCCCACTTTCTCCATGTCCGCAAGAACCGGAGTCAAGGGCACTTCGATGGAATCGCAAACGTACCACTGCCCTTCCGCTTCAAGTCGCGACTTCATTTCAGGCACGAGGCGAGAGATGGCGGAGGCGCGCTCGGCCAACGACCTGGGTGGGGGCTCGTCGAGATATCCCTGGACAAGGTCGGCGAGATTGTATTCAGTGCGGCCCGACTGGAGGACGTAGCCAGCGATCATCGTGTCGAAGGCGACCCGTTCGTGAGTTCCCGACGCGAGCATGAGTGGCTTGGCGTCGTGCGTGAAGGCCTTCTCGCGCTTTTTGGCAAACACCTCGTGGGCACTTATCACGTCGAGCGTCTTGACCTCTCCTCCGGAGCAGATCGCCGCTTCTTCGCCTTCCACGAGAATCGAGAACTCGCCGTCGCCCAACCATCTCAAGACCTCAGCCGCGGACTTGGCTGCGACCGCATCCACGGCGGGCCGCTCTTCAATGTCAAGCGTCGCCTGGACAGGGGCGGCGCCCTTCTCCATGTACGGCGCGAGAATGGCGGGCAATCGCTTCAACTGGGAGCGGAACTCGAGGCTTTCCAGAATCGCCGCTGCGCCGCGCAGCCCATCAGGCGAGACCCGAAAAGGCTCGTATCGAATGTCAATCGGCACGTTCGTTGCGATGGTGGCAAGCCATTTCGATTTCGGAATCTGCTCGACGCAAGGCTCGATCTTCTTTTTGTACTTCTCCTCGACTTTGTCGAGGTTTGCGATGATGTCCTCCACCGTTTCGAACTGCTGCAGGAGTTTCGTCGCGGTCTTCTCCCCCACCCCCGGCACGCCGGGGATGTTGTCGCTGGGGTCGCCGACCAAGGCTTTGTAGTCCGGAATTCGGCTCGGTTCAATGCCGTATCTGTCTCGCACGGCAGGTGGGTCATAAAAGACGACGTCGGTTACTCCCTGACGAGTCGTCATCACGGTGACGTTCGGATCCACCAGTTGGAGTTGATCCAAGTCGCCGGTGACGATGAGGGTTTCGTAACCGTTCTTCTCGGCATTTCGGCTGATGGTACCGACGATGTCGTCGGCTTCGTAGCCAGTCATTTCGTAGATCGGGAAGTTCAGCGCGGAGATGAGGTCGCGCACTGCGAGCAGTTGCGGTTTGAGTTCTTCAGGCGTTTCACCTCTCGTCGCTTTGTATTCCGGATATTCATGATCTCGGAAGGTCTTTCCTGGGGCGTCGAGGGCCACGAAGATGGAGTCCGGGCTTTCACGTTCGAGCAGCCGAAACAGCATGTTGACGAAGCCGAAGAGAGCGTTGGTCGGCCTGCCGTCGCTCGTGCTGAGAAATCGAGTGCCGTAGAAGGCGCGAAACAGAAGGCTGTAGCCGTCGATGATTACGAGTTTCTTCTTCGCCACGGCGATCGGATGTTACCTGCGGGCCGAAAGGTAACCTCGCGTGATGCCTCTGACGGTAGTGGATCATCCGGTTGCCCGTCACCTTCTCACTCGGCTGCGGAATCAGGAGACAGAGCCGTACGACTTTCGGGCGCTGGCGGAGCAACTCGCCGGAGTGCTTGCGCTCGAGGCGAGCCGGTCGCTTCCCACACAGGACATCACGGTTCGCACGCCGCTCGAGGAGACGTCGGGTGAGCGGATCGCGGTCGGGATCTCGGCGGTGGCCGTGCTTCGCGCCGGACTGGGGATGCTCGACGCGATTGCGAGGATGTTTCCGGACGTAACCGTCGGCACCATCGGATTGGAGAGAGACGAGCAGACCGCGGAGCCGAGGGGATACTACAGCAAACTCCCCGACCTTCATTCGCGGGTCACGATGCTGTTGGACCCGATGCTCGCTACGGGGGGGACTGCCTGCTACGCGCTTCGCCTTCTGCGAGATTCAGGCGCAGAGAGAATGCAGATGCTGTGCGCGGTCGCCGCTCCGGAGGGAGTGGAGCGCGTGCTGCGCGATTTTCCGGAAGTGGAGATCTTCACCGCCGCACTCGACAGAGGGCTGGACGAGAAGCGGTTCATTCGGCCCGGCCTCGGTGACTTCGGCGACAGGCTCTTCGGGACGACATAGCGCCACATAAGTCGCCTCGCAATCGTCCAAACCTTGAGTTGGCGAGCGAAGCAGGGGCGAGTTCGAAGAGAGAGATCGCATACGACGCGTTCAAGGGGGTCGCGATCTTCGCAGTCGTCGCACATCACGTCCTCGGCTTCTCCACTCGCAGATTCGCAGACTCCGGAACTGCGGAGTGGTGGACGTATCAGGTACTGAACCGTTTGACGCACTTTGCGGTGCCGTCATTCCTGTTTCTGTCCGCTCTGTTGCTGGCTCGCAGCCTTGCGACGAGTGGAGACCTTCGGGCGTTCTATTCGAAGCGGGTGATGGGCTCGCTGTATCCGTATCTGCTTTGGTCGCTGATCTACTGCCTCGTGCGCGCGTATATCGGAAACGAAACGACCGACGTGGGGGGTGTCTCCGTCCCGACGCCTCTTTCTTCGCTGAACGGCTGGATCAACGTGTTCATTTGGGGCAAAGCGTCGTACCATCTTTACTTTCTTTCGATCCTTCTTCAGATGACGGTGCTGCTGCCGGTGTTCGTGTGGATGGTGAGGAGATTCCGCGCGAACTGGGCTCTGCTCATCGGTGTCGCTCTAATCGCACAGTTGGCCTTCTATCTCGCGAATGCGAATTGGAGGGGCGTTTTCGAGGCGTTCGTTCCTTACACGGGAACGAGCGTGATCTGGTACCTGCTTCCAATCTGCGTCGGAGTGTGGTGCGGATTGAACAGGTCACTGAAACAGGACGATAACGGTTGGTACCTTGGGGTCGCCTGGCTCTTCGCGATTGCGGGAATCGGCGTCTACCTATTGATGGACCTGACGCTCGTAGAGTGGGACGGATCTTCGCCGTTGCCGTGGTACTACAACAACTCGGTGCGCGATCTCTCGCTCATGGTGAATGCGACGGGGCTCTCGCTTCTTCTCATGTACGCTCGCTGGTCCTCTTTGGGGGGTGGACCGGCAGTCGGCGTCGTCCTTCTCTTCGGCGCGGAGTCGCTGGGGGTCTTTCTGGTCCACCCGCTCATTCTCCGGTTTCTCGGGGGACCGACGGTGGGCGGCATCTTCGATTCGCTGCCGGGAGCGGCGCTGTGGCTGTTCGTGTTCCTTTGCGCTCTCAGCATCGCCTTCGTGGCGGCGACGTCAAAACTGCGAGTTCATCGCCTTTTGTTTGGGCGCTGACGCGAGGAGTCGCGTCGGCAGCGCCGAAGTAAGTCCCATGGCAGACGTTTCTGTCGCTCTTATTGGCGCGGGTGGATTTGCGGGAGTTCACGCGCGCAGGCTGAACGAGATTCCGGAATGCGAAGTCGTCGGGGTTCAGGACATCGTGCCGAATCGCGCGCAGCAGTTCGCCGACCGATGGTTCGCCGAGTCGCCTCACAAGCCGACCGCGTTTTCGGACATGAAACAGATGATCGAACAGAAGAGGCCGACGGCCGTCGTCATCAGCACTCCGCATACGCTTCACTTCGAGCACATTAGCCTGGCTCTCGAAGCTGGCTGTCACGTGCTGGTGGAGAAGCCGATGGTGACGAACTCGGAGCACGCCAGAGAGATCATGCGCCGCGCTGAGGAGAAGAGCCGCATCGTCTGCATCGGTTACAACACGCCCTGCACGCCCGCGCTTGCCCGGCTCCGCCACATCATCGCGGAACATGAGTTGGGCCCGCTCCAGGCCGCATCGGGATGGCTGTCTCAGGATTGGAAGAACCTCACCATGGGGACGTGGAGGCAGGATCCTGGGCTATCGGGTGGGGGGCAGATGTATGACAGCGGAGCTCACCTCTTCAACAGCCTCGTTTGGGCCGTGGACGAGGAGCCGGAGTCCGTGTTTGCGATCGCGGACAACAGCGGCACTGACGTCGACATCAACGGCGTGGTGACCGTTCGCTTCCGGTCGGGGGCCCTCGCGAACGTGATGATCTGCGGCAACTGCGCGGTCGATGGCAGCGGCCTGGACTTCTGCTTCGAAGACGGACACGTTGCGATCGACGGTTGGGGTGGGGGCTGGATTCGCATTCAGAAGCGCGGATCCCACGAACCCGACGACTACGGCCTCGGCGAACCGTCGAATCCGGACCGGAACTTCATTCGCTCCATCCTCGGCGAGGAGGAGCCGAAGACGTCTCCGCGACACGGGCTTCTCCAGAGCCTGCTGATGGACGCGATCTACGAGTCCGCGAAGACGGGGCAGGTCGCGAAAGTCACGAAGGTATAGGACCGCGCTCGGTGAGTCCAGGCTCTACGGAGCCCGGACTCACCCTGCCGGAATCGGGGGAGCCGGGTGCAGCTCCGCGGACTCCTCCCTTTTTTCGGCAGCCTGCTCTGCGTCCCAGGTGAGAGCGCGGTTGAGGAGGCCCAGGGCAATGACTGCTGCGAGGTTTTGACTCGCGGCGACGGGCACAACGCCTGCCACGAGGAGCAGCAGCAGAGCCTGCTGCAGGCGGTCATCCTCGGATCTCAGAATTCGATTGACGATCGTCGTTGCGAAAAGGAAGGTTGCGAACGCGTACACGACCCAGGAGTAGTTCATCTGAATGCCCTGAGTGGCGAGGACCGCAGCAGCGTATCCATAGCCCATGGCGCTCGCAAGAAGCGAGAGAACGATGGTCACAACGACGGCGATGGAGGCGGCGGCTCGATGAATGCGCGTGACTGGAAGCCCCCACCCGAAGAACACGGCGATGGCGGCGATCACGGCGAGAGTGTCGGCGATGTCGATGAGCATCAGCCGACTCGTGTCAACCCACGGGCCCTGCATCACGCCGGGGTCGGACAACACGGCGTAGAGTCTGCCGGAGACCACAGTGCCTGCTGCAGAGAAGGCCGCAAACGACCTCCAGAATCCACGCCCAGACTGCCAGAGAAACACGAACGCGCCCACGCCCGCGCATAGCGCGGCCATCGCGCTCAACGAGACCCAACCCGTCAAAGCGTCGGGCACCATAGCGTCGCCCAAGGTGAGGGCCGAAAACAGAATCAGCACGGCGCTGAACGTCTTGCTTCGCTGATAACTGCAAACGGCGACCATCACGGCAGTCGCAACGCAAAGGGTGAGCACCAAGTTCGCAACGAAGAGCGACGCGCCCGTGCTGAGCGTGGTCTTCGCGGCGCCATCGTAGGCGTGCATCCGCGAGATTTGCCATGCGGGAATCGCCCGATTGAGGCCCGCGTCGATCAGCCCGGCTCCGACCAGGGTCCATACCAGCCGCTTCTGCCAAACCTTTTCTATCATTTCGTTTCCTGCTCTTCTCGGTTCGATCCGACTTACTCGTCAAACATCAGTCGCACAGGCGAAGAGACTGACCTTAGGCCCTTCCGCTCCGTGCGTCCGCCGTCTACAACCGTGGCAACGAGGCTGATTCCCTCGCGAAGGTCAAAGGGAGTTCCAAAAGCCGACCCGCGAAGCGGAATCGTGAACATGACGTGCCACATCTCCGATCCCCACACGCCTTCTGCGAACAGGCCGCTCTCCAGTACGCGGAAGTATCCGTCTGTCCCCCCGGGAACGCGCCATTCGCCGCCGGATTTGTGCGCTGTGATCGCGTTCGTGTTCTCAAGGGCTCGCGCTGGGAAGAAGACGGCTTCATCGGTGTTCGGATACATATCCACGAACTCCTTGGGGTACGCGTGGGCGACCTCTTCGGCGACTTTGACGTTCGCGTTCTGTTGCCACTGCGATTTCCATATCCACGAGCCGAGCAACTTCGAACCCTCGACCGCACCCGCGTAGGCTTCCGTCTTCGCGTTGGGCGCGACCCAAATCTCCAATTCGTCGCGGTAGAGCACCCCTTGGGGCGCCAAGAGGTTCGGCAATTCGATCGTTTGGTCGGGGGTGGTGTCCGCCCATCGGGCGAGCAGATAGAGTTTTGCTCCGTCGCTCATCGCGAAGAGGCGAACTTCGCGGGTCTGCTTTTCCACCGGGCTCGACACGGGAAGCAGAATTGAGGCGGCCTTTTCCCACGCCGGATCGATCGGCGAACGTGGGAAGGAGTCCGTCACCTTCGTCACTCTTATTCGCGTTTGCGGCGCGGACAGCGCTATTTGGAATGCGGTGAGCGCGAGCGCCGCCACCACGCATCCGAAAAACACGAGGGAGTACTTGCGCCCTTCGACCCTTTCGTTTTCGCTCATTCGTTTTCTCCGTTCTCGTCATCGCCCTCGCATTCGAGGCTTTCGATGGCATCGATCAAGTTTCGGTGCGGCTTTGCGTCCAGTCTCACTTCGTCCGCCGACACCAATTTCGGGAGCAAGTCGGCGGCCTCAGCCAGCGGGCCTGCGGGCTGCTTTCGCTGCAGCAGATAGGAGAACTCGTGAACC
This sequence comes from Armatimonadota bacterium, assembly GCA_003577165.1. Classification (GTDB taxonomy): domain Bacteria; phylum Armatimonadota; class Fimbriimonadia; order Fimbriimonadales; family ATM1; genus ATM1. The sequence continues at coordinate 34,570 of QEUM01000012.1, read as the reverse complement.
CACCTTCCGAGGTGGCGCTCAAGGAACACCTTCTGCGCCTTGGAATCCACGGCCGCCTTCTCTGTGTCGCCCTCCGTGAGGGCGTTGGCTTCACGCACACAAAGGTAGGCCATGAACTCCATCTCCACCGAGATGTGGTCCGTTCTCTCGCCGCCCACTTCGACTCCAAACGCGCGATAGTACGCGTCGAGGTCGGCGAGTTCATTCGTCACTTGGAAGATGTGCTTGGACGTGTACGACGTTTCGGTCGGATTGCAGTCGGCCGCACAGATGTGGGTGAATGCGGAGACGTAGGCCCGCTCAAGCGACTCGGTAGGATAATCCAGGCAGGCTTCTGTGAGCGCGCGAAGCGACGGGTAGCCGCTCAATTGAATGTCGCGCACTCCACTTGTCTCGAATGCACGCGCGAGCGCGAATGTGCGGCTTGCAACCGAGTCCGTTGGATAAGAGAAGAGCAACCCTAAGAGCCGGTAGGCCGACGCGCGCCACATCGCGCCGTCTGCCGTTGCCGCGTTCACTTCCGTCAACATCTCGTTCTCCACTTGAGCTTGCGCTTACACCGAGTTCCTGTACTTGGCCGGCCGAACGTGAATCTTCTCATCAACCGAAATCCGAGTGACCTCTTTGCCGCTCTTGTCGTATCCGATCACTGTGTCGTTGAAGATCTCACGCTTCTTGCCGTTGGTCGTCACGTCGCGGATCTTCTTGCCTTCGATGATCTCGTATTTGAAGATCATCGTTTGCGTCGCGCGGAAGAGTTGGAGGATCGCCAAAAGTTTCCGGGATGGATTCGTGTAGCGCTCGATCGCTTCGTCCACGCCCGGGCCGAACATCTGCCGCAAGTACGGCCTCGGGACCCAGCGAGGCGGAATGTAGTACACGTTGGGCTCGGTCCCGAATTGCGGATAGATCGGAAGCGCGACTTTCTCCTCGTGAACCAACGTGTAGATGGGGTGTTCGGGGTCCTTCGTCCACTGGCCGTCTTTGTCGATGCTGACAAGGCCTTGAAGGCGAATCTTCCCGATGCATGCGCCCATGCAGCGTGCTTCCATGGGCTGGCCTTTCGTCGCTGGGTCGGTGCCCTCCACGCGCGGGTAGCAGCCGATGCACTTCTCGCTCGTGCGCGTGTCGGGGCGGTAGATCGCCTTCTTGTACGGGCAGGCCTGAACGCACTGCTTGTACCCCCAGCAGCGCTCTTGATTGATGAGGACGATGCCGTCCTCTTTGCGCTTGTAAGGCGCCTGTCGCGGACACGCGGCCACGCACGCCGGATACGTGCAGTGATTGCACACTCTGGCGAGATAGAAGAACCAAGTCGGGTGCTTTCCAAATTCCCCGCCCTTCTCATATTCACCGCGTCGTCCGAGGCCCGCGCGAGGAGTGTCTTCATAGACGTTCGGAGTTTCCCAGTCTTCATCTTCCGGCTCATATCCGAGCGCAAACCTCTCGATAGGGGCCAGTTCGAAGATCGTCTTCCCGTCGAAGACGCCGTAAGGCGCACGATCGCCTTTCTGGTTCGTCTTCCAATTCTGGCCGCCTGGATTCGCCTTCTCGATGAGTTCAAGCGTACGAACGTCCCAACCGCGCGGATAGCCGCCGTACGGTTTCGTCTCGACGTTGTTCCACCACATGTTCTCCTGGCCGGGGCTGAACGTCCAGGTTGATTTGCACGCCATGGTGCACGTTTGGCAGGCGAGGCAGCGGTTCGTATTGAAGATTGCGACGAGTTGGCGATCCGGGTGTGCTTCCTCGTACCTGTAGTCCGTCTCTCGACCGATGTGCCAGTTGTAGACTTTAGGCATTGAATTCACTCCAGTTTTCGCTGGGCTGGAACCGTCCGAAGACGGTGTCAATGAGGGCTTGGACGTACTCCGCGCCCTCAGCCTTGTAGATCGCATGAGGGCCGACGTAGAAGGGATTCTCGAAGACGGTGAACACCTGCTCGCGCGTCATGCCGAGAAGAGCGAGTTCCTCCACAACGCAGACTGCCATTGACTCGGCGCTCTCGTCTTCGTCGCTGGGGACCATGACGAAACGCAGCTCGTAGGGATCGTCCGCTTCGAAACGCTTCGTGGTGCCGGAGGCGGTTCCGTTTTTGTCAGGCATCTTCTTTCGCTCCTTCCACGGACACCATTTCGCCCGAGAGGTATTTGGTCATCATGTCGCTCTCGCTGCGCGGCGAGTAACCGGAGTGCGCGTACTTCCACGGAGACTTTCGGTCGAGTCCGCCCGGCTCTGCTTTGCTGATTCGCACGAGGGTCTCCTTCGGAACTGTGTTGAGAGCGTGGTTGTCCGCCTCACCGCCGAAGATGAACTTCGGCCGGATCTTGTCCTTGTGGAACAGGCTGTCCGTTTGGTGCATCGGCATGGACCAGTCGCGCGTCACGCTTTGCTGGCTGCCGTAACGGAGATTCGACTGGTAGCCCGTGTCTTCGGATTGAGCACGGCCGTCGGGCCGAGTTTCATGCGCCTTCACCGTCTTTTCGGTCGCGATGAACGGCGCGTGCTTGATCATGACCGCATCGTAAGGATAGGCAGGGTTGTATTTCACGCGGAGCATGAGCCGAGCGACCTTGTAGAAGGGATCGCTTGGATTAGCGTTGCGGTAAGGCCGGTCGGCAGGGTTCGCGTCCACCCACACGTAGTCGCCGTCGTCGAGTCCCAACTCCTTCGCAGCTTCGGGGTTCATGTTGATTTGGTGTTCGCCCACTCCAGGGCTTCGCTTGTCGCGGCGATGCACATTCGCGAAGTTAGAGTCCCAAAGGAGGTTCCAGTCCGTGACGCTCCACTGCGAGTGGACCCTGTGGCGGGTTTTCGGAGTGAGGCAGAAGAACCGATAGCCTTGCTCCCAGAGAGGGTTCTTCGTGCTCTTCGCTTGATGCCAGGGCATCTTGTTGTTCGCAATCGTTCGGACGTCCGCCTCGAGCACTTTCGACTGAAGCATCTCCGGCGTGATTCCGAAGTTGTTCGGCCTCACGAACGGGTTTGAGGAGATGATGACGTTCGGAAGGTACGGAGTCGCCTCCGGTCCTTCGCGGTGGACGATGAAGTTCTCTCCGCACTCGATCGCTTCGGGGATGTCGCAGTACGCGTTGAGCCTTCCGGTGTCGGTGAAGAACGGCATGCTGTCCGCGACTTGCTCGTAGAAGGGGATGCGAGGATACGTGCGGTAGGTGAGTAGCGCTGCGCCGGGCTCGCCGAACTTGCCGTCCATGATGTCCTTGACGGTCATGCCGTGCGTGGTCATGGACGCGTCCAACAAGCGATCGATGTACACCTCCGTCCGGTTTTCGAGAGCGAACTTCCAGTAGTCCGAGAACCGCTTGTCCTTGAGTTCGTCTGCGAGGGCTTTCGCGATGCCCGCGATGATCTGGACATCGTCCATCGTGTCGAAGAGCGGCTCCGCCTCTCCCTTCCAGATCTGCAAGAACGGATTGGAACAGGAAGCCGTGAGCTCGTAATCTTTAAACTCAAGCCAGGAGTTTGCCGGCAAAACGAAGTCCGAGTATTCGCAGGACGAGGTCATCTCGATGTCCTGCGAGATGATCAGGTCGATTCCCGGATTGACGTTCTTGAGCGAGTCGTAGGCCCACTTGGCGTTGTTGAAGAGGTTGACGTTCGTGAACCAGAGGAACTTCGTCGGGGTCGGCATGTGGGAGTCGCCGGTGAACACCTTACGACCCGCCGCGGGGGTGTTCACGATGAGAGGCCGATCGCCATGATTCCAATACGCGGGCTCTTCGTCCTTCGCGCACTTGCGGAGTTTGATGTCCTTCCCTTTCGCGTTCTCGTCGAGGTTCGGGTTGAACGGGTCTTCTCCCACCCAAGAGAGGAATCCGTCGCCGCACCAGGGAGCAGCCTGGAAGATCGCCGCTTTGTAATTGCCGGCCCACGTGTGACACCCTGCTCCCGGCTTGCCGATGTTTCCTGTGAGAATGAGGGGCAGGCAGATCGCCCGATTCGCTTCCGTGGCGTGGAACCAGTGATTGATTCCCTCGCCCATGTGAATGCTGACCGGCCAGTTGTCGGGATTGCCGATGTCGCGCGCGAGTTTGAGGATCAGATCCTTCGGGGCTTGGCAGATTTCGCACACCGTGTCGAGCGTGTAGTCCTGCAAGTGGACCTGGTAAAGGTTCCAAAGACTTCTCACCTCGACGACGGAGCCGTCCGTGAGCGTCACCTTGCCGGCATAGTCGAGAGCGGGGCGCAGACCGGCGGCATCCATCTTCTCGCCGACGTGGTCGCGAGTGATCGGCTGAAGTTTGCCGCTCGCTTCGTCCATCACGACAAAGTCGCCGATCTTCTCGTACTGCTCCGACTCGAGCCCCTGCTCCGCGAAACTCGCGCCGTCCTTCTGCAGTCCAGGCTGGTAGTTCGGGAAGACTTCGGATGCTCGGAGGCGCTTGAGATTGTCCGCGCGCACGAGCAGCGGGAAGTCCGAGAATTTCCGGACGAACTCTTCGTCGTACAGCCCTTCGTCTATCAGGATCTTGCTGATGCCGAGGAACATCGCTGTGTCGGTCGCACCGGGCCGGACCGGGATCCAATAGTCGGCCTTCGTCGCGGGCGGGCCGTACTCCGGCGTGATGACCACGATCTTCCCCCCCCGCTCCATCAATTCGATGAAGAAGTGGGACTCGGCCATTTTGTTCTCGACCAGGTTTTTGCCGACTTGGATGTGGAGTTTGCTGAGACGCAGATCGTTGAGGTCCGGCTCAGAGGACTGGAGGCCGTGGACGAACGGGAGTCCGGGCGCCTGATCACCGTGCCATGTGTAGTTCGACCACTTGCGGCCGCCCATGGCGTGTTCCGGTTCGACGCCTCGGACGTGCGCGTCGAGCACGCCGAGCATGTTGGCCATTCGGTAGAGACCGTACTTGCCAATGACTCCGAGGAGTCCCATGCCGCCGCGCAGTTTGAAAGTGCGCGTGCCCGCGTCGTGCATGGCGTCGAGCATCTCGGGCGGATACCCGGCGGCTTCGAGGCGCTTTCTTCCTTCTGGGCCGCTGTACGTCTTTGCGATCGCCACCATCGCCTTGGAGATGAGGGAGAAGGCCTCGTCCCACGTCGTTCTGAGGAGCGTGTCCGTGCCGCGTGAATCGAACTTGTATTTGGTCCGCAGTTCGGGAGTGAGCGAGGGAAATCCGTCTTGCGCCCAGAGCTTCCAACCGCGCCGCATCAGCGGGTATTTCAGGCGATAGGGGCCGTAGATTCTCCGGTGAATCGTGTATCCCTTGTTGCATCCTCGAGGATGCCAGTGCGCAGTTGCGCGTTCGCCGAATAGATCTGCATACCTTTCGACGTCGTATGCGGGTTCGATGCGCATGACGACTCCGTTGCGCGTGAGGGCCGTCATTCTGCACGCGTGCGTGCAGTTGGGCGAGCAGACGAAGGAGAAGTGCGAGTCGTAGCGATACTGCTCTCGATAGACCTCTTCCCATTCGCGTTCCGGGTAGTAGGCGATCGGGTTTTCGATGTTCTTTGCTGCACGCAGCCAAGTAAAGAGGAACTCTGCTCCGACTCCGGCTCCTGCCGCGGCAGCGGCGTAACCCAAGAACTCTCTTCGACTGATGTCGTTCATCTTTCGCCTTCCTTCCGTGTCCGCTCCCCCATCCGGGGCCAGGCATGGACGCGACTATGCGACTCGTATACAGGAAAGTCTATGACGGCGGTCATGGGTGCCCCCATGACGCACGTCATAAATCTGGCTAAGGAATGCTCTTCGCTAGGCTAAGGGATTACCCGCGTATGGAACATGCTTCTCCTCCACAAAGGCCGATCCAACATTACAGGTCGCTGTGTGTGATGTCCTACCCCGGGCGTCGTGAGCCCCACTGCAGTCTCTTGATGACGAGCGGTTCGGCACCTCGAAACACTCAAGCGACAAAGACCGCCGTGCAGGGCACGAGGCGCTTTGGCCAGAGCTACGATTGGCGACGGTAGCGGACTACGCCCAGGCCGCTATGCGACTCCGCGGTTTCGAACGAGCGAGCGCAGCATCAAGGACTCCACGAGTGCATTCCTAGGGAGTCACCGAAGTCGGAAGTACGTTTGGGAAACCCCTCCGATAGTCATTCCCCAGGGTCTCCAATATTCGGTATGAACTTGGGCCCGCCGGGCCGGCCGAGCACCCGATCGGGCCAGGGGATCGGGTAGCAATCATGCCAATTCGCGTACCTCACCACATCCTCCGGACGATGCCATTTGGCGCTGCCGTCGTAGAGGGCATAGATTGCCCCTCCGTTGTGCCGGACAGCCCCGTAATCGCCGACCACCGTGTCGTCCTTGCGGTTGAAGATGCGCCTCAATTGCGCATATATGAAGATATCCGGTTCACTCAGGGACAGGGGGTATTCCCGAATGTGCGTGTTGCCTCGCATTTCAAAGAACTCGGCGACGTCGGTAATCAAAACCGTCCGTGACGAGTCCTGCACACGGGAGAGACGGTCTATACAAGCGTTCATCGCATAGCCCAGATGTCCTCCGCGGTACTGGTGTTCAGGCGCATCTCTAGTAAATCGCGGACACGCGACCGCCTTTGTCGCTCCATAAGGACTCACAAGGAGTGGCCATCGCTTCTCCGTTTCAAGGGAGGCAACGGGTGTCACCCCCGAGTAGTCTTCCGAATACATTAGCAGCGCCTGGCCGACTTGCCTGATGTTGCTCAGGCACTGCATCTGGCTCGCTTTGCGCCGAGCTGGGCCGATCACGCCGAACATAAGGCCCGCCAGAAGGGTTAGGATGGCGACGACGACCATGACCTCCACCAACGTCACCCCGCGGTCGCGTCGGTCAAGCCAGTTATGGAAGCGCATTGTTTTTACTCCTCCGACAGTCAAATGTCACGCGAAAAGGCGAATTAGGCAACAGAATCACGGTTCGATCGGAATTCATTGGCGTGACGAAGTCCCATTCCTCCTCTGCCTGAGTCCGAAGATCAGGACCGCGCCACCAACGAGGACGCCCAGCAACGGAGCCGCGGATCCCCATTCTATGGGCGAGCGGCCGCCACCAGATGGTACAGGAGGCAACGAACCAGTCCACTCGAATCTGCCTTGGCGGTCGGGCCCTCCACGCAAGTCGGAAACGGTCTCACCCTTGTTCAAGTGTCGACTCAGGTCGATCGGGACTTCCGGGCCCTTTCGTACGCGAGTGAGCGTGTATTGGGCCAGCGGGCTTCCTACGCCCAGGTCAACCTCGATCGTCTTCGGGACGCGCTCCCCATCTTCAGTCAACCATGAAGTCACCCTGTACACGGCCACCGGCCTTCCCAAAGTTGGTCCCAAGTTGTAAGATCTGGCACCAAGAAGCCGGCCATCGTCCCTTGAGCGATCAATCTCCGTGTAGTAGGGCAGGCCCTGCCCGCGTTTCCACAGATATCGCGTTGTTAAGCGATCCTCACCGCTTATCTTTGCAACCACCTTTGCGTCCGAAGGCAAGTGTCCGCCGAGAACGATCATGTCCGCCAGCCTACAAAACTGCCTCCTCTGATCTCCTGCCGACAGGATGGGGTGGCGATCGCGATTGTGATAGCGCAACGTGACCTGACCGTCGAACACTTCCGTGATAATGTCGGAAGACTTGAGATTCGAGACGTTGGCTATCGTAACGGAAACGACGGAGCCCCGATCCGTGAAACTCACCTTGAGGACTCCTTCGAGAGTGTAGCCGTTTGCCCGGTTTTGGATCGTAGTCCGCACGAGTTCGCGGTTCTTTTGTTCCGCCTCGGGTGTCCACGTGTACCTTTCTCGGAGGCGGTTCATCTCGGCCTCTACGGCCTCGTCGAGGCTCATGCCAAGCCCCTCGCCCCTCCTCTGCTTGACGAGCGTGTACTCCACACTCGCAAGGCCCAACGCACACCAGGTCGCGCAGGCTAATGCCGCGATAGCTCGTAGGCCGAGAGCACGCGGGCACGCCCGGCGGTGCAAAACCGCACGGGCACTTAGGGAGCCAGAAGGCAGACGCAAGTACCGCGTTTTTTATCCTCCAACGCAGGAGTTCACTTGGACCTGATAGTAGTCTTCTTCAAGCACTTGTGCGCCCAGATTGTGAGGACAAACACAGCCAAAACCGGCGCTGTATGTGCAGGCGTATGTGCTGAGCGTCGCGAGCGCCCACGCGTTGTGCTCCAAGTTACACTGGGCGAAGAAGTTGTACCTGCACCGCCAGTCCTTGTACGTCTCAACTTCGCACCTGTATTCGTCGCACTCCGGAGAAGCAGTAATACAAGCTTTCTTGATGTTCACAACATCAAATTGCTCGCATTCATAGAAGAAGATTGCGCGAGCAGCTGTCACAAGGCCGAGCGCGGTTGCCAAAATGACACACGCTCTATAGTCGATTGCGCTTCTCTGCGATTTCATTTGGACGGACCTCCTCATGTCACATGTGCTTTAGGCGGTGTGCAACATCACCTGTCTACTTCGACGGTTCGCCAACATCAGCGAACTGCGGCCCCCCCCGGGCACCGAGAACTCTCCGCGCATCCGGAGGCGGAAGGCAACTCACCCAACTTTCCCACCGAACGACCTCTCCTGGCCTGTGCCACCGAGCATGACCGTCGACGAAGAAGTACAGCGCTCCGCCACCATGCCGAACTGCTCCGTACTGGCCTACCGGCGAGACCGAGTATCCCGGAAAGTGGCCTTGGAGCATCTCTGGCGAGTACTGGTAGATGTCGGGCAGCCCAAGGCCAGAGAGCTCAGGATAGACGCTAAGTACAGACGTTTCCGTTTGGCCCATAAAATCCGCCACGTCGGTCATCAGCACCGTGCGGCCCGGGTCTGAGACTGATGAGAGCTGTCGCACACACGCATTGGGGGCATATCCGAGCGCTTTTGCGCTCCGCCCGCTCGCGGGCGTAAAGGTCGGGCAAGCTAGATCATAGTTTGCCCCGTACGAGACTAGTTCCCTCAGCCAGTTTACAGTCGACGACTTCGCCGAGCCTATTGGAGACCGTCCGCTGTGGTCATCCATATACATCAGGAAGGCCTGTCCGACTTGCCTGATGTTGCTCAGGCACTGCATCTGGCTCGCTTTGCGCCGAGCCGGGCCGATCACGCCGAACATAAGGCCTGCCAGAAGGGTCAAGATGGCGACGACCACCATGACCTCCACCAACGTCACCCCGCGGTCGCGTCGGTCAAGACAGTTATGGAAGCGCATTGTTTTTACTCCTTCGACAGTCAAATGTCACCGGGATCCGGCGTACGAACGGCTTTCCTTGGTGCTGCCCAAGTATCACGGCTTCTTCAAGCCTCTCGCCCACTGGAAACCTCGAAGTCTCCAGCATGATGGTGAAGCGGTGCGAACTGAGTGGGGGTACGAAGACCAGTTCGTCCTCCTTCGCTCCGCAGCCTGGCGACAGGGGGCGGACCGCGAGTGTCGACAATGACCAGTTGTCGACGACGACGTCCACAGGAACGACCTCGCCATGTCGCACTACGCCGACCTCGATGCGATCGGGTAGACGAACGAGATGCGGAGCAGCGAGGGAGTATGCCGAGACGGCCAGCACGATGGCTCCGGCGGCTACCAGGCCGAACTCCACCCATACCCGTGCCCTACTGTCCGGTGCCATCGCAGGGTCTCCGAAAACCGATTGTAACACCGGTCCGCAGCCAGTTATCTCACAAAAAAAAAAAACCAGTATTTTTACTAGTGAACACCGCTAACCACGCGGGCAGAAACCTAGTGGCCGGGGGACCCGTTCTCGGGTCGCGCTATTCCCGAGGGGTACCGAACACGGCTTGGGTCAGTTCCCAACGCGGTAGCGGATTAGTTGCACCTTTTGCGCGCCGCCGTAGCCTCCGATGGCCGCGAGGCGCGTCACTTTCGCGTCCGGCCTCGGATCCTTGGCCGAGAGGATTGGGGTCCCGTCGAGCAGGGCCCAGATGCGACCGCCCCTTCGCGACAGTTGAAGAGTATGCACCCCAGGGGTCACCATCCGGTCCGAGTCGGCCGTCTCCTGACCGAAAATGCGGAACCGGGTCACAGTGTTCGCGTACCCTCCGACGAACAGGATGTAGTCGCTGCCCGCGCCCATTCGGTCGGTCGCCGGATTGAAAGCGCCGAGGATCGCGTCCTGCCTCGCCTCGAAACGAATCCACAGGTCGAACTCCGCGCACGGTTCGACATCCATGTAGAGGGCGGACTCGTCACCGGAGTGCACGTACACCCCCCCCTCAAGTGTCCATCCGCCGCCCTGCACCTTGAGGCGAGGGTCGCCCGGCGCAAGTTCCGTGACGCCGGGGCCGGGCTTCAGTTCGTCGGGCGCGCCGGGTGGCATCGGGCTCTGGCCGCTCGGCTCGAGCATGCGGAAGTACACGGGCCGATAGGGTTCGTAGAGCGAGTATCCGCTTCCGGCTTCATTGAACACGTCGAGCGAAACGCCGACTTCTCGCCCTCCGCGCGTCCAGTACCATAGCCCCTCTCCGCGGTTCGGCAGAGAGAACTCGAAGACGAACCTTCCGTCCGCCGTTTTTCCGTGTTTCCATTTCAGACCGGCGACTCCGAATGTGGGCCTCACTTCCGGAGCGGCCGGATTGCGAACCTCGAAGCCGATCACGCCGTCGCGCGAGAACACGCCCTTGCCTTCTCCGTCCAAACTGATCGCAAACCGGCTCCAGTTTCCTGAGATGGTCACCAATCCGAAGTAGTTCTCTTCATTGTGCGAGTGTCGAAAACTGTATTGGAGCCCCCCCTCCGAGGCTTCGCCGGCGACGGGAACGTTCGTCCACTCCGACGCGTCGCCGTCCACGCTGGCCTCCGCAGGCCAAACAAACGGCTGCCAGGGATAAAGAGGATAGGGATCCGATGAATCCTCCAGCCCGTCGTCATCGTTGTCGCGCTTGGTCGCGAGGACTTTGTGCGACTGGAACTCCGGCTTGAGCCAACTCTGCTGCAGGCATGAGGGCACCCAGGTGCTGAGCATCACCTTCTGCAGGTCTCCCATTGCTCCATCCGTGTGAGATCGGTTCGGATCGCTGCCAAACCTCTTCTCATCCAGCGGCAGCCGCGCGTCGTCATCCGGAAAGCCGTCCATGTCGGCGTCCTTCACGGTTTCGGTGTATCCGAAGTACATGCGCAGCCATTGGGCGTCCGTCAGGGTGCGATCCCAGAACGCCATGCCATCCCAATGCTCGCCATGGCGCCCGTTCGTCGTCCAGGCCGCCTCTTCGTAGGAACCGTCCGGTTTGGCGATTCTGCGCCGGGGTTCGTAATGGTTGAAGACGATCCGGTCGTCTTCGCGGTTGGAGAGGGCGAACGCGCCGTAGGATTCCATTTGGTGGTGGAACTCGTGGCACACGAGCCATGCGGTGTCCCCCCCTCCGAGAAACTGCGAACGTCCGGGGACGCCTTGTGGGAAGGAGTCTATGCCGAGCGTTCCGCCGCCGCTGTTATAGAACTCCCACCGCTTTGCGTTCGGGTTCCAGCGTCTGGGAAAGGCCTGCTCGATCTGGCCGGAGTAGGGAGACTCTTCGTAGACGGGTTCGCCGCTCGTGCGCTGTGGGTCTTTGGTGTCGAGGATGTTGAAGTCCCCCCCTCCGGGGCCGGCGAAGTCCACACCGGCGTAACTTCTGCATTCCGGGATGCCCTTCCAACTCTCGGGCGCGCCCTCCGGCACGGGCCCCCATCTCAATCGGCGCGCGTCGACGAAGAAGTGGAAATCCACCCAAAACCTCATGCCGGAATTGACCCAGAAGAACCTCGAGGCCGTCTTGTACTCGCTGATGATCCGCTCGATCTCCTCTGGCGTTTGCAGCGGTGGAAGTTCTGCGAACCCATCCCCACTCTTGGCCGACTCGAGGTTCACTACGTTCGGCATAAGGCAGACTTTCACGGGAAGCCGAATGATCGTTTTCTGTCCCGTCGGTGCGAGCGTGGAGAACGCGTACTCTCGTCTCCACGGGGGGGAGGCGCCCCAGTTTCTTTCCTCGCGCGTCGGTTTGCAGTCAGGATCGTAGACGCGATAGAAGTACCTCTTGCCCGGTTGGAGTCCGGTGATCGTGACGACGTGCGAGGTTCGCTTGCCAGCGGGTCCTTGTGCGACTCTCGCCTCCGGCGCGGTCCATGGATCGCGACGCATGTTCTCAGGCCGCCATGCCGTCATTGGAACATTGCCTTGTCGCACCTGCACCCGGCTCTCGCACGGCGTTTGTGTGAAGTATTGAATCGTCACCGAGTCCTGTGCGATGCGCTGAACCGGACGCATCGGATCGAGGAGGGGCCGCGCGTCGGATTGTTGGAGGAGCGGCTGCGTTTGCAGGGCGAGGAGAATTGCGCAGATCACGCCGTTAGTTTGAACGATGGCGCCGCGGCGGATCAGTTCGGGGCGAACTTACGGAACGCCTCTCGTACTGCATCATCGTCGCGATAGAGGTCCTTGAGTTCGCTTTCTGAGATCTTCTTGCCGCCGGCGGTCGCGATCATCCACTTCTCGCAGCCCGGCGACCCGGAGTAGGCTCCGCTCGGGAGCCAGGCGCACCAGTCTGTGGTGGCTGGGGTCTCCGCTTCGTCCCCGGTGCCGTCGCTCATCGAGGGAAGGGGGGCGTAGGTGACGACCACCTGCCCGGTCTTCGGATCGTACAACTCGACGACGCCCGATTCTCGGCCGACTGCGATGCAGTTTCCGAGAGGGGAGACGGCAAAGCACTGGACCGCGTCCTTCGCGTCCCGCGTTTCGAATGCCGGTACGCGCGTATCGGCGTGGAAGACCTGGTACTTGAGTTTGTCTGCAGAGCGAATCGCGAAGAAGCTCAGGTTCCTTTGACGAGCCGAAAGAGATTCGAATAGATTCGGAGCGGTTTCGTCGCGAACCACCCTTCCGGTTTTCGCGTCCACATACTCGACCGCTTGCACCCCTTCGTTGGGTGATTCGGTCTGCACGATGATCGCATTTCGGTCGCTGCTCACGCAAAGTGTCACTGCAGGCGACTGCGTTCTTACTTCGACTGCTTTCTTCGCTCCCGGCATGATGCGATAGACCTGAGGCGACAAGCCGAGCACGTAGAGGGAGCCGTCAGCCGCGTAGTCCATCGCCTGCGATTCTGCCCAGTCCGCTTCACTCGGCGGCAACGGGATCTGGCGGAACACATCGCCCGTGGCAACATCCCATTCCCAAATCACGCTTCGGGCGCCCGACTCCAGGAATTCGTAGGAGAGCGCGGCGACTCGAGTCCCGTTCGAATTGAAACGTACGGAAGTCGCGAAATCCGTCGGCCCGTCCAGCGCGTGGATCAACGCCCCGTTCGCCGCGTCGAGTAGGAACACAAAGCCCGGGCCAGAGCCATCTATGGCCTCGACCGCAAGGATGCTCCCGTCCGGGGAGTATTCGAGGTCGCCCGCAAGCCCCGTCGCCCAGTAATCGCCTCGAAGGCGCTTTTCAAGACGGGCGGCCCACGCTTGCTCGCCGGAGGACAGGTCTACGACGCGGTTCTGATTTGGGTTCCTCTCCGACACGGCGAGCCACCGGCCATCTCGCGAGAATTCGAGTGCGCGGATGCCTCCGACGGATTCGCTCAGGGCGTACTGCACGGGTGCCGGGGTCTCGCCAACGGCGCCGCCCGGCCCCGACGTCGGGCGGTCTCGCGTGCTGGAACAGGAAGCGGCCAGCAGCCCCGCGATGAGGGCTGCCGGCCAAATCCAAGCCGATGAGAAACGATTCCGCTTCGCCATCGCCATCGTCGCGGCGCTATCCGCCGCCCAGTTCCTTGAGAATTTCCTTCGCCGTTTCAACATGACTCTTGACGGCGTCCTTCATCTTGATGATCTCGTTGCACATTCTCTTCGCATTCGTGACGTCCTGTTTGCTGAGGTAACAGAATAGCAGCGAGATTTTCGCATAGGAGCGATCTTCGGCCTTGACTGCGGACGAGTCGGCCTTTTTAAACAAGGGGATCGCCTTGTCGATTTCTTCCGACATCTGGTAGATGTCGCCGATGGCGTTGCACGCCTTTGCAAGATATTCGCCTTTGTATTTCTTCGACTCGGCTTTTGCAAGGCTCGCTTCCGCCTCCTTCGTCTCTTTCCAACTTCCGTATGTCCACGCGAGTTTCGCGAACGTTTCACCGGAAGCGTTCGCCGATTTCGATTCCTCGAGCAGCTTCGGATACATCGCGTTCAACTCGATGAACTTCTGCATCTCGATTGAGAACTCTTCGGGGGGGAGGTAGCCCCCGATCTCGCCTCGGACTTTTCCTTCCGCATTCAGGAACAGGATCGTTGGATAGCCCTGTACTTTGTACGTCTTGGCGAGGTCGACGCCTTCCTTCTCTGCGTTTACCTTCAGCGGCACCAACTGCGCCGCCAACTTGACCACCCTCGCATCGGGGTATGTGTCCTGGTCAAGTCGTTTGCACCACCCTCACCAGTCCGTGTAAAAGTCGACCATGATGAGCCGGTTGGACTTCTTCGCTGCCTCCACGGCTGAGGCGTAGTCCTTGGCCCACTGGATTTCGTCTGCGGCCGCGAGGGCCGGGATGCCGAGCGCGATCGCGCCAGCCAGGAGCAGTTTCATTGGGTCCTCCTTCAGGATCGGATGATTATGGGACGGGCAGGGAGTCGAAGCGTGTCGCGGCGCGCGGATAGAATGTCGGATCATGAAGATCCTCGTCGCCGACAAGTTCGAAGATGCCGGCCTCGCGGGCCTCAAGGCGTGCGGATTCGACGTAGTTTATAGCCCAGACTTGAAAGAAGAGAGCCTCCGCCAGGAGTTGGAGGCCGAGCGGCCCGACGGCCTTGTCGTCCGGAGCACGGTCGTGGGGGCCGAGCACATGGTGGACAGTTTGAAACTGATCGTGCGGGCAGGCGCGGGCTACAACACGATCAACGTGGACGCAGCCAAGGCGAAGGGAATCAAGGTCAGTAACTGCCCAGGAAAGAACGCCGACGCTGTCGCTGAACTGACGTTCGGCCTGATCCTCGCACTCGACCGGCGCATCCCGGACAACGTTCACCAACTCCGCGAGGGCAAGTGGAATAAGAAGGAGTTTGGTAAAGCGCGCGGTCTCAAAGGGCGAACCTTGGGAGTCGTCGGGTTCGGAAACATCGGGCAATGTGTCGCGAGGTTAGGAAGGGCGTTCGGCATGAGAGTCCTCGTTTACAGCGGGCACGCGAGTGGGGCAGAACTGCGCGAAGTCGGAGCGGAGAAGGCGGACCTCGACCGCCTCGCAGCCGAAAGTGACGCGGTGAGCGTCAACTGCTCTTTGACAAGTGAGACGCGCGGATTGTGCGGCAAGGGATTCTTCGACAAGATGAAGCCGGGCGCGTTCTTCGTCAACACCAGTCGCGCAGAAGTTGTAGATCAGAGCGCGCTGCTCGCCGCGATTGAAGCCAAAGGCATTCGCGCGGGGTTGGACGTGTTTGAAGGTGAGCCGACGAGCGCCGAGGGAGAGTACGACGGCGAGATGCGCTTCGTGGATCGCGTCTACTGCACGCATCACATCGGCGCCAGCACGGATCAAGCGCAGGACGCAGTGGCGGCGGAGACGGTGAGGATATTCGAGGTGTTCTCGAAGACCGGCGACGCGCCGAACTGCGTGAACTGTTAGCGGTTAGATCGGGATCGCTCGATCAAAGTCCGTGCGCGGACGGATGATCGAAGTCCGCCTGCGGACGAATCACCCTTCATTCAAAAAAACATCGAGCCCTTGCGAAAATTCGCAGGGGCTCGATTGACTGTCCGTCGCAGACTACTTTCTGCGGCGGGCGGCGAGCGCAGCGAGACCTGCGCCAACAGCGAGCAACGTCGCTGGCTCCGGCACAACGGTGCCGTCAACTCGAATGGTCGTTGGCGACCCCGCTCCGAACCGCTCACCGGTGGAACCCCTGATCGAGTATCCCACCAATCCGGATGTCGCGAAGTAGTTGGCTGACCAATGGCTGCCGCTCGGCGGAGTTAGCCTTAGCCAATACCGTCCCGGGCCGACAACCACGTTGTAAGCCGCGTCGGTCCAGTTCGACTGGCCCGCTCCCCCGTTGAAGTCATGGGTCGCGGAAGCGATTGGCGCGGCATCGTTCGCAGTCGTGCCCGAACCGTCGTCTGGCAGCAGGGTTCCCGTGAATCCGGTGTTCCCCGGGTCCGTGATCTCCCAGCCATCTACGCCGATTGTCGTGATACTCCAGCCCGGCGAGGCGACATCGAACGGGATGTAGACCCGCCACAGGTCTGCCGTTCCGATCGTTCGACCTGAGGTAAAGCCCGAGGCCGACTGAAGCAGCAAGTACGCATTGCCCGACAGCGGCACTCCAACGAGCACCCCAGCGAGCAGTAATCCTCTGAGTTTCATGTGATTTACTCTCCTTCCAAACACTCTCAAGGCCCGAGCCCAACTGGGCTCCTGCACATGAGCAGTATACAGCAGTTTCCCCGGCACGAGCGACTCTCTTCACTTCCCCGAAGAATTACTGTGGCTCTCGTGGAATCCTCACCGGCGACGGCCGATGATCTCATAGACCGGCGGCGTGCTGAAGAATCCACGCTCGCTTCTCGACGCTTCCTGCATCGCGCCCAAGTATTCGTCCGCAACCTGCCTTCCCAGGTACCCGTTGTTGACCAGAACCGGCAGGAAATTACTGAAGAATGTGAGGGGCCAACTCCACAGCTCATCCCCGAAAGAAGCCAGTCGAAGGATCGGCCGGATGGAGACGATCTCAAGCCCGTTCTCCTTCATCATCGCCGGGAGGCGGAGTGCAAAGTCGGGATCTCCCCCTCGTTCGCGCCAAGCGCGCTCGACGGCTGAGATGACCTCCGCCTGGACGCGGGGGCGAGGAAACACGGAAAGGGCGCGATAGTTGAAGTAGTCCTGGACCACGAACATGCCCCCTGACTTGAGCGAAGCGGAGACGCGCATCACCGCGCGGCCAGGATCGCCCAGGAAGCAGAGCACCCATCGTGCGTAGGCGCCGTCAAACGAATCCGGACTGGGCTCGTACTCTTGAACGTCGGCGAGAACCGCGCGGACATTTGGCAATCGGCGCGACTCCAGTGCCCGGATGAAGTTCTCGGACTCGTCGACTGCAACGATTTCGCCGGAAGGGCCGACGATGGCCGCAAGGTCTTCGGATGCGTAGCCCGGACCGCAACCGACGTCGAGAATGCGCATCCCTTCGCCGAACCCCGCGCGCCGCCAGCCTTCGTGAGCGATATCGCTCCAGATCCGGTGCTGTAGGCCGAGGCGAGCAAGTTCGTCGTCCCCAGTGCCCAACACATACGGCTCCCGCGATTCGGACATGCGAGGCCGAATTTTAGCTGAACAGACTCCCCGGCATTCCTGCCAGTTTCTCTTCGAACCTCGCCGCTTGGCGAACAGTCTGCTTCCAAAGGTGTACGATTTGAGGTGAACCGATGATCCCTTTCGTCCCCGTTGCCGCAGCCCTATCGTTCGCATCCGCGAACATCGCGGAGTTTCATGTCGTGTCGGTCGAACGGCACGTCGCCTTCGCCGGAAAGTTGGGGTCCCGTGTTCACGAAACGCTCATTGCCGAAAACGGCGGAGTGCGAGTGAAGATTCGTGTAGGAGCCTATCACACGCGGTTCTTCAACGCACCGGAGCCGATTGAGCCAGGAGACATCATTCTCATTTTCGGCAAGCCGCAGGCGTCCGAATTCGCCGTATCCCGAAGTCAGATCGCCAAGCGATCATAGACGGAACGAGAGCATCACGTAGCCGTTGTAGACGACTTCGTTATCATCGTCGTTCGGTAGACCCACGCTCGCTCCGAAGGAGAGACCCTCGACGCCCTTGACGTATCCGTATATGCCCAAGTAGGTGTAGCCATCTTCACCCGAGGCGTGTTCCACCATGGCCGACCAGTCTCCAAGAATCGGGAAGTCCGCGCCAACAAGAAGCCGACTGTCTGTGTCGTACATCCATCCTGCATGAAGCCGGAAGCCCGGGAAGTCGTATCTTGCGACCACATACTCGTCGAACTCGTTCCCAGCGAAGTTAAGAACCCCAGCGCTCACCGCGTACCTGCCTTCGGTCGGCTCCTCGTAGAGCAGGAGCTTCGCGTTGAGGGAGTACCCGCGCTTGTAGTCTGAGTCGAAGCCGATCTCCAGCCTGTCTCCCAAACCGACCAGGAAGGAACCCGAGTGGGTCCCGTCGCCCCCGAACTCCGCTGCGGTGCCCGCGACCGAGTGCATCAAGACGACTTCCCGGTCCCGGAGGATGTCTGCGACCGGCATCCAGTTCAGAGCGGTCGGCCAGGCTGCCCCGCTAGCCGCCGCACACGCGATTGCCGTCGCCACGAATGGTTTGATGCCCACAACTCCCCTCGCGCCCTTGATCGGGCGACGGGGTCATTCCACAGAGGACCAGCCTGCAGCCCCGCATTCCTCGCGGAATTTGGCGTCACGAGCAGGGTTTAGCGCTTAAAGCAGCGTGGGGCCGGCCAAGGGATGAGAAACCGGCCCCCACGGCTTAGTCGAGTGGCGGCTGCCTCACCCTGCTGGGCAACCGCAGCCCAGGACCCCACGCGCCAACTAGGGATCAAGGGCCCCGACTAGACAAAAACCTGTCACATCTTCCGATTATATAGCATATCCCTTAAGGATTCTATGTGAATATCCGAGAGTCTAAGATGTGCGCCTCTCATGGTAGGATTCCCCGCCGGCGGCGCGGCACACTCCTAATGGATGTGGTCATCGGCATGTTCTTGCTGATGCTCGCTGCCGCGGGGCTCCTATCTTTATTTCCCGTCCTCAAGCGGAGCGAATCCATGGCGCGCCACGAGTCGCGCGCCGTCCAGATCGCCAACCGGATGCTGGAACATATTCAGATGCTCCGCCCTTCAGACGTGAACCCGCAGGCCCTTGCCCAACTCAACCTGATCGACGAGGGTCAGACCGGGAGTCCTTACGAGTTTACCAATGTGCCCTTGGACGAGGCATCGCTCTACAGTCCGGCACAGGCTTTGAGGTCCGGCCAGGGCAAATTCTGGGTTGAGGACCTGCCCGACGGATCGAAGAAGATCACTCTGGTCGTCTCGTGGCTTTCCGAGAGCGGAGTCCGCCGCCAAGTCCTGACCGGGACGATCATCGGAGCGTATCGCTAATGAGGAAGCGAGGATTCACCCTGCTGGAGATGCTCGTGGGCATGAGCATCTTCTTTCTGCTGGTCGGGGGGCTCATGTCCCTCTGGGTCACTAGTTTCCGCTTCTACAACTACACGGACACCGACATTGACCTCTCCCAATCGAATTCGATGGGAATGCGCAAGATCTGCGAGAAGCTCCGGAGCGCAATGGCGATTGAGATCACCGGCGACGGGAAGACGCTCTACTATACTCTTCCTCGCCTGTCCGACCAGGTCGACCCGACGACTGGAGAGCGCGAGTACGTGCAACCGCTCACTGCCGACGTGGAGCGCTCGTTCAGCGTAGTCGATGGACAACTCGTCGACGACGAAACGGGGGAAGTGCTCGTAGATGAGATTTCCGCTGTCGACCCGGATCCAGGTTCGACCCAGTACGGCCAAGAGTATGCGCCGTTTCAACTTACTACCATCGGCTCGCGGCGGGCCGTGACCATCAACCTCATCACGCGGCGGACAGTCGGACCCACCGATCGGTATGTCCGAATGAAAACGACAGCAATCTTGAGGAACGGATCATGAGAAAAAGAGCATTCGCATCGGTCTTAGTGATTGCGGCGATGTTCATCGTCACGCTGCTTCTGCTCGGACTTGCGGGCCTCGCCAGCAACAGCCTCGGTCGAGCCGACAAGGAGAACCGGGCACTCGTAAGCTTCCAAGGAGCGCAAGCTGCGCTCGACTATGCGATTTCACTCGCCTATCAGTCCGCGATGTTGAACGACGGAGCGTTCCAGTCTCATGAGTATGAACTCACGGACGAACTCCAAGATATCGCGCCGGATTGCGTGGCATCGGCCACCGTTTCCCCAGCCTCAGATGCCTCCTATGCGTGGATCACAAGCGAAGTGTCGTATCGCGGCAAGACGACCAGCGTGCGAGCCTACGTTAGCACGAAGAACGTTTCCATTTGGAACAACGCAGTATTCGCTGGCACGGGCGCAAGCGGCCGCACCATTAACGGCAACGTGGACATTCGCGGTTCGATGCACTGCCTCGGCGATGGCGAGCCCTACTCTGACCTGAACGGAAACGGCAAGTGGGATGCAGCCGAACTATTCACCGACTCGAACAAGAATGGAGTTTGGGACCCTGGCGAGGCGTTCTCCGACACAAATGGCGACGGGGTCTGGAACTCGGCTGAACCCTATAACGACACGAACTTCAACGGGATGTACGACCCACCTCTGACGACCACGGACTTGAACTCCAGCTTTGGCGGAAAAGCGTACGTTGGCAACAACTACTATGGAATGCCGGCCGAACTCCGCAGCCTCATTCCACCTCCCCCTGCGCCCGCTGGAATCGAGCAACTCGGGACTGAGGTAAGAGTGAAGCATGGAATGATCGGCCTTTCCGGAACGGCCACGATTGGTACCAGTGATATCCTCGGCGGAGGCGCCTACAAGAGTACTGTGGACGGCACCTTCGTGAACGACGGCTGGACGGGCAACCAAGGCGCATCTAGCGTGTTCAGCGACAACGGAACGAACCACCAGTACGACCTTGGGCACCTCAATCTGGCGTTTCCGCTCATTAGCGGCATTGGCGCGCCAGAGTATGTGGATTCTGGCGGAACGCACTGGACAAATCAGCGGCTGTTTCTCGATAACCGCGCGCTTACGATTCCCATCAACACGATCACGGCAAACACTCCGGCCTTCTCCTACGGGCCGGATGCCTATGGCAATCGCATCAGCTTCACGCCACAGGTAAAGGTTGGTGGCACCATCGTTACGCCTGCGACTCTCAATATTAGCGGCGTCGTTCGTGTGGTGGGCAACCTGACGCTCGGTTCATCGAAAGAGATGATCCGCTACATTGGAAGTGGCACGATGTTCGCAACGAACGACATCGACATCCACGCAAGCCTGCTCCCGAAGACTGGCTTTACCTTCCCAACGACCACACGCCTCGGACTGATCGCGCAGAGAAACATGTATCTTGCTACGGGCGGAGGCGACGCGCAGCTCGCGATGGCGGGGGCGTTCTACGCCCAAGGAACGATCGTCAGCGCAAAGCAGAATCAGATCCTCGGCACGTTCGTCGCGAACTTCTACGACATGGGCACGAACGTCCCAAACATCTACCAAGTGCCCGCGCTGGTCAACAACATGCCGCCAGCAATGCCAGGTGACAAGGACTACTTCACCCTTCGCGTCCGCACTTGGCGCGAGCGAAAGGTCGTAGGTACGGAATAATCCTGCCCATCCTCTGATCAGGCCCGGTGTGCCGTGGGTGCGCCGGGCCTGAGTCCCTTTGGAGGCACGGCGAGTGCGACCCTCGCTGCACAATGCCTGCAATAATCGGCTTCAAGAAGATGAAGAGTACAGGCAGAACCATAATCCTTGCTGCTGCGGCCGCTGCTCTGTCCCTCGCCGCCGGGCAGATCTCGCTTCCGAAGCCCAAGATTCCCGGTATCCCAGGGCTAGATTCGCTGCTCAAGGAAGACCCCCCTATCACCACATCCCTCAAGGATGCCGTTACGGAGGTACCATTCCTCGACGAATTCAACCCCCGATCCGCCGTCCCTTTGACGGTCTTGGCTCGAAGCAACGACGGCAGGTTCGACGTCTTTCCAGGGGTTTTTTCCTTCGAAGCGCAAAGTTACTGCATGCATGCGGGAACCCATGGCCCTGGGAGCGGCGAGGGGTACCTGTTCGCCCCGCTCAAGGGTCCACGTGCCGGCGTCATCCAGGGCATCCTCCGGAGATCGGTCGCCCACCCGGAGATCGCCCAAAGCGACGTGCAAAGGCTCATCTGGGCAATCCTCGCCCGAACGAAGCCAAGCAAACTTTCCTCCAAAGACCGCGATATCGCGTCACAGCTCATCAGCGAACAGGATCTGCGATCACTTGAAGGCAGTGGGTGGGATGTCCTGAAGGACAATGCTTCCTCCAGCCCATTCCTGAGTCTTCCAGCCCCGCTGCGGCAGATCATGGAAGCCGAGAATCGGCTGCGTTCGATGTTCTATTCGGCATCTGCGCCGTTCGACGAACTGGAAAGGATCGCGGTGTTGACCGGTGAATATCAGCCGCGCAAGGATGACAGGCCAGTACCAAAGGGTAGATGGTCTTACCACCCCGATGGTTACTTCGTTCGCTTCGTTCCCCACGGGTACTCACACACCACTCAGCACACCTATTTTCCAGAAGACTTCGATTTCGAGTCTGCGGAAAAATTGTCCGTATCTTCCGTCACGAATGCCTCCGGCATGAAGCTGGCAATTCACGAAGGACAACTCATCTACTCACAGGCGGGGGCCGAAGTCGGCAGAGTTGCCTTCCAACCTTCCAGGTCCGCGAGCGACAAACGAAAGTCCGAATTCAATGCTCTCTTGAAGAAGATCAAAGCGAAAGGGAGTGCCGACTCCCTCGCGGCGATCGCAGACATGGTGGACGCGCTCGCACCTGTGACAGACCTCTGGGGTGACGACGCGCGTGAACTCGCGTACCAGGCATGGATGTCCGCTTTCGATGGACTGGCGAACGCAAGGGCTGCTGAGTGGTTCGCCATGGTGGCCGGATCCCAATCCCAAAAACAGACCTACGACCCTTCGAGTTCCGTTGCAACGCCAGGAGAGACGGGACGCCAAAGACTCGCTCAATCCTCTCGATGCAAACATGAAGGAAGTGGCGATGGCGAATCGGGAGACGGCGGGGAACTGAAGAAGGCCGTCATCGACGCGATGCGCGCCAAAGGTTATGATGTCGGACCGGACAACGTGTACGTTTACGACCAGAGAGACAGCAAGGGACTTCTTCGCTTCGTCGTCCGGATGAGTCGCGACAACAAACCTCTCCCCACAGGCGAGTGCATCAACGAGAGAATTGCCGCAGGCGAGGTCCCGCCAGGATCGCTCGAAGGCGCGAAGGAGATGCTGTTCGGATCGGTTCAGTTCGCCGGCACCATGAAGCGCGTAGCCGTGCGGTCGGTGGATGTCGAAACAGGCGTGATTACCGGCGCGGGCAAAGGCGACGGATCGGGAATCTACCCCGCGACGAACAACGCCTTTCAAAACTATCGCCGCTGGTGATTCGCGAACGGTGCGTCCCTACTGAACGGTTACATTGAGCTCAGCTTCGCGTCCGAGCACGCGAACTCTGATCTTTCCGGTGCCGGGCACAGACGCAATGAATTGATTGCCTGCGCCGAGAGAGCCAATTCCGCCGTCTACCCAAATGCTCGGAATGAGCGACTGCACGTTTTGCCCACTAACGCGGACAACGAAGGGTGTTCGCGATCCGGGTGCAACGACCGTCCCGCTCGGCATGGAGATCTCGAGCGACTCCACCAC
Source organism: Armatimonadota bacterium (assembly GCA_003577165.1). Taxonomy (GTDB): domain Bacteria; phylum Armatimonadota; class Fimbriimonadia; order Fimbriimonadales; family ATM1; genus ATM1. Next base: position 11,182 of record QEUM01000012.1, on the reverse strand, counting down.
CGCGACGATGTTGCGATCATTTACGCCGACGTTTGCAATCATGCGCTGCTCTGCGCCGAAGTAGATGCGAAGCGATTCCCTTTCGAGTTGGGGGTCCATCGGTTCGACGGTCAGCGTCGCTCCGCCAACGGGCAACTCGTCAAACTTGAAAATGCCTCCCGAATTCGTCACAGTCGTTCGGCGCACTCCGGAGTCAGTTTCAATGGTAACCGCTGCCTCTGCGCTCCTCCGTGAAATGACGCGCCCGACGGGGATGTTTCCTTCCCCAAACCGGTCCCGCTGCGTATCGTAGCCGCCGCAGCCCACGACCAGCGCGGTCGCAGCCACGCCCAACACACCTGTCCAAAAGTTCTTCTTCATTGCCGCCACAAGTGTCATCCTCAACTTAAGAGTCCGAATGTGCGGGGGCGATTCCCGCACCCTCCATGATTTCCGCCGTCAAGCGCTTTTCCGACTCGATCTCCGCAGAGACGCGGCTCCTCCGCGCCTCCAGCGACTCTCGCGCCTTCCCGGCGAACACCGCGATCGCCTCACCACACAAATCTGCTTCCAATGGTTTCAAGCCTTCCGCCTCCGCGATTGCGATGGCCTCGTCATATCGGGCTTGGGCGCGGCTCAGGTCCCTAATTGCTTCGGCAGATCGCGCCGCGCTCCACAGAGCCAGCACCATACCCTCTCCTAATTCCGCGGATCGACACTCGCTCAGCGCCTGCTCTGCTGAGCACTCCGCGCTGTCCACATCCCCCAATCGGGCCGAAGCCAAAGCGTGGAGGCTCTGCGCGATTGTAGCCACGACCGGATAGTCGTGCGATGCTGCAAACGCAGAAGCCTGAACAGAGTAGTCCCGCGCCTGCTCGTTGTCGCCTCGCGCGAGCGCGATCTCGGCCAGTTGAATCAGGCCCGCCGCCTCCGACCGTCTGTATTGGTTTCTCGTCGCAGTGCCGAGCGCCTGCGAAGTAATCGCTCGCGCCTCGACGATCCTTCCCATCCTCCAAAGTAACCGCGCATACACGAGCCTTGCTAAGGTTCGACGCGCATCATCCTGCGCACCGAAGGCGATGTCGAGCGCACGGCTGATTCGACAAAACGCAGCCCTATACTTACCAGTAGAGAGACAAGCAAGGCTCGACTGGATGAAAAGCTCGATGACCTGGTCGTGAAGCCGATTGGCCATTGCGGCCTTCAGCGCCTCGTCGCAGGCCGGAAGCGCCGCCTTCCAAGAGCCGCGCGCCGCGTGCAGGCTCGCTCGATTTGCAAGCACGTATGCCTTCGCAACTGCCGGCAGGCCGGGCTGCTCCGCAATTGCGTCGAGAAGGCGGGCGGCTTCGGGAAGGTCGCCGACGCGCTCTGCCAAAGCGGCAAGTGACACTTCCCCGCGCCACCGATCTTCCGGCGACGAAAAGTCTCGCGAGTGTTCGAAACTCGACTCCGCCTTGTCGAGCTGCCCCAAGTTGATGTAGCAATAGCCGAGCGACTGCGAGCATCTCGCAGCCTTCTCCTTCCAGCCCAGCTTTTCGAAGAGTTCCCTCGCCTGCTCGAGTTGATGCGCAGCAGCGACGTAATCGCCTTGAAGCAGAAGCGCGTTGCCGGCCCTCTTTTGCAACTCTGCGAGGTGCCCATCATCCTTGCGAGAGCGGCTAACGCCGATCAACGTGACTGCCAGCTCCGATGCCCTCTGCGGGTTCGGCGGCTCCAACAGCGCATTAAGAAGTTCGATCGACGCCTCGCCGTCCAGCCTGTCCGCGATGGTGCCGGTGAGCGCAGACCGGAAGTACTCGACCGGCTTGCCGGTTATGCGGGCGATCTGAGCGAGACGGCTTTCAGAAATGCGCAGCTGCCCGGACGCATAAGCGTAAATCGTGGGTCGAGACACTCCAAGCTTCTCGCTGAGTTCTTTGAGGGTCAACCCCGCTTCATTCGCTGCCTGGCGAATCAAACGCCCAACCTCTGCTTGAAGGGTCTTCATGCGCTCCCTTGTGTACCTCCTCGCTCTTATCTTATCCGTTTCCGGTCGGAATCCCTGCTTCAAGGGCGCCCACAGCCGCTCGTCTCTGCGACCGTCACTCGCTCGACCCCAGAGACGAAGCCCCGGCCTAGTTCGATCCTGTCTCTCCCGCGCCAGTGGGAAGGAGCAGTCGCGCACAATAGCTCGCCGCCGTGACTCCGCCAAAGACGAGGACGATAGACGCTCCCGGCGGCCAACCTCCGAGGCTGTCGTCCGCACGCAGAGACAGATACAGGCCTCCGATGGAAGCCACCCAACTGAGCGGAAGAGCCACAAGAGCAGACTTCAGCATGCTGCCCGTCCACATTAAGGCAACTACTGCGGGCATGACCAGCCACGTGAATACAACCAGCACACCGGCGATGCGAACGGAAGACGCGACCACAAATCCGAGCATTGCGTAGAACAGGAAGTCGAGCACGACGCCCGCCGCGCCCTTCGGCGCGCTCTCTTCATTCAATGAGATTCGCGTGATCGGTTTCCATAGAACAAGCAGCGCGGCCACGATGATCCCATATGCGATCGCCGTGTGCTCGACCTGGTCCATTTGCACGAGCAGAATCTGGCCGTCCAAGATGGATTTGAGCAGTTCTTGTCCGTGATCTGCGTACTGCAGAAGGATGATGCTGCCCGCAGACGCGACGACGAACACGATTCCGATCATTGCCTCGTGCGGGACGCGCCCTAGACGAAACCGCGAGAGCGATATCAGCAGAGCACCGATCAGAGCGGCGCCGACAGATGTCCAGTAAGCCTGCGGAGATTCAGGCTCAAATCCCCTCGTAATCGCGAACGCCATTCCCAGCGCGGCGACCTGCGCGACCGCAAGATCAATGAAGATCACGCCTCGGCGAACGATGTGGAGTCCGAACAGGCCGTGCACAGGCGACATGCAAAGAGCAGCCAACGCGGCCGGCTTCAGAAACTCCCACTGATCACCCACGAATTACCCCCGAAGCGCCGCCGCGACCCGATTGACGAGAACATCCATCCACGAGAAGTAGTCTTTCGCAGCCGGGTCGTGCCCCACGCCCAAGGGGACGATCACGACCTTCGCGCCGACGCGGCTCGCGACGCTTTTGGCGGCCTGCGTTGGATAGAACGATTCCTGAAGAATGATCCTGACGCCGCTCGTTTTTGCGCTGTTCACGAGCGACGATAAGTGACCAGGAGTGGGGGGGATTCCCGGCTTGGGTTCGAGTTCTCCGACCAACTTGATGTTGAACCGGTTGAGAAAGTGACTGAAGCTGCGGTGGTAGGTGATGACCGCGCCCCCCCGAAGCGGCTCCATCTTTGCGGCCCACCCCGCGAGCGACCCGGAAAGGCCGGCGGCGCGCAGCTGCGTGTTGAGTTCGCCGGCGCGCTCCCAGGCCCACAGCTTCGCCGCGCCCACCTTTGCGACGAGGGAGGATCCGAACATCTCTTCGTCCAGCCTCTGCTTGAACGCGGACGCGTTGGCGCGGTACTTGGCGGCGTTCTGCGCGTCGATGGAGGCCAACTTCTCGGCGATGTTATCCGCCATGACACGCACATTCCACGGGTCGAGCCAGACGTGCGGGTTGCCGTGCGGATGGATGTCCCCCTGCGCGCGAGACACAGCGCCCGTGGGCTTCTCGAGCACGATGCAGCCCGCCGAAGCGTACAGATGCCTTGCCCCCCCCGGTCTCGCGGAGGAGTTGCCGCTGCCGTCGATGACCGCCCGTTCCCATGCGATCTCGAGGTCGAGACCCACGGCGATGAAGAGGTCGGCGCTCCTCACCTTCGCCATGAAACTCGGTTTCGCGTCTATGAAGTGGGCGTCCCTCGCACCCGTCACCAACGAAGTGACCTTCACCAACGATCCTCCCACGTATTGAGCGATCGAGCGCAAGTCCTCCGTCGTCGTGACGATGTTCAGCGCGCTCGCCGCAGCGCTAACGGCGACTGTAAAGAGCGTAAGAACGGATCGAAACCTAAAGGCCACTCGTTGCTCTCCTAATACTTGTGCGCAGGGTGCGCGCCGATCAGCCACTGGAATTGGAGGGTGAACAGGGTGCGATCTTCGGCAGAATCCATCGAGATTCTCTGCCATTCCGCGCGCCACAGCTGGAACTCCGTAATCCGAAACGTCAGACCGAGCGAAAGAGCCGTCAGTTGTTCATCCGCTCCTGGAATGTCGACGAAGTCGTACTGACCTGTCAGAAACCACCGCGGCATCACCTCGTAGGTCGTTGTGATGAATCCACCCATTCCGTCACCGGCGCCGTCAGTGTCGTACCAATAGGCCTCCGCCTCGACGGATGCGAAGCGGCCTTTCTGACCCGGCTGCCACTTCATCGTGTAGTCCACTCCGAAAAACGTCGCGTCCCCCCCCGCAGCGGACGGCCCCGTGCCGACCGTTGCCCCAAGTTGCGCGGAGAGGTCCTCCGTGTAATCGAAGAAGGTCCTTCCGCGGCCGACGACAACGGGCTTTCGAAATCCGGATTCACCAAAGAGCGGGCCTTCTTCCGGTTGCAGCGCTTCGACGGTGAACTCAATGAACCGATCCGTCGGCGCGAGATAACTCAGAGAGAGGCCGGGGCCTCGCAAGCCTTCTTCACCGAAGATCTCCTTAACCGCAAACGGGTATTCGAGAGTCCAGAGTTGGTCGCGGTGGTTTCGATTGACTCTGCCGATCGCGCCGGCGATGATTCCGGCCTTGCCGGTGAATCCGCCGCCCAAGTTCGTGTATCGGCCGAACGCCTCCTCGACGTCCACTTTCGTTTCGTGGCCCTCCGCGTCTCCTTCCTCTTCGAACTCGTTTTCGAGAGCGATGTACGCTTCCACGCGCAAGAAGGGATCGGCGTCGGCGGCAAGTCCTAACTCGAGTTCACGGAAGATCGCTTTCTCACCTTCGGCCCCGAAGGAGTCCCGGGCGCGGAGTTGGAAATCACCGACCAGGGAGATCTGTGGGTTGAACGTGTTGGGGTTCGGGTCCTGGGTCGAGCCGGCTCCGAAGGGAGCGGAGAGGATGGATGCGATGGCGTGGGCGAGTCCAATCGAATGCAGCGTCATGGGTCTTCCTCGTTTCGGGGCGGATTATGAGCAATATTGCCACTATATTGCAATAAGCAGTCGGCCTGCAACCCCGGCGGGCGAACTCCCGTACCCCCGATGAGGTCTGAATAGAGAATGGATTTCATCTGGTTCATCATCGTTGGCCTGGTCGCCGGGACCTTGGCGAAGTTGCTCGTCCCAGGCAGCAAATCCGAACCCCAGGGCTGGTTCCTGACCATCCTCCTGGGCATGGCAGGCGCGCTGCTGTTCGGCTTCGCGGCCAACTTGGTCCTCGGCTGGAACGTGAACGGGAACCTACTCGGCACGATCCTCTCCGCAACCATCGGCTCGGCGCTCCTCATCTTGATCCTTAGAGCCGTGAAGCGCTAGGAGACCTCGAAGACCACCTTCCCGGTTTCGCCCCTGCCGATCAACTCCATCGCTTCGGCGAAATCGGTGTAGTGGAACCGGTGAGTCACAACCGGCTCGAGGTTCAGCCTGCCGGAAGAGAGCAGCGCACCCATCTGATCCCAGGTCTCCCAAAGCCGACGACCGACGATCCCCTTCACGTCCAACCCCTTAAATATGATGTCGTTCAGCGGCAGACCGGCTTCCGATCCGCTGAACAGGCCGAGCAAACTGATCCGCCCCCCCGGGCGAGTGGCGTGCACAGCAAGGTCGAGCGCCGACGGGTGGCCGGACATCTCGAGCGTCCCATCCACCCCAAGCGGATAGGTCTTGTCCAGAACTTCGTACGCGTTCTCCTCTTTGGGATTGATGAGGAGTTCGGCGCCCATCTTCTTGGCGAGTTCCAAACGATACGGGCTGACCTCCGTGACCGCCACGCTTCGCGCTCCCTGCGCCTTGCAGACGCCGAGCGCGAAGAGCCCGATCGGCCCCATCCCCGTTATTAATATGTCTTGACCTTCTACGGGGCCTGCGTTCACCGTATGCACGGCGTTGCCCAACGGGTCTTGGATGCATGCGATGTGAGGAGGAACGGACGCGTCGGTCTTGCGAGCGTTCGCTTCGGGGACCACGACGTAGGGCGCGAACCCTCCGTCCACGTCCACGCCCAGGATCACCGTGTTCACGCAGACATGTCCCTGTCCCGCAAGGCATTGGCGGCACTTTCCGCAAACGATGTGCGACTCGCTCGCGACGAAGTCGCCCGGACGCAGATGCCCTACGGCTTCCCCGACTTCTTCGACGACTCCGGCGAACTCATGGCCGATGACGCGCGGAGGCTTGATCCTGCCCGCCGCCCACGGATCCCATGTGTAGATGTGGTAGTCGGTTCCGCAAACGCTTGCGAACTGGACGCGGAGTTTCACGCATCCGGGTCGAACGGACGGCTCGGGGATTTCGATTAGGTCGGCGCCCCTCTCAGGCCGAACCTTTGCAATCGCTTTCAATTCGGCCGGATTCTACCGACAAGACCGGCGCCCGTGAACCCGCTAATCCTTAGCCGACCAAAGCAGTCCGCGTCGGAGCAACTCCGGCACTGGCGCTCGTTCGAGCACGTCTCGCTGGTGGCCGAGCGACGTGTAGAACACGCGGCCTTCGCCCCATCGCTTCGTCCAGATCACGGGCATGCGCACCGACCCGTTCGGGCTGTGCGGTCCATCCGCGCCGGGGGTGGGGAAGGTGGTCGTCGCGAGAACCTGCACCGCAGGATCAACGTGCATATAGTACTGCTCGCTCTTCACGTCGAAGTCCTCGATGCCATCCGTGATCGGATGTCGAAGTTCGCGCCGAATCTCGATACGGTACTCGACGCCGTCGTTGCCCGGATGCGCGACCCATTGCCCCCCCGTCATGAACTGCCAGTCCGTATTGTCGCGAAAACTGTCGCACATGCCGCCGTGAGATCCTGCGAGCCCCACCCCCGATGCGACGGCGGCTAACACCCCCCCGCACTGCTCCGCGCTAATCCGTCCCATCGTCCACACGGGAACGATCAAGTGCAATGACAGAAGGCGCTCCGCGTCGAGGAAAGAGTCGAGGGTGTTCGAGACTTCGACATCGAAACCTTCGCCACTGAGAATCGAGGCGAAGAGGTTCGCCACGTTCTCAGGTTCATGGCCGTCCCATCCTCCCCAAACGATGAGCGCGCTGCGCGTGGACATGACTCGATTCTACAGGATTCTGCGGAGCGATCCGCTCCGACAGACGGGCGGCTCCATAATGAACCATAGAGGCGAAACGACGATGTCGAAATCGAAGACGGCCGTGCAGCAACGACCATTTGCAGAAACCGCGCTCGCTCATGCAGCCAAAGACATCCCAACTGCTCACCCGCAGCAGACCGTAGCGGAGGCGCGACAGATTCTCACTCAGCGGCCCTGGGAGGCCGTGGACGTCGTCTGCATCCTCGACGATGCAGGCAGGCTCCAGGGAGTGGTCGGCCTCAGGAGGCTGTTCGCGGCGAACGAGAGCGATCGGCTCCAAGACGTGATGGAAGCAAATCCGATTTACGCTCCGAAAGAAACGGACCGCGAGGAGGTTGCTTCGTTGGCGATCCGCAGCGAGCACACTTGCGTTCCCATCGTGGATGGTGACGGGGTCCTCGTCGGATTGGTGCCGGATCGGGAAATCGTCGCGATTCTGAGACAGGAGCACATCGAGGACGTGCATCGGCTCGCGGGAATCGCGAGAGAGGCGGAGCACGTGCGAGAGACGTTGGAGTCTCCGCCCCCCCGGAGGGCGCGCGACCGCCTGCCGTGGCTGATTCTCGGGCTTGTCGGCAGTTTTTTCGCCGCGATCGTCATGTCAGGTTTCGAAACGACGCTGGAAAAAAACGTGGCGATCGCCTTCTTCGTCCCGATGATCGTGTATCTCGCGGATGCGATCGGGACGCAGACGGAGGCGATCGTCGTGCGGGGGCTTTCGCTCAGCCGAATCTCGATGAAGCAGTTGTTCTTCGGGGAACTGGCCGCAGGGGCTTTGATGGGCCTTTCTCTGGGCGGCCTCGCGCTTCCGATGGTGTGGATCGGATTCCATGATCCGATGCTCGCAATCGCGGTTTCGACCGCGATCTTCTTCGCGGGCACGTTTGCGACGGGAATCGGTCTTCTGTTTCCGTGGGTTCTGGCCGCGCGCGGATTCGATCCTGCGTTCGGGTCGGGGCCGGTTGCGACGGTCATGCAGGACGTACTGAGCATCCTCGTGTATTTCGGCGCGGTGAACGCTCTGACGTAGAGCCTCTGTTCGCGCATGCCGGATCGCACGAAGTCATCGGTAAGGAACGCGCTTGCGGATCGCCGCCGCCCAAGCGTTTCCCAGTTTTAGATACCCGGACGCGTTTGGATGCACGGTGTCCCATAGGTCTTGTGGCTGCAGGATGTACTCCAGTTCCACCAAGATCGTGCGAGGTTTGCCGATCGCCCAGTTGCGCAACGCCGAGTTGTAGATCTGGCAGAGGTTCCACCATCCGTCTGTGCGCAGCGTGAGCGTCCCAACATAAAGGACGACGTTTGGGTCGGCGTTGATCATCGTAGTCCACAACTCGGTGAAACTCGTGAAAGCGGCTTGCCACCCCACCCCCGACGCGATGTCGTTCGTTCCTGCGAGCAAAAGAACAATGTGCGGGCGATATGCAACGATGCGCGCGGCCGCGAACACGCGCAGGTTCGCCGTTGTGAACCCCCCGTATCCTTCGTGCTGCGGGTCGGGGAGACCGGCTGCGCTGTTCGCGGTTTGCGAGCCGACGAAGTCGAGTTGAACGCCGCGCCAGGCGTTCCAAAGGTGCACCCGATATCCGCCGGGCGTGTCGTAACCCCAGGTGATCGAATCACCCATCGGCATGACGCGAATCGGCTCAGGAAAGACCGCCTGCTGCACCAGCGCGAAGGAAAGCGCGAGTGTAACCACCCAGTTCACCCCCGTGAACGGCCCTATGATACTCACGAAACCCGCAATACGTCGCCTTGGGCTCGAGCGAGGGGTTCACTTCCGCCGGGACGGCGGGGTTACGCTGGCCGGCGCGCCTGAGCGAGGGCAGAAAGATTTCACTATCTTATCGTGGGAAAGGTTTGGCATTATCGGAGAAATCTGTTATCTTGTAGGCATGCACGGAGCCCCGCGGGGCACGTGGCGGGTCGGCGCCGACCCGGACGGCACGGCCTCGGCAAGGAAAGGGAGAACGAGAGTCATGACTCGACGCAGATGGGCCACCGTAAGTAGGGCGGGAATCGTTTTGGCTGCGGCCTTCGCCTACCAGGCGGCGGCCTCGCTCGGATGGAATGTCGACTTCGACAACCGCGGTGCGCCCCCCGAGGTTGGCGGCGGTCTACCGTCGGACCTGTTCGGGGCGGCGTCAGGTCAAGCCGGGCGATGGAACGGTGTTCCCGCAACCGCCGGAGGCATTTGGCCGCTTGTGGACGTATTCGGGAACGCGAACGGGGTGCAGTACCACGGCGAAGGAATGTCGGGGTTCGGCGGGGGATACAACGATCCTTACAACGTCGGCGACTACAGACTGTTGATGAACGATTCCACGCAGATCTCAACCCACAACTGGTTCTTTCTAACAGGCGTTCCCAACGGCCGCTACCAAGTGTGGACGTACGCCGCGAGCGTTTCGGGTCGCTACGTTCCGTTCGAGATCTGGGTTTCCGGTGCGGCAGCGGGGCAGAACCCGCAGGTCGTGACCGGACCTGCACCGCCGAACCAGTTCGAGTACTTGGTAACTCACGGCATTCACGATATTGAGGTCACGGATGGGACCATTAGGTGGGACCTCATCAATGATCCGTTCTGAACCCGCGAGTCTAATCGCGATGGGAGGAGCGCTGGCAGCGCTCCTGATTAGAAAGGGACGATTTCGTCCGAGAAGGACGAAAGAACAAATCTAATAATAGGAGGAAAACAATGAAACGGGCGATGACGTTCATCGCTACGGTCCTTTGCGCAGGCGCCTTCGCGCAACCGGGAAGGCGAGGTTACTCCAACGCAGGTTGTCGGTGGGCCGACGGTCTACCGCCGGGACGGAGGGGTCACGCTGGCCAGCGCGCATGAGGGCGGGTGAGATTCGGGTTAGAACAAATCGGCCCTCAGGACGTCTTTACGGTAACGATGACGACGATTCTCCTCGCCGCCGCGATCGCTTTTCCTAACGCATCTGCAGACTACCGCGCCGCTCTCGACGCGCTCGCGGGCGCGAAGACGGTGTCGTTCAGAGTGCGCGCGGGCATTTACCACGTTGCGCTTCCGGAGGACCCGGCGTTCTCTCCCGTCTTCGTGGGCGAGATGCTGCTTGCAAAGGACGGGCGCTGGCGTTGGAAACAGCCGGACGGCAAGCTCATGCTGTTCGACGGGAAGGATGTGTGGGCGTGCGTCGAGGGCCTGTGGTGGAAAGAGGACCTCGAAGCAGTCGCGCTCAACCGGAGTCCGATCACGAGGGGGGGGCTCGAGCAGTACATCCTCGGCATGGACATCTTCCTCTCCGGGAAGTGGCGCGGGGTGAAGGGTCGGACAGACTGGGTGTATTTGTCGCAGTCGAAAGAGGACGAAAGGATTACCGTCGCTCGGCCGAATTCGCCGGAGAAGTTAGGCGCGTTGCTTCGCGATCATGGGCTTGCCGACGGCGTCTTTCTCGAATTCGACTCGAAGACGCTGGCACCAGTGGTCGGCTACTGGTATTCGAGCAATTCGTATGACCGCGAAGAGGGCTGGACGGAGTACAGCGAATTCCGGTTCAACCCATCGGACGCAGAGGAATTGCTGAAGCCGGGGACTCCGAGCGCGACTCGCTGACGCCTAAGCGTCCTGTCCCCCTTCGCGGCTTGCCCGGGAGGGATAGAGGTCATTGCCTCCGATCTCAGGGGCACCTCGGCATCTGGCAAGAATCTGCTCGGCCAAAAGTCGTCCGCCAGATTGCCGGATTTCTTGATAGACTGTATCCAGCAGGATGAGGAGCCACCGAGGCGGGCGTCCGTTCAGGAGGGCCTGCCGCGGATGAGGACAGGTAAGGCGCAGAAGATGAGATCCCAACGATTAGCGCGATGTGAAGTCAGGTCGGCATTGGCCGTTGCCGCCAGCCTCGTCTGCCCGGGAGCGCTCGGGCTCGTTGGAATCAACCTCGACATTGACAACAACACGGTGCCGCCATATGCCGGAGGCGGTGTTCCTTCGTCGTCGTTCGGCGCCGCGGCGGGCCAG
>QEUM01000021.1 GCA_003577165.1 Armatimonadota bacterium | reverse complement strand
CGCAAGCCCGGCCGTTACCTCGCCTGGGTTTCCTGCTATGGCGATGGAGGAGGAGGCGAGTACACCCTTGCACGAAGCGTGTTCGAGCCGAAACGCTTTGGGAAGAACACTGCTGCCATTGGCGAGTTGGCGGACGGCGACGTTCAAGTGTGGACTTTCACGGCGCAACCCGACGATCCGCTGCTGATTCGCTGGAATTCAACGAACTGGTCGTATTCCATCAACATTCGAGACGAACGTGGCGAGCCGGTGTCTCTGCCGCTCACGGCGGTGGACGAGACGAACCGATACGGCATCCTCAAAGTAGATCGGCCAACGACGTTTCTGATCGTCTTGAGGGCGGGACCGGACAAGGCCAAGTACTCGATCGAACTAAAAGAGTTGCCGGGAATGAAGCGTGGTTCCTCTGGCTCTGAGCCATAGGTGTTGACCATGGCGTGCCTTGTGTCGAGGAGGTCGGTTCTTTGGAGCGGCTGCGCGGGCTTCTGTTCCACTGTGGTTGTTGCTTGCTCGCGCCTGGACTGAAGACACATCCCCGATCGACGCGCTGCGGATGAGGCGATTCCATCGGCTGTCCGTAGCGCGCATCGTAGTACCAACGCTAAAGTCGAATGGCCAAAACGGCGAGCCGCTGCTTCATTCCCTTGCGAATTGCGGACGGTCGAAGGCGTGATCGAAGCCGCTGCGAATCATGTTTCGAAACGAGTAGCCCGGGTCGTCCGCCGTGTCCGCGTTCGTCTCCGAGGTCACCCAACTCGCTCCCAAGTCTCGCGCCATCCTCGATCTGCCTTCGATCAGCGCGCGTTGGACGCCGCGTCCACGAAACTCGGGCAGGCAGCATCCTCCGCCGAGCCACCCGATCCCTTCGCTGCAGAAGAGGAATCCCGTGCCAGCAGGCCGCCCGTCCGCAAGGGCCAGGACGGTTACGCGCCCTTCGCACTGCGTTGCGACGACGGAACGAACCCATCGGCTTGCCTCGGGAGGCAGGCCGAAACTCGCGACCATGACATCTGCGAAGGTCTCTTGGTCGGTCGGCGCGGCCGCTCGAACTTCGATTCCTTGAGGTGCATCGCGGGGTTCGGACGATCGCACGAACTTCGGGCGTCTTCGGGCCTCGCGATACCCATGACGCTCCAGGTCCGCGATGTCGAGCGTTGCAGCGTTCGGGCTTACTTCGATCGCGTGCGGCCTCCCCCCCGCGAACTCGGCGATCCGCCCGAGAGCGGTTTCATCGAACGAGTCGTACAATCCCAATCCAAGCGTGCGATTGAACAGCGTCCAACCGATCGCTTCGCAAGACCAGGCGGGCGCGCCTTTGACTCGCGTCGTCGCGATGCCGAGGTCGCGCTTCACGTGGTCGTCGATCGAAGCCATCAGCGAGTGAAAGCCCTCGGCCTCTGCGCGCTCGGCTCGGATCAGCAGTTCGCGGCCGGCCATGGGGTGCATTATGGATTGGAGCTGCTTGGCTGCTCGTTCTCTAACCTACTCTCGCTTCCGTCTCTTGGGCACGGGGGCGCTTCGCTTCCCCGTGGCACCCGGCGAGGATTCGAGTGAAGCCTTTCGACTATGTAGAGACATTTGCGCTGTCGTTCGGTCACAGTTCGTTTCGAGAGACGGGGTGCACGGCTAGCCGCGGACGAAGTCAGTCGGTGCAAACTCATGCACGCCCGCATGCGCCGAGGGATCGGATAACTCGTCTGCTTGCGACTTCAGTCGAGCGGTTCCGGGACGGGGCACGACAGGCTCTTGCTGTACATCCCGGATCGGTCGAAGCAACAGGGTCGCTTCTTCCCTTTCGCGAGCATGTCGCAGGCGTTGGCGACGCGGCGCGCGCGCGTCTCGGGACGTTTCGCGGAGTTGATCCAGTGAACCCAATCTCGACGCGCCGCGGGCGTGACGCCTGACCAAGCGGCGGCGGCTTTCGCATCAGCCTCCACCGCCTTTCGCAGGTCGGGGGGCACTTCCGGCTCGGGCTCGACGGATGCAGGTCGCACCTCGACCTCGATGGCGTCGCCCGCCTCGGCGTTCGCTGCAATGCGCATCTTGCGATCCACCTTCAGCCAGTGCCCTCCTTCACCATCCGGCTCGAGAGTCGCAGTGAATGCGACGCCGTTGAAGGATCCGTCCACCGATACTTGCCCTCTCGACGGCAGTTGCGCGCTCGCTTCGGCGGGCAGCCGCAAAAAGGTCCAACCGGCGCTGCTGTCCTCCGAAGGACGATAGAGGGTCGCGCGAAAACGGACCGCCGTTGCCGCCTTGTTCGCCATGACGCCGATATTTTGTCATGCTTCACTTCTTTTCGTAGTTCCAGGGCGGTCCGCAGGGGTTTGCGCCCGGCAGGTCGCCCTGTTCCGCCATACTTTCCCCATGGTGTGCGCTTTCATGGCGATCGCTTTATCGAACCCAGCAGACATCGTCATCGCCGAGAACGGAGTGACCGACTGGGCCATCGTCGTGGAAGAAACGCTTCCCGGCCTCCAGCACGGCGCGAAGGAACTCCAGACATTTCTGAAGGAGATATCCGGTGCGGAACTGAGCATTGTGAACAAGCGGGATCGCGGGCGCAAAGCGATTGTCGTGCGAAGCGACCGCAAGTTGCGGGAAGAGGAGTATGTGATTCGCACGGATGCGAACGGTATTACGATCTCGGGTGGGGGGCTCCGTGGGGCCATGTACGGATGCTACGGCCTCTTGCAGGACGTGCTCGGCTGCCGTTGGTTCACTTCGACGATTTCGCGGATTCCAAGGCGACGGCGGTTGGCGGTGCCGAGTTTGGACATCCGCGAGAAGCCGGCTTTCGAGTATCGCGAGCCGTTCTTCACCGAAGCGTTTGAGACGCATTGGGCGGTACGAAACCGAACCAACGGAAACGCGCAGCGGATCGACGAATCGATGGGAGGGAAAATCTCCTACGGCCGTTTCGTGCACACATTCTACGAAATCGTCTCTCCCGAGGTGTACTTCAAGGACCACCCGGAGTACTTCTCCTTCGTCGACGGTCGGCGGCAGGATGGGTACAAGCAGTTGTGTCTCACGAATCCGGACGTGTTGAGAATTACGATCGCGAAGGTCGAGGAGTGGATTCGCGACAACCCGACGGCGACGATCTTTTCCGTATCGCAAAACGACACCTACTCTTATTGCCAATGCGACGCGTGCAAGAAGATCGAGACTGAAGAGGAATCCCCCTCGGGGCCGCTGCTTCGGTTCGTCAATCAGGTCGCCGACGCGATCGGGAAGAAGCACCCGAACGTTTTGATAGATACGCTCGCCTATCAGTGGTCCGAAAAACCACCGAAGATCGAGAGGCCTCACAAGAACGTTCGTGTTCGCCTCGCGCCGATCTACGCATGCTTCGCGCATCCGCTGAACGGCTGCGAGCAGAACCGAACCGCGCTCGCGAATCTGAAGGCGTGGTCGAAGATCACGAATCAACTGTATATTTGGCATTACTGCACCGACTTCGCCCACTATCTGCAGCCTCTTCCCTGCTTGGATGAGATCGCTGGGGACATCAAGCTGTTCAAGGAGTCGGGCGTCGTCGGCGTCTTCGACGAAGGCGCGTATCCGCCGGGAGGCTGCGGGGACATGGCGGAACTGAAGAGTTATCTTCTTGCTCGGCTGATGTGGAATCCCAATCTCGACGCCAATGCGATCATCACGGAGTTTCTGAACGGAGTCTACGGAGACGCTGCGCCGATGATTCAGGAGTGGCTCGATCTGACGCACCTGGCAGCACGTGAGAAGAACATTCACGCGACGATTTACGATCCGCCGACGGCGGCCTATTTTTCGCAGGAGATGCTGGAACGTGGGCGACAACTCTTCGACGAAGCGGAGTTGAAGACTCTGACCGATGCGCAGGCGCACGAGATGGTACGGAAGGCGCGAATGGGGCTGCAGTATTTGGAGTTCATGCGAACGGCGGAGGGCGATCCGAAGCGGGCAGCGCGCGCGAAGGAACTCGCGGATGCGATTCGCCATTTCGGCGTGCAGCAGGTGTCGGAGGGGGGCTCGGCGGCGGAGTTCTTGAAGCGCATCGGGCAGTAAAGGGGGCTCGAGGAAGCTAGTGCCCTGCGCGCCGATGCCCTTGGGGTCGGACGTACAGGTGGCGATCCGTGATAGAACGGGGTGCGAACTCAGGGCTCGTCCGCGACGGACCCATAATTCACTATCGAGTTTCGACGGGCCGTTGCGAAAGGTGGCCGAGGCGCAGCGGTCGCAGTGTTATCCTTTGCCGAGCACCTCGAAGCCGCCGATTCTCGACTGTTCCTCAAGCCAGCGGCCGTCCTTCTTCACCCAGTTCACGCGCCAATACTGGACGCGACTTTGGTCCGGTGTGCCCGCTGCAGGATCGCGCACGAACCGCCCCCAGAGTTGCTCGCCATCTTGGAACACGTCCTTGCCACGATCTTTGATGGGAAAGTAATAGACATCGATCAGGCGGCCGCCAGACTCTTGGCGCTGGTAGAGCGTTTCGATTTCCTTGCCTTCGAACCTAACGATTCGCGTAACGCCAGCGGGTTGTCCCACCGCGCCGAGGCTCTCCTTCTGTTCTGCCACGCTCGCTTGCTTCGCCTTCTTCATTTCGGCAACGCTGGGTATCGAGCGGCCAGACGCGACTCTTGCCCAGGTGTCCTGCTCGAGCATGTAGATCGGGGAGAACTTGCCGCCCTCGACGTAGATCTGGCGTGAAGGGGATAGGAACCTGGCATCGCTTTGGCTCTTGATCTCGAGCCTCCCTTCTCGCAGCAACACAAGGTCGGCCTTCACTATTGCGTCGTGGCGGACAATGAACTCAGTGCCCCTCGCAGAAACTACGAGCGTGGGCGTTCGCACGTTAAATGGATTGGGCTCCAACCTTGCAGGAGGCCGCGCTTGGTTGACCGTGCATCGAATCGTGCCTTCCTCCAAGGAAACTCCCTGCGCTGCAGGGAGTGCTGGTACTTCCGCGAGCGTGTTCTGCAATAGGTCCATCCGGTCTTCGGCTCCGCTCGGAGTCGAGATGAAGACCGTGCACCGGCTGTCAGGACCCGTTCTTACGCGATCGCCTGCACGTACCACCCATTCGCCAGTCACTCGGGTCCATTTTTGGAACGACTCTGAATACACTTCGACCGAGCCCACCGGATTCTTCAGTTTGCCACGAATTGCGCCGATCGCTTGCCCCCCCCCGCCTAAGTCCGTGTCGGCCCAGATCAGAGTGCCGGTCCACGTTCCCGATGCCTTGAACTTGTCCCTCCAGGTGCCGCTAAAAGTGCGTGCAGATGGGTTGAAGTTGATCACGCCCTCGCCGAGGTGTTCCCCGTTTCCACGATAGGTCTTCCCCGTGAACGTGTTGCCGCTCATGGTTCCCTCCATGTAGTAGTCTGCGAAGTCCGCCCGCGTAGTGCCGTCGGTTGTCTTTAGGTGCAATTCGAATTCGAATGTTTGGCCCTTGAATCCGCCGGCATCATGGTGAGATTTGACCTTCCACCGCGACTCCTTCTTCCAGTCGCCGGCGGCGACGGCGCCCGTCGGCGTTAGGGGGGGGCTGGCGGACGCGTGAAGAGTTTGAGGTCCTGCTTCCGAAATACCGGCTAACAGGGCGAGAATCCAGATCCAGGCAGCAGACATGCCGATCCTCCTCGTCGCGGCGCCGTATTGGCTCCGCGGCACAACCTGCTCTTATTATACGTTGGGTCGAACGCCTTTGAGCCTGGCTTTTTCCGCCGGCGGCGGTCGAAAGGCGCCCGTATCCGCTCCCACTCTGCCGTCACTGTATCCCGGTCAATTGGGCTTGAAGCAGTCGATGCCTGCCTCAAATCTGAGCCCAAACTTTCGCCGTAGGTTCACTCGCCACCCCATATGGGAGGCGAGGGAAGGAGACTCGGCGCATTCAGACGGCGGTCGCGTGTTTCCTAACCACCATGAACGGTCACCCGGAGTGGGATGCAGAGCATCGGCAGGGCAGTGCCGCTGCTCCTGAGTCGCCGCTTCCCTTGCGCGTGCCCGAGGGATCGGGAGTGCTTGTATTCCTCACGGATGACGCAAGGTCCGGTTTTCGGGGCGCGTGCACGCTGCCCGATCCTCCTGTTCACCGAATCCTGCACGAAGCGGAACGCCTACGGCAAAGGCACGACCGATCCCAATCCGGCCCGGTCGAACCTGTCTCCAAACACCGAAAGGAAAACCGCGAATCCCAGCTCACTCGTACAGTGCCCCGGCGCAACGCGCCGCACCTTCAGCTCTTCGTCCAAGACTTGTGCCACGCGCCGAATCTCGTTCTCCTCCACTAAGACGAGGTGGAACCCTCCAACAACACTGTACAAACGAGCATCCAGCTTTGCCGCTTGGCGGAGGATGTTCTCGATCCCCGGATGGGAACATCCCACGACAACCGCGAGGCCCTGCGGCGTGCGAATCGCCAACGCAATCTCATTCATCTCTAACGTTCCGGTCTTCTCTGACTTCGTAGGAAAGACCAGAAACCCAGGCAGAATCTCCCTCGGTCCCGAAACGGTTTGAAAGTCCGCCTTCGGCCAGGGGTTGCCCGTGGCAAATCGTTCCGGCTGCTTGCCGTCGAAGTAGCGAAGCTCCTCCGGCAGCGCCGTATGCGGCGTGAGGAACGCACGAGGCATGGAACCTTCGAAGTATCCGGCCTCTTGAGGAGCATAGATCTTCACCCTGGGATTGACCGCAAGCAGGTGTGACAGACCGCTGGTGTGGTCACCGTGCCGATGCGAGATGACGCAGGCATCGAGACGCCGCAAGTCCACGTTCAGCAGAGCTGCATTGCGACCAAAGATCTCCGGGTTGTTACCCGTATCAAAGAGGACTCTTTTATCTCCGTACTCGATGAAGGCAGAATAGCCCCAGTCCTTCGTCAGGCCCCTCTCCTTACCAAATGCGTCGTAGAGGATTGTGATCTGTCTTGGTTCTTTGGTTTCGACTTGGTTGTCCGAAGCGGCACACACGACAAGGAGCGCACACAAGATTGTAGCGAGCATTTGAACCCTACAGAATCCCCATATACCCGGATCACGAAGGGCAGAGCCGAGGTGCGGCGGGTTCAAGAGACCACTTACCAGAGTGAGGGGAAGGACAACAAGAGGGAGCGGACGCTGCAAAGGGCGGAGAGTGTCAGAATGCTCTCATTCGAGCCATGGGGCTAACGAGGCGAGAGTGGATCGCTGGGGCGGTGAGCGCGTTCGCGTTCCGCGACGCGACCCTGTTGGAGGTCGCTCGAATCGCGCGAGGCGCGGGTGAGCAGGGCGACGAGGAGTTCTGGCTTCGGATTCGCGAGCAGTTCGACATCGATCCGGAACTGACGGTGTTCAATCACGCAGGTCTCTCTCCCTCACCTATCGCCGTACGTGATGCGATCGCGGCGCAGGTGAAGCGCGCGAACGCCGACCCGAGTTACACGATCTGGCGAAGGCAGGACAACGAACTGGGTCCGGTGCGATCTCGACTTGCGAAACTGGTCGGGTGCGACGAGGACGAACTCGCGCTGACGATGAACGCCACTTACGGATTGCAGACGATTCTGATGGGAGTGCCGATGGAGAGAGGCGATTCGTTCGTCACCACCACGCATGACTACCCGAGGGCATTCACCGCGATGGCTCAGAGAGGGCGGCGCGACGGCACGACGATGACGCAGGTTCCTCACACCGCCCCCCCGGAAGGCAAAGATGTCGTCGCCAAGAAGGTGCTCGGCGCGGTGACGGATCGCACCAAGGCTGTGCTGCTCTGTCAGATGACCTTTACGAACGGGCACATCTTTCCGATCCGCGAGGTGGCCGACGGGCTGGCGGGAAAGGACGTCGTTCTGTTCGTGGATGCGGCTCACGGAATCGGCCTGTTGCCGCAGTCGTTCAAAGAGATGAAGGCGCAAGCGTACACGGCCTGTCTGCACAAGTGGGTGATGGGGCCGATCGGAACGGGGGTGCTCGCAGTGCAGCGTCCTTGGATCAAGCGCATTTGGCCGCTCCATCCCGCCGACCCAGAACTGGACGACAGCATGAGGAAGTTCGAGCAGGTCGGCACGCGGCCCGCCGCGCCGTTCTTGGCGCTCAAAGAGTGCTTGGACTTTCACGACATGATAGGAATGGAGCGCAAGGCAGCGCGGCTCGAGTTTCTCAGGAAGCGGCTTTCGGACAAGGTGCTGAACGCACCGGATGTCATTCACTACGGAAGTCTCGATCCAGCCGTCTGTCGCGCGATCTTGGCGGTTGGATTCAAGAAGGCGCCGACGTTCGAACTTGGAGGCTGGCTGCTTGCGAAACATCGCATTCACGTAACGACGATGGTGCGAGCGGGGATGGACGCGATACGAATCTCTCCCAACATGTTTACGACGTTGGAAGAGGTGGATCGGTTGGGAGACATTCTGAACGACGTCGCGAGGAACGGCATCTCTTAGCGGGCGTGTAGGTCGAACAGGACAGCACGATCCCTGCCGAATATCAGTACTCCATTTTGCGCACTAGCTCTGACAGCATTGATGGAGCGCGGCCCCAACACGCCGACATGCACGCGTAATGGCCTTGTCGCATCGGGACCGTGTGCGCATCATTCGCGCCACCACGATGGGACCTATCGCGCGTATCGAAGCGCAAAGGTCGCGAACGCGGGCAGCCAAATGAG
Source organism: Armatimonadota bacterium (assembly GCA_003577165.1). Classification (GTDB taxonomy): domain Bacteria; phylum Armatimonadota; class Fimbriimonadia; order Fimbriimonadales; family ATM1; genus ATM1. The sequence continues at coordinate 15,289 of QEUM01000021.1, read as the reverse complement.
GTCATTGGTAACGATCGTCGCTCCAAAAGCCCATGGCAATTCCCCGCGTATGGCATACACGACAAAACCGATGGGTCCGAGTACCTTGCCCATGAGGGCGATCCAGATCAGGCCGCTGTAGCGCTTCGGCTCTCGGGCAAGCAGCCAGTATCCGTACGCGAAAGTCCCGACCATCATTCCCAAGACCTGCAGGAATGGTTGGGACACCAGTCCGCGGATCCCGAGCACGTCAATGCACCAACTTGGGAAGGCGCAGACTGCCAGCGCCCATGCGGCGTTGTAGATTGCGGCCGCATAGAACCAGATTCGAAAAGCCCGTGGTATCTCAGTCATGCTCTCTGAAACTCGCGACGAGATCCCGGACGCCGCTTATGAAGACACCCAAAGCGATGAGCGAGAGAATCCAGGCCGGGATGCCGTGGTACGCGGAGCCGAAGCCCGTCGGCCGGGTCGACCATTTAGTCAGGTCGGGAACCAAGTAAGCCAAGAATCCTCCGTAAACGATTCCCATGATCGAGTGCATGGCTCGCTCTCCTGGAGGAAGCTTTCGCACTTTGTCCTCTTCGATAAAATCCCAAAGCGTTATAATGATTTCCAATAGCAGAAGCGCGGCGAGAACCCACGCCCACGCTCCGTGCCACGTCGCGAATCCGAGAGTTCCTATGATAATGGCGTACGCAAAGTCGCGAGTCGCGTGGAGCCTAAGTTCGACGTGAGTGTGATCGCCATGCGGCAATCTAAGTTTGTACTCGTGGTAGTACAGGGTGTCGAATGCACCAAGAGATGCCTGCACAAGCAGCAGCCAGATCGCTACTTCCAACTCAGCCTCGCTTGATATGCGCAAAGCCGCCCGAGCCCTGGCGCAGCGAACTCCACATCCACCTGCCACCCGTCGTCGGTCGCAACGACCACCCCACTCACTCTCGGTGACAGGAACTTGGGCAAAGTGATTCCGAACAGCTTTGCGCCGGCAGGTTCATAGTGGACAGCTCCGTTGCAGACAAACACCCGAAGGAGGAGGGTACCTCTACCGTATCGCTCAGCAAGGAATCCACCAGCGATCTCCTGGACTGAACTGAAGTTCTGTTCTCCGAATCTCCTGTCCCAGACCTGGCCTGCTTCTGTTTCCGTCACTGTGAGGCGAACTGGCACCTCGCTGCCAGGCTTCGGAAGACGAAGCAACCTTGCTGCGGCTCGCCCCAGAAGACTGGTCGGTCCTTGAACGTCCGCGGAACCGAAAGCCTCCAGCGGGGCGGAATGAGCGCGGCGAACTTGCGGACTTAGCGAGTCGAAGTCGCTATCCAGGAGACGTCTGTAGATGTTTGTATTTACATGCACACCGGAAACGGCGGACGCGGCCTAGTCGGATGGGAAGAGTACCTTGGACGGGACAGAAGGGCGGCCTTCTGTCTACGAGTGATTTCGAGCTTGCACGCGGCTCGACCGCGCCTTTCGCAGGCGTCTGTTCCTGCATCAATGCACGAGGACGGCGGCGGGTGCTGCTGGGATCTGTTGGAAAGTTTGGCCTCGTCGCTCGGCTCAACGGCCTTCCCCCGCGAAGACAACATCCCTGTCTTCGGAAGCAGAAGTGTCCCTTTCAAGACTCCATCGGCTCTCTTCCTGGCGGCCAAACCCTACAATCGGAGCCAGGTGCTGAAGACTTGTCGGCTCCGTGTGGACATGAGCCGACTCCGTCGGCCACAATTCACTACAAGACATAGGACGCACGGGTTGTCCTGGACGTGAACACAGGATCCGATCTCATGGGCGCCCGCGCTTCCTTTGAAACCTGTTCAGACAATAACTGCGTTCGAAGGAACCGGAGTCAATCTCATGATTACTCATTTGCTATTTCTCTCCACATTGGGGCTAATCGTGGCCCCGCAGGAGTTGGATCCATGCTTCACGGCATTGGGAGGCCGAACAGCGGTCCCACTCGTCGCCGAGGACATGCCGGCTTCATCTGCAAGCACGGAACTCGCTAAGCACATGGCCGTGGCGACGAACCGCTACGCCATCCTATCGGACGACGGCAAGTGCGCGATCACAGCGGACGAGCAGTTCTCGATTTATGACCTCCCCTCGGGAAGGCATTTCGGTCGCAACTTGATCCAATTCTTCCTACTTAATGGCAGCGGTCCGCAGCTGCGCGTTGCAGACTGGAGCCAAGTGGCACATTTCGAACCGATTTCCGAGGCAGACCGGCTCTTTCCGCGCGCTGATTCGAGGCTCGCGCGCGCGAATAAGAGTGGCACCATCGGCTACCCGCTCGCTCTGCGGGACAAGGGGCACCTGCTGTCTGCGGCCGTCGAGGAAGGTGTGGCTGGCGGGAAGCGGCGTGGTTTCTGCATGTTCGCTGTCGTTAAGTTTGCCGAGCGAGGCTCCGATCCGAACGACAAATGGATGCTGGAATACGACGCGAGACGCTTCTCGATGAAGCCAATCGGGGGCCGGTTCACCGGAGGGCTCTCGGCAGAAGTGGCCGTTCAGCGCTATGACAAATCCTCTCGAACCGCGAGAATCCTCGTGTTCGGCTTAGAGGCCTCACGGGCAGAGCCCTCATTGCGGTACACGACGCCGCTAGATCTAAGAAAGGTCAATCCGTTCGCCCAGCGCGGCCGGACGGAGCGAGCCATTTTGGAACACAGTCGGTTCTTGTGGGCGCCGAAGGAGCCGGCTGCCGTCACCTATCTTTTGCGCGGTGCAGGCAGCCTCACAGGAGTTCCATCTCCTACGGAACGCATCGACTCGATTTTCTCGCGCCCGAATCAGATCGTATGGCAAGTGTTCTCTGACAAGGTGTTCGCCTACGACTCTTCGGAGCGCAACTGGCGCTTTATCGCAGCGAATGAGTCCGCTCTATCGGATCCTTCGACGCGGGGAATCAAGATTCGAGGAATCGACGGTGGGACCGCGAAGGCGCACTGGGGGTACTGGATCCGGGGCGAAAGCGCGAATGCGCGATTCTGGCTTGTCGAACGGATTCGCGACAGGTCGCTGTGGCTGCTCGGATTCTGACGCCTCCTTGATTCCCATCCTCGGGCAAGAAGGCGATTCGCTTCTTCGCGGCTCCGCCTCTCCGCCGGGGGGCAAACGTGCGGCGGGTAGTCTCCATGCATGAACGCACTTGCGAAAAGACTCCAGGGGCTCGACGCCGCACTCACGGAGTGGATGGCGGCGAAGGGAGTCTTCTTGCTACGCGTCAGTTTGGGAGTTGTGTTTCTCTGGTTCGGCGCGCTCAAGTTCTTCCCCGACATGAGCCCTGCGCAGGATTTGGCAACCCGAACGATCGGCGTTCTCACGTTCGGAGCGATTCCGCCAGACGTATCGATCGTCGTTTTGGCAGCGTGGGAGTGCCTGATCGGATTGGGACTGATCTTCGGCGCGTTCCTGAGGGTGACCTTGCTTCTCCTGTGGGTTCAGATGCTTGGAACGGTCACGCCAATCTTCCTGTTTCCCGGCGAGGTGTTTCATCGGATTCCCTACGCGCCGACTCTGGAGGGGCAGTACATCATCAAGAACGTCGTATTGGTGTGCGCGGGGCTGGTGATCGGCGCGACCGTTCGCGGCGGCGGACTCGTGGCGAAACGCGGTCCATAGGCTCGGAGGGGGGGAGAGCAGACTTCCGCGAGATTCAGACATACCTGAAGCATGATGCGAGATCGGAGATTCGACCCGAGGGTGCGGCGAAGGCGGGCCATCTTAGAGTGGATGGCGTGGTCCGTCTTCTATGCGTTCGTGTTCCCGTTTCTCACGATGACGCTTCTCTTCAACTTCAAATTCTCAGAAGCGTTCGTCTCTTCCCTGCTCGTTTCGTTCATCGGCGGCGTGTGCATGACCGGAGTGTTCTTGGGGTTGGTCCCTTACACGCGCAGATTCGCGTTCCTGCCGGCGATCGGGCTGCAACTCGTGTCCGTGCTCGCAGTGACGGCGTTGGGGTTTTTCCTGTCCGTCGTCGTCGTGGGTTGGATGCGATACGAGGTTGGAATCCTGGATCGGACTCTGTACGAGGGAGCGGTGAGAGTTCTGCTGTTCGATCCCACGCTTCGGCCCGCATATGGAATCGCGATCGGAATGATGCTCCTGATGTCGGCGTTGGGTCAAGTTAGCGCGAAGCTGGGACCGGGCGTGCTCTGGTCCTGGATGTTGGGCCGGTATCACAGGCCGCGTGAAGAGGTTCGCATCTTCATGTTCCTCGATTTGAAGGACTCGACGCCCATCGCGGAGAGGTTGGGCGCGGATCGTTTCAGTCGTCTGATTCAGGAGTTCTTTCGAGACGTCGGCGACTGTCTGCCGTTTTTCGGCGGAAGGGTTTCGCATTTCATTGGCGACGAGGCGGTGATCTATTGGAGACCGAAGCGAGGGTTGAAAAGCGGCGATTGCGTGCAGTTCTTCTTTGCGCTTCGCATCCAGATCGAATCGAAGGCGGAAAGTTATCGAGCGCGCTACGGGTTCGTTCCTGGGTTTAAGGCCGGTCTCCACATCGGCGAGGTCGTCGCGGCGGAGGTGACGGGCGGCAAGAGCGAAATCGTCTTGCATGGCGACGCGGTGAACACGACGGCTCGCATCGTCGCGAAGTGCGCGGAGTTGGGCGAGGATCTGCTCGTTTCGGGAGAGGCGACGGCCGCTCTGGATCGCCGCGCTGGGGGTTTGGAGTTTGTGAGTCTTGGCGAGCACTCGATGAAGGGAAAGTCGAAGCCTGTCGAGTTGTTCGCGGTGCGCGTGGCCGGCGAGATCGCATCGGGCGGGGACGCGGGGCTGCGCTGAGACTGGAGCGGCACGGTTGGTTCTGGATCAAACCACCGGGCCGATCTCAGGGTCACCCGGCGAGTAAAGGATGGCCCCTAAGCAGAACTGCCGGCGCGATAGTGACGGCATAATAAGGAAACCCTGCATCCTTTTTGGCCCGCTGATCGTCCTTACGGGTTTGGACTCACGTCCCGCAGGTCGATCTGCGTCCAAATCTACTAGGAGGAATCGAAGTGGCAAAGAAAATTACATCTGCTAAGGTGGCGTCAAAGGCAAGCAAAGTCATGACGGACGGCCGTACGGGCAAAAATAGCAAATCGGCAGCCGCTTCCGCGCTGTCGCAGCGTGAGAAGAAGAAAAAGTGATGCGCTCTCCTTCTGACGAAATTGGAGACAGGATCTAGGCTCCGGCGATCCGCCGGAGCCTATTCAGAAATGCTCTTTTCCAAAAACCTGCCGGCGCGCCAATATCGGTCGTGATGAAGGAACCATCAATCGGGAGGGATGAAGAGACTCACGTTGTCGTCTCGGACGAGTCCGGGATCGATCAAACCATCCAGTCTGTTTGCTTTGTTGCCGGTCCTTGGGGCGCAATCAGGAACCTGAACGCAGCCTGCAAGAAGTCCCTGGCAGACGCTGACACGAGCGAGATTAAATTCAAAGACATTGACGACGCTCGAAAGCGTCGGGCTGCCGAGACCGGGCTCCGGGCTCTGTTGGACTGCCCCCATTGCAGGGCAATGGTTCTGAGCTGGGACCTACGGGATTCGCGTCACCAAGTTAATCGACGAGATAACGACTCCAACTTTCATCGCATGCTCTTCCACGGGCTGCGCTCGGTAGCTGACTGGTTTGGGGATGTGGAATGGCATTGGTATCATGACAAGAGCACAGCGCTCGTCCAAACTGAACTTCAGGCCTTCCTTAACAACACTCGGGGATACAAGGCGTTGAGCGGCCTTCCATTCGACTTGTTCGGCAACGTTCGCCACACTATTCGATTCACGAAAGTCGAGCAGCGCTGCTCGAAGGACGTGGCCGTGATCGGCCTTGCAGACCTGCTCGCCGGTGCCGTCCGGCATTCCTTCGTGGATGGCCATGGCTGTGTCGAGGCTTACCGCTGTCGGGGCGGCCAGCAGGGCCTTGCCTTTGAGGAGATGGCGCAACCGGTAACTGCGTCAAGGGGAATCATCGCGAAGCGCGAAATGGTGGGCCGTATCCGGGAAGAGTGCGGTCGACGATCCCTCGGCGTTTCCTTAGAGAGCACATCGCGCTTGTCCACGCACAAGAAGGGGTCGAAGATCTGGATTTGGCACTACGAGCCCCAAGGTGAGTACGACAAGGCACCGACAAAGGACCGGCAGCTCGGCACTCCCTTCGGTTAGCTATCAGTACGGGTCTTCAGCTCACGACACCTTCTCCGGAGTCGCGATCGTAACGGCCAGGCCACCGCCATTCACCCTCTCTTGGCCGAGGTCGCTGACACGGCCCGGTGCTTTGAGCAACATCCAAGAATTCAGAGCCTTTTCAGCAGGGCTTCGTATTCGTCGTGCGGGCCGATCCAGAACCAGATCATGTCTTCGTCGTCGAGAATGCCGAGGGCCCGAATATTGAGATCAACTCGTACGGAGTAGATTGGACGGCGCGTGTGGACGTTCTTAAAAACGCAGACCGGGGAGTTTCGGATTGGCGAGCCGCGGGCGGTGCGCGTCGCGGGCTCGACTCTTGTTTGCGTCCGAAAGACGACTGAAGCAATCCCAGAATGCAGACGTCGTCAGTGAGCGCCCCTCGAACGGCTTCGGGGCCATCATTGCCAGGGCTTGGTCTTGCCGGCCTTATGCTCCTTGAGCGCTTCATCTGCCAACCTGGAGAGCTTGTCCTGCGACCCCTTGAGGAGCTTTGCCCAGCGCTTTTCGGACTGCATCTCCCGGATGAGAAGTGCGCCGAGCGCGTCACGGTCCTTCTCAGGAAGCTTGCTCGCCATCTCGATCGCCTGGTCGAACGTTCGGCTCATGACTAATCTATTATGCGGTCGACGACGCAAGCACCCGGCTCAAACACCTCCTCGCCTAGCTTCCTTCGACACAAAGCGGCGCGCGACTAAAACTGGGGGGTTCGTCGCGCGCCCGCTCAACGCGCCCGGCGACGCAGGCTTCGCAGAGCCTGCTCTCACCGGGCCTCGCGACCGGCGGGGCCGGCAGGCAGGTTTGGGGTACGCAGAGAGCGGCCCGCTCCGGTCAGGCCTATTAATTACCCCGGCAGACATGACGACGGGAATGCAGATTTGCCGAAATTCATGAAAGCTGCCCGCGGCCCGGCCGGGCGGGGGTCAGCGGTCTTCGAGCAGGGCGCGGGCGATTACGACGCGCTGGATCTCGCTCGTCCCTTCGTAGATCTCCGTGATGCGCTGATCGCGATACAGGCGCTCGACCTTGAACTCTTTCATGAAGCCGTAGCCGCCGTGGATCTGCAGCGCTTTGTGGCAAACGCGATGCGCCATTTCGGAGGCGAAGAGTTTGATCATCGCGGACTCCTTCGTGTGCCGTTGGTTCGCATCTTTCATCCACGCGACGCGGTACAGCATCGTCCTGGCGAGTTCGACTTCGGTCGCCATGTCGGCGAGCATGAACTGCAGCGCCTGAAACTCCGCGAGCTTCTTTCCGAATTGTGAGCGCTCTCGCGCGTAGTTGACGGCTTCTTCGAGCGCGCCTTCGGCGATTCCGACCGCTTGAGCGGCGATGCCGATTCTTCCGCCGTCGAGCGTCGTGAGAGCCACGTTGAGCCCCTTGTTCTCTTGTCCGAGCAGCGCGCTCGCAGGAACGCGGCAGTCGGTGAACACCATCTCCGTGGTGCTCGAGGTTCTAATGCCGAGTTGAAGAATGCGATGATCACGTCCGCGAACCCGCCGTTCGTCGTGAAGTTCTTCGTGCCGTTGAGCACGAATTCGTCGCCGTCGCGCACGGCCGATGCGCTGAGCGAGCCGGGATCGCTCCCGGCTCCGGCTTCGGTGATCGAAAAGCAGCCCATCCACTCCCCGGTGCAGAGCCTCGGGAGGTACTCCTTCTTCTGCTCCTCCGTTCCCCACTTGACGATCGTGTCGTTCACGAGCGAGTTTTGAACAGAGACGCCCACCGAAACGCCCGGGTCTACCTTGCTCAGTTCGATCATCACGCCAACGTATGCGAGGGCACCGAGCGCACCGAGCGCAGTTCCGCCGTACTCTTCCGGCACGGTCATTCCGAGGAATCCCAGGTCGCCGAGTTCCTTCAGCGCGCCGAGGTTGACCTCTTGCTTTTCGTCCAATTCATGAACGACTGGCGCGAGTTTTTCCTTCGCGAACCGCTTTGCCTGATCCCAGATGATACGATGCTCTTCGCTGAGCGTGAAATCCAACTTAGTTCTCCCTGCGGTGCTCTTTCACCCAATCTTGAATGTAATTGACGATGAGCGACGGGTCGTCTCCCGGCCCGAACAACTTACCGACTCCCATCGCTGTGAGCGTTTCCTGATCCTTCGTTGGAATGATGCCCCCACCAGTAAGAAGTCGGTCGCCGATTCCCTTCTCCTTCATCAACTCCATCACTTTTGGGAAGTGCGTCATGTGCGCGCCCGATAGGACGGAGAGTCCGATGACGTCCGCGTCTTCTTCGATCGCCGCCGCGACGATGGACTCCGGCGTTTGCCGAAGGCCGAGGTACACGACTTCCATGCCCGCCTCGACGAGGGCGCGCGCGACGACTTTCGCTCCGCGGTCGTGTCCGTCGAGGCCCGGCTTGCCGACGACGACCTTGATCTTGGTGTCAGTTGCCATATGGTTTGTGGTTTAGAAGAACGCCTGCTCGCGATATTCGCCGAACACTTTGATGAGGGTTTCGGTTATCTCGCCTTCGGTCGCGTAAGCGTGCGAGCAGCGCAGAAGATGGGGGATCAGGTTTTCCTTCGTGCGTGCCGCTTTTTCGAGCGCGTCCAGGCTGTCCTTCACCGCCACGTTGTCCCTCGTTTCCTTCAGTTTCTTCACCGCGGCGATCTGGTCGCGCTCGACAGATTCGCCTATCTCGAGGATCGGGATTTCAAGCACCTCGTTTTCGTGCACGAACTCGTTGACTCCGACCATCGTCTTGCGCTTCTCGCTGAGCGCGCACTGGTATTCGTAAGCGGAGCGCGTGATCTCCTGCTGCGGAAAGCCGCGCTCAATCGCCTTGACCATCCCGCCCATCTCGCGAATCTTCGCGAAGTAACTCTCGGCCTCTTCCTCGAGTTCGCGGGTCAGTCGCTCGATGAGGTACGAGCCGCCGAGAGGGTCGGCCACGTTCGCGACTCCGCTCTCGAAAGCGATGACTTGTTGAGTGCGCAGCGCGATTTCGACTGCTTTGTCCGAAGGAAGAGCGAGCGCTTCGTCCATGGAGTTCGTGTGGAGGCTTTGGCAACCGCCGAGAACGCCCGCGAGCGCTTCGATCGCGGTTCGCACGATGTTGACCTCCGGCTGTTGAGCCGTGAGACTGCAGCCCGCAGTCTGAACGTGGAATCTGCACAGCCACGAGCGCGGATTTTGCGCGCCGTACTCTTCCTTCATATGCCTTGCCCAAATCCGTCGCGCCGCTCGCAGTTTCGCGATCTCTTCGAAGAAGTCCATGTGGGAGTTGAAGAAGAAAGAGAGTCGCGGCGCGAAGTCGTCCACATTCATGCCAGCTTCAATGGCTGCGTCCACGTAAGTGAAGCCGTCCATGAGGGTGAACGCGAGTTCCTGCGCTGCGGTGGCGCCCGCTTCGCGGATGTGATAGCCGCTAATCGAGATCGTGTTCCATTGCGGAACATGGTCTGCGCAGAACGCGAACATGTCGCAAATGAGGCGAATGTGCGGTTCGGGGGGGAAGATCCACTCCTTCTGCGCGATGTACTCCTTAAGAATGTCGTTTTGAATCGTCCCGCGCAGCTTCTCGAGGGGAACGCCTCGGTTTTCCGCATTTGCGAGGAACATCGTGAAGATCCACGCGGCCGGCGCGTTGATGGTCATCGAGGTGGAGACTTTGTCGAGCGGAATCGAGTCGAACAGTCGCTCCATGTCGGCGAGCGAATCCACCGCGACTCCCGTCTTTCCGACCTCGCCTGCGGAGAGAGGGTGATCCGAGTCCCAACCGTAGAGGGTCGGATTGTCGAAGGCAGTCGAGAGTCCCGTCTGGCCGCGCTCGAGAAGGAACTTGAATCTTTGGTTCGTTTGCTCGGCCGTTCCCATGCCGGCGAACTGGCGCATCGTCCACAACTTCCCTCGGTACATCGTGGGGTGGATGCCTCGGGTGTAGGGGTAGTCGCCCGGCAGGCCGAGGTTTTCGCCGAGGTCTTCCGGCGCAAGGTCGTCCGGCGTGTACACGTTCTTCAACTCTCGACCGGAGATGGTCGTGAAGTCGGCGTCTCTCACGGGCGCGGTCCGGTCTGCTTCAGCGGTCTTGGGAGTCATTGGTTTCTGCCTTCCTGTCGAGGGTGATGTTGATTTTGGCGCAGGCGTCGCCGATGAAGGGATAGGGTGATCCGCCCGAGCGTGCGAGGTCTTCGGCCGCGTGGGCGATTCCGCTCTCGGCGTCGGCCCTGGCCGCGTACTTCTCCCACAGGCAGCGCTCGATACCCGACCGTATCTCGCGGGCGATGCGCGCCCTTCTCATCTCAAGATGCCGGCCGGAGTCCACGAGCCTCTTGGCCTGCGCCTCGATCTCGTCCAAGAGTTTGTCGATGCCTTCGGACTGCTGGGCGGACGTCGGCATGAGGGGCGGGACGGGTCGGTCCTTCCTTCCCTTGCCGAGGCCGAGGGCGAACCGGAGCGCTTGCAGGGCGAGTTCGACTCCTGGGATGTCGGCCTTGTTGACGACGATGATGTCAGCCGCTTCGATGATGCCGGCCTTGAGGGACTGGATGGAGTCGCCTGTGCTCGGCTGTAGCACGAGGACGACGATGTCCGCGCAGGCCATGACGTCGAGTTCCGCCTGCCCGACACCCACGGTCTCGATGAGGATTCGGTCCATGCCGAACCCCTCGAGCACGTCGGCGACGTAGGGCGTCGCGGGGGACAAGCCGCCCGTTCCTTCGCGAGAGGCGAGAGACCTCATGAAGATTCGGTCGTCCCCGACGAGGCGATCCATGCGGACGCGGTCGCCCATGAAGGCGCCGCCGGTGAACGGGCTGCTCGGGTCCACCGCGATGAGACCAACGCGGTGGCCGCGGTCTGCAAGACCGAGGGCAAGGAGCGCGTTGAGTGTGCTCTTCCCTACGCCGGGGGGGCCGGTGATGCCGATGCGGATGGCTTTGCCGAGTCTGGTGGCGAGTTGGTCGTGGACGTCAGGGATGGCGTCCGGGTGGTTTTCGACGAGGGTGATGAGGCGCGCGCAGGCGCGTCTGTCTCCGTTCGTGAATTCGTCCCAGAGGGTCGGGGTCAGGGTGGGCATGGACGGTGTTTCGGGCCCGCTTCCCGGGCCCGCCGATGGTGATTATGATGTACGAGGCGGCCTTCGGACGTGCGATCGGCGGAGGCCCTGCTTCTCATCAGCTCGGTGATGTTCGGCCGGATCGGAGAACTCCGTGGGGAGCCCTTGTAAGGCTTCCTTGTAGAAGCGAAAGACTATCCACGTTCGCGGCCCGCTCGGGGAGATCATCACGTCGAGAATCGGGAGGGTGCAGGCGTCCCGTCGCGTTGGGATCGCACGTGTGCACGAAGTCGCACATCGCGCCGTTGCGCGCGATTTCAGCACCGGTCTCGGTCGGTGATGCCGACCGCGGAATCGCTCCGTCCTTACCTTCATCGCTATGTGGGCGCTTGGAGTCGTCATCACCGTTTTAGCAGCCGTCGGCGCGGGCCAGCTTCTGGTGCGCAGCAAGTCCGGAGAGCCTAGCGACAGCATTTGGGACATTCCCAGGACGACCGCGACGTACACCAGCATCGTCGGGATGCTTGCGGGGTTCACGGTCGTTGTGACCATGTTCTTTGCGAACCTAACCGTCGCACGTTCCTCGCCGCAGTTCGAGGCGGTCATCGGCATGCTGCTCCTGGGCTTCCTTCTGTTTATCAGCACGGCGATGATGTTTGGAACCACACCCAACCTCGCCACCACGGACGACGACGACTACGTGCGTTTGCAGACTGTCTCTTACCAACTCGCAAACCTGTGCTACTTCTGCGCCATCGCGACGAGCTGGCTTTCGCTCAAGCTGTTCCTCGACGCCATCGGCTTGCCCTTTGCCGCGAACGCTTTCAAGTGGGTGCTGCTCTTCACGTCGTTCGCCGGGGCGATGCGGATGGCGCTGTTTACGCTTAAGGCGAGCACGCTTCCGAGGGTCGCATGCGTTGCTGTGCCGTTTCTCGGGCTCGGCTTCGCAGCGCTGTTTCGACTAGTCGTCGTGCCGCAAGTTCCCGCTCTTGATCTCGGCGATGCGGAGCCGTTTCGGATCGCGATCTGCCTGTTCGTCGTCGGCGCGGTCGGCTTCTCATGGCAAACGGCGATCATCATGTCGGAGGACAAGGCACGCACTGCCACCTTCCTCCGCGCCCGTGGCGACCGGCTGCTCCTCGCGTTCCTTCAGGCTGTCGCGACGACTATCAGCATGCTCTGGCTGGCGGTCGCGACCAAGTAGAACCAGAGGGATTGGGTGAAGTCGCGGGTGCTCGGATGGAGCACGAGGACGACGGTCTTCAGGCTCGTGCGCATGGGACGGGCCCGCGGCTTGTGTAGAATCCGGGACGTGCTGACTCTGTCCACCTTTGAGCACAGTCCCCCGATGTCGGCGAACGAACTGCTCGAGGCCGCGAACCGACTGCTGCGTCAGAGCACGAACCAGCGGGTCACAGAGCGCACTCTTCGGTATTACGTAGCGAAAGACCTCGTTCCCCCACCCGCGGGTCCGCCGAAACTCGCGAGGTACATGTTCCGCCATCTCGTCTGTCTCGTCGCCATCAAGATCTTGCAGGATTTGGGCTTCAGCCTGGACGGTGTGAAACAGGAGATCCAGCCCGCGCTTGCGCTGGACGATGAGGCCGAGTACCGGCAATTCGTGGCCGATTTGGACCGCTGGCTGATGAAGGCCCGGCCGGGCCACCCACCTGCAGGGCTCGACTGGCCGCGGACCTTCCCGCAAGATCCAGACTACGGACTTGGACTGGTATCGGACTCCCCCGCACGCGGCAGACGAAGGGGGTGGTCGCTCGAACCACTCGAGCCTCAGACACACGCCCGGCGGCCCGCAGCCCCAGGAAATGTCTACCAAGAGATCCAACGGCTACGTGAAGAACTCGACCGGGTGAAAGAGGCGATCGCCGGGTACCCCGACGAGGATCGGGATGAACTATTCCGAGTGATTCGAGAACTCAGGCGCGCAGTGGAGGACCTTCGGGAAGAGGTCCGCCGGCTGCGTGAAGCCACTGAAGAGCGCGAGCAGCCCGCTGCAGGCGAACCTTAGAAGTTCTCCACTTTAGCCCTTGACAGGGCTTCTTGACAGTGATATACTTACATTACACTGTCAGACACTGCCACTAACGCCTGACAGCGATAGGAGAACACAATGAGTCAGGCAACATTCGAGAACCCCATACTGAAACTCACCCTGTCGGCGCATGAGGATGCCGACCGACGTTTGCTCCTGATCGAGGCCGTCGCCGCCGAGAGGGAGCCCGCGGACCAGGAACCGCCCATCAACGTGGCGGTCGTCATCGACCGGAGCGGCTCCATGGCTGGCCGGAAGTTGGATGCCGTGAAGGAGGCGACGGCGAAGTTGATCCGTTCCCTCCGCCCGAGCGACCGCGTGGCCCTGGTTACTTACGACAACCGCGTGCAGGTCCTAGCCGACCGGGCCCAGCCGTCGGAAGGCGTCGCTCGGCTGGTCGACGTTATCAGGCCCGGTGGAAGCACCGACCTGTACTCGGGCTGGCTCCAGGGAGCGAAACTCGTGACCGGAGGGGGCCATGTGATCCTCTTGTCGGACGGTCTCGCGAACGCCGGGCCGTACACCGGGGCCGCGCAACTCGCCGAACACGCTGCCACGTCACGCAGCCGATACGGCGTTTCGACATCCACAGTCGGCGTTGGTTCCGACTATGACGAAGCGCTTATGTCCAGCATGGCGCAAGCGGGGCAAGGATTCCACTACTTCGCGAACGACGGAGAGACGATCATCAAAGCATTCAGCCGAGAGCGATTTCTCATCGGGACCCTTTCGCTGACAGATGCTCGGCTTTCCTGGAGGGGGGGGACGATTGAACTCGGAAACCTTCTCTCTGGCGAGAAGAAGGGTTGGGTCACAGAGGTCCAGACGCTTCCAGCGTGGTGCGAACTCACTTATGTGGATGCAAGGACCGAAGAGCGTGTGAAGGCCGCTGTCGAAGTTCCGAAGTCGTTTGGACATCATCCTCTGGCTACGGCTTACCTGCTTTCGGAGACGGCTGCCCGTCTGCTGGAGAAGGCGATCCACGTGCGCTCCCAAGATTCCGCAGAGCGCCTTGCGGGCGAAGTGGAAACGCTGATCGTAGCGATTGGGAATCATGAGTTGTCGAACGAAGATCCCCTCACGATGACACTCGATCAACTCAGGAGAGCCTCCGCTCGCCTCAGAGAGTTGCAGAAAGACTTCAGCACGCACGCAGCAGCGATGGAATCGAAGGGTCTCTTTCAGCGGGCCCACAGCATTCGCGAACAGTCGAGAGCCTTCTACGGTGACACTGCGGAGGATCGTTCGATGTCGGCGTCGCGATCTCGAGCGTTCGTGAACACGCAGTTCAGCGGCGCCGATCCTGCCGCCTTCGCAGTCCAGCCCGTGACGTTCTGGATCGATCACAAAGCAGTTCCACTCAAAGTGCACCATCGCTCCATCGTCGTTGGCGTCGTAGACCCTTTCGATGGATTCGCGATCTCTGCATTGGCTCGAGCGGTTGGACTTGGGATCGAGACGGACAAGCGTCCGTGGACCGAGGAAGAGATCCTGAAGGCCTTGGAGGCTTACCGCTAAGCAGCCTTTGACCTTCGTCGAAGAACCTCCTTCGGCACCGTCGGTGTGGGCGGGTGAATGGATGGGCAGGCATCCTCACCCCGCCCGCCGGCGGCACATCGGGGCGGGGGAATTCGCAAGGTTGCACGGGTGCACGGTGCACGCTCCGCGTGAAGGAAAGCGTGCAGGTTCTGGGTTGGTCGGACGGCGGTTGCGCAGGGGCCGACGGGGCTAAGGGGCGGCGGAATTCGCAAGGTTGCACGGGTGCACGGTGCACGCTCCGCGTGAAGGAAAGCGTGCAGGTTTTCGCACGCCGGCTGCTGGCGGGCAGGGGAAGTGATTCGGGGGCTATAGGGCCGGGTCACACCTATAGAGGACACGGGGCCGCCGGAGGTCAACCGTTTTCCCTGCGATGCGGCAAACGGCCGGGTCGGGATCGCGCCTCACATGCGGGGCCGGGAGGGCTGCGGTAGAGGCGAAATCGGCGTAGAACCAAGAAGGAGGACCCGGCCGAACGGGGAAGAGTGTGCAGGTGGCGGTGAAGGATGCGTTGGGGAATGTCAGCACGACGGTCTATGACG
>QEUM01000011.1 GCA_003577165.1 Armatimonadota bacterium | reverse complement strand
GAGGGAGTCGTTGCTCTACGCAGACTCACCGCCCGAGTGGCGAGGACCCCATCTGTATCTCCTAGCCGCTCAACTGAACGACGCTACCGATTTTCGCCACGTCTTCGTGAGGTACGACCTGCACTCCGGTGAGCTGGAAGAACTCATCGACTTTGGACACACTGCAGAAAGCGGATGGGTCGCGGCGCTCTCGGTGAGCCGAGACGGGCAGCGCGTCGCCTACGCCGTGGAGGAGAGCGGCAATTGGGTGCTTAGGATTCGGGAGATCGAGAAGGGGGCACAAGTTAGCCAGCGCTCCTATGAGTAGTCTAGTGGAGACATCGAACAGATGAGGAGATCGATGTATGCCGAAAGCCGCGCGGGTTGCGAAGGGGCGGGCGACCTTCTCTCTCGCGATCCTCAGGGTCGGTGCGAGATTTGGCGTTATCAATCAGGCGGTCCGGCTCGAAGGATTCTCGCCCAGGACATCGACTTGAATGACGACTGTTATTCCGTCATCCGCCCCAGAAGTAGGCGAGTAGTGAAGTCAACCGCCAGAGAGCCAGATCCATTTGATGGAGCGTACTTTGGCCCCGACGATTGCAAGAAGTTGTCGGGGCAATCGGGGTCGTGTGCGCCATGAGAGGGAGGCTGGCAGCGAGCATGCTGATCGTCGTTCTCGCAACGTCGATCGTCTGGATCGCCTGGAAGCAATACCGACTGCGCGCCGAGAACGCCGAGGTTGTAGAGTTAATTGCCGCACTGGGCGGGCCCGACCGCGCCCTCGCTGCCGAGCGGATCGAGTCAATAGGTTCCGGAGCCGTTCCGCTACTCCTTCGTGCGGCGCGCGAGTCGCCGGACGCCGAGGTTCGCAACGCAGCGGCGCGAATGGCCGTTCGGATCTGCCTGCTTTACGAGATTGCCGGCTCCGTCGACGTGTTGATGTCGCAGGAAGAGATTCGAGCCGCGGTTCTGGAGGAACTGGTTTTCCTAAACTATCACGGTACTAATGACTTCGAAGCAATAAACCGGTTAGCGGAAATGGCCGAGCGCAAAGATTGGATTCATGCTCTGGACCGCATCTGTGATCTCCACCTGAGAAGTTGGGCCGAATTGTTCTGCCAAAGCAACGATCCAGATGCTGAGCTGATCAGGAGTGTTAGGGCGAAGGATGCCAGCGACGCCTATGAGTACCTGTTGATTCAGTTCGCGTGGACAAGCGACTCGATTGACGACGTCGTGCCGTTCTTGAGTGACGCAAGCGTGGGGACCCAGCTTGACTTGATGAGGCTGATGAGCGAAAGGATGAAAGAGGCCGACGGCCGCTCTCGGCAGAATGGAGCGGAGGCATTCACGGCTTGGCTCGGCACGATACTTTCCACTGCTGACCCTGATCGCAAACATCACGCCGCGATATGTTTTGGCTTGACAGCCGATCCGAGTCAGTGGCTTATTCTGCGAAAGTTGCTGTCATCGGATCACTCCAAGGTGAGACTTGGAGCCATCGAAGGGTTGGGCCTGTTGGGGAATGACGCGGCGACTCCTGATCTGCGTCGCTTTCTGCGTTCATCAAGCTGGAGGGAGCGAAGGGCAGCCATCGCTGCTTTGGGCCTGCTGCGGGACGAGGGAGCGCTCGAGGAGATCAGTGAGATTCTCTTCAGGGATGACGTTCGCGTTAGGATGGCCGCCGTTCAGTTCGTAGAGAAGATCGGATCCTCCACTGCGGGGAGCCTCTTGGTGCGGGCACTGCTGGAATCGCCCGCGCCCGACATCGGGTGTCCGTTCAACGGCCAGTTTCGCTCGGCGCTGACGGCAGCCATCGTTCCGCGAAGCGATTTCGGCGAGTTGAAGATCCCGGAGTTGAGCGAAACCCACGACGAGGACCTGAAACTGCGAATCGAGGCATTGAAGCGTGCGGCTCGCGCTCGTTCAGGTCAGCAGCCGGCCAGCGAAGAGAGCGGCCGGTAAACTCAGAATCCGGAGGATATGGAGGAGTCGAACGGATGAGGAAGCCTACGCATCGCGAGGAACCCCGTTGCGGTAGGAATTACCCGCCTGGTCCAGTTCGCCCATGCGAACAAGGAACGGAGAACCAATTCCCGTGATGTCTGTTTCTCTTCTGGCAGCGCTATTCAGCGCGAACGGTCCGCTCGAATATGCGGGAAAGGGAGTGTTCGTCCACGGAGATGACAACAAGTTGACGTTTTATGAAGCGAACAGCGGGAAAAGGATACGTAGGTATCACGCCGAGTCAGGAATTTCGGGCTGGAGCACCGATGGCGAAGGCGGCGTATTCGTCGAAACCGGGGGAGTTTTGTATTTCATGGGACCATCTGGCGGCATGCAGAAGGTGCGGGAAGTCGTTTATCCGCGCCTCGCAATTCCTGCGGGCTGTCTGATATCGAGCGAGGGTGACGTAGTTTCAGACTTCGAATGGGCGGATGGCCGTACGCCAAGCGCTCTCGTCTGGCAAAAGGGGAAGTCTGTTCATACTTTCTCCGGCCGAACCTCGGGCGCGCTGACGGGAAGGCACGATTTCGAACTGCTGTCGTTCGGAAGTCTCCGTGATACGATCTGGGTGAGTTTCCCGGTCACTCCGACGGAGTACGAGGAGGAGGAGATCGTTCTCTTACGGCTTACTGAGAACGGGCAGTTGGTGCAGCAAAAGTATCTCGGCAGAGTTAGTGCGGCGTTCTGGGTCGGGATGGCGTTCCCGTGGGAAGACGGGATAGTCCTTGTCGACAGCGGTTTTGGAAGGATATGGATTCTGGGGAGCGGCAGTCCGCGCATGGTACAGCTTGGAAATCGGCGGATTAGGGCGGCAACGCTTGCGCGATCTGCGCATGTGTTGCTCGTAGTCACCGACGATGAGCGACGGGCCCTGGAGTTGCGCGCCCTCGATCTCAAACGGCGCACATGGCGTGTCCTGAGGCGGTTGGGAACTGAAGGCGAAACGGTCTCCCTTGAAAACATCGGATTAGCTGTCTTCGAGTCAGGGCGCACGGCTGCGATCTTTCGCAAAGACCGCCTAAGCGTAGTCAAAGTCGAATCCCTCTGGTCAACGAAGTGAGGCAGGCGACTAGACAGCTGGAGTTTTCGGTTCCAAAATCGTAAGCAATACCTCGGTGCGCGAATATGGCAAGCTATTGTCGTCTGCCGACACGAAAATTGCGGTGCCGATCAAGTCACAATCCGAAGCGTCGGAGTGGTCTGCCCCCCGGAAAGTAGGCCACTGGTAAAGTCAGACTCCAGAGGATCGAAAGGAGTCAAGTAGATGAAGAAATCAAGGTACAGCGAGGAGCAGATAGCGAGGGTCCTCGCGGAGGCGGCCGCGGGCGCAAAGTCGATCCGCGAGGTGTGCCGGGAGCATGGGGTCACGGAGCACACCTTCTACATTTGGAGGAGAAAGTACGGCGGCATAGAGACCGACGACATCAAGCGCCTTCGGGAGCTGGAGGCCGAGAACGCCGCTTTGAAGCGGATCGTAGCGAACCAGGCTGGTCATCGACGCAGCGAAGACGGTGATGCGAAAAAATGGCATGGCGCTCCCTGCCGGCGTACGGGAAGCGCTCTTCGCGGAAGAGGAGTGAGACTTGAATGCTGCTGGCCTTGCGATTTCAATCCTGGCCGTTCCGAGCGGTCTGTTCCACTTCCTGGTCGTGTTCGGCTCGGACTACTTTTCGAGTCAACCACTGTACGAAGAGAGATTGGTACTGCCAGAACTTCTCGTTCTGCCCATCATCATCGGAGTCGCTCTCTTCAACATCGGCGTCGGTATCGCGGTTTCGACGGCGAATCGAAGCATGTGCATCCGGGGTGCGATCGTGAACAGTGCGTACGTAGCCTTTTGGGTGTGGTATCGGGATGTCGAATACGTTTACCTGGTTCTCGTGCCTGCTGTGGCTGCGCTCGTTTGCCTTTTGCAGATCGATCGAACCCGCACATGAAGTACGGGACGGACGTCCTGTGAGACTCGGCAACATCGCGTTAGGAAGTAGGCTTAGTCGGGGGGGCCGAGAGGAGATAATAGGGCATGGAGCGAGAACGGAGTTCGTGCAGCCTCGATGCGGTTCTGTTCGCGTCGCCGCGTCCCGAGGCGCTTGCGAAATTCTACGAGAGAGGATTCGGTTTGGCGCCACCGAAGTGGCACGGCACGGACCACCTGGGACTCAATCTACCCAACACCTATCTCGGGTTCGATCGCGTCGAAGAGGGTTCGACGGCCGCGAGCGCAGCGGTCTCCGTGTGGTTTCGCGTGCCCGACGTCGAAGAGACTTTCGCGCGCTTGGTGGAACTCGGCGCGAGGGTGAAGTACGCGCCGACTGCCGAAGAGAGCCCGGGAGAAATCCTCGCGATGCTGTACGACCCGGACGGAAACATCATCGGGCTGATCGGCTCGCCGTAACGTAGTTTGCGGACGCCAGTTTGCGCGCCCCCTTTGTGCTCTCTTCCCTGCCCGGGGTACGCATTTTCTTGATCCGAGGTCGTCGCCATGACTTCGCCATCTCTTGGATCTGGCGGCTCCTGTGACCGGGAGATTAATCCTAACCAGGAGCGCGCTACCAGTGGTACTTGTCGTCTCCCAGGAGGCATTGAATGTAGTTCAACTGCGCGTCGTGGTACCACAGGTGACTGGAGACGACGTGGGCGGCCATGATCAAGGGCATTTCGGCGCCCCAAGGGGCTGTTACCGTCGAGGTTAGCTTCTCGTCGCTTGCGCGCGCGAGGGCGTCCACAAATTCCGAGACCGCTCGCTGGATCTCGGCAGCCGCGGCATCTTTCGTTGAACAGCGCCCCGCGTATTCCGCGATGAGCTCTCGCTCGTTACCGGTTCGAGGTTGCCCACTGAGGGCTGTGGTGGCCCAGTCCAGGATCGAGACCACCTCGGCTGTCATTTCGCTCGCCGGCCGGGTGCAGCCTCCCATCGAACTCGTCCACTTGTCTTCCGGGATGGCGGGAATGTCGGAGACGTAGTTCCCCATCATGTAGGTGGCCCAGTGCCCCAGGGCCGTCCGGGGGTCGAGGAGGTTTGCCGTCGTCATCCAGGAAGGTTAGCATGGATACGAAGCCGCCGGGAGCGGCGCCTGCGGCTGTGGCACGGGCGGCGCGCAGGACCCAGCTTTCGGACTATCATGCCTATATTGCATACAAAAGATTACAGAACTGCCAATTTATGTCCGAAAATCGTGTAGATCGCCACTTTTGCATTTGAAAGATTGCAAAATTCATGCAATACTGGAGACTGTCTGGGCAAAGCCGTAAAATGTATGCAGAACATGGCAGAAGCGGGAATGAAAGCGATTGCCCGGGCGGTTCGGCGTCGGCGCAAGGCCCTGAAGTTCAGCCAGACCGACCTTGCAAGGCTGGCTGGCACGAGCCGGCTTTTCGTTTCCAAAGTTGAAGCGGGCAAGCCGTCACCTCGCCTGGATCTTCTTGTGGCGGTCCTCAGCGCCTTGGGTTTGGGTCTGCGTCTGGTGGAGGCGCGATCGCCGCTGGAGGTGGCGGACGATGTCTCGGGCGAGTGAAGTGACTCGCCTCGACGTGTATCGTGGTCCGCACCTGGCGGGGCGATTGGTTCGTACCGACAGCGGCTGCCGCTTCGAGCCAACCGAGGTGTCTCTGGCTGGCGAGGTTCCGGCGAGCGTAGGCTTTCGCATTGGCAAGGAACCGGTGGAGGTGCAAGGGGTGAACCTGCCCGCGTTCTTCGCGAACCTGCTGCCCGAGGGCCTGCGGTTCGCTGCGCTGGTGGGCCGGGTGGGTACCTCCGTAGACGACCTCTTCAGCCTGCTTGCGGAGGTGGGTGAGGACTGCGTCGGAGACGTCTCGGCGGTGCCGGTGGGGCAAGAAGTTCGCCCTCCATCCGAAGAGATCGCGTTACACGCAGAGAACGTAGATTTTGAGGATGTTGCCGTACGTCTTCGAAGGGAAGCGGGGCGCACGGGAATTCCAGGCGTGCAACTGAAGTTGTCCGCGAGCATGGTGACTCTTCCGACCCACGACCGCGTAGGACTGCTGAAGTTGGAGCCACCTGAGTACCCCAACCTCCCTGCCAACGAAGCGGCGTGCATGGCTCGCGCGAAGCGGGCCGGAATCGAAGTGGCCGCTGTGCGCATCGTGCGCGATCGCCTGGGTCGTTCGGCACTCTACGCAAGGCGCTTCGACCGAGTCGTGCGGCGAGGGCGCGTCATCGGCAGGGTGCACGTAGAGGATGGGTGCCAACTTTGTGATCGATATCCTGCGGACAAATATCGGTTGTCTCTCCGAGACATTGCATCGGCCATCGCAGACTTTAGCAGCAGTCCGAAGAGGGAGATACTGAGACTCTTGCAGCTACACGCGTTCAGTTATCTGTTTGGCAATTCGGAATTGCACGCCAAGAACGTATCGCTGTGGGTTCGGCCGGGAACGAGGATTGTCGAACTCTGCCCCGCGTACGATCTCGTTTGCACGGTTGTGTTCCCGAATCTCCGGCCCAACATGGCGCTGATGATCGAGGGTCGTGACGAGAACCTGCGAATGCACGAGTTCGTCACCTTCGCAAGTCGGTTCGGGTTGCCGCCTGAGGCAGTTCGTTCATCGCTGCGGGTGGTCTTGGCTGCAACCGAGGGCTGGACGGAGGAGATCGAGAGCTTCGCGCCGTCGAAGGGCGACGCACAGAGGGCGGCGGCCCTGCTGGCACAGCGCCGTTCTCGCTTAGAAGTTTGAGGAGGCGCGGTTGCGCGGACCGAAACCCAGCAACTCGCTGGCGTGGCAGGAGTTCAAGGCGTGAAGTCTATGACGACGCGGGGAGTTTTTCCGTTGGGGAGGGGGGGGATGCGTTCGACAAATTGGTAGGTCAGTCGCGCAGGACGCTGGAGGAGCGTATCGAAGCGACGCTGGAGGTCGCCGGTCTCCTCGGCGGTGAAGTCGGTTCGGCCCATGACGAGTATTTCGAAGTCGTCGTAGGATTTCTGGCGAATTTGAGCGGCGCGCACGTCGGGAGTGTCTTGGAGCGCGATGACGATGGGCGTAGCGATGCACACGCGGCCGTTCTCCAGCAGAAAGCGGCTGATTTGTCGTCCGTGAAAGGTCGAGATGCGCCGAAGTCCTCGTCCGCACGGGCACGCTCCCTCAGCGTATTCCGCGAGATCGCCAAGTTCGTAGCGAATGACGGGAGTCGCATAGTTGTGAAGGGAGGTGACGACGACGCGGGCCGGAACTCCGGGGGGGGCTTCCCTATCTGATTCGTCGAGGAGTTCGACGAAAACGTTTTCTTCGTGCAGGTGATACCCTTGTCCGGAGGGACAGTCCGCGGCTGCGCGGTTGACCTCGACGGCGGCGTATGTGTCGAAAACTCTTGCGCCGTACCTTTGCTCAAGTTCCTGGCGGACCTGCGGAAAGAGCTGTTCGCTGAGCGTGAGTAGGGCGAGGGGCCTGCAGTGCCGCAGGTGATCCGCGAGCACTTGGAGGTAGGTGGGGGTGCCATGGAGGAACGCGGGCTTGATCTCGTCGAGCGCCTCGGCGATCCGTTCGATGGGACGACCGATGTCGAAGTTAAACCCTTTCCCGAAACGGACGAGGGCGCCGAGGGCGGGGCCCTGCCATGTGGGATAGACTTCCGCGCCGAGAGACTCGTTCCAGGAGTCGCTTCCAGGAGCGATCGGAGCGCGAAGAATCGCGCAGTCGCCTCGCGGGTCGAGTGCGAGCCAGTCCCATTCGCGGAGGATGCAGGCGTACCGCCACAACTGGAGGCGTTGCGTGATGGAGATCTGCAGGCGGCGGCCGGACGTGCCGGAAGTGTAGGTCGTGTGAAGCACCTTGTGCTCCGGGAGCGCGAAGGAGGCTTCTCGCTCCCTCGGTTCTGTGTCGGCGAATTGCGCGCGCGTGACGATGGGAAGCGATCGGAAGTCGTCCCACGTTTCGACGGATGCGCGATCGCCATACAGCGCGCGATAGAACGGGACTCTTCTCGCTGCGTGGGCCACTAGCGGCGCGAGTTTCGTCAGTTGCCACTCGCGCATCTGTTCCTGTCGCCACCATTGAGATTCGTCGAGGAACTCGAAGGCCCGGCGCACCTCTTGGAGACCCGGCCCATTCGAGCCGAGGTCGTATGTCTGCAGAAAGGTGCTCCCCTGGATGGCGCCCATGTGCGAACTCGCAGGCCGCGGTGCAGTCGGATTCTGGCAGAATGCCCTCATGCGCGTGCTCATCATGTCGGACATGGAGGGGGTTTCCGGGATAGTCGTTTGGGAGCAGGTGTCCGGCGGCGACCCGATGTACGAGGAGTGCCGTCGGCTGTACACGGAAGAGATCAACGCGTGCGTGCGCGGCGCGAAGAGCGCGGGGGCGACGGAGATCGTCGTGGTGGATTGTCACGGAGCGGGAGGCGGTTGGCAATTCAACTCTCTCATTCCGGAACTGCTCGATGCGGACTGCGAGTGGGTGGCCCATCATCCGTGGTCCAGATACACGGAGATGTTGGAGGGGGGATGCGACGCCTGTTTGCTTGTTGGCATGCACGCAAGCGCCGGAACTCCCGACGGCGTGATGTGCCACACGATCAGCACGACGAGGTGGCGCGATCTGTTTTTCAACGACGACTGCGTCGGCGAAGTCGGGATCAACGCAGCGGTGTGCGGCGCATACGGTGTGCCGGTGCTGCTCGTGACCGGCGATGAAGCGGTGTGCCGCGAATCGCGGGAGTTGTTGGGCGATGGACTTACGACTGTCGCGGTGAAGAAGGGCCTGAGCCAGTACTCCGCGCGTCAGATGCCGCCGGTGAAGGCGCGTGCGCTCATCGAAGAGGGAGCCAAGCGCGCGCTTGCAAACCTGTCGTCAGTGAAACCATATGTTCCTGCTAAGCCGACGACGATCACGATTCACGTCGACCAAGTGGATGCCGCGCTTTCGTTCAAGGGCCGAGCGGGCGTGGAGATCGTGGAGCCGCGCACTGTGGTGAGCCGCGGCAAAGACTGGCAAACGGCTTGGGATCAGATTTGGGGCTGGAAGGCGTAGGCTCTTATTCGAGCAACTTCATCCGATTGAGCGCGCGCTCCATCGAGCCTTGCGCCCTCGCGACGTTGATGTCCGCGTGGCGCTCTTCAAGCCGCTTCTTTGCGCGGTCGAGCGCTGCCATGACGCGGTCGCGGTCGATTTCGAAGGGCCGCTCGGCGGAGTCGGCGCAAACGATCACGTGTCCGCTCGACGCTTCGAGGAATCCGCCGGAGATTGCGACCAACTGCTCCTGGCCGCCGGCATCCCGGAAGGAGAGAATCCCCGTTCTCAATTGGGACACGAACGGCTCGTGGTTGGCTTGAACGCCGAAGTAACCCAGCGCGCCGGGGGCCACCACGGACGAAGTCGCTTCGTCCACGACCGTTCGGTCGGGCGAGACGATTGTGAGTTGGAATGTGGATGCCATCTGTCGTCGAATCGCGGTTCGTGATTACACGGCAGCGAGCTGCTTCGCTTTCTCCTTGACGTCTTCGATGCCGCCGCACATGTAGAACGCCTGCTCAGGAAAGTCGTCGAGATTCCCGCTCAGGATTTCCTGGAACGACGAGACCGTTTCGTCCACCGCCACGAAGCGGCCGGGGTTGCCCGTGAACTGCTCGGCCACGAAGTTCGGCTGGCTCAGGAAGCGTTCGATCTTCCTCGCTCGGGCGACGATGAGTTTGTCTTCGTCGGAAAGTTCGTCTATCCCGAGGATGGCGATGATGTCCTGGAGTTCGCGGTAGCGCTGAAGGATCTGCTGAACGGCTCGCGCGACATCGTAGTGTGTCTGTCCCACGATGCGCGGGTCAAGGTTCTTGGACGTCGATGCCAGGGGGTCGACCGCCGGGTAGATGCCCTTCTCGGCGATTCTTCGCTCGAGGTAGACGTAGGCGTCGAGGTGGGCGAAGGTCGTCGCCGGCGCGGGGTCGGTGGGGTCGTCAGCCGGCACGTAGACGGCCTGGACTGAAGTGACCGAGCCCTTGGTGGTCGAGGTGATCCGCTCCTGGAGTTGGCCCATCTCGGCTTGGAGCGTGGGCTGGTAGCCGACCGCGCTCGGCATTCTGCCGAGCAGCGCAGACACCTCGGATCCGGCCTGTACGAATCGGAAGATGTTGTCAATGAAGATGAGCACGTCGGAGCCCATCTCGTCACGGAAGTGCTCGGCCATGGTGAGGGCGGAGAGGGCGACGCGAAGTCGCGCGCCGGGCGGCTCGTTCATCTGACCGAAGACCATCGCCATCTTGTCGATGACGCGCTGCTCGACGCCGGCCTTGTCTTTGAAGGTCGTGTGCTGCATTTCGAGCCAGAGGTCATTGCCTTCGCGCGTTCTTTCGCCGACTCCGGCGAACATGGAGACACCCTCGGCTTCGACGGCGATGTTTCGAATGAGTTCTTGGATGAGGACCGTTTTGCCGAGGCCTGCGCCTCCGAAGAGGCCGATCTTGCCTCCCTTGTTGAAGGGCACGAGGAGGTCCACGACCTTGAGTCCGGTCTGGAGGATTTCGGTCTTGACGCTCTGCTCTTCGAAGCGGGGTGGGTCTCGGTGGATGGGCATCCTCTGCACGTCGGTCGGCACAGGGCTGCCGTTGTCGATCGGGTCGCCGAGGAGGTTGAACACCCTACCGAGCGTGGCGGCTCCGACGGGGACGCTGATGGGGCCGCCAGTGTCAGCGGCCTTCATGCCTCGGACGAGGCCGTCGGTGCTCGCGAGGGCGATGCACCGGCAGAGGTCGTCGCCCAGGTGCTGGGCGACTTCGCATGTGATATGAATGTTGCGTTCGGGGGCGTCGATCTTGATCGCGTTGTAGATCTCAGGGAGTTCCCCTGCCTTGAATCGGACGTCCACGACGGGTCCGAGAACTTGAACTACCGTGCCGGTGCTGGCCATGAAAAACGATGTCCTCCAGACAAAAGAATGCGGAGCCGTGTGCGGCTTGGCTCCGATGCGGCAGTTTACCCCGCGGGCCGCTGACGGAGGCCGGGCGAGGAGGCCCGACGGGGGTGGCCGGAGCCTCCTCGTTTGCCGGCAGGCTAAGGCTCAATGCGATAGAGCGCGAGCATTCCTGCGTGAATGTGGTCCGCCGTGTGGCAGTGAATCAGCCACACGCCGGGGTTGTCCGCCTTCATGTCCGCCGTCATCATGCTTCCGGGAATGAGTTCGATCACGTCCGTCCGCCTGCCCTCGACGAGCACGGTCTTGCCGTGCCAGTGGCAGGTGTGAAGGTCGATTTCGTTGCCCATGCCGAGCACGTACCATCGCACGCGTTCGCCGTCGTTCATTTCAAGTCCCGGGACGTTTGCGAAGATGTAGCCGTTGATGGCGTGCATCAATCCGCGCTCGCGACCTGCGTCCTCGTCGTAGACGAAGAACGAAAGCACGAACTCGCGGTCCACGTCGGCCGGCGTCGCATCCGGATTCGCCATGCCGGCTGCCGTGATGACGATGGGGCCCAACAGTCCCGCGTTTGTCTCGTGGGGTTCGTTTACGTGCGAGTGGTACCACCACACGATCGAACTTGGGTCGCTTGGCCCAGGCCCGCTTCCCTCGTCTGCATGCCAAACGTAGGTGAAGTCTTCTCCGGGTTCGATGTAACCGCCGGCTCCTCCATCCGCGTAAAACGCCCCTTCACTATGCTTCTCGTACCGTACGCCATGAGGATGCATGGAGCACGGCATGCTCGAGCGGTTCTTGAAGTGAACGTAGATAGTGTCGCCGACTTCTGCACGAATGAGCGGCCCAAGAACGCCGAGCCACGATGGCTGCGGCTTTCTGTAAAGGAACGTACCGTCTGTGTATTCGACATAGCGGGTCTTCGTCCATTTGGTGTATCGAGTCCACGGCGAGGGGATCTTCCCTCCCGTAGTTCTGTCGATTCCTCCAGGCGCGTAATCCCACTCGCCCTCTTCGGCAGCGATGTAATAGTTGCGGTCGACGCCGCCAGGTGCACTGGCGAGAGCAGATGAAATCGTCTCTGCCTTCGCATTGCGGAACGCAGCCCCCAATCCGAGCGCTCCTGCGCCTGCCCCCAGTAACTTTAACAGGCCACGCCTGTTGATTTCCGTACCGCTTGGGGGCGAATTGCTTCGTGGCATTTTCTTGCCCTCCTTCCGCCCTCCGTGGCCAATTTTTTGGTGAGTCCTTTCGCTCTATCGTAATGCTTCCGAACCGGAACGCAATTTGCAATGACGGCGGTCATATGTGAAGGGGAAAGGCAGTAATATCACCAGGTCATGTCGTTCGCCGTTCTCCTCCTGCTTCTCGCACCGCAGTATCGGATCGCGTATTGGCTGAACGATGCGCTGTGGACGATGAGCACGGATGGCGGATTCGCTCGCAAGATTGCGGACGGCCTACCGTATGAGCGGCCGATCGTTTCCTCGCCGGATGGACGAAGGCTGATCTATTGGGATCACGGCGCCGGGCATTGGGATCTGATTTCCGTCGCGCCCGACGGCAGCGACCGTCGCAACTTGACGACGGACTTGGGTGGGGGGTGTCGGTCGGCCGTGTTTTCTCCCGATTCGTCTCGGATCGCGTTCATGTGCGACGGCCCGAACGGGCTGTACGTGATGAAAGCCGACGGAAGCGGCAAGACGAGACTCAGCGAACTGGGACATCGCGATGAACCTCCTGCCTGGTCTTCTGACGGAAAGATGATCGCCTGGGGGGATCTCGCGGACTCGGGAATGACGGTTTACGTGATCTCCTCTGCGGGGGGGAGACCCACGCGTGTGGGAAAGGGGTGGGGGGCTGTGTGGACGCCGGACGGCACGTCCGTCATCTACTCGGTCGGCGGCGAACTTCGCCGATGGAACCGGTCCACGGCAAGGGACGAGCGGCTGCTTACCGGCGCGACGGCAGCGCGGTTTTCGCCGCTCGGAGACAGGATCGCCTACACGAACGCCCAGGGATACGTCGTGGTCGCAAAGTGGCCCAGCCTGCAAGCGATATTCACGAGCGAGAAAGAAAGCCGATCCTACGCGTGGTCGCCTGACGGTGGGGCGATCGCCTTTTCTTCTGCGAACGCCATCCGCGTGCGCTCGCTTGCGAGTTCTTCGGAGACGCTTCTCCCCATTCCGACGAACTGGTTCGCGTGGCTGCGAGCGAATTGATCGCGAACGGTTATCCCTTGATGGTGATGATGGGCACGAGTTTGGCGACCTTCATCGCGATGCCGGAGACGTGCGCGGCATCTACGACTTCGGTCACATCTTTGTAGGCGCCCGGCGCCTCTTCGGCGACTCCTCGCATCGAAGGGCTTCGTATGATGATGCCGCGTTCGGCGAGTTCGTCCACCACTTTTCGACCGTTCCACTGTTTGAGCGCTTGGCGGCGGCTCATGCTCCGTCCCGCTCCGTGGCACGCGGAGCCAAGTGAGAGTTTCATTCCGCTCTCGGTGCCGACGAGCACGTAGGAGCAGGTGCCCATCGAGCCGCCGATCAGAACCGGCTGACCGAACGGCCGCAGGGCCAGTGGAAGCCCTTCATGTCCCGGACCCCACGCACGGGTCGCTCCCTTGCGGTGAATGTAGACGTTCTTCATCGTGCCATCCACTTCGTGCTCCTCGACTTTGCAGGTGTTGTGGGAGACGTCGTAGAGGAGGCGCAGTTCGGATCCGGGAATGACCTCCGCGAACGCCTTGCGCGTGAGGTGCGTAATGACTTGTCGGTTCGCTAGAGCGACGTTGATCGCAGCGCGCATCGCTCCGAGGTAGCGTTGGCCTTCGGGAGAATGGACGGGAGCGCAAGCGAGTTCTCGATCCGGAAGTCGGATGCCGTAAGAGCCGGCGCATAGCACCATTTCCCGGAGGTAGTCGGTTCCGATTTGGTGGCCGAGACCGCGGGAGCCGCAGTGAATCGAGACGACGACTTCGCCACGCTTAAGTCCGAAACCGCTCGCTGAGCGTTCGTCGTGCACTTCGGCGACTTCTTGTAGTTCGAGATAGTGGTTTCCTGAACCAAGCGTTCCGACCTCATCGCGCATGCGCTCCTTCGCTTTGTCGGAGACATAGGCAGGCTTCGCATCGGAAACCTGACCGTGCTCTTCAATCCTTTCGAGGTCGGCCTCTTCCCCCCACCCGCTCGCCACGGCCCAGCGTGCGCCGCCTTCGAGCATGTCGTCGAGCTGTCGGTTGTTCAGGCGGATTTGCCCTCGGCTGCCGAGCCCTGCAGGAACCGTCGAGAAGAGCGCGTCCGCAAGGCGCGTCTTCACCTGATGGATGCGGGAAGCCGAGATGCCCGTGAGGAGGCATCGGACCCCGCAGGAGATGTCGAAGCCGACGCCGCCCGCCGACACGACCCCCCCCTGGTCCGCGTCGAACGCGGCGACGCCTCCGACCGGAAACCCGTAGCCCCAGTGCGCGTCCGGCATGGCCATGGACGGGGAGCAGATTCCCGGAAGAGTAGCGACGTTCACGACCTGCTCATAGACCTTCTCATCCATGGCCTCGACGAGTTCGCGGGTCGCGAAGATCAGCCCCGGAACGCGCATATCGCCGTGAGGCTCGATGAGCCATTGGTGTTCACCTGCGCGCTTCAACTTCTTCAAGTCCATCTTCGTAAGACCTTTTTTATACGTCTACCACGCACTGC
The DNA here is from genome assembly GCA_003577165.1 of Armatimonadota bacterium. GTDB lineage: Bacteria > Armatimonadota > Fimbriimonadia > Fimbriimonadales > ATM1 > ATM1. The sequence continues at coordinate 61,961 of QEUM01000011.1, read as the reverse complement.
GCAAGCCAACGGTCGTCGTCGTCTGTCGCCACCTTGAGTTCCGTGAAAGTCGCGCCTTTGACCTCGACTGCAGGTTTGTGCTTGGGAACGTCGATCGTCTCGCCCCATGCCTTGGCATGTAGGAGTTCGCCGTTCAGCGACACAGAAAAGCGAGAGAAGAGCATTCTGCGCGTGTCCATTTCGTATACGATTGCGTTCAGCCAGTCCACGAAGAGAACTTCGACGTCAGGGGAACTGCACTCGATCGCGACCTCGGTTTGCGGATCCACCAGCGAAAGATCGGTCATGACCGAAGTGAGCGCAAGAGCGGCGTTCTCGAAGGCCTCTTCGACCGTGCTCCCATACCCGCGAACGCCGATGTCCGCTTCGTGGTGAAAGTGTTCCCACGGAGTTTCGTTCGCGGGCCGATTCGTCATCGCACGATTTGGATCAGTCTCGCGGCAGGTCTGAGAGAAGCGACTTGAAGCGATCCCATTCTGTCGCCGTCCAGATCTCCGTCGAAGCGTGTCCGAGTGTTCTTACGAGAAGCGACACCTTGGTGGCTTCCTTCGAATCCGGAGCCTCGAAGATGTCGAGGTAGTCGCACGGGCCGAGGATGGCGTAACTGCCAATCCACTTGACCGACGGGCATTCCGACTCCACGCGCGCGGCGACGGACTTCTCCAGGTCTTTGAGTTGGCTTGCGGACAGCACTGCGTCCGGTGAAAGGCGAGTGAGCATGACAAACGTTTGCATTTGATTGCCTCCGCCGTTTTGATGAAACAAGAGTAACATATCACAAAGCGCGAGGGCGTGCGATGACTGCGGTCATAGGCTCGGTGAACTCTGAGATCGCGGCCCGTCTCGACGAGATGGCCGATCTCCTCGCCGCGCAGGAGGCGAATCCGTTCCGTGTGTCTGCCTACCGCAAGGCGGCATCGGCCGTAAGAAACTTGCCCGAAAGCGTTTCCGACGTTTACGAGGCCGGAGGGAGACCGGCGCTCGTCGCCTTGCCCGCGATCGGTGAGGGTATCGCCGCGGCGATCGCGGAGATCTTGTCCACAGGCAAGTGGAACCGACTTGAGAGGCTCCGGGGTGAATGCGCTCCTGAGCAGCTGTTCGCCAGCGTCCCTGGGATCGGGCCGGAACTTGCGAACCGAATCCACGAGCACCTGGACGTGGACACCCTCGAAGAACTGGAGGTCGCGGCCCACGATGGCAGGCTCGAGGGCGTGCCGGGCGTCGGTCCCCGCAGAGCCGAAGCGGTGCGAGCCTCGCTGCAGGCGATGCTCGGTCGGCGGGCCAGGCAAAGGCACCGGGAGTTTGCGGGGCCGCCCGTCGCGGAGATCCTTCGCGTTGACCGTGAGTACCGTGAGAAGGCTGAGGCCGGCAAGTTGCGGAAGATCGCCCCGAAGAGGTTCAACCCAATGAAGAAGGCGTGGCTGCCGGTGCTCCACACGCAGATCGGGCCGTGGCACTACACGGCCTTGTATTCCAACACAGCGCGAGCTCATGAACTGAGGAAGACGCGGGATTGGGTGGTGGTCTACTTCTACGACGAAGACCACCGAGAGGGGCAGCACACGGTCGTCACGGAGACCCAGGGCGCGCTCAAGGGCGAGCGGGTGGTGAGAGGCCGCGAGCGGGAGTGCTACGCGCACTACGGGATGAGGCGGGGTTAGGGCGGCCTACTGGATGCCGTCGTCCGACGACGGGTCGGTCGTCGGCGGGGCTTCCTCCGGCGTTTCGTCGCTGCCGCCTGAGCCCTCTGGCTTGATCTGCCCCGTCACGTAGAGGGGTTCGAGTTCCTTGGGCACCCAGAACTGCTGGCCTGTGGTGAACCAGGGCCTCCAGGGAAGGTCGTCCACTTTGCAGACGCCGCTGGACTTAGTCACGGGGTCGTACTCGCCGAAGACGTAGGCTAGGCCTTTTCCTCGCCAAACCGCGTTGAGGTCGCCACCGAACCACTGCAGGCGGCGGAACTTGCCGCGAATCACGGCTTTGCCTCGGCCGAACCAGACCTTGCGATCATAGCCCTCAAACTCGAGCCGGATGTCGTCGGGCTTGTTCTGGCCGACGACGGTCACCGCGCCGTCGAGTCGCTCGATCAGCAAGGTGCCTCGGAAGGTCATCTCGACGGTTCCTTCGCCTTCCAGTTGGAAACTGCCCAGCTGGGTTTTGAGGAGCATGGTGCCGGGATTCACCTGGTCGGGGGAGGGGATCGGCTTGGGTTGAGGCTGGTTGTTCTGAGCCCAGAGGACCGCGGCCGCGCCGCCGAGTGCGACGGCCGAAGCGACGAGCAGGGTTTTGGTCTTCATAGCGCGGGTTGGGCCTGCTGGAACCGAGGGCCTCGGTTCTCAGAACGCCGGAAGTATACATTTTGCTTCGGCCCGGCTCGGGCTCGGGGCGACTGGGGGTGAAGTTTAGCGGGGCTACGGAACCCGAAATTCCCCAGAAAGGACTTGACATGGGCAGGTTTGCGGCTACAGAATCAAGTCAATCGAGCCAATCACTCGATTGAGGCAGTTGAAGATGGCAAACCTGCTGCAGATCACGAGAGGATGCGAATACGCGATCTCCGCGATGCAGTGGATTGCCGAGAGGGAGGGGAGGGTCGTCCAGGCGGACGAGATCGCTCGATCCGCGAACATCCCTCCGCAGTTTGCGGGAAACATCCTCACTCGCTTAGCGAAGGCCGCGCTCCTTAGGGTACGTCGCGGCGCCGAGCGCGGTTATACGATCGCTCGCCCTGCAAACGAAATTAGCCTGCTCGAGATTGTCGAGTCGTACGACGGACCGTTCGAGAAGCCCTGGTGCTTCATGGATCGGGAGCGGATGTGCAATTCGAATTCGCCGTGCGCCTTGCACGACATGTGGCTGGCGCTGCGAGATCATACGAGAGAGTCCTTATCCACCATCACCTTGGACGACATCGTTCGACGTCAAGTTGAAGCCGGGCGATCTAGCCGAACTGCAAAGGTGGGAATAGGGAAGAAACCGAGTCGACGCGGAGGCACAAACGCCCCGACCGCGTCCAACCCAAAGCCATTAGGAGGCAAAAAATGAAACGGAAAGCGCTTCTTGCGCTTTTGGCTGTTAGCATTGCGTCGAGTGCGATGGCACTCACCGGTTTCGTGAAGGTGTTCGCTACCACTTACAACGTTGCCAAGACATCAACGCTGGGCAAAGCAAAGTGCGCAGTCTGCCACGTTGGCCAGACCGCAAAACTCAATTCCTACGGTCAGGACCTCAAGCATGCGCTTGCCGGATCGAAGGCGCTGACTGCTGAAGTGTTGAAGAAAGTCGAGGCAAAGGATTCCGACAAGGACGGAGCGAGCAACATCGCGGAGATCCGCGCCGACAAATTGCCGGGTGACGCGAAGAGCGTCCCTACGACCGAGAGGTGATCGGATCGCGATCACGTAATCCAGGAGGACAAACATGAGGATTAGGATCACTCACATGGCGCACGCGATTTGCTGCGTTGCGCTCGTCGTGACGTGCCTGTGGCTACCGACGAAGTCGGAAGCAATCCCAGCATGGTCACGAAAATACGACATGGACTGCAGTTCATGCCACTTTGGCTCCACGAACCGATTGACGAAATTCGGTCGAGACTTCCTATGGCGGGGGCAGCGAACGCCCGACGCAACTAACATCGACGATGCAGAAGACCTGAGCTGGTGGCAGTACATGTCGTTCGCCAGCAAGTTCCGGTTTGAGCAGAGCCCTGACGAAACGCCTGAGACCAGGTTCGACGTCGAAGCGCTGTCCATCTATTCGGGCGGCCCACTCTACGAGAACTTCAGTTACTTCTTCGAGATCTACCTGCACGAGCGGGGCAAAGCAGCCACCAGTGGCGGCGGCCAGCTCGATACGGCAGTCAGAAGCAAGTTAGCAGAAGCGTACTTGCAGTACAACAGCAACCCGCAGGGCGAGAACTACTGGTTTGCGCGAGCGGGTTCCTATACGCCGCGCATCATTCACACTGCGAGCACGGGCGGACGGGTTTCCATCAGTCGGCCCCGCATTCTCAACGACAATGTCGGTGGAGGCAACTTGTTCACTCCTCGCGACAGGTTCTACGGGGTTGCGTTCGGGTTCAAGACAAAGGAAAACTTGTTCGGCGAGTTCGGCATCACGAATGGCGGCGGCGGCAACGCCCGGCCTAACATCGCTGAGAACAACGAGATGAAGGACATCTGGGGCTCGCTCGAGTTCCTGTTCGATGAGTTCGGCAGTTCGTTTGGGGTTTACGGCTACTCAGGCGAGTTTCCCGTAACGGGACCCCCTGCCTTTGGCGATGAGTTCACGCGATTCGGAGTGATGGCGAGCCTCGTTCGTGACAACTTCGAAGTCAGCGGCGGGTGGTTCTCTGGTCAGAATGACCTCGCGGCCGGCGGTTCTCGCAATCCGCACGGCTATTACCTTGAGGCTGCGTTCCTTGCCAGTCCCACGACTGCCTTCTATGGCCGGTACGACTTCTTCGATCCCGACCTCTCGCCGGAGATCACCGGCGGCGCGATCGGACTGTCGTACAGACTCAACAAAGTTGGCAGAATGGTCTTCGAGCAGACATGGTCGAAGGTCTCAGGCGGAGCAACGACCAACAAGTTCACTTTCGAACTAAACTGGATGTTCTGAGATCGCCTGATCGGCGGAGGGCACTCGTTGCCCTCCGCCACCCTAACAGCCTCGTATGGAGTAACAGAAAATGCGTAGAGCCTCAGCCGTGCTCGTTCCGATAGCCTTCCTCTTCTCCGTTACATCGGCGACTGCGAAGAGCGACTTCCTTGAGAAGATTCTCCTGACCTACAAGATTTCCGATAGCGGTTCGCTCGCGGAACGATCCTGCGGAATCTGTCACGTATCCGATTCGGATTACGGCATGAACTCGTACGGAAAGCAGTTGGCCGTGGCGATGGCGGAAGCCGATGAGACTAGCCTTACGGCGGCGATCATGAAGAAGATCGAGGCGATGGACGCCGACGGAGACGGGTTCACGAACGCCGAAGAACTAAGAGCGGACAAGGCCCCCGGCGACAGCAAAGACAAACCCGCCGGCACGCCGAAGCCCCCCCCTGCAGCCGGAGACGCGAAGCCTCCCGCATCGGGAAGTGGCTCAGGCGCGAAACCTCCCGCGACAGGAACGACAAAACCGCCCACAGGCAAGACGGAGCCCGCGACTACGGAAGGGGGGGGCGAAGGTCAACCCCAGCCCGGAGCAGAGGAGGCGGCGCCGCCGACGTCGGAACCGACCGAGCAAGCCGAAGAAGAGCCGGTCGAGGAGCCTGAACCTCCAAAGAGGCTAATTCCCAAAAACGGATTTCATCCCGCGGTAGTGCACTTTCCTATCGCTCTGTTCATCGCCGGCCTGCTTCTCGATCTGTGGGGCCTGCTGACGAAGAAACATGAACTTCTGTGGGCCGGTTGGTACAACCTGGTATTGGCGGCCTTGAGCGCAGTCATCGGCGTCGTCACAGGCTATCTCGCAATGATCTACATGAAAATCCCGTTCAAGGGCGTGATTACGGAGCACTTCCTGTTTGCGGTCACCGGCGCGTTCGTGATGTGGATGATGGTCTCGATGCGCGTACACCGCCACGAAGACATGCACGTGTTTCAGCGATTGGTCTACTGGCTGTTGGCGGTCATCGGACTCATTCTGATTTCCTGGGCCGGTCACTTGGGCGGCGTGTTCGTGTACGGAGAGTAGCCTCGGACGGATTCGCACTGGAGTAGACTGATTCTCGGCGCAATCGGCATCGCCTACATCCAGTCATGGAATCCCCATCGATCGAAAGTCTGCTCGTAGAGCCGAGTTCCGGTTGGCTTGCGGTGGGCTGGGCCGGGACGGCCCTCGTGATCGGGTCCGTCCTGGCTTGGATTCTGTCGTTCATTTTCGTGATCGGAAGCCGCACGCGGGGAAGCGCGGTCGCGAAGGCTCTTTTTAAGGTTGGGTCGCTGTTCGCCATCGCCGCTCTCGCAGCGCTGATTTCGCTCCTTGTTGGCAGGCAGTATGAGTTTGCCTACGTGTTCCAGAACACGGACAACTCGCTCAGCCTTCCGTACCGGATTGGGGCCGCGTGGGCTGCGCAGGAAGGGAGCTTTACGCTCTGGCTCGCCTCGAGCGCGCTGATGTGCCTTCTGTTCATGCCCCGAAACGCCTCCCTGCTGCCGCGATACATCGCGATTGCAGCGATTCCGCTTGCGGCTTGTGCGGCGATCCTCGCTTACGAGTCTCCATTTCGTCTCATCGAGATCGCGGACGACCTAAAGCCGTATCTCGCCCCAGGTCAAACGATGGTCGTTCCGCCGGATGGCGCGGGTCTCAATCCAGTGCTCGTGAACTACTGGATGATCATCCACCCGTGGGTGATCTTCCTCGGATTCGGTTCGCTGCTGCCCCTTTTCGCGCTGTCCGGAGCGTCGGCGATCGCCGGTGACTTCTCCACGTGGCTCGCGCAGGGGCGAAAGGTCGCGTTCGTCGCGCTTTTCTTCCTGGGCGTCGGCCTCGTCATGGGCGGATTGTGGGCGTATGAGACCCTCGGGTGGGGGGGATTCTGGGCGTGGGATCCGGTGGAGAACACGAGCCTCGTTCCGTTCTTAGCGGTGGGCGCTCTGGTGCACGGGCTTTATCTGCAGCACTGGCGCGGCCACTGGAAGCGCGCGAATCTCGTGTTGGCTGGTCTTCCGTTCGCTCTGTTTGCATACGGGACGTTTCTGACCCGAAGCGGACAGCTGGCGAATGTGTCCGTACACAGTTTCGCTCAGATGGACCCGGTCGCTCACAAACTCCTGCTGGGTTTCGTCCTCGGCGCAATCGTTGCGGTCGTTGTGGTGCACGGGGTCGTCGGTGGATTGCGACAACCGGAAGGCGAACGAAGTCCAGCATCGGAGCCGAGGTCACGCGCCATCACGATCGGCGTTGTTTCCCTTTGGGTTCTTTCCGGCCTCGCCGCGATCGGAATGTCGGTTCCGTTCTTGGCTGCCCAGTTCTCCGGGGTTCGAAAGACCGTGGACGAAGGCGACTACAACCAAATGACTTGGCTGCCACTGCTTGTGGCGCTCGCGCTGATGGCGATCGCGCCTCAGGCCGGTTGGAAGGAGGGGGGGCGGAGGTTTTCAGGCACGCTCATCGGATGTGTGCTGTTCGCCCTCGTCATCACGGGCTGCATTCTCGCTTACCTCGCTTGGGGGGGGCTGCTGCAGGCCACGTTTTCCGTGCAGCCGCTCAGCGCGACGTTGGTGGTCTTGCTTTCCGCAGCGACTCTGTTTGCGATGTCTGCGAACGCCGTGCGGGGTTGGTCTCGGATGAAGGCGCACGCGGGACGGTTAGGCGGCTACGTGGCGCACATGGGAATTTCGATTCTGCTATTGGGGCTGTTGATTTCGCGTGGATTCGAGACGAAGGACCGAGGTCTGCTCTATCCGACGAAGGAGGCGCGGATCGAACTCGCGTCGGGCGAGTACACGGTGCGGATGACCGAGAACCCGTCCATCGAGCAACTGATGACGCCGGAGTCCACTCTTGCCCTCGAGATTCATACGCCGAAGGGAACGGCGATGCCATTCCGGCCGGTCGCCTACTATCACTTGCCGCTGGGTCGGGAGGAGGACATCATGCCCGTGACGCGGCCCAGCGTCAGAACCAGCGGGCTCTCGGACTTGTACGTTTCGGCGACGGCCCCCGACGACGAAGTCGTTCGAGGGGTTGAGGTTCGACCGGGCGAGTCGGTGGAGCGGAACGAAATTCGAGTTGAGCATTTAGGGGCCTTGCAGGACGGCGATCCCGGTCGGCAGTCGGTACGGCTGCGGATCACGGCCGATGGACAGACCTTCGACCTGGCGCCGGCGAAGTTGCACAACTCGGATGGCTCCTCGTTCGAAGACGAGAGGATGGGGGAGGACATGTACGTCCGGCTGGACGGGGTGAAGCCGGACGGGGCTGCGGTGGTGTCCGTCAACACGATCGAGCCGTACGTCGTAGTAGAGATTTATGAGAAGCCACTGGCTCGGCTGGTCTGGGTCGGAGCCATCCTGCTGGCCGTCGGAGTCGGCTTGGCGTTCGTGTCGGCGAAGCCGAAGAGCGGGCCGGTGGACTAAAATGGTCTTTACGAAGTGAAACCCGGGCCCATTATCGCAGCAGCCGTCATCGTCGTCGGCATCACTCTGAGCGTGTATGCCTTCGTGACGAGCGCGACGCCGTACGTGTCGGCGACGGAGGCAGCAGCCCAGCCGGGCAAGGTCGTTCACGTGGCAGGCGAAATCGACCACGCCTCAGCGCGGCTCGATTTGAGGACGAACCGCTTCGAGTTCGTCCTGGTGGATGAATTCGGAGAGCGGATGCCGGTTGTGTGCGAGACGGGGAAACCTGCGAATTTCGACGGCGCCCCCAAGGCTTCGGTCGAGGGCGCGTACCGGGACGGCAAGTTCCGTGCGACGGGCGTCAAGACGCAATGCCCGAGCAAGTACGAAAGCGCTGAGGCGAGCAAGGGTTAGTCTGCGATGCCCGAATTGATCACGGAGCCATCGGCTGCGGGGATGGCCGTGGGGAGTCTCGGCCGGTTCCTCGTCTTCGCGGCGATCGCGCTCTTTCTCGGTTCTGCGGCAGTGTGGGCGTTTCGAGCGAAAGAGGGCCGGAGCCGCCTTGGCGGATGGCTCTTTACTCTCGGGGCGGCGGCAGTCGCTGCGACGATGGGCTGCCTCATCTACCTCCTGCTGACGAAACAGTATCAATTCGACTACGTTTCTGGGACGACCGAAAACCGGATGCCGACGATGTACCGGTTGAGCGCGGCGTGGGCGAAGCAGGAAGGGAGTTTTCTTCTATGGGCGCTGATGAGCGCGGTCGTCGCGATGTTCGCCGCGCCGAAGACGGGCCTCTATCGTCGGTGGTTCTCTGTGGTCGCCGGGATCGCGTTGTCCGCGATGCTCGCGATCACCGCCTATGAGTCGCCGTTCAAGCTCCTGGACTTTAGCGAGCTCACGGAAGAGCAGAGGCTCTTCGCGCTGAACGACGGCGTCGGTCTGAACCCTCAGCTCGAGAACTACTGGATGGTCATCCACCCCTGGGTGATCTTCATCGGATTCGGAAGTCTGTTGAGCCTATTCGCGTGGGCGACCTCCGTTGCCTTTTCGAAGGATTGGGACTCGTGGGTGCAGAGTTTTCGGCCGTTTGCTATCTTCTCGATGACGATGCTCGGCGTGGGCCTGGTAATGGGAGGCCTGTGGGCGTACGAGACCCTTGGGTGGGGGGGATTCTGGGCGTGGGATCCGGTTGAGAACGTAAGCCTGGTTCCCTTCATCGCGTGCGCTGTGCTCGTGCATGCGCTTTACGTTCGCGCGCATCGCAACCGCTGGGGACGGCCGGCGCTCGTTCTTGCGCTTCTGCCGTTCCTTTGGTTCGTGTTCGGCACCTATCTCACGAGAAGCGGAGCGTTGGTGAACGTCAGCGTGCACAGTTTTGCGGAGATGAACCAAGGAGCGCACGGCGTGCTGCTCGGATTGGTCGTCGCAACGCTTGCGTTCACGGGCGTCGTTTGGGGCGTGATTTGGGCCCGAGGCAAGGCGCTCGCGGATGTGAACTCGAAGGAAGCCGGCCACCGGCAAGAGGGATTGACCATCGGGATGTCGGTGCTCTATTTGGTCGGCATTATGGCGGCGATCGGAATGTCGCTTCCCTTCTTCTCGCACCTCTTCGGTTTCAAGGTTCCGATGCTCGGCGTCGTGGAAGGCGACAGCAACATCTCCGCGGTGAGCGAGGATGTTTACAACCGTGTCGCAGTATTCGCTTTCATCCCGGCGATGTTCCTGATGGGATTGACGCCATTCCTGGGTTGGACGAAGACCTCCTCGAAGCGCACCCAGCAGTTGGCGAACGCTTTCTTTCTCTCCGCGCTGCTTTTCAGCCTGCTCGTCTTCTTCCTCTTGCGCAACGGGCTGACGGACGTTGTGGTGAGGAACGAAGGCAACGTCGAGATCCAGCGGATGTCGAAGTGGCTCCTCTTCGTGCTGTTTGCTTCGACGTGGGTGACGATCTTTTCAATTTCAGCGAATCTGATCCGCATTCTCGAGCGAGTGCGATCGGGTGCCTGGGGGATCGGTGCATACGTGACGCATGCGGGCGTTGCGCTACTCCTATTGGGACTCGTAGTCTCCAAGGCATTTGAGAAGACGGATCGAGATTTCGTGACGAGCGTGAAGCAGGCGAGTTTGGTGATCGGATCGTCGCGGCGGTATCTGGCAAGGCTGCTCGATGCGCCGACTGCGGAGGACGTTCACCGAATCGCGCAGCACGACAATCGTTTTCCCTTCCTGCTCCAGGCGTCTGAAGGGCCTCCGAAGCGGTTGGAACCTGTGCTCTATTTCAGCGAGAAGCACGGCAACTGGGTGATGAGGCCGGACATCTACCGGACCGTTCTGTACGACCTGTATTACGTCATTGGCAAGCCCGTTTTGGAAATCGACACGGGAATCCAGTTGAAGCCCGGCGAGGAGAAGGCATCGAACGGGATGCTGATTCGATACTTGGAACCGACTCAGCAGGGCGAGCCAGGCGCGGTCGGCACGAGGTTCGGAGCGAGGGTGAGGGTGACCTTTTCAGATGGCGAGTTCATCGAGGCGGAGCCCGCGATCGAGATCACAGAGCGCGGCACTCGTCAGCGTTCCGCTGCGATCGCATCCGACATGGTCATCGCGCTCGACAGTTTGGATGCCGCGACGAAGACAGCCTCATTTTCACTGCTTCCGTCGGAACCTGTGTACCCGACGCAGCTGTTCTACAAGCCTCTGACGATTCTCGTTTGGATCGGCGCGGGTATGATGACTGTCGGCGGATTTGCGGCAATGCGCCGCAAGCGGAACCCCGGGCACCCAGCCGAGTAAGACCATGCGCCTCGTCAACCTGTTGAAAGCGAAGATTCATCACGCGCGCGTGTCGTACGCGAACGCGGAATACGTCGGCAGCATTGAGATTTGCCGCAAAGTGATGGAACATGTCCGATTGACGAACGGAGAGTTCGTGTTCGTGTGGGACGTGGAGAACGGAGAGAGGTTTACGACTTACTGTTTCGAGGGCGAGGAGGGCATCATCGGCGTCAACGGAGCGGCCGCGAAGCGAGTGAACGTCGGAGACCGACTCATCATTGCGGCCTTCGTCTACACAGATGAAACGGTGGTTCCGAAGATGGTGCTGCTCGATGAGAAGAACGCAATCGTTCGCGACATGACGCCGTATAGCCGACATGGCTGATCTTCTCAAACTCATGGAGGAATCAGGGGCGGTCCTCAAGGGGCACTTCCTGCTGACCTCCGGACGGCACAGCGACACCTACTTCGAGAAGTTTCGAATACTCGAACGCCCCGACGTGCTGAGTGAAGTTTGCGGCTCGATCGCGGACCGATTTCGCGACTCGGGGGCGGAGTTGGTCGTGGGACCAACGACGGGGGGGATCATCATCGCGTTCGAAGTCGCGCGGAGGCTGGGCCTTCCCGCGCTCTACGTGGAGCGGGCGGACGGAAAGCGCGTGCTGAGACGTGGCGCGAAGTTGAGTGCAGGAACGCGCGCCTTGGTGGTGGACGACGTGTTCACGACGGGCACGAGCGTTCGAGAAGTGGTGGAACTGATCCGAGACGCAGGCGCAGAAGTCTGCGGAGTCGCGGTTCTCGTCGATCGTTCGGAAACTCCTCCGGATTTCGGCGTTCCGTTCTACAGCGCGGTGCGCGTGGAGGCGGTTTCGTACGCTCCGGACGAAGTTCCGGAATGGCTGGCCGCGATTCCGATCACGAAGCCGGGAACGAGGTAGCCCGACCGGCGCGCCGGTATACTCCTCACCCCGCGTTGCCGAAGTGGCGGAATGGCAGACGCAACGGTCTCAAAAACCGTCGAGGGCAACCTCGTGTGGGTTCGACTCCCACCTTCGGCACCAACGTTTCTTAGGGCGTAACGATGTATGCGCGGATAAAGTTGTCCTTCGCGCACGTGAGCAGGTAGCCGCTGCTCGGACTCCATGCGAGTGGCGCGCCCACGTAACTCTGATCTTTGAGCGTCGCGATGCAGGTGAGCGTCTTGATGTCCCAAACGCGAACCGTGCCGTCGGAAGAACTGGACGCGAGGAACTTCCCATTCGGACTGACCGCGACGTTGACGACCCAGTCCGTGTGGCCTTTGAGATAGGCGATCGGCTTGTCCAGCTTCGGGGACCACACTCCGATCGATCCGTCTCTTCCCGCGGAGAAGTAGCGACCGAGTTTGTCGTGGTTCGCCAACTGGTTGACGCCAAGCGAACCGTGGCCGCCGAACGCCTTCAGCAGTTGGCCGTTCGAGGCGCTGTACACGCACAGTCCCTTGCCGAGTGTGGCGATGAGGATCTTCGTTCCCGTGGAGTCGAATCGCGCTCCATACAGATTCGCGCCCTTGCCGAGGATGTTGACGACGGCCTTTCTCTTTTGGAGGTCCCAGACTTTCACGACGTCGTCGTCGCCCGTGCTGACGAGTTTGCCTGCGGTGGGATTGAAGTCGAGTGCGATGATCCCCCTCAAGTGTCCGGTGAGGCTGTAACTCGCGCCCGTTTTGACGTCCCAGACGCGAATCTCCGCTTTACCGTCGCCCGATGCGATCTTGTCTCCCTTCGGGCTCCAGGCAATGGCCTGCACGCCGAGGCGATGTCCCTTGAATGTCTTGAGGGTGGCGCGTGTCTTCACGTCGAACACCTTCACCGACATGTCTGCCATCCCGGCTGCGAACTGTGTGCCGGTAGGAGCGAAGGCAAAGCAGAGGGCTTCCTGGCCGATGAACGCGCCTGCAGGCGTAACGGTCGGCGCGGCAGAGGAGAGAGAGACGAGGCTAAGGCCGAGGGCCAAAAACAAGATGCGAGTCATAACGGTTGTCCTCCATGGATTGGCGCGATTTCGCTCTACTTTGACGGGCCGAGAGGCGCGTCGTGTCTGAATCGGCGAGTTTGGCTAACATGGGCGGGTGCGATTCGTTGGCTGGATGTTGGACGTGGCGAGGGAGCAGTCGCCGAGTACCGATTGGCTGATTCAGGTCCTCAAGAGGTCGGAGAGTGCGGGCTACGGGGCGGTCGGGCTGTACCTGGAACACCGCTTTGCCTATCCTTCCGCCCCGTGGGCGGCGGGCCCAGGGGCGCTGTCGCCGGAGGCCGTCCGTGAGGCGATCCGCAGCGCGCCGGGCGTTCGGCTGATCCCTTTCCTGAACACCTTAGGGCACATGGAGGGGTTCATCCGCTCGGAGGGCGGCAAGTGGCTTGCCGAGGGCGCCTCAACGGGATCGCAGCAAGCTTGTCCGTCAAACCCGCGCGTGGTGGAGTTCGCGCGCGGGCTGATCACGGACGCGATGGACGCGTTCTCCGACGAGTGGGTTCATCTCGGCGGCGACGAAACGTGGCAGTTGGGGCAATGCGCCGAGTGCTCGCAGCGCGCGGAAAAGATCGGCAAGGCGGGGATCTATGGCGAGTTTTACGGGCCGCTGTGCGAGTGGGTGCTGGACCGAGGGCGAAGGCCGTGTCTCTGGGCGGACATGCTCATCGAGCATCCGGACGCAATTCGCTACATTCCCAAGCAGACGATTCTGTTCGATTGGCACTATGACAAGTCGCCGGTCGAAAGCGCATCGCAATTTCGAGAGATGGGCTTCGACGTCGTGTGCTGCCCTGCCGTTCACACTTTCGATTCCGCGTGGTGCTTTCTCGACCAGACGCAAGAGAACGTGGATGAGCATGCCGCGGCCGCGATCGAGACGGATTCGCTGGGAGTGCTTGTGACGACGTGGGAATACAGTTACTTCACGAACTACGAGTCCACTCTGCCGGTGATCTACGCCTGCGGTCGGAGATTGTCTTCAGGCACAGATTGGAGCGACGCGATTCGCGCCGAGGGGGGGGAGGAATATTGGAGGGCAGCTGAGATTCTTGGAAATCAGATCCCATCGCTTTCTCCTTTCTTGCAGAAGCGAACGTGGAGGAAGTTCAGGAACGCACTCATCTTCGGCCAGAACCCGTTCTACCTCTGGCTCGATTGGGGTGAGGAGGCGTGCGGTTCGGTGGGAGACGACGTGATTCGGCTTTGCATGCAGGTCGAGGATCTGCTGCCCGAGGAGCATCCGCTTCGGTTTCCGGCGAGGCTGTACCGCAGCGGCGTCGAATGGATTCGCGTCGTTCGCGACGCGCACGATCAATATCGCGCCGGCGACTTGGCTGCCGCTCGCTACACGCTCGAACAAGGCTGCTCTTGGTTAGAGGGCCTGCGACCAGATTTGGAGCGAATCGCCGCAGGGGGGGGCTCCTCGGCTGACGTAGGGCGGCTGCGCATGCTCGTGGAGAAGGTGCGCAACGTCAGCGCGAAGATCGGTGAGGTCGAAGCAACGCATCAAGGCGTCGCGCACCTGCCGTCTTTTGAACGGTTGGTGCACGACGCCTACGTGATCGGAGATCAGGCCGCGTGGCGCACGGGCCAGTTCCGCTAAGATTCCGGCGGCCTGAGTTGGAAGCGAACGCTCTTGGTCACTCCGCCGTACGATACGCTCACAGTGGCTCGCGTCCGCCTCGTGACGGCGCCCGCGACCATCTCGAAGGTCGCGCTGCTCTCACCGGCTGGGACCGTGACCGTCGCCGGCGCAGTGAGCCACTCCGAGGAGGAACCCACTGTCATAGTGAGGCCCCCGTCCGGAGCCGGAGCGTTCAGCGTGACCCTTCCCAGCGAGCCGCCTCCAGCGAAGAGGGTGGTCGGCGATGCTGTGAAAGTTGCAAAGTAGGGCAGAAGTGTGAGCCGGGACTGCTGTCGGCTCCGGCCCAACTGAGCCGTGATCTTGACCTTCGTGGTCCTCGTCACGGCCGGGGTCGTTCCCGCGAATCCAGCCGTTCGTTCGCCCTGCGGAACTGTCACCGTCGAGGGCACCACGACACCATTCGAGGCGGTCAGAGTCACCACGGCTCCACCCTCTCCGGCGGGCGCGTCGAGAGTGACGAGGCCTTCGAAGGCGAAGCCTCCCACGAGCGTGCCGGGCTCGACTGCAACTGATTGGAGTCCGCTCGCAAGGATCGTCAAGTTCGCGCTTCTCGAAACTCCCGCAAAGGACACGGTGACGGTCGCTGAGGTGTTCGACGACGCGCCTGCGGTTTCGACCGTGAAAGCAGCGCTGGAAGCGCCACCGGGAACGAACACTGTTCCGTCTGCCTCAGCCGGTCCAGAGGTTGAAACGTTGATTTCGACTCCTTCGCCCGGCGCAGGTCCGTTGAGGCGCACCGTCGCGGTCGAGGTTTGTCCTCCCTTCACGCGAGCGGGCTCCAACGTGAGCGACCTCAGCAAAGGCTTCACGGTGACCGACGCGTTCTTCGAGACGCTGCCGAGCGACGCCAACACCGTGGCGGAAACGCTGGAGGACACATTGCCGAATTCAAGTTCAAAGGTCGCTGAAGTGTCGCCCGACTCGACGGTCACGGATTCCGGCACGCTCACGTAGGGCGACGAGGAACTGAGGAGCACGGTGGCTCCGCCGTCTGGCGCCGGACCTCCGAGCGTGACGGTTCCGGTTCCGTCCGTTCCGCCCCACGCCTGCGAGGGCACCACAGTGAGCGAAGTGAGGTCGGGCGTCGGTTCGCCATCGCCAAGCGCCGCGCCAGCATCCACGCGCCCGTGGTCAAGCCACTCCCCGACGGGTTTGCAGGTTGCTTCAAGTCGCTCGCGCGCCGCGGATGCGCCTTCGAATCGGCTGTCCGCTCGCAGAAGTCCAACGAGCCCCGCGACGAGGGGTGTCGCCATGGACGTGCCGCTCAAGGTGGCGTATCCGCCGTTGTTGTAAGTGCTGTAGATCGCCGTGCCGGGCGCCGCGACGTCAACCCACTCACCGTAGTTGCTGAAACTCGCGCGCATGTCATTCGAGTCCGTGGCCCCGACGGCAATGGCCAGCTCGTAGTAAGCAGGATAGGAGGGTTGGTTCGAGTTGTCGTTACCCGCTGCGGCGACGACGACCACGCCTTGTGACCACGCGTACTCGACTGCGTCGAGAAGCGTCTCTGACGGCGCGGGGCCACCCAGGCTGAGCGAGATCACGTCTGCGCCGTTGTCGGTCGCCCAAACGATGCCGGCGGCGACACTGTAGTAGGTGCCCGTGCCGCTCGCGTCGAGCACCTTGACCGGCATAAGCGAGCAGTTGAATCCCATGCCTGCGACTCCGTTTCCGTTGTTGGTCGCAGCGGCGGCGATGCCTGCGCAGTGGGTTCCATGGCCGTTATCGTCGTCGGCAAGGCTGTCGGAGTTGACGAAGTCGTAGCCTTCTGTCAGTTTCGGGGCGAGGTCGCCGTGATCCAGGTCTACTCCCGTGTCGACGATCGCGATGACGACGTCGTCGTCCCCCTGGCTGACATCCCACGCGGAAGGAGCGCCGACCTTGGCGAGCCCCCACTGGGAGGGATAGCCGGGGTCGTTCGGGATGCCGTAGGCGCGAGCGACGTAGTCCGGCTCCGCGAGGTCCACGAACGGAAGTCCCCAGAGGAATCGAAGGGCGTCGTCCGCCCTCAAGTTCCGAGGCAGCTGCAGACGGACGACGCCGAGTTCGGTCACCTCGCCTGCGTACCGCGCCCCCATCTGGGCTGCGGCTTGGCGCCCGGCCGCGCCGTAGCCGGGAAGAAAGCGAACCAGGATGTGGTCGTTCGAGTGCTGGAAGAAGTTGGCTTGGGAAAACGCCGAGGCGGCGACGAGCGCGCCGCACAATGCGGTCAAGAGTCTGAGCATAGTTACGTCCGGCGATCGTGCGCCGGAGTTGAGATTCCGCCTTCTGGCCGGGGGCTTGCTGGGAGGCTTGCGGGCTCTAGAAGGCCATTCCTTCGTAGTCGCGAATCAGGCCGACGACCTTGCCGATGATCCGGGCGTCTTCGCGGCGGATCTCGATGGGTTCGTAGGCCGGGTTGCTCGCGATGAGTTTCACGACCGAATTCTCGAAGGAGATGCGCTTGACCGTCGCCTCGTCTCCCAGAAGGACGGCCACGAGGTCGCGGTCCCGGGCCACTTCCTGAGGCTTGATGATGACGAGGTCCCGGGGGCGGATGCCCTCGTCAATCATGGAGTCGCCGCGCACCCTGAGGAGAAAGGCTCCCCGCATGTTGCGCACCATCTCCGCCGGAACTGGGATCAGGGCCTCGATGTTCTGGTCGGCCAGCACTGGCTCGCCGGCCGCGATCGTGCCCACCAGGGGCAGCATCCGCGCCTTCGAGGGCACCTGGTACTGCGGGTGCAGTAGCTTGATCGAGCGCGGGCGGTTGCCCCGCTCGAGGTACCCCTTCCGCTGGAGGGCGTCGAGGTGAACCGTCACTCCCCTCAGGCTGCCGATCTTGACGGCCTTGCCGATTTCACGAATCGAGGGAGGAAAACCGTTCTCCTGTAGATAATTGCTTACGAAGTCGAGAATCTCGGCCTGCCGCTGTGTAAGTCCTTTGCTCATGGGGCCCCAACCGTTACAAGTGTACACTCAGACGCGTCTACCTGTCAAGGGGGCCTGAGGGGGGCCCGTGCCATAATCCGGGCAGATTTCACCTTCCCTTTAGGAGCGACCCCTTGCCTATCTCGATAACTCGCGCCCGCGGGTGCATGTCCAAGCTCGGCCCCTACGTCATGGGCCTCGTCGCCGCCACGCTGGTGATCGGCTTCCTGATGCCGAACAGCCAGTGCCGAAACAGCGTTCCCGGAATGGGTCCGCAAAAGGTATCGGTGGACACGTCGGAAGTCGTATTCAAAGCCGGCGATTTCACGGTTTACGGACAGGATCTTGCTGAGACGATTCAAATCGAAGAGAGCAATCGACTCGCGCAAGCCGCAGGCGGCGAGTTCACTCCGTTCGACATCGTGGACGCGCGTGTCGCAGCGGTCGACCGATGGCTGAGCACCGCTGCTTTGGTGTCCCTTGCGAAGAAGGAGGGCATCGCGTGGAAGATCGAAGAGGTCGCGGACTTTCTGCTCGAAAGCGTGGATGGGGAGATACAGCAGCAGTTGGACATGATCGGATTCCAACTTCAGTTTCAGAAGCAGTTCCTGCAGCAAAACGTCGAGAACCTCAAGAAGACGAAGGGCGAGAAGAGCAAGGAGTACCTCGACGCGAAAAAGCAACTCGACGAGATGGCCGCCATGACGTCCGAAGCGGTTTATCAGCAGCAGTACGGAGTGACACCTGCAGAAGCAAAGACACGGTTGCGCGAGCAGGTCGAAAACTCGCGTGGGAACGAAGTCTTCCTACGCTCGAACCTCGCCGGATTCCTGCAATCGAGATTGGACGGTCATTACAAGTTGAAGGTGGATGCGTCCGACGAAGCGCTGAAGAAGAGTTACAACCGCTATACGTTCCAACAGTTGCTCATCTCAAGCGAAAAGAACCCGACGCCGAAGGTGAAGGCGGACGAGGTGATGAAGCGGATCAAGGCCGGAATGACCTTCGAGCAGGCCGTGAAGCAGTACTCGGACCGGGAGCCTTCGAAGGATCAGAAGCCAGAGCAGGCCGGGGTCGAAACGCAGGATTGGACGCAGCTCACCGTGTCGAACATGGACTACGTGCTCAAACTGAAGCCGGGAGAGATCTCGGACGTGGTGGAGTTGCCGGCCGGCGCAGCGATTTACAAACTTATCAAGATCGAAGAAGGCACAGTGCCGGATAGTCTGGATGCGAAGAAAGCGCGAATTGACGTGTTGAAAAGTCAGCTCGGCGGCAAACTGATGCAAGACGCGCTCGATGCGGAACTGAAGAGTTTGAAGGTCGAGTGGACGGACAACTTCCTTGAGCAGGTTCACAAATACAAGGAAGTTCGCACGGGCGAGATTTCAAAAGAACTTGCCGGCGGGGCGAATCGCGACAAGCGAGTTGCGATGTACCGAGAGATTCTCAATGCGCTGGTAGAAAGCGAGACGACGGATTCGATGGGACTCTCCGCGCTCCGGTACGTTGTCTTCGATCAGATCGACGCCGAGACGCCGCCCGGCCCGAAGAAGGAAGCCCTCAAGAAGGAGAAACTTGCGCTTTACAAAGAGATCTCTCCAGAGGTCGACACATACGCATTCCGATTCGAGTATGCGGAACTTTTGATCGGAGAGAAGCTGGGCGACGAAGCGCTCGAACAGCTGAAAGAGATTTCGGAGAAGATCACTGCCGACGAGGTGAACGAAACCGTTCGCGCGCACGTGCTGCGAGTGCAGAAACTGCTCGCGACCGCCTCGAACCACGCTAAGAAGGACAATCCGACAATTAAGGCCATCCAAACGGACCTCGACGAGTGGTTCGCGATGGAAGCAGACGTGAAAAAGCAGGAAGAGGAATGGAAAAAGGCCGACGAAGAGGAAGCCAAAAAGGCCGCAGAAGAGTCGAAGAAGTCCGAACAGCAGCCGTCCGCGAACGAGAAACCCGCAGAGAAGCCGGCGGCAAAGGGCACGGGCGGATAGTTCTGGTCGCGACGCCCTTGGGCAACCTTGGCGACCTGTCCCCTCGGGCGCGGGAGACCCTAACCGTCGCCGACCTCGTGGCCGCAGAGGACACGCGTGTCGCGTCTCGCCTACTGGCCGCGGTTGGCATACCGAAGAAGACCCTCGTCCGTCTCGACGAGCACGCAGGGCCGTCGGCGATCAGCCGGGTGGTGGAGCGGGCAGTCGAGGGGCAAACAGTTGCTTTCGTCACCGATGCGGGAGTGCCGGGTGTCAGCGACCCGGGGGCCGACCTGGTTCAGGCTGCAGTCGAGGCTGGACTGGCTGTCGAGTGCGTCCCGGGGCCCAGCGCAGTGACGGCTGCGCTTGCGCTGAGCGGCTTCTATGCCCAGCAGTACGTCTTTCTGGGGTATCCACCCCGTCGTCCAGGTCGCCTGCGGGCGGCTTTGGAGCCGTTGCGCGACTCGACTATGACTTTGGTACTCTTTGAATCCCCGCACAGGGTAGCCGAGACCCTGAATGTGGCTGCCGAGGTTCTCGGTGGCCGGAGATTCGCAGTGTGCCGGGAGATGACGAAAGCGTTTGAAGAGGTGATCCGCGGTCGGCTGGGTGAAGACGAGCCCGGCGGGCCGCTAAAGGGCGAGGTGACCGTAGTCATCGAGGGGCGCCGGTAGCATGGGTCCAGCCGTCATATCTGCTAGAATGACTTCAGGCGCAAGATGCGCCCACCGATTTAGGGGTTTTGTGATGCGCAGGATGTTGCTCACGCTCATGCTCGCCGCCACAGGGATGTGTGTCGGAGCATGGGCACAGGTATCTGGATCGAACTACCGCCTCCAACCGGAAGACTTCATCAGCCTTTCGATCTACGGCGAGGAGGGGATGCGGGTCGAGGCGCCTGTCGGCCTCGACGGAAACATCAGCGTTCCCTTCTTGGGGCTGGTGGCCGCTGCCGGCAAGACGACCACGGAACTCGCGAATTTCGTTCGCAGCGAACTGATCTCCCGCGACTACTTCAAGAACCCGCTGGTGACCGTCAACATCGTTCGGTATCGCCCGCTGAGGGCCAGCGTGGTCGGTTTTGCGCAGAAAGCCGGACAGTACGAGTTCAAGCCGGGTGATCGCCTGCTCACTCTGATCTCGCAGGCAGGGGGCACCCTGCCGACGTCCGACTTGCGCAGGGCGACGCTCGTCCGCAAGGGAAGCGTCGAGCAGATCCCGATCGATTTGCGAGCGATGCTCGAAAAGGGCGACCTCTCCCAGAACTACGAACTGCAGGACGGAGACGTGCTGAACATCCCGCGGCGATACATCTCTCAGGTGAACGTCTTAGGGTACGTCCCGCGGCCCGGTCAGTTCGAGTGGTACGAAGGGATGACGCTCGCCGAAGCGCTGGCGCTTGCGCAGGGCGAGATCCCGTACCGTTCGAAGTTGTCGGCGATTCAGATTCAACGCCAGGTGCCCGGCCGAGCCAGTGAGTGGCGGCGGTTCACCGTGGACTTCACAAAGTTCGTCACGAAGAACGACTTCACTCAGAATGTCGTGCTGCAGCCGGGAGACGTAATTTACGTTCCCAGCACGAGCAGCCCCGATTTGGACCGAGCATCACAAATCGCAAACATCGTCTTTACAGTACAGAGCCTGTTGAGCCGGAACTTCAATTTCTTCCCGAGGTTCTAGGGGAAGGAGCAGAACGAGAACAAACATGGGACGCGGAAAATTTCTAAGGTCGCTGCGCCAACGCTGGTGGATCCTCGCGCTGCTCGTGCTTCCGGCAACGATCGGCACGCTTCTTTATTCGGTCCTTCGCAAGCCGCAATACGAAGGGTTCATGCAGATCGCGGACCGACGTGAACGCGACTTGAACCAGCCCGACCTCTTTACCAGCCAGATGCTGGGCGGAGGCGTCAACGACCAAGAGATTCGTGTCACGAACCTGGCGAACACCGTGACTTCATACACGGTGCTCAAAACGACGTTCGACTACCTCGTTCAGAACGGAACTCTGAAAGCGGGTGGTCCGGATGATGAACGACAGTTCATCGCTCGAGTCGACGTGAAGCCGCTCCGCGGTTCGGAATACATCCGAGTTAGCTACATCGGCGACGACTTTAAAGAGACACAGACCGTCATCGAAGCGCTGCGCGACAAGTTCCTCGACCGATATAGGAAGTTGTTCTCCGAAGAGGGCCAGAGATCGGTGGCGTTCATCGAGTCGCAGCTCAAAGAGCAGGAGGCGATTTACGACGACCTGCTGCAACGACTGAAGGAGTTCAAAGAACGGTATCCGCAGGCGACGGCGTACGAGCAGAACACGAGCGGACTCGTTGGAAATCTGCAGGCAGCACGACTGCGGCTTGCGAAAGCGGACGAAGCGTACGCCTCTGCATATGCGACATTCATGGTTGGCAGGCGGCAGGAAAACTCACCGCTTCTGTCAACAGAGATGACGACTCAGCGCTCTATTAACCCTGTTTATGCGCAGATCGAAGAGCGCATCAAGGGAACCGAAGCGACTCTGGAATCTCAGCGCGAAAGGTACGGTGAGAACCACCCGACCATCGTGCAGCTGAAGCAGCAACTCGAGACGGACCGGGCTTCGCTCGCGAACCTGGAAGCCATAGGCGAAAAGTATCTTACGAGCACGATCGAGCCGAATTTCTCCCGAAACGAATCGGATCGCCGACAAGCGGTGCTCGGGGCTGAACGAGCGTTGAACGCGGCTCGAATGGAGAAGGCAGCCGCGCAGGCAGAATACAATCGGCTGCGCGCCCAACTGGAAGAGCTTCCCGTCGTCGAGAAGGAACTTGCAAAGTATTCGGCTCAGATTAGCGCTCAGGCTCAGTCCGTTGCGAACCTGAAGGGCAAACTTGAAGAAGCGCGAGTCCGCGCCGCCCAAAGCGAAGCGAAGGGCGTGCTCTTCTTGGACCAGACGTACGTGATCGAACTGGATCGCGGCACGATACTCAAGACGCTGATCGCGTTCTTCCTGTCCATGGTCGTGGCTGTGTCGCTCATCGCGAGCCTGGGTCAGTTCGACCAGAGCACTTACACTGCGACAGAAGCGGAGAACAGTTTGGGCTTCCCGGTGATCGCGGCCTTGCCGCGCAGCGGACAGCAGCGGCTCAACCCGGATGTCGAGCAGCCGACGCCGCTCGCGGCCAGCTATCAGATTCTCTCGACTCAGTTGATGGGTCTAAAGGACAGGCTGACGGGCCCGGGGATTCTCGTGGCCTCCGCCGAGCCGAATTCCGGAAGGTCCACGGTGGCCGCCAACATGGCGATCTCCCTCGCGCGCGACGGGGCGCGGGTGCTGCTCGTCGACGGCGACCTGAGATCGCCGGCTCTTCACGACCATTTCGGCCTCCAGAACCGTGCGGGCTTAGCGGAAATCCTCAACGGAGAGGCCACGATCGAGGACGTCGTGCAGCCCACAGGCGTGGAAGGCCTGCTGTTCATCGCGGGCGGCCAGCCGCCTGTGAACCCGATTCGTCTGTTCAACACCGAAGCGATGAAGAACTTCGTCGAGCAGATCAGCAAGGGTGCCGACTTCATCGTAATTGACAGCCCGGCCGGGGGAACCTTCGGCGACGCGACGGTTTTGGCAGAGCATGTGCAGAACGTCGTTCTGATCCATGAGGCTGGGCGAGCGCCGAGCGAAGCAGAATTCGAATTCCACCGTGGCCTGGAGCGCGTTGGAGTCAACGTGGTCGGTCTTGTGCTCAACAAGACTCGTCCCGAAGACTGTCCCGCGTATCAGAGTTTCCGGCGGAATTACCAGGCGACCATCAGCCGGTACCACGCTCCCTCGGCTCGAGCGGCGCTTGGGCCTGGCGGCCAACAGCCGGTGCGGGAACAGACTCCCCCGCCCAGTGGTTCTAAGGAAGAAGAGGACGAGTAGCTCGCGTCGGATGGCGCGGGCCATTCCGACGTTATGAAAAACGTGCCTGCCGTCGAATCGGCCTACGCCGGACGCATCCCTCGCGTGAGAATCACTTACGCGTTCTGGAAGCGCATCCTGGACATCGTCGGCTCGCTCGGGCTCATCCTGCTCCTTGCTCCCGTGTTGGTCGCGATCGCGATCGCCGTCAAGTTGACGAGTCCCGGGCCGGTGATCTACAAGCAGGGGCGGGTGGGACGATACGGGACGGAATTCATGTTCCTGAAGTTCCGGTCCATGTACACGGACGCGGACAAGCGCCTCCCAGAACTGCTCCGGACGGGGAACGAGAAGGAAGGCCCGATTTTCAAGATGAAGGACGACCCGCGGGTGACGCCAGTCGGCAGGTTCCTTCGCAAGTACAGCCTGGACGAACTCCCTCAGCTATTCAACGTGTTGAAGGGCGAAATGAGTTTGGTGGGGCCTCGGCCGCCCCTTCCGAGGGAAGTCGAGCAGTACAAGGACGCGGACTTCTTGAGGCTGAGCGTCCCTCCCGGCATCACCTGTCTTTGGCAGATTTGCGGTCGAAGCGACACGACGTTCGACGAGTGGATGGCGCTCGACACGTTCTACGTGGAGCACATGTCGTTCTGGCTGGACCTTAAAATCCTCCTCAAGACGCCCACGGCAGTTTTGCGGGGCGACGGGGCGTACTGAGCATGAGGGCACAGAATTTGCTATGCTCCGCTTTCCCGAGAGTCATGAGGGCTCAATAGAGTACGAGGGATGTCGAACGATCCAGCCATAGACCGAGTTGAGAAGGGCGCGCTCCTTGAGGGCGCGGAAGCCGTCGCTCAGGAAGAGACGATCACGATTCCGATCCTCGGCATTAAGTTGCCGAAGGCCGGGTTCCCGCTCTTGGTTGCGGGCCTTGTAGCGTGCCTAGCGCTGGGCTGGGCGTTCTTGAGGCAGTTGCCTGCGATTTGGTTCGAGGACGAGGGCTACTACTCGCACGGAATCCTGATTCCGTTCATGTCGCTCGCGGTGATTTACATGCGCCGCGACCGAATACGCAGCGAGCCGATTGTCACCTCCTGGTTCGGGTTGCCGATCCTGGTCATCGGACTGCTCATGGTGCTCGCCGGACAGAAGATAG
This sequence comes from Armatimonadota bacterium, assembly GCA_003577165.1. GTDB lineage: Bacteria > Armatimonadota > Fimbriimonadia > Fimbriimonadales > ATM1 > ATM1. The sequence continues at coordinate 37,527 of QEUM01000011.1, read as the reverse complement.
ACAACATCTCGTTCGCTTCGGGCGGGTTCATCGTGTCGCTGATCGGGGGAAGTTACTTCGTATTCGGATCGCGGGTGACGCGGCACGTCGTGGGGCCGCTCCTGTTCCTGGCGTTCATGATGCCGGTGCTGGGTTGGATCATCGACAGCACGACGAATCCGCTTCAATTGATTTCGACGAAGGTCGCAGCGAAACTGCTGACGATCTTCGGATTCAACGCCGAGATTCCTGCGGCTTATCCGACGCTGATCTTGATGGACAACTATTCGCTCTACGTCGGGGGGCCGTGTAGCGGATTCAAACTGATCCTCTCGCTTACGGCTTTCACGATGTTCTTCGTGATGATCTCGAATTTGGGCCTATGGAAGAACTTGCTGCTCGTCTTCGTGATCAACCCGGCGCTTGCGCTGCTGATCAACGGGCTTCGAATCATGCTCATCGGAATCGCGGGAGAAAGATCGATCATAACTCCGGACGCCGCTTGGGTCGGATGGATGCGCAGCCTGGACAAGACCAAAGACGACGTCGGCATGATCTTCCACGACTACAGTGGGTATCTCACTCTCATCGTGTGCTTTATCGTTCTGCATTACATCGTGCGTGGATTGGAGGGTAAGCGTCATGAAGTCGCGGCTTAGCATTGTCCTAATTTTGTTCTTCGCTGTCGGCGCGGTCACCACGGTGCTCCCGAGAACGGTCTATCCGGAGAAGGAGGAGTCGTGGATGGAGAAGATCCTCCCGGTCGAGTTGGACGGCTATTCCTTCACAAATTCAGTGAAGATGGAGGCGTCGACATACGAGACGTTGCAGCCGTTCGGCATCGTGGGCCGCATGTATCAAGGAGGCGACGGCAGGTACTTTGAGTACACGATCGTCGCAGGGAACACGCGCAAGTCATTCCACGATCCGCAGGTGTGCTTCAGCGCGCAGGGCTGGCAACTCATCAATCCGAGAAGGCGCGACGTGAACATCCCCTCAATGGGCGGAAAGGTGCCTGCAACGGTGATGGGACTCAAGCGATCCGACAACATGCAGGGAGTCGCGCTCTACTTCTACAAAGGGCCGAATGGGCTGAGGCACGACCCGTTTTACATCCCGATCGACATGACGTTTTCGAAGCTGGTCGGTCGAGAGAACATCGACGCTCAGTTCTACCGGTTCTTAGTGTTCCCGGCGAGCGAAAGGCTCGAGGACGACATCCAGGACCTGGAGCGTTTTGCCGAGTCCGTCTTGTCGGCCGCAGGCACGAAAGAAGGCGGCGACTACTTCCTCGCCCGCCGCTGAACCCAGTAACTGGACTACAATCCGACTTGTGACGATCGTATTCGCCACCGACGGGTCGGATCACGCGAAGGCCGCCGAGGAAGTCATCCGCAGGCTGCCCTTATCGGCTGAGTGCAAAGTCCTTTGCGTTTCGGTGTTTTCACCGTCGTTTATCACTTCGAGCGCGGGCGCTCATCCTTTCGTCGGCGGTGTGCTCGCAGCCCAAATCGAGGCGGCGATCGACGAGGAGCGGAGGCAAGCGGAGGAAGCGAGCCAGGGCGCGGCGGCGAGGCTGAAGGCAGCCGGACTGTCCGCCGAGGCTGAGACCGCAGAAGGCGACCCCGTTACGGAGGTGATCAACCGGGCGCTCGACCAAGGGGCGCAACTAATCGTCTGCGGCGCAAGGGGTAAATCCTCGATCGAAGACCTGCTGCTCGGGAGCGTGGCGAGGGGCTTGGCGAACGAGTCGCCCGTTTCTGTCATCGTCACTCGCGGCAAGGCGCTCTCGGAAGGGGCGGGTCTCAGCAGTGCATTCGCCACGGACTTCGGCGACCTCCACGGCGAATTCGTCAAGAAACTTGCGAAGTTCTTCCCGGCCCGGCTGCGAAGTCTCGCGGCAGTGGTGGTGGTCGATCCCGACAGCAAAGAGACGCTTGCGCTGGCGCGCCAATTGGGATCGGACCTCGGTCAAGCGCGGGATCGCGAGGAGATCGAGAGGATCGTCCAGGGCGCGCTGGAGGAGACGGCAGAGAATCTGGCGGGCGCGGCCGAGTCGGTGACGACACGCGTCCTCTTCGGGGACGTCCGAAAGGAACTGATGACGTTATCCTCAGAGCCTGGACTGGACCTGCTGATCCTCGGAGCACGCAGCCGCTCGGCGGTTTCCCGGCTGCTGCTCGGATCGGTGTCCCACCAGATGGCGATTCGCGCTTCGTGCAGCGTTCTGATCCTTAGACCATGATCGCGGCCATCGTCGGCCTGCTCGTTGCGCTCCCGCAACCGGAATGGCATTCGCGCACCCTACCGAACGGCGCGCAGGTTTTCGCAGCGAAAGTCGAGGCCGCGAACTTCGTTTCGGTTCAGGCGTTCGTGCGCGTGGGATCTGCCTTCGAGACGAGCGACCTATCCGGCTCGACACACCTTCTGGAACACATGCTGTTCGAGGGTTCTGCGATGTCCGCGCCGGGCGAGGTGGATCGGGAGATCGAGGCGGTCGGCGGATTCGCAAATGCGACGACGTACCGCGAATTGATGAGAATTCGAATTGATGCGCCCGCATCCGAGTGGATCACGGCGCTTGGCGCGCTCGGGAAACTCCTCGCGAAGCCGACTTGCGATCCGACGCGCGTCGCGGCGGAGGGCGCCGTGATACGCGAGGAGATTGGGTTGCAGGACCTCGACACCCTGCGCGCTCTCGACAATCGTCTCTGGAGCGCGGCATACGGCAGCAGCGGTTATGGATTGCGGACTTCCGGCGGCGCGCAGAATCTGGAGAAGTTATCTCCGTCGCAACTGCTTGCTACCTATGACAGACATTTCGTGGGCAGAAACATTGTGCTGGTTATCGTCGGAGGGGGGGATGCGGAGGAGACTCTGTCGAAGGCCGCGGAGACGCTTGGCAGGCTGCCGAGCGGAAGCCGCGTCCTAATGCCGGAGATCAGCGCGCCAGCAGCGGGCAGAGTGGTCGAAGACTCGCCGACAAAGGAGAATGCCGTCGGATTCGCGTTCTTCGCGCCAGGGATGGACGATGCTTCCGGTTTTTTCGCTGCGCAGATATTGGCGTCGCGTCTGTCGCGACGAGCGAATTCAACGCTGGGGGATTCGGTTCGCTCCTCCGTCTTCTTCGGACCCACCGATCGGGGGGGGCTCATGACGGTACTGTTCCGAGGCGTTCCGGAAGAAGGGACCCTGGAGTCTGCGGCGCTCAAGGCGCTCGAGAAGGAGCGGGCCGGCATGAGCCGTCAAGAGTTCGACGCCGAGAGGGACGGCCTCAAGAGGTCACTGGCTCGCAGGGCGTCGGCTCCCAGCGAACTCGCTTTCGGAACAGGGGTGTTCGCCGCTTTGGGTCGCTCGGACATCGTCGGCCAGGAATCGCGGATCGTCGAGGATGTCACGCACGAGAGGTATCAGCGGCTCGCGTCGGGACTTGACCCGCTCGCGGCTGTCGTCGTCGTTTGGAGGGGGGATTGATCGCGAGTCTTGCACTGTTAGCGGCGGCCGCCCAACTCACTCGCCTGGGGAACGGCATTCCGATCGTCGTCGAGCCGCGAACCAATGGCGGGCTCGTCTGCGTTCAGGCGCTCGTGGACGCGTCCGATCTAACTCCCGAACAGTTAGGAGGCTTGGAGTATGTCGTCGCCTGTCTGCTTCGGGAGTCGGAGAGGCTGTCCGTTTCGGAACTTCGGGCGCTCGCCGACCGTTCGGGGGGGGCGATAGAATCCGAGTTGACGCGCGACTGCGTTCGGATCGAAATCACAGTGCCAGCGACTCACCTCTCGCACGCCGCGCTGCTGTTGGGAGAGACTCTAAGAAGGACGAAGTTCACAGAGGAGGGCATCGCCTGGGCGGAAAGGAAGATGGCGCGAGAGAGAGCCGATTTGCGATCTCTCGCCCATCTGGCCGGAATTCGAGAAGTCCTCGCCGGCGCAGGTTGTGGGCCCGTGGATGTGGAGCGCCCGAAGGCCGGGGACGCGGCTGTGTTATACGCGAGGGTGTTTCGTCCGGAGCGAACCGCGGTCGGCGTCGTGGGTGATGTTTCCGCCGATGACGCGACGCGCTCGCTCGCTGGTTCGCTCTCCACTTGGGAAGGGGGGGGCGCGCGGGAATCGAGGTTTCGCAAAGCGAAGGGCCAGGGGGGGCATCCAGACGGGTACGTAACTGCCGCGTGGGTCCGGAAGGGCCCATCCGTCAAGAGCGCCGAGTTCCCTGGTTGGCTCCTCGAAGTCACCGCGTTAGGACGCGGGAAGTCGAGCCCGCTCGCGAAGATGGTTCGGCGGGACGGCGCGTGGAGCTACGCCAGCGGGCTGTCGCTGACCCTCAGAAGGTCGGAGTCTGTCGCCGTGTTCTTCGCGACGTTTCGAGGGGGCGATGAAAGCGCGGCGGAGCGATCGGAACAGATGCGCGTGGGTCTCGAGCGAGAGCTGGCCGCCCTCGACAAGGGGCGGCGGTTGGCGGCTGCGAAGGCGCTGGCGGGCTTCCTGGCCGTAGGCGTGGCTCAGGCGGACGGCAGGGTCGGAGCGTTCAACCAGGGCATGAGGGGGCCGCGGGAGAGGGCCTTCTGGCTGGCCTGGGGCGAACTGAGGGGCCTGGGGTTCCGGTTCGCGGACGAGTTCCCAGAAGTTGCCCGTCTAGCGGCCGAGAAGGGCGATAGAATGTAACTGTGACGCCGAAGGGGCGTCCATCCAACGGATGAAGCAGCGCAGACCGGGGTTTACGATGATGGAGTTGCTGGTGGCAATGGCCATCATCGCCATCCTGGCTGCGGTGCTGTTCCCGATCTTGGCGAGGGCGCGGCGGAAGGCGCATGAGACGGTTTGCGTGACGAATCTGCGCCAAATCGGCACGGCAATGCAGATCTACCGGCAGGACTTCGACGACAAGTTGCCCTTCCGTCTCAGTCATATCGCGAACGGCTATCTCTCGAACGTAGACTTGCTGCACTGCCCGCTCGATCCGGGCGAGGGGAAGCACACGCCGTCGGATCGGCTGGAGGGCACGCTCGAACTTCCTTCTGGCGTGAGTTACACCTGGGTCCCGAATTGGGGCAAGGCTCACGTGCTCGGCTGGTGGGGCCCGTGGCCCGCTCGCGGTTCGGGCAAGTGGTTCGACGAGACTCCGATTTCAGAATGCCACTGGCAGTGGGCGAGGCAGTACAACGCGACTTGGGAGACTGATCGCAATCGGAAGGCGTCGGCGAATGCGCTCCTCTTGCTGAAGGGCGGAGGAATCAAGTATTGGCCGGGCGCGAGAAGCGTTGAAGAGTACAACCCACAAGAGTAGCCGGGCATAATTCCGGCGTGGCGTTTTTTCGGCGAAAGCCGCCCCCCCAACCGACATGGCTCGTGGTGGGTCTCGGAAATTTGGGAGGAGAGTACGACGGGACTCGGCACAACGTTGGCTTCGAAGTCATTCGCGAGCTTTGCGCGCGACACGGAGTGAAGTTGACCGAGCGTCGCTTTCGCGCGCACTACGGTTTCGCCACCTTCGAGAAAGAGGGAGAGGTTGTATGCCTCGCCAAACCGATGACGTACATGAATCTCAGCGGGCAGGCGGTTTCGCAACTGAGCCGACACTTCGGCATCCCTTCGGAGCGCGTCGTGATCATCTATGACGAGATGGACTTGGATGTCGCGCGGGTTCAGGTCAAGCCGAAGGGGGGGGCCGGGACTCACAACGGCATGAAGAGCATTATCTCCTCGCTCGGCACGCAGGAGTTTCCGAGGGTCCGCATAGGAATCGGCAAGCCGACCGTCTCCGGCGTGGACCACGTGCTGAGCCGCTTCGATCGAGACGAGATCGAGCCGATTCGGGACGCGATTCGGCGGGCGGCGGACGCATGCGAACTGATAGTGGGGAGCGGAATCGACATCGCGATGAATCGCGTCAACTTACCGGCGGACGCCGAATGAACCGCTCCGGGTTGAGGGACGGAGCGCGACGCCTGGGGCTCGAACTGACGGAGGAGCAGTTAGATCGGTACCAGGCTCAGGAGGGAGCGATCTACTCCGCCAACGAGCAGATGAATCTGACGCGAGTTCCCATTGAGGATTGCTGGTCGCGTCACTTTCTCGATTCTCTCACGATCTGCTCGTTGATTCCGGAAGGTTCGTCCCTGCTCGACTTAGGGACCGGCGCAGGCTTGCCTGGGGTTTCCGTCGCGATCGCTCGGCCAGACTTCAAGGTGTTTGCACTCGACGCCCACAAAAAGACCGCCGACTTCCTGAGCAATGAGTTCGGTCCTTCGGGCGCACTTGCTGTGCTTCGTGAAGTGATTTGCGCACGAGCCGAAGTCGCTGCGCACGATCCGAACCTGCGCGCGAAGTTCGACGTGGTGACGGGCCGCGCGTTCGCTCCCTTGGAAGCGCAAGTCGAACTGAGTGTCGCGTTCGCAGTGGTCGGCGGACTGCTCCTACCGATGCGGACGTCGAATGACGAACACGACATCGAGAGAGTGAATTGGAAAGGCCTGGGCTGCGAATTGGAGCGCGTTCATCAGGTGGAACTGCCCGAGTTGAACGCGGTCCGCCTTATTCCCGTCGTTCGCAAGGCGAGGGCCACTCAGGCATCGATACCGAGACCGTGGGCGAAGATCAGGGCCCAGTCTGGACGTAAGAAATCTCTTTCTCAAGGATGAAGGCGTCGGAAATGATGTGCTTCACATCATCCGACACCTGCCCTTCGACGCTCATCAGTTTGGCATCCTTCTCTTTTGCGAGCCCGTGCGAAACGGACGGGATGAACACGATCTTGTGGTCGTGATACTTGTAGGTGCCTTCCGCAAACATCTTCTCGCTATTGCTCCACCCGTGCATTTCGAACCGGCCGTCATCGTAGACGTAGATCGCCATGTCGGGGGGGGTCATGCCCGCCTGCCTCATTTGCGCAAACTCCTCTTCCTGCTCGGGAGTGGGGACGATTCGCCACCGACCGATGATGAGTGTCGATCTGTCTTTGAGGGTTTCAGGGCTGGCGGGCGCGAACTTCCTTTCCGCCACTGAGCCACCCGGGTCCACGCAGCCTGGCAGGGCGAAAGCCGCCGCCAGGCCGAGCACACTCGCGAGAAGCAGCGCCGACGTCGGCGTCCGGCGCCGACCGGAGAGAGAGAGGCGGAACTTCATCTGTATCTACTTACGCACGTATCGGACCGGAACGCCGCTGTCCTCGGGGGTGAAGTACTTTCCGTCCTCCGAGAGCGTGATCACGAGGGGCTTTCGCTCCATCTCGTTCTCGGGCTTCTTGCCCCCTAGGGATTCAGGGGTGAGAGTGGCCTTTTTGCCGTCGAGTTTCCAGGACCCGATCACAGAGACCGACTCCGTCCCGCTCGTGCCCGTCATCTTGAACTTCCCGTCGGCTGTGAACACGAACTCGCTCGACGGGATGGTGTCGCCCATCTGAGCTTTCTGCTCGGCTGAGGGCTCGAAGACCCACCTTCCGATGAGAATGCTCGCTTCGGAACTCGTGCCGCCGCTCGGCTCCGGATCCGCAGTCCCGGCGTCTGCGTTGGTTGTGCCGCCGCCGTTCGCAGTCGCCGAGTCGGTGGATGTCGTCGCATTCCCTTCCTTCTGCGTGTCGGCCGGCTTGGTTCCGCCACCGCTGCATGCAACGAGCGCGAGACAAAGCACTGCGAACGCGATCACAAAACGAAAACTCATATAAAACCTCCTGTCGCCCGCCGGACGCAGGGCCGGGAAGCGGCTCGGCTAGAATACCGAACATGCCCCTTGCGGTTCCCGTCGCCCACGACTTCGTCTGCGAGTGGTGCTGGCTGGGCCTCTTCCAGGGCCGACGGATGCGCCGGGAGTTCGGAGTCGAACTCGATTGGAGACCGTATGTCCTCTTCCCAGACGACTTGGAAGAGGAGTACAAGCCCGGAGGTCCGCCTCCACCCCCCAACAAGCCGCGCACGCCGAGCCGGCAGACGCTTGCGTTTGCGGCCGAGGGGCTTGAGTTCGAGCGCAAGCCGTACTACGATTCGCACAGCGCGCACGAGGCGGTCGAGTTTGCAAAACTGTCCGGCGTTCATGAAACGCTCATCGAGCGGCTCTACTTCGCTCACTGGACGGAGAACGCGAACGTATCGGAGATTGCCGTCATACGGGAGTGCGCAAAGGGCCTGGGGCTGGATCTCGCCGAACTCGAAGCGTCGGTTCAGGGGCTGCGGTTCTCTGCGAACATCGTTCACTTCAACGACGCGGCGCACGCGAACGGCGTTTACAACCTGCCGACGTATTGGATTGGCGGCGAGCGGTATGCGGAGCAGCCGTGGATTCGCTTGCGGAAAGCGCTTGCAGCTTGGGCCGAAAGCGAAACTGAGTGGCCGCACATCTACGGCGCTCTTGCGTATCCGATCAACCTGTCGAAACCAGGTTTGCCTTATGTCTTCGTCAACATGGTGGCGACGATCGACGGCAAGATCCTTTCGGGCAAGAGGGGAGAGCCGGTCGAAGACCTGGGCAGCCCAAACGACCACAAACTGATGCGACGCATCGAGGACTCTTCGGAAGCGGTGCTCATCGGCGCAGGCTCTCAAAGGAGCACGTCCAAACTGCACTACTCGTGCGATCTGTGGAGATTCGTGGTGACGCACAGTGGGAACATCCTTGCAGAGACTCGGTTCTTTGCGGATTGCCCGACGAAGGCCGTCGTCGTGTGCGGCTCCGAGGCGGCTTTGCCTACTTTGGCGGATGGGGTCCAGATATGGCGGTCGGATGTGCCCCATGTCAACTTGCGGGAAGCGCTTCGACGGATGCGCTCGGAACTCGGCATTCGGCGTGTACTCGTGGAGGGGGGAAGCGACTTGAACGGTCAACTCTTTCGCGACGACTTGATTGACGAGATCTTCCTCACCGTGGCTCCGAAGATCAAGTTAGGCGAGAATGTGCCGACGATCGCAACCGCGCCTCCCTTCGACCGAAGCGCGCTCCTACAGTACGCCCTCGTCGAGGAGCATGCGATCGGCGACGAGGTTTTCCTTAGGTATCGCAGGCGTGGCTGACCCGCGCCCACGGTACGGCGTTTGTTGGCCGCTGGTCTTCACTATCGTTTGTTGGGGCTTCAACTTCGTAGCCCTCAAGGTGCTCTTCCGCGAGATGCCGCCGGACGGCGTTCTGCTGGTTCGTACGGTGATCATGTACGTGCTGCTTGCCCTCTTTTGCGTGCGCGCTGGAGAGAGCCTCGCGTATCCGAAGGGTCAGGCGCTGCCGATCCTCTCCATCGGCGCGATTTCGATGGGCCTCTACATGATCCTGTTCTTCGAGGGCATGGATCGCACGGGGGGGACCGAGGGCGCGATCATCCTCGCCACATCTCCCGTCATGACCGCTTTGCTTGCGGTCTTGTTTCGCCAAGACAAGTTCAGTTGGGGCGCGATCCTCGGCGCATCACTGGCGTTTGCCGGAGTCGTTCTTGTCGTGACGAATGGCGAGGAGGTGGGCAGATCCTCATTGGTCGGCGCGCTGCTGATATTCTCCAGCGCGTTCGTGTGGGCCCTCGCGACGGTTCTTTCGCGGCCCGTGACGATTCGAATGTCACCTTTGAGGTTTCTCACGCTTTCCATGCCGGGCAGTTTCCCAATCGTCGTCGCGTACGGAATCACGACCGTTGTGAGGACGGATTGGCCCGGCTTGACTCTTGAGTGGTGGCTTCTGATGCTGCACCTGAGCGTGCTTGCAGGCGCGATCGGCTTTGTCGGCTTCTTCGAAGGGGTGCGACGAATTGGGGCGGCGAACACCATGCTGTATCAGTATTTCGTCCCGCCGATCGCCGGAGTGTGCGCGTACTTCTATCTCGGCGAGAGGATCACCTGGCTCGACCTTGTTGGCGTGCTTATTGTGTTCGCGGGCGTCTACGCCTCGACTCGATCGCGTCTCAAGGCTCTCACGCAGGTGGGGGCATAGTCGAGGGGCTCGCCGAAGCGATCGACAAGCCCCTCGTTCCTTTTTTGTACCGCGCTTACGATCCGCCTGAGCCTTCGCCAGACTTGAGTTTGTCCGCGCAGTCTTTGCACATCATCTTGCCGTCGACGTCGACCATGTCCGCTTTGTCATGCATCGAGCCGCAGCCCTCGCACTTCATCATCTCCGCGGTGGAAGCGTTGTTCGTCGAGGTATCCGTCGCCGACGTGGTCTTGTCCTCTGCGGCGGCCGGCTCCTCGGCCTTTTGACACCCGATGGCCGCGAAGATCAGGCTCGCGCATGCGAGCACGATCAGCCACTTCTTCATAAGTGAACCTCCTGCGGGCAGCCTCCACGGGCCGCCCGATATGAATTAAGACGCCGCAGTTGGGGGCGACGGCTTCGCCGGGACGGGCGCGGAGGAAGGGGACTCGTCGTCGCGGCTGGCGGGGCGGGCCCGCAGCCTGGCCCACTGCCGCAGCTCGTCGATCTCCTCCCGCATCATCACGCTGAGAGGCACGACGGCGCGGATCTCGTGCACGAGGTCCTCCTGCTGGAGGTCGTGTCCTCGGTCGAAAGCCAGGAACATCCCGCCGATCACGGCCTGCTCGATTTCCGCTCCAGAGAATCCCTTCGTCAGTTCCGCGAGGTCCGCAAGACTGAAAGTGCTCGGATCGCGTTTGCGCTTCTTCAGGTGGATGGCGAAGATCTCTTCGCGCTCCTTTGAATCAGGAAGGTCGATGAAGAACACCTCGTCGAATCTCCCCTTCCGAAGCAGTTCGGGGGGGAGCTGCGTGACGTCGTTCGCTGTCGCAATGAAGAAGACGGGTTGTGTCTTTTCTTGGAGCCAAGTGAGGAACGTTGCGAACACGCGAGCAGTCGTTCCTCCGTCGCTTATGCCGCTGCTTTGCGATCCGCTGAAGCCTTTCTCCAGTTCATCGGCCCAAAGCACGCACGGTGCGATGCTCTCTGCGACGCGAATCGCCTTTCGTATGTTCTCTTCGCTTTGTCCGACGAGGCTTCCGAAAATCCGTCCGACGTCCATGCGCAGCATCGGAAGTTTCCAATGGCTTGCGATCGCCTTCGCTATGAGCGATTTTCCGCAGCCCTGGACTCCCAAGAGGAGAACCCCTTTCGGCGCAGGGAGCCCGAAGGCGCGCGCTTCGTCGGACAAACTTCGCGACCGCTTTTGGAGCCATTCCTTCAAGTGCTCCATTCCGCCGACGTTCGTGAAGGACTCGGTCGCCGGGTAGTACTCCAGAACGCCCGACTTCTTGACGATCTGCTTCTTTTGTTCGAGAATGATCTCGACGTCGAGTTTTTTTCTCTCGACTAGGCTTCGCGCGAGAACAGCCTCCACTTCGTCCAGCGTCAGCCCTTGGCAGGACGCCACGATCTCCTTTCGCCGCACCGGGTCGAGCTCGTGTTCCAACGCGGCGTTCTGTGACGCGGCCTGAAGAGCGAGGTCGACGACCTCGGTGATCTCCTCCGCGGTGGGGAGGGGGAATTCGACGACCGTCACTTCCTTCTCGAGCTCCATCGGAAGGCGCAGGCTCGGGGCCGTGATGATCAGTGTCTGGCTTCTCGCCTTGAGTTTTGCGGCCAGGTCTCGGAGCAGCCGAATGACACGATTGTCAACGATGTAGGGGTGGAAGTCGCGAAACACGAACACGGTCGGAGAGGCCTCGCCGTGAACCTGCGTGAGAGCGTGAAGTTCAGGTGACAGTCGCGCATTCTCGAGCGCGCCGCCGTGCTTTTCCGAGGGGCTCGGCTTCATGCCTTGCGTGAGCGACCACGTGCGGACGGGCCGATTCAGCCGCTGCGCTACGTCTTCGATGGTCGCCAGGGCCCTTTCTTCCTCCCAAGTGACCACGTAGAGAATCGGATATCGGGCGCGAATGAGGACTTCGATTTCTTGTTGAGCCGTCATGCCTGAGTCCGGCATCTGCCGGGGGTAATGCTACCGGAGTCCCCCCTCGGAGCGTTGCGCGGCGAGGACCATCGGATCGCCGCCTTCGGTGACCGACGGATAGGACAGGGTAGAAACGGAGGTCCATGCCCGACCGATACGAGCCCGCTATCATCGAGCCGAAGTGGCAGCAGAGATGGCGCGAAGCCGACCTGTTTCGCACCGGAGAGGACCCGAACCGCCCGAAGTTCTACTGCCTGGACTTCTTCCCGTATCCGAGCGGCTCCGGGTTGAGCGTGGGCCACTTGAAGAACTACATCCCGACGGACGTGCTTAGTCGCAAGAAGGTCATGGAAGGCTTCAACGTGCTGCACCCGATGGGTTGGGATGCGTTTGGCTTGCCGGCCGAAACGGCCGCCATTCGAGAGAAGCGCCACCCGGCAGACCTCATCCGTGAGTACGCGGAGACGTACAAGCGACAGCAGAACCTGGTGGGCATAGGTTACGACTGGTCGCGTGAGATCAGCAGTTCTGATCCGGAATTCTACAAGTGGACTCAGTGGATCTTCCTGATCTTGTTCAAGCGCGGGCTTGCGTATCAGGGCGAATTCCCAGCGAACTGGTGTCCGGTGGACAAGACGGTGCTCGCGAACGAGGAAGTGGAGGGGGGGCGATGCTGGAGGTGCGGAAATCCGGTTGAGAAGAAGATGCTCAAGCAGTGGTTCTTCAAGATCACGGAGTACGCACAGAGGCTGCTCGACGACCTGGACGAGATCGAATGGCCCGAAGGCATCAAGGCGATGCAGCGCAATTGGATCGGGAGGTCCGAGGGCGTCGAGTTTCGTTGGAACGTCGTGGGAACCGACAAGTCGTTCACGGTGTTCACGACACGCATCGACACGGTGTTCGGGGCGACGTTCTGCGTGCTTTCCCCCGAACATCCGCTGGTCTCTGAGATCGTGACAGAGGAGCGTCGGGAGAGCGTGGAGCAGTACGTCCTCGAAGCCTCGCGGCTTAACGAACAGGACCGGCTGGCGGTCGGACGCGAGAAGACGGGCGTGTTCTCCGGAGCGTACGCCGAGAATCCGTTCAGTGGCGAGAAGGCCCCGGTCTGGATTGCGGATTACGTGCTGATGGGATACGGGACAGGGGCGATCATGGCCGTACCCGGCCACGACGAAAGGGACTTCGAATTCGCCAAGAAATTCGGGCTTGAGATTCGACAAGTCATCGAACCGTTGGACGGAGTCGAACGCGCGCTGCCTTTCGAAGCGACCGACGGGAGAATGGTGAACTCGGGTGAGTTCGATGGATTGACTTGCGCCGAGGGGCAGTCGCGGCTCGCCGATGTCATCGAGTCTCGCGGAATCGGCGCGAGGCGAGTGAACTATCGCCTACGCGATTGGCTCGTGAGCCGACAAAGGTATTGGGGCTGTCCGATCCCCGTCGTTCACACGGCGGATGGAGAGATCGAGGCCGTACCGGAAAGCGAACTGCCCGTGCTGCTTCCACCCGTCGAAAGTTATGAGCCGACGGAGACAGGCGAAAGCCCGCTGGCTGCCATCGAGGAGTTCGTGCAGACGACCGACTCGAGAGGCCGGCCCGCAAGACGCGAAACAGACACCATGAGCGGATTCGCGTGCTCCAGTTGGTACTTCCTCCGCTTCTGCGATCCTCGAAACTCGGAAAGGGCATGGGATCCGAAGAAGGTCGAGTACTGGATGCCGGTGGACTGCTATGTGGGGGGGGCGGAGCACGCCGTGCTGCACCTGCTTTACGCGCGCTTTTGGACGAAGGTGCTGTACGACGAAGGCCTGGTGCCGTTCAAGGAGCCGTTCAGCGTCCTGAGAAACCAGGGAATGCTGTTGGCCCAGACGCCGTTCCGCAAGCCGCGCGAAGGCGAGACGCTTCACGTGGGAGAGGAGGGCGTGCAGATCTCGTTCGAGGAAGCCGCGCAGCTGCCGCCCGACCAAGTCTTCTACCGCTGGGAGAAGATGAGCAAGTCGAAAGGGAACGTCGTCACTCCGGAGGAGGCGGTTTCTCGGTACGGCGCAGACGCTCTCAGGGTGTACGAGTTGTTTGAGGCTCCCTTCGAGCAGACGATTCAGTGGACGGACGAGCGCGTCATGGGCGCCGTCCGATTCGTGAACCGAGTCTTCAAGGTCTCCGACTCGCTGCGGAAGAACTTCATCCGGAATTGGAGAAGCGGGGTTACGTCGGCGCAGTTCGATCGTTCCGAATCGGCGCTTCGGTTCGCCACGCACTGCGCGATCGAAAAGGTCTCCAAGGACATTGACGACTTCCGATTCAACACCGCGGTCGCGGCTTTGATGGAGTTCGTCAACTCAATCTCAGATTTTGCGAGAACCGCCGACTTCAACCGCGAGTCAGCCCGCCTCGCAGCGTCCGAGGCGATCGAGAATCTGCTCCTCTTGATCGCGCCCGTCGCGCCTCACACGGCTGACGAGGTCTGGGAGTCCTACGGACTCGAAGGGTTCACATTGAATAAGACCTGGCCGAAAGCCGACCCTTCGCTGATGAAGATGGATGAGGTGACGGTCGTGCTGCAAGTCAATGGAAAGGTGCGCGCAAACATCCAGGCGCCCGCTTCCTCCACGCAAGAGGACCTGGAGCGACTTGCGCTGGAGAATGAAAAGGTGAGGCAGCACATCGGCGACCTGGCCGTCCGCAAGGTCATCGTCGTCCCCGGAAAACTCGTGAACGTGGTCGTCGGCTGAAAACGAATTCGGGGCCACGCGAGAGCGCGGCCCCGCAGAACGAACGGTTCGAGCCTACCTTCGGATTTTTTCGAGCAACCGCAGCACCTCGAAGTAGACCCAGAACAGGGTCACCATCAGCCCGAACGCCGCCATCCACTCACCGGCCTTCGGGAATCCCGCAGAGACGCCTTGCTTGATCGTTTCGAAGTCCAGCAGGAAGTTCAGCGACGCGATGGCGAGGATCACCACGCTGACGCCGATGCCGATCGGCCCTGCATCGTGAAGGAACGGCATCTCCGCGCCGAAGACCCGCATGACGATCGCCGCGATATACACGAGCGCGACGCCGGCGGTCGCGATCATGAGGCCGGTCGCGAACTTGCTCGTGACCTTGATGATGCCGCTTCGATAGATTACGAGCATCGCCAATAGGATTCCGAACGTGATCGTCACGGCCTGGAATGCGATCCCCGGATACCTTGTCTCGATCAGCAGCGACAATGCCCCGAGGAACACTCCCTCAGCGACAGAGTAGAGCAGGGACGTGATCGGGCAGACGCTCGGCACGAAGATCGTGATCAGAGCGAGCGCGAAGCCGGCGATCGCTCCTCCGAGCACAAATGGCATCACTGCCTCGGGCACGCGAGCGGCGCCGAAGTTCCATGTCATGGCCGCTGCGGCGACCGCCAAGACGAGCATCAAGAAGCACTTGTCGATCGTGCCCTTGATGGTCATCCGGTCCTCGTAGACCATGCCCTCGTACCGGGCAAACACCTTGTCAGAAAACACTGGGTTAGAAGTTCTCATGCTTCCTCCTCGACGGATGATTTTAACAGACGCGGAGGCTCCCCGCGCAGATTTTTCGGGGGTAGGCATAATCAGGGGGCATGGCTTCGCTCGATCCCTACTCCGCCAGGACGACCCTCTCGGACTTCACGGTCTACCGCCTCAGCGCGCTCGGCGACCTGAAAACCCTGCCGTACTCGATTCGCGTGCTCCTCGAATCCTGCCTGAGAAACCTCGACGGCAGGGTTGTGACCGAGGCCCACGTCGAGGCCCTGGCACGCTATGACGCCCGGAACGTGGGCGACAGCGAAATCCCCTTCACGCCGGCCCGCGTGGTGCTCCAGGACTTCACGGGCGTGCCTGCCCTTGTGGACCTGGCAGCCATGCGCAGCGCGATGGCCCGGATGGGTGGGGACCCGGCGAAGGTGAATCCCCTCGTTCCGTGCGATCTGGTGATCGATCACTCCGTGCAGGTCGATGCCTTCAACTCTCCGGACGCGCTCAAGATCAACGCCGAGTTGGAGTTTCAGAGGAACCGTGAACGGTACGAGTTCCTGAAGTGGGGTCAGAAGGCGTTCGACGGCTTCCGAGTCGTTCCGCCTGCGACGGGGATCGTGCACCAAGTGAACTTGGAGTACTTGGCGAAGGTGGTTTGGGAGCGCGACGGTGTGCTGTTCCCGGATTCGCTCGTCGGGACAGACAGCCACACGACGATGATCAACGGACTCGGAGTCTTAGGCTGGGGGGTGGGGGGCATAGAAGCGGAAGCCTGCATGCTTGGGCAGCCGATCTACATGCTCATCCCGGAGGTCGTAGGCTTTCGACTCACGGGTTCGCTTCGAGAGGGTGCGACCGCGACCGATTTGGTGCTCACCGTCACGCAGATGCTGAGAGCGCATGGCGTGGTGGGCAAGTTCGTCGAGTTCTTCGGCCCGGGCCTCGCTTCGATGCCGCTTGCGAATCGCGCCACGATCAGCAACATGGCGCCGGAATATGGCGCGACGGTCGGGTACTTTCCAATCGACGACGAGACGCTTACGTATTTGAGATTGACGGGCCGCCCTGAGCGCTTGGTCGAAACCGTCGAAGCCTACGCGAAACTTCAAGGCCTGTGGCGCAATGACGATGCACCCATCGTGTACTCCTCCGAACTCGAACTCGATTTGTCGAGGGTCGAACCCAGTCTCGCTGGACCGAAGCGGCCGCAAGATCGCGTTTCTCTCAGCGAGATGAAGCGATCGTGGGCGAACGAATTGGTCGTCTCCTATGGTCGCCCGGCGAACGGAACTGCGTCGGAAGTAAACCGCGAAGTCAGCGAAGGGGGGGTCGTGGTCGTCGACTCCAAGACCGAGCGCAGGCCGGTGAATTGCGAAGGGACGATGGTCCAACTGAGCGACGGCGACGTCGTCATCGCGGCCATCACAAGCTGCACGAACACGAGCAACCCGGAGGTGATGGTCGCAGCGGGACTTCTCGCCCGAAACGCGCGCGCAAAAGGCCTGAGGAGGCAGCCCTGGGTGAAGACTTCGCTCGCGCCGGGCAGCACCGTCGTGACCGAATACTTGAAGCGCGCCGACTTGCTGGACGACTTGGAAGCCGTGGGATTTTATGTCGTCGGATACGGATGTACGACCTGCATCGGCAACTCCGGCCCCCTCCCCGAGGAGATCTCCAACGCGATTCGGGAGCAGGACATCGTCGCTGTCTCCGTTCTCTCCGGGAACCGGAACTTCGAGGGCCGGGTGAACCCTGAAGTTCGAGCGAACTACCTCGCGTCTCCTCCGCTCGTCGTCGCGTATGCGCTCGCCGGAACGGTGCGCAAGGACTTTCTCACGGAGCCTTTGGGTGAAGACGAGGCCGGCAACCCCGTGTATCTGCGCGACATCTGGCCGTCACAGAGCGAGATTCAAGAGACGATTCGGAAGTGCGTCACGCGAGACGAATTCATCGAACAGTACGCGAACGTGTTCGAGGGTTCCGAGGAATGGCGCTCTGTCGAGACAGCGGAGGGGCTTCTCTACAACTGGCCCCCAGAAAGCACATACATTCAAGAGCCGCCGTTCTTCATCGGCATGCCGGAATCGCCCGCGAGCATCGAGCCTGTTATGGGAGCGCGTTGCCTCGCCCTGCTCGGCGACTCGATTACCACCGACCACATCAGCCCGGCAGGATCGATCAAGCCGGACTCGCCCGCTGGAAAGTACCTCGTCGACTCGGGCGTCCGGCCGCACATGTTCAACTCGTACGGTTCTCGAAGAGGCAACGACCGCGTGATGGTGCGGGGGACGTTTGCGAACGTGCGCATTCGGAATCTGCTCGCTCCGGGAACGGAGGGGGGGTGGACGACGGACTTCACCGACGGGCTGGTAAAGCCGATTTACGAAGCATCGCAATCCTACAAGCAGGCGGGAATTCCGCTCGTCGTGATCGCGGGTAAGGACTACGGGATGGGATCGTCGCGGGACTGGGCTGCGAAGGGGACGATGCTCCTCGGCGTTCGCGCGGTTCTCGCGGAGTCGTTCGAGCGCATCCACCGCTCGAACCTCGTCGGCATGGGAGTGCTGCCTCTAACCTTCTTGCCGGATCAGAGCGCTCGGTCGCTCGGCATCTTGGGAGACGAGACGTTCGACATTCTCATATCCAACGAAATCGAACCCAAGCAGCACGTCGAAGTGCGTGCAAGGAAGGCCGATGGGAGCGAACTGAAGTTCGAGGCGGTCTGCCGAATTGACACGCCGGTCGAAGTGGACTACTATCGTCACGGAGGCATCCTGCAGATGGTGCTGCGCCGGATGCTGAAATCCTAGCGGCTTACTCGGGTTCCTTTTCTCGCTCCGACACTGCGTCGGCAGTCTCCTTCGCTGTGTCGATCGCGCCTGCGTAGACGCCCTGTTCGCTGGAGGCGCTCTTCTCGTCGGATTGGGAGCAGCCAGCCGCGAAGATCAGGCCGCAGACCGCAACCAAGATCGTGAATCTCATGACCTGATTATTGGCCCGAGCGCTTGGGCTCACGAGTTCCGATGACGAAATCGCCGACTGCGCGCGTCACCTCTGCCT
Organism: Armatimonadota bacterium; assembly: GCA_003577165.1. Taxonomy (GTDB): domain Bacteria; phylum Armatimonadota; class Fimbriimonadia; order Fimbriimonadales; family ATM1; genus ATM1. The sequence continues at coordinate 19,180 of QEUM01000011.1, read as the reverse complement.
TCTCCTGGCCCTCCGGAATTGATCGAGTGATCACCGTGATTCCGTTCTCTCCCGTGCGCCGTTCGATTCTGTAATTGATGCCCTGTTCGTACATCAAGTGGCCGTTACCAGCGATCACGACGAATACGGTGTTCTTGGGAACGTACGCGTTCTCAAAATATCTCAGGGCAGAGTCGGCCATGGCTTCGTCCCAAAGAACTTGTCCCCGATACATCCCTTCCACCGATCCTCCGGCGTGGCCTCCTACGAGCGCGCTGAAGAGCTCGAAGTGCTCCTTGTTGTCCATGTACGGCGTGGGAAGGTTATCCTTGGCTTCGGGGGGGAGCGCGTCCCAGCCCTGCCGACTCATCGTTCGCACCCAGTCGCGCGGAATGTTGAGCGCAACGAGGCGCAGTCGGTTCTCCTTTGCAAAGATGAAGATCGGCCGATAGAGGTCCCACGCGAAACCCCATTGGCCTTTCCAGTCGGATTGCGTGAGAAATTCCTCTTCTGACAACTGGCCCAGCGTCCAGGCGTTCAAGTACTGCTGCTTGGGTCTCTGGTACATCTCAAAGCCGACCACGACGTTTCGGCCCCGGCGAACGAGTTCTCCGATGACGAGCGCCTGCCATCGGTGAGCGTCGGGATTGTCGTGCTCTTCGCCGACGTACACGAACCGCTTGCCGTCTGCGGCGGCGGCGACATCTTGAAGCGACACGCGCCTTCCGGTCGCGCTTTCGGTGATCTGGTTGACCCTCACTTCGACGCGATGCCCGGGTTCAAAGAGCATCCACGGGTCAACTTGAGAGTCCTGTATTGCGAAGGTGGCAAGGGCTGCAAGCACGCGTGCATTGTACCGGCAGGCTAAGCGCCGGAGGCGCGGAACCTGTATCCAAGTAACTGGCGAATCTGCAGTACGGTGAACCCGATAAGGATGCCCCCCATGACCCACGCAGCCGCCGTGGCATAACCGAATTTCAGAAACATGAACGCGTTCTGCCAGATCTCGAGGCCGAGCGTGTGGGTCGCGTAGAGGGGGCCGCCCGCCGTCATGATGAAGATCTGCTCCATCGCCTTGAAGCCGCCGATGAACGCTCCAAGCAGGTTGATCATCACGAGGGGTTTGAGGGCGGGAAACGTGATGTAGCGTATCTTCTGCCTCCAGTTCGCTCCGTCGAGGTCGGCGGCTTCGTAGCGATCTTCGGGAACGTTTTTGAGTGCTGCCAGATAGAGGATGCTCCCCGGGCCCGCTCCCGCCCAGATGCCTGGAATCACCACAGCGAACAGAGCAAGCGAAGGGTCGCCCAGCCAGTCGTGCGTGAGTTCGAATGCGCCGATCGCGGTGCCGATTGCATCATTGAGCCAAGCGATCCCGGAGTTGAGGGCTTCAAACACAGGTTGGAGCAGTTGGTTGAGGAACCCGGTCTCGCTCTTGTCGTAGAACTGACGCCACAGGAAGGCGATGACGATTCCACTCGTCATTGCGGGCAGGTAGTAGATCGTTCGAAACAGGACTTTGAAGCGCGGAATCTCGTTCAGCGCGAGGGCAAGCAGAAAGGGAATGAAGAAGCCAATCCCGAGAGTGAGTCCAACGAAGAGGAAGCTGTTGATCAGCCCCTTCCAGAACGTGAACGAAGTGAAGACTTCGATGAAGTTGTCGAGCCCGACCCACTGCGCGTCGCGCATGATGCGATAGTCTTGGAATGCGATCATCAGCCCGCGGGCCAGAGGGTAGTACGCCCACACGAGGAGGCTAATCGCTGCAGGAGCCAATGCGATGGTGATGAACCGCATCACACGCTGGCGATTGGTGCCTGCGGCGAGCGACTCCACGAATTCCGACGGCCGGGCTCGCGCGCGCTTGACGGCGCGCCAAACGAGAATGGTGACAAATGCGGTCGCGAGCAGGAGAATTCCGAGCGCGAATCCGCGTCGCTTCTGCATCTCCTCTTCCGGCACGAAGCCGAGTAGTTTCCGATCGGTCTCCCTCGCCGCGTCGTCGAGAATCTGCTTCGCGTCCCGATTCGGCTCCAAGAGTGCGAGTTTGAGAGGCTGGTCGATGAGCACGTAGATCATCTGGCAGTTTCGGCCGTACGGCTCTGGGCGCCCGTCCTCAAAGAGAGTCTTGTTCGCTTCGACCAACTGCGGATCAACTCTGGAGACGACGTCGTGGTATCCGAACCTCTCCAAGAGATCGGGTTGGACCAGATTGCCGAAGCCATATTCGACGTACTTTTGCGTCGCGACGCGTGCGGCTTCGTCGCCCGTGAAGAACTGAATGAACCGCCAGCAGGCCTCCAACTTCTTCTGGTCTTTCGTGTCGGCGTTGATCGCCCACATTCCGGCGTTGATTTCGTTAGCGCGCCCCCCCGGGCCAGCAGGCATCGCAGCGACGCCGATGAGAGCGGGGTTGATGCGCGTCGCGCTCAGCAGCACGTCGTTCGTATAGTCGAACCACATGGCCGTCTTGCCGTCGTCGATGTCCTGACGCCACTGGGTAGACAAGCCGGCAGCGGGGCCGATCACTTTTCCGTTTCGTTCCCACTTTTCGAGTGTGAGTTTGCGGAAGAACTCCACCGCCTTCACGCCGGCATCGGAGTTGAACGTCGCGCGCCAAAATCCGCTGGGCGTTCGCTCGACGGGTTCGCCGCCGGCTTGCCGCAGGATGTTGATCCAATGCCACGCCTTCCCCTCTCCCGCGTCGTTGAACAGGAAGCCGTATCTCCCCCTTGCTGGGTCCGTGAGTCGCTTCGCGTATTCGAAGAACTGCTCCCAGTTTCTCGGTGGATTGTTGGGATCGAGTCCCACTTCCCGGAAAAAGTCAACCCTGTAGTAGAGCGCCATGCCGTACTGGATGTAGGGGATGGAATAGATCTTGCCGTCGAAACTTCGCAGAACTTCCAGCACTCGCGGCTTCACCCTCTTTAGCACGGAGGGGTCTTTCGCGATGAGGTCATCGAGCGGTCTGCAAAACCCCTGCTCGATGTAATTGGTCATTTGCCGAAAGTTCACGTAGAAAACATCCGGCGCTGTGTCGCCCGCCATGCTCATCAAGAAGGGAGCGTCCGGCTGAGTGCCAGCAACCTCGAGGCCCGCCGCGTTCACGACGCGAATGTCCGGGTTCTGCCGGTGAAACTCCTCGAAGATGGCCCGGCGAATTTGGCTCCCAGGATCGGCTGCCTCCTTCGGCGGAATGCCCCAACTGGAGTGGGCGATCATGCGGATTACCGTGGGCTCGCCTGCGAGCGCCGCCGTGCAGGCGAGGATCCCCAAGGAAGTGAGGAAGACCCGCATGATGCGTTGATTCACCGGACTTGGATGGAGTCCTCCGTCATTCTCCTTCGATCACGATCTTCGAAAAGTCTCCAATTCGCAGGAACAGGCTGCTCGCTCGCTTCAGCAGCGCGAGGCGATTGGCCCTGATTGTCTCGTTTTCGGCCATCACCATCACCGCGTCGAAGAACGCGTCGATCGGCGACGCCAGGGAGCGGAGAACGTCCACAAGTTCATCGAGTTGTCTGCCTTCTGTGAGGGACTCGGCGCGTTCGACCGCGCCGAGTAGATCTGATTCGGAAGGGTGCTCGAAGAGCTCGGGTTCGACCGCCGAGGCGATGCCGATCTCCTTCTTTTCGGCGGCCGAAACGATGTTAATCGGCCGCTTGGCGGTCCGCACGAAGGGTACGTCGGGCGAAATGGATTGAAGAATTCGCGCTCTTTGAAGAATCGTCCGCGCCGGGTCCTTCCACGAAGTCGCGAGCGCCGCCTCTCGCGCGTCGTACGAAATGTCCGGGAACATCGCTTCGTATCTTCCTGTGACGATTTCGCAAAAGTCGGTTTCGATGGAGTCTCGAGAGGACAGGGCGATGCTCTGCGATTCGTACAGGTTGGCTGAGCGCTGCACCCATTCGACGAAGGAGCCTTTCAGCGATTCCCAACCGATCTGCGCTTCGATCAACTGCGTTGCGGCCTTGCGAAGCGCGAACGGATCGCGGCTCCCCGTCGGTTTCTCTCCGATCCCCAAGTAGCCCGCGATTCGGTCGGCCGCGTCGGCGCACATCAACACGATCGCGATCTGGTCGCCTTCATTCGCGGGCTCGCGCGGCGCGTCGTAGTGCTGGGCGACGCCCCTGCAAATCCGCTCGTCCTCTCCCTCGATGCGCGCGTATTCCGCTCCGATCTGCCCTTGAAGTGACGGCAGTTCACTCACAAGTCCAGTGCTAAGGTCCGCTTTGCACAGAAAGCCCGCGCGTTCGCATAAATCCGCGATGCCGAGTTGAGATTCGTCGGCGATCGCCTTGGCGAGCGCTGAGAGGCGATCCGCCCTTTGGCGAATCGTGCCGAGTTTTTCCTGAAATACGATGCGTGACGTTTGCTCCAGGAAGTACGACAGAGGCTTGCGTCTGTCCTCGTCGAAGAAAAACATCGCGTCGTTGAATCGGGCGTTGAGGACCCACTCGTTCCCCTGTCGAATCTCTTCTTCATCCCCGCCGTTCGTAACGCTGATGAAGCGGTTCGTGAGGTTGCCTTGTTCGTCTTCGATGGGGAAGAAGCGTTCGTGCTTCGCCATTGCGGTGATGAGCACGGGACGCGGCAGTCTCCGGTACTCCTCCTTGAAGGTTCCGACGATGGCGACCGGCCACTCCGTCAGGTAGACGTTTTCTTCGACGAGGGCATCGGTGAGCAGCGCCCGCCCCCCCGCGAGTCGCTCGGCCGACTCGACGATGCGAGCGCGCCTTGCGTTTGCGTCCGGCTCGACCATTCGCGATCGCAGCTCTGAGAGGAGTTGTTCGAGACTCGAAACTTCAAACGCGTCCGGGAAGTGAAATCTGTGACCACGAGAGGTGTTGCTTGCCTGCACCGTTTCGACCGCGAACGGAATGATCTCGCCGTCGAGAATGGCGAGAATCCAGCGAATCGGCCTTGCGAACCGCATTCGGCTCTCGCCCCATCTCATGGTCTTGTCGAACGTCAGTGAGCGAATGGCGTTGGGCAAGTCCTCCGACAGCGCTTCCGCCGCCCGCTTGCCTCTCATCTCGACGATGGCCCACGCGTAACCGTCCCGAATTTGCGCCTGCTCCGGGAGAATCCCTGCGGACTTGCAGAAACCTTCGAGCGCCTTCGTCGGTGCGCCGTCCGGACCGAAGCACGCGGACTCCGAGGGCCCCCGACGCTCCACCGATTGATCCGGCTGAGCCTCGCGCAGACCCGACACCGATACGATTAGCCGCCTCGGGGTTGCATAAATTTCGGCTTGCGACGAGTCCTCCGCGAGTGACCTTTCTTGAATTGCCCTCATGACGGCTTCGGCCAACTCCTCGGCGGCCCGGGCCACAGAGTGGGCGGGAAGTTCTTCGCAGCCGACTTCGAGGAGGAGGGAGGGCATCGCGCCGGATTCTACCAGCGGCCTCAGTAGTCCACCGGACGCAAGTAGAACTCGTTGATTGCGCTGTCGGAAAGCATCGCGACGGTCGGGAGGTGACGCTTCCAGTGAGTGGTCGCAACGCGTCGACGAACGATCTCCACGTCGTTCTTGTCGAACCCGAACTCAATCAACTGTTCGGGCGTCCACCCGGCAAGAAGCCTGCAGAGGATCCTGTCGGCCCGCCGGTAGGAGATCCCAAAGTCGCCTTCGTCGGTTTGGCCCTTCACAAGGTCCGCGGTGGGGGGTTTTTGAATGATGACTTCCGGAACGCCGAGATGTTCTGCGAGCCTCCAAACCTGAGTCTTGTATAGGTCGCCGAGAGGGTTGATCGGGGGGGCGTCGTCCGCATGCCAGGTGAAGTATCCAAACATGCGCTCCGTCTTGTTGCCGGTTCCGATGGGCAGAGCGCGCAGTTTCGCGCTTTGATCGAACAGCACGATCATGCGGCACCGTGCGCACACGTTGCCGATTCGAGTCGCTGAGGCGTCGTCCTCAAACTGCGTGAGATAGCCGTCCGCCATCGCCGTGATGTCAATCGTTCGATCGGGCAATCCAAGTTCGTCAATCACCAGCTGCGCGTGCGCGAAACTCTCCGGCGAAGAGATCGTGTACGGCATCCGAAACACGAAAGTGTTCTCGGGTGCGAAAGCGCGAGCGCAGAGGTAGGTCGTGACAGCGCTGTCCACTCCGCCAGACAATCCGATCACAGCCCTTGAGATTCCGCGCTTGCGAACGCATTCATCCTGAAGGAACTTTACGAGCCAATCGGCCACCAGGTGAGGATTGAGGTCCAGAAGTGGATCTTCCTCCGGATGCTCAGGACGGACGATCGGCAGGCTTGCGATGTCTTCGGTCATTCTTCGCGCGCGGCTGCTTTCAGCAGTCGAATGATCTCCAAAGTCGAGCACTTTAAGTCGCTGAGCAGAGGCGACGCGGCGCGCGCCCTTGCGACTTCGTTCATGTCCACCTCTGCCATGAGCATGTGCTCCTGCGCAGTCGGCCCCCGCGCAACGACGCGCCCGAGGGGATCGACGATCATGCTCCCCCCTGTGAATCCCTTGCCGCCTTCGAATCCCACGAGCATGGAGTTGATCGTCCACACGCCATGTTCTTCGCTAATCGAGCGCAGAAGCCGCTCATACCGCTCAAGGTTCTCGATGTTGTCGCCTGCGAATCCGCGCGCGGGGGATGCAGAGATGGCGACCAACGCCTCTGCGCCGGAGAGCGCGGCGATGGTCGCAGAGATGCTATGCCAGATGTCCTCGCAGATGAGGATTGCGAAGTCGCCGAATCGGCACCGATAGGAACCGATGTGTCCCCCCCTCGTCACGAAGCGCTCTTCGTCGAACACGCCGTAGGTGGGAAGGAAGAACTTCCGATGGAGGTGCACGACCTCACAGCCCGAGGCGGTGCAGGCGAGGTGGGCGGCGGAGTTGTAGAAGCCTTCATCTGCCCGCTCGTAGAAGCCCAGGATCACGTCGAGCGGGCGTGTGAGTTCCCGAAGACGGCCCGACAACTCTCCGGCGAGGCTGTCTGTCGTGAGAGCGGCGTCCGCAACTCCGCCCTGAAGGAAGTAGCCGCTGGTCGAAGTTTCCGGAAACACGACGAGGTCTGCCCCCTCGGACGAACTGCGGATGGCGGCGTCGGCGATGCGTCCGAGGTTTGCGGCGACGTCGCCCTTTTGAGGAGCGATCTGCACCGCCGCAGCCGTGAATCTCACGGCCGGAAGTTTACCGGCCCGGTAGGGTTGCGCCCCGCCCACTGGGACCGTGAATCCTGGCCCCAAAGGGGGGCGTAGTATAATGCCGCCATCCCGCTCGGGGGGAGGCCGCTTCTTACAATGGGACGCTTTTTCGCTTGGCTTAAGGCCCTATTCAATCGCCTGATGAACCGGCTCGAAGACCCGGACATGATGTTGGATCAGGCCCGAAGGGACATGCAGACCGCTCTCCAAGAAAACAAGGAGAAGGCGGTCCAGGCAATCACCCAGAGGAACAACCTTCAGGCGATGGTCGACGACCACACGAAGAAGGTCACCCAACTCGAGCAGCAGGCGGTCATGGCGCTCCGCCAGGGCAACCGCGACCTCGCCCGCCAGTTTCTGAGGGAGAAAGCGAACTACGCGACGACCCTCGAGAGCCTCAAGGCCTCGCTCTCCCAGGCGAACGAGACCGTCGAGGTCGTGAAGCGCGCGATCCGCCGCCAAGAGGAGGAGGTTCGCAAACGAACCGCCGAGGCGCTCGCGATGAAGGCCCAGTACAAGCAGGCCCAGATCGAGAGTTCCCTCAACAAGGCGCTCGAGGGCTTCACCACCGAGCAGCAGTTCGGAGCGTTCGAGAACGCGGCTGAGCGGATTCGCGAGGCGAAGAGCGAAGCGGCGGCTCGGCAGGAGATGATGGCCAACTCCATCCAGGGCAAGATCCTGCAGATGGAGGACACGGCCATGGACTACGCGGCGGAAGAGGAGCTGAAGCAGCTGGAACAGAGGCTCGGGCTCAGCGCCGACACCGGGCCGGCGACCGTCTCCCAGACCGCCCAGACCGACGACGTGGAGTCACAACTCGACGAACTCGAGAAGAGGCTCAACCAGGGCCAGAACCCGACGTAGGGTGAACGATTCCCGCCCGGGAACCGACAATGTTATCGTTCCGCGTACTACCCTTTTGCGGCACAATGGGGATTAGCACCGACCGATGAAGCACCTCAAACTTGCCCTTGCAACCCTGGCGATCCTGGTCGCCTGCCTGGGTACGGCCCAGGAAACCCGGGCCAAGATCGGCAAACTCGCCAAGATCACGACCGAAGCGCCGATCTTTATCAAGCCGGACTCTCGCTCCCGCGTCCTCTACCGAGGCAAGGTGGACCAGTACGTCGTCCTCCGCAACATCGACGAGAAGTGGGCGACGGTCATCATGGCCGACGGGTCGAACGGCTACATCGAGACGCGATTCGTCGAGCGCCTGCCTTACGACGTCAACGTCAAACAGCCCACGACGCCCGTTGCGCCACCCTCGCAGGGAGCGACGCTGGGCACCCGAGGAGGCAGCCAGCCGATCAACCGCGCCGGGGAATGGCGGCTCGACGTCGTGCGCGACGCGCTCCAGTTTCAGGGAACTCGGTACGTGTGGGGCGGCAACAGCCTCACCCGAGGAGTTGACTGCAGCGGCTTCATCCAGCAACTCTTCCTTCGCCAAGGGGTCAAGCTTCCCCGAACCGCGACGCTTCAGAGTTATGTTGGAGAGAAGGTGACGCGACTCGAAGACATGCAGCCCGGCGACCGGCTCTACTTCACCGACTCAAAGCGGCAGAGAATCACGCACACCGGCCTCTACATCGGCAACGGCTACATGATCCACAGCAGCAGCAGCAAGGGAGGGATCGTCATCGAGTTCCTTTCCCAGCGGTGGATCAACAAGATGGTAGACGTCGTTCGATAGAACCTCACCGCCTTTCGAACTTTCTGCGCCACGCCAACGTGTGGCGCTTTCTCTTTTGTTTCCTAAGCTAGTGCTTGATCTTCTCCCAGTACTTCTGGAAGTCGAAGCCTGGGCTGTGCTCTGGAACGTGGCAACTCGCGCAGGAAGTCGCATCGGCATGAACGGACGCCCTCTCGGAGACGTTGCGGACGTGCTTACCCCCCGCCCCGTGGCAACTTTCGCAGCCGACGTGCGCAAGGTCCGGTGTCTTCGACTTGTCCATGAAACCTTCGCGGTAGGTTAGTCCCACGACGTGACAGCCGACGCACTCAGGGTCTTTGTCGTTGCCGGTCTTCTCCAAAGTTGTGAGCGCCTTTGCATGCGCGGTTTTTAGCCAAACGTTGTATTCCTTGACGTGACACCCGCCGCAGACCGCCGATCCAACGAACAGCGTCCCCTTTTGAAGTCGCGGCATCGCTGCGAGCAGTCTCTCCTCGCCCACGCGGTTGAGATAGCTTCGATACGCCGTCGTCGCCTCGTGGTCGTCCGGGCGTTCCGGTCCGAGTTCGAGGAACGCGATCTCCCACTTCCCGTTCGTTCGCGTCGCCTTCCCAACGTAGCGCCCCTTGTCCCCTAAAGATACGAGCGTCGCCCCCCCCACGATGTCGGGCGTTCGAGTCGGGTCGCCTTGACTGGAGTAGATCAAGAGTGAACCTGGGCCCAAGCTTCGCGCGAGTCGAAACGCCGCGTCCTTCGGTCCCGCGAAAAGCACGATGTGGGCACGATCCGATCTCGGAGATAAGACCGTTGCGGGGGGGGTCACCGTCGCGCGCGCCGCGCCGTCCGGAACAAGCCCCTGTATCCACACCTTGCCGGCGACGTCGCGACCCTCGCGGTTTGCGAGCACGCCCGGCAGGATCGCATTCGAGGAATCGAGTGCGCCTTTCGTCGCTTCGGCGAGTGAGGCCAACTGTCCCTCGCTCAATTGGAGATCCAGCGGCCCAACGTTCAAATAGTCTGGCTTGAGAGATGCAAAGGTCTCGGCGATCGCGTCGGCTTTGAGTTCGTCCTGACGTCCCGTCGCCTGAGTCCAGTTCCCCAGGTCCACGAACAGGGTGTTCGGCGCGGACTTCAGGCCGCGAATCACCGACGCCATCCGCAGCAGGCCGCCGATTTGCGGCTTGCTGCAGCCACACGGGGATAGGTACCCGCGGATGTCCCCGGTGAACAATACCGTGAGGTCCGGTTCGGAGTCGGGTGAGGCAAGAAAGGCCGCAGGCACTGCGCAGAGAGCCAGCAATCGGAGTGGGGACTTCATTTTGCGGTCCCGCCGATCGGAATCACAATTTCCTCCCCCCCCTTGTGGTCCGTCTTCAAGATCACCTTGCCCGCCAGCCCGCCGGGCTCGCTTCCCTTATAGGTGACCGTGATCTTGTACTTCTTCCCGTCGTCGTCGAGTTTCTGGAAGGCGACCGTGAACGGCCCTCCCTCGACGTTTGCCGACAGGATGGAGAACTTCTGCGAGCCGTGGCTCAACTCGACGCTTCGCGTCGCCTCTTTGTCGTGCTCGACGCCGCCGAAGTAGAACGATTTCGGCTGAGCGACGATGCCCTTCTGGACTTGCATCGTCGCCTGGTAGATCGGCTGCCTGCGCGAATCGGTGCGGATCGCGATGGAAACCCAGTCGATGCCCGTCGGAAAGTCGGCCGGAAACGTCGCGACCACTTTGTAGCCCAGCCTGCGCACGGGTTGAGTGTCATAGAGGGGATCGAGTATTTCGCCCACCCACGGTTCGATCGAGACTTCGAGGCCCGGACGAGACGGGATCGCCTCCTTCACCTGAATCGGGTTGCCGGGTGTGGCATACAAGATGAAGTGCGCGCTCGTCGCGCCGACTTCGCTGAGCGTGACCCTCATCACGTCTGCGGGCAGCACTCGATATTCCGGAACCGAGTTGACATGCAACTTCAACTCTTGATGCAGGTCGGAAGGGTCGTTGGTGTGAAAGAGAATCGACTTGTGCACCGGCCCGATAATTCCGTTCGTGTCGATTCCCGGTTCGATGGTCTTCGACTCGCCCGGCGCGAGTTCATGGATCGGGTCGAGGTAAAGGCAGCGGCACGTCAACTCGGGGACGAATTCGACGGGTGCGTTTCCGGCGTTGCGAATCGTTACCGTATACTTGGCGACCATTCCTGTCGTCACGTTGCCGGCGTCGAGTTCAATCGGCTCGATGACGAGCCTGGGAGCAGCCGCAATGATGCGCGCGCGATCAGAAGTGGCGGCGGCGAGTCGCTTACGAGCGGCGAGGATACGATCGAGCGCTTCCTTTTCTTTGGGCTGCAGTTCCGGCTCGGTGATGAACGGCAGCCGGTCGTCGATCCCCATCACGTTCCCGCGATAGTGAGACGGGGCGAGGCCGGCGGCGAATCCGAACGCGCGCAAGACCCCATGAAGCAGCGACTTCTCGCTGGATCGCTGACCTTGTGTGCCAAATGTCAGTGGAATTCTGGCGAGGATCTTTCCTTTCTCCCAAACCGGCTCCGGGTCGCCCGCCGGTGCGCTTTCGATGAACTCGATTTCAATGAGCGCATCCTCACTTCGCTCGAAAAGCAGCGCGCCGTTAGAGGCCCCCCTCCAGAACTTTTCCGCCGCAGCGCCGAGGGCGGTCGCTTCGGGGGGGGCGTCTTTCACGAACTTGTATCCAATGCGGCCGTCCGGCCACGTGGCGAGCGCCTTCGCCGCCTCTTCGAATCGGCCGTCGGCAAGGGCAGATTGAACCGTCCGGTTCACGGCGTGAATGTGCTCGGATGTCCAGGGCGGCAGAGTGGGCCCCAACTGCTGTGCGATAAGAACCGTGAGCGCGAGGAGCATGGGTCTTAGGTTAGACGGGTGTCGCCGCTTCCGTGTTGGCGATGTTCGGCGCTTGCCTCAGAAGGCCGATCGGAGTCATCTGATCCCCCTGGCCGAGGGGGTTGTCCGACAGCGCGCGCACGATGAGATCGCGATCCACTCCTTTCGACGCCCCCAGGATCGAAACTCCCAGGTCGTTCGCGTCCACGATGGCGACGGGCAAGCCGACTCTCGAGGCGAGTTCCTCTGCCGCTCCCTCCGGGTCGAGGGGCGCGAGCACGATGAGTCCCGGGTTCACCGGAGATGTGCCGGCGGCGTCGATGTTGGCGGCCCTCGGTCCAGCGACGCGATAGAAGTCCCCACGCCTCCCGACCAGTTTGCCGAGAGCGCTGACGAACGCCGCAAGCAAAATGCGCGCTGCGCCGCAGTCGTCGATGGCGCACTGCATGGACTCGGGACTGCCGATGCCGATGCCGTGCGGCGTGCGAGTGACGAAGCGGCTGAGAAACCGTGCAAGTCGGCTTGGTTTCACCTCGGAAGCCCGCCTCGTCCTTCCCTGAGTGATGGAGATGGCTTTGTGGCTTACGAAGAGCACGTCTCCTGGCTCCGCATGAGGCGCAGCGGCCTCGAGACACACCGCCCCAAGATCATCCGCCGACGTCAGCAGGTGGGTTCGGATCGGGATGCGCAGGAACCGCCTGCCGTCGACGGAAATCTCCGGCGCCTTCGTGGCTGCCATCGGCGAAGGATGCTACCGCAGACCCGAGCCGTGGCCCTTGTTCGGCCGCGCGCGTCGTAAGAGATGCAACGGAGCGGCTACGCTTCCGCAGCGAGGGCGGCGGCTCGCGCTGCCGCGCGAACACCCGTCTCGTAGGCGTTCTCGGCGCGCCCTGCCAGCGTGCCATCCCCGGCGATGATCACCCTCGATTCGGGCGGGTTCAGACTGTCGAACAGGGAGACCCGCTCCGGCTGGGAATAGAGCCACCGCCGCACGAGGTAGGCGTCGGGGCGCGACCACTCGGTGCCGATGACCCGCGCCAAGCAGGAGGCGGCGCCGTGCGCCACTCTCTCTTCTTCCGCCCCGAAGTGGGTTCGGCTGTGCTCTGGCCCCATCTGTGCGACGAAGACCGTCTTGCCCTCCGGGACTCGGCCGGGGCAGAGTTCGTTCACGATGGTCGCCCAGATGAGGGGCGACATGCGGTTCGCGCTCAGAAGAGCGTAGTAGGGCGGTGGCGGAAGAACTCGGTCGTATCCGAGGGCGACCGAAAGGCAGGGACGATAACTGAAAGCCCCCAAGTTTCGAGGCACTCCCGACGCCGCGAGAATGGTGCGCGTCAGCGGAAGCGGCGGGGTGAGGATCACGACGTCGAACACTTCGCCTGCCACCTCAAAGCCGTCGGCCCGCTTTACGACTTTGTCGACCTTCACGCCGAGGCGCACGTCCGCCGCCTGCGCGAGCGATTCGGCGAAACTCTGGATGCCCGACCGGAAGGTGTAGCGAGGCTGAGCGTTCCTCTCCGGGGAGCCCGGCATCGCGCGTCCCTGGTCGAAGAGGTAGAGGGGCTTCGGGATCCTGTACAGTTCGCCGCGGCCGTCGGCCTCCTGTAGGGCGGACTCCATGGCCAATCCCCGAGGTGTCAGGGTCTGCGCTCCGAGGTCTACGACGGAATCGAAGAACTTGGCGCTCTCCAGACGCCCGCCGAGGCGGTCTTCCGCCTCGAACAGGACCGATTCGACCCCTTCCTTCCTGAGCGTGTAGGCGGCGGCCAGCCCCGAAATGCCGCCACCGACGATCCCGACTCGCATTCGCGGCGGAATCTACCTGGCTGCCGTGATCGCGGGAGCGAAACTAAACCAAGATTCGTAACCATAATCATGCATATGAAGGGAACGGCTTTCGCCCTGGCGCTCATCGGAGCCGCCGCGTGGGGCGTATCGAGGATTTCAACCAGTTTCGCCGACCGGGTGGTGGTGGACCCGGAGACGACGGGTTCGCCTGCGCCGGAGGCGGTCACGGAACTAGTGCCCGCCGGCAAGGCCGCCCCCAACTTCTCGGGCAAGCTCTCCAACGGCGCTGCTTTCAGCCTCAGCGCCGCGACGAAGACCTCGCCTGTGTTCGTTTACTTCATCGCGGAGTCTTGTCCGGTGACCGACGCGGCGACCCCCTACTACAACCGTCTCGCTACCGCATACAAGGCGCTCGGCCTCCAGGTCGTCGGAGTCATCAACTCGGACAACCCGGCCGGATGGATCAAGTCCCACAAGCCCGCTTTTCCTATCCTCGCGGACGGCAAGTACAAGGTCATCGAGGCATACGGAGTCGAGCGCGGCCCGACGAGCGTGCTCATCGGTAAGGGTGGGAAGATCGTGAAGAGTTGGGACGGCTGGTCTCGAGGCTACGTCCAGGAACTCGGCAGCCTCTCGGCCAGGGCGCTCGGCAAGTCGGCTGTCGCCCTGGACCTGAAGGGCGCGCCGACGCAAGTCGAAGCCGGCTGAAGTATCTAATTCACGCTCCCGGTTCGGGAGCCCCGAAATAGCGAAAGACGACGCGACGGCGTCGTCTTCGTCTTTTTGGGTCGATTGGCGAGGCGGTCGTCGCGCGGAGGGGGCAAGGGTTATAATCTCGGCCGAACATGGTCTATCTCAGCCTGGCCAAAGACCAATTCGCCGTCGAGCCGGGCAGTTCTTACACCCTTACGGTTCACGTCGCCAACCGAGGGGAATCCGCAGACCGATACGAACTCGAGATTAGCGGGCTGGATCATGAGTGGGTGGCGATTCCCGTGCCGGCCTTCACGCTCGGTGCAGGAAGCGAGAGTTCCCACAAGATCATCATCAAGCCGCCGCGCACTGCGGAAAGCAAGGCCGGAACCTATCCGTTCGTCGTGCAGGTGCGTTCGATGGAGAGCGGAGAGAAGGTCGAAGCACAGGCTGTGCTCGAAGTCGAGCAATTCCGGCTCATCAGCGCGGAGGTAGAGCCGAAGCGGCTGGCAGTGTCTCCCTTCAAGAAGCAGACGTCCTTCTCGGTCTACACGATCAACATGGGGAACACCGAGGAGAAACTCCAACTCTTTGCAAGCGACCCGGAAGACGCCTGCTCCTACACGTTCGAGCACGAGCGCGTCATTCTCGCTCCCGGCCAGGAAAAGCGCGTGCTGATGTACGTGCAGCCGAATCAGTTTCCCCTCCTTAGTTCCACGCGTCTCTTTTCGTTCGCCGTTTCCGCAAGAAGCACGGAGGACCCACGCACCGTGGCGAACGCACAAGGCCAACTCGAGCGCAAAGCGATCCTGTCGCCGATCGCTTTGGTGGCAGCGCTGTTGGCCGTCATCCTCATCGCAGTCTGGATTTCGGTTCGACCGAAACCACCCGCGATGGAGTCCTTCGCGGCGAACGTCGAACAGGTTTACAAAGGCGATCCCGTCGAGTTGAGTTGGACATCGTCGAATGCGAAGAAGGTCGTCATCCGATACGGGGACCCCGAACTTGCGGAAGAGGTTCCGCCGAACGATTCCAAGCAGTTCACGCTGGAGCAGACGACGACTTTCCGCGCGTACGCGGTGCGCGATGGGGAGGAGAGCGCACCGAAAGAGGTGACGGTGATCGTCACCGAGCGCCCCATCGTCCCCCCCGCGGAGATTCTCGAGTTTTCGGTGAACAAGAGGCAAGCGGCGGTCGGAGAGCCGGTGCTCTTCAAATACAAAGTCAAAGGAGCGCAGAAGATACTTCTGCAGCCGCTCGGCGCCCAACTCGAGCCGAACTTGGAAGAGTTCGAGGTGCGCCTGCCGAACGCGGGCAACTTCACCTATACGCTCGTCGCGGAAAACGCCGACGGCGAAGCCACAAGGAGCCGTCCCATCACGATCACGGTGAGAGAAAAGAGCCTGGCCGCCGTGTCGGTCTTCCGCGCATTAGTGGACGGTCAGCCGCTTCCGGCGGAAGTGGACCCGGGGACGAGAATTCAGATCGAATGGGTGGTGTCGAACGCAGAACTCGTGGAGATTACGCCGAACGTCGGAACCGTCAACGCGCGAGGGAACTTCGAATGGATTGCAGCGGAGACGACGGTGTTTACGCTCAAGGCGACGGACGCGCAGGGCGTCTCTATCGAAAAACAACTTAAGGTCACGGTGAAATCGCCGCCCCCGAACGTGGGTGGGGGGTGATGCCGAGGTTTCTCGTCTCCGGCTTCGGGCCATTCGGTCGAATCGAAGTCAATCCGAGCGAAGCGATCGTCCGTCGGCTGAATGACTTCGAATCCGTCGTTCTTCCTGTGTCGTATCGGGCCGTCGACGACTTCGTGAGCGATTGCGGGCTGAAGAGCGGGGATCGGTGGCTGATGCTCGGAGTTTGCGCGAACTGCGACCGGCTGAGAATCGAGCGCTTCGCGCGAAACGTGCTGTCGGATCAGCCGGATGTCGAAGGCGAAGTTCGTGGAAAACGGAAGATCGACGAGTCTTTGCCGAAGAAGGTGCGCGGCGCGCTCTTTTATCGGATGCGGTTGCCGAAGGGGCCCTTCGTCAACTCCGAATCTGCGGGCGACTACCTCTGCAATTACTTGTACTTCGCCGGCGCGACGCGACTCCGAGGAGTGCGGGTCGGGTTCCTGCACGTTCCGACTTTCGAAACCATCGCGGAAAGTGAGCAACTGGCCGCTGTGTCGTCCCTCGCCTCGAAACTGAAATCCACATGAAGCCCCTTGCGCTGCTTTCGGTCACCGACAAAACGGGAATCGTCGAGTTCGCCCGCGGGCTTCTCGATGCCGGATTCGAGTTGATCAGCACCGGCGGAACCGGCAGGCTCCTCGACGAGCAGGGCTTCGAGGTCACGAGCGTCAGTTACTACACAGGAATGCCGGAGATCCTCGACGGTCGAGTGAAGACGCTTCACCCTCGCATCCACGGCGGGCTGCTCGCACGGCCGGAGGATGCGAAGCACCAGGAGGAGATGGACGAACTGAACATCCGGCCGATTCGGGTGCTTGCGGTCAACCTCTATCCTTTCGAGCAGACCGTGCTTCGCGGTTCGCCGCCTGACGAAGCGATCGAGAACATCGACATCGGCGGCCCGGCGATGATTCGCGCCGCGGCGAAGAACGCGATGTCGGTGTTCGTCGTCACCGATCCAGAAGACTACCCTCGCGTTCTCGAAGCGATCCGCTCCGGCGATGATTCGATTCGAGAGTCGCTGCGGGCGAAGGCGTTCCGCCACACGGCCTTTTACGACGCGCTGATCGCAGAATATCTCAGCGACGAGCCCACGGATGCGCCGCCGACTCTTACGGTTCCGTACCGGCTTCGCCAGAGTTTGCGCTATGGAGAGAACCCTCACCAATCCGCGGCGCTCTACGTTCGCCCGTTCGAGCAGCGTGGGGTCGCGTCGGCGAACCAACTCTGGGGCAAGGAGTTGAGTTACAACAACATCCTCGATGCGGAGGCAGCCTGGGAACTCGCTTCCGATCTCTTCTATTCCTTTGAAAGCCTCATCCGTCCCGTCGCGATCATCAAGCACGGCAATCCGTGCGGCGCGGCGTGGGCCGGCGACCCGCGCGAATCGTTCCGACTTGCGAGGGAGGCCGATCCGGTTTCGGCTTTCGGCGGAATCGTCGCCGTGCCCGGCGAACTCGAGAGGTCCACCGCCGAGGTGATTGCGGAGAAGGGAAACTTCTTCGAGGTGGTCATCTGCTCGGCGGCATCGGACGAAGCGGTCGCTGTGTTTCGAGAGAGGTCGGGGTGGGGACAAGACGTGCGCATTCTCGCGGCGGGCGCCCCCCCGCGCGGTTCGTTCACTTCGATTCGCGGTCTCAGAGGGGCCGCGCTCGTGCAATCCGCAGACGTGGAGCCGAAGACATCGGAGTGGAAGGTGGTGACGCGATCACGGCCCGAGCGCGCATTGGAGCCTGCGATGAGAGGCGCGTGGACGGTCGTCAAGCACGTGAAGTCGAATGCGATCGTGGTGTGTTCTCCAAAGTCGCTTCTGGGGGTGGGGGCGGGGCAGTCGAATCGGGTGCAGTCTGTGCGGCTCGCGCTCGGACAGGCGGGCGAGTCGGCTCGCGGAGCGGTCTTAGCGAGCGATGCGTTCTTTCCGTTCGCGGACAGCATTCTGGAGGCGGCGTCCGCAGGCGTGGCGGCGGTCGTACAGCCCGGTGGATCGAAGCGCGACGCGGAAGTCATCGCGGCGGCGGACGAGGCCGGCCTCGCGATGGTCTTCACGTCCGCGCGCCACTTCCGGCACTGATGCTGTCGCGATTTGCTTACCGCTGCCACCCGACTGAGCCATTGCGCACTACAAGGCCACCCGACTGCGATCAGTCGCCTCGGAACGAGCGCCAGAAGGCGCGGACTTCGGACTCGTTCGTCCAGACGCCTTCGCGAGTGTAATTCCTCTCCGGTGCGCCTGCTGAAGGGAACTTGATCTCGAACCACTCAATCGCCTTCACTCGGACCTCTGCGACGGGATCGTCCACCAGTCGTCTGATGAGCTGCCAATCGGGTTTGTCCGCTGCGGCGACGCAGCCCCAGCGAACGGAAGCGGATCGGGAACTCAGAAGTGGCTTCTGGAAAGCAGGATCCAGGCCGCCGATTCTCAGTTCCCGCGCCACGCCGGGCTGTGGATCGCTACGACTGAACGCGAGAAGTTCCCTGCGCCACTGCTCAATGAGATGCGCATTTCCATAGCCAATCGCAAGGCTCAGAAATCTTACACGGGTTACGGGATCATCTGCAAAGGCCTGAAGTACCATGGGCAAGAGTTCTCTCCCGAAGAAGGCTCCGTACGTGGGCCCCTCCTGCCTGTAAGCGTTACGACCTCCTACGAACTCGTACTCCCAGGGGTTTGCAGGGGGGGGCTTTGGCAGGTATGTTGGACCGACCTCAAGGGCGTTACGAAGCAGATTCGTAGTTCGCGTTGCCGCCATGGATTGAAAGAGAACTCCGGCCCACTTCTCCACTTTCGTTTCTCCCATGACGGTGTAGTCGCCGGATGGAAGGCGGATGAAATTCCAGGACTCCGCAATCAAGGAGGGATCAAGGATGTACAACTGATCCTGGTTCTCAAGTTGGACGTACTGTTCCTCGATCCGCCACGCCCTCAGATTCGCGTCGGGAGCGAGCGCTGCGCACAGGCGGAGTTCGCCTGGGGCGAACCGGCTGTTGAACTCGCCGGTCGGAGACGGGCCTTCCGATCCAACGAATTGCACCATCGTTCGATTCCTGTCGCCGTGAAGCGCAAGAACGACTTCTGCGTTTACCCTCCTGACGTAGGTCTCGTAGCCCTGAGGCCCAAACGAGTACTCGCCTGCATTGCCAATGATCTTCACGACAGCGAGGAAGTCGCACCGCGAGAGGTCGTAGTTGTGGTCGCCCGCGTTGGTTCTCGGCGCGAGGAATGCTGTCGCAATCAGTCCGGCGAGGTACAACTTATAGAGTCGCTTCCCGTGCATTAGTCTTGCCTCATCCGATCGTCATCCGTCGCCTCGGAACGAGCGCCAGAAGGCGCGGACTTCGGACTC
>QEUM01000010.1 GCA_003577165.1 Armatimonadota bacterium | reverse complement strand
GCAACTCCCGACGGCCTGCCTACAGATTCGAAGATGCGCTTCGCCTCCTCAAGCAGTTCGAGGCCTGCGTCGAAGTCAAGCGCTTCGGACGCGATGTCGCCTCGGTACATGAGGCTAACGGCAACCAGAGCTTCGTCACCACTTTTGCGCGCCGACTCGACCGCCATTCCGTGGAGGCGGTCTGCCTCCTCCCTTTTGTTGCATTGCAGCTCGACTCGGCCCAACAAGTTCAGCGATTTGGCCAAGACAGCGGGCGCACTGAATTCCCGGCAGATCTGGATTGCTTCGGCCAGCACGCTTCGGCACATTGCGAGTGACGACCTATTGAAATGTGCCCATGCGAGTCGGAAGAGAACACCTCCGTACTCCCCATTTCGTTCCGAGCGGGGGGTAGCGAGGGCACGGTCGCACCAGTAGGACGCTTCATCCACCATGAATCGCGCCTGCCAGTATTCGCCGGCGGCATCGCACAGTTTGAGGCAAAGCGCCGACCTGCTTGCACCTTGTGCCGACCACTCGAGCGCCGAGCGCACGTTGTCCATGTCCGCGCCAAACCGAAAGAGCCATTCGACCTCGTTTTCGTTTCGGAGTCGAGGCATGTCCAGTTCACAGAACCGGAGGAAGAACTCAGCATGGATGTCTCGGACCCTTGCGAGTTCGCCGGACTTAAGAAGCTTCGCCAAAGCGTACTGGCGGATCGTTTCCAGCATCCTGTAGCGAGACTGCCCATTCAGATTCTCGGCAAAGAGAAGGCTCTTGTCGCAAAGCGCACCAAGAAGCCGATGCACCTCTTTGGAAGCCACTGGATCACCAGAGCCGACGACTTCGGCGGCGTCTAAACTGCAGCCCCCCGTAAAAACAGAGAGGCGGCGAAAGAGAGCCTGCTCCTTCTCGTCGAGCAAGTCATAACTCCAATCCACGAGTGACTCAAGAGTCTGGTGGCGCGGCATCGCCGTACGCGACCCACCGGTGAGGAGATTGAAGCGGTCGTCAATGCGCGCCCGCAGGTCCGGCAGCGTAAGCACGCGAAGCTCCGCTGCAGCGAGCTCGATGGCGAGAGGGATGCCATCGAGCCTTATGCAGATTTCGGCTACTGCCGATAGGTTGGCGTGATTCGGCTCGATGGAAGCGTTCGACTCTTTGGCACGCTCGAGAAAGAGGCGAACGGACTCCGATTGCAGCGAAGATTCCTCGCTTCCGTCGTGCTCGCTATCAGGAAGAGTGAGCGAAGGCGTCCTATACGTCGCTTCTCCAGGAACTCCAAGAGCCTCGCGACTCGTGACAAGTATCTTGAGTCTCGGGCAGGCTTGCAGCAGAGATTCCGCGAGCGCTGCGCATGTGCGAACGAGGTGCTCGCAGTTATCGAACACGAGAAGTGTCTCTTGGGAGGCAAGCCGGCGGCACAACATTCGCTCGATCGAGCCGGAGAGTTGCTCGTCGGTTCTGAGCGTGACGGCTACCGTCTGCGCGACTAACTTCGGATCGGTGACGCCCGCGAACTCAACCAGCCATGCACCGTCGCGAAAGTGAGATGCCATGCGGCGCGCGACCTCGACGGCCAGCCGCGTCTTGCCGCACCCTCCGCTTCCCGTTACTGTGATGAGTCTGCGATTCGCCAACAGCTCCGTCACGTCTGCGATTTCTTGATCTCGTCCGACAAATGATGTGAGGTGCTGGGGCAAATTGTGTTTGCGACCTGGGTCTTCAAGGAAAGCAGATTCGAGCGCGTCCTTCGCTCGCTTAGAAGGAGACTCGCCCCAGGTCTCGTCGAGAAGTCGCTCCAACTCTTCGTACTGCTTCAGCGCCTCGACACTCATTCCCGCGGAAGCATAGGATGAGATGAGCGAGATGTGAATATCCTCACGCGTCGGAGCGACGACAACTGCCTGCCGCGCGACTTGGATGGCCTCTCTGGTTTTCCCCGAATCGAGAAGAATTCGACAAAGAGCTTCAACTGCATGCGCGAATCTCTCTTCGATTTCCATGCGAAGGGCAACGGCCCAATTCGCCGTCGAAGCGGGCAAAAACGGACCCCTGTAAATGTCGATGGCCCGGTTGAGCTGTGCGACATCGGAGTCGAGATCGGTAAACGCTTTGAACTCGTCCACATCGCTGGCGATCTCCGCCTTGTCGAGGGAAATGCTTCCCCGTGAAGTTCTTAGTATTGAGCCACGCTCTCTGCCGAATTCGATCACCTTGCGTATGTCTGCAATTGCGCGTCGGAGGTTTTGGGCCTGCTGGTCGCCGTCACTGTCTGGCCAGAACATCGCTTCCAACTCGACCTTTGCATGAGTTGAGACCTTTTGAGCCACCAGATATGCGAAGAGAAGCGCAGCCGTCCTCGTTGGAAATTTCGACACCTCTCCTTGCGATGTCAGGAGTTCGAGTTCGCCCAGCAGTCTGACCTTCCAGACGGCCGAACTCGTCTGTCCCGCTGCTCGTTCTCTCCCGCCCAACTTGCGAACCCCTCTGGTGTGCGACTGGATTATGGCGGACGGAGTGCGCTCATAACTTCTCTGAGGTGATTGACAGGGGGCGGACGTGGGAGGCAAGCGGTATATTGTCGCGGATTTTGAGCTGATGCAGATCGAGTTCCTTGCTCTGTTGGCTTTCGGCGTCGCGGTGCTCTATTCGTCGGTCGGACACGGCGGAGCATCGGGATATCTCGCCGCCATGGCTCTTGCGGGGATGGCGCCCGCTGAAATGAAGCCGACCGCTCTCGCGCTGAACATCTTGGTGGCTGGGCTGGGCACGTTGAGATTCCTCCGGGCTGGGCTGTTCGAGTGGCGTGCGTTCTGGCCCTGCGCCGTGGGTTCGATTCCCTTCGCTTTTTTGGGCGGAGCGACGGTGACGGCGGACGTCACTTACAAGAGGATTCTGGCCGTCGTGCTCGTTTTGGTCGCGATCGCTCTTGTGACCCCGATCGCGAAGGATCGGGGGGGGCGCACGATGCCCGTTTGGATCGGCGTCGGGATTGGCATTGTGATCGGGTTCGTTTCCGGCCTCATCGGGGTGGGTGGGGGGATCTTCCTCAGTCCGATCATCATCCTATCAGGATGGGCCTCGACGCGGGCGACGTCTGGGATTGCAGCGCTGTTTATCTTAGTGAATTCCGTGGCGGGCCTCGCCGGAAACCTGGCGAGCCTGAAGGCTCTTCCGGACAGTTTGCCGTGGCTTGCCGCCGCTGCGTTCGTCGGCGGGTTGATCGGAACCGAACTCGGGGCGAGAAGGCTGACGCCTCAATGGTTGAGGATGCTGCTTTCTGTAGTAATGGTGATCGCCGCGTTCAAGTTGGCGACCTCAAAATAGGAGTGAAGCCGACGCGCTGCGTGCAGCGCGCCGGCCGTTAGGTCATTGCCACGGTCCAACTACGGTTTGTCGAGCACCGCCTCCAGAGCGAGATGCACTGTGACTTCGTTGCCCACGGCGGGGGTGCCGTCCGGCAGTTTGTCGTTGTAAGCGATGCCGAAGTCTTGACGGTTGAGAGTGATCGGCTCTGCGACGACTCCGATTCGGGTTCCGCCCCACGGATCCGTGATGGGACCGTACACTTTGAACGGGATCGAGACGTCCTTCGTGACGGCCTTCATCGTGAGTTTGCCGTCTGCGACGTAGCCGCTCTCGGTCTTGCGGATGCGAGCGCTTTCGAATCGAATCTGAGGGTATTTCGCGACTTCGAAGAAGTCAGCAGACCTCAGATGCTGATCGCGCGGCGCGACCGCCGTGTCGATCGAGTCCGCCTCGATTGAGAAGGAGACGCTTGAGCGCGTGATGTCATTCGCGTTCACTACGATCTTTCCGGACTTCTTCGTGAACCGTCCCTGAACTTTGGCGATGCCGAGGTGCCAGACTTCGAAGCCGACGCTCGTGTGGAGGGGATCAACCGAGTAGGAACCGGACTGAATAAACGCGATCTCGCGGCCCGGGGTCGCATATTCCGGCCTTGCGAACGCCACTCCTGGATGAAGAATCACTGCGCTCGCGAGCAGGCTGATAGCCGCAATCACCGCGACGGCAACTCTTGATTTCATTTGGTGTTTTCTCCTTTTAGTGTGTGTTTTCGGCAGCATCGGACTAGGACTGCGCCGCCGTCTTCGATTGAACGCGTTGCTTCGGCCTCCAAAGGCTCACATGCTCGCTGATTGCGATCCGTCCGGGGCCGAGGATGAGAATCGGCAGCAGGAGCGCGATGAGCGCGAGGTTGTATTCGAAGCCTCCTTTGTCGAGGAAGAAGCCGTTCTTTCCGTGAACGGTGGCGATTGCGCCGACCATGATCGCAATGATCGACAGAGCGGAGAACCTGGGCAGGACACCGATGAGGATGCCCAGACCGCCGAAGAACTCGCCCGCGGCCACGAAGTAGCCGAGCGGACCCATGTTCTGGACAACGGCTTCCAGGCCGGGGCCGCCAAACGCGCCGAAAAGTTTCTGGGCGCCGTGGGCCACGAAGATCGTGGCGGCTGCGGCGCGGACTGCGAGGAGGGTCCAGTCCACCGCTTTGAGCGGGGCGGAGGATCCTGGTTCGAGGCTGATAGTTCTAAGTGGAATCATTCTATAAGGAATGATTCCACATGGTACAATCTCTTGTCAAGGGGTAAACCTTAACTCTTTTTGGGGCAGGCAGACCTACCCGCCCTGGGGAAGCAAGATGGCTACGAAGTACAAAGGAACCAGAGAGCAGCGGCGCGCGCTGGACCTCATGATCACCGTCATGAGGGGCAGCGACTCTTACATTGCGAGGCTCATGGCCCCGCTCGCGGGCTTGGACCTCACTCCCAGCCAGTTCGGCGTCCTGGAGACCCTCTACCATCTGGGGCCCCTGAAGCCGAGCCAACTCGCGGAGAAGCACCTCAAGAGCAGGAACAACCTGACCGTAGTTATCGAGAACTTGGAGCGGGCGGGTCTCGTCCATCGGGTTCGGTGCCCTCAGGACCGTCGATCCCACTGGATCCACTTGACGGACTCGGGCCGGGAGCGGGTTGAACAGACCCTGCCCATCTTCGTGGAGAGCGCGGTTCGAGAGGCAAAGGCGCTCTCGCCCTCCGAGCAGGAGACGCTGTCCGAACTCATGAAGAAACTCGGCAAGGCCGGTTGAGTCTACACGGGGGGGGTCACCAGGTAGGAAGGCTGGAGCAGTGCTCGCGGATGTCTTCCGCGACGGACGCGGGCGGTACGCTGGATTCCGATACTGCGTAGCGCAGCACCGCGATTTGGCCCGCGTGATAGGCATCGTGGTGCGTCATCGCTTGAATGACTCTCCACGCGGGCCATGTCGCGCCCCAGATCGTCGGGCATTCCGACTCCAGTTCTTCGTAAGTGATGCCCTCCCAGGATCGCAGCCAATAGGCTTGGGCCTCGTGGTGCAATTCCACCGACCTCTCCCAATTCGGTTCGATGGCCTCGACCTTTTCGGCGACGGATCGCCAGTTCAATTCAAGTTGTCGAAATCCGGCGCTCGCGTACATCAATTTCGCGCTTGCGACGTGCAGGACGATGCCGAGGATGGAGGCGTCGGTGTGGAGGTAGTCCTTCCCACCTTGCTCGAGTCGCGCCCAGGACTGCGGTTCCGTCACGCCATCGATCGAATTCGTGAGTTCGCTGAAAGCGGACTCGGCAGCGCGTCGCAAGATCTCTACGTTTGAAGTCGAGCGCACGGCGAACTATAGACGATTTCCCTACGATTTACGGGGATCGAGGGAGGAGATGGGGTAAGAACTTAGTGAAGGCTCAGTGTCCGCCGGGACTGCGGACCAAACGACAATCCGATCACGGTCGCAGTCGAAGTTATGAACGAACAACACCATCACGGCCACACTCATTCTAAACCTGCGGGAACTCCTCCCAAGTCGCCGCCGCCGGGAGGTCACGCTCACCACGGCATG
This sequence comes from Armatimonadota bacterium, assembly GCA_003577165.1. Taxonomy (GTDB): domain Bacteria; phylum Armatimonadota; class Fimbriimonadia; order Fimbriimonadales; family ATM1; genus ATM1. Next base: position 93,002 of record QEUM01000010.1, on the reverse strand, counting down.
TCGGCAGACCCGCGCGCTGCGGCGTCCATGGAGCGCGACATGTCCCGTCGTTTCTGGATCGCTGCGGCCCTGACGCTCCCAATTGTCTGGCTGTCGGGGCACATTCCGGGACTTCATGGGCCAATTCCGATGGATGGCCACCTGCTGCACGTAGTCCTTGCCCTTCTCACCGCGCCGGTCGTGTTCTACTGCGGTTCGATCTTCCTCGTCGGATCGGTTCACGCGCTTCGCAATCGGACTCTCGACATGTCCGTCCTCATCGCGACCGGGGTGCTTGCTGCGTTCCTCGGAAGCGTGTACCTGAGTTTCACACCGGGGACCATCGTCTTCTACGAGGCGGCTGCGATGCTCGTGACCTTCGTGCTCTTCGGGCACTGGATGGAGATGAAGTCGCGTCGTGGGACGTCGGATGCGCTTCGCGCGCTCTTCGACCTCGCGCCCCCCACGGCGCGAGTCGTTCGGGAGGGCGTCGAAGTCGAAATTCCAACCTCGGAGGTGGTGGTCGGTGACGTAATCGTGGTGCGGCCGGGCGAGAAGATCCCTGTGGATGGCGTGATCGAGCAGGGCCAGTCCGCGATCGACGAGGCGCTTGTTACGGGAGAGAGCGTGCCCGTCGTCAAGGGCCCCGGCGACGACGTGATCGGGGGGGCGGTCAACACGACCGGAACGTTTTGGTTTCGCGCGACGAAGGTGGGGAGCGACACGACGCTCGCGCAAATCACCGCTCTCGTCGAGAAGGCGCAGAACTCCAAAGCGCCGGGGCAGAGGATCGCAGATCGCGCGGCGGCGATTCTCGTCATCGTCGCCGTCGGTTCCGGCCTTATCGCTTTTCTGGGATGGACATTCTTCTCCGATGCTTCGTTTGTCACATCACTGACGTTCGCCATCTCGACGGTGGTTATCGCTTGCCCTGACGCGCTCGGGCTCGCGACGCCGACGGCAGTCGCGGTCGGCATCGGGTTGGGCGCAAAACACAACGTGCTCATCAAGGACGCGGTCACTTTGGAGCAGGTGGCGAAGGTGAACACCGTCGTGGTGGACAAGACGGGCACGCTCACGGAAGGAAGGCCCAGGGTCACGGACGTCAAAGTTGTGAATCCGTTCACCCGGGACGAAGTTCTCCGAATCTCCGCTGCGGTGGAACGGCTATCGAGTCATCCCCTGAGCGAAGCCGTCGTGCAAGCGGCGCACGACGCGGGAGCCCACTCTCTGCCGGAGGCGGAAGATTTCACCAACCTGCCCGGCCTCGGCATCCGGGCGAAGGTCGAGGGCAGGGAGGTGCACGTCGGTCGCAGGCGGCTTCTCGAAGAGGCCGACGTGGAGGCGGGGCCGCTCGCCGAGGCAGAGGAAAGGCTGAAGGGTCGCGCCAGGACTCTGATGTACGTCGCTGTGGACGGCGCGCCGGCTGCGATCCTCGCCGCGACCGATCCGATCCGCGCTTCGTCCCAGGTTTTTGCCGAGCAGATGAAGGAGCGGGGCATCGAGGTCGTTCTGATGACCGGCGACAATCGGGCGACAGGCGAGGCAGTGGCGCATGAGTTGGGAATTGAACGTGTGTTCGCAGAAGTGTTGCCCCATGAAAAGGCTGAACACGTGAAGCGCCTGCAAAGCGAGGGCAAGTTCGTGGCGATGGTCGGAGACGGCGTGAACGACGCGCCGGCTTTGGCGCAAGCCGACATCGGAATCGCCATCGGGGCGGGCACGGATGTGGCAATCGAGGCGGCGGACGTGGTGCTGATGCGGTCCGAGCCTCTCGACATCGTGAACGCGATCACGCTCAGCAAGTCCACCGTGACGAAGATGAAGCAGAACCTCGTTTGGGCAAGCGTTTACAACCTCGCAGCGCTTCCCGTCGCTGCCGGAGCGTTCTATTCAACGTTTGGTTGGAGTTTGAGACCGGAGGTAAGCGCGCTGCTCATGTCGGCGTCCTCGGTCATCGTCGCGATGAATGCGGTGCTGCTCAAGCGCGCGGAGGCGTCGTTTGTGAGTCTCACGGAAGTTCGGGTGTCTGAACCCGCTCACGCGATGCACTCGCATTGATGGCCAACTAATTCGCGTCGAGCGGCCGGAAGTTCACGCCCATCTCGCGCATTCGATCCAGGTGCGTGCGGAGCCGAACGAGAAACTCTGAGAAGTTCTTCCGCTCCGGCTTCGTCCAAACAACTTCTGCGAGAGCGCACGCGCGCGGGAACATCATGTACTCGACGTGCCGCGGGGTGCGGATGTATTCCGTCCAGATTTGGCCCTGGGCGCCGAGGATTCTGGCGGCCTCTGCGGGGCTGAGTTCCGGTGGCACCGGCTCGAACGAATAGACCTTTTCGAGGGGAAGGAACCCGCCGATCGCGTGTGGTTCCTTGCTCCGATCCTGCGACTGATAGTAATCGAAGTAGGTGTGGGTGTTGGGGGCCATGACGACGTCGTGTCCGGCTTTTGCGGCTGCGATTCCTCCCTGATTGCCTCGCCAGGACATAACGGCCGCGCCCGGCGCGAGCCCCCCCTCCAAGATTTCATCCCATCCGATCAGCCTTCGGCCGCGCTCAGCGAGCCAGGAATCGAATTGCCGGATGAACCAACTTTGCAGTTCGTGTTCGTCCTTGAGGCCGAGGTCGCGCATTCTCTTCTGCGCGGATTCCGATTGCTGCCACTGCTTCTTGGGGACCTCGTCACCGCCGACATGGATGAAGTCGCCGGGGAAGAGTTCGAGGACTTCCGTGAGAACTCCCTTTAGGAACTCGATCGTTTCGTCCTCGACGTTGAACACGTTCTCGATCACGCCCCACCGCGTCGCAACGGGGAGGATGTCGCCCGTGTTTCCGAGTTCCGGGTAACTCGCGATGGCTGCCTGGCTGTGTCCGGGCATCTCAATTTCGGGGACGATGGTGACGAACCTCTCCGACGCGTAGCGCACGATGTCGCGAATCTCGTCCTGCGTGTAGTAGCCGCCGTGCGGCCTCCCTTCGAAAGTCGGAGGATCATACGTGAGCATCGTGTCGTTACGCCAGGCTCCTATCTTGGTGAGCCGCGGATAACGTCTGATCTCGATGCGCCATCCCTGGTCTTCCGTGAGATGCCAATGAAAGCGATTAAATTTGTGCAGCGCGATGAGATCGATGAAGCGAAAGATGAACTCCTTCGGCATGAAGTGCCGCCCGACGTCGAGGTGCATTCCCCGCCATTGGAAGCGAGGCGCGTCTTCGATTCGGATGCACTGCACGCTGACCGGTTCTGACGTTCTCGGCGAACTTCCGAACGACGCGGTGGGCAGAAGCTGGCGAAGAGTCTGGACGCCGTAGAACAGGCCTGCGGACCGATGCGCGCGAATCAGGATTTCGCTCTCCGAAACGTCCAGGAGATAGCCCTCGCTGCCGAGATCCGTCGCTTTGCGATCGATCTGCAAGCGGATGCCCCCCCTCGAGGGGCGTTTCACAATCGTAAGCGAGAGGGGGATGATGTGCGGCTCGGGCATGCCCTGCGGCGCTCCCTCGACCAAAGATACGGTAATCACGGCAACCCACATCATCTTCGATGCGCAGGTTACCAGCGGCTGAGTCGAAAGGAGCGGGGGCTGCCCCCGTCGAACCGAGTTGCATGTCGGACTTCTCGAGACGCGATTTCCTCCGGACTGCGGGCACGGCGGCCGGCTTCGGCCTGCTCGGATCGAGGGCGATGTCCCTGTCGCTCGACCGCGACGCGGACTTTGAACTGCAATCCGGTGATCTGCCGAGGCCGAAAGCCATCGAGTATCTCAAACCTTCCAAGCCTGTTCGCGCGATTGTATGCGGATTTGGCAATCGAGGCAGTTATTACGCGTCGATGAGCTCCGAGTTGAAAGATGAGTGGGAGATCGTCGGCGTCGCAGAGCCGGTGGACTACAAGCGGAATCGCGCGGTCGAACGGTACAACATCCCGAGCCGGAGCACCTTCGTCACTTGGGAGCACATCTTCGAAAGGCCCAAGTTCGCAGACGTCGTTATCATCTCGACGCCGGACAATTTGCATTACGGGCCGGCGATGGCAGCGCTCGAAAAGGGATACGACCTGTTGCTCGAGAAGCCCATCGCGCAGTCGTGGAAGCAGTGCGAAGACATCTTGCGACTCGCGACTAAGAAAGGCGCCATCGTCGGCGTGTGCCATGTACTGAGGTACGCGCCAATCTTTGTGCAGATTCATGAGGTGATTCGCTCCGGCATGATCGGCGACGTCGTCAGCGTTCAGCACATAGAGCCGATTTACTATCTGCACTTTGCGCACTCATACGTGCGGGGCCCGTGGCATGAAACAAAGAAGTCCAACCCTTCGCTTCTCGCGAAGAGTTGCCACGACCTCGACATCCTCCGTTGGTACGTGGGCGCGCCCTGCGAACGAGTGACCTCGTTCGGGTCGCTGAAGTTCTTCCGGAAAGAGTACGCGCCCGAGGGAGCGCCGGATTTCTGTCTTCGAGGATGCCCCGTCGAGGATTCGTGCATCTACCATGCGGGCAACGTGTACGTCCACAAGAAACTCTGGGGGACTTCCCACATCATCACGGAGGATCGCTCGGACGCCGGCATCTTGAAAGCGCTCGAAACTCAGGATTACGGGCGCTGCGTGTTCAGAAATGACAACGACGTCGTGGATCATCAGATCGTCGCGATGCAGTTTCAAGGAGACGTTACGGCGACCTTCAGCATGGAAGCGATGACCTCATATGCGGGCAGGCGAACGCGCGTGATGGGAACGAAGGGCGACATCGTTGCCGACGAGCAGTTCATCTACGTGTACGACTTCCAATCGCAGAAGGGCATCCGCTGGGACGTGAATCAGCACGCCTCGGATCTCGGCGGGCATGGCGGTGGCGACACGCGCTTAGTGCGCGACCTGATTCAGGCGGTTTCACGACGCGACCCGGGATTGTTGACATCCAACCTAACTGCCTCGATGGAGAGCCACCTCATCGGCTTCCGAGCCGAGGAGAGCCGCCACAAAGGCGGTCAGGTGATGACGACTCGCATGCCGAAACTGACGTAGCCTCTTCCGTCAGATCGGAGAGTAATAGCCAGCAAAGCGCGCGAGCGCGGGACAAGCGCGCGCGTCTTCGATGGTGATGCGAATCTTCTTCGCCTTCACCGGTCGAAAACGAAGTATGCGCTTGTAGCCGACAGTGGTTCCGTTGACGATCGGCTGCCACTCGCCGTTGACGAGCGCCTCCACACGGAACTTTCGGATCCTCTGTCCGAGCTGAATCGGCTCCTGAAGCAAGATCCGATTTAGCGTCGTGTCCGACTCGAACTCCGCTGCGATGGCCGCGCTCAGCACTCCGTCGTCTACGGCCCAGTAGGTATCGAAGCCTTCCTTCTGCATGTTTGCAGGCGCAAACCTCTTGTCCTTGCCTCTCGTTTGTGTCGCCGTGACTTTGGCTTTGGCGACGAGGTCGACTGCAAACGCGACGTCCCGCGCCTTCTTGAAATCGAGGAGGCGCTGCGCGTCGATCTCGTGGATTAGCCCACGCTTGTCCGGCGGCACGTTGAGCAGGAGCGAACCGTTCTGCCCAACAGAACGATAGTAGATGTCCATCAACTGCTCGACGGTCTTGACTTTTGGATCTTCGGACTCGCGGTAGAACCAACCCGGCCGAATTGAGACATCGCACTCCGCTGGCACCCAGTGTGTCCCGTCCTCGTGGCCCTCCGTCAATTCCTTGTACATCGGAGTTCCCGGGTAGAAGCGATCGCGCTCAAGCAGGCACCAGTTGGTCTCGGCCGCATGTCCCGATTCATTTCCGACCCACCGAATGTCAGGCCCTGCATCTGAGAAGATCACAGCGTTCGGAGCGTACTTCCGGACGACAGAGTGAAACGCAGGCCAATCGTAGATCTGCCGCTTGCCGTTCGGACCTTCGCCGTTCGCCCCATCGAACCAAACTTCAGAGACTTCTCCGTAGCGAGTGAGCACCTCCCGAAGCATTTCCTGAAACACCACGTTGTATTCGGGTGTTCCATACGTTGGGTGATTGCGATCCCAGGGGGACAAGTAGACGCCGAACTTCAGACCAAACTCGCGGCAAGCGTCGCTCAGATCCTTGAGCACATCGCCCTTGCCGCTCTTCCACGAGGTCGCCTTCACCGAATGCGTGCTGAAATCGGTCGGCCAGAGGCAGAAGCCATCGTGGTGCTTGGCCGTGATGATGACGGCATTCAGCCCGGCGTCGCGAAACGTCTTGGCCCACTGCCGGCAGTCCAGCGCAGTCGGATTGAAGACGCTGGGGTCTTCGCGGCCACTGCCCCACTCCTGATTCATGAAGGTGTTCGGCCCGAAATGGACGAAGGCGTAGGTTTCCAACCTGTGCCAGGCGAGGTGCCGAGGCGACGGAAGAGGCTCGATCGGCGTGGGCGGCGCCGCGAGGAAGGTCGTCACCATGAAGGGAGACAGCATCACTGCAAAGTGGATTCGGCGGTTTCGGTTCGGCTCCTTCGCAGTCTGATAGAATCTTTCGCCAAGATGCCGCGCAATTTCGCCCTTCGAGTTCTCTTCGCTGTGTTCGTCCTCTCGGCTTTGCCCGCGCTGGGCGCCGACTCGGGACACAAGGTGATCCTTCTGCTCATCGACGGTCTTCGCTGGCAGGACGTAATGCGCGGCGCAGACCCGACTCTGATGAACAAGGAGAACGGGGGAGTGCAAGACGTGAACTCCCTCGCGAAACGGTTCTGGAGGGAGGACCCGATCGAGAGGCGGGCCGCCCTCATGCCTTTTCTGTGGAACGTGGTGGCGCGGCAGGGTCAAGTCTATGGCGACCGAGACGTGAACTCCGCGATGCGAGTGGAGAACACGTTTCACTTCTCTTATCCAGGATACAGCGAGATGATCGTCGGCTACGCCGATCCGCGGATAGACACGAACCAACCCCTGCCGAATCCGAACGTGAGCGTCTTCGAATGGCTCAATACGCTCAACCCTTACAAGAACAAAGTGGCCGTATTCGGCGCTTGGGACGTCGTGCGGGCGATTGTGAATCCCGTTCGGTCAAAACTGCGCGTCAATGTCGGTGTCGATCCCGTGGACTTCGGAAAAAAGACGGCGACCCAGGAACTGTTGAATAAACTCAAGAAGGACGTTCCTGCGCCGTGGGGCACTGAGCCTTACGACGCGCTCACTTTTTACTCCGCGCTCGAATACATCAAGGCCGACAAGCCTCGCGCGGTCTGGATCACTTTCGGAGAAACGGACGAGTTCGCGCACGCAGGGCGCTATGACCAATACTTAGACGCCGCCTATCGCACGGACAACATGCTGCGAACTCTTTGGGAGACGTTGCAGTCCATGCCGGAGTACAAGGACAAGACGACGCTGATCTTCTCCGTGGACCACGGGCGCGGATTCGGCCTTAAGGATTGGACCGGTCACGGAGCTTCGATCCCTGGCGCGGATCAGACTTGGCTCGCCATTCTCGGGCCGAGGACCAAACCTCTCGGCGTGCGACGAAACATCCCGGAGGGGACGACGAGCATGATCGCCGCCACAGTCGCCGCTTCGCTGGGAGAGAACTGGAACAAGCAGGAGCCAAAGGCCGCACGGCCGATTCCGGATGCCGTCGAAGAGGCGGCAAAGTAATCTGACCGGACGCGCCGAGAACTTTCGACAATACACGTGAAACGCGGAACCCGCCAGCGCTCACGAACGACTAACACGGGGTCTTTGGAGGATTGTGATGCTAAGAGAGTTTCGTGAGTTCGCATTGAAGGGCAATATGATTGACCTTGCGGTCGGCCTCGTCTTGGGCGCGGCGTTCGGCACAGTCATCAACTCGTTGGTGAAGGATGTGCTCATGCCCCCCCTGGGCGCGCTGCTCGGCGGCCTGGACTTCTCCAACATGTTGTTCGTGATACGCGATGGCGCAACGCCGGGGCCCTATTCGACGGCCGCCTCGGCCGCAGAGGCGGGAGCGGTGACGCTCAACTACGGCCTCTTCGCCAATGCGGTGGTGAGTTTCATCATCGTCTCGCTGGCGCTCTTCGTCGTGGTCCGTGCGGTGAACAAGGCCAGAAAGGCCGAAGATGCCGCTCCCGAGGCGCCGCCCGCTCCGTCTGCACAGGAGACGTTGCTCACCGAAATCCGAGACATACTTCGCGCGAAGTAGGGAGACGCGACGCCGACAACGATGGCGGGTTCGAATTCAAGCAGCCACCGGCTTCTTAGGGCGCGGTCGCTTTCGCCGCTCGCGCTCGCGTTCACGGTCTTCTGCTGCGTGAGCGGCGGGCCGATCGGCCTCGAACCGTTGGTTGCGGAAACGGGGCCGCTGCTCGCACTGCTCCTCATCCTCGTCACGCCGCTGGTGTGGGCGATTCCGGACGCCTTGACATCGTGCGAACTCGCTCCCGCAATTCCCGTCGAGGGGGGGTATGTCGTTTGGGTTCGGCGCGCGATGGGGCCGTTCGCGGGATTCCTCAACGCGTGGTGGACTTGGCTGTACACGATCGTCGACGCCGCTCTCTATCCGGTCCTCTTCACCTCGACGCTCGGCCATCTGCTGAACTACTACTTCGGAAATTCGATCCTCCTCGACAACGAGCTCGCGCACTACGCGGTCAGCGTGTGCGTCGTCATCCTGTTTACGTATTTGAACATCCGAGGAACACGCATTGTCGGAATGGCGAGCACCGCTTTCGCTCTGCTCATCATCGCGCCGTTCGCAGTGATGTCCATCGTTGGCCTGGTGCGGATGGCGCTGGAGTCGAAACCGTTCCTGCCGCCCGGTGAGATCGCTCCTGGGGAGTTGAAGCAGGGCCTCTCGGCTGGACTGGGCATCATCATGTGGAACTACCTCGGGTGGGACGCTCTCTCGACCGTCGCGGAAGAGGTCGACCAGCCGCAAAAGGCGTATCCGCGCGCGCTGCTGTGGGGGGTTCCACTCGTCGCAGCCGTGTACTTCTTTCCAACTCTCGTCGGCGTCCACTACTATCCGGACGCGGCGCAATGGCAGGAGGGGGCTTGGCCGAACATCGCCCGCGCGGTGGGGGGGGAGTGGATGGCGTGGGGCGTGATCGTCGCCTCCGTCGTCTCTCCTGTCGCCCTGTTTACGGCCTCTCTTCTTGCGAGTTCACGAGTTCCGTTCGTCCTCGCCGAAGAGAGGTTCCTTCCCCGTCGGCTCGTGGACATTCACCCGAAGTTCGGCACGCCGTGGCTTGCGATCCTCGTCTGCGGGGGGCTCTACGCGATCCTCGTTTACCAGAAGTTCGGGAGCCTCATTCAACTGAACGTCGTCATGTACTCGGCTGCTCTCTGCCTCGAGACCGCAGCGCTTCTTGTGTTGCGCGTGAAAGAGCCAAATCTCCACAGGCCCTTTAAGATTCGCGGTGGTTGGCCGGTGCTGATTCTCATCTTCCTTCTTCCCGTTTCGATGATCGGTCTCTTGACTGCCCTGTCAATACAGGAAGATGGTTGGCAGAGCCTCTGGCTGACCGGCCTCGCGCTCGCGAGCGCGCCGGTGATCTACTTCGTCAAGCAGGCGTATGAGCGGAGTCGCCGTCCGGCCTCTGAGAATTAGACGAGAAGGGCGACTACCCTTGCCCGCCCGGCTGGACTTCAGCCTCCAGGTGCTCCCAATCACGGACGGGGACGAGGCGGAAGCCAAATTGCACGGCCCTTGCGCGCGCCGTGTACTTTTCCAGGGGGGGCGGTCCGCAACTCGCGTTGCCGAGGCCCATCTGCAGCGCGTCTATGCACACGACTACGTACGGCCGCTTCACGGGAATCCCCAGCCGCTTTCGCTCCCCGTTAAGATGCCTGAGGCCGAAGAGGTGCTCTGCGAGATATCTCGAAACCGAGAAGTGTTGCGGCCCGCGCATCTTGAAGAGGAGTCCAGATCCGCTCTCATCCGTTAGGGAGAACCACTCCGCGTCGCACTTGTTGCCGTTCTCTTGCGGTCTCGCATAGAGTTCGAACTGGTCCTCCACCGAACCCGCGAACCTGCCGAACCGGACGGAGTCCCTGCGATCGGGATAGGATTCGTGCGGCCCCCACCCGAGCCAGGTTATCCGGTCGAAGCGCAAATCCATGCCGAATCGAATGCCGAGTTTCGGCAGGGGGGGCAGTTCGCCGATCGGCGAGCAGTCGAATTCTGCGCGCACGCTCTCGTCCGCACAGAGCTGCCAGCGGCTCACGACGCGGATTCCGGTTCCCTTTTTGCCGCGCCAATCCGTGAGATAAGCGAGTCGAACCGCTGACGTATCGCACCCGCACTCTTCTTCCGAGACGACATAGGGACGGAGCTGAGACAGGCCCGACCGGATGAACTCGTCTCGGAACCAGCAGTCGTTGTCGGTGAAGGCCCGAAAGAGATTCAAGTGCGGCGCGAGCCCGTGGAGCATATCGAGTCCGTTCGCTTTGAAGCCGACGATCATGCCGCTCGCCGTGTCGAACGTCGCTTCGGACTCGCCGCAGGTCGCGACGCGTGTTGCTCCGTTTCGATTCGTCGCCGGGACGTTCGCGACGGAGGGGGGGAACGTACGTGCAGCCGCTTTCTCTTTCTCCGAGAGCGCGAACTGGTCCCACGCGATCACATGCCCTGACTCGGCCCAGGAACAGGACTCGCCGAGAGCGAGGTTCACGAGAACGTGCCTCCTTACTCCGTCTCGCTCGATCTGGTCTTCGATTGGGATTCGCACCGCGCACACCTCTCCCGGGGCGCAACGCGAGATCTCGGACTCTCCGCGAAGAACCTCTACTCCTTCTTCGAGAAGATGCCACGAGATGCGCATCCCATCGAGCGACGCAAACACGTACGCGTTCTCAATAGTCACAGACGAGGCGCGCGCATCCCAAGCGAAGCGGACCCTCTGATAGATCTTCTTGACTTCCTGCAACTTCGAGGTGACGATTCGGTCTGCGGTCACGAGACCGTTGCAAGAAAAGGGGCCGTCGTTCGGTTCATCGTCGAAGTCCCCGCCGTAGGCGTAGAAGTCCTTCCTGCCGAACCAAGTCGCGCCGTCATAGGGAAACTCGATGAGAAGAGCCTGATCCACCCAGTCCCAGATGCAGCCGCCCATGAGGTGCGGATAGCGGCGGAACGTTTCCCAATACTCTCTCAGATTTCCGACGGAGTTGCCCATCGCATGCGCGTACTCGCAAACGAAGAGCGGTTTGGCGAGATCGGCTTTCCCTTGCTCCTCGAGCCACTCTACGGTTGGATACATCACGCTTTCGATGTCGGCGACTTCGTTGTAGCGCTCGTAGTGGACCGGCCTCGTATCGTCGAGGTTTCGAACCAATTCAGACGAGGCGACGAAGTTGCATCCAGGGCCCGCTTCATTGCCGAGCGACCACACGATGACGCACGGATGATTCCGGTCGCGCCGCACCATTCGCTCTGTCCGGTCGAGGTGCGCGGCCTGCCACGCCGGGTTGTTCCCCAGTGACTTCTCGAGCGAATAGCCCATTCCATGGCTTTCGATGTTCGCCTCGTCTACGACATATAGTCCGTACTCGTCGCACAGATCGTACCAACGCTCGTCGTTCGGATAGTGCGAGGTGCGAACGCAGTCAACGTTGTTCTGCTTCATCAGCCGGATGTCTTGCTTCATCGAGTCGAGCGTGACGGTTCTTCCTGTTCGGGGGTCATGCTCGTGGCGATTGACACCATGGAGTTTGACCGGCGCACCGTTCACGCGAAACACGCCGCCCGACCACTCGACCTTGCGAAAACCGACACGACACCTCACGACTTCCAAGCAGCGTTTCTGAGAATCGCGAAGTTCGAGCACGAGGGTGTAGAGGTTCGGGGTTTCTGCCGTCCACTTCTTCGGGTTCGTGACTTCACATGAGATTCGCAGGTGATCGGTTGCGAGACCCGCGACAGAGCAGCGATCTTCGCCGACGATTTCCGATGCGATCTGAAGGCCGTCTTCGCCGTACAGGCAAGTGCGGAGGAAGCCGCGAAACGGCTCCGTGGTCCAGCTTTTCAGGGCGACCGCGATGTCGAGGAGCGCATCCGTGTACGCAGCGTCCAATTCGGTTCGCACGTCAAAGTCCCAAACATGGACTTTCGGAGCGCAGTGAAGAAACACGCTGCGGAAGATCCCGCCGAAGCGGAACATGTCCTGATCCTCGAGATAACTGCCGTCGCACCACTTGTAAACGACGACCGCCAGCAGGTTCCGTCCAGGCTGGACGAATGGGGTTACGTCGAACTTCGCCGGAGTCTTGCTGTCTTGGCTGTAGCCGACGAACTTCCCATTGACGAACAGGTGAAACGCAGAGTAAACGCCACCGAACTGCAGGAACACCTGCATCCCCGACCAATCCTCGGGAAGTTCGAACCACCTGCGGTAGCACCCTGTTGGGTTGTCATCGTGTGGAATACGAGGCGGGTCCGCCGGAAATGGATACCGGACGTTGGAATAGAGAGGCGCACCGTATCCGTTCGTTTCCCAAACGGACGGAACTGGGATCGAATCCCACAGCGAGTCATCGAATCCGAGCGTGTAGAAGTCGCGTGGGATGTCTGCAGGTCGGCCTCTCCAGAAGAACTGCCAATCCCCGTCGAGGGAGATTCTCCGTTCAGACTCTCGTCCTGCGAGCGCATCCTCGATGCTGGGAAAGGAGAGTCGCGTGCAGTGCGGATCGAGTTTGTTGCGTTCGAGGACGTCAAGTGTCTCCCAATCGAAGGGAGCCGAAAATATGTCTTCTTCGATCCTCACTCTCCGCCTGCCCTACTCAGGTAGAGGGCGTTGAAGAACAGTTTGAAAGTTCCGTGCGGCTGCGCTCGGAACAGAATCTCCGGACCGAACGCGTAGAGTGTTCCCTTGCCAACGGGCGCCTGATACATTGAGATTCCGTCGAGCACGTAACTCTGACCGAGGGCCCATCCGCTGCGAAGCGGCGTCGGCGAATCGAACCAGGAGATCGCTGTCATGCCTTCCGGCTGGGCCTCCGGCTTGAACGCGAAAACGGGACTCGTGTCGAACATAACGTCCACGTGGGACGGAAGGCCGTAGGCGACCGGAAGCCAGTTTGCGATGCGAACCCGCAAGACTGAACCGGGGATGAAGAACTTGCTCGATGGCAGCGGCGCTTCTGATCCGTCATCCGCCTTCTGAACGAGGTGGTTTTTCACGGGAAGGCCGAGGTGGTTCGCAAGGCGAGTCGAACTTCCGATCGTCACAACGGTCCCACCTGCGTCGAGAAAATCGCGCAGCGACGAGAGAGTTCTCCGGGAGATGTTGCCGAGCATCGGGTGGAATTCCGCAGGGATGTTGTCGCGATTAGGCCCCCCACCTGCGTCCGAGAGGTTCGCCGGAATCGCGCCGTCTACGAAAACGAGGACGTCGAACTTCTCGTTCAGTTTGCCCGCGTCCAGTTCGGGAGCGAACACGAGGTTAAACTCAAAGCCGAATCGTTCCAGTATCCATCGCGTCCAGCCGGAGGGCATGGAGCCTCCGTAGCGATCCCAAAGGCCGATTCGGGGTTTGTGGATTGCGATTCTCTCCCCTCGGGGCTGAGTGCCGATTTCGGACACTGTGATGCCGAGGCGGTCTGCCGCGACGCGCAAGGCGTCTCGCACTCCTCGGTCGTTCGGCACGAAGATCGAGCCGGGAGGATACGAGTTCCCGCCGTCCGTTTGTCCTTCCCTGAGCCAAAAGACGGACTTGCCGGCCGCGAGCAGCGAGTTCACCGCTGCGGCGCTGTCGTTCTGCTGGTGCGAAAGGATGAAGCCTGTTGCTCTTGGAACCGACTTCCAGGCGGCGGGCGGCGCCGGGAGGACGTCGTTCAGAGGCGTGAACGGGCCGTCGAACCCTTCGAGGATTCGGTCGAATTCGACGCCCATCTGATAAGCAAGCGTGTAGCCCGCGTTGTCATAGGGTGGAATGGGGGGGGCGCCCGGCACGGGAACGTCGTTCGGGTGATCCTGTGGTTCAAACATATCCAGGATGTGAGGGCGAAAGGCCTGCGCGCATGAAATCACATAGGATCCCTTCGGGTACCGCTTGTCGCCGACGGCGAAGTCCTCCTTCGCGACCATCACCTCCACGCCGTTTTCGATCAAGGCGTTCACGAACTTCGTCGCTGTTGGAAAGTCGGGCTGTGAGGAGGGCAGAATGTATCCTCGCGCATCGCGGTTTTCAGGCTTGCGCACGTCCGCGATGGAGCGCGCCGATAGCACGCGAGACGGATAGTGCGTCCAATTGTCGCGGCTACCCCTTTCGATCGAGTTGCGTGCCATGCGGTAGACGTTGTAGAGAATCTGCTCCCTTCGACGGGATGCGAAGTCGAGAATCGCGCGATTGGCGGTCACCGAGTAGTCGACCGACTGCCGGAACTTCCAAGTTTGTGGCTCGACCGGCGCGGGACCGTCTCCGGTTGGCACCTGCCTCTCGGCAACGAACGGAATCTGGATGGGCGTCGGGCTACCAATTGTTTCGGTGAGAATGCCGATCATGTTGTGGAAGTAGGCCGTCGTGCGAAGGCCGCCGTTCCACCAGGTCGAGTAACTCGCCGCTTCGCGCATCACGGCGCCGTACTTCCCCTCCGCGATGAAGCGGTTGTGCATCGCCGCCCCCACCATTTCGATTCCCGTAATAACGAGCGGGTCGATATTGTGGTTGAAGGGATCGCGGAACGGGGGGGCGAAGAGCACCGCTCCCCTTGGGCCCGTTTGATGATGGTTGTACATGATCTGCGGATGCCATTCGCGATACATGACTCGATTCATGTTCTTGGTTTCCGCTTGAGTCGCGGCGTAAAAGTCCCGGTTGTTGTCGTGGCCGATGTACTTTTGATAGAGGCGCGGAAGTCCGTCGAGGCTCCGCCTCTGTGGGTCTTGGTTCCTCATGTACCAGTTCGACACGAGGTCCATGCCGTCCGGATTCGCATGCACCGCGAGAACGATGACGTCGCGGAGAATGCGAAGCGTTTCTTCGTCCTCTCCGGAGACCAACTGATAAACGGTTTCCATCAGCTGCTGCGCGCCGAGCACTTCTGTCGCATGGAGTCCGCCGTCGATCCAAACGATCGCCTTGCCTCGACTTGCGAGGGTGCGGGCGGTTTCGTCATCCAGGTCTTTGCCGAGCGCAAGTCGTTTTGCGATCTGCCGGAACTCTTCGAGATTGGCGAAGTTCTCCGGCGCGGTGATGATCGCCATCCATTGCGGTCGTCCCTCCTCCGTCTTGCCGATCTCGACAAGCGACATTCGATTCGACTCGCTATCTAACTTGCGCCAGTAGTCGGTCAGCTGCGAGTAGTTGAGGAGCACGTAGTCCGCGCCGAACTCGAATCCGAACTGCTCTTTCGGAGTGGTGACCTTCTGCGCGAGAAGTGGGGCCCAGGCCAACGTCAGCAGAGCCGGTGCAAGGGCGCGCCAGAACCGACCCGTCGTCCGCGTCGTCATGGCCTCCGTTTCGATGCCGACCGCGCGAATCCTCCCGCGGCGAGAGTCAGTTAGCGCCGAAGCGTTCGCGAAGGGCGGAGCGCAGCCCGTACTCGTCAAGGTGGGCGTCGCAGAATAGCGAGATCCCTTCCACTCCCGTCGCTTCGATGCGATCGATCAAGCGGTGAAGTTTGTCCGCCGGATAGTAACCAACCGGCGTTTGGCATCGGAAGTCCTTCAGCATGGCGAGCGCCGACTCGAGGGCTGCTGGCCCGGCCGCGAGCGAGTCCATCGCCTCGGCCACAGGCGGTGAGAACTTCCGGACTCTCTCTGACACTGCAGCGAAGGACCGGACGGCCGCATCCACGTCTCCCTGCTCAAGCGCGCGTTCTGCGGCAACCAGCGGTCTCTCCTCCTCGAAGAAGAGGAAGTTGATCGCTGCCCCGATCCAGAGCGATTCGAAGTCCCTCGCCCAGAACTTCTGCGATTCGATGCTCTCCTCGAAGAGGTTGAGATAGACGTCGAATGAGCCTGGGTAGTGGTCCCTGTAGTCCATCGGCACGCACAAATCCACGTAGGGAGCGAACTGCCTCCAATCCTGGCCGATGAAGCGCCCGGAGTGGATCGGGTTCTTGAAGACGGCGGCTGAGATTTTCATCGTCGGCTTCACCCTTCGTATGGCGGCTGCGGCCTCGCGCGCGAACTCCGTCACCCAGAATGTGCGGTACGTATAGAAAAAGTAGTCCGCATCGTATCGCCCCCCCTGAAAGAAACTCCCTTCCAGGAGGAACCTGCACTTGCTCTCTCGATCCAGAAGATGCCAGTTCCTCGGAAGGACGCGAGGGCTCTGCTCCCAATGGGCCTCCAAGTACGCACGGTCGTAGAGTTCGTGATAGAAGGGCTCATCAGGATAAGTCTTCGATACGAAGCCGTTGAAGATCGGCATCTGTTCCAGACAGTAGTCGCAAAAGCAGAATTGATCCGGCGCCATGTCGCCTGGATATCGGATGTAGTCGTGGTGGATCGAGTCCACGTCGTACATGGCCGCAAACTCCTCGAGCGCGGGCACCAACCATTGATCTGTGTAGCCTGGACGGCGAGCCGGGCACATCCAAGTGAGGTCCACCGGTCGGCCGCGAAGTATTTCGCTCGTGGTCGGCTGATTCTTCGCGTTGCGCAACGACCACTCTGGATGCCGCTGGTTCGCTGCGCCGTTTGTTCCCTCGAAGAAGTCGATCAGCCATGCGTGCAGTTGCATCCCTCGCTTGCGGCATTCTCTCAGCAGCGCTGCGGGGAGGTCGAATTCATCGCATCCGGGGGCTACAGCGTCCGGAAACCTCTTGCTCGGCCAATAGAGGAGTCCGTCTCCGCCTTTGAGATGCACGAAGACGGCGTTGATTCCGCATTCGTGCATCCTCTCGATGAATTCGGACACCGAATCGTCCGAAAGTCCGGCCTCGCGAGAGCCGCACCAAGCTGCTTTGTGTTTCAGCGCCATGGGAGATGCAGAACGAGGTTCGACGCGCGAGGCGCGTCTCCTGCGAACCGGCGACGAAGACGAACGCTACGCGGCGATCGGCAAAGCCGGCTCGCTCTTCTGCTTTTTGACGGCTTCGACTGCCTTCTCCAGCGCGGGGTCTTTGCCGTTTTCTGGACGTTCCTCCACCACGACGTCCGGCACCAGAGGCGCCTTTTCAAGCCTCGCGCCCTTCGCCGACACGTAATCGCTCACGGGATATTGGATCTGGAATCCGTGCGGAAGCCGGCCGAAGACCGAGGCGAGAACGGCGCCCGCGCTGCTCTGTCCAACGAGAATCGCGCCCTTCTGTTCGCGGAGCGCCATCGCGGTGATCTCCGATGCGCTGCCTGTCCCTCGGTTAATCAGGACGGCCACCTTCCCGGAGAACGGCTCGATGGATCGCTTCTGTGTCTTGAATTTCTGCGTGGACCACTGCGCAATCTCGACGGGATTGAGGCCCGGCTTTCCGGTTTCGGTGGTGAACCGATCCGCCATTCTTCTCGAAACGAATGTGCCGATGACCGTGTCAGGCGGCAAGAGAAGGCTCGCGAGGTGGTTGAGGTTGTTCGTCGATCCCCCCCCGTTGCTGCGAAGATCGAGGATGAGGTATTTCGCTTTTGCGGCGTCCTTCATCAGCGCTTCGATGTTTTCACGACCGTAGCCCGCAGCGAAGGTGAACACACGGAGGACTGCGGTCTCGCTGTCTACCCACGTGAGAGTCTCTTTGCGAACCGTCGAGTAGGACGCGGCTTTCAGCACGACGTCGCGCACTTCGCCGCTCGCGTTCTTCACCTTGATCGCGATCTCCTTGCCCTCTTCCGATGTGAGTTCTTCGGGATCGGTCGGCTTCTTGCCGTTCACTTCGACGATCACGTCTCCCGGCGCGATCCCGGCGCCTTTCGCTGGCCCGGTCTCCGCGACCGAAACCACTCGAAGGCCCTCTTCGGCCGGGCGGGCGGAGATGCCGACTCCGGTCGCCGTGGTTCGATTGCGGTTCTGGGCCGCACGGGGAGTCTGGAGGCGAATGTGGCTGGCGCCGAACTCGCGCAAGGCGCGATTGACCTCTGTCGCGAAGGCCGAGATGTCGGCTGCGGCGTCGATCGCGGCTCTGTGGCGATCGAGGAACTCATTCCACTTCGCGAAGTCCACACCCGGGATGAACGCGCGCTGCGTGATGGTGTCTTCGACGGCCTTCAGGACGTCCGCCTTCTGTTCCGCCGTGATGGGCTGGGCCGCCCCAGCCACCGACATCAGGGCGACCGCGAAAACTGGAAGGCGCCGGAGAACTCCTGCGATTCTCAGACTCATAACGGCATTTTACGAAGATTTCCGCCGATCCTTCTCCCGCACGAGGAAATTCAGCCCGGCCTCAGCGGAATCTGGCATAGTGGGAAGCGATGGTCGAGGTCGAACTCGCGGTCGGCGAAGTCCACAACGCGGGGACGAGAGTCAACGCGAAGGTCTCCGGAGTCAGTTTCGTCGTTCCGGCCGGCTGGGTGGGAGGCGTTCCGGGCCCCGGCCGCGCCTACTACCTCGGTTCGGAATCGTACGCCGGCCTCGGGATCGCGACGCTGCTGAGCCGAGCCTCGGCGGACGACGTGGGGTCGTATCTCGCGGGCCCGATCCAACTGGACAACGACCTCGTTTTGGAACCCGTCGGAATGCCCTCCGTTTCCGGGGGCCGGGTCACAGCATCCTTCGAAGCCAGTGAACTGGTTGCTGTTGCCGCCGGAGTCGCGGGGGAGACCGGCAACGCCGCTGTGTTCCTTCTCGCCGGAAACCCGATTGACCGACTCGCTCTCGAGCAAGCCGCTGAGTCCCTCGCGGACTCGGTGCAGTTCTCTGAGCCGACCGCGGGCCCACTGTTGGAGTCCTGGTGGCGGAGGCTTGCCGACTCGACGATTCGTCAGGGCGACTTCTCGGCTGACGCGGAGAGCGCCTCGGCGAGCGAACTGAGGCTCTTCTCGTCCGGTCGTTTTGAACTGAGGGCCGGCGAGGCGGGAGAGAACTCGGAGCCCTATGGCGGAGACTGGTCGCTCGACGCTCCCTCGACCGACGCTGTTCTGCTCCTCGACTTCGACGACGGATCTACGGGAGCGCTCGCTCTCGGCTTCGAGGAAAACGTACTCTATCTTAACGGCGTGCCTGCAGAATGGGCGCCCATGTCGCTCTGACGATGTTTTCCGCCTTGCGCGGAAACAAAACGAAATAAAGCGGGAACCCAATAGGAAACCCCGCAGTCTGACGTGGCAGGACAGGCAAACCCCGTCCAGTATGGCTGTCGAAGCAATTCGACGATTCGGATGTTCATACGGAGGCAAGCGATGAACAAACTCTTGAAGGTTTTCGCATGCTCAGCCGCTGCTGTGCTCTTCATGGCAGTTGGATATGCAGAGAACCAAGACACGTTCGTTTTCCCGAACAACACGGGAAAGAAGGTCAATGACCTTCATGTCGAATGGACGCGCGCAGTGGACGTCAAGTCCGTCACCACTTTCAAGAAGACCAGCGGAAGCGGATCGAACAAATCTGATTTCTCCAAAGGCGACGTGAAGGATGGCGAAAGCGTAGAAGTCACCGTCTCGTGGGACGGCACCGATCCTGAAGTCAAGTCGTGGTATTGGACCATCGATACGAAGAAGGTTCGCGATGAAAAGGTGGGAGATGTAGCGTCTGCCGATCTCGACTCAAACTCCGGGATGACCGTTTTCTCGGTCGCTACTGCTGCAGGGACGATTCACTCTTTGTTGCCCGAAACCCTCGTGCAAGGACAGAAGATCCGCGGAACGATTCTCACAGCCCCCCAAGGCGACACACAGGCAGAACTCTTAGAATCATCGAAGAAGTTGCAGGGCTACGTCGTGGAACTGCAGGGAACGAGGAGAGGCGCAGGCGCTTTCCAGTGGATCGTGCCGGGGCTCGCAGCGGCAACCCTCATTGTGAAGGATCCGATGGGCAAACCCATCGCGAGCGCCCAGATTCCGGTCGCAGACGTTCCGCCTCCCGCTCCGCAAACAGGGCCGATCAACGTCCCGCCTATCGCGGAGGGGGGGAAACCGGTTCATTTCGATGGACAGTTTTCGGTCGACACGCCGACACAGGTCACGATGGGAGGCAAGGACGCTCCCGTGCTCGTCGAATCACCGCAAGGCGTGACCGTCATCTGTCCCAACCTTCCTCCCGGACCGACTCAGACCGAGGTCGACGAGGGCAACTTGCACGTCTCGGGGCAGACCAACATTCTGAGCCTTGACGTCGAAACCAGTAAACCGCAGATGCTCTCCGGAGAGGTCGCTGAAGTGACCGTTACGGTCAAGGGCTGCAAGAACATGCCCGAGTCTGTCTTCCCACTCGAAGTGACGCTGCGGAACAACACTCCCGAAAACGTGCGATTCCAAGGATCGTCGCCGGAGCAGATCGTGTTCGAGATTCTCCCGATGAACCTTTCGTCGGATGGCACCGCCGTGTTCCGCACGAGCCTCACCGCTCTCGTCCCCGGAGGCTATGAACTCCAATGCGACGTGGCGGCAGGAAAGTGCGGCGCGAAGGACCACAAGATGATCATTGCGAAACTCAGCAAAGATCAGAAAGACGGGAAGTACATCGTTGAGTGGCGCGAAGACTGCTACGAAGGAACTTGCAACAAACCACCGAACCACGGAGGAGATCACAAGTACTCGTATAAGAAGTGCAAAACTCACGCTGCGGTTCCTCACACCGAGTCCTTCGAGAAGAAGGAGGACCGAGACTCCAGATACGACGAGCTGGAGAAAGAGAAGAAGAAGCGAGACGCAGAGATCGGCGGATAGATTCTCCTATCACTCCAATCGGAAAAGACTTAGGCTGGCATCCGCCAGCCTAAGCGCTTAACTCGACAAGCAAGGGTCAATTGCCCGGTCCGCGATTCGAATCACTAACCGCCCGCAAAGTCGCTCCTCACGATCCTCACTGTCGTCGTGCCGTGCGCATTGTTCGATTCGATGAGCGTGACGAGGTTGACCTGAATGATGCTGCCCGTCTCCGGCTCCAGCCAGATGTGCATCGGCTCTTTCATGAACATGCCCGAGCCCATGGCCATCGCTGTGAGGTGAAGCATCCGCTTTCCTCCATGAGTCTCCTCACCGACCAACGTGAACGTCATCTCGACGGGCTTGTCCTTGATTTCGAGCAGGTCGTTCAGCTCAATCCCATGCATCACGCGCTCCTCCGGGGCGGGCCCGCCGAGCAGGAGCGATGCAGTCCAGGACTCACCCGGCTTCACCCTCTTCTCAGGAAAGATCACGGAGTTCGCGCCGACCCCGAACGCACCCGCATACCCCGGCAAGAGTGAGGTTCCGGAAGACTTGAATTCGCTGACGAACCCGCGGCTCGTCATGCGATACGTGGCCTTCGATAAGTAAAAGTCTCCGAGAGAGTCGCCGAGTGCGTCCTCCCATTCCGGGTTCTCTTTGAGCACACGCGTGGTTGGATTATCGCCTCCCATGTCCACGTTCTTGATCTCGACCTCATACGCGTCGTCGCCCACAAATGTCGTTGTCATCTCCGCCCTTAAGACTTCCGTGGACTTCTCCTGCGTGCCGTCTTCATATCCGGTGATCACGGTGTTCGCCTCGATGATGTGGACGACTGGCTTCCCCTCTTCCAGACGATAGCGGAGCAGGAACCCGGTCTGGGCATTCCCAACGTCCCCGGCCTGCTCGCCGCCCGCGCAGCCAGCGACCACTATCGCGCCGAGGAGACTCAGCAATCTGATTCTCACATGCACCTCCATAGGAGCGATTATTGCGAACGAACGCTACCGGGCGCAAGGCAATCACCACGGCCTCGACTCAACGCATTGCTCGCGGCCAGGGAGGGATTCACAGTCGCCAGCCGAAGGAATACGTTTGGTGGCGAACTCAATGGGCCGTTCACAGACGCGCTTTCCCTGGAAAGTGCTGTCCGGGCCCCTCGCCTCCGCGTTCGCCTATCTGCTGCTGCCTGCTCTGCCCGACAACCAGCGGATCGTGGCGTCGGTGTTTGCCGGCGCGGTCGTGCTCTGGATTTCGGAAGCGCTCCCTCTCGCCGTCACTGCGATGCTCAGCACTCTGGTTCTCGGCCTCACCGGCGCGGTGGAGCCGTCCAAGGCGTTCGCATCCTATGGGGATCCAACGATCTTCCTTTTTGTCGGTAGTTTCATTCTCGCCAAGGCGATGTCTGACACAGGGCTCGGGGTTCGAATCACGCACTGGCTGCTTTCGATTCGCGCGGCTTCGCGAAGCCTCTCCGCGATCTTTCTTTCACTCGGTGTCGTGGCCACGGCGATCTCGCTATTCGTCAGCAACACCGCTACCACGGCGATGCTGCTTCCCATCGGCCTCGCGATTGTTCAGAGCATCGGGGAAGAGCAGCGCGGAAAGCCCGCGATCGGAATCCTGCTCATGCTCACTTGGGGATCGAGCCTCGCGGTCGGCACCATCGTGGGCACGCCGCCCAACGTGATTGGGGTGAAGTTAATCAGCGAGGCGACGGGCCAGAGGATCAACTTCGTAGACTGGGCGATCTTCGCGATGCCGATCACGATCGTGATGCTGCTCATCGCTTGGTTCGTTCTCCGCGGGATGTATGGCACCAAGGACGTGGACACGCGCGACGCTTGGGTCAAGTCCAAAGAGAAACTTCGCGAGTTGGGACCGATGACGGATGGCGAACGCTCGACGTTGGCGGCTTTCGGCCTCTCCCTCTCGCTCTGGATTCTTCCCGGCGCGCTCGTCTACTTGTTAGGCGCCGACAATCCGACCGCGGCCTGGCTCGCCGAGCATCTTCCGGAATCGTATGCGGCGCTCATCGGCGCGTTTGCCCTGTTCGTCCTGCCGTGGCGAAGTTCGACGACTGGATACGCGATGAGTTGGAAATCGGCGTCGGGCATCGACTGGGGAACGATTCTTTTGTTTGGCGGCGGCATTGCGCTCGGCAAGGCGACCTTGGATACGGGTCTCGCTCAGTCGGTCGGCGAGGCCATGAAGGGTGCGACGGGGGCGGACAGCACTTGGTCCATCGCAGCGCTCGCCATAGGCCTCTCGATCGCGATGAGCGAGATCGCGAGCAACACGGCTGCTGCGACGACGGTGGTGCCGATCGCGATCGGCCTTGCGGAGGGCGCAGGGGTGAGCCCGATTCCCGCGGCGTTGGGAGCGGCCCTCGGGTCGAACTTCGGCTTCATGCTGCCGATCAGCACCCCACCCAACGCAATCGTCTACAGCAGCGGATACATCCCGCCTGCCACGATGATGAAGACTGGAATCCTGTTCGACGTGATCAGTTTTCTCGTCGTGCTCGGCGCACTGCGACTAATCCTACCGATGATGGGGTTGTCGTAAAGGCTACTTCTCGCGGAACACGTACTTGCCCGACTTGTCGACGTAGACGAGTTTTCCATTCTCCGAACCGCGAGCCAATCCTCTGTTGAACGGCATCGCGAATTCGAACTTCGGTTCGATTGCCCACTTGCCGTTCTTGTCGATGAACCCGACTCTTCCTTCGTGCAACTCCTTGCCGGCGACGTACACGGCCGCAAGGCCCTCGCTGAACTTCATGAAGTCGAGAACCTCAAACGGAGGAACGTCGAACTTCGGTGCGATGGCGAATCCGCCATTTACGTCAATGAAGCCGATCTTCTCCCCGACCGATGCCATCGCTAATCCCTCGGAGAAGTCTCCAGCCCAATCGAACTTCGGCTCGATCACGACTTTCCCGGCCTTGTCAATAAAGCCGACCTTCGCGTCTATGACGACGCTGGCCAGGCCCTCGTGGAACGAGGCTCCGCCCTGGAACCTGGGTTCGATGACGAATTTTCCGGACTTGTCGATGTAGCCGGTGAGTCCGTCCTTCGTCACGCTAGCCAATCCTTCTGAAAAGTCGTAGGCCCATTCGAACTGGAGCGGAACTACCATCTTGCCGGTTTTGTCGATGAACCCCCACTTCTCTCCGACGGGCGCAGCGGCGAGCCCGTCGGAAAACGAACTCGGGTAGACGCCGTCGCCAATCGGCATGTCGTATTTGGGTGGAATGACGAGCCTGCCGGCTGTGTCGATGAATCCCCACTTCTCGCCGATCATCACGCACGCCATGCCCTCCGAAAAGGGGCCCACCATCACGTAAGCCGGCTTGACGACAATCTCGCCGCTCTGGTCTATGTAGCCGTAGTCCTCGCCCACGAGTACTGCCGCGAGGCCATCACTGAATTCCAGGGCCGCGTCGAACTTCGCGGGAATTGCGACTCTTCCTGTTTGGTCGATGTACCCCGCCTTTTCTCCTTCGGCGAACGGGAAGAGCGCGATCTCTTGTTTCGCACCCCCGCTTTGCGATGCACCGCCCTTCGATTCACCGCCGCACGAGATCGCGAATAGAGCGACGAACGCCAACCAGCCGCAGGCTTTCACGATGTGCATTATGGAGAACTACACGAGAGAATCGCCGACCCGCAGCCGAACGCCGTTCGCGAACTCCTCGCCGGTCACTCTGCGCTTGCCGGGAAGTTGGACCGACTTCAGAACGAAGTCGGCGCCCGTGCCAACCAACACCAGGTCGCCGCCCCCCTTGTACCGGACCGTCGCAATCTGACCGCCCGAGCCTTCCTGCAAGCGCATCTCGTGAACGCTGAGCGCGCCGAACCTGGTCTGAATAAACGCGCCCGGCCTTGGGGTGCACGCGCGAAAACGATTGTAGGCATCTCGCGCTTCCGACGCGAGGTCCAACGCACCATCTGCTCTCGACAACTTTCGCGCGAGGGTCGCAAGCGACTCATCTTGAGGAATTCGCGGATAGTCTCCGTCGCGTATGTGAGGCATCCAACTGCAAAGCAAGTCGGAAGCCAACTCTGAGAGCCGCTCTTCGAGTTCGCCTGCGGTTTCGTCCGGCCCGATTTCGGTCCTCGCGATGGCGATGATGTCGCCGGTATCCAGGCCGCGGTCCATCTGCATCAGCGTCACACCGGCTTCCGCGTCCCCAGAGAGGATCGTCCACTGAACCGGCGCTGCGCCACGATGGCGTGGGAGGATCGAGCCGTGGAGGTTGATCCCCCCCCGATGGGCCGAATCGAGCAGGTCCTGCTTAAGTATCTGACCGTAACTTGCGACGATGAGCGCATCGCACTTCATCGCGCGAATTCGCTCGATGAAGGCGGGATCTGAAGCCTTCTCCGGCGCACACACCTCGATCCCAAGCGATTCGGCCGTTCGCCAGACGGGAGAGTACGTCAATTGGCGGCCCCGACCCGAGGGCCGGGGGGGCTGAGTCACGACGAGCACGACCGCTTCCGCCGTCGCGCGCAAAGCGGGCACCGCGAAGGAACTCGTGCCGAAGAACGCCAGCCTCACTACTCAGCGTCGGCACCTGCGGGCCAGGACCAGTGGAGAGTCGCCGGATCTGCCTTGTCGATAAACAGCACTCCGTCGAGGTGGTCGATTTCGTGTTGCACGACTCGCGCCGGCATGCCTTCCAGTTTGAGCGTGATGGGTTTTCCGTAGGGATCGAGTGCGCGCACCTCGACGCGCGCAGGGCGCTTGACATCACCATAGAGTCCCGGAAGGCTGAGGCAGCCTTCCTGCCCAACGGCCTCGCCGTCGGACCATGTCACCGTTGGGTTTACCAAGGCTGTGACTTTCATTCCTTCCGGCGCGATGAGAATCACACGCTGCGGAACTCCCATTTGCGGGGCTGCGAGTCCGATTCCGTTCGCTTGGCGCATGGCCTTCGTCATCTTCTCGATCACCTCGCGCACCTTCTTGTTGACGCGTTCGACAGGATTCGCAACCTGGCGCAAAACGTCGGCTGGATACTTCACGATCGGATGCTCATCATCGAACACCCACAGAGGTTTGAATTCGTCAGGAACGAAGATGTCCACTCGGCGCGATTATTGCACGGACCTAAAGCAGCGACCCCGGATCCACATCCACCGTCAGAATCGCGCCTTTCTGCGAGAAGCGCGCAGGGGGGACGGCACAGATTGACACATCATCCGATGGCATCAACTTGACGAGAAGGTGGAACCTCCACTTGCCGTGCAGTCGCGCAATCGGAGCCTCGGCTGGGCCGACAACTTCGACGGCCTCTCGTTGGGAGAGGTCGTCGGCGACGCTCCGGATCAACGTCTGGGCCTCCTCGCGAACTTCCGCAGAAGCGACATATCGCACGATCCTCCGGAGCGGCGGATACTCCGCATCCTGCCGGTCTCGGATCTCCTCTCTGTAGAAGCCGTCGTAGTCATGCGCGGCGCCGAACCGGACGGAGGGGTGCTCAGGCTGAAAGGTCTGCACGATGACTCTCCCGGGCTTGTGCCGCCCCGCTCTGCCCGACACTTGCGTAATGAGTTGGAAGGTGCGCTCGTTCGCTCTGTAATCCGGAATGCTCAGTCCAACGTCGGCGGCGACGACGCCAACGAGCGACACGCCAGGGAAGTCGAGCCCCTTGGCGATCATCTGTGTGCCGACGAGGACGTCTAATTCCCCGCTCTGCAGTTTCATCAGAACCGACTCTGCGCCGTCCGGGCGACTGGCAACGTCGCGGTCGAGGCGGCCGACGCGCGCGGAGGGAAATGCCTCCTTCACGACGGCCTCCACTCGCTCCGTGCCGAGCCCCAAAGGCCGGATGCGCCGGCCTTCACACTTCGGACAGACATCGGGCGCACGCTCGCGATGCCCGCAGTGGTGGCACCGCAGGCTCTTGGTCGAGAGGTGATACGTCAAGGAGGTCGAGCAGGACTTGCACTTCGGAACGTGACCACACTCCCGGCAGAGCAGCGCGCTCGCAAACGCTCTGCGATTGATGAACAAAAGACACTGGTCCTTCCTCTCAAGACATTCGGTAAGGGCCTCATGCAGTTCGTCGGTGAGGATGGATGGCTTTCCCTGTTCGAACGTTTTTTTCAAATCGATGACCCTAACTTCCGGAAGCGATTCGAAAGTCGCGCGCTGGCTCATGCGCAGAATTTCGACGCTCCGCTTCGAGTCCGCTTCGTAAAACGTCTCGACCGAAGGCGTTGCGGAACCGAGGATCAGAGTTGCGCCGTGAGCGACGGAACGCATGCGCGCAACATCCCGCGCATGATATCGAAGGCCTGACTCCTGCTTATATCCAGCGTCGTGCTCCTCGTCGAGGATGACGACGCCGATGTTCGTCAGGGGCGCCATGGCCGCGCTTCTTGCCCCGACTGCGATCGGAGATTCGCCGCTTCTCACGCGCCTCCAATTGCCGAGCCGCTCGCGAGCGGAGAGCCTGCTGTGAAGCAGCGCAACGCTCTGACCAAACCGACCTCGTAGTTCGGCAACGATCTGCGCACCAAGTGAGATCTCTGGCACCAAGAAGAGCGCCTGCCTGCCCGCGGCGAGTGCCGCTTCGATCGCCCTCATGTACACCTCGGTCTTTCCGCTGCCTGTGACTCCAAACAGGAGGAACTCATCGAACTTCATCTCTCCGATGCTTCGAAGAATCGGGGCGCATGCGAACTCTTGTTCCGGGGTCAGTGAAAGGGGCGGAGTGCGCGAGCGGAGTCTCGCCTCGCGCTTGACTTCGACGATAAGCCGCGATTCAAGGAGCCTCTTCAGAGTTTCGTCCGAACATCCCGTCGTGAGTTTCAACTCCTGGACTTCGATCCAACCGCCGGGTGTGCGAGTGAGGGAATCGAGGACGGCGGCTTGCGCGGGCTTCGACTTCGCCTCCTTCGCTAAGAACTCCACTGCCGCCGCTTCGTCGGCGATCTTCACCGCCTTCGGAAAGGACGAGCGTTCCTTGCCGAGGGAGTACCGCAGCGCGACGTGGCCCGTTTCCAATAGACCATTGCGTATCGCGGGACTCATGACGCGAGTTGCGGAAGTTGCCGACACAGTCCCCCCCCGCTCCAGGATGGCCTTCAGCGCCTCCGACTCCTCGGCGGACAGATCGCCCGCCTCCTCTTTCTGAACGACGATTTGCGTCGTGAGCCTGGCGCGCGCGCCGGGAGGCATTGCTGCGCGGAGCGCCGCGGCGGGAGTCGAGAGGGTCGCAGTCGCAGTCCGGATCATCGTGTCGATGAGTTCGTTCGGCAGAGAGAGGCCCTCCACGAGGGCGACTGCGCGCCTCAGTCTGCTCGCCGGCACAGAAAGGTCTTCTGCGCGAACAGACTTGGCCTCGACGGCATACGCCAAGACGACCCGGTTGCCGAAGGGGACGAGGAGCGCGTCTCCGGAAGCGACCTCCATCGCATCCGGCAGAAGATACGTGTAGGACTCACCGAGCCCCTTCACTGCGACGTCGGGCACGCACTCGACGACACGCAGCGCCTCAGCCATTCTTGTCTGCGTACTCTCGCTTTAGGTTGTCGAGAAGAACCAACGCCTCGAGCGGAGTGAGAGAGGAGGTGTCGAGGCTACGGAGTCGCTTCACCACTTCTGGCGGCTCACCGGTGAAGAGCGTCATCTGCAGTGTCTGCTCCTGGATTTTCGATGCTGCGGGAGCGGCCTCGGACCCTTCTAATTGGTCGAGGATTTCCGAGGCGCGTTCGAGCACGGAAGCAGGGACACCTGCCATCCGAGCGACCTGAATCCCGTAACTTCGGTCCGTCCCCCCCTCCAGCACCTTGTGAAGCCAGATCACCTTATCCCCTTCCTCGCGCACGGCGACTCGATAGTTACGAACCGTCGGTTCCTGTTCTGCCAGACGATTCAGCTGATGATAGTGGGTGGCAAAAAGCGTCTTCGATCGCACCCTTGCAAGCCGCTCCGCGATAGCCCATGCTATGGCCAGGCCATCAAACGTGCTCGTACCGCGACCGATCTCATCGAGGATCACGAGGCTCCGTTCCGTTGCGTGGTGGAGGATGTTGGCTGCCTCGGTCATCTCGACCATGAACGTGCTCTGTCCCGTGGCGATCTCGTCTCGCGCTCCGATTCTCGCGAAGACCCTATCCGTGATTCCGAGCGTTGCCGATTGCGCCGGAACGAAACTGCCGATCTGCGCCATGAGAACGACGTGCGCGGTCTGTCGCAAGTAGGTCGACTTCCCGCTCATGTTCGGGCCCGTGAGCACGATGAGCGAAGCGGTGTCGGTCAGCCGCACGTCGTTCGGCACAAAGGAACCCAGACCCATCTTCGCTTCGACGACCGGATGCCTTGCGGCCTTGAGATCGATCTCATGCGCCTCTCTCAGCACTGGTCTGCAGTAACGATTGGCCGAAGCGACGTGGGCGAGGGATTGAAACACGTCCAGTTCTGCGATTGATCTTGCGGTGCGAAGCAGGCTGCTCGCGCGCGCCGCGGCTTGAGATCGAATCTCACCGAACAGATCGTATTCGAGTTCGGTTGCCTTTTCTTCCGAACCCAAAACCTTCGCCTCGAACTCCTTTAACTCCGCCGTGATGTATCGCTCCGCGTTCGCCGTCGTTTGCTTTCGAATGTAACGGTCCGGGACGTGAGCGATTTGCGTCTTCGGGACTTCGAGGTAGTAACCGAAGACGGAGTTGTATCCGACTTTCAGACGTTCGATTCCGGTCGCCGTCCGCTCCTTTCCTTCGAGTTGAGCGATGTAAGTCTTGCCCTCACGCGAGAGTGCGCGGAGTTCGTCGAGTTCCTGCGAGTACCCCTGCCGAATGATCCCCCCCTCGCGAACGGTCATCGGCGGATCGTCCACGATGGCTCTCTTCAGGAGGTCCGTGAGTTCCTCTTCGGCGGAGATGTTCTCGATCGCCTTCTTCGCCGATCCGCTTGCGCACTCGCTCGCCTTGGCGACGAGTTCCGGGACAGTTTCCAGCGAAGAGCGGAGCGCAACGAGGTCCCTCGGGTTGGCGACCGCCGTCGCGCATCTTCCTACGAGCCTCTGAATGTCATAGAGTCTTGCGAGAAGGTCTCGAACGGAGTCCCTTTGCAAAGCGGAGCGAAGAAAACCCTCCACTGCGTCGAGGCGGTCGTTGATGGCGGCTTCGTCGAGCAGCGGCTCTTCGATCCAGCGCTTGAGAAGACGCGAGCCCATTCCCGTCTTCGTGTGATCGAGCGTTTCCAAGAGCGTCATCCTGCTCCCGCCGTCGAAGATGTTGGACGTGAGTTCCAAACTTCGCAGCGTGGCCGCGTCCATCCTCATTCGGTCGCCGAGAGAGTAGGTGACGACGTGATCGATGTGGCTTGCGTCGAGTTCATTCTCGTCGAGGTAATCGAGAATCGTCCCTGCGGCCATGGTCGCAGCGTCGAGTGTTTCGAGTCCGAATGGCGCAAGTGACTGTGTCCCAAACTGTCGCAGCAGCCTCTCTTTGGCTTCCCTCGGTCTGAGTCCCTTTCGCCTCGTGACGATCGCCTGCGTGATCTTGGACAGGAACTCGTACAATTCTTCCGCTTCTTCGGGCAGTAGGCACTCTGCGGGATTCAGGCGCACAACTTCGTTTAGGCTCTTTTCGGCCGCGTCCTCTCCGTCGACTTGAGTTACCAAGAACTCGCCTGTCGAGAGATCGAGGAATCCGATCCCGGCGCCACCCTCCGCCGGCGCGATCGACGCGAGGAAGTTATTCGATCGCTCGGAGAGCATGCTTTCTTCCAGCACCGTGCCGGGCGTGATGACTCTCGTAACTTCCCTCCGCACGAGCCCTTTCGCCTTCTTCGGATCTTCGACCTGATCGCAGAGCGCAACCTTGAATCCTTGTCGGATCAGTTGCGCGAGGTACTTCTCAACCGAGTGAAAGGGAACTCCCGCCATCGGGATGCGTCCGTTCGGCCCGTCCTCCCGGCCGGTGAGAGTGATGGACAGGGCGCGAGCCGCGGTTTCCGCATCCTCTCCGTAGAACTCGTAGAAGTCTCCGACTCGCATCGCCAGGAGGACTCCAGGATGCCGCTCCTTCGTGGCGAAATATTGCCGGAGCATCGGCGTGTGCGGCTTCACGGTCCCGGAGTATGGCCGGGACCCGACGGCAAGTCAAGCCGAGCCGAGTCTACAATGGAAGGGCTCACACCATGAACCTGCTCCTCTACTGGATGATCTCGGCCGTGAGCCTTGCGGCGGCCGTCTACGTTGCAGGCCGACTCGGCTTCGACGCAGCCCTCGACCCGAAGAACCCCTGGCCCATGTTCCTCGGGGTAGCGTTGCTTGGATTAGTGAATGCGACCGTCGGCGTCGTGGCGAAACTGATCACAGCCCCGCTGAACTGTCTCACGTTCGGCATCGCTTGGCTTGTGATCAACGCCGCGCTCTTCCTTTGGGTCGGTCAATTGAAGATCGGGTTCTTCGTCGGTGACTTCTGGGCGGCGCTCTTCTGCAGCGTGGTGATGGGGGTGATCCTGGGCTTCTTGCGTCGATTTGCGGTGAAGGGTGAAAAGACCGCATAAGATCAAGAGGTGGCTTTCGAGCGCAGCGGCATTTCGCCGCGCGCTCTACACCGTGCTCGCGGGCGTTGCGATGTTCCTTGTGGGCGTCGCGCTCTCTTTCGACCTGCTGTTGAAGCCGATCTTGGCCGGCATCGGCAACCTTGTGAATGGGCTGCTTTCCGTGTTCGTGGAGGCTTCGCAGGTGCCGGTCGCGAAGCACTATCTCTCCGGGGCGCTCCTGATTCTCGGCGGATACGTGGTGTTCGTCGGGCTCAAAAACCTCATGCGCGAGATTATGAGGACTCTCAATCCGAACTATCAGGGAAAGATCGTCGGAACGATATTGAAACTTCACGCGCTCTCGGCGGGACCGAGCGTCGTGGCGATCGGGGGGGGCACTGGTCTCTCGACGCTTTTGCGAGGTCTTAAGCAGCGAACGAACCGCATCACAGCCGTCGTGACGGTCACGGATGACGGCGGCTCGAGCGGGAAACTGATCGAAGACAAGGGCATCCTGCCTCCTGGCGACATCAGAAACTGCCTCGTCGCGCTCGCAGACGCAGAGAAGACGATGACCGACCTCTTCCAGCACCGCTTTGAAGGCGCGTCCGGCTCGCTGAGCGGACACAGCACGGGCAACCTGCTCATCGCGGCGATGGTTGATCTCACAGGCGATTTCGACAAAGCCGTGGAGGAGATCGGAAAGGTCCTCGCGATTCGCGGCAAAGCGCTCCCGGCGACCCTCGAATCCGTTCGGCTTCGCGCCGAAATGGAAGACGGCTCGATCCTGTGCGGCGAAACGGCCATCGCTCAATCTCGCTTGAGAGTCAGGCGAATCTACTTGGATCCTCCCAACGTCCAGGCTTACGCTCCCGTTCTCGATGCGATCGCGGAAGCAGACATCATCGTCGTCGGCCCAGGATCAGTTTTCACCAGCGTGATCCCGCCCCTCCTCGTGCCCGGAATCGCAGAGGCGATTGCGGATTCGCCCGCAACAAAAGTTTACGTTTGCAATGTCATGACCCAGCCGGGAGAGAGCGACCAGTTCTCAGCCAGCGATCACGTGCACGCGATCGAAGCGAACGTTAAGCGGAGGGTTTTCGATTACGTTCTGATCAACAAAGCGATGCCGACGCAATACCTGCTGAAGCGATACGCCGAAGTTGGACAGGAGTTTGTCGAACCGGATTCGGATCGAATTCGGGCAATGGGCCTGCGGCCGGTTGCGGGCAACCTCATTTCGGAAACCGACGTCGTGCGGCATGATCCACTGAGAATCGCTGACGCGATCATGAGGATGGTCGGCTGATGGCCGGAAAACTCGTCATCCTCTCCGGCCCGAGCGGCAGCGGGAAGGACACCGTCCTCAACGCATGGAAGTCCCTGCGGCCGGACGTGGCGCGCGTGCTGACATTTACGACCCGCGAACCGAGAAGCGGTGAGGTGGACGGAGTGCATTATCAGTTCGTCACGGACGACGAATTTCAGGAGATGGTGGAGCGGGGCGAGTTCCTGGAGCATAAAGACGTGCACGGAGATCGCTACGGAAGCCCTCGATCCGACGTCGAAAGGCTCCTGGCCCAGGGCAAGACGGTCGTGCTGCAAATCGATGTTCAGGGCGCGATGGATGTCGTGAACGTCATGCCGGAAGCGATCACCGTGTTCCTGCTCCCACCAAGCCTGGAGGAACTCGAACGAAGGCTTCGCGCTCGCGGCACTGAAACGGCGGAATCGCTGAGAACGAGGCTGGAAAACGCCAAGCGTGAAATGGCTTTCGTGTCGCAATACAAAGTGCAGATCGTCAACGATGTCGTGGAGGAAGCGGTGCGCGAACTCGACGAGGCGGTCTTTGGGGAAGTCGCCGCATGAAGGGCGTCGTCGTCATGGGAGTTACGGGAAGCGTGGCCGCGTACCGCGCGGCGGACGTCGCTCGCGATCTGATGCGTGCCGGCTTCGAGGTTCGCGTGTGCCTGTCTCGCGGGGCTGCGGAGTTTGTGACAGCGACCCTTTTCGAGGCCCTCACCGGAAATCCAGCTCTCACGGACGCCTTCGACGAACCCAAGCCCGGGAGAATGGCGCACATAGACTGGGCGAGGGACGCCGATGTTCTCCTCGTCTGCCCCGCAAGCGCGAATGCGCTGGCCCGACTTGCGGCTGGCCGAAGCGAAGACATGTTTTCCACGATCGCCGTCGCCTCCACCGCCCCGCTCGTCGTTGCGCCCGCGATGAATCCCGAGATGTTCTCGCACGAAGCGACGCAGCAGAACCTTAAGGCTCTAAGAGATCGGGGCGCGATCGTCGTCGAGCCGACCGAAGGCGATGTGGCCTGCGGCGAGCACGGTCAGGGAAAACTCGCGCCGACACAAGTCATCGTCGAGGCGACGCTTCAAGCGGCGATGCGCTCGGACCTCTATCGCGGGACCCGTGTCGTGGTGACCGCGGGGCCGACTGCCGAGCCGCTGGATCCGGTTCGAATTCTCACGAACCGTTCGAGCGGAAAGATGGGATACGCCATCGCCAGAGCCGCCATTCAGATGGGGGCCGAGGTCGTGCTGATCACGGGTCCGACCTGCCTCACGCCCCCACCCAGAGCCGACACCCGGAGAGTGGAGACCGCCTCCGAGATGCTGACGAGCGCGCTCAACGCTTGCCAAAACGCCGATCTCTTCGTCGCGGCGGCCGCGGTCGCGGACTTCACGCCGAAGGAGCCTCGGTCCGACAAGATCCGGCGCGACGGAGATCTGACGGTCGAACTCGCGCCGACACAGGACATCGTGGCAACCGTGGCAGAGAAGTTCCCCGAACTTGTCGTCTGCGGATTCGCCGCCGAAGTGAGCGAGGTCGAAGCGGCCGCTCGAGCGAAGTTGGAGAAGAAGGGGCTTTCCGCCATCGCCGCAAACGACGTGTCGAGATCGGACATCGGATTCGATTCGGACGACAATGAGGTCACCGTCCTCTTTCGAGACGGCTCCAAGATCGAGATTCCGCGCTCCTCGAAACTCGTCGTCGCGATGAGGCTGCTCGAAGCCTTGCGCCCGCTGATGGCCCCCCCTGGAAAGAACTAAGGGCGCAGGTCGACGCAAACCGGCAAGTGGTCGGACGCGAGCGACCCCTCCTGCCGGCCACCCTCCAATCGCCTCGCCTCTGCTCCCCGAAGCGCATCCGCGCCCGCGTACACGAACGGCCGCCCTATCACCGCATCTTTGAGCGAGTGACTGATCAGAATCTGGTCGAACAGAGCCTGCGTGACGTTGACGTCATCCGGAAACCGGTACTTCACGCCTTGAAGTCGGTTGTTGTCCCACCTCGCCCCGTAGACGACGGGTTGCATCGGCCTTCCGCGGAACCGCGCGTGGAGTTCGAGTGAGACGCACTCCCGCTTCGCGAGGTCTTCTGCCAGGTTAATGAAGAGGCGGCCCGGGCGCTCCTCCATCTCGCCCTTCGCATTCGGGTCGCCCGTCTCCAGAATGTTCACGCTGCGGTCGTCGGGATAGTCGTTGAAGTCGCCCAATACGACAATCCGTTCGTCCTTGGACTTCTCCAAGCGACTCGCGAGCAGGGCGCAAGCCTTGATGCGCTGAGGATCGGTTTCAATCCTTCCACCGCGCCGGCTCTTCATATGCACGACGTAGAAGACGATGTCGTTTCCGCTCGGCGGTCGCACCACAACCCGAAGCACGTCGCGCTTTCCGGGAAACGCGTCGTCGAGGGACGAGTCCGGAAAGACCATCGAGCGAGATAGCACTTTCGAAGGCAGGCGAACGGCGAGCGCAAGTTCTTGAAGTTCGGAAGGATCGTTCAACATCGCAATCTGCCACTCCCTCCCGAACACTCGCCGCATCGCCTTCAGGCTTTCCGCTTCCTGGACCGCCACGATGTCCGCCTTCAGGTTCGCAAGAACCGACCGAAGGTTCGCCACTCGTTCCGGCGTCATTCCCTCGCCCATCCAGGCGATGTTGTAAGTCGCGATTCTCAGGCCCGACTGCTTTTCTGGGATGACGACGGGCCGCTCGAATCCGAACTTGATTAGAAGGAACGTCGCTGCTGCGACGATCAAGATGACAAGGAACGAGCCGACCGTCCTTCTCAATTCAGTGCATCGCCTCCGTTGTGCGGTCGCCGCTTCGCAAGTCGCGAGACAGCGCTTCGATGTGCTCCGGTCGAGTTCCGCAACACCCGCCAACGATGTCCGCACCAATTTCCACGAGTCGGCGGCAGTGGAGAACGAACTCACGGACGGGTAAGTCGGAATCGAATCGCCAACCGCTCTGTTCGTCGGGCAGGCCGTTGTTAGAGTAGGCGCCGATCCTGGTTCGAACCGCGCCGCGCAGAACTCTCAGAGCCGACTCGATGACCTCCGGGGGGGCGCAGTTCACAAGGATCGCCGCCACTCCCAGTGATTCGATACTCTTCGCTACGTCGGCGAGCGACTCGCCGCTCAACAGCCGCGCGGGATCGGCATTTGAAGGATTGAGGCTCACCCACACGGGCAAGCCCGTGTCGACCGCAGCGCGAGTGGCCGCCTCTGCTTCGCGGCCGTTGTTCATCGTCTCGACCAGCAGCAGATCGCATCCGGCGTCCGCCAAATGCGACGCGATTCCATGGAATTCACGCCCGAAGTCATTCGGAGACAAGTCCGGGCGGTAGCAGTCTTCGAGCGGCGAGATCGAGCCCGCGACTTTCACGGCGCCTGAACTCATTGACGCGGCGGTGCGAGCGAGTTCAACGGAGAGCCTCGTCAGGCGCATCGCTTGCTCGCCCAATTGCGCCTTTTCCAGCGACCTTCGGTGGGTTCGGAAACTGTTTGTGGTCAACACGTCGGCTCCCGCCGTTACGTAGTCCTGGTGGATTTTCACAACTTCGTCCGGCGCCTCGATGAGCGCGCGCGCAGACCACAAAGGAAGGCTCGTGTCGAGCCCACGCCGCTGCAGTTCCGTACCCATCGCGCCGTCGAGAACGACTGGCATGGCTTAGGGATACCCTGTAGGCGGGCTTGTGTGTGGGAGGATTGGGTCGAGGAGCGCTACCCTACGTCTTCGAGATGGCCGTACTTTCTTCTCTCGCCTGCGTAGGCGATCGCGGCGGAACGAACCTGGTGGTTTCTGGCGACCTCAGCGAAGGCCTCGCACGCCTTCTTGTCGATGAGCGCGAACAGTGATTCTTCGGCGCCCTGGATCTGCTCAAGCACGGCTTGAGCATCCGGCAGGTTCTCGCACGCCTCCAACTGTGTCAAGAGTTGGTCGCGTCGTCTGAGCAGTTGCCCGGCGGTCTGCCAATCGTCGTCACGGATCGAAGCGTGCGCTGCGAGCGTGACCGCCATCAGTTTCTCCGCAAGCACGCATGCGTTTCGCTCATGCTGCATGTTTCGCCTCCTGCGGGGGCCTTTCGTTGAGTTCCGCCCACGCGCCCCTCAGTTCGCTGAGCACTCGGATGCAGCGTCGCACTGGCGCTGGATCGTCGTCGATATTCGCGGTAACGAGTTCGTTCAGGCAGTACGCGTAGAGGCCGAACAGATTCTTCGCAATCTCCCCTCCGCCGTCCATGTCGAGGCTTCCCGACAGTTCGGTGAGAATCTTTTGGGCACGGAGCAACTGCTCGTGCTGCCTCTGGAGGTTCCCCCCCTCCATCGCGGCTGCGGCTGCCTCGCAGGCTCGAAGCGCACCGTCATAGAGCATCACGACGAGTTGTATGGGGGAAGCGCTGTTGACGCTCTGCCGGCGATACTCACTGATGCCCTTGGCGCGAAATTCGGTCACTCGAAACGAACCCTCCAGGCGCCGCAGGATGACTCCGGCCCCAGAGAGATTATCGGCGTGGGCGGCCCCCGGTCTCAGCGGGACCCGGGCCTAGGCTTCGGCATACTCCGGTTCCGGCGGCGGGAGCGAGGCCAGCACGTCGCGGGCATCGAGGCGTTCGGTCACGGGCTCGTCCGCCACCAGGTGGCCGTCCCGGAACCGGATCACCCTCGTGCAGTGCTGGACGACATCCGGCTCGTGGGTCACCAGCACGACGGTTCGGCCCTCGCGGTTGAGTTCCTGGAACAGGGCCAGGATCTCCTCGCCCGTGCGAGTGTCGAGGTTGCCCGTCGGCTCGTCTGCGAGGATGATGACCGGGTCGTTGACGATGGCTCGTGCGATGGCGACCCTCTGCTGCTGTCCGCCGGACAACTCGTTCGGCCGGTGATCCATTCGCTGCTGCAGCCCGACGCGCTCGAGCGCCTTGGCGGCCTTCTCCCGCCGGCTGCCAGTCCCTCCGTAGACCAACGGAAGCTCGACGTTCTGAAGCGCGGTGGTGCGCGGCAAGAGATTGTACGATTGGAAGATGAAACCGATCATGCGATTGCGAATCACCGCGAGTTCTGCATCCGAGAGTTCGGAGACGGAACGGCCTTGCAGGAAGTACTCGCCCCGTGTCGGCCTGTCGAGGCACCCGAGCAGATTCATGAACGTGGACTTTCCAGAACCCGATGGTCCCGTGACAGCCACGAATTCGCCGGGCATGATGTCGAGGCTCACGTCACGCAGCGCGTGAACCACGACCTTTCCCATGTCGTAGTCCTTGGAAAGGTGTCGCACCGAGATGACGGGCTCGCTCACTTCTCTTCACCGGGCATCGGCTCACCGATCACCAGCCGCAATTGGACTTCGCTGATGTAGAAGTCGTACACCGCCTCGACGTAGTTCGTCTCCGCAGTCACAAGTGAAACCTGTGCGTTCGTCACCTCAACGATGCTCGCAACACCGGCGTCCTGGCTCTCGATTGCAGCCTTGAAGTTCTCTCGCGCCGCTTCGAGCGCCGACTCAGCGGCGCCGAGGCGTTCCTGATTCTGCTTCCAGGAATAGAACGCGCTTTCGATCTCAGAACGAACGTCACGAAGATCCTGGTCGAACAACTTCTGGCTCGCTTCGAACGAAAGTTCGGACTGTTTGACGAGTTCCCTCGAGAAGCCGCCATCGAACAGCGGAAAGTGAACTAAGAAGGTGAGCGCGCGCTGCCCAAAGTCCTCTGATTCAAACGTTCGATCGTAGCTGAGGTTGAGCGACCAGTCGAGGCCGGCCGACCGCTTCGCATTCAAAACGTCGAACTTCGAGGCTTCGATTCGCCTCTGCGAGTCCATTAAGTCCGGGCGGTTTTTGATCCCTTCCTCCCATGCTTGATCGATGGTCAACTCGGGCGCGATTTCGCCGATTCGCTGAGGCTCTGTCAGTTCCGGCAAATCTTCTCTCGAGGGCCAACCGATCGTCGCTTTGAGAGACGCATGAGACGATTTCACCGCATTCTTCGCCGTGAGTTGATTCACCACCGCGTTTGCCAAATCGGCTTTCGCTTGAAGGATGTCTTTGGCGGCTGCGATCTCCATCTCGACCTGCTTCTGCGTGATTTCGAGCGCCTGCTTCGCGCGGGCCACCTGAGCATCCGCCACTTTGAGCAGTTCGTTGCTTCGCAGAGCATCGTAGTACTGAACGACGACGTTGAACAGAACCTGGCGCATGGTCCACACGGTTTGGTATGCGCTCGCCTGACTCATCCGCTTCGCACGCTCGAGCGAGAACCACCTCTGTCCTCCGTCGAGGAGAGTCCAGTTGGCGAAGATGCCCAACTCGTCCGTTCTAGTCGTGCCCGTGAACAGGCCCGGATCGATGCGGGTGTTCGTGTGCCGATACTGTGGCGTGATCGTCGGCCAGAAGGCCGACATCGCAGAGCGAACGGAGGACTCGGCCGACTCGCGGGACTTTAGGGCGGCGGCGAGTGTCCCGTTGTTCTCGCGAGCCATTTCGAGCGCCTCCATGAGCGAAAGCGTCTGCGCGGCGCCGAGCGACGCGGCGAGCAGCGAACAAGCGACAAAGATGGCTCTAAACAGAGTGAACCTCCCTTTCCACCGACCAATTACCCGGTAGCCGGGGCTTTAGGCCGAGGCATTAGGGCTTCGTACCCGGGAGTATGGCGTATCATCCTGCGTGAGGGACGCCTGGTGACGTCCCACTGGAGGCTCACATGATACTAACCACGCTGGCGGTCGCCACTTGCGCTCTGGCCGTTCCGCCTCAGACCTTTCCTGAGTACGAAAAGCAGATGCTCAAGGTCGGGCAGACGATCCCCGACTACGAGATCCCGACCCACACGGGCGCGAAAGTCAAGTTGCTCGACTACGTCAAGAAGAACAAGGCGACCCTGATCAACTTCTGGTTCTACAACTGAGGGGGCTGCCGTGAGGAGTTGCCTCACCTTCAGAAACTGTACGCGGAAGGAAAAGCCTCCGGTCTTGGGATGTTGGCGATGAACATCGGAGACTCGGCGGACACGATCAAGAAGTATTTCGGAGAGAACGGATTCGAATTGACGCCGCTGATGGCTCCGACCGAAGTCCACAAGAAGTTCGGCATCCAAGCCTATCCATCGAACTACGTCGTGGACAGCAAGGGCGTCGTTCTCGATCGAATGTGCGGGTTCGACGAGGCTCGCATACGTAAGACCCTCAAAGCCAAGGGCATCGCCGTGAAGTAGAGCTGCTGCCCACTGCTTCTTCGAGAGGACGCGCTTCGCGTGTCCTCTCGCTCTCTTTGGTTGCCTTCACTCCTTCCCAAGCGCGGCGGGCTGACGCGACTTCATCAAAAAGCCGGCCAATGCGATCAGAGTCAGCAGATACGGCAACGCCGCCCACATCTGCGAGGGCCATTCGACTCCCGCGACCTTCTCTCCCTGGAGTCGGAGTTGAAGCGCATCGAAGAACCCGAAGGAAAACGCGGCAAGCGCAGTCGGTATCGGACGCCAACCGCCGAAGATGAGAGCGGCGAGCGCGATGAATCCTCTACCTGCCGTCATCCCGACCCCGAACTGCTCCGGCTGCGAAACGAGCATCGCTCCCGAGATGCCGGCAAGAACGCCGACCCAAAGTTGCGCGTTCCACCTCACCTTGACCGGATCCACTCCAGCCTCCCGCGACTTCGCACCGCTGTGTCCGACGGCAGTCAAACGCAATCCCCAATTCGTCGAGCGAAGCGCCCACGCGATCAGAAGCGGCGCGGCGATTGCGAACAGAATGAACACGGGTTGAGGAATGGAATCGAAGTCTTGATCGGCTCCGCGCGCCGTTAGGAGTTTTGCGAGATAACCTGTGATGCCGAACGAAACGGCGTTGATCGCCATCCCGCTCACTACGTGGTCGATGCGGAAGACGATGACTGAAATCGCGTGAAGAAGCGCGAACAGGACAGCAGACGCGATGCCGACCGCGATTCCAAGGAGAGGGTTGCCCGTCATCGCGCTCACAAACGACGTTCCTGCAGCCGCCGCCAACATCTTTCCCTCCAGGCCGATGTTGATCACACCGCTCCTTTCGCTGATGAGACCCGCCATGGCGGCGAGGCAGAGCGGCCCACCTAATCGCAACGTCGCGCCGCCGATGTCCATCCAATCCAATGTCATAGCGTTGATCTCCTCCGCCACCGAACATAGGCGACGAGAAGGAGAAGCAATCCTTGAATCACGAAGGAGATCTCCTTCGGCAAACCGATCGCAACCTGCGCGCGAACCGCTCCCTGCTCGATCGCGGCAAACAGCAGCGCCGCAGGCAGCACGCCCAGCGGATGCCCTCCGGCAAGCAACGCGACGCCGAGGCTGTCGAATCCGTACCCAGGGGAGAAGCCAATCGAGTACCGTCGCTCCTGTCCCAAGAGATGCAGCGCTCCCGCGACTCCCGCGACCGCGCCGCTCAGCAGGAGCGCGCGCAAGGACACCCACTTCGTCTTGACGCCCGCATAGGCGGCCGCCGACGGGTTCGCACCGACGAGGCGGTGTTCGAATCCGGGAGGTGTTCGGTTCAGCCAGAGCCGCGCCAGAATCGCGAGTCCGATCCCGACGAGAAGCGCCGGATAGAGCACGAATCCGCCGCCGAAAGTGATCGCCGACAGGGACGCGGCCTCAGGGATGACTGCGGTCGTCGGCTCGCCGCCAGGTCGCTCCTGCATCGGGCCCGAGACGACGAACTCCGTCGCGAATACGGCCACATAGTTGAGCATGATCGTGGAGATCACCTCGTGCCCCCCCCGAAAGGCGCGAATCCAGGCTGCGGGCGCGGCCCAGAGGAGCCCCGCAGCCGCTCCCAAGATCGTCGCAACGACGATCCCGAGAGGCCCTGTCAGTCCCAAACTGAGGCACGCCCACGCGGCTACGAGCCCCCCCACCCGCAACTGCCCCTCTGCACCGATGTTGAACGAACCCGCCTGCAGCGCGATCTGCACGGCGAGCCCCGTCAGGAGAAGTGGCGTCGCGCGTCTCAGGACTTCGCTCACAGGCTGCCAACCGACGAACTCGCCACGATCCGGGATCCATCCCGTCGTGCCCTCCACGAAACTCACGGCCACGTCGCGCAGCGGCACACCAGCCAACGCCAAGAGCGCGGCGAGGACGCCGAGAGCGGCGGCGATCGCGAGCGTGACGCGAATCATGGATCGAGCCCGACCATCATGCGGCCGATCGCGTGCCGGTCCTTCGACTTGGATTCAGGAACCTCGAGCAGCCTGCCGGCGAACATCACGAGAACGCGATGACAGCGTTCGAGGAGTTCGTCGAGTTCGTTGCTGACAAGGATCGCACAAGCCCCCTCCCCGCACAGACTCGCGACCTCTTCATAGAACGTCGCCGCTCCGCTGACGTCGAGTCCGCGCGTGGGCTGAAGTCCGAGACAGACCCTCGGCTTCATTTCGAGCGCTCGCCCGACTGCGAACCTCTGCTGATTGCCTCCGCTCAGATTCTGCGCGGGCTCTTCCACCGAACGCACTTTCGCTCGCATGCGCGCAGCCATCCGGCCTGCGTATCCGATCTTGGATCTGCGATCGATCAGACCAGACCTCCGAAACTCCTTGCGCCACTGGTTTCCGATGAGCGCGTTGTCCAAGAGGGGCCAATCCAGAACCAGACCCTCCGTCTGCACCACTTCGGGAATGAGCGTCACCCCCCCCGCAATGCGTTCTCGCACGGACCACCTGCCGATGTCGGTTCCGGCGAGAACGAGGGACCCCTTATGCCTCCGAACGCCGAGAAGCGATTCGAGGAACGGCCGCTGGCCGTTGCCGTCCACGCCGGCGATGCCGACGATCTCTCCCGATCGGACCGTGAGTTGCTCGACCGTGGCTGCGATTCGGCCGTCCTCCTGGAGAGCGTGGAAGTCCTTCAACGACAACAGCGCATCTCCCGGCGAACCCACAGTTGCGGAGGCAGGCGCCGCGGTTTCTCCGACGATCAGAGAGGACATCTGATCAAGGCTCGTCTCCGACACGATGAGGTCGGAGACCTTCTTGCCCCCCCGCAAGACCGTCGCATGCGTGCAGAAGTCCACGACGTCTCGGAGGCGGTGCGTCACGAGAATGACGGTGTTGCCCTCTTCGACGTACGACTTGAGATTTCGAAAGAGCGCCTCTGTATCGAGCGGGGAAAGCAATACCGTCGGCTCGTCCAGGATAAGAAGTCTCGCGCCTCGCCAAAGTTGCCGAAGGATCTCGAGCTTCTGCATCCCTGCGGGACCGGATTCGCCCGCAGAGCGCGTCCACTCGAACTCGAATCCAAGCCTCTTTGCGTCTGCGCTCGCTTTCGCGATCGCGGCATCCCGCTGAAGCAAGAAAGGTCCGCCCGCGCCAAGCAGCAGGTTCTCGATGCAACTCAGCTCCGGGATGATGGACGGCTGTTGGCTCGCCATCCCAACTCCGAGGCCAATCGCGTCCTTCGGAGAGTGGAAACTGACGCGCTGACCGTCGATTTCGATGCGTCCACGATCAGGTCTTAGACTCCCATAGAGAATCCGCATTAGAGTCGACTTGCCGGAGCCGTTCTCGCCGATGATCGCGTGGAGCGTGCCCCGGGAAACGGTGAAGTCGATCGAATCGTTCGCGCGCACGCGGCCGAATCGCTTGGAGATCCCCAGCATCTTTACGGCGGGCGCGGGGTTAGTCGCGTCCACCGCTGAGTTGTTCCAGAATCTCGAAGAGGGCCGGAGTTGCGTCCCCCCCCCTTCCGCTCGCCTCCAAGGCCGCAAACAGCTGGTGAGTCAGGGCAGCACCCGGCAGGCACGCTCCAGAGTCTCTCGCGCTCGCAAGAGCATAAGAGAGGTCCTTCTGTTGAAGCGACACTGCAAATCCCGGCGTCCAATCCCGGCTCAAGACCTTCGGTCCGTAATTTGCGAACGACCAACTCCCCCCCGCACCAGAACCGACGAGATCCACCGTGTCGGCGACGCTGAGTCCTGCCTTTTGCGCATAGACGAGCGCCTCCGACATGGCCAAGACGCTGATCGCCACGGCAATCTGGTTGGCCATCTTCATCTTCTGACCGCTGCCCGGCGGGCCGACGTGTCGGACCTTCTTCCCGTAGCACTCGAGGAAGGGCAGGGCGGTGTCGAAGTGCTCCTTCTCGCCACCGCAGAAGATGGTCAACGTCCCATCGAT
The DNA here is from genome assembly GCA_003577165.1 of Armatimonadota bacterium. GTDB lineage: Bacteria > Armatimonadota > Fimbriimonadia > Fimbriimonadales > ATM1 > ATM1. Next base: position 49,403 of record QEUM01000010.1, on the reverse strand, counting down.
TGCTCCCTTCTCTCCGCCCGTGACCGGGCAATCGAGGAACGCCAGCTGCCTCGCTCTGATGTCTCCGTGGAGGGACTCGGCCACATGGGGTTCGATCGTCGAGTGGTCGATGAACATTGTCCCCCCCCGGCTCGCCTGTGCCATGCGACCCACGAGTTCGGATACGTCTTCCGATCGAGAAACGCACAGGAAGACGATGTCACTCGACTCCGCGAGAGATTCTGGGGAGTCGCACCAGAGGGCGCCGCTCTCGATAAGGCCGTCCGCCTTCGCCGGCGTGCGATTCCAAACACGGAGGCGGTGGCCGGCGCGCAGCAAGTGGCCGGCCATCCGCGCGCCCATCACGCCGAGGCCGGCGAACCCAAGTTGAACCATCGACCTGGGATATTTCGCCGCCGCGAGAAAGTGCCCTTTCGCCCGTTTTTCTTGGGCCGCGGGCCGGGGCTGCCGTACAATAGAGAGATATGGGGATCGGCGGCAGGCGCCGAAGACGAGGATTTATGAGGAGAGGACCGGGGCGAAGCGGTTGGACTGCGCTGCTCGGCGGGACGCTTGGCCTGCTGGCGGCTCTGCCCGCGCTCGTCGGCGGGCAGGCGGCGGCCAAGCCCGGCGAGTTCGCTCAAGTCGTCCTTCCCGTGGTCAAGAAGTACTGCTGGGGATGCCACAACTCCCAGGCGAAGACCGCAGGACTCGCCCTGGACAAGTACCTCTCCCTCGCCTCCATGATCGCCGACCGGGACGTGTGGGACCGCGTCTCCCTTCGCCTCCGGAGCGGGACGATGCCTCCGCCCGGCGCTCCGAGCCCAGGCGATGCCCAGCGGCAGGCCGTGGCGAAGTGGATCGACACGCAACTGAGCGCGAGTTGCGAGGTCCAAGACCCGGGTCGAGTCACATTGCGCCGACTGAACCGCGCCGAATACCAGAATACGATCCGCGACCTGGTGGGAATCGACTTCGATCCCACGGCGGACTTTCCGAGCGACGACGTCGGGAACGGTTTCGACAACCAGGGGGATGTGCTTTCGATGTCCACCCTGCTGTTTGAGAAATATCTGCAGGCGGCGGAGAAGATCGCGCAGGCCGCCATCAGGGTTCCGTCACTCGCCACTCGACGATTCGAAGTTGAGGATCTGCCAGAAGAAGAGGGTTCACGCAACCGCGACGACGGACTTCGGGTGATGTTCACTCGGAGCGTGGCGACTGCGTCTTACCACGCGACCGAGGGGGGGGCCTATCGGTTGTCCATTCGCGCGTGCGCACAGCAGGCGGGGCCCGAGTTGGCGAGAATGGCAATTCTCGTGGATGGAGTTCACGCCCAAACGATGGATGTTGCCGCCACTCCCGAGAAGCCGGCGTTGTACGAACTGCCACTGACACTTCGCGCGGGCGCACACCAGATTTCTGTGACGTTTATCAACGACTATTACGCCCCGAACCACCCAGACCCGAAGCAGCGTGACCGCAACCTGTTGCTGGATTACATCGAAATCGCTGGTCCGTTCAATGCAGTAGGCGCACTGCCGGCTTCGCACACGCGCATTATCTTTACGACTCCCGCGCCGGGAAACGAAGAAACAGCGGCACGTCAGATCATTTCGAAATTCGCATCCCGCGCATACAGAAGGCCCGCAACGTCTGACGAGGTAGATCGCCTCTTGGCCATCTACAGACTCCGACACAAAGAGAAGGAGTCGTTCGAGAAGGGGATTCAACTTGCGGTTCAGGCCGTGCTGGTTTCTCCGCACTTTCTCTTTCGAGTCGAGTCCGACGGCAAACCTATGGCCGGTCAGAAGGCGCGCAACTTGAACGACTGGGAAATCGCCTCGCGGTTGAGTTACTTCCTCTGGAGTTCGATGCCCGACGACGAACTGTTCGCGCTCGCCGCACAAGGCAAACTGCAGTCGCCAACCGTCCTGAAGGTGCAGGCCGCCCGAATGTTGAAGGACCCGAAGGCGAGAGGCTTGGGGGAGAACTTCGCAGGCCAATGGCTACAACTCCGGCGACTTCAGGACGTCAACCCCGATCGGTCGCTGTTCCCGCGATTCTCGCCGCAGCTGCTTGCCGACATGGAAGCGGAGACGCGCAAGTTCTTCGATGGCATCGTGGCGGCCGATCGCAGTGTCCTTGAGTTCATCGACGCAGATTACACGTACGTGAACCGTCGGCTCGCCGATCTCTACGGCATCGGTGGCGTCACCTCTGACGAATTCCAGCGAGTCCCCGTCAAGGGGACTCAGCGAGGCGGAGTCATCACCCAAGCGAGCATCCTTGCGCTCACGTCAAACCCAACCCGCACGTCACCGGTCAAACGGGGCAAGTTCATTCTGGAAGAGATTTTGGGCGACCCAGTCCCTCCTCCCCCACCCGGCACGCCCGACTTGAAGGCCGACGGTCAGCCGCTGACAGGACGCACTCTTCGCGAAAGGCTCGAGCAGCACCGAAAGGATCCGACCTGCTATTCGTGTCACGCAAAGATGGATCCGCTAGGATTCGGACTTGAGAACTTCGACGCCATCGGCGCGTATCGAGCCGTCGACGGTGGCGCGCCCGTCGATGCGAGCGGCACGCTTCCGAACGGAAAGAAGTTTTCGGGAGTAACAGAACTCAAGTCGCTCCTCAAGTCGAGGTCGGACGACTTCGTCCGAAACCTAACGGCCAAACTGATGACCTTCGCGCTCGGCCGAGGCCTGACTTCCGCGGACGCGTGCGTGCTCGATGACGCGGTGAAGGCGGCGAAGTCAAACCAGTATCGTTTTTCCTCCATCGTCAATTCCATCATCACAAGCGACGCATTCCGCAAGCGCCGCACTGGAGAAGCCACTCGATGAAAAACAAACTCGATCGCCGAACGGTCTTGAAGGGCCTCGGCACTGTGGTCGCACTTCCGTTCCTTGAAAAGATGGCGCCTTTGTCCGCGCTCGCTCAATCCGCAGTTCGACCGCCGACGCGCATGGCGTTCCTGTTCATCCCGAACGGCGTGAACATGGAGCACTGGCGACCCACGGGTCCAGGCGCATTGCAGGCCCTACCAACCACGCTCGCGCCGCTCGAACCCGTCAAGGGGTCAGTCAGCGTTCTGACCGGCCTTACGCAGAGAAACGCATTCGCTCTCGGCGATGGTCCGGGCGACCATGCGCGCTCGACCGCCACCTGGCTCACTGGCGTGCACCCCAAAAAGACCGCAGGGACGGACATCTCGGTCGGGATTTCCGCGGATCAAGTGGCGGCCCAGAAGATCGGACATCTCACCAAGTTCGCTTCGCTCGAAATTGGATGTGAGCGCGGCGCGCAGGCGGGCAACTGCGACTCGGGATACAGTTGCGCTTACTCGTCGAACATCTCGTGGCGATCTCCGACGACGCCGGTTGCCAAAGAGGTCAACCCCCGTGCCGTGTTCGAAAGGCTTTTCGGATCAGCCGACTCCGCCGAAAACAGCGCCTCTCTCGCGAAGCGCAATCGAGAGCGCCTCAGCATTCTGGACTTCGTGCTCGAAGACGCTTCCCGGCTCTCATCGCAGCTCGGGTTGCAGGACAAGCGAAAACTCGATGAGTACCTAACTTCGGTGCGCGAAGTGGAGTTGCGCTTGGAGAAGTATGAGCAGGAAGCGATTGCGATCGGGGGTGGCATGCAGAAGCCATCCGGAACTCCGAGCGACTACGGCGAACACATCCGCCTACTCGGAGACATGATGGTGCTTGCCTTCCAGGCGGACTTGACGCGAATTTGCACGTTCATGTTTGCAAACGACGGAAGCAATCGGCCGTTCCGGGACGTCGGCGTCTCGGAAGGCCACCACGACATATCGCACCACGGGAAAGATCCGGACAAACTCGAAAAGAAACGGAAGATTGATCGGTTCTACGTGGATCAACTGTCCTACGTCTTGCAGCGACTCAATTCGATCCGCGAGGGCTCCGGCACGCTCCTCGATCAATGCATGGTCGTTTTCGGAGGGGGAATCAGCGATGGCGACCGGCACAATCACGACGATCTGCCCATCCTCCTATGCGGAAAGGGCGGCGGAACGATCCAAGCCGGCAGACATTACGTTTTCGCAAACGGCACGCCGATGAACAACTTGTTCCTCTCCATGCTGGACCGCATGAAGGTGCCGATCGAGTCGCTGGGGGACAGCACGGGCAAACTGACCGAGTTGCTTTAGTCCCTTGTCGGCTTGAACGAACGAAGCGTGAGCGCGTTCGTCACGACCGACACGCTCGACAGCGCCATCGCCGCCGAAGCCACGATCGGGCTCAGTACGCCTGCCGCAGCGAGAGGAATGCCGAGGGTGTTGTAGACGAAGGCGAAGAAGAGGTTCTGGCGAATCTTTCTCATCGCCGCTCTGCTCAGCGCGATCGCATCGGGAACTCCGTGAAGGTCGCCTCGCATGAGAGTGATGTCTGCGGTCTCCATCGCGACATCGGCGCCGCCTCCCATCGCGATTCCAACATCGGCGCGCGCAAGCGCGGGAGCATCGTTGATTCCGTCTCCGACCATCGCAACGCCGCCCTGGGCGGAGAGTTGCGCGACGATTCGTTCCTTGTCTTCGGGGAGGGCCTCCGCAACGACGTTCCGAATTCCCACTTCTTTCGCAATCGACTCGGCGGTCGCCTTGTTGTCCCCCGTGATCATCCAGACTTCGATTCCGGCTTGAGTGAGTCGTTCCACCGCCGATTTGGATTCCGGCCTCGTCGTGTCTGCGATCGCGAAAACGGCTCGCACTGAGCCGTCGATCGCGACCCCGATCGAGGTCTTTCCCTCGTTCGCGAAGGCCACTGCCCGCTCCGCGAGGCCGTTCGAGGACGCGCCCAGGGACTCGAGAAACGCCGTTGTGCCGATCGCGACATCCTTGTCTTTCACTCTTCCAGATACACCCCGTCCGGACGTCGCCGCAAATGCTTCGACTTCGTGAGTGCGCGAAGCGCGCTCTTCCGCGTATCGGACAATCGCCTTGGCGAGCGGATGTTCGCTTCGGCTCTCGACCGACGCAGCGTAACTGAGCACCTCGTCGACGGCGCCATCTTCGAATGCCGCGTCCACGACTTCCGGGCGTCCGGCCGTCACCGTGCCCGTTTTGTCGAGAACGACCGCCCGAACAGAGGCGAGCTTTTGCATCGCTTCTGCGTCTCGAACGAGAATTCCCAACTGCGCCGCGCGCCCGATCCCCACCATCACAGCGGTCGGCGTGGCAAGCCCGAGGGCACATGGACAGGCAATGATGAGTACTGCGACCGCGTGCATCATCGCCATGACCCCGTCGCCGGGGGCGACGAAAGCAAGCCAAACGGCGAACGTCGCCACAGCGACCATGAGAACCGAAGGCACAAAGATGGAAGTGATCTTGTCTGCGAGGGTTTGAATCGGTGCGCGCGATCCTTGCGCCCGCCGCACTAAGTCGACGATTCGCGAAAGAGTCGTCTGCTCGCCGACACCGGTGGCCGCAAACTGGATGGAGCCGAACTGATTGAGAGTGCCCGCGTACACCTTATCTCCCACGCCCTTGTCGACCGGGATGCTCTCGCCCGTCAACATCGCTTCGTCGATGGAACTCTCACCGGACACAATCGTCCCATCCACCGGGATCCTCTCGCCGGGGCGCACGAGCAAAACGTCACCAACGCGAACTGACTCGATGTCCACATCCTGTTCCTGCCCGTCGCGAATGACGGTCGCGGTTTTCGCCTGATAGGACAGGAGCCTCCGAATCGCGTCGCCCGTTCGCCCTCTTGCGCGAGCCTCGAGCCACCGTCCCATGAGGATCAAAGTGATGATCGCGGCAGCGACTTCGAAATAGACTCCGGAGTGGCCGAACGTGTGAGGCAAGAACGTGATGGCTGTGCTGTAGCCGTAGGCCGCTCCCGTTCCCAAGGCGATAAGCACGTTCATGTCGGCGCTTCGATAGCGAAGCGCGCGAGCCGTGTGGACGAAGAAGTGCGCTCCAAAGACGATTACGACGGGAGTCGCAAGCGCGAACTGAATCGCGTGTCCGAGCATCGGAACGCCCGGGATGTGCATCGCGAATATCAGGAGTGGAACGGTGAAGATCGCGGAGCCCCAGAATTTCCAACCGAGGGTTCGAATCTCTCGGGCCCGCTCTTCACTCTTATCCTCGACTCGCCGACGGTCTTGAAGCGAGGCCTCGTAACCGACCTTCTCTACCGCTCGCGTCAACTGACCCGAGGAGACGCTCGGATCAACTTGTACCGACGCGGTTTCCGTCGCGAGATTGACGTTCGCTGCTACGACGCCGGGCACGCGGCTGAGTCCCTTTTCGACGCGCGCGACGCACGCGGCACAGGTCATTCCTCGGATGTCGAGAGCGATCTCTCGCGCGACCTCCGAGGATGCGCGCGGCCGCTCGCTCCGCGCTTTGCCCCCGAAGAAGAACCAATAGATGAGAGCGATAAGCGAGGCGCCGGCGGCTACTACTATTGACTGCAAACCGATCGTCGTTTCCTTCCGCTAATTGCTGCTCGCTACAGCGAAACCAGCGTCATCCATCGCCGTCTTGATGGACTCCTCCGTCGCAGGCTCGTCGAAGTGCACGACGACGGTTTGATTGTCCACGTCGACGGACACGTTGGCCACTCCTGCGACCGCGGTGAGGGCGCGCGTAACGCTCGCCGCGCACGCTTGGCAGTGGATGTCTTCGCTTTTGAGTTTGATTGCGTTCATGTTGTTCTCCCTGAAATCGCGCCGTAACTGCGGAGGCACTTTCCTCCGACCCGCATGGCGAGCCGCCTTTCGAGCCTCTTCGCCTCGGGCCCGTCTAACGAGAGCCCTCGTTCAGAAACCGCCTCGAGAGTGGGCCGGACTTCCGGCGAGATGCCGTAGTAAATCCAGGTCCCGTCTCGACGAGTCTTCACGAAGCCTTCCCGCCTGAGCCAACCCAGGTGATTCGAGATTCTGGGCTGAGGCAGGGCGAGAGCGTCCGAAAGTTCGCACACGCATAGGTCCGACCGACACAGGGCGGCCAGGATCTTCAGCCTGGTCTCGTCCGCGAGGGCCTTTCCAAGGGCCTGCACACGCCGGAGCGATCGCATGACGTTCATTATATCACAGAATCGTGATATATGAACTAACCAAAATCGTGACGCAAGGGTTCCCTGGAGCGTAAAATGGGTGGAGCGACCTTTCGCTACGTTTTAGGAGGAAACTACAGATGATCACCATGCTGCTGGCCGCCATGGCTTTCGCGCCGCCCGCGCCGATTCATTGTCCTGTTATGGGTGGAACCGCCAAGGATTCCCAGCCCTTCGTGCTCTATAAGGGAGTCGTATACGGCTTCTGCTGTGGTGGCTGCGTCGGAGGCTTCGAGAGCACTCCCGACAAGTTCATCAAGGCCTACCAGGGAGAGGGTCTGCTTGGATTCTCTGCTTACGATGTCGTCGAAATGACCGTTGTGGACCCGAAGAAGGCGGTTGCTTACTCGGACTACAACAAGGTTCGGTACTACTTCCTTAGCAAGGAGAACAAATCCAAGTTCGACGCGAATGCGAAGCAGTTTGCCGCAGTACCTGAGAACGAGTCGTTCGAGGCCGAGGGCGCGTTGGTCCACAGCAAACTAACCGGCTACCGCGACTACAACGGAACCCGGTACTACTTTTGCTGCGAGGGCTGCCTGCCGAACTTCCAAAAGGACGCCGCCGCGTTCGCCAAAGAGCACGGCTCTGCGAAGGCGAAGGTCTACCGAATCGAGTTGAAGTAGCCTCCGGCCTCTCAAGTTGATCTGTCGGGCAGCCGCCGTAATGGCGGCTGCCGGACAGCGCTTTTGCCTCCCGTCTCCGGCTGGGCGCCCTGGCCTCCAGACCTGCCGCTGTATACTGTGAGTGACGGCACGCCAACCGAAGGGAGACCCGGAGGAGGGGAAAAAATGAAGAAAGTAATAGCGGCCCTCGTGGTCGCCGCGGTTGGCATCGGCGCAGTCCTGTGGTTCAAGCGAACGCCGAGCGTTCCCGGTCCGAAAATCCCCAAACCGTTCGCCCAAGAACATCGCCTCGATGAGGGCACGACGGCCTTTTTCATCGAGAGTGATACGGCGACCGTCCTTGCCGGATCCGGGATCTTCTATTGGCCGCCTCAAGCGTTGCCGGGCGGAATGGCAGAGGAGTTCGACACCGTGCGTAAGGAGAAGGTGTCGGAGATTCTCCAACTGGCAAAGGAACTCTCGACTAACGTCGAAGCTGCGCGAAAAGAACTGACATCCTCGAGGAGCGCCTACTTCAAGTTCCTGGATGTGCTGCGCGCTTCGGGCGCCGAAGGCGCGAGTTACGCATCGGCCTCTGTGGCGATGATCGGGGGGGCGGCGATCCGCTCTGAAGGAGCAGCGACCGCCTATTTGAGCGCGTCGTCCGTCCAGCCGGCAAGCGCGTTCGCCGCGGCGATGATCCAAGAGTGTTCCGTTTACGCGGTGGCGAAGTCTGCGCTCGAACTGATGCAGGAGGCGGACCTGATCGCGACCCATGCGGCGTACGCCGTGATCGCCGCCGAGTCCTCGAAGGACTCGAAGGTGAAAGGCGCTGGGAAAGCGCTGGAGGACTCTCTGTCCGGTTCCGATCCACTTGTCCCTTCGCTCACTCCCGTTGCGGAAACGCTCACGAAGATCCACAACGGACTCAAGCAATTGCACGCCGCGGGCTACTACTACTCGAGAGCGGTCGTCGAGCATGTGAAGGGTTCGCTGCCCGGCCTCGAAAAGGCCGCATCCTCGATCAAAACGAACGATGAGGTTGAAGAAGAGGACATCGCGTGCGCGAAAGCGTGGGTGAAGTTCTTCGGACAGTGGGTTCGCTCGATGGAGCAGACGCTCGGCAGTCAAAACGTCAAGGAGTTCCCTGCGCCGGTGGCTTCCTACTCCTCAACCTACGGGCTTGCCTTCGCAGATGATGGTGAAGATTGGTATAGCACCGGGTATCGCTACTTGGCAGACAAAGCACAGGCGTACAAAGAGGCAGTTGAAACCGTAACAGAAACGACGTTTCGCGTCGTCAAGACGGGAGTTCAAAAGGGTCAGAGGGCCATCCAGTTCTCGACCGACGCTGCCGGGACTTTGACGAAGATGGGCGCCCAGGCGGCTTACCACGCCTACATGGGCAACACATTGCAGGACCTGAAGGACGACCTCCGCGAATATGCGGGAGAACTGCGCGATAACTGGAATGGGAAACTTCCGCCTAAGACCACGCTCCGTCAGGCGAAGGAGTACCTCGACAATCTCGAAAAGGCCGCAGAGGACATGGCAAGGGGATTCTCGTCTACGAAGACCGAGAACCGAGCGATCATCTGGCTGAACGGCAAGGCCGCCAAATTGGCTGTCGGAGCCTTCACTGGGCTCGCGAAAGGCATCTACCTCGTCTCAGACCCAAACTCCAGCAAGGGCGATTTACTTGAAGGCGTTCTCGAACTCGCACTTGGAAGTCTCGGCGGGTCGAAGTCGCTTCTGAAACCAAGCGAGTTTCCCGGAGCCGGCAAAGAAATCCTCGAGACCGGACTCGCTGCCCTAAAGGAGATGGGAAGGTCGTTCTCACGGGATGGGCTCAGAAAGAAGATCGGCGAACTCCTCCAGAAGATGGGGCGACAAGGGGCGGACGACTTCGGCAAGTGGCTCAGCAACATGTCCGAACTTGCGGCGTCACGCCAATCGCTGGAAGCGCTCGAGGCGGCAGGCAAGGCATTTCGTGATCAACTCAAAAGCAAACTCGCGGGGTTCCTAGAGAAAGTCGGCGACGAAATGGGCAAGTCGCTCGACGATCTGTTCAACAAGTCGTTCGCGAACAACTGGAAAGGGCTGTTGTCCGCATACGGTTCTCAGACGGTCGGAGGCGGCCCGATCGATCTCATCGACAACATCCTGGGCGCAGTCCTCGATGACCTGTTCAAAGAGGGAATGACAGGTATCCTTGACACGCGCTTGGAGTCCGACGACATCAGGGGTCTCTTCTCGGGAACTCTCGTGTACACGACGATCGACTTTGACGAAAAGCAGGTGCGCGAATCCAATTCAGAGGCTTGTTTGGACTTCGACTTCACACCCGAAATGCTGGAGGCAATTCGACAGCAGTTGCTCAACAAACCCATGGCGATCAACATCGCAGTGCACCCGACGGGCGAAGACTCCGGAAACGTGCTGATCTCCGGCAAGAATATGAATGCAACGCGAATCGCGTATGTCTACGATTCGGACGGCCGTGTGAAGGGGAAAATCACGGAGAGGGGTATGACCCTCCATCTCATCGGCTCGTTCAAGAAGGAAGGGGGGGGCGTTCCGCCCGACGACACGCCTGTGATCATCACCTTCGAAGGCACGATTTCAGGCGACCAACCGGGCGTGAGAGTCGAAGGAACTGTTACGGGAACCAAGAAGGGCTGAAATGAGCCCCCATTCCTGGTCCCTTCTCGTCGCAGGGATGGGTTTCCTTGTCGTGTCCGATCGTCTCTTGCCGCAATCGGCATCGGCAGCCGCTCGACGCACCGTCCTCTTGACGATTGCCGCATCGGCTGCGCTCGGCGCGTCTCTGGGTTGCGCTCTCCTTCATCCCGGACTGGACTTTCGCGCGTTCGGCTGGTCGCATGACGGAGGAGTCGTTTTGGCTGCGATCTCGGCCATCTGCCTCTCCTGGTCCATGGGATGGCCCGTGCTCCGAACGCTCGACGGCATTGCGCCGGGCGCGGCGCTCTCGATGGCGATCATCCGCGTCGGGTGTTCCCTCGAAGGCTGCTGTGCAGGGGTTCCGAGCGATGTTCCCTGGGCTGTGACATGGCATGCCTCAGGCAGCGGCGGAGCGTTGCTAGGCCAGTTAGCGCCGGAGATGAACGTCCGGATTCACCCCACTCAGGCGTACGAAGGCCTCGTCGCACTTCTCGCATTCGCAGCTGCCTTGCTCCTCTTCCGCCGTCGGTCTGCTCCTGGAACCGCAGCATTCGCCTACTTGGCGATCCTCTTCAGTTTTCGCGTCTTCAACTTCCAATTGCGGCAAACGGACTCCCTTGCGGTCGTCCCTCCGTGGGTCCCATCCGCGGCGCTCGCGATCCTCGGAATCATCGGCCTCGTCGCGATAATGTCCCGGTCTCGGAGCGCGCCGCAATACGACCGTCCGCCCGCCGAACACGCCGGTAGAATGAAACCATGAATGCGACGCTTCAGTCGTGGCTAACCGAGAACCTCCAAGCCCTCAAAGACCAGCACCTCTACAAAGTTCCGCGAATCCTTGAGACGCCGGCAGGCGGAAGAGTTCGAATGAACGGCAGGGAGGTGGTCAACCTCTCAAGCAACAACTATCTCGGACTTGCGAATCACCCAAAAGTCGTCGAGGCGGCTCGAAAGTCCATCGAGGAATGGGGGGTGGGCGCCGGAGCCGTTCGGTGGATCGGCGGCACGATGAAAGTTCATGACGAACTGGAAGAACGCATTGCAAAGTTCAAAAACGTTGAGGCGGTGCTGGTTTTCACATCCGGCTTCACCGCCAACAGTGGCTGCATACCCGCAGTCCTCACGAGCGACGACGTCGTCATCAGCGACGAACTCAACCACGCTTCCATCATCGACGGTGTCCGCCTTTCGCCCGCGGAGTACCGAAAGTCTGAGGGATGGGTGTACGGCCACAAGGACATGAACCATCTCGAAGACATCCTGAAGCGCGCCGGCAACTTCAAAAAGCGGATGATCATCACGGACGGCGTGTTCAGCATGGACGGCGATATCGCGCCGCTTCCCGAAATCGTAGCACTCGCGGAGAAATACGATGCGTTCGTAATGGTGGACGATGCCCACGCGAGCGGCGTGCTTGGCAGGAACGGCGCGGGCACTACATCGCACTTCAACCTGTACGGTCGCGTTGACATTCAGCTCGGCACGCTTAGTAAAGCGCTCGGCGTCGTAGGTGGATATATCGCAGGCTCGCGACTCCTCAAGGAATGGCTCATCAACCGCGGCCGCCCCTACCTCTTTAGCACCGCTCTACCGCCAATGGTCGCGGCCGCGCTGATCGCCGCGCTCGACATCATGGAGAACGATCCCGAACCGATGAACCGCCTGTGGGACAACGCGAAGTGGTGGAAGGAGAGCCTCGCGAGTCTGGGCTTTGACACGATGGGCAGCGAGACTCCCATCACGCCGGTTTACTGCGGCGAAGAGGAGAAGGCCGTCCGAATGGAACAGATGCTGTGGGAGGAAGGCGTGTACGCGCTCTCGATTTGCTATCCCACGGTTCCACGAGGAAGGGCGAGAATTCGGACAATGCCTTCAGCGGCGCACAGCCGCGAGGACCTCGAGTTCGCCCTCGAAGCCTTCAAAAAAGTTGGGCGATCCCTCGGCGTGATCCCTTCGACCGCAGAGGTGTAACTGCGGCGATCGGCTTCTACCGATCCTCTCGTTCCGGGAAGAACAGAATCGAGTTATCGGCCGGGTTCACGATGAGAAGCCCGCGGACGAACGGGTTCCGACTCTCATTCAGTGGAAACTGATAGCCGAAGATCCCTAAGGTGCTCAATTCCGGGAAAGGCGGTTGAAGCCCCTTTAGCAAAGCAACGATCAAATAGGGGTCCGCGTGCCTTACCTCGATGCGAATCGGCTCGGACGAGCGAGGCAGGTCCGGCAACGGCCCGCCCTGGGTCCAACTCAGGCCCAACGCCAGCGAGAGTGCAAGCAACGATCCCATGTGAGTTCATACGCGCAGGACGCCGCTAAGTTTCTCGAACTCGAAGCAGCAAGACCGCTGCAAGGAGCGCCAGGCCCGCGCCGGTGAAGAACGAAACCGCGGGCCCGAACGCCTCCCAAAGCGCTCCAAAGAGCACGCTCGCAGGAAGAGCAGCGAGGCCGACCGCGCCGTGAAACCAACCGAAGGCGGTTCCCCTCAATTCCGGGCCGACGAATCGCGAGACGAGAGACTTCTCCGCCGGTTCCGTAAGCCCGAAGTGCAGCCCGTACGCCAAGAACACAGAAACCAAGACGGCAGTGGATGTGGCCAGCCCGAAAGCAACATACGACGCTGAGTACGCCATCCAGCCGAGGACGATCAAGCGCCGGCTGCCATACCGATCCGCGATCATCCCCCCCCAATAGGTCGCGACCATCTTGACGACGTGGTGCAGCGACCAAAGCAGCGCGACGCTGGAGTCGGTCAAACCTGCATCGCGCAGCCTCTGCAGCAAGAAGATGTCGTTCGAGTTCCCCAGCGCGAACACGACAACTGCGACGAGCAGCAACTTGTATTGCCGCCCCAACTTCGGCCACGAAGCACGCAAGGAAATGCGCTCTTGAGGTTCTCTATGCCGCGCAGGCTCCCGGACTCCGATCGCGATGACGAGCACGACCAGAGCCGCTGGAATCGCCGCAAGGAGTATCACGTGGCGAACCGTCACGCCGGGAAGACTCAGCAGCCACGCCGCAACAAGCGGCCCCACGACCGCGCCCGCGTGATCCATCGAACGGTGAAGGCCGTACGCGCGCCCGCGCTCGCCTTCCGCCGTTACGTCGGCGATGAGAGCATCGCGTGGCGAAGTGCGAACTCCCTTCCCCAGCCGGTCGAGAAAGCGGAGCCCCAACACCGTTGGCCAGACCGAAGCCAACGCGATGAAAGGCTTGCCGAGCGATGACAGAGAGTAGCCGATCAACACGAACGGCTTGCGAACTCTGAAACGATCCGTCAGCGCGCCGGAGGCGACCTTCGTGATCGACGAAGTCGCGTCGGCGACCCCTTCGATGACCCCCAGCGCCCTTTTCGATGCGCGAAGCGTTCCCGAAAGGAACGCCGGCAGCAAAGGGAACACCATCTCGCTCGCAACGTCCGCGAGAAAACTCGCGACGCCGAGAACGTACACCGTTGGCGATAGGCGCGCCACGCGGCGCATTTTCACCTACGCTCCAAGAACGTGCCCCTATTCGCCGACCGCTATGGCAGCGGATCCCGTCCGCTTCGCCCTGTGCGCGACGGCAGCCTCTACCAAACCGGCGAAAAGCGGATGCGGTCGGTTCGGCCTACTCTTGAATTCCGGATGCGCCTGCGTGCCGATGAAAAACGAATGCGAAGCGATTTCGACCATTTCCACCAAACGATAGTCGGGAGACACGCCGCAGCAAGTCATGCCGTTCGATTTCAACGTCTCCCGATAGTCGTTGTTCACTTCGAATCGATGCCTGTGGCGATCGTGAGTCTTTTTCTGTCCGAATAGCCTCGCGGCGAGCGTGCCGTCCTCAATGGTGCAGGGATAACTTCCGAGCCGCATCGTTCCGCCTTTGGTCGTTACTCCATGCTGATCGGGAAGAAGGTGGATGACGCAGTGCTCGGAAGTCGGATCGAACTCCTCGGAAGTTGCGTTCTCCAGTCCGCAGACGTTTCGCGCGAACTCGACGACCGCGAGTTGCATGCCCAAGCAGATGCCGAGGAAGGGTATGTCGTTCTCGCGCGCGTAGCGAATTGCCGCGATCTTCCCCTCGATTCCACGCGACCCGAATCCTGGAGCGACGACCATCGCGTCGAGGCCTGATAGCGCCTTTGCCACGTCCATCGCTTCGAGATCGGAGGACTCGATCCAGGCGATGTTCACCTTCGTGTGATTTGAAATCCCGCCGTGATGAAGCGCCTCGTCAATGGACTTGTATGCGTCCCCGTTGTGCGTGTACTTTCCAACGATTCCGATCCGCACTTCCGATCGCGGCGACTTCACGCGTCCGACGATCTCGGTCCACTCGCGAAGGTCCGGCTCATTTTCTGGCAGACGTAATCGCTTCGTGACCGTGTCGCCAACGCCAGCGCGCTCGTAGATGAGCGGAATCTCATAGATCGTCTCCGCGTTCATGGATTCGATGACCGCGCTCTTGTCCACGTCGCAAAACAGTGAGATCTTCTCTTTGATGTCTTCAGACATCGGGTGTTCGGTTCGGCAGATCAGCAGGTCCGGTGCAATGCCGATCTCTCGCAACTTGATGACGCTGTGCTGCGTCGGCTTCGTCTTGATCTCTCCCCATGGTCCCACGGCTGGCACGAATGTGACGTGGACGTACATCACGTTCTCTGCGCCCACGTCCTTTTTCATTTGGCGAATCGCTTCCAGGAATGGGAGACCTTCGATGTCACCCACCGTTCCTCCGATCTCGCCGATTACGATGTCCGCCCCGTCAATCTCTCCGGCACGCTTGATTCGGTCCTTGATTTCGTTCGTGATGTGCGGAATCACCTGCACCGTCGCGCCCAGATAGTCTCCTCGGCGCTCCTTGTCGATAACCGTGCGGTAGACCGATCCGGTCGTGACGCTGCTCGCAGCGGAGCAGTAAACATCGATGAATCGTTCGTAGTGGCCGAGGTCGAGGTCGGTTTCCGCGCCGTCCTCCGTGACGAACACTTCCCCGTGCTGGTACGGGTTCATCGTGCCCGCGTCCACGTTGATGTACGGGTCCAACTTCACCGGCGCAACGGTGAACCCACGGTTACGGAGGAGCCTTCCGATGCCGGCGGTGGCAATGCCTTTGCCAATGGAGCTGACAACGCCGCCGGTTACGAATATGTACTTCCTGTCGCTCAACTCCGAAGCCCTGCGAGATTATACAGCCACGAGCCCCGGTGCGAGACGCGGCCTTTGGTAATCTCCGGGCATGGAGCACCGACCGTTGGGGCGGACCGGAGTGATGGTCACTCCGCTTTGCATGGGCACGATGACCTTTGGCTGGCATCCCGAGGACTGGGGATCTTCGACGGACGTGGGCTACCAGATCGGAAGGAAGGCGCTAGACCTCGGCTTCAACTTCTTCGACACGGCCAACGTCTACGCGCGAGGCGTCTGCGAAGAGGTGACCGGCAAGGTTGTCAAGGACGTGCGCGACAGCGTGATCCTCGCGACGAAATTCCACGGTCGGATGGCAGACGACGACCCGAACGCCTGGGGCAACAGCCGAAGGCACATCATCATGCAGTGCGAGGCGTCCCTCAAGCGGCTGGGAACCGAGTGGATCGATCTCTACCAACTCCACCGACCGCAGCCATCCATCCCGATCGACGAAACGCTCCGCGCTCTGGATGACCTCATCCGGCAAGGCAAGGTCCGCTACATCGGCACGAGCACCTTCGCAGCCTGGCAACTTTGCGAGGCTCATTACGTCGCTCGCGAACTGGGTTTGAACCGGTTCGTCAGCGAACAGCCTCCCTATAACCTTCTCGACAGGAGGATTGAACGGGAACTCCTCCCGTTCTGCAGGACCTACAGCTACGCCGTGATCCCCTGGTCACCTCTCGCCGGCGGCATCCTAAGCGGGAAGTACCTGGAGGGGGCCAAGGAGGGACGCTACAGTTCCTCCGATCCTATGGGAAGGCTCAACGAGCCCACCCTCAAACTCGTCGCCGGTCTCAAGGGAATCGCGGACGATATCGGCGTCCGGTTGGCCACCCTCGCCATCGCGTGGGTGCTGCACCAGCCCGGCGTCACGTCCGCCATCGTCGGGGCGCGAAGAATGGAGCAGTTCGACGACCTCATCGCGGCAACCGAACTCCGCCTGGAAAAGGAGGTGCTCGACAAGATCGACGCCCTCATCGCCCCGGGAACCAACGTCGGGGAGTACTACAACGCCGACTTCGGCCCGAACGCGCTGCCGATCTAGCCCCGCCGGACGCCACAGACGATCGCTTGGAACTTTGTGTTATATTTCGACGTATATCGAAATATCGAACTATGACTAACCCGGATGTCGAGAGCCTTGCCAGCATGCTGCGAGCCCTGGGCGATCCCACGCGGCTGGCCATCTTCGAGTTCCTACTCGAACGCTGCTGCGCGGCGATGCCGGACTCCCCGGCGGCGTCTGCGAGCGAAGTCTGCTGCGCTGTGACCGGGATCGAGAAGATCACTCCGACCGTAAGCCACCACATCAAGGAACTTCGGTCGGCGGGACTCGTGCTCGTCACTCGCGCAGGGCGCCGACGCCAGGTGTCGGTGAACTCCGAAGCGGTCGATCGGCTGGCGGACTATTTTCATCGTGCCGCCGAGATCGCTCCCCGATGCTGCACTCCCTCAAGATCGAACACCCCAAATTAGGAAGGTGAGCCCATGAACGAGAACCTCAAAGAAGAAGTCCGTCGCAAGTACGGCCAAGCCGCCGAGTCGGCCGCGCAAGGAAAGAGATCCTGTTGCGGAACCCCCGGCGACGACGAAGTTACGTCTAACTTGTACAGCGAAAGCGAAGCCGGCGATGTGCCGGACCTCGCCCTTCGCGCCTCCCTCGGATGCGGCAACCCCACGGCCCTGGCGCAACTTCGAGAAGGAGAAGTCGTTCTCGATCTCGGCAGCGGAGGAGGCATCGACGTGCTTCTTTCAGCAAAGCGTGTCGGGCCCACAGGATTCGCATACGGCCTCGACATGACGGATGAAATGCTTGCGATCGCAGAAGCGAACAGAAAAGAGGCGGGCGCACAGAACGTGAAGTTCTTGAAAGGCCAGATCGAGGAGATTCCGTTGCCCGAAGGCAGCGTGGATGTGATCGTCTCCAATTGCGTGATCAACCTCTCTACCGACAAGGACACGGCACTGCGCGAGGCTTTCCGCGTCCTGCGGCCGGGTGGTCGATTCGCGGTCTCAGACATCATCGTCGACGGCGACTTGCCGGAAGCGATTCGCAAGGATGTGGATGCATACGTCGGGTGCGTGGCCGGTGCTCTCTCCTCCGACGAGTACCGACAGAAATTGGAGTCCGCGGGCTTTCGAAACGTCGAGATACAGAGGACCCGCACCTATTCGATGGCAGGGGACTCCGGCTCCGCCTGCTGCACTTCGGGCTTGCCGGACGGCGTCGATGCGTACTCCGCCTTCATCCGGGCGGAGAAGCCTCTCTCATCGGCATCGCCCCTCAGATAGAATGGACTCGCGGTCCTGGGCGCCTGTCGTTTGGCCGGCGCCCCATGAGCGCAATGGAGGCGAGGGTAATGAGTCATGATTGTGCTTGCGGCGACGGGCATGAATGCGCCCCCCCTCAAATCCTAACGCGCAGGCAACTTCTCGCTAGCGCCGCCGCCGCGAGTTTCGTCCCAGTGATGCACAGACTTGAGAGCGTTGCGGGTCCATTCGACGCGCAAGACTACACAACCCTCGTTCCCCCCGATAAGAAACTCAACCCGGACTGGGTGAACTCCCTAACGGAGCGTGGCGAACCGGACATATGGAGGGGAGACGAACTCAGATGGATCGGAATGCCAGTCGGCGGCATCTGCTGCGGCCAGGTCTACTTGGGGGGGGATGGAAGGCTCTGGCACTGGGACATCTTCCATTCCGCGGACGGCAGCGACCTCGAGGGAATCACGACCGGCAAACATTATGCGAACCCAATGGTGCCAGGATCGCCGTTCGAGCAAGCCTTCTATTTAAGAATCGGCGATGATGAAAGGAGGGCGCTCGACCGTTCGGGCGGCTGGGACATGGAATTTCGCGGCGAGTACCCAATCGCGAGAATCAAGTACAGCGACCCCCGATCACAGATCCGCATCGAAACGGAAGTTCTCTCGCCCTACATCCCGCTCGATGTGGGGAGTTCGACCCTGCCGTTGGTTCGATTCGAGTATCGCGTGTGCAACGACTCGGACCTCGCCGTGGACGTTGAACTCATCGGTACCCTCGAGAACCCAGCCGGCCGCTTCCATGGATTTCTGGACAGAATCGAGCGAGTCAACTCGACTTCTGTCTCCACATCGAACGCAAAACTGATCGCGAATTGCAGGGAGAAACCTCTGTCCCCGGCACGCGATCTGCGCCCTGAAGTCGTCTTCGCCGACTTCGAGGCAGACGACTACGGCGGATTCACGGCCACCGGAACGGCCTTCCACACCCGACCTTATCGGCACGACGAGTTGCCGGAACGATACAGACCGGCCAATCCGCGGGGTCGCGGATTCGTGAACACGCACAACGCGCACTCGGGCGAAGACTCCGTCGAAGCCGACAAGCACGTCGGCAAATTAACGAGTCCCGAGTTCGCGATAGAGAGGAAGCACATCAACTTCTTGATTGGCGGCGGCAACCACCCTGGAAAGACCTGCATCAACCTCCTGGTGGACGGGAAAGTGGTCGCAAGCGAGACAGGTCGCAACAGTCTCACTCTGCGCGCTGCGCACTTCGATGTCGCGGAACACGAGGGGAAGAGGGCGCGTTTGGAGATCGTTGACGACGAAACCGGAGGTTGGGGCCACATCACGATTGATCACATCGTCTTTAGCGACGAGCCGGCACGCGAAGAGATCGACGTGCCACTTCTTCCCGACTTCGGCTCCCTCGCCATCCAGGTTTCGTGCCAAGGCGCAAAGCACTCAGCGGATCCGGGAACCGGCAACTCGATGGCGGAATCCTCATCCCACTCGGACTCTACGGACTTTCGCGTCGTCGGCACGGCCTCCTCGCGAGCGCGTATTCCCGCAGGCGAATCCGAAACGTTTGTCGCATATGTCGCTTGGTTCTATCCCAACTACGGCCTGCCCAAGCGCGAACTGTCTTGGCTTCAGGAGCCACGACCCCTCAAGCGCCACTACTCCACCCAGTTCCAACACGCGGGCGAGGTCATCGACTTCGTCGCACAAAACGATCGTCGCCTGGTGGAAGAGACGCGACTCTGGAACCAAACCTGGTACGACTCAACTTTGCCTTACTGGTTCCTTGATCGGACGTTCATCCCCATCGACTGTCTGGCCACAGCGACGGCGCACCGATTCGCAAGCGGCAGGTTCTACGGTTGGGAGGGAGTCTATTGCTGTGCCGGCACTTGCCAACACGTCTGGAACTACGCGCAGGCAGCGGCAAGAATCTTTCCGGAATTCGAGCAGTACCTTCGCAAGGAGATCGATTTCGGCATCTCGTGGCACGAAGACGGCTCGATCGACTACCGCGCAGAGCATGGTCGCCACATCGCGCACGATGGCCTCGCAGGGACGATTGCGCGTACGTATCGCGAGCACACGATGCGGAAGGACAACGAGTGGCTTAAGAGCATCTGGCCGCGCGTGAAACAGTCCGTGCGGCGACTCATCGCCGAAGACCCAAATCGAGACGGTCTCTTGGAAGGCGGCCAGTACAACACTCTCGACGCCACTTGGTTCGGCAAGATCAGTTGGATCAGTTCGCTCTATCTTGCCGCGCTCCGAACTGCGTTGGAGATGGCAAAGGACGTCGGTGATCGCGAGCTTCTCGGCGAGATCGAACCGATCCTCGAACGCGGTCCACGCACGATTGTCGAGCAAACTTTCAACGGCGAGTACTTCGAGATGGTTCGGGATCCCAACCATCGAGAGGCTCCGGGTCACGGGCCCGGATGCCACATCGACCAAGTCTTCGGAGACAGTTACCTGCGGATGATCGGACTGCCAGGAAACTTGGATCCCTCGAAAGTCCGATCGGCGCTGCAAGCGATTTGGAAGCACAACTACACGCCCGACGCCGGCGGATATATGAAGGCGATGCAGTCGATTATCAAAGGCGGGCGCTGGTACGCGATGCCTGGCGAGGGCGGATTGCTGATGACCTCGTGGCCGAAGGGCGGCGCCCAAGATGCGAAGGGCGAAGGCAATCCCGATTGGATGGTCGGGTACTTCAACGAGTGCATGAACGGCTTCGAGTATCAAGCCGCGGCGCACATGATCGCCGAAGGAATGTTGACCGAAGGGCTTGCGATCGTGCGCACGCTTCATGATCGGTATCACCCTGCGAGACGCAATCCGTACAATGAGATCGAGTGCAGCGATCACTACTCTCGTTCGATGGCCGCGTACGGCGCGTTCCTCACCGCATGCGGCTTCGAATACCACGGCCCAAGAAAACACATCGGCTTCGCCCCGAACGTGCATCCCGAACGCTTCAAGGCGCCGTTCACTTCGGCGGCCGGTTGGGGCACGTACGAACAGACCACTGACGACCGAGCGATGCGAGCCGAGATCCGAATCGCGTACGGAAGCCTTGACTTGAAGAGTGTGTCGCTTCAGTCGCCGCACGCGAACGAGCAATGCACTGTTACCGTGCTAAAGGGAGCGGAGCGAATTCCAGCCAGAACGCACGTCGAAGGCGATCGAATCGAGGTGCATCTGGAAAAGACAGCCTCTCTTCGCAAAGGCGAGCGGCTTATGGTCTCGCTTGCATTCTAAGCAGTTTCGACCCCGCCGTCCGCTGCGCGCGTCGTCAGTGTCCGCGGGTTGCCCAAAGGCGCGCGGTGTGCGCCCCTTCGCGCCAGTCTTCGGAATAGTGACGCACTTCGAGATCGGGAACAAGACTCGGAAGTTCGCCAGCCTTGAGCACAAACCGCTCCGTCCTCGGTTTCCCGAAACGCTCCCGATGAACTTCGGTGAAGGTCTCGACGACGAGATGGCCGCCAGGCGTCAGCCAATCTGACACCCGCTCGAACAAAGGTCTCCACAGAAACCGAACGATGCAGATCAGGTCGAACCGGCCATCCGGCGCAAAGTTCTCTCCTTCAACGTTGGCGAACTCGCACCGCACTCGCCCTTCTCCTGGCTCGAGAGTCCGACCTGCAAAACCCTCCAATCGTTTCAATGCATCGGGGAGGTGGTCGACCGCCAGAACGTCCCATCCCATGCAGGCGAGAGCAACCGAATTCCGGCCTGATCCGCACGCGATGTCGAGGGCCTTGCCTGGCTTCAGTTGGCTGGCGACGGAAACCAGGAACTCATTCGGCTCCCAGAGCCGCAGTCTCTCCGTAGCGGTCGCCTCCGGAACAGAATCGGGAGGTACGCGAACGCACGTCCGCCCAGTCTCCTCCAGCGCCGAGCGAGCGATTTCAAACAGCTCGGGCTCGGCGATTACGCTGACGACTCGATCGGGTGGGGGGAGTTCGTGCTGCCTCTCGCGCAGTTCCTCCACCGGAATCCGCACCGCGCCCTCATAGGCTCCGCTGGTGCCGCGGAGCGGACGCGGATCCAAAAAACGAGCTAACTTGGGAAGCGCCGGTCCTTTGGTCACCAAGACACGCCTGCAGTCTCGCGCGGGAAACTGTCTGTCCGAAACGGCGATGCGGGCAGCCCGCTCGAATTGAACAGCGTCGCGATCGGGGCCTTCTCCCAACCGTAGCGCACATACATCGGAGTTGGCACGCTCTTCGACCAAACGACGACGCCTTTTCCTTCGACACGGGCTTCCGCCAGCACAAACTTGCCGTCCCTTCCGGCGACTTGGAACCCGGTCGGCAACGCAGACTTCAATACAAGTCCCTCGGAGAAGTCGAAGGAGATCATGATCTCCCCTCCGACAACTTTCGCACTTCGATACAGAGGTCCCGACGGCACGACATGCTTCATCCCATATGTTTTCGCCAGAGCCCAACGAGCGAGCCGCTTGCCAACGTCCTGCTTGTTGCTCGGATGGATGTCGTTGACGTTGGGCGTGATGTCGGTCGTCACGATCATTCCCGTGTTGCTCGTGGACAAAGTAAGCAGTTGGGCCTCGCGAAGTTCCGCCGCAGAGGTCACGCCCCCATATCCCGCAAACGGCGCGATCTGAACGAAGTAGAACGGGAAGTTCGGCTGATCCCACTCGCGACGCCAAGCATGAATCATCGCCGGGAAGGTCACCGCGTACTGCTCCGCGCGACTGACGTTCGACTCGCCTTGATACCAAATCGCGCCTCGAATCGCAAAGCGACGAAGCGGATGGACCATCGCGTTGTAGAGGTCCGAGTATGCGCGCAGGTTCGAGGAAGGATGAGCGGGCAGTTGCCTGATCTCGACGCCTTCCTTCCACTTCCAGTTGCCGATTTCGAGACGCCTACCGTCTGCAAGAACGACACGCGGCACGGACATGGAGAACCCGCCTTCCCCGCCGCTGTCCCAAACGCGCACCGTCACGACGTTCGTCCCCGGCTTCAGGTCGGTCCGGCGAAGCGCGTAAGTTCGCGGTCGATCCCATCCGGCGGTCCTGCCCACTTCTTGTCCGTTGACCCAAGTGATTTCGTCGTCGTCAATCGTTCCGAGCTCAAGCGTCGCCGGTCCGAGCGAAGCGCCTTCGGACAACGTAAACGTCCCTCGATACCAAACGCTTCCATCCCAGCCCGCAAGGGACGTCCCCGCCCACTTGCCGAGGACGGAAAGCCGATTCCACGCGCTGTCGTCAATCGTCGCGTTCATCCAAGAATTGAGCCCTGGCTCGAGGGATCGAACTTTCGCCTCCCATTCCTTAATCCGTTCGGGCAGACTGCGCAGGTTGGCTTCCTGCTCCTCGATCCTCTTATCGATCCCAGGGATTCTCTTCAGATCCTGTGTCGGAGTCCATCGCTCGACTTCCGTCCCCCCCCAAGTGGAATTGATCAAACCAATCGGCACTCGAAGGGCCTTGTGCAATTCGCGTCCGAAAAAGTAGGCGGTCGCTGAAAAGGAACCAGCGGTCGCAGGCGAACAGACCGACCATCGGCCCACACAGGACTCCTGTGGTGCACGCGAACGCGCCTTTTGAACGAGGAACTGGCGAATCTGAGGAAACTTGGCGTTCGCCACCTCTTCATCGCAATTGTCCACCGGCGTCAAACCGGGAACCCTGCCCAGCGGCCACTCCATGTTCGATTGACCTGAACAAAACCACACTTCACCGACCAGCACGTCTTGAATCTCGATAACGTTGTTCCCACGGACGCGAAGCGAATAGGGCCCTCCAGCGTTCGGAGTTCGAAGGGCAACTTCCCAACTGCCGTCCGACCGGACGACGGTGGAGGCGGGCTTCGGCGTCCAGGAAGCGGACACCGACACGGATTCACCGGGATCCCCCCACCCCCAAACTTTGAGATTCGACTGTCGTTGGACCACCATGTGATCTGAGAACACCGGCGGCATAGAAACGGCGACGACGAAGGACGGAGCGATCGCGAACAGCGCGGGCGCAAACATTCTTGCCGACACTCGAAGTCCGAACTTTTCGTGTCTCATTAGGACACGATTCCGAGCGGCTGCATCGTCTTCCACTTTCCTCGCGTGAAGTCCGGAACGTCGATGGACTGACCGCGATTCGCGACCGACCACTCGCTGAGCGGCGTGATGACCGACCAAGAAGCCGCATCGTACACGTCTTGATCGAGCGGCTCGCCGTTGCGCAGACAGTAAATGATCCGCCAGAGCATCACGAAGTCCATGCCTCCGTGTCCGCCCTGGTTGGCCGGATCATTGGCCACTCTCTTCCATAGAGGATGGTCGAACTCGTCGAAATACGACCGAAGTTCCGCTCCCTGATCCCATTGATCCGTGGACTTGCTTCGACCCTCGATTACGCAACGATTCGGGAATCCGGCCCACACTCCACGCGTCCCTTGAATGAGGTTGTGTCGCGTATAGGGCCTGGGCAATTGCTCATCCCATTGAATCATGAGCGTCTTGCCCATCACCGTCCGAACGATGGACGTGTTGATGTCCCCGCAAATGAAGCGCATCTTGTTCCACTTGTGGTCCGGAGGAAAGTTCTTCTTCGCGTAGATTGCGCGCACCTTCGAATTACAACTCACCGAGGACAAGAAGTCCATTCGGTCGCCGCGGTTGATGTTCAAGTACTGGGCAACGGGGCCAAGGCCATGCGTAGGATAGAGGTTGCCGTTTCGCTTCGTGTAGTGAATCGTTCTCCACGAGCCCGTTCCGCGTTCGACCTCGTGCATCTGACCGCGCAAGTCGTGAATGTAGGCGGCCTCCCCGTGCAAGAGATCGCCGAACACTCCAAGTCTGCACATGTTCAGCACCATGAGCTCCTCACGTCCGTAGCAGACGTTCTCCATCATCATGCAGTGCTTCTGCGTCTTCTCAGAAACTTCGACCAACTGCCAGCAATCGTCGACCGTGTACGCGGCGGGGACTTCGGTGAACGTATGCTTTCCTGAGTTCATGGTGTCCACGCACATGCGCACGTGCTCCTCCCACGGAGTCGAAATGATGACTGCGTCGATGTCCGCGCGATCGAGCATCCTCTTGTAATCATCCGGGCCTTTCGTATAAGCGTCTGGCGCAGGCCTCCCTGCGTCCGCGCACCTCTTCACGCTTCTCATGCAAGTCGGTTCGTGCGTGTCGCAGATGGCTTTGATCTCGACGCCGTCCAGTTGCTGCATCTGCGCGACGTGGCCGGATCCTCGCGCGCCCACACCGATAAAGCCAAGTCGCACGACATCTAACTTCGGAGCGCGCAAACCGGCTGCAGAACCCGGGGCCGTCGAAAGCCTCCTCGTCTGCTCAGGGGAAATTGTGGTGGCGGCGAGTTTGCCGCCGACGATGCCGACGCCTGCTGCGCCAGCCGCCTTGATGAAGTCGCGTCTGTCCATGTCCTTGAAACTCATTCTGAAGGAAACAGGGTGAGCCGCGTCCGAACGGCGCCCTGGAGCTGCCGCGAGTGGGAAAAGGCTGGCTGGCGGACTAGGATTCGAACCTAGATTCCCAGATCCAAAGTCTGGTGTCCTGCCATTGGACGATCCGCCAGCGGAGGGCGTGAGTATACAGCCCGGCCGACCCGGCCTCCTGCCATACTCGGACGCCATGGCTGGACTCGACCAGGAGCGACTCTCCCGATTTCAGCGACTCCTGCTGGATCACGGGCTCGACTGCTACATCGCCTGCACCCCGATTTCCATGGGTTACCTCGCCTCGTTCTTTGAGGGAGGAGGCGAAAGGATGCTCCTCATGGCGATCCGGCCTGAAGGCTCCCCGGCGATCATCGCACCGGCCCTCAGCGCGACGCACGCCTCCCATACGGGAGTCGCCGACATCCGAACGTGGAGCGACGGAGACGACGCGGGCGAACTATTCGAGCAACTTGGAGTCGAGTGGGGCTTGCGCACCGCGGTCATCGGAGTGGACGACGAACTCATAGCGGCCCATCTTTTGAGGATGCAGCAGGCTCTCCCCGCTGCTCTCTTCAAAGCGGCAGGCGATGTGATGGCCGAACTTCGCAAGCGAAAGGACTCCAGGGAGATCGGACTCATGCGTAAGGCAGCGCAAATCGCCGACGCTGCCTGGGATGCGTTTCTCCAGAACGCTCGACCCGGCGTCACAGAGGCCGAATGTGAAACTCTCGTTCGCGCAGCAATGCAGTCAGGGGGGGGCACTCCCACGTTCTGCATCGTTGCCGCAGGACCGAACGGCGCCGAGCCGCATCACGCAACCTCGAAGACAGCGATGAAAGAGGGCGACGTTGTCGTCGTAGACTGGGGCTGCTCCGTTGAGAACTATTTGAGCGACATCACCAGGACCGCGTGCGTCGGTCGGGCCTCATCGGAGGCCAAAAAGGTGTACGACGTCGTGTACCGCGCGCACATGGCCGCACGAGACGCCATTCGACCGGGCGTTCCGTGTGAGGCGATCGATCGAGCCGCAAGGGCCGTGATCGAAGAGGCGGGATTCGGGCAGTACTTCGTTCATCGAACCGGACACGGGATCGGAATGATGGGCCACGAGCCTCCGCACATCGTGCGCGGCAGCACCTCCCCGCTGGAAGTCGGCCAGTGCTTCAGCGTTGAACCGGGAATCTACATCCCGGGACAGTTTGGAGTGCGCATCGAGAACATCGTCACGGTGACCGACACGGGACACGAGTCGCTAAACATGGAGCCGCCTTCGACGCTCCCGGAGATCCCGAACTAAGCCAGCTCTGCATTTGAGGCGATCCGTCGTCCGAACAGAACCGCCATTCGATCAACGGGCGGCACTCCACAGAAGCGAAGACGTGAGTTCGCCATCCGGCGAAGACTCACGTCTTATTGTCTCGTTGACTATTTGGTTAGTGGCGCAGTTTGCGCGACCGGGCTACAAGATAAGCGACGCCCGCGGAGAGTCCGAAGACTGTTGCCGGCTCGGGAATCGGTTCGTTGTCCGATCCGCGGAATCCGACGAGCACCGTGGGCAGGAAGGCGATGCCAGGAAAATCGAATCCGGCAGCTTCCTCGACCATCGAACTGCCGCCCGCGCCGGGCACGACGAATTCCACGTCGGGCGCAACCGGCTCCGCAGGTGGCGCAGGAGTCGGGGCGACGATGTCGACGGTAACCGCACCCGCGCCCATCGGCTTTTCTTCCGCTTGAACACTGGTCTGTGGCTTAGCATCGGGCTCTTCGGCCCTGTCGGTCCTGACGACGGGGTTTCCGCAGTGCGCGACCATCACGATGCGACCGGATTCGTCGACCCAAACGGCCTCGCCGCGCTTCACGACCTGCTTCTCCGCGCGCAGCACGCCTGTCGCGTGAGGCACGTTGAAGACTTCCATCTCTGTGTCTTGGTCGAGTTTTCGAAGCGACAGCTTGCTGAAGAAGGCGACCACGTCGTCCGGCATCATCTGGAAGTGTCGGACGTACCTGTCCATCACTTCCGGATACGTGCTGACCTGGCGCACAAGCGCATCGCGAGTTGTCGCGGGCTTCTCGAGGAAGGCGTTTCTGGGCATCTGGGCAACCACCCCTGCGGCGAACAGGGCGGCAAGCATCACGGACATGCCGATTCGTAACATCAAATTAGCTCCTACTCTTCTGTGCGCAGCCATTGCGCGGCCACAAGTAGTGGGACTACAAAAGTTGCCAGCGCGTTCCCTGGCTTCGCACAGATTCTACGCAGAGAGGGGCAGAATTCGTGCCAACGGGCAGTTAGTGGCGCTCGACAGGCCCTTCCGACCGAGAGGCCCTTAGCGCCTCGAAACGCTCGATCAACTCCAGGGCGTCCCTCGCGGCCGCCTGCTCGGCTTCCTTCTTGCTCCGGCCGGTCCCTGAACCCATGACCTCTCCGTCCAGGACCACCTCGATCACGAACTGCTTCGAGTGGGGATCGCCGGCTTCGCCCACCTGGCGATAGATCGGCGTGCTCCGCCACCGCGCCTGGGCGACCTCCTGCAACTTCGACTTAAAGTCCCCCGCAGCGACGCGGCCCCTCGCGACCTCCTCGAGGTACGGGTTGAGGTGCTCTAGCACGAACCACCTAGCGATCGGAAGGCCCTGCTCGATGTAGATCGCTCCGATGATCGCCTCGAACACGTCGGCGAGCACTGCGGCCCTCATGTGGCCCATCGCAGCCGCCTCCGTGGCCGAAACTTCTATGAAGTTCTGCAGCCCCAGCCGGGTGGCCGCCTCCGCAAGCGGGGCCTCCTGAACGATCGTCGCCTTCGCCTTGCTCAGCATCCCCTGATCCCACTCTGGAAAGTGCTCATACAGATACTGTGCGATGATGAGGCCGAGGATCGAGTCGCCGAAGAACTCCAGCCGCTCGTACGAATTCGTGACAGGATCGTCCGTCGCGGATCTGTGGCGAAGGGCAAGCCTCAGAAGGCCGAGGTCTCGAACCGGAACATCAAGCCCTTCTAACGCAGAGATTTCAGTCCCTCCCTGATTCGTGCTACGCCTTCTGCAACTCGCTCGCGGGAAACCGTGTACGTCAGGCGCAGGTGATTCGGACCACCGAAGACAGAGCCCGGAACGCACGCAACGTACTGCGATTCGAGAAGATGCTGCGCAAGAACGACATCGTCGCAAGCGACCCCTTGCACCGCCTCTGAGAAATCTGCGAACACATAAAAAGCGCCGTGCGGCCGCGCAAACCTGACGCCGGGTAAACGGGAAAGTTCCGACATCAGCACGCAGCGCCTCTTGTCGAATTCCTCGACCATCTCCGAGATCACCGACCCGTCCGCCCTCAAGGCTGCGATCGCCGCGCGCTGAGAAATACTGCACGCGTTGCTGGTGACCTGATCTTGAATCGTCGCCATGGCGTCGATGACACCCTTCGGCCCAGCCGCATAACCGATGCGCCAGCCGGTCATCGCGAAACTCTTGCTCAGCCCTCCGACCGTAAGCGTCCGCTCGGCGACTTCCGGGCCGAACGACGCGACGCTCACGTGCTCGAAGCCGTCATAAAGGAGTTTCTCATAAATCTCGTCGCTGATGATCCACATGCCGCGCGAAACGGCCAACGCCGCGATGCCACGAAGCACGTCCTCAGGATAAACCGCGCCCGTCGGGTTGCTCGGGCTGTTGATGACGATCGCCTTCGTCTTGTCGGTGATCGCTTCCGCGATCTGCTCGACGCCGGGAACGAACCCCTGCTCGACCGTCGTCGTCACCACGACTGGAACCCCCCCCGCAAGCAACACTTGATCGGCGTACGTCATCCAGAACGGTGACACGAGGATCACCTCGTCGCCGGGATTTACCAAAGCCATCAGCGCGTTGTAGATGCACTGCTTCGCGCCGGCAGACACGATCACCTCGCTTGCGGAAACTGTGACTCCGTTGTCGGCGAGAAGCTTCTCGCAGATGGCCTCGCGCAACTCGACGATTCCGGGGCCGGCAGTGTACCGAGTGAAACCCTCTCGGATGGCTTGTATCCCGGCTTCCCGGACGATCTCGGGCGTCGCGAAGTCCGGTTCGCCTGCGCCGAAACCGATGACGTCCTTGCCCGCCGCCGCAAGTTCTCGAACTTTCGCGGTGATTGCCATTGTCGGCGACGGCTTCAAAGAAGCCATTCGGTTGGAAAGCATCGAGGCGATTATACGCGTTCGCGCATAATCCACCCGTGCCGAAACTTCCATCGTGGCGCCGCCCCGGCCCTCTGATCGCACTCTTCGGCATCCTGTTGTTGGTTCTCTATCTGTCGGCGGGCTCGACCGAGTGGATGACCTTTGCGAGGCTTTGGAATGCGCTTCTCTCCGGTCCGGATGCGCTGCACGGAAGTCCGGATCAAGTTCTGTTCTGGCACCTCCGCCTTCCGCGCGCGGTCGCTGCGATCCTCGTCGGCGCGTCGCTCGGGTCTGCAGGCGCAGCGTTTCAAGCGCTCTTTCGAAATCCTCTGGCGGACCCCTACGTGATTGGTGTCAGCAGCGGTGCGGCCGTGGGTGGCGCGCTCGCGACAGTGTTCGGTTTGGCGACCGCACTCGGGGGTCTTGCGCTCGTCGCGTTCGCATTCGCGTCGGCGATCGCAACGCTCGTGCTCGTCTTCGCGCTCGCGCGGGCCGGGGCGACGCTCAATGTGTCTTCGCTTCTCTTAGCAGGTGTCACCGTGGGCGCCTGTCTTTGGGCGGTCATCACGCTCATCCTTGTGCTGGCGGGACAGGACGCCGTGCAGGTCCTTTCTTGGCTGCTCGGAGACCTGCGCGCGACGAATTGGCTGCACGTAGCAACCATCTCCGTCGTGTTCATCGGATCCTTCTTTGTGCTTCTCTCAACCGCGCGATCTCTGGACGTGTTCGCGCTCGGCGAGGAGAGCGCGACGACGCTTGGCGTCGATGCGGAGCGCCTCAAAAGAAAGGTCCTCATCTCCGGCGCATGCATGACTTCTGCCGCAGTATCCATCGTCGGGATCGTCGGCTTCGTCGGCCTGTTCGTGCCGCACATCGTAAGAACCATCGCCGGCTCGAGGGTGTCTCGCGTCATGCCTCTCTCGGCGCTCGCGGGCGCTTGCGCTCTTCTGCTTGCCGACCTGGCCGCCCAGAGAGTCGTCCCGGATCGCGAAATCAACGTCGGCGTCGTGACCGCTCTCGTGGGCGCACCGTTTCTGTTCATCGCGCTTCGCAAAAGGAACTCGTCATGAACTCAGGCTATACTTCTCCGATGCCCGCCGTCGTTTCCATCGAAATCCCGTTCCCGAAACTTCGCTCGGGAAAAGTTCGAGAAGTCTACGACCTTGGGGACTCTCTATTGATGGTAGCGACGGATCGCATCAGCGCATTCGACGTCGTACTCCCGAATGGCATTCCTGACAAGGGCCGAATCCTCAACCAACTGAGCGCATTCTGGTTCGAAAGTCTTGCAGCAGTGGTTCCGAATCACTGCATCGCCACAAACGACGATGAGATTCGTGAAAGGCTCGGGACTGCGTACGATCACGAATCTCTCTCCGGACGTTCGATGCTCGTCCACAAGTGCCAACCGTTTCCGATTGAGTGCGTCGCGCGTGCTTATCTCGCGGGATCCCTATACAAGGAATACATCGCCGCCGGAGGGGGGGAACGCGACGTGACCCTTCATGGCATCCCTCTGCCGGCGGGAATTCAACGGTGTGGCCGCCTTCCCGAACCGATCTTCACTCCGGCGACGAAAGCGAACGAAGGCCACGATGAGAACATTGACGAACAGCGGGCGGCGCAAATCGTCGGGGACGACTGCCTCCAAGAATTGAAGAAGTACACTCTCGATCTCTTTGCGCGCGCGAGCCGTATCTGCGAAACGGTCGGCATTCTCCTCGCGGACACGAAGCTGGAATTCGGATCCCAAGACGGCCGCATTCTGCTCATCGACGAGGCCTTCACTCCCGACAGTTCCCGATACTGGCCCGCCGACAAGTACCGCCCGGGCGCGGAGCAGGAAAGCCTCGACAAACAATTCGTCAGAAACTATCTGGAGACGCTCGATTGGGACAAAACCGCGCCGGGTCCGGTTCTCCCGGATTCTGTCGTGCAAGAGACGAGAAGCCGTTACATCGAGATCTTTCGGAGGATCACGGGAAGAGAGCCCCGACTACAAGCCGCCTGAACCCAGACCGACGACGGGCGACACGACGAAGTCGAACGCAATTCTCGCCTCGAACACGCGCGGCCACGGCAAACTGACTTCGATGCCCGAGATGCCCATGACCTCGTACTGCATCTCTTGCGCCCAAAACTTTTCGCCGCGGAAAAGGTCTTCGAAGTAGCGCACGATCAGACCCTCGGTGTTCCTCGCGACCCACTGCTCAAGTTTCTTCCATGAGGAAGCCGACAGTTCCTCGCGTGAACCCGATGGATCGGAGTCCGCCATTCGATACGCGGCGGGCCGCACGAATCGGTGAAATGCGTAGTCGTTGATAAATCGGTGGAACAAAAACTCGCGATGAGCCTTTTCCCTTGTGAATGCGTCCGCGTTCAGCCGCTTCGACAAGAGATACAGGTTCGCGTGCGGCACGGAAGTGCCGATCGTGTTGCTCGCGGTGTTCCAGCCCGCAAAGGCAAGAAGGCTCTCGATGTTTTGTGACTTCCAGATTTTGCTGACCAATTGTGGATCGGCGGCCCCGTCCTTGCTGAAATTCACGTCCGCAACAGCCACCATCAGCGTCTTCGTCGGACTCCCTAACATGGTGAGGGCGAAGAAGTCGAGATGCTGCGCATCCGCTCCGGGCGCGTTGAGATAAAGTTGAAAGTCCGCAGAATCAGGCGAGGCGGCAGGTCGCGCGCCGCTGACGATGATCTGATCTCGCACCGTAATCGCAAGAGGCCGAGTCTCGTACGGGGCGGCCTTGTTGGCCTGCGCCGGATCAGAGAATCGCACGTACACTTGAGGCATCCACTTCGCTTCCCTCAGCAGCGCCCTGCTGACGAGTAAGTTGCCAAGTTGATCGACGCCGTCGCAAATGTAGACGAGCCCGCCAATGGAGAGCGAGTCGATGAGCGATCGCAGCTCTTTCGTCTCCGGCACGTGAGGCCCGTACTTTTGTGCATCGTCAACGCCGATGACGAGATAATCGATCGCGCCCTCCTTAACCATCTTGATGAGCGCCTTGTGCACTTCCATGTTGCGCTTGCGGGCCGCGTAATACTTTTCCAGCTCCCGACTCGAGAATTTGGAGCGATGCGACTCCATCTGTCCCAGTAGGAACCTCTCGCCGGTTCGCTGGTACCGCTCCTTGAGTTCCACGTAGCGAGCGAGGTGCATTCTCCAACTCGCGGTCGTTGACGTCGCCGTTGGCGCGGTGCGCATCAGGGAACTGAAAACGAACAGGCGTTTGCCCGGCCACTTCGCGCGAACCTTGCGAATCGTGCCGATGCGCTCGACTGCCTTTTGAACGCTGACCGTCGGCAGCCTCGATTCCACCAGTCCACCGTAGGCCAGCATGTCCGCGCTAATCACGAGCGACGAAGATTCGGAAAGGTCTTGCGCGAGCAGCCACTGGCAGACCGCCTCAGCCTTGCCTGGCTCGGTGAACCGCCCGAGCAGTCCGGTGGGGGGCAGACTCACTCTCTCCCCGGCGATGTGCCCGAGCATCTGCGGATACTGTCCCGTCGCAGGTCGGGAATCCAGGGGCACGAGCGTCACAGACGCATGCGCCGATGCAGCGAATGCCAGCCCCAACAGGATCCCCAAGTTGCGCATGCGGCGAAAATGATACCGTCCGGCCCGGTTTTCCACACATTTCCCCTGCCGGTAAAGTACGAACGTGAGCCGCCGTTGGGCCATCTCCCCCTGGGAACCTGTGTCTCGGCTCCGCAACGTCCTGATTCTGGAGTGCGGAGAGCCGCTTGTGGATTACCTTGCCCTCTGCCCGCGGCTCCTCGTGGCGCGCCCGCGGTGGCGCTACACCCGGCTCACCCTCGCCCGCGAAACCGTGGCGAGGGCCCTCGTCCAGGCCTCAGAGCGGCTTCCGGCCGGCATCCGGCTGGCAGTCGTCGAGGGCTGGCGCCCTCCCCACATTCAGCGCAGGATGCATCTTGCCGCCCTCGCCCGGTGGAGGGAACGCCACCCAGACTGGAGCGAAACCCAGGTGAAAAGGGTCGCGAACCGGTTCACTGCGCCTCCCCACCCCAAGGTGCCGCCGCCTCACACGACGGGCGGGGCGGTGGACGTCCTCCTGGTGGACGAGTCCGGTCAGGAACTGGACATGATCTCTCCCTTCGCCTACCGAGATTCGAGGGCGTATCCGACCCACGCGCAAGGCCTCTCACCAATCGCCCAAAGGAACCGAGCCATCCTCTTCGAGGCAATGTCCTCCACAGGGTTGACGAACTATCCGAGCGAGTACTGGCACTGGAGTTACGGCGACCAAGGTTGGGCCTACCGGGGCCAGCACCCTCACGCGATCTTCGGACCGATCCAACCCCCCGACTGGTTACCGGACCCGCAGGAAGCCATCGAGGCGCCCCTCGAATGGGTCAACGAGTAGCGTCGGTAAACTCGTTGGGCGATGTTGGCGTACCTCGGCCTGGGCAGCAACCTCGGAAGTCGCCTCTCGAATCTGCAGGCAGCGGTCAACTTCCTGGACCTCCGAGCAGGCCGTGTGCTGCGGGTTTCGAGCGTATATGAAACGGAGCCGATGTACGTCGTCGACCAGCCCTCCTTTCTCAACGCCGCCGCGGAACTTTCGACGGACCTTCATCCGGAGCGCCTCCTGGAAACCGTCAAGGCGATTGAAGCCGAAATCGGCAGGCAGCCGCGTGAACGATACGGGCCGCGTGAAGTGGACATTGACCTCCTCGTGATGCTCGACTGCGAGAACTCCGTCGTTCGCGTTCAGTCCGATCGCCTTACCCTTCCTCATCCGCATATCGCCGAACGAGTGTTCGTCTTGCAGCCCCTGTCCGAACTCGGGGACATCCCTATCAACGCTGCCGGCGACACAGCGCATTCAGCCCTGAATCTCTGCTCGAAGGAATTCAGCATCCGCAGGCACGAAGATGGTGTACTTTCGATACACAGCGATTGACGCGAACGGAAAGCGACTGGATGGAACCATTCGCGCGCGTTCCGAATCGGAAGCCAAGGGCGAACTGGCTGCGAGAGGCTTCACTCAAGTTCAACTCGCGGGCCGTGAACGGGACGGCAGCTCGACCTCTAGCGCCCCCCCCGTCGTCTATGTTCGCACCGCCAGGACACGCGACTCGGATCTCTTCTTCCTGTTCTCTCAAGCAGCCTCTCTGATCAAGGCGGGCTTCAATCCGTTCGACGCATTCGAACAGCTTTCGAATCGAGTTCATCACAAAGACCTTCGACGAGCCTGTCGAGAGATCTCCGAAGCCGCCAACGAAGGCCGTCGAATCAGCGACGTCATGCAGGCGTACATTGACCTCTTTCCCTACAATGCCGTTGCGATGGTCCGAGCAGGCGAGTACGGCGGATTCCTCGAAGAGGCGTTCGAGCGCTTGGCAGATCACTATGCGGACTCGACTGCCTTCAAGAGGTGGTTCTGGATCACGCGGCTCGCCACTTGGCAAGGTTTGATTGGTCTTGCTCTCGCAACTCCTGTGCCCATTGCGTTCTGGACAGGGCTCTTCGCCGGAAACGCATCGTCGCTCTGGTCGCGGTACTTCAGCATTCTGTTTCAGTACACCCTCCCCATCGGGGGGGCGATCTTCCTGCTGTACTACATCATTCGGTCCATGTTGCTCCGGCCCGAAATGACCGCGTTCCGGCATCGGTTCATCCTCCGCTGCCCTTATGGCATCGGCTCTCGGGCGAGATCGGAATCCCTGGAGACCTTCTTGTGGACCCTGGCGCGACTGAGCCGGGGAGGCGTCGCCCCTGGAACGAGTTGGACGCTCGCGGCAGCCAGCGTCCCCAACGCTGCGATGGCGCAAAACCTCGTGGCGGCCGGCGAGAGCCTCGGCGCAGAACGGCCCCTATCCTTGGCTTTCTCCCAGACGAAGTTCTTTCCCACAGACTATGACGCCCTCATCCGAACGGCGGAACAGACGGGCGACATCGTGGCCACCCTCGAGCGCATGCATTCGATGACGACGGAGGAATTTGATCAAAGTCGGCTGAAAGCGGCGGCCGGACTTGCGTCTATAGGATGTCTCATACTGGTTTTGGGATCGGGTGCGATGATGATCTACCTCGTGCATGGCTGCTACTCAGGAATGCCCGAGAAGATCGATACCTGGATGGAGAGTCCTTAGAAAAGTGAGCGGAAAACTCTTCACATACGTTGCTGTGGATCAGCAGGGCATGCGCAAGACGGGCGTCATCGACGCTCTCTCGGAGCGACAGGCCCGGGACCGGCTGGCTGGTCAGGGCTTACTCGTCGAGGCGCTCCAAGAAGGACAGGCCTCGACGGCGGAAAGGTCCGTCCTCATCAAGCACGTAGCCGCGCCGCTCTTCATGAGGGTCAACCTGGAGGCCCTCCAGAGGTTCTTCGCCCAACTCCACTCGATGCACAAAGCGGGCGTTCCGCTGGTTCAGAGCCTGGACACCCTGGCGGAGTCCGAACGGCATGTGAATCTGCGAGGGATCATCCGGGACATTCGGGCGCATGTGTTAGAGGGCAAGCCCATGTCCGAAGCGATGGAGAAGTACCCCGAGGTCTTCACACCGCTCATCATCAGCTTGATTCGTGTGGGCGAACACGGCGGTGTCTTAGAGTCGAGCCTGAAACAAGTCAGCGAGTATCTTCGCAAGGAGATTCGACTTCGCAACAAGATCAAAACTGCCACGTTCTATCCCAAGTTGCTGCTGTTCATGCTGATCGCTCTCCCGCTCGCGACGAATTTCATCATCGAGATCATCGCATCGAAAACAGGCGGGCCGCGCTTCACCATCATGTCGATCGTCGACAGCACGATCTTCTGGTCGTGTGTCGGCCTCGCGATCTTTTTCTGGTGGCTATTCCCCCTCGCCCTCCAGATGCCGGGCATCCGACAGGCATGGGATTCGATGCTGTTAAGGCTGCCCTACATAGGTGGGACCGTCAAGATGATCGCGATGGCGAAGTTCAGCAGAGCGATGTCGGCCCTTTACGGTGGGGGGGTTCCGATCGCTCAATCGGTCGAGATGTCGGCCGCGGCCTGCGGCAACACGGCGGTCGGCGCGAAGATCGTCCCAGCGTCGCTGAGGATTCAAAGCGGCGAAGGCATCGGCAGTTCCCTCGCTTCGACCGGAGCCTTTACGCGAGTCGTTCTGGACATGGCGTACACAGGCGAACGCACGGGAAACCTCGAAGTGATGTTCGACAGCGTGGCGGAGCAGTATGAGGACGAGGCGGATGTCCGCATGGAGAAGATGGTTAAGATCATGCCGGTCGTGCTGATCGTGATTGCAGGAGTCGTTGTCGCCATCATCGTTGCCAACTTCTTTCTCAACTACTTCAACACCCTCCTCAATTCGTCCTGATGCAGCCGACACACTACGAAGTGCTCGGCGTCGCGGAGGCCGCTTCCGGCGACGAAATCCGTCGCGCTTACAGGCGGCTCGTGCTGGAATACCATCCGGATCGAAATCGTTCGGCTGACGCAGCGCATCGGTTTCACCAAGTAACTCAGTCCTATCAAGTTTTATCCGATCCGGAGAGAAGAGCGAACTACGACTCGATGCTCCGACTGCAGCGCAGAACTCGGGAATCCTCTCGCTCGACGGCCGGCCCGACAACCTCAAAAGGCGAAACCTCGTCGCCGGGCGCCTCATCCCGATCGCGGACGGCCGACATCGCAAACGCGCTCGGCGAGGCGGCACGATACTTCGCACAAGGAAAGTACGGGCTCGCCGAGTCCGCTGCGCGACGCGTGCTTCAACTCTCACCCAAAGAAGCCATGGCGCACGCGATCCTCGGCGACATCGCCAGCATCCAGCAGCGGATGGACATCGCGCTCAAGCATTACGCCTTCGCCATGCAACTCGAACCAAACAACGAAGCGTTCCGACGTCGTTACGACCAGATATTCCGCCAGTTTGGAAAAGTCGGAGACCACGGCCGAGCGGAGCCTTCGAGAAGTGGCAACAAAGCGATCGTAGTCGCCGGCATCGTCACAGGCCTCAGCCTCCTGTACCTCATGGTCGCGCGAGAGGCGCCCCTGGGAACGGGTCTGGTGATGATTAGCACCTGGACCCTCGGTCTCGTGAGTCTGATGTTCATCACGGGCATGGGAGTTGGAGCGGCTCTTTCACTCACACACTCCGTGGACACGTTTCAGAGCGTCGTTCGAGGTTCGTCGGGCCGCCCGTCGCTCGGCCTCCTTTGGATGGTCCTCGGGTTCATCGCGTTCTGGGTGGCCACTCTTGTGTATTTCGCCGCGGGCGTGCTGCGAAACTCATTCTCGTACAGCGTGAGCCGCGCGTTCGGCATCACCGCGGGTCTCGTCCTCTCTTTCGCGGTCGCTTCTCACTTCTCACCGACCATCTTGCCGATGCAGACCCTTCTCTGGAGCGGCAACCTCCTGCTGTTCTCTGTCGTTTGTGGCTGGGTCATCGCCGACTGTTTTCGGTAAGCTTGTCGCGCTTGCTCACTTCGACCTTTCTTCACATCCCAGGAATCACCGGCGGCATCGAGCGGTCGCTGTGGCGACAAGGCGCGACGACGTGGGACGAGTTCCAAGCACAGCCGGACAAGTACGACCTGGATGGTGTGGACACGAAGCGAGTCCTGCGAGCCCTGGACTCGAGTTGGAAGAGACTCCAATCGCAAGACTTCAGGTACTTCCGCCGAAAGATGCCCATGGCGGAGCATTGGCGTGTCTTTCCCGAGTTCTCGCAGAAACTCACGTACCTCGACATCGAAACGGACGGAGGCAGTTCAGGCGACTCCATTACGATGGTCGGAGTCTTTGACGGAAAGGAATACAGATCGTTTGTCAAGGGCTGCAACCTTGAAGACTTCCCAGGCTACATCGAAAACTACGGAGTCATCGTCACCTTCTTTGGATCGGGGTTCGATGTCCCGATGCTGTCCAGGAAGTTCCCGTGGATTCGGTTCGATATGTTCCACATTGACTTGTGTCCCACGATGCGTAGGCTCGGACTTCGAGGAGGACTCAAGAAGATCGAAAGACAACTCGGCATCTCCCGCTCCGAGGACACGCAGGGCCTCTCAGGGCGCGATGCGATCTTTCTCTGGAATCGCTATGTCGCCGGAGATGAGGACGCTCTCGACCGATTGATCCAATACAACGAGGAAGACGTCGTCAACTTGGAGAAACTGATGAGGATCGCCTACCATAATCTGCGGTCT
The DNA here is from genome assembly GCA_003577165.1 of Armatimonadota bacterium. Lineage (GTDB taxonomy): Bacteria > Armatimonadota > Fimbriimonadia > Fimbriimonadales > ATM1 > ATM1. Next base: position 10,818 of record QEUM01000010.1, on the reverse strand, counting down.
TCTGCCTTAGGGGATTGATAAGGATGCGAATCGACTTAGGAGACGTTCCCGTGACCCTCGATCCGAGCGGCGTCGCCATCCTCCCCACCGAAGGAATCGTGATCCTCAACCACGTGCCCTGGGATTCACACCAGGGCGAACTCTTTCCCGATTACGGCCTGCGCGCTCGAACCAGCGAGGTCATCGAGAGAGTGGTGGGCGAGAACTCACCCAGTCTCGCTCTGCTGCTCGGCGAGCCGCCCGAAGAGCACGAGGGCGTGGAGCGCTTTCTGACAAACCTCGGCGTGCGGCCCGTGTGGGTCGGCGCGGGGTACGGAGTCACGGCTGCGGAGTGCGCGGACGAGTATCGAATCGCCGACCTCACAATTGGCACCCGCGTGGAATGTGAGCCGAGCATCATCGGCGGATGGAGTCCGGGGGACATGGCCGGCGCGTGCTACCTGCGCTCGGGCGAACGCCTCCTTCTCCCCGACCTCCAATCGCTTCGCCCCGAACTCCCGCCCTGGTGGCCCGTGACCTCGACCGCCTACCGAACCTCGCGGACGCACCTCGTAGAAATGCCGTTCGAGTGGGTCAGGGCCAGCCTCCGGTAGACTTTAAGGTCAGATTCAGCGACTGCTGAGCCCTTTCCAAACCGTCTAACGAAGATGGTGGAGGCGAAACCCATGATCCAATGCAAGACTTGCCAAGCCGAGAACAGCGACGATAGTCGCTTCTGCAAGATCTGCGGAGCAAGCCTCGCTGAGGCCCGCGCCGAAGAGGAGCGCCCGAAGGCGCGTCCGGAGGACATCGATCGCCTGCTCAAGGAGGGATATCAACTCTTCCACGACGGAGCACACCAGGAGGCGATCTACCTTGCCGAAGCCGTGCTCAACGTGGATCCCGACAACACCAGCGCCCTCGCACTTTGCGCCATGGGATACGAGAGCGACGGAGACCTCGAGAAGGCGGTCAGCACGCTCGAGCAGATCGTGCTCCTCAACCCCGACTCGACGCTCGATCGAATCAAACTGGCCCAACTGCGAAAGCAACTCTCCGACAGGCCGGCGGACGACGACCTCGAATATCGCAGCCGGAATTGGACGGCCGTGTTCGCAGCCTCGGCGGTCGCGCTCATTTTCATCGCCCTCGGCGTGACCTTCGCCATCGCCAGCCGTCCGAAGCAGGAGGCTGCATCGGAAGCCGACCGAGTCGCATCGAATGAGCCGGTCGGGTTCGCAACGTCTCAAATCCCGAACTTCAACTCGACAGGTGACGCGCAAACCTCGACGGCCGGCACGAACAACTCGACGACCCCGCTCGGAACGAACCAGAGCGGCGGCACAGTCGGCGGATCCTCTCGCCAAAGCCCGTTCGCTGGATCGGTGCCGATCTGGGACCCGAGAAACGTCGTCATCACTCCTTCGCAGAACAACTCGGGGTCGGGCCTGCCCGATCCCAACGAGTTCAGCAGCGGATCGTCCGCCTCCGGAGGAGGAAATACGAGCGGCGGAAACACGGGCCGCGTCGAAGACCCCGAAGAGAATCGTGGATCCGGAACGACGAGCAATCCAACCACGACCAATGAGAATCGAGGATTCGTCGACATCCGCCCGCACTCGGGCAACTCGAACACGGGTGGCGCCGATGTTTCGGACAACGCCTATCGCGTGGGACAAGAGAAGATGCGAGCCGGCGATTACCGAGGAGCGATCAGCGCGTTCACGGCTTCGCTGAACGGTTCCACGAAACCAGCCATCACGCATCAGTTTATCGGCCGCTGCTACAAAGCGCTGGGAGACAGGGGTTCCGCCAAGCAGCACTTCCAGACGGCCATGGAGCTCTTTGAGCGCGCCGGCAACGCAACCGCCGCAAAGACGTGCAGGCAAGAAATAGAAGCCCTCGGCGGATGATTCGCGCGTACGCTGCACTCGTTGTCGCGTTCGGCCTGTCGGCCGTCATCCACGCCAGGCCGCTCATCCTCGTCGGTCAAGATTACGAATCCGACTTCACCGATGTTGATCCCAACCTCGACGTGATGCGTCCGCTCGCGAGGGCGCTCCAAGAGGTTCGGGCCGCGGACACCGTGATCTGGAGCCAGGGCGATCCGCTGATTTCGACACTGATTCAAGCGGGCGCCATCAAGTGGGTCGAAAAGCCGAAACTCGCGGACTTAGCGAAGGCTGCTCAAGAACTTCGCGCCCAGCACGTTTTGCTCTGCAAAGCGACTGTAAGCGGACTCACCGTGAAGGCCGTGGTCACGCTGTACGACAATCGGGGCGCCCGCTCCTTGTGGAGCGACACAGCGAACACCGCGGTCGTCACGGGCGACCTGCTCGACCGAGAAAGCACCGCGATCACCATCGGAAACACGTGGTGTCAAAAACTGATGCAGGGCCCGCTCAAAGCCGACGGAGGCGCGGTGATACGAAATCCCGATCCAGGCGATCCGGCGATCACGCCGTCCGTCAGAACGCCCATCGACAAAGAACCTCTCGCAAACGGGCTCAAGGCCCTCGAAGAGGGGAGGCCGGTCGAAGCCGTCGCGCTGCTTCGCGACGCAGTCGACGCCGATCCGACCAGCGAGGAGGCGAGGCTTGCCCTCGTGCGCGCGCTCAAGGCGGCTGGCAAGCCGTTCCTCGCCGCCCAGGAGGCGGCGCGAGCCGTCAGCCTCATTCCGAACAGCGCCGGGCTGCTGCTCGCCGCGGCCGACGCGTGGATGGAGGGGGGGCTCACCGATCAGGCGTTTGAACTTGCCAGGCAGGCCCTCGCGCAAGACAGCAAGAACGCCAACGCACTCGCGCTCCTCGGCGACCTCTACCTCGGAAGGCTCGACATCACAAAGGCGATCGAATACTACGACCAGGCGCTGCTCGTTCGAGAAGACCCCGAATTTCTGTACCGCCGGTCACAAGCCCGCGCCATGCAGGAGAACTTCGCAGGCGCAACCGCCGACATGACGCGCGCCAAAGAACTCGGCCTCAGCACGGACCCGGTCGTCGTCTTGCGACGATACGCAGGCACAGCGCGCATGATGGACGCCGTCTTCATCAGCCTCACAACGGGCGCGCGCAACCTGCTCGCCGAGGCGAAGACGTTCCCAGACCAAGAAGGCCTCAACCGCAGAGCGGTCGCATTCGTGAATCGGTGCGCCGCGTTCGCTGGCTACGTCGAAATGCTCGCCCCCCCCGAAAAGCACGCCGCCAGTCACAGGCAGCGAGGACTTGCAGTCAACCTACTTCTGCAAGCATCGGTGACCCTGCAAAGGTACTGTCAGAACAGGGAAAGCGAGTCGCCGGACGACGCCAACCTCCTCCAAATCGAGGCGAGCCGTGAGTATGCCGGAGCGCAGAAGCAGTTCCAGGCGGAACTGTCCACGAAGTAAAGATCGAACGATCCCCTTCGTTTGGCACGAAACTTGCAGGAATACCGGGCAGTGACACTGCCGAACGATCCATCGAGCCTGCTGGTCTGGTTTCTTGCCCTCTTCGCGGCGTCCGCTCTCTTCGGGTGCTGCGTCGCCGCGGTGAGAAGCGCTTCCCATAGGCCGTCGCTGCTACCGCAGCAAAACTCGAAAGTCGCCTTGAAGCATGGGGGAACCACTTACGAGTGTGAGTGGGTCGAAGCCTCCAGGCGCGGCTGGATCGCAAGAAACCTGCGATCCACCTCGGAGATCCCGCCGGTTTCCGCTGCGAAGTCTCTACTCGCGAGTTTCCCAACCCCCAAGGGGCTCGCCGTCTTCTGGACGAAGGTCCTCGCCGTCCACAGAGAGCCCATGAACTTGGTCGTGCTCGCACCGCCCTCCCGCATTTCACTGCGAGAACGGCGCACCCATGACCGCGTCGAACTCGACACATCTCCCCGCGTGCGAATCGACGACGCTCCTTGCCGTGCTCACGACATCTCGAGGGGCGGGCTCGCTGCATCGTCACCGATCGCCTTCCAGCCTGGATCCGATGTCCTCGTGCAAACTCCGGACGGCCGAACGGTCGAGGGTTGGGTCCTGGATTGTCGCGCCCAAGAACCCGGAATGCACAAGGTTCGCGTTCGCTGGGTGCGCGAACTGGCTCTCGACGACCTCTGGGAAATCAAAACAGCCCTGGTTGGTTAGACCAAGGCTGAATCGGCCCTGAGGCCGGCTTTCCCGCTTTGGGAAAGGAGGACATGCGCTACTTCATTCAACGCGCGCCGATCTCGGCCGGTTCCTCAGGCTCGTATTTGACGGCCTTCGTCCAGGTCTTCAGCGCTCCCTGGACGTGCTTCGAATTCTCCGGTGCGAACCCGATCTCCAACTGTAGGTATCGCGCCCGCGCCGAGTCGTGAGCGACGAGTGTCATCCAGTGGTACGGCTTGCCGCTGACCGTGGTGCTCCAGCGCCGCCCACGAGTCTTCGCCGCGTAGGGAACCGAAACTCACGATCACTTGGAGCGCGGGGCTGGCGGAGGTGAACGTGACGCGGTCGCTCTTCTGTTGAGCGGACAGGGCGTAACCGGAAGGCGGCGTGATGACGAGCGGCCCGACCGAAATCCGCACCTGGCCGAACGCCAACACGGACATCGCCGCCATGAGTATCGCCATCACACTGCGCATCGCCATCTGCCTTTATCCTCCGCCTGGAGTTCCGGGAATCGCCTTGGCCAACCCCAGATACGGGTCCTTCAAGTCGATTTCGAACATCTTACTGAAAATGTCTTCGGTGATCTCGGCGGGAGCCGGAGCGACCTCGAACTGAGAAAGATACAAGTGGATCGCCGGTCTCAGAAATCGCCGATTGTTGCGCGAGTCCTCGGCGACGATCTCTGACCCGTCGGCTCCCTCAGGAACACCGGACTCCCTCAGGACATCGTCGCTCGATTTGGGCTGCTTGCTCACGTCGGTGATGAGCCGAGCGAGTCGCTCGATGACTTTGTCGGTCGAGCCGCTCTCTGTCTTCACAAGCGCACCGTCGTCGCGAACTGTCGGCTTCACACCGAGTGCTTCAAGCAGCGGGCTTTCCACATATGACTTCGACATCGACACACGAATCTGCTCGCTGCGAACCGTTTCTTTGAGAAGAGTCGTGTGGAGTTCCTTTGTGCGCCCCGCTTTGAACGCATCGAGACCGGGTCGGACCTCTGCGAGAAAGTCGTTCGGCGTGTAAACGCCAGGCAGCGCGTCAATCACTCGCCCGTCGGGAGTGCACAAGTACATGACGGTGTTTCCAACAAGCGTGCGCTTGAGCACTCGGCCTCCACCGAAATCTATCGTTACCTTCGGCACTTCGCGCACCATCTGCCAACACGGAATCACTTCGTCGTTCAAAACCTGCTTGACTTCTTCATCGGAGAGCAACACGGCCCTCAACGTGCGCGCATTCGTTCAGCAAAACTCGTCGTCGAGTCGGCCGAACATCTGCAGCATCAGCACGGGCTTCCCTTCCGACTTGGCTCTCGCAAGGGCAGCATCGAAATTGGCCTCCCAGGCCACGCCATACACCACCGTCCGCGTCGGTCGGACCGACGGGTCGCTCGATGCCGATCCGCCGCCTGAAAGCGCGGCAACGGCCAGAGAACAAGCAAGGAGACCGTACTTCATAGGCTCACCACCTTACTTATGTACGTCTCTGGGTCGGCCCAGTTTCGCCCGCCCCGAAGAGAGGCGAGGAGGCGGTCGGCCTGCGACCGCCTCCGAACTCGTGCGCCGTGCGGAGGAGTGACCTCTACCCGGAAACGCGGATGTACTCGGGCATCGCGCTGGTGTCCCCGGACAGAGTCACGTTGATCGTCCGAACTCCGGCCGCCTGCGGCACGCCGTTGATCATCCAGCGAAGGAACCGATACGGACCGAACGCCTGAGGCGCAGTCAGAGAGATGTTGGCTCCGGTGTAGTACGTGCGCGAGAAGGGCGTCACTCCATCACCGTTGCCGAATCCATCCGTCGTCGCGTTCACCGTCATCCCGTCGATCCACTGGATCCCGGTCGAAATGAACCCGTAGCGCGCGCGAACGTTGACTCTCGAATAGGATGCGACTTGCCAACTCGTGATCCAAGTGCTCCACGAGCCCGACGCATCCGCGTACTCGCCGACGCCCCAGAACGTGAGATCGTCAGCGGGATCGACTTCCACCGCGAAGTAGTCTCCCCAACGTCCGCCAGTGTAGTGAGCGGTTCCCAATCTGGCAAGCGTGAGTGCGCCCATCGCCCCTGCGGGATCTGTGACCTTGCGGCCTGTCGTGTAAACGCCCGCAAACTGGCTGGTGCTCGACCTACCGATGCAGACGCCGATATCGTTGAAGCCGTTGAATGCTACGACGGGGAACAGCATGTACGCGCTGACGGTTTCGATGTTGCCGGATTGAATGAGCGACGGAGAACCGGATGCGGGCCAGGAGTTCGTCGCAAACTCGTACCATCGGCCGACGGTGTACGAAACTGCGCCACTGGGTCGAACCGCATGGCTTGCGATCAACCTTCCGTTGCGCCACTGCACGTTCATCACGCGCCCATCCAGTGTGTCAAGACGACTCGACCCTCCCTGTTGTGGAGCGTCGGAGTTCGGATACGCATAACTCGGAACACTGACGAGCGCTGAGTGAAGCGTGGGCGTTCCCAACGGATTTCGAATCGCGTGGAGTTCCATCGAAGTGGTGTTCCAGTCGCTCACGAAGTACGCGGCTCCCGGCGTCCCATATGCATGAGCCGCCTGAACGCTGGCCGCGCTGGAATCGATGAAATCGAAATAGCTAAGTGCGCCACCGGAAAGAAGCGACGCGATCGGGATACCGCGGAAGAGAACGCCTCCGAAGCCGGACGAGAATCCAAACAGATTGCCCGTAACATAGATTGCGCTCTGGTCGACGCCGAGTCCCGGATAGTCCACCCAATACTCGCTTCCGCCGATTACCTTCTTGCAGTCCACTCGATACAGGTACCAGTTGCCGTTTGGATCGCTGTCATCGGAAACGCCGATGCACATGAAGGATCGGTTCGGACCAGAGTACTGCTCGAGAGCGAGCACGATGAAGCGGCCCGTGGTTCGATCGTATAGGCACTTTGGATCGAAAGTGAACCCAAGCGCGCCGACCGGTCGGAAAAAGCCCAGCGCATCTTGATTGCCAAGCCAACGCTCGAACACCTTGGTGCCGGACTTCGTGAAGAAAGCGATCTTCATATTCGTCGTCTGCACGACGTAGTTCGGGCCGACGGCGATCGTGCAGTCCGGCGGACTCCACTGATCCTGAACGATGCCCGGGAAGAGCACACCCGTCGAGGTGCGCGACTCACTCATCAACCCACCGGGGGAGATGGGCGAGGGAAGCAGATTCGAAACGCGGCGCGCGCGGATCAGCGGGTTCTCAGGTCTTCCCAAGCTGCCACCGAGAATCGTCGAAGTGATCTGCTCGCCGATTCTCGTGTCGAAGACCGCCTGCTGATCAGCCGTGCCACGGGCGGAAACCTGCTTGACCGGCAAATGCTGAACGAGACCCTGCGAACGCACCTGCGCGACAGCAATCGCGCTAAGAGCCGCAAGAGCGAAACTGGAAGCCAATCGCTTGTAGAACATGACCTGTAACACCTCCCTCCCACAGGGCGACAAAAAGCCCCGGAGCGGCATCCTCAAGGAAAGGACGCCGCCCGCGAGGCAGTTCGTTCGCTACCGGCGGAATCGCCTCCTGACCAGCGCAAGGCCGCCTGCGAGAGCCAGCAAACTCGCCGGCTCAGGGGTCTGCGCCATGTTCATGTAGTGGTTCGTGCCCTGGTAGGTTGTCGAAACGGCGGAAGGCCCATTGATGAACTCGATCGTGTCCTCCCATCGAACGTGGTTCGTGGGGAGCGAGAAGTTCACGGGGCCGCCCCAATGGGCGCCGTTGCGGTCGAGATAGGACACGACGTTGTACTCGAGACCGTTTTGGAGGTCCTTGACGAGCGTCGTGATCTTGAGTTGATGCTGCGCGTCGGGCGCGCCGGACCACTGCAGGCCCCCATCCATCGTCAGGAGGCGCTCGCCTGTGAACGCCCACGAGCCGACGGCCAGCGCCTCGGTCACGATCCGAGCGCGCGCCACTGAGTTCGAGCCGGCATGAGTGAGGTTCGGACTCGGCCGAATCTCGTTGATCCCGAACTCGAAGTAGTTGGCGGTTGCCGAAAACGTGAAGTCGCCTGACGTTTCCACGACCCACACGTTGAAGTTGCCTGCCTCCGCCGACGCGAAGCAGGTGACGAGGGCAGCGAACGCCGCCCATTTCGCTGATTTCATGGCTAATGCTCCTCGGGAACCGGCCAGAAGCCGGACCAATCCGAGGCTCACCGCAGGTGGCGTGCCAAAAACCTCGAGTGAACTCTGAGAAACCGTTCGCAGCCTGGGAACCCGGTGCTTGTGCCGGACAGGAACCGGTCGCCCGCGACCGGCGTAAACTGTAAGCAGGCAGTTCAAGGAGGATTCATCGTGCGAGTCATCAGCAAGTCATCCGTCATCGCAGTCGGCGTGCTCTCGGCCGTCGGCCTCGTCGCGCTCGCCATGGCGGCCAACACGGGACAGCAGTCGGACCCCAAGGCAAAGTCCCACGCCGAACATGAGGCCCACAAGGCCCAGAAGGAACACGGGAGCGCCCATCAGGGCCACTGCGGCCATATGAAGGCAAGGTTCGCCGAAGAGTTGGGCCTCTCCGAAGATCAGATTCAGCGCATGCAGGCGATCAAGGAGATGGCCAAGCAGTTCGCGAAGTCGGCGACGCCGGAGGAGCGAAAGGCCAAGTGGGCCGAACTGAAGGCCGAACTGGACTCCGTTCTCACTCCCGAGCAGAGGGCCAAACTTGCGGAACTGAAGGCCTCATTCAAGGAGCACGCCGGGAAGTGGAAGCAACACTTTTCCGACGCCCTCGGCCTTTCGGAGGCACAGGTGGAGCGACTCAAAGCCTTGAAAGAGAAGTTCAAGGCCGAACTCCGCGCCTCCACCCCCGAAGACCGGAAGCAGAGGATCGAGAAGTTCCGATCTGAGGTCGAGTCCATCCTCACCCCCGAACAGAGGGCGAAGTTGACAGAACTGAAGGCCAAGCACAAGATCCACCGCGAAAAGGTCCGAAAGACCGTCCACGAGGACAAGTCCTCGACGACGATCTAACGAACTTCACGAGCACCCGACCAACTCCAGAGGCCCTGCGCCCCGCGCAGGGCCTCCCCGTTTCTGTTGGGCGTCCGTGAGGCTGGGCAAGCGTGTGGCCGAAGGAACCGCCGCCCGGCAAAAAATGCGCAGCCCCCGGTTCCGGGGGCTGCGTCAGTTCGCTCTGAGGCGCCTTGGTCTATCCGCCGCCGATGGACGGACGGGGACGCTCGATTCGGCCGCTGTCTCCGCCGCCCGCAACGGAAGGACCACCGCCTCCCGCCGTGGCGCCTTGGCCGCCGGCCGCGGCTCCGCCGACTTGGCCATTCGGTCCGGAGATCTGCCCCTGAGTCTCGACCATGACCGTCGCCGCAGCGGCGGTCACCACCGGAGTGGTGATCGGCTTGGTGGGAGGCGAAACCGCCTGGGGCTCCTTCCTCATGAAGAAGAAGATGCCGGTGGCGATGAGGCCAACGACGACCGCGCCAACCATCACGGGAAGGTCATTCGAACTCTGGGTTGCTGCCATATCGGTCTGCTCCTAACTGGACCCTAAAGGGTACCCGGCTATTTTGACGCAACCCGCGGCCAAAAAGGTCGCACCCCCTCGTACCCGCGAACTTCGGCCGCAAGACGTGGCCCTCGTTCATCTCTTCCGTGCTCCCGACTCAGCGTCTGCCGATTCCGGGACCACGTGCTCGCCCTTGTCGTCAGGTTGCACGGGTGCACGGTGCACGCTCCGCGCGTGGGAAAGCGTGCAGGTTCGGGGGGAGTCGAACGCGGGTTGCCCCCGGGACGAATTGAACCTCGGCGACCTAAGGGCCTTCCGGGTTCGAGGGGGTTGCACGGGTGCACGGTGCACGCTCCGCGTGCTGGAAAGCGTGCAGGTTCGCGGTCCAGATTTGGTGATCTGCGGACTTGAGTTATGGGCATACGTCGGGGATCCGTTTGGGAATGTTCGGGACACACCTGATGAGGACAGGGAAGCGGGGGAAGTCAACCGAGTTCCCTCGGTGAGGGGGCCGTGGGATGGATAGGCCGTGCGGGTTCGGAGAGGCTTGGCACGGGCGCGCTTCGCTTACCCGTGGCACCCGGGGGGGGTAAGACCGCGCTTCGCTTACCCGCGGCACACGAGTCGAGATTCGGGAGCCAGGGTTTTCTCCCCGAGATCGGAGAGGGAGGCAGGTGGGGATCGGAAGGTGTCGCCCCGATCTCAGGGGCACGGGCGTCCGGGCTCCTTGATCAACCACTCCGGGATCGGCCGGCCGATATGTCCGATCAGCCGAAAGTCGTCCCCCAGATTGCCGGATTTCTTGATAGACTGTATCCAGCAGGATGAGGAGCCACCGAGGCTGGCGTCCGTTCAGGAGGGCCTGCCGCGGATGAGGACAGGTAAGGCGCAGAAGATGAGATCCCAGCGTTTAGCGCGATGTGAAGTCAGGTCGGCATTGGCCGTTGCCGCCAGCCTCGTCTGCCCGGGAGCGCTCGGGCTCGTTGGAATCAACCTCGACATTGACAATAACACGGTCCCTCCATACGCCGGAGGAGGCGTTCCGTCGGCGTCGTTCGGCGCCGTGGCGGGCCAGCCGGGATTCTGGAACGGGATGACCGGATCGAACGGCGACCATGGTCTGCTGAGGGACCTGAACGGCCAACTCACCACGGTGCGGATGATCGTGGAGGCGTTCTCGGGCGCGACGGGGGCCTGGGGGTACCTCGGGAACACGGGGGATTACGCGCTTCTTCTCAATGATGGGGCG
>QEUM01000020.1 GCA_003577165.1 Armatimonadota bacterium | reverse complement strand
TGTATGAACGCCAGCCCGAGGTTCATCGATTCCGAGAGAATCATCTTTGAGTCTGACCGCGCCGAAAAGCGGGAATGGGACAAGTTTAGATTGGTGCTGCTCAATCTGACCACTGGCAAGCAGACCCTGTACCCGTCAGACCTTCCAAGCTACTCTGGGCATTACGTCGAGCGACCATGAGGTCGAAGGGGATTACGGCCGCACTCATCCTTGGGCTACGTGCCGCCCGCATGTTTCGCGAGCGAGCTAGACTTGGAGACGGCAGTCTAACCGTTTGACTGGCCTACCCAGTGGGGATACTTCGATTACGTGCGTGTGGGCGCGCCTGATGGGCCAAAACGGGTGTTCCAGACGTTAACGAAACTGGACGGCGCGGGCAATCCGACCGCCGAGGAGTTTCACTATCAGTTCGATTCGGTTGGGAGGCTGACGCATGCTGCGTTCGCGCAGACGGCGCAGAACGGTTCGGCTCCCTACTACACGGCCGAGGAGCCAGCGGACTCGCGGGCGCATGCGGTCTATCAGTACGGGCCGGGTGGGCAGATGTGGGGGTTGGCGCAGTATTGGGAGGTTCTGGGGACCGGGGAGTATCCGTATTCTTCGGAGCCGATCGTGGGCTCGCGGTACTACTCGATGAACGGGGCCGCGTACGTTCCCTATTACGACGAGTTGGGCCTGAGGGAGCGGCTCGACGTGATGGTGAATTCGAGCGGCGCGTGGGCGGTGAGTCGGAGCGAGTTTTACACGTACGACGTGCTGGGGCAGCTTACGTGGAGGAACTTCGGGTTGACCGGGGTGCAGAGGTACGTGTGGGACGAGGTGAACCGGGCGCAGTCGATTTGCGGCGAGACGGTCGGGGCGAGGTATGAATATCGTGCGGATGGGATGAGGGTGAAGAAGGTCGCGGATTTGACGATCACCTGGAACCCCGGAGACGAGAATCAGGGGTCGGGGTTTTACGATGAGAACTTGTCGGTGAACAAGCCCACGACTCGTTATTACTACGACGGGCAGATGTGCGTGGAGGAGGATTACACGGTTTGGGTGGGGCCTTTCCAGGGGCAGTCCACGGAGGTGACGCGCTATGGGGTGGGGGCGCGCGGGATCGATTGGATGGAGAAGAGCGGTTCGGGTGGGGGGGTGTCGTTCCCACTCTATGACGGGCATGGGAACATGATCGCGACGCTTTCACGTTCGGGTTCGGGTTCGTTTGCGGTCTCGAATGCGCGGTCTTATGATGTTTGGGGGTCTACTTGGGGCACAAGCAGGACGACGAGTCTGGGCTTCTCTACATGCGGGCTCGGTACTACGAGCCGTGGACGGGGAGGTTCGTGACGGAGGATCCGGCGCTAGACGGCTGGAACTGGTTTGTCTATGCGGGCAATGAGCCCGTGTCGAAGGTAGATGCGACTGGCCGGCTCGCATCCGTTGTAACGGTCGTCGGCTACCTCTTGCACTTCGTTTCCTGGGCGTCGATCGGCAATTCATTGGTGGGAACGGTTCCTGGTTTCATCTTGATCGGCGGACTCGGCAGAGATCTCGCCAACGCCGGAGATTCAGTAGACGTCGAGCACGCGTGGAGTCGCTTCGTGGAGGGCTGGAGTTGGTCGCCCCTGACTGCCATCGACCCCTCTGGCGACTTGAACATGGCGGCTAATCTAGTTTCGTACGTCGTCGGCCTCGCTGGAGGTTCGCTGGGCCAGGTTAGCAACCTGCTAACGGCCGCTCTGGCAGGATGCCAGCTTTCGATTCTCTGTATTGGCTACACGATGCGCATTGAGTGGTATCTCGCAAAGACTGATGAAGCCTAACGGCGGTGAGTCCGGCGGAGGTGGCCGAAGCGGGCAGTTACTGAGAGCGCTTCCCAGCGCCCTCGTGTGGTCTATCGTTCTGCTCGTGGTCTCACTTCGCATGAGCGGTGGTCCAGCAGGAGCCATCAAATACGTAGGCACAGATCGTATGGCCCGGGAAATCGACCGATCGCTCGAACTTGAGCCCTATACTGGCAGCACGGAATTCCGCAGGAGCTGGCGCGAGACAACGCTCGAACACAGAAGACTGCGTCGAGCAACGATGCTCCTGTGGGTCTCGTCGGGTACCGTGCTGTTTGCACTATCCGTCGTCTTGGCGGTGCGAGCGATGCGGATCGACTTTGCGTCCAGGCTCGCCGGCATCGCAATTCTCCTCGTTGATGCAGGACTCGTCGCGTGGGGGCTAGCACTCCGGTGGTCGTGATCGATGTGCTCGTCGCCCGCACCCGTCCGCCGTATTTCCTGGAGAAGACATAGTGTTTGTGGTCGTTCTTGCCGCATTTACTGTCGAAGTGTCAGCACTTGCAGGATTCACAGATCGGAGACGCAACTCCGAACTTGCCATGGCGCACTTGCGCCAGCGACCGTTGCTGACTTCCCTAATAATGGAGATGGAACGTGAATAGGGAGAACTCTCGTCCGCATCGATACTTCCCGCTGGCGGCGATTGCGCTTGTCACATTGCACCTTACGATCAACGTCTGCGCAGTTGTTTTTCCGAATGATGTGACCTTCGCGGCACTGTTTACTATTGCACCTCAGGTTGGCCTGGCTTCGATCGTTGTTGCTCGGATGATCGGCATCAGCGGCCTACTCAAGTGGGTCATTGCAACTGAAATAATGATGCTGCAAGCGCTGTTTATTGTTGCCGTGAGGACGTAGGGGCGTGATGATCCGTGCGTTAGTGCACATGACAGTCGTCAGAGGTCACACAGGAATGTATTGGGTCTCGCTTGCGCTCGGGGCCGCGTTCGCGATTTTCTTGCTGAAATCGGCACCCACATCCTGGCCCAGGACGGACGCGATCGGAGTCGAGGTACGGTACGCTGTCGCAGCGATATTCAGCTGGTTCGTGCTGCGAGCTTGCTTGGCCTACGCGAACGCCCGTGGGGCCTCATTTTACTTCGGCGATACGGAGTTGACAATCCGGACCCCTCTCTGTATTAGGTCCTTCGACTACGGCAAACTCACAGCGCATCCGGGTCGAGAGCCGGTTTTCGGCAGACTTGTAGCGTCTCATGACGCCGCCCGATTCGTAACTCTCCGCCTACCAGGCGGCGCGCTCTTCCTCACAACCAACCGGGCGATACCAGGGGGTGGTACGCTCGCGGAGGAATTGGCCGGGCGCGGGGTGATGTTCGACAGACCTATGCCGCCTTTGCCAAAGTCCAAGTCGAGGCGGCGCGTCGCCATGTGACGAGGATGAGTGTCGGTGATTCGCGGGCAGATGTGCGTGGAGGAGGACTACACGGTTTGGGTGGGGCCTTTCCAGGGGCAGTCCACTGTAGTGACGCGCTATGGGGTGGGGGCGCGCGGGATCGATTGGATGGAAAAGAGCGGTTCGGGTGGGGGGGTGTCGTTCCCCCTCTATGACGGGCATGGGAACATGATCGCGACGCTTTCTCGGTCGGGTTCTGGTTCGTATGCGGTCTCGAATGCGCGGGGTTATGATGTTTGGGGGTCTGTGCGTTCGGGCGCGAGACTTGGGGCACAAGCAGGACGACGAGTCTGGGCTTCTCTACATGCGGGCTCGGTACTACGAGCCGTGGACGGGGAGGTTCGTGACGGAGGATCCGGCGCGGGATGGGATCAATTGGTTTGTGTACTGTCAGTCTGACTGTGTTCGACTAGTTGATCCGGCCGGTGAAATGGCCCTGTCGGACATCGAAATCACACTGGGTGAGGAGGCGGCGCTACAGGCCGCGCACGCGCATATCGGCCGGGCGGTGTACGGTAAGGCTGTCGAACTCGCACTTTACATACAGGCACGCTACTTTGGCTTAACCGCTGCACTGACGGGGTGGGGCACGTCGCGAGCTGGAGAATTCGTTTGGGAATTCACCAGTTCGCTTGGCACCCGACACTGGTTCAGATTCAATTTGATCGAGGGCGTTCTGAAGCACAATTCAACAGGGGTAAATTTCGGCATTCACCACAAGATGAACCTCCAAAAGTTTATGAGTGAGTTCTTGAAGTGGGCGGCGGACGAGGGGTTTGGATAACATGGAATTGAGGACAAGGATCGGCTATGCGATCTGGCGGGAGAACGACGGCCATCGCGTCATCCTTTGGGGTGGTCGGCCAATGGAGAAGGGCTGTGTTGCTACGTGGGAGCCGCTCCAGCCGCTCGTCGCGCAGAACTACGAATGGGGCAGGTGCGTAGCGACGCTTGGACGGGTCGCGATTGTGGGCCTAGCCGCCGCTCTCAGTAGTGACGAGGCTTCTGTAAGCATGCGAATCGAACCGACACGAATCTGGCATCGCATCTATGAGTATTTGGAGTGGGACTATGATGAATGGATCAAGTGGGCAAAACAGATCGTGAGCGTAGGTGACGAACTCCGATATCCGTCGCTCGGAAGTTGGTGCGCGCTCTCTTGGCCGATCGAGTTCTCCCCGTTCGATTACGAGACGACCATTGAACATGGCGGTAGGCCCCTTCTGCGGTGGCAGGGGGTCGGCGACGACTGGTCCAACTTGTCCATCGAGGTCTATCAACTCAGCGAGGACGGGATACGAGAGCGGCTCAACGCTTGGGCGTTCGGCATCGGCTGCCGACTCGAGGAGTGGTCTCCGGAAGATGCAGAGAAGCATGAGCCCTGGAACTCCTGGAATCCCTTTGGAGAGGACACACGAAAGATAGGCTGACAGGCCCAATTCGGCGGTGAGTCGGAGCGAGTTTTACACGTACGACGTGCTGGGGCAGCTTACGAGCGTGGATTACAACGACGGGGTGGAGGAACTTCGGGTTGACCGGGGTGCAGAGGTACGTGTGGGACGAGGTGAACCGGGCGCAGTCGATTTGCGGCGAGACGGTCGGGGCGAGGTATGACTGTCCAGCAGGAAATGGGATACGAGGTCCTGGAAGATCGTGAGGCCATCGAGAGGTTCGAGGCGAGGGTGCTCTCCGACGCCAAGGCGATCGAGACGGCGGTGGATCCGTTGTTGCGCCACCTCGGATTTCGCCTCGAGCACGAACTGATCGACAATCCGCTCCGGCCAATTCCCGATGCGAGGGAGGGGGCGTACGTTCGGGGCTTGTCTCTTCGCGCTGTGTCGCTATCATCCGATGGGCTGGTGGCCATCGACGAACTGCTCTTGGCGCAGGACGGTTTGCCTCTGGTCGATGCACGCGACATCGCCTCATTCTATGCGACGTTTTTGGAGTCGCTGACTGAAGCGATGCGTGCGGGGAGATTTCGGGCGAACAGATGACTGTTGGAGTTGAAGAGGTGGCGACTCGAACGGAGGTAGGCAGGGTGTTACGGAGCGCGCTTCCGTCGCTGATCATCCTTGCTGCCACGTCTGGCGCAGCGTGGATCGCGCACGCGAACGGATGGGATTACAAGGCAGCAATGGAAGGCGCGGCCGTGCTGTGCCTATCGGTGTTTGCCGCAGGCATGCTCGCTACCGTTACAAGGTGCGGGCGCCCGGCGCTCTTCAGCCTTATCATCGGGCTCGGTGTGGGGCATGTGCTCATCGCGATGGTTCTTACTTCGCAGTTGGCGGCACGTGCGCGGCCCATGATTGAGATTCCCGGTGCGACGGCCGTGGCTCAGTTGGTGGTGGTTTGGATCTTGCACAGGAGGGCGTACAAGCGACGGAGGCAGAAGGAGTGATTCGGCTTGCGCCGGGAAACGGCGCGGTAAGTCAGTTGGACGCATGCTGGCGTAAGGTGTACGCTTGGGGCGCGTTCGCGTGTACCTAAGGGGCCGGTTGTATCAATATGCACTCACCAGAACAGACACTTAGGGCGATGCGATTCGCATCGAAGGTTTGCTTCCTGGGCACGGAGCTGCTCGCGGCGTTGTCGCTCGTCCAATTCCTTTCGATTCGACGGAAGCGATGTGCGCCGAGCAGGTGAGTGAGTTGACGGATCTTGCGATGGGCCCGGGCGGGGCGATTACCAAAGAATCGTGACGCTGCCCTTCGTTGACTTTCGCGACGTGCGAGATGAAGTTGCGGGTCGTGGGGACGGGGAAATCGTCGCCTGCTTCAAGATGCAGGTTCTCTGGTGGGAAACAGCCGAGGCCACGAACAACGATGACTCGCCGGGCCGGCGTGAGAGTTTCCTTCGTCCTGTGCCTGGGGGCGCTTATGGTCCCTGTTGCTGTTTCGTTCAGGGCAGATGTAATCGGATCAACCTGACCAAAGAAGAGCGGAAAGTACTCTCGGCGCCTACGATTCCCCTCGTCGACTGCGGCATCTCTATCAGTCTGCTGCCGAGGCTCTATAGCGGAAGAGTCATGATTGACGTGCCGGACGAAGTGCCTACCGGTGAAAAGATACGGGTACTTGGGCGATTGTCTCTCGGGAAGGCCGTGCGCCCCTTCGCTCCGGCATATCGGCTACGCATTCTCGAGCGGCACTTCATCAATCTGGACCGTGGCTCAGGGGAGTTCGGGCGGCTTTCGCCCTGGCCTGTAGGAGCGAGCCCACCGTTTTACGATTCCTACATCGTCCCCCGACTCGACTTTGTTCGAGTCGAGGTTTTGGAGGAAATGAACTTGACCTAGTGGCGCAATGTGTGAAGAGTGATGGACCTGCGCGAAGTTAAGCTTACGTCGGGCGCCCTCAAGGCGATTGAGTCGGGCGATTCGGACCTGACGGCCTGCCTGGTTTTTCGGCCAATCTATTGGCACTTGGTCGGCGGCGACACGCGGTCGGGGCCTATCCTCGCTCAGACCGAACAGGCCGACATCCGGATGATCCCAGGTTGCGCGCTCGGTCCTGGCACCTACGTTATCTCGGGGAGGATCGTGGCTGAGGCGAACCTCAGGGAGCCTGAGGCAAGCGAACGCGGGGGCAACCGAAGGCTATCAGTAGATTGCGGCATTATGGCAAACGTCTTCGCTTGGTTCGACGAAGGGGACGAGTGGCTTTCCTGGATCGGAGACAACTACATGAACCGATGGATGGCGGCCATCGGTGATTTCCAGCTGCATATGCGTGACGACGTCTTGCAGGGTCCCTACGATGTTCGGATCCAACGGGTCTTAGGTGTGGAACAGGACTGGACGTCGGATGCCTTCTGCGAGTTGACATCACTGGGCAACGTAAGAAGGCCCGACCTCTTGAGGAGGCTCGCAGCGGAGGAGGGGGTTTGTGCCGACATTGAAATTGCGCCTGCATGTATGTGAGCCGATCTCATCGAGGGCGTGTGCCTTCACATGCAAAGGAATTTCGTGCGAGGGCATTGAACGAGACGATTAGAGAGGTTTGTGCTGGTGGCGCACACGGAGTCTTGTAGGGACGAAACGGCGGAAAGCCTCGTTCTGATCGGAATGGCATCCGACGTCGGAGCGAGGAGATTCATTCTACAGTCCGACGGGTTCGCCGGAGGCGAGATGCTATTCCCGCGGGAGACGATCGCCGTGACATCTTTGCCCCGGCGCAATCTCGGGGACTGTGGCGAGGAGGGGGCTTCGGCGGGGTCCCTTTCGGTCCCGGACTGCTGGGGCTTCTGGGACGAACCGCAGATGAGCGGCGCGAACCGAATTCTGTGGGACACGCTCGAATTCTACGCGAGCATTCTCGGCGAACCACAGAGATGGAGCGCTCTGATGAGGCTTGGTCTCGCGGAGGCGGCCGAGTTCGTGCGCGTGCATGTCGGACACGCAGACGTGATGCAGTTGCTTTTCAGCGAGGACACCGACTCGGCTGCGGTGATCGTCTCGGCACCCACGCCAGTCGTGGCCGAGATCGATGGCTCAGACACGGCCCATGTCGCTCGGTTCCTCGTTCAATGCGAGCGGGCGCAAGCGGCTCCCCGGTTCTTTGGCCTGGCGCAGCACGACCGCAGGCTGCGAGACTCGCTCGTCGACGGGTGGAGCACGATCTCGTTCGAGGAGCCAGTGATGCTGGGCCTTTGCGATTTCACGTTTCAGCCCTACGGTATTGGGCAGCATGAGTGGCTTCTGATCCAAAATTGGTCGGGTCGTTCGACGGCAGAGGAGTACGTGCGGCATATCTCGGAAAGACACAGAGTGACCCGGGCAGAGGGGACGATGGACGCGCTGGAAGGCCTGAGATTGAGTCGGCCTATGGGGTGAGTGGCAACGTCCGTGACGCGATGGATCGACTGATCGAATCGGGGTCGGTCCGGTGGGGCGGTGAGGTTTGGGTATCACGGGCATTAAGCGGGCCCGAAAGGACGATCCGTCGCAAGGGGGATCACTGGAGAGAGTCATGACGAACTGGATCGTGCTTACACTCGGCGGAGCGGCGATCATCGGGCTTGCGCTTGGCGCATATCTCCTTTCTGACGCCCTTGTGAAATACGGCTCCAACAGCGCTAAGTTGGTGTTCGTCTCGGTGGTTAGTCACATTGTCATCTTCGTTGTTCTGTGGCTGCTATCGAAGCGGCACCGCGAGTAGACCGCTGTGGGAGACACATGTCGGTGAGATGTGTGCGAATTCGCTATGAGTGAAGAAAGCATCGAGTTGGACGAATTGAAGGAGAGGCTGCTTGAGGTCGCCGCGGTCTTGATTGGCCGTCGCAAGCGTTTGGGGCAGTTCATGAACGCACTTGTTCCCTACTGTCCAGCCTGGTGCACGATACGCAAAGTCGCCGAGCACCTAACGGACGTAGGGGAGCGGGTCCTCCTATTGCAGAGCTATGGTGAGATGTTTAAGCAGAGGGGTCTGACGCATCTTCCTCAGCCTGCAGACCCAATAATTCGCGAGTGCACTTTGTCGATCTTATCCGTTGACGAACCTTACTTTCTGCCTCAATTGCTGAAGGACATCGAATCGCCAACTCGGCTCGTGCTCGATGCGACGCGGGCCATTAGCCTTGCGGATGAAATTGAGAATGGCGGCGCGAAGACGTGAACCGGGCGCAGGCGACTTACGGCGAGACGGTGGGGGCGATGTGTGGAAGTCTGGAGCGTCCAGCACTTCGCTGCGTTCCGAGGCGTGGGCTCGATTCGCCAGGCGATCTGCAGCTCTGAGGTACTAAGCGATTCGTTCGTATGCTGTCGCTCACGTTTTTTGAACTTGTCGTTCCCATACTTCCGATCATCGTCGGCCTGCTCTGGTACGTGACATCGAAGTCGGCGCGTCGGCGAGAAGCGCCAGGGGGCAGGTGGGCGTGGACGCTCTCCTATGTTGGCCTGATGCTGTCGCTGGCTTGGTTTGGGTACCTTTCGACATCGATGCTGCGGTGGCGGGGCGCCGGGATTCTTCTTGGGGCGTCGTCGCTGCTCATTACCGTCGGCGCGATGCTCTACCTGCTGTTTTCACCCTCGATGGGTCCGAGGTGGTGGCGCCGCGATGCGTCGCTTTTGCCCGGTGACTTCGCTCTACCGGAGCTAGACGAGGATTGCACGCCCGAGGAACGGGAGGAGGCTGCCCGAGTGGCGCGCGATGCGCTCGGCAAGTTGGCAGGCCTGGACGATGCCCAGTATCCGGAAATTCGGTCCCTCAAGGCGGCGTTGGAGAGGGTGACGCGGGAGCCGACGCCGAAGAACGCGCAACGTGTTTGGGAGTGCTTTAATAGGGTCGTTGATTCGCTCTGAGAGATGGTGGCAGAAGAGTTGACGGAGGTTGCCAGGAATTCTCGGCTCGCTGGCGAACGCGGTTATCGGTTGGGACTCGCGGGTGGATCGTGCTTGGTTCGGGACGCGACCTGTTTTGGAGACCGTGAGTGATGCGAGTGGCGATCACACGGAGAGTCATGCTCGACCTGATCTTCGGGCTTGCCGTTACGGCCGGCGCGTTCTTCTGCATCACGCAGCCGAGCAATGTTGTGCCAGTCGTGATTACTGCTACAGTAGTGATCGCATACCTCGCGAGTTCTCATCGCCGGCGAATCGGAGACAACTACACTTTGTATATGCTCCTCTCGCTGGCATCACTTTCGACCTTTATGGGGCTCAATGCCTCCGCAAGCCCGCTCTGGAAGTTATCTGGGCTTCTTCTAATGTTGATCGGAGGCGTGCTGTTCGCCGCGTTCTTCTCTTTAGCGCGACGGCGCCCGGGCGAGGGCGGAACGCAGGGGACCGATCCGCCAGGCGCAGGTGGCCGAGATGAATGTGACGTATCCACCCCAGACTTGTCGAGGTTGCGATTGCCCTCACATTCCGCGACTGCCCTCGGTAATGGCCCTGCTACTGTTTTGAGCATGGTAGAGGACAGGCTTAGTTCATCCTATGACTGACGCTCGCGTTTTTGTCCACCAGGGTCAGGAGAAAGCACTACGGTTTCTGTCCCGTATGCTCATTCTTGAGATCTTGCTGTTGGGCCTCGTATCTCTGGCGATCGTACTTGGCGTTACGGCGTTTGTTCGAGAGTGGCACACAAGTTCCGATGGGCGGATCGCGCTGGCTGTCGGTGGACTGCTCACATTCTCTCTGCTCTTTGGGCTGGCCTTGATCCTCGCCCGAGTCGCTTTTCTCACGCTCGTCGCAAGGCGCGTCTACACGTATCGGTACGAAGTTCGCGGCACGCGCCTCTCCGCGAAGTACGAGGGCCAAACCGTCGGGGAGATCGACTTGTCGAGACGCATCTCCACTGCGCCGATGTTGAGTCCAAAGATCAACCTGTCCTATCTCATTGACATCGTCGTACTTACTGACCAAACGGAGAGGTTACCGATCGCGCTTCGCAGACTCGATCCTGTGGCTCGGGAGTTGGTCCGACTCCTCGAACAGGACGGCGACCGAACGCAGGAGTTGGGGGGCTCGGCAGAGGACGTTTAGCCTGCTGCTGTGTCGGTTCGCGCATTCCGACGGAGGCGCAGTTTCGGGACTGGGTGAGGGCTTATGCGCGGAGCGTGCCGGACGGGCCGTAGGCGCCGTGAGAGGTCGGAAGGAGTCCGGGAGGCGGGCGGCCAAGAGTAGAGTTGAGATCGTGGACTGGAGAGCACATGTGGTCTACGCGGTGCAGCGCGGCGAGAGGACGATCTTGCGTCTTTGGGGAGGGCCCCTCCGCGAGGCAGGCTGCATGGAGCCGACGGAGATGATCTTGCCGCTGCGAAAGAAGGAAGTCAAGATGGCCCGGTGCTTTGCGACGATGGGACGCGTGCGGCTTCACAGCCTTGCGGTGGCGCTTGGAGCGGATGAGCGGACTTCCGTCGTCGAATCGGTGGGTAAGTCTACTTGGTTTCGCATCTATGAGGCGTGCTGATGGGATGCCGAAGAATGGCTATCCGATGTGAGAGACGAGTTGACCATCGAGAGGACGGAGGGCATCTTGAATATAACCTACCCGACGCCGGACTACTGGTTGAACCTCTCTTGGATTGCTGGTTATTCGCCGTTCGACTTTCCGTTCAAGTTCATTCGCGAAGGGGAGCATTTGATGACTTGGACGGGGATCGGCGAAGATTGGCAGAACTTGCAGGTGGAGTTCCCCGCACCGGACGTGCCGATCGATGCGATGGTGTCGAAGTGGGCAGCGGCGAACGGCGTGTATCTCTATCGATGCGAAGATTGGGCGAGCGCAAGTCCCAAGATGCCTTGGGAGGGCTGGACGGACAAACCGCACGAGGGTCTCGAACGGTGTTTGTAACGGCGTAGGGGAGTGATCCTGCATCAATAGGCGCACATGAATGTCTTGCAGGGCCAAACAAAAGTCTATTGGGTGTCGCTGGCGCTCGGTGCGCTGTTCGCTACATTCCTGTTCCTGTCGGCGCCTACGTCCTGGCCGAGAACGGCGTCCATTGGGGTCGAGGTTCGATACGCAGTCGTCGCGATCTTGAGTTGGTTTGTACTGCGATCCTGTTTGGCCTACGCTAACGCGCGTGCGGCGTCGTTCCGTTTCGGCGATTCGGACGTGGAGATACGGACGCCGCTTTGGAAGAGGCGCTTTCCCTACGATGAAATCGCCGCGCATCCCGGACGCGATCCGTTGTTCGGTCGACTGGCTGCGTCCCACGACTCAACGAGGTTTCTGACGCTCCGCCTGCCGGGCGGTGGGCTGTTACTTACGGCGAATCGGCGAACGCCGTCGGGCAGCACCCTCGCGGACGAACTGGCGGCGCGCGGGGTGAGGTTCGACAGGCCCATGCCGCCACTGCTGGACCGGACGCGGACGACCGTGGAGTGAGAGAGGACTCTTCAGTTCGATGTCGCGATAATGGATGCTAACCAGGTTCGAAGCGCGCCGAGGCGAGTGCGGGATGGGCTTTCGAAAGAGATCCTGGTTCCGGAGCGCCGAATTCTCTACGGATACTCCGCGCGGGAGGCGGCCGTCGAAGTGGGGGATGAACCGGATATCC
Organism: Armatimonadota bacterium; assembly: GCA_003577165.1. Taxonomy (GTDB): domain Bacteria; phylum Armatimonadota; class Fimbriimonadia; order Fimbriimonadales; family ATM1; genus ATM1. Next base: position 12,585 of record QEUM01000020.1, on the reverse strand, counting down.
CGGTGGTCGTGTCGTCGTTCTACATGGACGAACGCAAAGTGTCCGTCGCGGAGTTCTGCATATATCTGAAGGATCGTGGTTTGCGCGAGTCGGAATTCCTCTACTTGCGACAGGCTCGAAGATTTAAGAGTTTCGCAGACTTGCCGATGCTTGGAGTCTCGTGGTTCGATGCGGCAGACTTCGCTGCGTGGGCTGGGAAGAGGCTTCCGACGGAAGCGGAGTGGGAGGCGGCGGCTATGGGAGACAGTCCGTCGCGGATTTACCCGTGGGGGGACTCGATTCCGGAGTCTTTCTGGTCTCAGAAGCGCGACGACGGGTTCGAACGCGTTGCGAGGTTTGGAGTCGGCGCCCCCCCGGCGAACGACCTCGGACTCTTGGACCTCATGGGATCGGGGCACGAGTGGTGCTCCGATTGGTACGCCGACGATTACCGGTGCACTATCGCGCAGGAGGAACGAGACCCGAGCGGTCCGAGCACGGGGACGCAGCGCGTGCTCAAGAGTGCGTCCTGGTTCGAAGCGAACCGCTCGGAAGCCCCGCTGTTCTTCAGGGTGCGAGCGCGTTTCTCGGCGGGGCCCGATGAACGCGTCGTGAATCCGAGCCGATTTGGTTTCTTCATCGAGTGGAGGAATCTCTGCCTCCATGGGTTCCGCTGCTGCCGGGATGCGCATCATGTGGCATCCGAATGAGGCGGATCTGCACTTGCCTGTTCGGGTGATTCGGCTTTCCTCGCTGCCCCATCGATGCCGGAGTGAGTTGGGCTGCCCTCGCGGGTATGTTTCCCGCAGAGCAGGGGGCAGGTATGCCACGGGCGGAGAGCGAAGTAGAGTGCTCGTGGTTACGGTGACGCCTCGAATTCTCTCGCTGCTCTGCGCGTTTGCGATCGCTTCGGCCTCGGCTGGGCAGGAACTCAAGCCTGCGCCCGACAGGAAGCCGGGCGAGGGGGCCGGCCCGTTCAAGACGTTGGTGCTGCGCGGGGCGACTTTGATAGACGGCACGGGCTCTCCGCCCATCGGGCCGGTGGACATCGTGATCTCCGGCAATCGAATTCAGGCGATCCTTACCGCCGGAACTCCCGGTGTTCCCGATCGCACGGGGCGCCCTCCGCGCGACGCGGATTACGAAGTCGACGCGAAGGGCAAGTTCGTGCTACCCGGATTTGTGGACATGCACGTTCACGCCGGGGGGGCGCCGAAGAACGCAGACGCCGAGTACGCCTACAAACTCTGGATGGCGCATGGCGTGACAACGGTCCGCGGAGTGCCGCTCGCGGCTCACTCATTTACGGTGCGCGAGAAGGAGAGGAGCGCAAGAAACGAGATCGTCGCACCTCGCATCTGGAACTTCCAGCGTCCCGGTTCGGGATGGAGCGAGGGGGGGGTGGACTCGCCGGAGAAGGCGAGAAGGTGGGTTCGATGGGCGGCTGCGAACGGCGTCGACGGCCTGAAACTCGGCTCGCACGAGCCCGACATCATGGCTGCTCTCCTGGACGAGTCGAAGAAGTTCAAGATGGGATCAACAGCGCACCTGGGCCAGATGGGTGTCGCGCAGATGAACGCGCTCGACGCTGCCAGGTTGGGGCTGGATACGGTCACACACTTTTACGGCCACTTCGAAGCGCTGCTGAGGGACCATGTGGTTCAGCCGTGGCCGCCGGGAATGAACTACAGTGACGAACAGTGGCGGTTCGGTCAGGTCGCTCGGCTCTGGGACAAGATTCACCCCCCCGGAAGCCCGCAGTGGAATGCCTACCTTCGCGAGCAGTTGGAATTGGGAACGGTGTTCGATCCGACGTTTACGATTTATTCCGCCGGGCGCGACGTGATGCGGGCCCGCACAGCGGACTGGCATGAGAGTTACACGCTTCCCTCGCTGATGAAGTTCTTCGAGCCAAGCAGAACCGCGCACGGCTCGTACTTCTTCGATTGGACGACGGAGGACGAAGTCGCCTGGCGAAACTTCTATCAGATGTGGTTCCGGTTGGTGAACGACTATAAGAAGATGGGAGGACGCGTTACGACCGGCTCCGACTCTGGTTTCATCTATCAGACGTACGGATTCGGGTATGTGCTGGAATTGGAATTGCTCCAGGAGGCGGGGTTCCATCCGCTCGAAGTGATCCAGGCGGCGACGATGAACGGGGCGACAACCCTCTGCGAGGCGCGCGGCGAGCCACTCTCTCTCGGGGTCGTGAAGGCGGGCATGCTGGCGGACTTGATCGTCGTGGACGAGAACCCGCTGCAGAACCTAAAAGTGCTTTACGGAACCGGCGCGCTGCGACTGAACGACGCGACCGGCAAAGTGGAGCGAGTGGGCGGCGTCCGCTACACGATTAAGGACGGAATCGTGTTCGACGCGAAGCGATTGCTGGCGGACGTGGCGGAGATGGTGGCTGCGCAGAAGCGGTCTGGCTCCGCCGGGACTCGATGATCGCGTCGGCGCTTCCGGCCTGAGGGCATGAACACGCTGCATCTTTGGGCCCACGGCGCGGCTCCAGGGTGCGCTCGCCTCGCTGAAGGCTCGGTATAGTGCCGCCTGCGATGATCGAAGTTCGAGATCTCACCAAGCACTTCTCGGATTCCAAGCGCGGGGTGGTGCGAGCGGTGGACGGCGTGAGTTTCTCATGCCGGCCTGGGGAGGTTTTCGGGCTCTTGGGCGCGAACGGCGCCGGGAAGACGACGCTGCTGCGAATGCTCAGCACCGTGCTGCTTCCCACGAGCGGCGGCGCGACGGTGGCCGGATTCGACATCGCAGAGCACCCTGAGAGGGTGCGAGCCAGCATCGGGTTTCTGTCTTCTACGACAGCCGTTTATGCGCGCCTTACTGCGCGCGAGATGATCCACTATGCCGGCAGGCTTTACGGGCTTTCCGGTTCAGAACTGCGGGATCGCGCGGGTGAGTTGATTCGCAAATTGGGCATCGGGGACTTTCAGGACAGGCTCTGCGACAAACTTTCGACGGGCCAGAAGCAGAGAGTGAGCCTTGCGAGGACGGTGCTTCACGATCCTCCCGTTCTGTTCTTCGACGAACCGACGGCCGGGCTGGACGTCTTGGCGTCTCAGACGATCATGGAGTTCATCGAGGAGCGGCGCGCGGATGGGAAGACGATCGTGTTCAGCACGCACATCATGAGCGAGGTGGAGAGGCTGTGTGACGAGATCTGCGTGATCCACAACGGGAAGGTGGCCGCGATCGGAACGTTGGATCAACTTCGCGAGGCGTCGGGAGAAGAGAAACTTGAGCGAGTGTTTCTGGCCATCGTTCAGACGCAGGAGAGCGCAGCGTGAGAGGTTGGCTGACGGTTCTGAAGAAGGAGATACGCGAATTCACACGCGATCGTCGGCTTTTGACGAGCGCGCTGCTCGGGCCGGTCTTCTTGGAAGTGCTTCTGATCGCTCTGTTCGGATACTTGGAGCGCTCGTTCTCTGAGGCGAAGTCGCAGAAGATCCTCGTCGAGAACGCCGACGAGGGGGCGGCGGTCGTGGCGCTGCTGAGCGCGAACCCAGCACTCGACATCCAGCCGCTTCCGGGGGGGATGGACGCAGAGCAAGCCGTACGGCGAAAGGAGGCTCGAGCGGTTCTGTCTTTTCCGAAGGGGTTCGCTCAGATGCACGAGCAGAGGAAGAACCCGGAGTTCTTCATCGTGTTCGATCCGTCGGAAACGACGAGCGAGATTGCATCCCGCGCGGTCGCGGAGGTTGCGGAGCACGCGAGAACGGAATCGGTCAAGCAGCGCATTCGAGAGCGCGGGCTGGACGTTGCGGCGTTCGAGCCGTTCCGCGTCGCGAAGCGCCCGATCGAGGTGGAGAAGGCGTTCGGCGGCGAGTGGCTGATCGGCTTCCTTCCCTACTTGATCGTGATATGGGCGTTTTACGGCGGGTTTTCCATCGTCGCCGACTTGGTGGCCGGGGAGAAGGAGCGCGGTTCGTTGGAGACGCTCTTGATCACGCCCATCAGCAGGAGCGCAATCGCGTTCGGGAAGTTCATGGCCTTGGCGTTGGTCAGCTTCATGAGTTGCGTCAGCGCGATTTCGGGCGTTGTGATCATGGGCGTGCTCAACCTGCCTCTGACTCAGAACCTGTTCAAGTCCGGCTTCAACCTCAGTTTCCTGTCGTTTGTGGCGCTGGTGTTCACGATTCTGCCGCTCGTCATCTTCTTTGCCGGCTTGCTACTGTCCGTCTCCACGTATGCGCGCAATCAGAGGGAGGTGCAGGGGTATCTCTCGCTGCTCAGCTTCGTGGTGCTTGTGCCTGCGATCTTCAGTCAATTCATCGGATACACGGACTTCGCTTCGAGCCGATGGGTGTCGTTGGTTCCGGTACTGAACACGGCGACGGTGATCCGCGAGGCGCTGCTGAACAAGGTGGATGTGACGAACCTGCTCATCACGTCCGGCGTCGGCATCTTCCTCGCCGCCGTCGGCCTGTTCGGCTCGATACGGCTCTTCAACCGCGAAAGCGTGCTGCTGCGAAGTTAGAGCTGCAGGCCTGAGCGCTGCGGAAGCGTGGCGAGGATCGAGGAGAGCTGCGCGCTCTGCGAGCGCAGCCGGGTCACTGCGTCTTCCATCGCCGCGAACACGCGGCGCAGATACTGCTCCCGATCCCGAATGCGCTGCTGGATCGCCTCGATCTGGTCGTCTATATCGTCGATCTGGTCTTGCGTCGCCTTGCTGCCCGCGGTCACGAAGCCGTTCACGTAGTCGAGCGCGCCATCGAGAACGTCTTCGAGGACGGCCGCGGCGCCTTTCGAGTAGATGAGATTGCCTCGGCTCCCGAGCGCGCCGCCCGTGATCTGAATCGTCAGTCCGTCGGTCTTTGCGTTGCCAGAGTTGCCGGTGAGGAATTGGCCGGTGCCTGTGGCCGACTCGCCTGCGATGGTGCCCTCCACGTCGAGCCCGTCGGCTTCCACCACTGTGGTGCCGATGCCGGTGTTGCTGCCGTTCGCATCCTTGTCGCTCACGACGGTGAAACTGCCCGGCGTGCCGTACTTCTTGGATGTCAGCACGAGGGTGTCGCCGGATTTGCTGGCGACGACGAGGTCCTTGAGTCGCGCATCGGAGTTGATTTCGGCGATGACGTCATCGAGAGTGGATCCCGCGCTGAATGAGATCTGATAATCGGAGTTGCCGAAGAGTTGGCCGTCGAACGTGAGAGTTTCAACTTCCGTGCTCGCCGAGGTGTATGCTGCGCCCGCCGTCATTTCTCCCCTGGTGGCGAGCTGCGTCACCACGACTTCATACCCAACGAGTCCGCTCACCTTGGTCTTGTTTGTTGCGGAGACGAATTTGACGTTCGGGTCTGCGATTCGGCCGACTTCGCTGAAGAGGGCGCGAACGTTGTCGAGGTCTGCGCCGATCGCGTTCTCCAACTTCGTGTTGTCCACCAGCATGCGCCCGGAACTATCGAAGTCGATGCCGATGGCGAGCAGATTGGCATACGCCCCGTCCACTCCCGCGGGAGAGGCGAGGAGACCGTTCAGAAGTTGAGTCTGGGCCGCTTCGACTGCGCTGTCGCCGAAGAGTGGGCCGCTTTCGAGGGTTTCGCTGTCGAAGAAAGCCGCCTGCTTCAGGAAGTCGAGGACTGCGTTGTACGACGTGGCGAGGTCCTGCACTTTCGTCGTGATCGCGGCTGTGTCGCGCGTGATGGTCAGAGTCGAAGTTTCCGGCGTGGTCTCATTCGCCTTGAGGAGCGTGAGGGTTGCGCCTGGAATGACGTCGGTGATGGTGTTCGTCGAACTGGTGAAGGCGATGCCGTCGAGTTCGTATTCCGCATCCTGTGCGACGATCATCTCGTTGCCGAACGCCCTTTGGAGAATTCCGAGGTTCTCGAGAACACCGTTGGCGTCGACGAAGGTCGGCGTCGTGGCGCCGACGATCTTCAACTGCTGTTTGGTGCTCGAGCCGACTGTCACGGATTCGACGGTCGCTGTGACTCCCGCTCCGGCGGCGTTGATGTTGGCCGCGATGTCGGCAAGGCTATCTGTGGAGAAGTCAATCGCGACGGCTTGGCCGTTGATGGTGACCGTTCCCGTTCCTGTGACGCCAAGTTGACTCTCTATCGTGTCCGTCGAGTTATCAAAGAGGAGGCTGAGCGCGCCGTTCGTCGTCGGCATTCGGATGCTTGCCGAGCCGGTGACGAGACCGAGACTCGACAGCACGGTTCCCCCCCCAACGTCCGAAACGGCGATTTCGCTTGCTTCGCCGGAGTCCTTGGCCGTGAGGGTGAGGTAGACGCTGCCCGTTCCGCCGTTGATGATGGATGCTGTTACTGCTGCTCCGGACTGGTTGATCTTTCCTGCGAGCGACGTCAGGGTATCGGAGGCTTCAACTTCGATGTCCTTGCCGTTGATGAGGATGGTCCCTGAGAGTCCCAGCGCGCTGGTGGCGTCGGTCTGGGCGGACGTGGAGATCTTGCCGGCTTGTGCGAGCTTCGAGACCGCCAGGTTGTAGGTTCCGGGGAGAGACGTCGAAGTCGCGAGGAGCGAGGCGACTTCCGGCTTGGATGAGACGGCCTTCATCGGGTTGAAGGCAGCGGCGGTGTTGAGTCCGATGACCTTCGACTTGAGCGTGCCGAGAACGGACTTGTACTGGTCAATGGCGGCCAACTTCGTCTTGAGGAGGAGTTGGTCCGTCTGCAGGCGCGCGATCGGGCGCCGCTCCAACTGAAGGAGTTGGTTGATGATGGACTCGGTGTCGATTCCCGACCCGAGGCCTGAGAAGGAGATTCCTGAACCGCTGAGTCCCATGATTTGGCCTATCGGACAGTGGGATTATCGGCAAATCTGCCGTGGAGCCTGACCTCGCCGGGCGTCATCGAGATTGAGAATGGAGGCAGAATCGCTGGCGTGGACAACCGGGTCATCGCCGCCCTCGACACTTCCGACATCGGGCAGGCCAGGGAGTGGGTTTCCGGACTGCGCGAGCACGTGTTTGCCTTCAAGATCGGTCATGCGCTGACCTTAGCCCGGGGGCTGGGAGCGCTCGAAGACCTGCGCACCGTGGGGGCGGAGCGCGTGTTTCTGGACCTGAAGTTCCACGACATCCCGAGCGTGGTGGCGCTCGCGGTTCGGGAGGCGGCGCACCGAGGAGTGTGGATGCTGACGATGCACGCCTCCGGCGGGTCGCAGATGATGGCGGCCGCTGCCGAAGCGGGCCGAGACGGGCCGATCCTGCTGGGAGTGACGGTTCTGACGAGCCTCGACGAGGCTGCGCTGAGGGGCGAACTGGGGGTTGAGAGGACCGTTGAGGAGCAGGTGACGGAACTCGCCTCGCTGGCGGTTCGGTCGGGCCTGCACGGGGTGGTGTGCTCCGTCCACGAGGCGGCTGCGGTCCGTATACGCCTTGGCGATGGGCCGGTTCTGGTCACGCCGGGCATCTCGCTTGGGGCCGGGGCGTCGCCGGACCAGAGGCGGACGGCTACCGCCGCGGAGGCGTTCGCCGCAGGCGCAAGTTACGTGGTCATCGGACGCGCGCTCACGACGAGTTCCGATCCCGCCGCCGCCCTCGCTGAACTCGGTGTATAGGGCCCTGTCTCGAAGGCTCGTCGACTGGTACCGCAAGAACAAGCGGGATCTTCCGTGGCGCGGAACGCAAGACGCCTATGCGATCTGGGTGAGCGAGATCATGCTGCAGCAGACTCGCGTCGAGACGGTGATACCGTACTACGAGCGATTTCTGTCCCGGTTTCCGAGCGTGAAGTCTCTGGGGGGGGCGTCAATCGAGGAGGTTTTGACAGTTTGGCAGGGCCTGGGTTATTACCAGAGGGCTCGGAGGATTCATCGCGCAGCCAGTACCATGAAGCGCCTTCCGCGCACCGCGAGCGAGTGGAGAGAGGTGGACGGAGTGGGCCGCTACACTGCAAACGCGATCGCCTCCATTGCGTTCGGCGAGCGAGTGGCTGTGGCCGACGGAAACGTGTGCCGCGTGATGGCGAGGCTGTTCGGACTTCAGGAGTGCGGGGGGGCACTGGAGCGAAAGGCTGAAGAGCTGTCTCTTTCGATGATGGGGTCGCATGCCCCCGGCGAATGGAACCAGGCCGTCATGGAACTTGGAGCGGTCGTTTGCACTCCGATCACGCCGCAATGCAGTGCCTGTCCCTTGCGCGGCGGCTGTGCCGCCTATTCGAAGGGCCGAGTTCCGGAGTTTCCAGCGAAGGAAAGGGCGCGATCCAGCGTCGAGGAGCGTCACTTGTGCGTCTGCGTCGTTCGCGGCGGGAAGGTGGGGGTTCGACAGATCGAAAGCGATCGTTGGTGGGCCGGGATGTACGAGTTTCCGCGAGTCGTTCTGCGGGCCGATGAGACAACGGAGGATGGGCTGAGGGCGCTGAACGCTTGTGGCGCGTCTCAGTTGGCGACGGTGCGGCACACTGTGACGCATCACCGGATCACGCTGGAGGCGTATGTTGCTCGCTCGGGTGGTCCAAAAGGTCTAAGTTTTCGCGACATATCTCAACTGAGTGAGTTGCCGATGCCCTCGGCGCAGAGAAGGGTGGCGACGGCGCTCGCCCAGGCCGTTTCGTCGGCTGCTATGAACGGCCGTGGAGCGGTCAAGCGGGCGTCATCGCGGGCGCGAGGGCGGCGATGAACTTCCCTACACCGTGCCGGATCGGGTCGGCGGTTGGAAGGCCCAGTGAGGTTTCTGTTGACCGGACCGCGTCCTCGGCTTCGGTCGGCGACATGTGCGCGGTGTTGAGTGCGATCGCGAACGTGACGGGCTTCGGGAACGCGCCAGCGCACGCAGCGATGTCTTCATAGAGACGGATCATCCGTTCAAGGTCTGGAATGATCGCCCAGTCCATGCTCCGAATTCGCGTTTGACCCGCACGATGCACAAAAAGAAGATGCGTCGGCATCGAGCCGCGAATCAAAGCGAGGTTTGCACTCGCGGACGGATGGCAAATCGCGCCCTGACCTTCGATCAACACGCAATCCGCGCGCTCCGACTCTCGCATTACTTCGCTTTCGACCGCGCCCGCCGCAAAGTCCACGCGAATGCCGTCGAGCGGAATCCCCCTCCCCAGTGCGCAGATGCCGACTTGGCCTGTTGCGACAAATCCGACACGCCTCCCCTGCGCTTCGAGTCCGCGCATCAATTCAATCGCGGCGGTGAGCTTGCCAACGGCCATGTCGGTTCCGACGGTTAGGATTCTTGGAATCGAAAGCCCGAGCGCGCGTCCGGATGCGGGCTGCAGGCCTTCGGGCTCCACGCGCAAATCCCAAATCCACCGTCCTTCCCTTATGCGCGAGCGCAATTCATCGTCGTGTTCGAGTCGAACGTGCATCGGATTGACGATGGACATTCCCGCGTCGGCTGCGAAGAGCAGATCCGTTCGCCATTCGGGGGGGATTTGTCCGCCGAGCAGCGCTACGGCGATGACGAGAATTTCAGCGCCGAGGTCGGCGGCTTCGCGGACGGTTGCGACGATGGGGGCGGCGGTCGGAATCCCGGTCAGGGCATCGAAGCTCTGCCCTGCGCAGGCTGAGTCCACGATGGCGACCACGTCCGCCTTGCCGTAGCGAAGAAGGGTGTTGGCGAGTTTGGCTCGCGTATCCCCCGTGTAGCCGTGGCAAAGGAGTGCGACCTTGCTCCCTGCGCCGAGGCTCCGAGCGGTCATGCGAGGGTGACCCCCAGGCCGGGTGCGAGTCTCGGCAGGACCCGGCCGTCTTCGTAGGTGATCCCGGTCGAGGGATCTGCGGCGATGTTGAAGTGGCTGTCGAGGTCCACGTAGTCGAAGAGTGACGCGATGGCCGCACCCGCCGAGATGGCGACGCCCGTTTCGCTCATACACCCGATCATCGTTTGCTTGCCCATCGCGCGGGCCGTGGCCACGATGCGCAGCGCCTCGCTAATCCCGCCGGACTTCATCAGTTTCACGTTCACGCCGTCGCAGTAGGCTCCGGCTCGAATAACGTCTGCCGCGCAGTGGACGCACTCATCGAGAAATATCGGGCAGGAGCGGCGGGAGAAGAGGTCTGGGAGCCAATCTTCCCTTTCGTGCGAGACGGGCTGCTCGAGGTATTCGCATCCGTTGTCCGAGAGCCAGGCGGACATGGCGATGGCATCGTCGAGGCTCCATGCGCCGTTCGCGTCTACGCGGATTGCTCGACCTTCGGCAGCTCCCTGCGCGGCAAGGAATCGGGTCTTGTCGGCCTCGATGCCACCGTCTCCGCCGAGTTTGAGTTTGATGGGCGCGAGGGGAAACTCGCGCACGATTTCCTCCGTGCGGCGCGCGACCTGTTCCGGGGAGTCGATGCCGACTGTGAGGCTGGTTCGGGGCGAGGATCGAGGTAGGCCGAGGATTCGGTGGAGCGGCAGATTCGCCTTCTTTGCGAGCCAGTCCCAGCAGGCCATGTTGACGGCGGCGCGGGCGGCGGAGGGGACGCCACTCTCAAGCAGGGCCGTCTCTACGAGGCGCAGGTCGCCGGGCGAGAGGCGAGCGAGGTCGTGCGCGACACCGGCAAGGGCCTGCGACGCCTGTTCGGCAGTTTGGCCGCCGTTGTAGCCGATGGGGGCCATTTCGCCGATCCCGACGATGCCGTCGGCCTCCAATCGGACGAAGAGGTTCGTCGTTCGATCCGATGCGCCCCGGCTGATTCTAAGTGGTCTTCGCCGCAAGAGTTCGACGACCGTGGCTGCCAGTGTCACGGCGGCATCTTAGCCGAGGATTCGGCGGTGGCGTTTTGGCCGTTTGACGCCGAGAATTTGAAGTGGAGGCCCTGCGACCGCAGGGCGTGCGGACACTTCATGGCCCTTGCATTCGATCCTGGCGCGATCCGGCGGTACGTGGAGCGGGCGATTCAAGACCTCCCGGCTCTTCCCGCGGCGGTTGCGAAGGTTCTCGAACTGACTCAGTCGGAGACGGCATCCTCTCAGGACATCGAGAAGGCGCTCGCGGGCGACACGGCGATCGCGGGAAAGATGCTGCGCGTCGTGAACAGCGCGTATTACGGCCTGCCGCACCAAGTGGACTCGATCGGCCACGCCGTGGTGATCCTCGGGATGCGCCAGATTCGAAACCTCGTTCTGAGCCTTGCGGCTATGTCGCTCGTGCGAGGACGGGCGACTCTGAGCCCCGAGGCGCAGCTGCTCTTCTGGCGACACTCTTTTGGGGTGGGGGCGTCCGCGCAGAAGTTGGCGGAAGATCACGGAGCCGATGCGCACACGTGTGACACGGCGCAACTTTGCGGGCTGCTGCACGACATCGGCCGGCTGTTTCTGTTGTGTCACTTTCCGGACCTCTATCGGGCGACGGTGCGAGCCGCGGAGACGCAAGGAATCGATCTAACGGACGGAGAGCGGGTCGTTCTGTGCATCGATCATGCGGAAGTGGGAGAAGCCATCTGCCGCGCCTGGTCTCTGCCCGACGCGATTGCGGAGCCCGTGGGCGAGCACCACACGGAGTTTACGGATTACACGACGTTTTTGGGAAGGGTCACGCGCTCCGCGGACTGGATCGTAACATCCGCCGGGATCCCTTCGGTCGAGGGCAACATGACGCATCCGTGCCAGGACGTGATCGCTTGGCTGAAGATGGGGCCGGACGAAATCCACGCGCACATCGAGCACGTGAACGTGCGGGTGACGGCGGCAGAAGAGTTCTTCGGGATCCTTTAGGGAGTCGGCTTGGGGACGGGGTACCATTGCGGGCCGATTCCGGGCTCCCGTCGTCTAGCGGTCCAGGACATCGCCCTCTCACGGCGAAGATCGCGGGTTCGAATCCCGTCGGGAGTACCACCTTTTTTCGACTCTATTGAAGCCGTTTCACCGGACGGATTCGAACGTCACAAAGAGGATCCATGCGCGATCCTTCCGTCGTAGCATGGGCATATGTCCCTCTCTCAGCTCGAACAGGGACTCGCGATTGGCCGACCCGTTTCTGGCCTGCCGCCCCCTTGTCGCGGCTACCCATAGAAGCAATGAAGGGTCGTAAGCGCGGACTTGGGTCCTTGCTTCTTTTCGCAGCGGTCTTTGCCACGGCTGCCTCTCTTAGCCGTGCGTGGGGAGATCAAAGGGTAACTCCCGCCTATGTTTCCGCGAGGCTATTTAAGGGCCAGTCAATGGAAGCCGTCCTGGCCGTGCTTCCAGAGGGATTACCGTATGAAGTGCACCGTGGACCGCTGCAGTCGTGGAAGGTCAGCAAGTCGGGAATCGGGGATCTTGTGGGTACGCAACACGAGATTGTTCTCGAGTTTGATCAGAACAACCAGCTGTGTAGCGCCTATTCGGAGTTCGTGACAGGAGGCGAGGAAACGACCCAGGCTATTCCGCTGTCTCGGACACGGCAATAATCCCTCCACTCTCGCCGAACGGTGCAAAATCCGTCAGTTCTTCCGATCTTTGCGTCGCCATCGGTCGGAGATCTCATCTTAGCGAGGCTCAGCGTATTGACGGTCCTTGCTCCTCACCATTTCCTCAGTGCTGCTCTGAAGCCCCGGAGGGGCGGCATGAATAGAGCAAAGGGCGGTAGCCCTGGCCACGCGGCGATCGGCAGATGTGAGGCCTGAAAGGCCGAAACACGGGTGTTGCGTTTTTGTTTATCGCGGCCCTTCAGGCCGCGCCTTTCGCCTGGCGGCCCCGTTTCCAGGGCT
>QEUM01000002.1 GCA_003577165.1 Armatimonadota bacterium | reverse complement strand
AAACACCGGTCCGCCGTTGCCGGGCGGCATTCAAAGAAGAAGGCCATATATGGCGGGACTCGGCAGGTTCTTGACCGAAGCGCGCCTCGCGGAGAGACTGGGTGGGGAGCATCCCTACGCCTACGCGATGAACAATCCGACCACCTACACTGACCCTAGCGGCCTAACGCCGACGACTTGCTCACCCGCCGACGATTGCGACAAGTACCCTCATGTTCCAGGATGGTACGATGGCCACACCGGTCTTGAACAGGCATTGATTGCGGCTGCCAAGGAGTGCCCCGAATACAGCCCGAACGTTTTATCAGACCTGCTTTGGTGCATCGCCGCCCGAGAAACTGCTGGACGAGAAAGTCCATGGAATACCGGAGGGAAGACAATCGGGCCATGTCAGATCTGGCCTGGCAGCGATAAGGACAAGTTGTGTGGCGGCCTCAATTGGAAGGGCGATTTGGTTGATCATATGCGATGCTGTGCGCGAATCCTCTGTGCTTGTATCAAAGCGGGAGGTGGAAACGTCGTCACGGGTTGTGGCACAACAGGCGCGGGAAAGAACAGGAAGGGACAATTCCAAGTCATCAACCAAAGCGGTGCCGGTTATGAACCATTCTTCAAGTGCTGCCTCAAGCGTCGGGGTTGGAAGAATCCAACTCAGGAAGTTCCGATTGCTAAACGGTAGCCATATGATCGCCATCCCTACGCTTCTGTGGGTGTTCGCAAATTGGCATTACCATCAGGAGAACCCATATACTCAAACCTTCGTTTGGCTGCATTCCGGCGCTCAACAACAGGCACAAGTCACACTTGAGAGCTCAAACCATGGTCAAATCGCTGTGCTTTCCTATAAGGCATCAGCTAGGCTCATTTGGACATCGTCTGTGGATGTTTCTTCGAGAGACGGGGCAGGACGCGTCGAGTCACCGCGACCCTCCGCATCGGCATTTCCAGCGCGGAACGGTACTCGGCTCATCCACTTATCGGCACCTATTCCTAATTGGGCGCAATCAGTCTTTTGGCTCACGACGGAGCACAAGGCAGAGCCCTTGGTCTTTCGTTATCGAGACGACTTTGCCAATGTATTTAAGCTGGGTAGGCGTAATGGAGCTGTTACTCGATTGGTCGTTTACGATCGCTGGATTGGGGGACCTCCTTCGGTTCGTACTACCAGAGGTAAACGCGTTGACCGATGGGAAAAGGTCACCACTTATGAGTTGACTACCGCGGGATTGCGAATTGCGCACGAGCGATACCGACTCGTACCAGCTACTGGTGGCGGCGTGCACGAGCAGCTTTTCGTTTGGTTGAGTCGTGCTCGATAGTGCTTTCTTTCCTGAAAGGTCTACTGGGAGGGCGCCGGGTGCCCTTGAGATCGGGGCAACACCTTCCGATCCCACGGAGAGCAGTCTGGGACCCAAAAGTCGATGAGGGCACCATGTGACTCCGGTGCTCCTCACTCACACAGCCCGCCGTTCTTCAAAGAATCCAGTTGACTTCCCCCTACTCCCTGTCCTAATCAACTGTGTCCCGAACACTTCCAAACGGATCCCCGGCGCATGCCCATAACTCAATGCCGGCGATCACCAACTCAGGACCCCGAACCTGCACGCTTTCCCACACGCGGAGCGTGCACCGTGCACCCGTGCAACCCCACGGCCCAAGCAAGACCCAGCGTCAACAAAGCGAGTAGAAACAGAGCCGAACACCGGCGTGTCACGCCCTCGTCAGCGGCGGGTAGGCGGGAGACCAGGTGAGCGAAGCGATTCGAGATTCAAGGGACTCGCGAGATGCGGGCTCCGCAACTTGCGTGCGCACGGCCTCCTCGGCCACGGCGAGCGCAATTCGACGTGAAACCTCTCGGATGGAAGCAAGCGGCGGAAGAACGGCCTCGCCCTTGCCCGCCTCGAGAGCGCATCTCGACAGCTCCTCGGCCCCGGCAAGAAACATCGAGGGCAGAACGCGCTTCGCGCCGCTCGCGAGCACCCCGAGCCCGAGGCCCGGAAACACGTAACTGTTGTTGCACTGCGCGATCGGATGGTCGCGGCCGTGAAGCAGGACCGGCGGGAACGGACTGCCTGTGGCGACGATGGCACGGCCCTCGGTCCAACGAAGGAGATCCTCCGGAACGGCCTCCGAGCGCGAAGTCGGGTTCGAAAGAGGAAGGATGATCGGGTGGGGGGCCGCTCTCGCGATCGAGCGCACGACCTCTTCGGTGAAGAGCCCGGGTTGGCCCGAAACTCCGATCAGCGTGTTTGGCTTGACATTGTTCACCACTTCGGCGAGCCCGTACCGCCCCCCCTTCGGGGGGGGCCAGCCACTCAGGTCGTCGCTCGACTTCGCGAACTTGCGCTGGAACGGCTGAAGGCCTTCGATGTCCTCAGTGACGAGGCCGCGCGAGTTGAGCAGCCACACGCTCTGGAGCGCGTCTCGCTCGCTGATTCCGCGCTTCGCGAGCGCCGCGAGGAAGAGGTCCGCGATGCCGACGGCCGCCGAGCCGGCGCCGAGCAGGACCATGCGAACGTCGGCGAGGCCGGCGTTCGTAATCTCCAAGGCCGAGAGCATCGCCGCGAGGGTGACCGCAGCTGTGCCTTGAATGTCGTCGTTGAAGGTGCAGAGATCGTCCTGGTATCTCTCCAGGAGGAAGGAGGCGTTGTCGCGCGAGAAGTCCTCCCATTGGAGGAGCACACCGGGGAACTCGTCCCGCACGGCGCGCACGAATGCGTCCATGAATGCGACGTAATCCTCGCCGCGAATTCTCGGATGCCTCCAACCGAGGTAGTGCGGATCGCGAAGGCGCTCTTCGTTGTCCGTCCCGCAGTCGAGGACGATCGGCAAAGTTCTCGCCGGGTGGATGCCTCCACAAAGCGTGTACAGCGAGAGTTTGCCGATCGGGATTCCCATCCCCCCCGCGCCTTGATCTCCGAGGCCGAGGATGCGCTCGCCGTCCGTGACGACGATGACGTCCACATCCCGGAACGGCCGATGACGAAGAATGCGCGCGATGTTGTCTCGGTTCGGGTGCGCGATGAAGAGTCCCCTCGGTCTTCGGTAGATGTGGCTGAAGTGTCTGCACGCCCACCCGACCACCGGCGTGTAGATGAGGGGCATGGTCTCCTCAAGGTGGCTTAGCAGTAGGTTGTAGAACAGGACTTCGTTTCGATCCTGAAGGCTTCGAAGGTAGATGTGCCTCTGCTCTTGGGAGGGCATGAAACAGAGCTCTTCCCAGACTCGTTCGGTCTGCTCTTCGAGGTCCGTGACGTGGGGGGGGAGGAGGCCTTCGAGTCCGAACTCGACCCTTTCGCTCTGCGGAAACGCGGTGCCTTTGTTGTAAATGGGAGTTTCGAGAAGGAGAGGTCCGTCGAAGGGGACGACCACCTCACCAGTAGGCCGCATCTCGTAAACGAGCATCCACGAGAATCATGACACGCTCTCACGACGCGCGCTCGAAGTCGCGCAGAAAGTCGAGTCGTTTCGTTCGGCTAAGGAACGTCGGCGAAGACGCGCCGTGCCGACGCGATCACGTGTCTCCGCCAGGACGGCGGGTCACACACCGCGGGACTGCGTGGGATCAGGAGCAGCCGTCAGGCGGGGGGGGCGGAGGGTTGACGGTGCTATCGAGGAAGATGGGGTCTGCCATCGTGCTCGTCTGACCGTTCGCAAGCGGAACGTTGAGGACCATCACGGCGTGACAGCCGGAGATCGTCGCGCTGTAGCGGACGTTTCTGTAAACCCACTCCTTGTACCACCCGGATGGCAGGTTGTCGGCTCGCAAGTTGACTTTGGTGGCAGTGGTGGGCACGGACGCGAGGAATGTTCCCGACGAGTTGGTGATCGCCTCGCCGACGAGCACGTCCGACGCGTTATAGAATCTCACCCACACACTTGGGATTCCCGCACCGTTCGTACTCGCTCGAACGCTCCCGGAGACGCGCGCTTGCACTGGCCGCACGACAATGTCGAGGTTTTGGACCGTGTAGCCCGTGAAGGTCGCCACAATTCTCGCGGTCCCGGTTCCTGTGGCGGTGAATTGGCCGCTGGCGTTGAGTGTTCCGGGGGCTCCAGTGACGTTCGTCATCGACCACGACTCAGCCGTCACAACATAACGATTGAAGGACGCATCGTAGCCGGCGAGCACGAACTGGATGACCATGCCGACTTCGATGTTGATCGGGTCTTGGCCCGGACATTCGACTCTCACGAGGGTGAATTGAACGGGGTCGGACGTTCCACCGCCACCGCAACCTCCGTAGACGAACGGAAGCGCGAGAATCAGCGATAACAGGGCCAGCCACTTCACCTTAAACATTCAACCTCCGGCGCCCGAAGCAGGCGCGACCGATAGTATAGACGCGCAGCCTGGAATCGGCGGTTCGGTGAGGGTGGAGGGGGCCGTTTTAGGTACAATTCGCTGGCTTTTCTCGTCCCTTCCAGGGCCGTCCCGACGGGGTGTCGGCGCGCCCGGCGACGAGGCGACGCCGCGAAGGAATCATCTTGCCAGAAGAACCCGAAGCGCTGCTTACCGTGCCCATCTCCGAGGAGATGAGCCGCTCCTATCTGAACTACGCGATGAGCGTTATCATCGCGCGCGCCCTCCCGGACGTCCGCGACGGACTCAAGCCGGTGCAGCGCCGCATCTTGTATGCGATGCGCGAGGGCAACTGGACGGCGGATCGGGCGAGGACGAAGTGCGCTCAAATCTGCGGCGCGTGTCAGGGCAACTATCACCCCCACGGGCAGGAAGTCATCTATCCGACCCTGGTTCGAATGGGCCAGGACTTTTCGCTCCGTTATCCGCTGATAGACCCGCAGGGCAACTTCGGGAGCATCGACGGAGATCCTCCCGCAGCGATGCGCTACACGGAGGCTCGGCTGAGCCGGATCGCGATGGAGATGCTCGAAGACATCGACCGCGAGACTGTGGATTGGACTCCGAACTACCTCCAAACGGTGAACGAGCCGATGGTTCTTCCAGGCAAGTTCCCGAATCTGCTCTGCAACGGCGCGTCCGGAATCGCCGTGGGAATGGCGACGAACATGCCTCCGCACAATCTGTGCGAGGTCGTGGACGCCGTGCTCCTGCGAATGGAGAAGCCGAACTGCACCTTGGACGAGATCATGAAGGTGCTGCCGGGGCCGGACTTCCCTACTTACGGGCTGATTCTGGGGACGAAAGGCATCCGCAACATGTACGAGACCGGCCGCGGCTCGATCCACGTGCAGGCGAAAACGGCAATCGAGACGGCGGAGGGGGGGCGAAGCGTCATCGTCGTCAGCGAGATTCCTTACCAGGTGAACAAGCAGACGCTGGTGCTGCAGATCGCGGAGATCATCAAGAACAAGAAGCAGGATGCGATCAGCAACGTGGTGGACTACAGCGACCGGAAGGGGATGCGGGTCGAGATCTCCATCAAGCGCGAGGGGAATCCTCAAAAAGTCCTGAACTACCTGCTGAAGCACACTTCCCTGCGGACCACGTTCGGCGCGATCATGCTCAGCCTCGTCGAAGGCGTTCCCCGCGTGGCTCCGGTCACGACGCTGCTGGACGAATACATCCGACACAGACGGTCGGTCATCGAGCGGCGAACCCGCTACGAACTGAACCGCGCGCTCGAAGAGGCGCACATCTCCGAGGGTTATCAGATCGCGCGAGCGAACATCGAAGCGATCATCAAACTGATTCGCGAGAGCGAGGACGCAGAAGAGGCGCGGCGTGAGATGGTGCTGCGTTTCGGTATGACGATGTTCCAGGCGAACGTCATCCTGAACATGCAATTGAGGCGCCTGACGCGCCTGGAGCAGCAGAAGTTGGAGGACGACTACAAGTCCATCCTTCGACGCATAGCGAACCTCTTGGACATCCTATCGTCGCCCGCTCGGCTGGACTCGATTCTACGAGACGAATTGGCAGACCTGAGAAAGCGCCACGGAGACGAACGGCGGACGAAGATCGTCCCGCACGAAGCGGACGAGATCGGCGAAGAGGACATGATCCCCGACGAGCCGACGATCATCTGCATCAGCCGTGACAACTACATCAAGCGGATGAGCGTGGACGCCTTCCGAAGTCAGAGACGGGGCGGCAAGGGAGTCGTCGGGCAGACCGTGAAGCAGGAAGACGAAGTCGCTCAACTGTTCGAGGCGACAACGCACAACTACATCCTCTTCTTTACGGACAAGGGCCGCGTCTACAGGCTGAAGGCGTACGAAATCCCGGAGAGCGGCCGGTACAGCAAGGGAACGCCCGTCATTAACTACATCCAGATCGAGAGCGGCGAACGGGTCACTGCCGTCATGAACGTTCGCGACATCCAGGGCGAGGGGTACCTCGTGATGGTGACCCGGCGAGGTGAGGCGAAGCGCACGCCGATTTCGGCCTTCGGAAACCTCCGTGCGAACGGCTTGCGGGCGTTCGACATCGAGGAGGGTGACGAACTGGGCTGGGTGATGCGAAGCCGGGGCGACCAGGACCTGCTCCTGATCACTCGAAATGGGATGAGCATCCGCTTCAGCGAGAAGCAGTTGACGGGCCGGAGCCGCGCAGCGGGCGGCGTCCGTGGGATGACGGTCGCGAAGGACGACGAAGTCGTATCTGCGGACATCGTGGACAACCCCAAGTTGGACGTCCTGGTTGTGGGAGAGAACGGCTTCGGCAAGCGGACCCCTCTGGAGGAGTATCGGCCACAGCAGCGGGGCGGCAAGGGCCTGATCACCATGAACGTGACCGCAAAGACGGGGAAGGTCATTGGGGCGGAGATCGTGGACAAAGACGACAAGTTGGTGGTGATGTCGAGCCGTGGCAAGGCGATTCGAGTCCGGGTGAAGGAGATTCGACAGGTGGGCCGGATCGCTCAGGGCGTGAAGATCATCGACCTGGCGCCTGGGGACTCGGTTTCGGGCATGGCCCGGGTAGTCAAAGAGACGGATTCGGGCGAAGAATAGGGCTCGCTGGCAAATCTGCCTGTTTTGGCCGCACTCGAGAATCGGCCGTTCGATTCAGGCGCCCCGTGTGTATAATGCCCTTCGACGGGGGCTTTTTTGTCCCTAATTCATTCCGAGAGGAGATAGGATCCTATGAAGAAGACAATTCTGCTCGCCGGTATGGCGGCAATGGGCGCTGCGGGCAATGCAGCGCTTTTCTCGAGCGGTCCCGGTCTCGGCATCCCCATTCCCGATGACACGTACGATGGCTCCCTGGGCTCTATGGCCTCTGGCACCGTCGCCGTTTCGGGCATGGGCACCGTGACCACGGACGTCAACATTCACATTCGCCTCGACCACACGTGGGTCGGCGACCTCGTTATGAAGGTCAAGGGCCCGACGGGCGTGGTCACGACGATGTTCTCTCGACCGGGCTTTGCTGAGCCTGCCGACGACGGCACTGGCTGCTGCGGTTCGTCCTCGGACTTCATCATCGCGAACCTTCAGAAGTTCGACAACGATGGCGGCTTCCCGAGCGCTGAGGGTATCGGCGGGACGGGCAACCCGGTCCCGGCCTCGACGTGGACTCCGGACGCGGGCGCGACCGGCCTTCCCGGCCTCGACGCCTACGACGGAACGGACCCGAACGGCACGTGGACAATCTACGTCGGTGACGGCGCTGGTGGCGACATCGGCACGATCGACTATCTTGCTGTCGAAGTCGAAGCGGTTCCTGAGCCCGCCACTCTGCTGGCTCTTGGCGCTGGCCTTGCCGCGCTGGCTGCTCGCCGACGCAAGTAAGCACGCGTTAGAGGCGCACGAATTCAGCCGAGGCTCCGGCCCGGCTGAATTCTTTTTTTGCCGAACGGGCAATCCGTCTCGCCTCGTCCCTCGTGAGTGAGGGGATTTGGGAGATGAAGAGGGCTTTCTTTTCGTTCGTATTGCTCGCCTTTGCGGCTTCGGCCGTACTCGGGAGCGGCTGGAAGCGGATTCGCGTGGCGGTTCCTGACGCCGCCGCCGCACAGCGGGTCTCGGACTGCAGTCTTGGGCTGTATTCGGACTTTGTAACTCTTGGCACGACAGACCTGATTCTCGGGCCCGGCCAGGAAGGGGAACTCCTCCGCCTGATGCTGCCGTGGGTGGTTGTCTCCGAGTTGCCGGATCCGAAGGACTGGGCGAGCCGCTATGGAGGCGGGGCTGAGGACGATTATCGGACCCAGTACCTCCGCTACGACCAGATCATCGCCCAGTACGAGGTGTGGCGGACGCAGAACCCGACGCGGGTCTCACGGCAGCAGATCGGAACCAGCATCCAGGGTCGGCCGATCTGGGCTTACTTGCTTCACGGGCCGCGACCGCCCCAGATCCGCGTTCTTCCGACCCTGCCCTCCACCATCAAAGTGATTCTCACGGCGGGTGTGCATGCGCGGGAGTGGATCAGCCCGCCCGTGCAGATGTACATCTTCGAGCAACTTCTGGAGCGCTCGAAGGTGGACTACGAGTACGCGGTGCTCTCCTACCGAACCTACCTCTACGTCGTTCCTGTGCAGAACCCCGACGGATACGAGTACACCTGGACGAACAACCGCTATTGGCGGAAGAACCGGCGAAACAACGGAAACGGCACTTACGGCGTGGACGTGAATCGGAACTACGCGAAGGGCTGGGGGGGCCAAGGGAGCAGCGGGAACACAGGCGCCGACACCTACCGGGGCACGGCTCCATTCAGCGAGCCCGAAGCGGTGGCGGTTCGAGACTTAGCGATCGCCGTAGGGAACGCTCGCGGCTTCGTGGACTACCACTCTTACGGGGAACTGGTTCTTTATCCCTGGGGCTATACCACCGCGTCTGCGCCTGACTCTGGGTGGTTGCATACGGTCGGCTTAGCCTACCGAAACGCGATGACAGCCTCGGGAGGCCACACGTACACCCTCGGCCAAACCTCGACGACCCTGTACGTGGCCTCCGGCGTGAGCAACGACTGGCTCTACGACCAGTTCAGGACCGCGGCGTACGCGGTGGAACTCCGAGGCACCGACTTCGTCCTCCCGACTTCCCAGATCCTGCCCACGTGCGAGGAGAACTGGGCGGGGTTCGACGCCTGGCTTCGGTCAATTCTCTGAGGCGGGAAACAGACTGGTATACTCGGCCGTCAGTATCCACGGACTGAGGTGATGCGCTCTTGCGCCTGACGCGACGGATTTTTTTGCTCTCTTCCGCCTTCTTCCTAACCTGGATTTCGGGTTGTGGCGGAAGCGTCCAAGATGTTCTCAAGATCTTCTTCCGGTACACGAATGCCGTGCCGGATCTTGCGGGCACGGACTTCTTCGTGGACGACAGCCTGAACCAGGCGAACGTCGCTTACCAGGCATCAATGGCGGACTTCGCAGAGTTGGAGAACCGGGAGCGAGAGGTGTTCTTCGACGCGTTCGAGGCGGGCACGTCCAACCTGCTGGATAGCATCCTCGTCGAAAAGCGGGACGAGATTAGTTTTCACGTCTTTGCCGTAGGGCTAGGCAGCCCTACAGGTTTCCAGGAGCCGGCCCGACTCATTGCACCCGAAGTGACCCGGACGCGGCCAACCGGCTCCAACGCCCGGATTATTTGGGTTCACGGATACAACCGAAAGCCCTCGGCGCAGACCCCGAGTGTAGACATATTCCGGTCCGGGGCACTCAACGAGATCGTGGACGGACTGGAGTTCGCCGCGACTCGGTCAATCAACCTCGCGGCGGGCACTTACGACTTCACGGTCAGGATCGACGGCCTCGAAGAGAGCGAGCTCATCACGAAGACGGGCGTCTCGATCGTCGCGGGCAAGATCTACGTGGCTCTGCTCTGCGGCGAGGAGGACACAGTAGGGCCGACGGCCCCCGACATCCTCTTCTTCGAGGAATCCATCAAGCAGAACTAACCCCGGCCGCACCCTTTGTATAATGGGTCCGATGGCCGGACACGACACCTCCCTGCGGGTCCCAGCGAGCTGCAGGCCGGGCGAGCACCACAAGACTCGACGAGAGGTGACGGAGATCGTCGAGGAGTACGTCGAGGGCATCTTCCGGCTTCGGGAAGCTCTGGGCAAGGTCACGACGGGGGATTTGGCCGAGTACATGTGCGTCTCCGCCGGGAGCGCGTCGGCCATGCTGAGGCGGCTCAAGGACCTCAGGCTGGTCAAGCATGAACCCTATCGGTCCATCGAACTCACTGAGGAGGGGGAGAGGCTCGCCAAGCAACTCACCCGGACGCACCGCATTCTGAAACGGTTCCTGGTGGACGTCGTCGGACTTCCATGGAATGATGTCCATGAGATCGCGTGCAAATTGGAGCACCACGTGTCCGGCGACGTGGTGGACCAGATCTTCGACCGCTTAGGCCGGCCAGCCACCTGTCCCCATGGAAATCCGATCGATCCAGACACCGAAGATGGGAGCATTCCGCTTTACCGTGCGGCGGAAGGGCAGGTCTGGGTCGTCCAAAAGGTTACGAACGAGGGATATGATTTCCTTCGATTCTTGGAGGAGGCCGGTTTGGTTCCTGGGAGGAAGGTCGAGGTCGAGGGGCGAACGGAGTTCGACGACCTGGTCCATCTCCGGGCTGGGGACCGTAAACTCACGGTTGGGCGGGACGTATCGCGGCACGTTTGGGTACGAAGGGCCTGACCGGAATCAACCGAAAAGAGGTGTGGGGGAGTTATGAGAGGACCCTTCGCATTCGCGGCGGCGGCAGTCTGCGGAACGGCATTCGCCGTTCAGGCCGGCGACGTCGCGTATGAGACCCGCTTGGTTGGCGGTAAGCACTGGCACGCAGTCATCGTGAACCTTTCGTCGGAAGACGTCAAGGTCTCGGGGGTGATCAACCCCAGCACGGATCGGCTCCGTTCCATCCGGACGATGATTCGCGAGAGCCAGCCGGCTGCTGCAATGACGGGGACGTTCTTCGACACGAGGACTGGGATTCCGGTGGGGGCGGTTGTCGTGGATGGCACCCGACTCGCGAGCGGCAGCCACGGAAGCTGTCTCGTGATCGACTACTTCAACGAGGCGCAGATCCTCGATCCAAAACCGGGGCGGTCGTTCGACATGGACGCGTACCGCTTTGTGTTGCGAGGAGGCGTGCGCGTGCTGAACAGCGGCAGCGCATCGGTGTATCCGCGCGGCCAGAAGTTCCGTGATCCTCGCGTTTGGAGCTCCGCGCCTCGCTCCGGCGTCGGCCTGACGGAGCACTCTAAGCTGGTGATGCTCGTCACTCGCTCTTCGGCGACGCTCAGCGAAACGGCATCCGCCTTCAAAGCATTCGGCGCGAAGAACGCGATGGTGTTGGATGGTGGCGGCTCGACCGCGCTCTACTATCGAGGCGAACTCAAAATCAGCCCGCAACGGCATTTGAGCAATCTGCTGGTCGTATACGAGGAGCCGGGCGCGGCATGGAAGACTTACCCGCCGATCGCAGCGCCGCGGATCGCAGGTTCCCCATAGCGTAAAATCCGAGGCCGCATGGCCACCTTTCCTCGGACCTGGGCCGAGATCGACCTCGGCGCGTTCCGAAGAAACCTTCAGGCCATTCGCAAACGGCTGAGCCCACCCGTTCGCTTCTGCTTAGTGGTCAAGGCGAACGCATACGGCCACGGGCTGATTCCGATTTGCAGGACCGCTGCGAATTCCGGCGCGGACTGGCTTGCCGTCGCGACCGCACAGGAGGGGATTGCAGTTCGCGAAGCCGAGATTCAAAAGCCCGTTCTGGTGCTTGCGCCGATTCTGCCGCTCGAGGCGCCACAGACGGTCCATTACGACCTCCGCACAACGGTGGACACTCTCGAAATCGCGGAGGCGATCTCGGAGGCCGCTCAGAAGCAGGGAAAGATCGCGAAGGTTCACCTGAAGGTGGACACGGGGATGGCAAGGTTCGGGGTTCTTCCCCACCTCGCACCAGACATGGCGCTGCGCGTGTCGAAACTTCCCAATGTCGAAATCGAGGGGGTTTCGACTCACTTCGCGAACGCGGGGGGGGATCACGAATTCACGACCAAGCAGTTCGAATCGTTCCGGCACGCTCTGGCGCAGATGGAGTCACTTGGAGTCGCGCCGCCGATCCGTCATTGCGCGAATAGTTCCGCGTCCATGCTCCGCCCGGAGATGCAGATGGACATGGCGCGCATTGGCGTGTTCTCCTATGGAATCAAGCACATCGACTTTCCAGAACTGGACGTCGAGCCGATCCTCCGATGGAAGACGCGGATCATGGCCATGCGGACGCTGCCTGCAGGGAGCACGGTCGGATACAACTGCACGTGCAGACTCGACCGCGAGAGCCGCATCGCTACCGTCGGCGTGGGATATGGCGACGGATACCCCCGCGCGCTCAGCAATGTTGGATGCGTTCTCATTCATGGGCGCAGGGCGCCGATCACGGGCCTGGTTGCTATGGATCAGATGATGGTAGACGTCACGGACATCCCCGAAGCGAAAATCGGGGATGACGTCGGCCTGGTCCTCGGAGAAGTGACGGCGCGCGAACTCGCGACGCTCGTCGGGACGACCCCGCACGAGATCCCGACGCGAATCATGGCCCGCGTGCCTCGTTCTTACTCTTCGGGCTGAACCATTTGAAGCAGCAGACCGCGCGGTGGCAGCCGCCTCATGTCCGACGTGTTCGGAATGGGTTCGAGCGGCTGATCGTAAGTGTTATACAGCTGCATCAGCCCCTCGGCGGCCGAATCGAGGATCCACTGCTGGTAGTTTGCCAGTTGGGGTGGCTCTTCCCTTGTGAACCAGTCGGCGACATTGCAGATCTTCGACGAGAGATAGAGCCTCCGGTCTTGGCCGATGATGTTGGCGTCGAGGTTGATGTAAACGTGCGTGACCCCGAGAGACCGCAGAGCGTCTACGAATTCCTTGGCCGTCTTGATCTTGTCGTAGGGGATCAGCGTGTGCACGCCCGGATTGGCCCACATATATGGAACGGTCAGGTAGTAGCCTCGAACTTCGTCGAATAGGGCGACCTTTGGGGGGGGCTGGCCGGCGGCACGAGCGGCCGCGCCGATCTCGTTGAGCTGGCTGTTAGCTTCCCAGAACGGAAAACGAAGCTGCTGCAGATCTCCCTGATTCTCAAAAATCGCTTCAGTGAGATAGTGCTCCGGCGGGTTCTCGGCGGCGAGTTGGTTAATCTCTGCCCGGAGCGCGCCGACTTCAGGCTGAAGCCCGAGCCAAACGAAGAGGTAGAGAGTGTAAGCCGATTGAAGCGCGATTCCCGTGGAAGTGAGCACAGAGAACGCTCGCGGCAGAGCCGCGAATGCGCCACCGATTAGGAACGCACCGGGAACCATCAGAGTAATGATGTAGCGCGACTGCTGCGTTAAGAAGAACCAGGTGAGCAGCGAAATCGCGATCATCGAAATCAGCAGGCCGTGCTCGGCTTTCGACTTGCCGGAAACGATCCAAAAGAGAATGCCGATCACGAAGAGCGGGCCGATCGCTCCAAGCGGGAGGCCGCCATTGATCTGCCGATCCGGCTGAATTGCGAGCGCGGTCACCGATCCAGGAATCGCTGTCGGCGAGCGACCCGTGAACTCTCCGCTCGCATCGTACTGCTGTCCGATTCCGAACTGCGATTGCTCCACCGCGTATGCGTGAGCGTTCGCCTCGCTCCAGTTCTTGCCATCGAAGACGGAGTAGTAGAACGGATAGACGGGATTCCCCGTGTTTACGACGTTCCTCACGTACCAGGGCGAGGCGAGAACGAGCGCGATCAAGCCGATCCACAGCGCCTGCACGAGTCCTCGCGCAGGTTTCGCAGGCTCTTCGCCTTTGTTCTTGACAAGGAACCCGGCAAGTAAGAGCGTGAGACCCAGGGCCGCGCCAAACTGAAATGCGGTGTACTTTGTGCCAAGGCCAAACCCGAGCAGGATTCCTGCAAGGATCATGTACTCGCGCTTTCGTTCCGTGAACGCGAAGGCCGCGAGGATCATGGCCGAGCCGGCAAAGAGAGCGTGAGAAACATCCTGATACGCCGTGCCGAATTCCCAGAGGACGACAGGCGTTACCGCGAATGCAAGAGCGGCCACGTTGCCGGCTGTTCGACCGAATCGGTGCGCTGTCAGGCCCCCCACCGACAGAATCGCGAACAGTCCGAGCATCCACGCGATCGTTTTCGCGCCGGCTTGCGCATAGAACCAGTTGATTCCCTCGCCGAAGTGTCCTCCGAGATCTAAGCCCCATACGTAAAGGAGGTTCACTGTTGCCGGGATGTTGCTGTGGTGCATCCACGGGATGTAACTCAGTTTCCCGTCACTGATCCACTCCTTCGACATCGCCATCTGATGGCTGATCGAATCCCAGTCAGCGCCTGTGCTCGGAGTTAGCGCCGCCGGCAAACGAGTGAGAAGGATGAAGAAGACGAGCGCAGGAAGAGCGACAGACTCCGCACCGCCGGGCGCAAAGAGATGCTGGCGGTGTCGCCAAATGCCAAACGCGCCGATGACGGCAAGCACGAGGAAGTAGGGGACGAAGTTGTCCGGAAAGCCGAAAAGTCCAAGAAAGAAAGTCGCCAGGCCCACGAAGCCGAGACCGATTCCGCCGCAGAGGCCCCACTGAGCGGTCTTCGGGAGAGACTGGACGAGTCGTCCGACGAGCAACGCGCCGATCCCGGTCCCCGCGAGGCAAAAGAGGACGGCGAGCACGAAACCCTTGTAAGGGTTGCCCGTCCCCATCGTTTCAATCTGTGCAAGCAGCATTTTCCCCCTCCCGTGCGTGTCTGCCGCGCGCGCAGTAACCTGCCGCGAAGCCGTTAGCGGATTCTATCGAATACAAGACGAAGAGGTTCCGACTTTCAGAGCGGACTGGCGGCGGGCTGCCGCGTCATTCCGGCCGGTTGGGAATTCGCGCCTGCCCGACGAGGCGCATTTCGCCTTCGACGACTTCGATTTTGGCGACGTCGAATGCTCCGTGCAGGCCGAGGTCCTCGTCGAGGTCCATGACCGGGTTCACGGAATCCAACAGCGCCCGAGATGCCGCTGGATCCACCAAGGAGCCGTCCAGGAAGACGGTCGCCTCCGAGAGATCGATCTTCCTGGGGTCACGCGGCGCCAACTTCGCGATTACGTAGAAATCCGACTGAAACAGGCCGAACTTGCCTCTTCCCTTTACGAAGGCGTGGCCGCTCTTCAGCCTGACCTGGACCGTCTCGAAGTCCCGGTACTTGTGTAGCAGGAACGCGGCGAGGTCGGATTCGCGGACTGTCGCCGCGCCGGGGCCCGCTCCGGACTTCGCGAGCCGAACAATCTTGTCGCGCTTGGCGACGTCGAGGTCGTACTCGCATCCGGGAATCGAGGCGGTGAGTTTCTCGATCCGGAGGCCTCGCAACACGAAGTCAGACAACTCCAGGTTCAGGGCGCCGATCTTCGCGGTTTTGCCCCGCGATGCATCGCAGAAGAGGGGGATGCCCGATACGCTGAACTTCGACGCCTGGAGGCGAACTGAGGCGAGCGCACCGGTGGGCAGAGTGAACAACCCGTCCACCTTAACGCGAACGCTCACCCGCTTGGCGGGGCCGTCGAGGACCGCGGCGATGTCACGGGCGGCAGAACGCTGGAAGTCCGCGATCTTGGAGTCGGCAAGCCCCCCTGCCGTGAGCAACCCGCCGATCAGCCACCAGATCAAGACCTTGCCACTCCCACGAGGTATCTAACGTAGAATCCATGGCTGGAGATGCGCGTCTCGCCTCCACGCCCACGCCAATGCCAAGACGAGACACGACAAGTTCGAAGACTCTGGTTCCCTCTGAGGAGATCGCGGTCGAGTACCGCGCGCTTCGGGAAGACTGCGTGCGGATCCTCCAGACCTGGCTGAAGGCCCTCAGCATCGCCGGGGAGGACAGGAAGGCCTGGCTGCAGGGCCAAGTGACCAACGACCTGCGGGACTTCGAGGCTGGGTCCCACTTGGATGCATGCGTTCTCACTCCCACGGGGCAGGTCGTCTCCGCAATCAGCCTTTGGGCGCTGGAGGATCGGTTCAT
This sequence comes from Armatimonadota bacterium, assembly GCA_003577165.1. Taxonomy (GTDB): domain Bacteria; phylum Armatimonadota; class Fimbriimonadia; order Fimbriimonadales; family ATM1; genus ATM1. The sequence goes on along the minus strand of QEUM01000002.1, from coordinate 201,697 downwards.
CGCGCTCGTCCCGGAGGGTCGCTTCGACGCGACCGTTGAGAGGCTCGATCGAATGCTGATCCTGGAGGACGTGGTTCTCGAAGGAATCGCCGGCCACAGGATCATCTCTGTCCAGGGGCCGAACGCGTCTCGGGCGCTCTCCCAGGCCACGGAATTGCCGAGGCTGAGCGCGGGGCCCGGCAGTGGAGCCATGGAGCCGTGCCTGTTCCTGCGGCACGACGCGACGGGCAGCGGCGGGTGGACTGTGATCTGCCCCGAGCACCAGTTCACCACCCTCGAAGAGGCGCTGGCCACGACGGCGGTTTGTTCCGAAGCCACTTTCGATGTAGCCCGACTGGAGGCCGGCATTCCGCGAAACGCCTTCGACTACGACGAGAACACCCTGGTGATGGAGTTGGGGCCGGCGTTCGTCGAGGCGAACGTGAGTTTCACGAAGGGCTGCTACACGGGACAGGAAGTGGTGCACCGCATCTACTCCAGGGGTCACGTGAACCGCACATGGATGGGACTCAGGTGCGAAGGCGCAGTCAGCCGCGGAGATCGGATTCGCGCCGCGGCAAGAGAGGACGCGGGGAAAGTCACGAGCGTAGGATGGTCGCCGGAGTCCGGGTTCATCGCCGGCGCGCTTCTGAGGCGCGAGGCGGCGGTTCCGGGTTCTGCGGTCACCGTCGTGAGCGAGTCGGGGCCGGTTCAGGCGCGCGTCGAGCACTTCCCCTTGCGCGGTCGGTAGCCCAGACGTCGTAGTATAATTAGCACTCGATCGCACTGAGTGCTAATTCCATTCGATCGGAGGCTCAAAGGATGAAGATTCAACCTCTTAACGACCGCATTATCGTTCGACCCGACTCGCGAGAGGCCGCGACTGCGTCCGGAATTCTGCTGCCGGACACGGCGCAGGAGAAGCCGCTTCGCGGAACCGTCCTCGCAGTAGGTCCCGGCAAGCAGTTGGACAACGGCAAGTTCACGGAGATGGAAGTCAAGCCGAACGACGTCGTGCTATACGGCAAGTATTCCGGCACAGACATCAAACTCGATGGCGAAGACCTCGTGATCTTGCGTCAGGACGACGTTCTTGCAATCGTCACGGGCGCGAGCGCGTCGAAGCCCGCGAGCAAGGAGAAGCAGAAGGCTAAGGTGGGCCGGTAATGGCAGCCAAGCACTTGAAATACGGTGTCGATGCGCGCGCGGCGATCGCGTCGGGCGTGAACAAGCTCGCCGACATCGTAAAGGTGACGCTTGGTCCGCGAGGCCGCACAGTCGGTCTCGAAAAGAAGTTCGGCGGCCCGACGATCATCGACGACGGTGCGACGATTGCGAAGGAAGTCGAACTCGAGGACCGTTTCGAGCAGATCGGCGCTTCGCTCGTGCGCGAAGTTTCGACGAAGACGAACGACGAAGCAGGTGACGGAACCACCACGGCGACCGTTCTGGCTCATGCCATCTACCAAGAAGGGTTCAAGAGCATCGGCGCCGGAGCGAATCCCATGGCGCTGAAGCGCGGCATCGACAAGGCCGTGCGCGCTATGGTGGAGCACCTCTCGAAGCAGTCGAAGAAACTGAAGGACGAGTCAGGCGCGATTCAAGTCGCCTCGATCTCTGCAAACAGCCACGAAATCGGAGAGATCGTCGGAAAGACCGTGTATCGAGTCGGCCTGGAGGGAGTCGTAACCGTCGAGGAGAGCAAGGCGCTCGACATCGACGTGGAGGACGTCGAGGGCTTGAGGTTCGACAAAGGGTACATGAGCCCGTATTTCGTCACGAGCCCGGAGCGCATGGAGGCTGTGTACGAAGATCCGCTCATCCTCTTCCACGAAAAGAAGATCTCGAGCGTTGCCGACATCCTTCCGTTCCTCGAAAAGGTCGCTCGCCTCGGTCGGCCGATCGTCGTGGTTGCAGAAGACTTAGAGAACGAGGTTCTTGCAGTCCTCGTCCTCAACCGAATCCGCGCGGGCCTTCGGTGTGCTGCTGTTAAGGCGCCGGGTTTCGGCGATCGTCGCAAGGAGATGCTGGCGGACATGGCCATCCTCACAGGCGGCCAAGTCATCAGCGAAGATCTCGGCATGAAGTTGGAGAACGTTGACATCGACATGCTCGGAACGTGCAGCCGCGTCGTGATTACGAAGGACCACACGACGATCATCGGCGGCAAGGGCAAGAAGGCGGCGATCGAAGGCCGCATCGCCCAAATCAAGAAGCAGATAAAGGAAACGAAGAGCAGTTACGACAAGGAGAAATTGTCGGAGCGCCTCGCGAAGCTGGTCGGCGGCGTGTCGGTGGTCAAAGTCGGCGCGGCGACGGAGTCGGAGATGAAGGAGCGCAAGGCGCGGATCGAAGACGCCCTCAACGCAACCCGCGCCGCCATCGAGGAGGGCATCGTTCCGGGAGGCGGCCTCGCGCTGCTGCGCGCGACGGATGCGATCCAATCGTTAGATCTCAAGAGCGACGAGAAGTTCGGCGCGCGGATCGTTGCGAAGGCAGCAACAGCGCCGATGCGAATCATCGCCGACAATGCTGGCACCGACGGGCGCAACGTCGTCGAAAAGTCTCGCGGCACATCCGGAGCAGTCGGCTTCAATGTCGCGACGATGAAGTACGAGGACCTGCTCAAGAGCGGCGTGATCGATCCGACAAAGGTGGTTCGCCTCGCCCTCGAGAACGCGGCTTCAATCGCTGGTCTCTTGCTGACTACTGAGGCCGTCGTCGCGGATGCGCCGAAGCCCGAAGAAGACGGCAAGCACCATTAGCGGCCTTTAGGTCTGCCAAAGCGAAATGCCCGAGCAATGCTCGGGCATTTTCAATTTGAGGAGTGCACAATCTGCGACCGGCTATCCGTCCGGGTGCACGTGTTCAGGGATGCTGCAACTGGAATTCGCGCCCACCGTTGTCAAGTCGTACGTCCCATCGAGGGGACACTCCGGCACCCTTCTCAAGTAAGGGAGGAGGTCGTCGAGGACCACGGGCGTCTCGTTTGGCTTGTTCTCCTCCATCGCGTACTGCGCCTTGACGGCATCGAAGATGCGGAGGTTGCTCTGGCACGTCTTCTTTGCCGAGTTCGCCCTCGCGGTCATCATTTGGGGAATCGCGATGCTGATCAATATGCCGATGATCAGCACGACGATCATGACCTCGAGGAGTGTAAAGGCGCGCTTCTTCAAGGGTCGGCAACTCCTACCGAAAGTGATGGGAGCCAAGTCCGGGCGGCGGCGAGGACCCAGCTCCGCATCAAGAGTCCGATTCCATCTGGGCGAATCATCCATCCCAGCAAATCTGCTGGGTTCACCGTTAGGTAGCCTTTGACTCGTTGAACCTCGAATCCGCCAGGCAGTTTTGGAGCGAGAAGTTCCCTGGGGAGCCGCAGGTTTTCGCTTCTGCGCCCGGCCGCGTGAACCTCATCGGCGAGCACACGGACTACAACGAGGGCTTCGTCTTTCCTGCCGCGATCTCCCGGCGCACGTTCGGCCTCTTTCGTCTCGGCGAGGACGAGGTCAGTCTGATTTCTCAGCGACTGGGGCCGAATGCTCCTTTCCATCCGGAGTCGCCCCCCCGCTCGAAAGGTTGGGGGCGGTACGCGTGCGCGGTCTGCTCTGCGCTCAAGGATGCCGTCGGGTCCGCGCCCCCGCCGATCGAGGGTGTGGTTCTGTCCGACTTGCCGGGCGGAGGCGGCCTCAGCAGCAGCGCGGCCCTCGAACTTTGCCTCGCGAGCGCGTGGAACGAACTGGCGGGCTACCAATTGCCTAAGGAGGACCTTGCCGAGATCGCGTGGGTCGCGGAAACGCGTTACGTCGGTGTGCAATGCGGTCGCATGGACCAAATGGCGAGCGCCCTCGGCCGAAGGGGCCATGCGGTGTTCATGGACATGCGGTCACTCGACTGGGAAGCCGTCACGATCCCGGACGGTCTCTGCATGGGCATCCTGGACACCTGCAAGCCTCGCTCCCTCGCCGCATCCGCTTACAACCTGAGGGTGCAGGAGTGCGCCCGGGCGGTGGAGTCCTTCGCTGAGCGAGGCGCGGATGTCCGCTCGCTCCGGGACGTGACCTCGGAGATGCTGGAGCAGGCGACGGGAGACCTCGATTCGGTCGCCTACCGGCGGGCGAAGCACGTCCTGAGCGAAAACGAGCGCACGGTGGCGTTTCGATCCGCCCTGGAGAGCGGCTCGCTCCGAGAAGTGGGGCGGCTGTGCCGCGAGTCGCACGAGAGCCTCAAGTCTGACTACGAGGTTAGCTGCGCCGAGTTGGACGCGATGGCGCGATCGGCTTGGAACGCCCCAGGCTGCGTCGGGGCTCGCATGACCGGCGCCGGGTTTGGCGGGTGCTGCGTTGCGCTCGTCGAAGAGGATCGCTGGCCCGAGTTCGAGCGGGCGGTCAAGGCGTCGTACGGCATGTACGGATTCCGGGAGCCCTCCATCTACCCAGTCGCCGCAGACGACGGCGCATTCGCCAGACGAATCTGATCTCTGGGAACCGGCCTACCGCCCCCGTAGTCTTAAGAGGTGGAAGGCGAAATGCCGACAATCAAATGTGGGATAGCAGTTTCGGAATCAGGGGACATGGCGATCAGACCCAGCAATTTCTACAGAATGTCCCGGCTCGACGCCATCCTTGCTCAGATTTCTGCGATTGCGTGGAATCACCCTATCAAGCGGCGACACAGCACACGGAGCGTGGGGTGAATCATGGCAATGCCTTCGACAAGAAGCGATCACGGCGGTAAGCCGATTAGACTTACCAAGCGTGAAATCGAAGTGCTCAGTCTTATTGCACAGGGCTACAGCAGCAAGGAAGCGGCTGATCAGCTCTATGTATCCAAGCGGACTGTAGACTTCCACTTGGCAAACATCTACGACAAACTGCAGGTCAACAATCGCGTTCAGGCGTTTCGCGCTGCGACGCGGTTGGGACTGATCCCGTTCGAGCCGACGTTCAGTCACACCGGCGGCGAGTCTTAGGACCGAGAGCGCATCAAAATCTTCGCGCGGCGTCGCTATGCGACGCCGCGCTCGATTCTTTCTTGAGAGGTTAGGCGGGGCCCGAAGCGTGCCGCGACGGGATTCTCGGCAGGTCGAGAGTGCCTTCGTAACTGCTGGTGTAGCGAATTAGGCGGTCGAGGACCACCTTCACTGTCCCCGCGATCGGAAAAGCGAGGATCATGCCTGCAAGGCCGAAGAGCGTTCCGCCCGCGAAGATCACGAAGAAGCTGGTCACCATGTGCAAACCGACGGAGCGCCCGATGATCCTCGGATGCACGAAGACGTCATAGAATCGGTCTACGACGACGTAGACAAGAACGACAACCCAAACGTACGTCGTCATCGAACCCATCGAGAAGATGAGCGCATCTGGCGTTCCTTTTGCGGCGATCGCGAGCAAGAGAAGCGCAGTCGAAAAGATGAACCCGATGTAAGGGATCAGATAGAAGACCGCGAACAGCAGGCCGAGGAACAGGGAGAACGGGACCCCCAGGACCGTGAGGAGCGCCGCCATCACGGCTCCATAGATCGTGATGCTCAGCGTGATGCCGCGCACGTATCCGGAGAGGACTTCCCCGATGTCACCTAACACGTCCGTAGCCGTGGGCCGAATCGTCGGAGGGATCCACGTGAGAGCACGCCTGCGGAAGTTGTCGTAGTCCAGCAGGATCAGAATGGTGATGATGGGCGTAAACAGCAGCAAGAAGAGCGAAGAAGTCAGATAGGAGAAGATTGCGCCTGCCCCCCCGAGCGCCGTCGAGACCCACTCTTCGATCCTCTGCTTCAGCCCGAACTGCTCCTCGATCTCGCCGCGACGCGACGGTATGCCGAATCGTGAGAGGGAGGCCTTTCGTTCTGCGAGCCAATCGTCTACGGGACCCGGTGACGCGGGCTGATAGAAGGCTTCAGAGAGGTCCTCGCGATTCGTCGGCAGTCCGTACCTTCGGAGTTCGTAGCGATACTGGTCGAAGAACTCGTCGTATGTCAGGCTGCTCGTAACCTCTCCGCGAATCCATGCGCGGAACCTGGTGGCGCTTCGAAGGTCTTTCGGGAGAGTCCGCTCCACCCTGCTCAGGAACACCTCCTCTTTCATGGGGGAGAGGAGGTTTTCGAAGTAGGTTTCAATGGTTGGCTGGACGGATCGGACTTGATTGGCGACCGTGGGCGTCGCGATCGCGATGATGGCCGCGGCTATGACGAAGAACGAAGTGCTGACGACGGCAACGGAAATCTTCCTGCTAAAGCCGCGCCGTCGGAGTTTTCGGATGGCGGGCTCAAGGAGCGCCGCGACGACGATTCCGACGACGAACGGCAGCAGGACGGTGCGGACCGTATACAAGAACCAGGCCGCGATCAGAACGATCGCGACCCAGAGCAGAACTCGAGAACCTGCCACGCCGGCTTAGTGAATCGCGGTCAAGCTCCGACTTCGTCGCTGGAGGCGACGCCCGCAGCGGCTCGCTTCTCCTTGCGTTCGCGCATCCAGTCCGTGACTTTGTTCTTGAGTTCGTCGTACTTTCGCGCGAGGTCTTGCCGCGTCTCCGCGCCCGGCTTCGGCGCGAGCAGGAGGCCTGCGGCAGCGCCGATCAGCGCTCCGACGCCGACTCCCGCAAGAAAGTAAAGCAACACATTCTTGTCACCGTTGTTGGAACTCATTCATTTTCTCCTTCATTTTTATCCCGGCTTGGGGGCAGTTCCGCCTGAGCCTCTTCGTCGCGCGCTGAGTTGGACCGGAGAAGGTTGTAGACGCCGACTCCGAGTTTCAGCGCGTCCAGCCAGAGGGGCGTTGAGGGCTTCTTGAGCACCTCCGACACGCGGCCTACAGCTGAGACGAGGGGCGCGGCTGCCTCCATGGTATTGGACGCCTTGTCTGCAAGGCTGTTAATCGTTTTAACGGCTTCTCTTGCCTCGCCGAGCGCAGGTCGGACATCCCGTGTCACGAGAGTGTTCAGGTTGTCGACGAGTTCGTCCATCCTGCGCCCGCTCTCGCGAATGCGCGCCATCAGGGCGGCGACGAGCAGGAGCAGAGCCACGAGAAGCACTGCCTGCACGATCGATAGGATGAGGATTGCGTCCATGGGTTGCGGCCCGGCTCCATGCTACCCGGCTGAGGTTTCCTGGTCGCCGCTGGGTTCGACCGGCCTCGCCGCGATCTGATAAATGGCGTACACCGCTTCCAGGCCATTCGCGAATGCGCGGAGCGAGTTCGGCGAGGGCAGAGCGTCGTCCCTCACCCATTCCTTGGGCGGTTCGAGGCGAAGCCGTTTCGTCTTCAATTTCTCGACCTCTTCAAAGAGCGCTAGGGCCTCATCATCGACGGCCGAGAGGGCTTGATCGTTCAATTTGGCGACTCTCTGGCGCGTGTCGCGCAACTGCCCGAACAGGCCGATCGCGGTCCAGAAAACCCATCCTGCGACGGTAAGTTCCAACAGAACGATGGCGAGCACCCAGCCGTTCATGCAGCGCCCTCCGCGCCCACGATGGGCCCCCCTGCGACCACAGTCGCACCCGCATAGAAAACGGCCGTCTGACCGGGCGCGACCGCGCGAACCGGCTTTGCGAAGTCGGCCCGATTCGGCGAACCCTCGCGCAGGGTGGCAGGTGCAGGAGGCATCGTCGAACGGATCTTCCCTGCGACGCGCGCATCTCGTCGGTAGTACGGCGAGTCCACTACGTTCTCAAACAGCACCGTGGTCTTCGCGAGGTCTTCGTCCCGTCCGACGACGACCCGATTCGCGGCTGGCTCGACGCGCAGGACGTAGAGCGGGCGGCCGTCGAGGTTCAGCCGGATTCGCTTCCTCTGACCCACTGTGTAGTTGGCAACGCCGTCATGTTCGCCCAGTTTTGTACCGTCCACGTCCACGATGTCTCCCTTCACGAATGCAGACGGCCTCGACTTCTTGAGGAATTCGGTGTAGCCTCCGGCTTCGCTGACGAAGCAGATTTCCTGTGAATCGGGCTTGTCCGCGACGGGGAGTCCCAGTTCGCGCGCGATGCGCCTCGTCTCTGCCTTGCCGGATAGCTCGCCGAGCGGAAACATCGTTTGAGCGAGTTGCTCTTGCGAGAGCATGTACACAGCGTAACTTTGGTCCTTCTCGACGGCGCGGGCGCGCATCAGACGAAATCCGCGCCTATCCTTCCGGATGCGCGCGTAGTGACCCGTCGCGATCTTGTCGCATCCGATCTCCTTCATCTTCTGCCAGAGGAGATCGAATTTTACAGTGCGATTGCACTCGACGCAGGGATTTGGCGTCCTTCCCCTCTCGTACTCATCGAGGAAGTGCTCAATGACCGATTGTCGGAATTCCTCTTTGAAGTTGATGACGTAATACGGAATCCCGAGCGACGCAGCAACGCGGCGTGCGTCTTCGACGGCTCCGAGGGAGCAACAGCCTGCGTGCCTCGGGTCTGTCTGACTTTCCTGCCAGATCTGCATCGTGACGCCGACGACATCGAGGCCCCTGCGAACGAGAAGACCGGCGACGACGCTGCTGTCTACGCCGCCCGACATCGCAACGAGGATTCGCTGCCTGCGAGGCATGGCTTAGAGCCGCGACACCATGTCGCGGATTCCGACGGCGACGCCAACCGTCACCTTTCCGGTCTTGTCGATCAGGAACCAGGTCGGCGTTTGGCCCACTCCAAGTTCGACTCCGTCGGCGATGTCCCGCTGGATCACCGAAAGCAAGCGATCCTGCAGAGGGTTATTCAGTGCGAGGTCGGTGATTCTCTCCTGCTTGATTCCGACGGCGATCGCGATATCGTCGATGACTTCGTCGGTCATCACCTCCGCCTGGTCCTGGTATGCGCCATCCACGAACTGCCAGAACTTGCCCTCGTCCCTTGCGAGTTCCGCATACAGGGCGAGTTTGAGGGCCTTCTCATGCTGGCCGCGCAGCGGGAAGTGTCGGAAGATGAGTTTGACCTTGCCCTTGAGCTTCGTTTCGAGTTGCGTCTTGAGCCACGTGTGGTTCACGCGGCACGCCGGGCACTGGAGGTCGGCGAATTCGACGACGGTGTAGGGAGCATCCGGATCGCCAAAGACGGGCGCGTCCGGCCGCAGGAGTCGCTGCTTGTCCGTAGTGCTAAGTTCTGCGACTCCCTTGACTGCCTCCTTGCGCCCCTGGTCCACAACGAACCATCCGTAACCCCCCCCGGCGAGAAGGGCGAGTCCCAGGATGCCTGCTTGGAACCTCCACGGAATGTTGAATCGGGTTGGCGCACCGCTCTTGCCAGCAAGTCCGGCAGTGTGAACGGCGAACGCGGCGGCCATGGTCAGGCCGGAGGCGAGACACCAGAGGCAGGTCGCGCGGATGTTGAATTGGGCGTGGCCCAAGAGCAGCACGCTGACGACCGTGCCCATCCCTAGGAGCACCCACATACCCACTCCGATTTTGGGTGTGTTTTCAGGACCGACCGCCGAACGAAGCAGCGCCCCGACGGCGACCGTGAGATACAGCGCCAAGCCGTAGAAGGCGGTCGGAATGCCGAGGAACTTGCTCCAGGCGTCATGAAGGATCGCCTCGCAGCCCTTCGTGCCCGTTTCGCCACAAGGTGGAGCGATGTCGAAGGCATGGGTGAGGCCCGTAACAAAAGCGATAAAAATCCCTGCGCAAGCAAGGATGAGAACTAGTCGGTTCGCGAGCGCTGGGCTCATGTGCCTCAATTATTGCGTATACGCCGAACGGCCGTAACCGCGCGGCACCGGGAGCGTCGGAAGGTGTGCATGTCCTCCGTGGGCAAGCGGCGAAGAGCCGCTGTCCCCGGCCTCTGAAAGCGCGGCGCTTCCTCCCTGGGACCGCCGCCTTTCGATTTTATGGGCCCGCAGATTTCCCGGCTGGCGAAGGTGCCGGAATCTGAGATTTCAGTACCTTAGTACCCCTTCTTTGGTGGTCGAGTTTAGTAAGAAAGGCTTCATGCGGCTTAGGCATCTGGCTGCAGAGGGCAAGATTCTCCTGATCAGCGTGCTCGTTTGGGGCGCGATCGGAGCATGGTGGGCGGCGGCAGGATTCGGCCGACGCCTCACCGAAGCATCCCTCCATTCGGAAGCCCGAGAGGCCGTGAAGAAGGTTGAGGCAAACGGATGCGGCGAACCCATTCGAAACCTGGATTCAGTCTCGTCGAAGTCATCGTCGTCACGCTGATTCTCGCGATCCTCGGAGCAATCGTGTACGCGATGCTTGCGCCGTCGCGCGAACGCGCCTTTCAGGACGCGTGCTCAGCGCGACTGAAACAACTGTACGCTGCAATGCAGATGTACGGGGCGGACAACGAGGGGGGCATAACCGGTCGTCTGATGGGCCTCGCACCGCCGCCACAACTTTCGAGTTTGAAGCCGTACCTCGAATCGAAAGAGATGTTCTACTGTCCGGAGACCCCGGACTACGTGAAGCAGTACATGGGTTCGTCGTACCTGTGGCGAATCTGCACCGCGCTGCGGCCGCGTGATCACGATGGCGACGCGTTCTATCGCGAACTCAACGAGCGTGGGCCGGCGACGGTCATTTTGGATTGCAGGATTCACGACGAGGTGTACTACTACCCGCGGGAACAGGATGTCGATCCCAGACTTTTGGGACCGTATCTTCTTCGACTTCGATTGGACGGCAGCGTTGCGAGAGGACGCGCGGAGCGCGAACCTCGCACGTACTACTTCACAAGAAGAGACAAGGGAGGGATTCAATGAATAACAGAATGAGACGCTGGATTCTCGCAGTTGGGCTGAATATCACGCTCGGCGCCGGATTGATGATCATGTCAGTCGCGCAAGCAAACTGGAACCCTGAGCATGGCACTGGGTGCTTGGTAGAAGACCTACTCGCCGGTTGCGGCAGCGGCTGCACGTTCGTCGTGGAATCAATGTGGTTCTGCTGCAATAACACGGAAACGTACTGCTGCCAAAGGTACTGCTACTCGGAGAGGTGCGACGGCCCCCCATCGTGCGCGATACCGTCGAGAAACTCCTTTACCAAGGCGTTCAAGATGCTTCCTTACGAGCGGCCCATGGGGTGTAGTTGGCTTTCCGGCCTGTGTCCCGGCTTCACGCCGATGTAAACGGTATGAAGGCAGCGAAAGATCGTAATTCCAAGCGAAGGCTGCTCGTCGGAGTTGCGGCCGCCGGCTCTGTGATCGCGGTGGCGTTCTTGCTTCGCCACCCTGCGAGTCCGGTCGCGGTGCTCGCGCCGACGCAGGCTACGGCTGAGAAGACGTTCAGCGCGTTTCTTGAAGCGGTGCGAAATCGCGATTGGGCAACGGTGTACGCGCTCTCACCGAAACAGGAGCGAGAAGCGAACGGCTGGAGCGAGCAGCAGTTCATCACTTTCGCCAACGGCTGCGCAGAGCATCTTCCCAGACAGATCGGCACTCCCGCGATCGAGGAGGCCGATCCAAGACCCGCGTCGGAAATGAAGTTGGGTCCGAGCGGTCGCGGAAAGGTGAGCGATGAACCGCTGTTCGATCGGCGATACAAGCGGGTCTACTTCGTCTCGTTCCCGGAGTACGGGCCGGTGCGCCGTCCGACGGGCGACTCGATCCCGAAGATGCAGGTGTACGTGCGGCGAGGTCCGGACGGACTTTGGTACGTGGACGCCGCGAATCCCATTCTGACGCTCTCGAATTTGAAGGACGAGCCGACGGAGACGAAATGCATGAGGATCGTGAACGCGCTTCGTCGGGCGGGGCTTCGCCAGGTGGTTTTTTACGACACTCGCCAAGCCTTGGTCGCCGACCGGCTCGAACGATTCGTCCGGGGAGAGATCGACAAGATGGAGATCTTCGTAGTCCTGAAAGATTCATAGGCAGAGAGGATGGAGTCAGAGCAGCGGGCCCGGGCGGTTGACCGCCGGGCTCGCTCTGTCCTTATCTGGCATGAGAAGGTATCAGCCTTCCGCCCTTGCGGCCGCAGTCATTCAGGTCGCTGAGGCGGAACTCAAGCAAAACGCCAGGGAGGTCGGCGGGAACAACCAGGGCCCGTTTGTTGAGAAGTACCTCGCGCCCACCGGGCTCAAGGCTCCCCAGCCGTGGTGCGCGGCGTTCGCGAGTTGGTGCGTTCGGGAGGCCGCAAGGACCCTCAAGGTCAAGCCACCGCTTCCCTACACCGCCAGCACCCGGTCAATCTATGACGCTGCGAAGGCGCGCGGTCTTCTCGTGCCTGAGCCAGAGGCCGGAGACCTGATCCTATGGGGCCTCCTTTCGCCGCCGAGGCGGTACGGCCACACCGGAATCGTCGTCAAGCGATCCGGCCGGAGGCTGGTCACCATCGAGGGGAATCGCACTCCCCGGGTTCAGAAGTTCACCCACGACTTCGCGGCCCTCGGGAGGATTTTGGGGTTTGTTCGCCTGCCGTAGGCTCGGGGAACTTTCCGGCTCGGGGGCCTGTTGAATCCGGCGGGAGCCCCACAGGGGCGAGAGAGCCGTGAACGCCAACGTACTGACAGTCGACTCTCCGGCACAGAGATTCGAAGAGTTAATGGAGAGCACCTACAAGCGGGTGTACAACATGGCCTTTCGTCTGGCAGGCAACAGGACCGACGCCGAGGACCTCACCCAAGAGGCGTATCTGCGGGCCTACCGGAGCTTTGATCGGTACGACGGGGACAAGCCGTTCGAAAACTGGATCTTCCGGATCGTCTCCCGTCTCTTCCTGGACCTGTTGCGCTACAGGAGTAGGCGCGTGCAGGCCGTGAGTTACGACGCCCCGATCCAAGCGGATGAGGACGAAGTGTTCTTCGACAAGGCCGACACGAGGGACTCGCCCGAGGCCGCCGTCCTCCGCGACATGGTCGGCGAGGAACTCGAGGCGGTGCTCATGGTCCTCGACGAGAACCAGAGGCGACTGATCGAACTGGCCGACATCGAGGGACGGCCTTACCGCGAAATCGCCGCAATCCTCGGGACTCCGGTTGGAACGATCCGCAGCCGGGTGCACCGAATTCACAAGATGCTCCGAAAGAGGCTGCTCGAGTGGGAGCAGCAGAATCCGGATCACACAGCCAATTTGAGACTGGCGCCTGCCCAACGGGCAATGCCGGCTCAATAAACCAACAACCCCAACCCCAATCCTCTCCTCAACCGGCCGGGCTTGCCCCGGCCGGCCCCTTTTTCGGGGCGAGGCGCGCGGCGTATAATCGAGGCAATTAGGAGCAGTTGAGATGGAATTCCCGATTCGCCGAATAGACCACATACGCTTTTACTGCGGGAATGCAAAACAGGCCAGCGATTGGTATCACCGCATCTTCGGATTCGATGTCGTCGCCTACGCTGGATTAGAGACCGGGCTTCGCCACGAGGCGGACTACCTTTTGGGCCAAGGGGAAATCCGCTTTCTGATGAGTTCGCCGACGATTCCCGATCATCCGATCGCGCCGGCGCTCGGACGCCACGGCGACTTCGTGCAGGACATCTGTTTCGAAGTGGATGACGTGGACTGGGCGTTCAACGAGGCGGTGAAGCGAGGAGCAGACGTGGCATCCGAGCCTCGCACACTCGAAGACGATTTTGGCAAGGTCCGAGTGGCCGCCATCAAGACGTATGGCGACGTGGTCCACTCCTTCCTAAATCGCGACAACTTCTCCGGACTGTTCTTGCCCAACTTCCGACCTGTCAATAAGAAGGGACAGTCGGTCGGTCTCGAATACGTTGACCACATCGTCGGGAACGTCGAGTGGGGCGGAATGAACAAATGGGTGGACTACTACGGTCGCGTCCTCGGATTTACGCAGTTGGTCCACTTCGATGACAAGGACATCAGCACGGAATACACCGCGCTCATGTCGAAGGTGATGCAGAACGGAAACGGGCGCGTGAAGTTCCCGATCAACGAACCTGCCGAGGGCAAGAAGAAGTCGCAGATCGAAGAGTATTTGGAGTTCCACGGAGGCGCCGGCGCCCAACACATCGCGCTCCACACGGGCAACATCATCGAGACGATCACCGAGTTGAAGCGGCGTGGGATGGAGTTCCTCAATGTTCCGAAGACTTATTACGACACGGTGACGGAACGGGTGGGCGAGATCGACGAGGACTTGACCGCGATTCGAGAACTCGGCATTCTCGTTGATCGAGACGACGAGGGATACCTCCTGCAGCTGTTCTCAAGGCCCGTAGAAGATCGTCCAACGCTGTTCTTTGAGTTCATTCAGAGGAAGGGCGCAAAGAGCTTCGGCAAGGGCAACTTCAAGGCCCTCTTCGAGGCGATCGAAAGAGAGCAGGCTCTTCGCGGAACTCTGTGAGGAACGACCCGCTCGGCCTTTATCGAACGCGAACCAGTCTTCTGCCGAAATGAAACTTTGCCGGTTTCGCAAGGGCGAAGACGCGACCGTGCGCACGGGCATCTACCGTGATGGCAGCGTTTACGAGACTCGCGGCCTCGAGGCCGTCGGCATCCACCGGGCAGAGGACATTTCGCTGCTGGCGCCCATCTCCCAGCCACCCTCGTTCCGAGACTTCATGGCGTTTGAGGGGCACGTGCGCAACACGCGGCGTAAGTTCGGCCGAGATTCGGTGCCCGAGGAGTGGTATGCCGCTCCACCCTTCTTTTTTGAGAACCCGGCTTCGATCGTGGGACCCGATGCCGTCATCATGCGCCCCCCCGGAGTGGCGGAGTTGGACTTCGAGTTGGAAGTCGGTGTCGTGATCGGCGCATCGGGGTCGGACATACCCGTGGAAGACGCCGACGACATCGTGCTGGGGCTAACGATCGTGAACGACTGGTCCGCGCGCGACGTTCAGCGACGAGAATCAAGAGTTGGGCTCGGCTACCATAAGTCCAAGGACTTCGCTACAAGCGTCGGTCCGTACCTGGTCACGCCCGACGAACTCAATCCGTTTTCGAGGCAAACCGACCGAGGCCGGGTTTACGCGCTTGCGGCGAAGGCGTACATCAACGACGAACTGGTGGCCGAGGGCTCGTTAGAGTCCATGAACTGGACATTCGCTGAGATGATCTCCTACGCCAGTCAGGGAACAAGACTGAGCGAAGGGGACATGATTGCCAGCGGAACCATCACGGGTTGCTGCATTCTGGAGATGGAGCGCGAATACTTGAATCCCGGAGACGAAGTGCTTCTAGAAGTGCAAGGCCTGGGGGCGCTGGCGAATCGAATCGCATAAGCGCCGGCAGACGGGCAGCCCATCGAACCGTCGTCGTGCCAAACTCGAATCGAATGAGTAACGGTGTCATCAAGCGCACGCTTCCGAACGGAGTGCGCGTTCTCTGCGAAACAGTCCCTCATGTCCGTTCCGTGGCGTTGGGGATTTGGGTGAATACGGGAAGCCGAATGGAGGAGGACGGCGAGGCAGGAGTGAGCCACCTCATCGAGCATATGCTCTTCAAGGGCACAAAGCGCCGGACCGCCGAGCAGATCGCCCAAGAGATCGAAGGCCGTGGCGGCCACCTGAACGCTTTCACGGATCGAGAAGCCACGTGCTACTACGCACGCATCCTCTCCGACGATCTCGCCGTGGGAGTGGACGTGCTTGCCGATATGTTGACGGATTCGAAATTGGATCCAGCCGACCTGTCGACGGAGATTGGAGTCGTACTCGAAGAAATCAAAAAGTACGAAGACGTACCCGAAGATCACATCCACGACATGCACGCCCAGCACCGTTGGGGCGACCACCCTCTGGGAAAGCCGATCATCGGCACGAGTGACTCGGTCGCTTCGTTCGACCGAGCCTCACTCCAGAACTACATGTCTAAGCGTTACGTTGCGGGCAGAACGCTCGTCTCGGCAGCAGGATGCGTGGACGCCGATGAGTTGGAGAAGTTGGTGGAGGAGCGATTGGGGAGCCTCCTCGGCGACTTCGATCTGCCTTCTGGGCCGAAGCCCTCCGCAACGACAGGCACTCGGGAAATGACGAAGGACGTCGAGCAAACACATCTCTGCATCGGATCGGACATGGTGACGATTTCGGACGAGAGAAGGTATGCAGCGACGGTACTCGACGCGCTTCTCGGCGGAGGAATGAGCAGTCGGCTTTTCCAAGAGATTCGTGAGAAGCGAGGGCTTGCTTATTCGGTTGGGAGTTACACGAGTTACTATCGAGAGGCAGGCGCGTTCACCGTTTACGCGGGCACAAGCCCCTCGACTTACGAACAAGTCGTCGAACTCTGCTTGGCCGAACTGAAGCGCGTCATTGAAGAGCCGATTCCAGACGATGAGATGGAGCGATGCAAGCGGATGCTGAGCGGCAGCGTCGTCCTGAGTCTTGAGAGCATGTCGAGCCGAATGCACCGGATGGCGCGAAACGAACTCTTCCACGGCAAGGACATCACGGTAGACGAGACGCTCGAGCGCATCGCGAAGGTGACGCCCAGCGACGTGAGGGAACTCGCGGCCGAATTCCTCTCACCGGACGGCCTCACGATCACGGCGATCGGGCCCTTTTGAGGGGAGAGGACGGCGTGCTATCAAGGGTCGAGCGGCCGGGTCGTCGGGGTTTTCCCCGCCTCAGGCGCGGCGAGATAAGGTATAGCACTCCGGCCGGTCAATCCGAGTGGACGCGGCGGAAAACTGAGCGGCGATTCTGGGATCGCCGCCGTCCCTAAGGATGGAATCGCGTTGCAACAAGATTCAGCCGCGGAAAAGAGACTGCTAGACGCGCTCTCGACCGGCGACATATCGGCGATTACTGCCATTTACGAGCTCTACGGCGAGCGAATCTACCGCTATGCCTTTCGGATGCTCGGCAACCGAGCAGATGCCGAGGACGCCACGGCCGAGACGTTCTTGCGTGTGATCCGCAGGTCCCAGGACCTGCGGGCGGATGGTGCTTTCAGAACATGGCTGTTCCGCATAGCCCGAAACCTGTGCATCGACAAACTCCGGCAGCACCAACTGCTCGAGTTGCCTTCCGATGCGACTTATGGCTCGGGCGAGGAGAAGGCCGCGCTGAAGATCGCCGTGTGGGAGGCCCTGGGCGACCTGCCCCAGGACTACCGCGAACCCCTCATACTCTGCGACTTAGAGGACATTTCCGCCCGAGAGGCAGCCGACGTGCTGGGCATCTCGGTTCCTGCTCTCAAGTCCCGCCTCTACAGGGGGAGGCGGGCTCTCCGCGATAAGTTGGGCCCTGCCATGGAGAAAGCGCTATGAAGCTCGAAGAAGCACTGAAGATCGTCGACCTGTTCATCGATGACGAACTGCCGGTTGAACTCGCTTCTGAGTTCAAACAGGCGATGTTCGAGCATCCGGCTTTGAGGGAGGAGGTTTCCTCACTTCGCGCCGTCAAGGAGCAGTTGGAGGAGGCCATGAGGGCCGACGCGATGACCGCGGCGGTGAAGGAAGAGGTCTACGCGCGCATCGTCGCCGAGACGGCCCACCTGCGGCACGCAGCGGCGGACCGTGCCACGTCGAGTCAGATGAGACTGCCATTCCGGGGAGCCTACAGCCCGGAGGTGAGGGGGTAGCAGATGCGAGTCGCGTGTCCACGTAGGGAACTTTACGACGCGGTGTCGCTCGCGGGCGCCCCTGCCACAGGTAGGCCAGCCGCGCTCCCCATCTTCCAGAACCTGCTCTTCGAGGCTGACGATTCTCAGGTCAGGCTGGTGGGCTGCGATGGCGAGATGTGGGTCGAGCGGAGGCTTCCGGCCATGGTGGAATCGGGCGGATCGCTCGCCGTTGGAGCAAAACTGTTCCACGACATCCTGAGTTCTCTGCCAGACGGCGAACTCAACATCGAGCAGCCCAACGGGCCGTCCCTGAAGCTTGCGCTTTCCAACAGCGAGTACCGAGTCGTCGGCATGATGCCGGACGACTTCCCCGGCATCCCAAACGTCGAGGCGTCAGCCACGCTTCGAATTCGGGCTGGGGACTTCGCCAAGATGGTCGAATCTGTCGGCTTCGCAGTCGCGAAAGAGAACCAGCCTCGCGCTCAACTCACGGGCGTCCTGTTCGTTTACGACGGGGCGAACCTGCGCGCTGTGGCCACCGACACCCACCGGCTCGCGGTGAGAACTGAGGCGCATCCGGGGATAGGGTCGAACGTGACCGCGATCGTCCCGGATCGGGCGCTGCAGGTGATCCGAAGGCTGCCCGTGCCGGCAGACGGGGAGTTGACGCTTGTCTTTGGCGAGGGCAGGCTCCTCGTGGAATCCGATGGGGCGCGGGTCGTGTCCCAGTTGATCTCAGGCGACTTTCCGCCCTATGAGAGGGTGATCCCGACGGAACGCACACGCCGATGGCTCGCGGACAAGGAGAGCTTGGCGGATGCGCTGAAGCGGGCCGGAGTGCTGGCCCGTGAGAGTGCCCAGAGGGTGGTGCTGAAGTCCGACGGTCAGGTGGCAACCCTGGTCACTCGAAGCGAGGGGATTGGCGAAGGCAAGGAAGAGATTTCCATCGTCAACGAAGGCGAGGACATCGAGATCGCTTTCAACGGCCGCTACCTGCTGGACGCGATCGGGCCGATCGAAGGCCAGGGCGTGGCCCTGGAGATGATCGAGAGCGACCGCGCTGCGGTGGTCCGACCAGCCGACGAAGGCCAGAACTACTTCTGCGTCATCATGCCGATGGCCCTCATCTAAGCCGAGCGAGATCTAAGCCCGGGCCCGAAAATTCCGTATAGTGTAGGGGGGCTGATGCTCCATGCGCAGGACCGGCGGACACCGATCGGGCCAAGTGGGCCAGACGCCGTCCGAGACAGAGAACTCGGGCGCACTCCTCGACTTTGAGTGGGCCCAGGAAGCCCAGGGCCTGCACCTCGCGCAAGAGGTCTTCGAAATCCCGAACAAGGGCCTGCAAATTCTCGTTGCCGCGCTCGGGGCCACACGCGGCGCGCTCTTTGAGTCTCCTTCGAACGGCAACCGACACGTTCGCACCGTCGTCGGCAAGGCGGCTGAGGCAATAGCCTCGAAGCACGTTCAGGTTAGCGGCACCTCCATCGTGCCTGCGAATCCCGTCCGGTTCATTCCGGACATCTTCGAAGTGCCGGAGTTTGTCGAGGTTTGGGAGGCGTGCCGGGTAAATGGTGTGCGGTCTGTCACGGAGTTTCACCTTCCCTCTCCGTGCGGCCTCCGGTGGACGATCGCTGTGTATTCGAGCGAAGACGCCATTCCCTCGGAGCAGGAACTTCGCGCAGCCTCGATCCTGTGCGCGCTGATTCAAAACTCGCTCGAGAGATGGTCGGAGAGAAACCGACTTGAGAAGGCCAACCGGACGCTTCGCCTTCTCTCGAATGCCGCAACAGGCGTCGCCGGATCGCCCGATTGGCGGGAGCATCTTGATGGTCTCCTGTCGCGAATCTGCGAAACCCTTGAGATCACGTGGGCAAGCGCGTATCAAGTGGACGAAGTTGGTGGCGGAACGCGCCGACTTGCGCGAATTGCGTCTTGGGGAAGCAAAGCGAGGGCCGAAGGCTTGCCCGCTTCACAGTTTGATGGACTCGAAATCCAAAGCGAGACCTTCCGGCGAACGATGCTTGAGTTGGAGCGCGGCGGTGCGGTGTTTGGCGTTGAACACGAACTCGGCACTGGGCTGCGAGCGCTTCTGCAGTCGCAATCCATCCAGTCCGTCGCGCTGCTTCCGATTCTCAGCGGGAAGAAGCTTTGGGGAGTCTTCGTTTTCTGTGACACGGAGACGCAAAGAGAATGGTCGTCGTCGGAGATCGAAGCGCTGCAGGCGGTGGCGCATCAGGTGAGCGCCGTCGTCGAGGCGGAACGCGCCGCAACCGAGTTTGAAACTGCATCCCGGAAGTTATCGCGTGTGCTGGACGCGCTGCCGGACGTCGTACTCTACGAGTGGACGCCCACTCGGTGCGTCGTATCCGCGAACGCCGAGCGACTTCTCGGATATTCGGCCGACGAATTCTCAGAGTCTGCGGACCTTCTCACCACGCTCGTGCACCCGGACGACCGCGAATTTGTGCGAGCGAAGCGTGAGGAGTGGAGCACATCGGGATATGGAGGATCTCTTGTCATCCGATACCGGATGTGCCGCAAAGATGGGAGTTCTCTTTGGGTCGAGGATCGCATCCGCGCGCTTCACACTCCGAGCGGCAACGTTCACCAGGTCGGGCTGCTCGTCGACTTCTCGGAGCAGTATCGAGTGCGCGAGGCGCTGCAGGCCAAAGAACTCGAGTACGAGAACCTCGTCGAGTCGCTGCCGATTGGGGTCTGGGTCTACCAGAACGACACGATCGCCTATGCAAACATCGAAGCGGCGCGGATCATCGGCGCAGATGATCCGGAAGAGGTCATCGGTCGCTCGCCATTCGATTTCATCCACCCAAGCGAACACGATGCGACTCGGATGAGCTTGGAGGCCGCTTCGCAAGGCTCAGCGTCGGACACCACAGAAACCACGCTGATACTGGCGAACGGCACAACTGTCCACATCGAAGTGAAGTCAAGCCAGATTCGATACAGGGGTCGGCCTGCGGTCCAGATCGTGATGCGCGACATCACGGAACAGAAGGTGGCTGAGCAGGCGCTTCGCCAGAGCGAATACGAGTACCGAAGGCTAGTCGAACGGCTGCCTATCGGCGTGATCATTCACCACGAGGGAATCATCCAGTTCTGCAATCCCGCGATGGCGAAGATGCTCGGCGTGGAAACAGCCGACGCACTCATCGGAAAGAGCCCGCTCGAATTCGTCCACGCGGATTCGCTTCCGACAGTGCTCGAATGCATCAAGACCACGCAGGAGGTCGGCATCGGCCCTCTGTCTCAATTCACGATGGTGCGAAGGGACGGAACGGAGTTTCCGGTCGAGACGATCGCTCAGATTGCGACGTTTGCTGGACGGCAGTCGAATCAAGTGCTCGTCACGGACATCACAGAGCGCAAGCGGGCTGAGGACGCGCTTCGCGCGAGTGAGGAGAGGTTCCGGCAACTCGCCGACAACGCTCCTGTCCTCATTTGGACTACCGACGCGCGCGGGCAGTGCGGCTACTTCAACAAGCCGTGGCTCGACTATCGCGGCACTACGCTCGAGGAAGAGATCGAGGGCAGGTGGGAGACAGCGATCCATCCTGAGGACCACGATCGGTGCGCGGAAATCTACGCTCAGGCGAGGCGTAGTCAGACGCCGTACTCGATGGAGTACCGCCTGAGGAAGCATGACGGTGAGTATCGCTGGTTCCTGGAACGCGGACTGCCGAATTTCGACTCGGACGGCAATTTCCTCGGTTACATCGGATCCGCGGTAGACATTCACGTTCGGAAGGAAGCGGAGCGCGAACTTCGGGAGAGCCGAAAGTTGATCGAGGAGATTGTCGACGACTCGCCGTTCCTGATCACGATCACGGCATCCAGCGACGGGAAGGTCACGTTCGCGAATAAGCGGTTCGACGAATTCTTCGGGAGAGCAGGCGCCCACAGCGTGATGCGCGATCCACAGGCGCTGCTCATGCACGTGCACGCTGCCGATAGGCAGCAGGTACTGAATGCGAGGGAGGCAACGCACTCGCTGGGAGAAGGCGAGACCCACTCGATGCTGGTGCGGATTTCGAATTACGAGGCTCAGTACCGGTGGGCTGAATGGCGAACAAGCGTTTTCGAGCGAGGCCCTGACGGCCAACCGACCGTTCTTCTCAACATCATCGAAGATGTTACGGACCGCAAAGAGTTGGAGGCGCAACTCGCGCGTTCGCAGCGGCTCGAAGCGATGGGACGCTTGGCGGGGGGCATCGCACACGACTTCAACAACCTGCTATCTGCGATCATCGGATACGCCGATGTGGCTCTCCGGAAGGTCGAGGGGGGACTTGGCGTCAGGCACGAACTCGAACAGGTGACGAAGGCAGGCGAGCGAGCGGCAGACCTGACACGACACTTGCTCTCCTTCGCAAGGCGGCAAGTCGGTAAATCCGACGCCATCGATGTGAACTCGGTGCTGAGCGAGCTGCTGGAACTCGTGCACCGCACCATTGGCGAAGACATCAGCCTCGTCACCCGACTCGACGCCACACCGAGCGTCGTGTTGTTCGACTCGGCCCAACTGGAGCAGGTGGTGTTGAATCTTGTCGTGAATGCGCGCGACGCCATGCCGAATGGTGGCCGCCTCATGATCGAAACGGAATCGCGAAGGGTGGTGAAGCGATCCCGCGAAGCGCGCCTCGGGGTACTCCCCGGCAACTACGTGGTTGTGTCGGTGACCGACACGGGCGTCGGAATGGACGAAGCTGCGAGGGAGAGGATTTTTGAGCCGTTCTTCACCACGAAAGAACCGGGCAAAGGCACCGGTCTGGGGCTAGCAACCTGTCACGGAATCGTGAAGCAGGCGGGTGGGAACATCCTGGTTGAGAGTTCTCCAGGAGCCGGCGCGAGATTCGACGTCTTTATTCCTTTGTCACGCGAGCACCCTACGAAGCGATCGGAGAGAACCGTGTTCGGAGCGATTCCGCGCGGCCACGAAACCATTCTCATCGTCGAGGACGAGCCGATGCTCTTGGAGTTGAGCGCAGACTTTCTGCAAGCGCACGGATACAGGGTTCTGACCGCGCAGGACGCTCGTGCTGCGCTTCGGATTGCGACGGAGCATAAGAACGAACTTAATGCCGTGATCACGGACGTCGTCATGCCTCAGATGAGCGGCGTCGAGCTGGCATCCCAGCTTCGCGATCTGCGGCCCAACCTCCCGATCCTGTTCGTTTCCGGCTATTCGACGACGGACGTGCGCGAATTGGACATGGCGTCGCCCGTGAACGATTACGTGCAAAAGCCGTTTACGCCGTCGGTACTCGCGCGGCGTCTGAGGGCGCTTCTGGACGTGGCGGTCGGAAAGAGCTAGACGGCGCCGCGCAGTTCGAACTCGTCGTGCAGGAGCCTTACGGCGCGTTCGCAGTCGGATTCGAGGACTAACACCGATAACGAAAGTTGGCTGTCGCTTGTCTGCAGGACGTTGACACTTCCCTTCTCCAAGCATTCCATGACTCGAAGGTAGATGCCGGGCTGCTGCAGGTAGTCATGGGCGATCAGCGAGACCATCGTGCAGTTCTCGGTGAGTTTGGCTATGCACTTTCGGATCTCGCCGAAACGAGGGACGTTTCGCAGCATCCGCTCCTGAGCCGCGACTTCCGTGGAGCCTCCCCGACCGACTTGCAGAACGTACGTGCGAGGATTTCCATCCTCCATCGGAATCACGAGCCCGTCGAGGATTTCCTTCACGTTTGCGAGCTGCTTACGTGGAACCGCAAATCCGAAACTGCTCGGGTGTGCGTTGAGCATGAACAGGTTGATGCGGTAGTCAGCCATCAGTTCGTACACACGGGCTTCGATCGCAGCCTTGTCGGCTCCAAACGGAGAGTCGAACTGGAGGTAAATGAGTTTCCCCGTGTGCGTCACGCCAGTCACGCGGCGACCGGGGAACTTGTCGCGCGTGACGATCTCGGTCCCAGGCTCTTCGCTGAACGTGTTCTTGACCCACAACGGGATGCCGAACTTCATCGCGATCTCCGCGGCCCTCGGGTGCAGGACCTTGGCGCCCTGGTGAGCGATCTCAGCGACCTCCTCGTAAGTCATTTTCCGCAGGGTTGGGGCGTCAGGAGCCATGCTGGGATCGGCCGTTTTGACGCCATCGACGTCGGTGAAGATCTCGACCGCTTCAGCACCGAGCGCGGCGCCCAAAGCGCTGGCGGTGGTGTCACTCCCCCCCCGGCCAAGGGTCGTGATCTCACCGTGAACGCTCTCGCTGTTCGTGCGGGAACTTCCCTGAAATCCGCAGACGACCGGAATCCGCCCGGCTCGAATCACCTTGAAAACGTCGTCGGGATGCACCTCGGTGATTCGCGCGTTGCCGTATGTGCCATCCGTGATGAGCCCGGCCTGCCCGCCGGTCATTGCGCTTGCGCGGAGTCCGAGCGACTTGAGAGTTTGGGCGAACACGCAAGTCGAGAGGATTTCTCCGCAGGCGAGCATGAGGTCCACTTCTCGCGGCTCAGGAGAAACCAGCGGGTCCACGTCACGGAGGAGCGCAAGTAGGGTGTCGGTAGCGTAGGGCGAGCCTGCGCGCCCGATCGCGCTCACTACGACGACGGGATTGAATCCAGCCTCCTTGGCAGCCACGACCTTGTGGGCTGCGATCAGTCTCGCCTCCGGCGTAGCGACGCTCGTGCCGCCGAACTTCATGACCTTGATGCGGATCACAGGATGTCCACCTTGCCGATCAGTCCGCGGAGCGCTTCGCCTGCGCGGTCCGCAACTGCGCTGTGGACAACGAGAAGAACCGCCGAATGCATGTCTCCCACGCTTTCGATCGAAGCGTCGGAGGCAACGACGGTCTGCGCGATGCGCGCAACGAGTCCGCTTTCGTCCCGGATGTTCGGCGCGCGAACGGTAATCAATGACCGACGCTGGATCGCTTTCGCATCGAAGCCCGCCTCGCTGAGGCACTTCTCGATGTCCAGCGCGGCCGACTCTTGAACGACGAACGAAAATCCTCCCAATGCCAGTTTGAGGAAGTCGATGGAGTAGCCCGCGCTCGCCAACACCCTTAGCGCTTCTAATCGCTTCGCAGACTCTTCCGCCTCGTTGAATCCGGTCACCACGATCAGCGCATGACCGTGTGACACTTCCACATCGGAAATGCCCCGCGCAGTTTCAAACGAGGTTTGGTGCTGCATGGCGGGCGAGATTATGCCTTACGCCGTACCGAGGGCTTCGTCGAAGACGGCCTCGGCCTTCGCGAACAGGGCCGGGTGGATTTCCAAGCCGCTGGCCTTGGCGTTCTCTTGAAGTTGCTCGACGGAAGTCGCTCCGACGATCGCCGAGGTCACCTCGGGCCTTCGGAGGCACCAGGCGAGGGCGAATTGCGCAAGGGTGCAGCCCGCCTGGCTGGCGAGATCGCCGACCTGTCGGACGGCTTCGAGCACTTTGTCTTCAAGGCTCTTGACCATGAAGACGTTACTCGACTCGTCGGCTCCTCGAGACCCCGGCGGAGGCGGCTCCCCGGGCCGGTATTTGCCGGTCAACACGCCTTGTGCGAGAGGCGAGAAGACCACGAGGCCGAGGCCCTCCCGGTGGCAGACACCCATCACTTCCGATTCAATCCTACGCGTTTGAAGATTGTAGAGCGGCTGATTGCTGATCGGAGGGCAGCAGCCAAGCGTGCGCGCAATGTGGCAGGCGTCGGTGATTTGAGAAGCCGTCCATTCGCTGACGCCCCAATAGAGGACCTTGCCCTGGCGAATGAGGTCCTCAATCGCGCGAATCGTTTCGTCGAGGGGCGTTTCCAGATCGAAGCGATGGAACTGCATGAGGTCGACGTACTCGACTCCAATGCGACTGAGGCTGGCGTGAACGCTTTCGAAGATGTGTTTCCTGCTAAGTCCGCGGTCGTTCGGATTGTCCGACATTGCGAAGAAGCACTTCGTTCCGATTACTATGTCCTCCCTCCGAAAGGAGCGAATCGCCTTTCCGAGCGCGATCTCCGCCGCACCTTTGTTGTATACGTCCGCAGTGTCGAAGAAGTTAATGCCGAGATCGAACGCACTGCGCACGATGGCTGCGACTTGGTCGTCGGCCAGTGTCCGACCGTGAGTCAGCCAGCCGCCGAGTGAGATCTCGCTCAATTTGATTCCGTATCTGCCAAGTTTCCTGTAGCGCACTCTGGGAGTATGGTACCGATTTCGAAGGAGGGCTGCGGGGTGCATAATGCCAGCATGGTTGAAAGCGCCCTCCAAGCGCGTTGGGTCATCCGGTCCGCGGATGCCTCAGTCACCGCGCGCCTGGAGGCCGGCCTCGGCATCCACCCGCTTCTCGCCGTCGTTCTTGCCAACCGAGGATTGACCGAGCCCGAAGAGGCGGACAAGTTCCTCAAGCCCTCTCTCGAAGACCTCCACGATCCCATGCTGCTTCCGGATTGCGAGGCCGCGGTTCGGGAGATTTTGCGTGCAAAGGAACTGGGGGAAACCGTGTACGTGCACGGTGATTACGATGTTGACGGTGTGACGTCGGCCGCGATCTTCTCGAGGTCTCTCAGCAAACTTGGACTGAATGTCATCTCGCATGTCCCCCACAGGATTCGAGAGGGTTATGGGATCCATGAATTCGCGATCGAGCACGCGAAGTCCATGGGTGCGGGGCTGTTCTTGACTTGCGACTGTGGAACCACGGCGAACGAAATGATCGAAATGGCTCGCGCAACGGGGATGAGAGTCGTAGTCACGGACCATCACCAGGTTCAAGGCGAGTTGCCGGACGCAGACGCCGTCGTAAACCCGCATCGGCGAGACTCAAGCTATCCATTTCCGGAACTTAGCGGCGCGGGCGTCGCTTTCAAGGTGGCACAGGCGACCGCCGAAGCGTGCGGCGTGTCGAAAGAGAGTTTTCAACGGGCGTTTCTCGACCTCGCAGCGCTCGGAACGCTTGCCGACATCGTTCCGCTCACGGGAGAGAATCGGATTCTCGCAACGCACGGACTTGCGCGACTGTCGGAAACGAAGAAAGTTGGATTGCGGGCGTTGATGGAAGTCGCCGGCATCCAACGCGGCGCAACCTTGACTTCGTTCGATGTCGGATTCAAGTTGGGACCTCGGATCAACGCAGCCGGGCGGGTCGACGATGCGGACGTCGCGCTCCGGCTCCTGCTTACCGACGACCCCAGCGAGGCTCGAGAGCTCGCGAAAACGCTCGATTCACACAATCAAGAGCGTAGGCGGGCGCAGCAGGAGACGATGGAGCACGCGCGAGAGTTGGTGGAGAGGACGTGGAGCCCCGAGCGTCGCCTCATCTTCGTGTGGGCGGAAGATTGGCCGCGTGGAGTGGTGGGAATCGTCGCAGGGAAACTCGCGGAAGCCTACTCGCGTCCGGCGCTCGTGGCTTCGATGGATGCAGTAACGGGATTCGCTCATGGTTCGGGCCGGAGCATTCCTGGATTCAGTTTGTTCGAGATGCTGGAGGCAAACAGTCAGTTGTTCGAGTCGTGCGGAGGACATGAGGCTGCGGTCGGATTTCAGATTGATGCGGGAAGGCTCGAAGAGGCGGCCGAAGCCCTCGAGGCGTTCGCGTCGAAGGTGATTCGAGACGAGGACCTCGTGCCGACATTCGAAGCGGACGCCAGAATCAGACCGATGGACATCACGCTCGAACTCACAAAGAGCATCGGGAGCCTCGCTCCGTTCGGCGTTGGGAACCCGGAGCCGCTGTTCGCGATCTTCTCAACGGGAATCGAATCGTGGCGCGCGGTCGGAAACGGCCAGCATGCGCAGTTCCGACTTGGCGCTGCGCCGAATGTGAAGGGAATCGGTTTCGGTTTTGCGGAACGGTTTTCGAAACTCGAACCGGGTCAGCCGGTGGACCTTCTGGTAAACGTGGACACCGACCGATTTAACGGGAACGAGAGTCCGCAGGCGCGATTAGTGGACCTGCGAGCTACAGCCGAATGCGCTGAACGCTAACGACCGGTTTTCGAATCAACTGTCCGATCTGGCTCGCGCGCGGGTCGGCGACGACCGAACATTTCACCGCGAGCACGAGGCTTCCGCGCTTGACAGTGACGTCCGCGGTCGAGCCGATGGGCAGATCGAAGAGAAGCGCTCCCAGAGCGACGCCGTCGGCAATCGCCTTGCCGTTGACCGTGAGAATAACGTCGTTCACCCGCAGGCCGGCTGCGGCCGCAGGGCTGCTCTCGACGACGCGGAGGATCTTTGCGCCGCGCGGGGTTGCGGAAGCGAAGTAGATGCCGATCCACGGATGCCTAAGGCTGCCCGAGAGAAAGCCCTGAATCACACGGTTTACGACTGTTCCGCTGAGGGCGAACGTCGTCACGGCTGGAAGCGGCCCTTGGAGGGCCGCAGAGCCTGCGAACCCGGCCGCGCCGGGGCTCCGCTTTATCTCCGCTTCGGCCTTCTCGCCGCTTGCGAGCGAGGCCATGAGGATTCCGGCGAGAGATCCGTCTGGCGCGAAAATTGGCGCGCCGCCGAGCACTTCATCCCCGCGCTCGAGGCGCACCTCAAAGAGCGGTATGTATCTCTGGCTCAGTTCGAGAACGCCGCCGACATCTCGGCGAACGACTTGCACTCGAACCGGTCCGCTCGGAAGAACGCAGAGGTGAACATCGGAGAGGATCGTCGTTCCAACTCGCGCGACGCCACGATTCGCTTCTGAAACTTCTGAGGATGGCGCCTGTTGCGCGCGAAGCAGGGCGAGGTCCGTCATGGGATCGAATGCGGAAACCGTTGCGGACGTCGTGTTGTCACCGATTCGCACTTTGAGTGACGTGCGAGGCAGTCCATCTTCGCCGAAGGCGACCGGGCCGATCGTCAAGACTTCGCCCTTTTGGCCGATGACGACGCCGAGACCGAGTGGGCCGTCGGGTCCGAGAACGACCGCCGTCTTCTTCGAGGCGTCGAGGGCGAGCGCGTCCGAAAGCGGTGCAGCGATGCCGTCCTGCGGCATCGCCGAAACCAGCGAGGAAATTGCGCTAACCGCCGATAGCCAGGTCATTGGTCGAGGTCTTCTCCTTCGCTTCGGCCGTTCCGTCGAGGGTGTTCTTCTTTTCGATGATTACGATGGGCACGACTTTCTCTGGCGAGCCGGCCGCCATGGACTCCGCCGCACCCGAGAGGACGCTCGACTCGGGACGCGACTCTTCGCTTGACTTCGCAAATCCCATCGAGCCTCGTCTTTCATTTGTTCTCTTGGGCTCCGGTCGGTCAGCGTTGCTCTCGCGGGCCGCGGGTGGGGGGAGCAGCAGCGTGACGACGTCTTCGGGATCCGGCAGATCCTCGACCGCAACCAAGTTCCTCTTGTCATTCGCGCCCGAGAGCGCGGAGCGCAGGCTATCGCCGATTTCGCGCGGCGCGGTTCGCGGCAGCGTGAGGACGATTGCTACGGTTGCGGCTGTCACAGCGAAGGCGCCGAGAGACCAGGACCATCCTGCCGTCCTGCTCCGCTGGATTTCGGCGGAGAGGATGCGCCGTCGGAGCGTCTCATTCGAAAGTCGCGGCTCTGGAGGTTCCGGCAGGACGCGGACAGATTCGGCAGCGATTTGATACGAGTGCAGAAGTCGCTCGCAGTCGGCGCAACCGGAGACGTGACGGCGGACGGACTCGGCGGCGTCGCCGACGACATCGCCAAACGCTACGCCGATCAAGTCGTCTTGGTATCGCTTACAGTCTTTCATTCATTCGCCTCGTTCAGCAGGGGCTCGAGTCTGTCTCGCAGGGCGCGTCGAGCCCGGAGCACGCGCAGTTTTGCGCCGCCGATGGTGCAATTCAGGATGGATGCTATTTCCGAGTATTCCCTCTCTTCGAAGTCCCTCATGATGAGAATGCTGCGGTGATGGGCAGGCAACCCTTGAACGGCTTTCCGGACGATCGCAGCGCGGCGATCGGTTTCGAGTTCGTCTACGGGATTAATGGTGGCTCCGACGGTCATCCACTCCAGTGCGCCGTCTGCCTCCTGCTCCTCGAGCGCCTTTCGCCTGACTCTCATGCGGGCCTTGTCGGTGCATAGGTTGGTCGTGATCCGCAGGATCCAGGTCGTGAACCTGGCTTCTTTTCGAAACCTGTGGAGGTTCTGAAAGGCCCGGACGAAGGCTTCCTGGGTGACGTCCTCAGCCTCGTCCTGCGACTGGGTCATCTGGTAGGCGAACCGGTAAACCGTGCTCCTGTGGAGTTCGTAGAGGCGTTCGAACGCCGAATAGTCTCCGTCCCTGGCGGCTGCAATGAGGGACTCGTCCCTCTCTGGCAGCCAAGTCGTGGTTGCGGGCGTCACTGCCGTGAGTTCCATGGGTTCTTCCCTGTCGTCGGGTTTCATTGGCTTGACGCTTGAATGGCTGCCGAGTTACGATGGGCTGGGCCCTACAGACTATATGACGCATTCCGGAGCACAAATCCTCTCACTCGGGGCACTGGAGGCAGCCCCTCGGCTGATCGGGATGGTCCTTTCGACCCCGGACGCCTCCGGGCGCATCGTCGAGACTGAGGCGTACACGGAGGATGACCCGGCCAGTCATTCCTACCGGGGCCAGCGGACTTCCAACGCCGCCATGTTCTTAGGCGCAGGACACATCTACGTTTACAGGAGTTACGGGGTCCATTGGTGCCTGAACTTGGTGACTGGGGAGGCTGGGGTTGGCGAGGCAGTGCTGATTCGGGCGTTGGAGCCGCTCACCGGGATCGAGGCGATGAGCCGGAGGAGGAAGGGCGCCAACCTCAAGCGGCTGTGCGCGGGGCCCGGCAATGTCGCCCTGGCCCTCGGCCTGGACGGGTCGCACTCAGGATCGAGGTTGGGGGAGCACCTTGCCCTCTCGGGCGAGACCACCCAGCAGGAGGTCTGCGTGGGGCAGAGGGTCGGCATCTCGGCCGCCGTGGACTGGCCGCGGCGGTTCGCTCTGAGCGGGTCGCGTCATGTGAGCCGTTCCATTCGCGCCGTCGCTACTCTGACTTCCGTGGAGCTAAGCCCCAAGTAAACTCGGGAAACCGCGATGCTCGAACCCCACTACAGTCGCCGCAAAACTCGTCCCGTTATGGTCGGCGACCTCACGATCGGCGGAGGACATCCCATCGCCGTTCAGAGCATGGTCACCGAGGAGACGAAAAACGTTCAAGCGGTGGTCGAGCAGATTCATGCGCTGCGAGCGGCCGGCTGCGAAATCGTCCGCGTCACGACGCCCAACCTCGCGGAAGCCCAGTGCTTGGAGGAGATTCGCGCAAAGACCCCGGGCGTCGCACTCGTCGCAGACGTGCATCACCAAGGGAGCGCGATCGCAGTTGAAGTCGCGAGGCATGTTGACAAAGTTCGAATCAACCCTGGCCTGTTCGTGTTTCGAAAGCGAGTTCAAAGGACGGAAGAGTACTCACCCGAAGAGCACGCCGAGGAACTCGCAGCCATCGAGGATGCGCTCGTTCCGGTCATCGAGGCGTGCAAGAAACATGGCACGGCGATGCGCATCGGTGTGAACCATGGATCGCTTGCGGAGAGAATGCTCGTCACCCACGGAGACACTCCCGAGGGGATGGTGGAGAGCGCGCTGGAATACATCCGCATCTGCGAGAAGCACGACTTCCACTCCATCGTCGTTTCGCTCAAGGCGAGTAGGGTACCGATCATGCTCGCGGCAAACCGCATGTTCGCCGCGAAGTGCGATTACCCTCTGCACCTAGGTGTAACGGAAGCAGGCGACGGCCAATATGCGCGAGTGAAGTCAACGGCGGGCATAGCGACGCTTCTCAACGAAGGGATCGGCGACACGATTCGCGTTTCGCTCGCCGAAGACCCAGTCAACGAGATTTCCGTTTGCTACGACATTCTGCAGGCGACGGGCCATAGAAGAACGAAGACTGAGTTCATCGCCTGTCCGTCCTGCGGTCGGACGAAGTTCGATTTGCCATCGGTGTTTCGAGAAGTTAAGGCGGCGACTGGACACTTGACGGGTCTCGACATCGCCGTGATGGGCTGCATCGTGAACGGACCTGGAGAAATGGCGGACGCACACTATGGGTACGTGGGCCAGGCGGGAGGAAAGATCGCGCTGTACCGCGGCCATGAATGCGTGAAGAACAACATCCCGCAAGAGAAAGGCGTCGAGGAGCTCATCGCGCTTCTGAAATCGGACGGGGTGTGGGTTGAGCCAAGTGAGAATCGGCCCAACACACGCGACGAACTTCGCGTCGTGCGCTAACGATAACGTCGCCCGGCTGAGTCGAGTTCTATTCAGTAAGACACGGGAGAGAACTGTTGCTCTTCTGCAGCAGAGCGCTGAACTGGAGCCGGTGAGAGAGGCTCTCTAACGCCAACTTTTTCGACTCCTGGACTCATCCGGCGCGAGCCGACCATCGTACCTATCACATACGCGATTCCTGCGAACAACGGCGTGTACTGCATCGCCGTCACAAGCAATTCCAACTGTCCGTTCGGCGGCATGGTGGCATCGGGAATTGGCAGAACTGGCTGCAGCATGGCCTTGTGAATAGCGTTAATCGCTATCGATACGAGAAACGAAAGGTGGGTCGGCTCGGCGAACTGCACCGAGACCCAGACCCAAGCACCTGCGAGTACGGGCCGAAACGTGCCTCGGTGGTAGGCCGAGAGCAGGCCGAGGCCGCACCCGATCATGACGACTGCGGAAAGAAACAGAGCAGCCTGCTCCATCGGCCGAAGCATTGCGGCGACATTGCCGGGCGACGGATAGTCACTGGCGTAGTTCTGCCCGCCAATGTACGCGACATCGCACACCCAAACCGCAAGCCCTGCGCCCGCGATCAGCAGCGCCCAGGCGGGTGCCGGCACCCATCGCGGTGAAGAGCGGCGCTCCACTGGAATCCCTCGCTGCACACATGCTTCGATCAGAGAACTGCAAAGTCTTGCCCCATCTGTGAAGTGCTTTGCGTGGACTCCAAAACTGTAGGGAAGAAAGCCAAAGGCGCGGGCGTGCACGATGACATCGTGAGCGGGGCGGTTGTGCTCGATTGCCACAACCCGACGGATGCTGGACCACGATGCAGACCAAAGTTTTGCGCCGAATGAACGGATGGCGACGCCCCCCTCCGTGAGTTCGGCAGACATCGTCGCCCTTCCCACGATGTAGACGGCGCCGAACAGGAAACCGGGAAGAACCGGCCAGGCGAACAACGACTCGGCCCAACCCATCAGGACAAACGGCGGGCCAAGCAAACCAACGAGATAGGGACTTTCCTCCAGTCGGATGGCGAAAGCTCCTTGCACGTACTCGCACAAGTAGACGAGGATTCGCGACTCGTGGATCGCTAAGGCTAGGTGAGATACGGCGAGCGCGACTACCAGGTGTCGGACGGTCCACTTCGGCCCCCATTGGGACGTAGGCCTGTAGCGAACATACACTGCCCTCCCGAGAAAGGCGACTGCGATCCACATCGGGATCGCCGCGAAGTGAATGGGAGAATCAAGCAGAAGGAAAACTCTGGCGGCGTCGAGTACCTGCCAGCGGGGGGGCAGCGAACCGTCTGTCGCGCTAATCGATACTACAATGTCGTACTCCGGGACCTGTACCGATGTAAAAGTGGCGATCAACACCGCATAAGCGGCAGCGAAAAGGAGCATCCAAAACAAGAGGACCATGATTGGCGTCCGGCTGTCTTCGCGCCTCGCGCATCTCCACGAAAAGAAGCCCAACAGAGGGATCGCCGCGATGGCCAGCAGATTGACTAAAGTTCCGAATAACCAGCCATAGAGCCAAATCTCCTCGATTAGAGGCTTGGATGTCTCGAAGGCCAAGAACACCGACGCCAATGCGCCGATGAGTGTCAGGTCCCTTATCCAACCAGAGCGAGACCGAGAGTTCTGCATTTTGTGCACCTCCCACACGATGTGACGAGTTGTTCTGCCCGATCTTCGCAAATTATATCGCCGGAGACGCCTGATCTGCCATCCGACTCCCTTGCCCGACGTCGGTGTGAAAAGGAGCGGCGGCCGCCCGGAGGCGGCCGCCGAGGGAGTAAGCGCGGCAGGGTTATCGCGCGATGATCCAGTGGACGTAGTCGAACCTGGCTTGCCAAATCCCGGCGTTGATGGGCCCGGATGGCTTGTAACTCACCTTCGCTCGAACGGCACCCGTTCCGGAGACGAAGCGTCCCGGGTTCGTGGCAATCGTCACGGTCACCGTCGAGTCGGCCGTCGAAGCCGACCTGGCGTCTACCGTTTCATACAGGCCTGTCAGCCAGTTGAACATCTCGATCGTCTGGGAGAGGCCGGCTGTGCTGACGGAGGCCTCAAGGGTGAACGTCAGTCCGGTCGGTGTGACGGCCCCAGCGCTTCCGTCGAAGACCACCTGCAGCGGCGCTTCGCCCGGCGTGAGAACGATGAAGTTCCTACCAACCAGTTTAAGGTCGTCGCTGATCAAGAGGTCCGACAGTCCGCCCGAGACCTGCTGTCCTCGGAAGAACGAGAAGGCAGTCGGATTGACTTGGACGGGAACGGACTCGTTCATGAATAGCGAGAGGTTGTTCGAGTCGCGATTCGAGACAGCCAGATCGAGCCCGGAGTCACCGTTGAGGTCGCCCACGGCGATCGGCCCGGGCGTCGTGCCGGTCGGCATCGTCGTTGCGGCTCCGAATGTCCCCGTGCCAGGGTTGACGAGGATGCCGATGGTGTTCGAATCCTGATTCGTCACGACGACGTCTCTGTCGCCATCCTGGTCGAAGTCTGCGACGGCGAGCGAATCTGGATTTACGCCCCCGGAGTTGAAGTTGATCGGCGCGCCGAAGACGCCGCCGGTGTTCTTTAACACCGAGACGAAGTTCAATCCGTTGCCGGAAGTCGCGGCGAGGATGTCGAGGTCGAGGTCGCCGTCGACGTCCCCGAGGGCGACGCCTGCGGGCCTGACGTTGCCGCCGACCGAGTAAGTCACTTGAGAGCCGAGAGTGCCCGCCGAGTTGAAGAGGACGCTCACGGTGCGCGAGTCGTGATTGCTGACGACTGCGTCGCTGTCTCCGTCTCCGTCAAGGTCGCCCAGCGCGACCGACCGAGGATCCAGCCCCACGGCGACATTCGAGGCTGCGAAGCCCCCACCCGTGTTCAGCAGCACAGTGATGCTGTTGTCGTCTCGGTTCACAGCGACGAAGTCCGGCAGCGCGTCGGCGTTCAGGTTGCCAGATGCGAGGCCGATCGGATTCACACCGGTCGCTCCCGTGGGACCGAGGGCGAACACGCCGCCTGAATTGATGAGAGTTCCGATCTGGTTGACGTTATGCAGGGTGAACACCAGGTCCAGATCGAGATCGCCGTCCACGTCAGCGGCTCTTAGCGCATCGGGGCCCGTTCCGGCGCCTGTGAGGTAGGCGGTCGGAGCCGAGAACGCCCCTCCACCGGCCCCGAAGAAGACTTCGATCTTGTCAAGGTTGTCCGTGGCGACGGCGATGTCGGTTCGCCCGTCCCCGTTGAAGTCGCCGACGGCGACGCCAGCGGGCCGTTCGCCGGTCGCGAGGTTGTTCGGCCCGGAAAAAGCGAGGGCGAACGCGGCTGCAGGGATAAGGCACGCCGCGAACGCCACGATTGATAAGCGGTTCATTTCTTGTTTCCTCCTCTGTTGCCCTTAGGCAGGTTCGAACATAGGAGATTCGTGAGGGATCGTTTGATACGCATTCCTGCTGGGCTGCCTCGGGCGCCTGGGGAGGCCGAGGTCGTGCAAAATGGAGCCTCCTTTCGGTGGTCTCACGGGTGCCGCATCTTTCTGGAGTAGTTCTCGCCGCCGGCAAAGGGACTCGCATGAAGTCTCCCCTGCCGAAGGTGCTCCACCGCGTGTGCGGGGTGCCTATGGCGGACCTTGCGGGCCGAGCGATGAAGGAGGCGGGGGTCGAAGTGCCGATCCTCGTCGTGGGTCACGGGAAGGACGAGGTTATCGAGGCGCTCGGGGACGGCTACGACTACGTCGAGCAGGCGGAACAAAAGGGGACCGGCCATGCCATGGCATGTGCCATGGAGCGTCTTCCCGAGGACGGGTTCGTGTTCGTCGCACCGGGAGACGCGCCGCTAATCGAGGCTACTGTGTACTGCCAGATGCTCGAAGCGGCGAAGGAGCGTGAGTCCGATTGCGTACTGGCCGTCGCGCTGCTGGACGACCCGTTCGGTTACGGGCGGATCATTCGCGACGCGGGGGGCAGCGTCGTTCGGATCATCGAGGAGCCGGACGCAACCGACGAGATTCGCGCGATACGCGAAGTCTGTACGAGTTTCTACTTGTTCCGAATTCGCGTCCTACGAGATCTAATCCGGCGCTTACGGAACGACAACGCGAAGGGCGAGTACTACCTGACCGACATGCCGGAGTTAATCCACAAGGCCGGCGGTCGGACCGAGACGATCACCGTTCGGGACTTCAACCTTTTAAAGGGGGTGAACGACCGGTGGCAGTTGGCGCAGGCGTCGCAGACGCTCCGGGAGCGCATCCTGAAGCTGCATGCGGAGAACGGAGTGAGCATCGAAGACCCGTCGAGCACTTACGTCGAGTTCGACGTGGAGATCGGCGCTAACACGACCCTTCACCCGATGACCGTCATCGAGGGACGATCGCGAATCGGAGTCGATTGCGAGATCGGCCCGTCGTCGCGGATCGTGTCGACTGAGGTTGGTGAGGCCGTGACCATCATGATGAGTCACGTGAATAGGGCGCGGATCGGTGACGGATGCAGGATCGGACCTTTCGCGAACATTCGGCCTCACACGGAGTTGGGAAAGGACGTCAAGGTCGGCAACTTCGTCGAATTGAAGAACGCGATCGTGCGCGACGGCGCGAGTCTCTCGCACTTGACTTACGTCGGCGATGCGACGGTCGGCGCGCGTGCCAACATCGGCGCCGGAACGATCACCTGCAACTTCGACGGATTTGACAAGCATAGAACCGAGATTGGAGACGATGCGTTCGTCGGATCTAATTCGACGCTCGTCGCGCCCGTAACGATCGGGGAGGGAGCGATGACAGCGGCAGGCAGCACAATCACGGAAGATGTTCCGGACGGCGCGCTCGGCATGGGCCGCAGCCGCCAAGTCAACAAGGAGAACTGGGCAGAACAATGGCGAAAGCGGAAGCAGCAGAGACGAGAGTCGAAAGCGAAGTGAGAAACGGCACAGAGAACGGCGACCTTTCCCAACTGAAGTTGTTTACGGGCAACGCTCACCCGGAGTTGGCGCACGACATCGCGGACTATCTCGACGTCGAGATGGGTCGCATGACTTGCACGAGATTCAGCGATGGTGAGACGCAGGTGCAGGTGAACGAGAGCGCCCGTGGCTGCGATGTGTTCCTGATCCAGCCGACTTGTGCGCCGACGAACGACAACATCATGGAACTTCTCATCATGCTGGATGCGTTTCGTCGCGCTTCCGCTAAGCGCGTGACCGTCGTGATGCCGTACTACGGATACGCGAGGCAGGATAAGAAGATCAAGCCGCGCGAGCCGGTGACAGCACGGCTGATA
Source organism: Armatimonadota bacterium (assembly GCA_003577165.1). GTDB lineage: Bacteria > Armatimonadota > Fimbriimonadia > Fimbriimonadales > ATM1 > ATM1. The sequence continues at coordinate 164,895 of QEUM01000002.1, read as the reverse complement.
GCAGACCTCATCACAATGGCCGGCGCGAACCGCGTGCTGACGTGCGACTTGCATGCGGAGCAGATTCAAGGGTTCTTCGACATCCCGGTTGACCACCTTTACCTGGGCCCGACCATCGGGCGGTTCCTGATCCAAGAGGGATACGCTGACCAGGACGTGGTCGTCGTATCGCCGGACGTGGGCGGTGTTGGTCGCGCGCGGGCGCTGGCTGAAATGCTGCGGAAGCCGATCGCCATCATCGCAAAACGTCGTCCCGAGCCCGGAAAGGTCGAGGTTATGGAGATCATCGGCGACGTCGAGGGAAAGCAGTGCGTGATCATCGACGACATGATCGACACGGGCAATTCGGTGATGCAGGGCGTCGAAGCGCTCCTTAAGCGGGGCGCGACCGACGTGGTCTTGACATGCACGCACGCCGTGTTCTCCGCGAACGCGCCTCAGCGGATGAGCGAGGGGCCTGTAAGCCGGGTCATCTGCACCGACACGATTCCGATCGACAACCGGAAGCGGTTCCCGAAACTCACGGTCCTACCGGCCGCTCCGCTCATGGCGGAGGCGATTCGGAGGATTCACCTCGACCTGTCCGTGAGCAGCCTGTTTAACTCGTAGGCCTGCCGGAATCCAGATGGGCGAGGACGAGAGGACACCGCAAGAAGGGCCGGTGCTCCGGTGGACCATTCACTTGGCGAAGCGGCAGCCGAGGCGCGTTTGGGTCGTTGTGGCCGGCGCCGTCTTGGGCGGAGCCTTTGGGGTTGTGATGACGGGGATCCCGCTGATGGGTCTTTTCGGGGCGCTGGTAGTACTTTTCGGAACCGCGGACTTTCTCTTGCCCGTCCATTTTGAAGTATCCGGTCGCGGCGCGAGCCGAAGATGCGGCCTGAGCACGACTCAGATCGGCTGGAAGGACGTTCGGCGCGTTGTCGTCGGCGAGGCGGGGATTAAGCTGTCGCCGCTGGATCGGCCCGGCCGACTGTCGCCATTTCGAGGGGTTTTCCTCTCGGCGGACGGCAACCTGGAGGAGTTACGGGCTGCGGTGGAGTATTGGAGACAAGTCTATGCTGGAGATGTGGGAGAAGCCCCTGAGTCCGGAGGAAACCGAGAGGCTGATCAACCGGGCGGTGGACCAGATCAAGAAGCGGCGGCTCGAAGTGCCCGCGATACTGTTTCTTGAGATGCACAAGCCGCTCGCCGGCATCGCGGGCCACGCAGCCGTGGCCTTTTCTCCTTTTTTGATGCCGCTCTTCGGGTTCAAGAACGTGGACGATTACTCGCAATTCCTGTCGAAGAGGGAGAACATCGAAATGCTGATTCGCAGGATTGAATCGAAGGACGACGGTACCCAGGAAGCGTCCGAAGGAGCCTCGTAGTGGACATCGAGAACGGTTTTCTCCAATACAAACAGTACGGCTGGATGCTCATCGGGACGGTCAGCATCGCGCTTGTCTTCGTCCTATTTAACGTCGCTCGTGCCAAGAAGTCTTCGGCTGTCACGATTCGCAGAATCGCAGGCCTCGACCAGATCGACGAGGCTGTGGGCCGAGCGACGGAGACCGCACGACCGGTTCTGATGTCGCCAGGTCTCGGCGTGCTGGACGGAATCGCAGTGCAGGCCTTGACGATTTTCGCTTCGATCGCGAGAAGCGCGGCGCGATTCGGGACTCCCATCCGCCTCCTCAACTTCGACGCGGCCGTCTTCGGAGTGGCGCAGGAGATGATCCGCGACGTGTACCTAAGCGAAGGCGTGCCCGAGCAGTTCGACCCCGACAGCGTGCGATTTGTATCGGACCGCCAATTTGCCTACGCGTCCGCGGTCGCAGGCGTGATTCACCGCGAGAAGGTCGCGGCGACGTTTATGATGGGTGAGTTCTTCGCAGAGTCCCTCATCATGGCGGAGAACGCGAACATGGTGGGAGCGATCCAGGTCGCAGCGACGACGCAGGTTACGCAGACGCCGTTTTTCGTCGCTGCTTGCGACTACGTGCTCTTGGGCGACGAGTTCTATGCTGCGAGTGCGTACCTCGGTCGGCAGCCGGTTCTGCTCGGCAGCCTCGTCGGCGTCGACTGGGCGAAGATGATGTTCATGCTCTTCCTGATCGTCGCAGTGATCTGGCACTCGGTCCAGGCGCTCGGGGGCGTTTCTCCTGACGAAGTCGCGAAGGGCAACGTCGTGGAGGGCCAGGAGCATCCGTCGAAGGATCAACTGTTCTTCGTGTACATCACGAAGCTGTCGAGGGAGTAATTCATGAACATCACGAGTTTGCTGGCACAGGACCAGACCCCGTCTAGTTTCTCGCTGCTTCCTAGCGATCAGAGCAAATGGTTGCTCATCGTCGGGACAGTTCTCGTCGTTTCGATACTCTTGTTCCTTCTGACGCGGGCGCCGAGCAACATGCGGCGTCCGGTCGTGGTGTCCATCACGTTCATAGCCGGATTTCTGTACTTCCTCGAGTGGGTGTTGCCGAAGTACCGCATCACGGAGGAAGGCCAAGAAGTCGTCAGGCAGTGGTTCTTCGGGTTGTCCTATGACTATTCCGAAACCGTGCCGATCCTGTCGAGGCTGAGCCAACTTCTTACCGGAATTCTCCTCGCCCTCGGCGTGTTTAGCATCTTCAGACTGCACGTGCGCAGGCTCTTGAAGCGGGATCCGAACTGGCTCTTCAGTCTGGTTCTCCTCAGCAGCCTGATCGCCATGGCATACATCGGGTTCTCCAAATTCGGTATGGAGCGTTCCGTGGAGTACCGACTAATGACAGAGGAGCAACTCAAGGCGACGAATATGTACGCTGCGTACGACCTCCTCTTCGACAAGGGGTTACAGACGCTCGACGCGGCAATGTTCAGCCTGATCGCATTCTTCATTCTGTCCGCGGCATACCGGGCGTTCAGAATTCGCTCCATCGAGGCGACGATCATGATGGCGGCCGCGCTGCTGGTCCTGCTCAGTTTCGTGCCGCTTGGAATCGCCCTTACGAGTTGGATCAACCCGGACTCGGTGGCGGGAAACCTCAGGATCGAATCCGTCGGTCAGTGGATCCTTCTGAAGTTGAACACACCCGCTCTGCGAGCAATCGACCTCGGACTTGGGCTCGGAGTATTCGCAATGGGAATTCGAATCATGCTTGGACTTGAGCGCGGAGTTTCGGTGGATTAGGAGGGGCAACGATGATCGAACAGAAACCGGAACAGACCATTTGGCATAGCCTACAAACGCTCGATCGGCGCTGGCTCTACTTGATACTCGTCATCCTTGTCATTTGGCAAGTCATCGCGCCGCTGAAGACCGCCAACGTCGTGTCGCCGCCCGCCGAGGACATGTACACCTATCTGTCCAGTCTCCAGCCCGGCGACTTCATCGTGGTCGAAAGCGACTGGACGAACAGCACGCGCGGCGAGTCGAGGGGCCACTTCGAATCGCTTATGCGGCTCCTCATGAGGAAGAAAGTGAGGTTTGTCCTCACTTCGATCGATCCTCAGGCTCCCCAGGTTGCGAGGGACGTGCTGGAGATGCTGGTCAAGGAGCCCGGCAACAACAACTACAAGGAGGGCCAAGACTACGCGATCGCCGGTTACTATCCGAACGCCGAAGGCCACGTAAACGGCATGGCGACTCGGCTGGTCGATGAACTCGCGACCAAGATCGGAAGAAACTCGGCCGTGCTCACTGGCATCAACGACCTAAGGGACGCAAAAGCCGTCGTGCTGGTGACGGCGTCGTCCTCCATCAACCGCTGGTACGAACGGATGAGGGGCAAGACAAAACTCGGTCTCTTCTGCACAGCGGTGATGGCCGCCGAGAACTATCCCTACTATGTGAGCGGCCAACTTTTCGGGCTGGTCGTGGGGGCGAAGGGCGCATACGACATGGAAACGCTTCTGGCGAGGGAGTTCACGGATCCTCAGTTCAAGAACTACGGCTCCGGGCTCCGATACATGAGCCCTCTTGCCTTCGCGTTAGGACTGCTCATCCTGGCGGTGATTGCGGGCAATGTCGCGATGTTTCGGGTTAAGAAGATGGGGGCACGACAGTGAACAGTTTGCTTTCTCAGTCGGTATTTGAAGACCCCTACGGGACGCTATTCGGGGACGGCCGCTGGCAGATCACCGTCGCGGCGATCCTCACCATCGGGCTCTATTCCCTTCTCTATCGGGAGAACAAGTTCTATCGTCTTGTCGAGCACATCTTCGTCGGGCTTGCCACCGGATATTCAATCTACATTATCTGGAACGACGTGTTCTATCCTCAGTGGTGGGTTCCCATGGTGGGGAAAGTCGGCCCCGATGGAAATGTAATCGCCAATTCAAACTGGCTGTGGGCGGCGGTCGCACCGGTCGGCATTGTCGGGTTCTTCGTGTTCAGCCCGAAATACGCGTGGCTCAGCAGAATCCCGCTTGGCACGATCGTGGGCCTCTGGGCCGGACAGCAGTTCCTCGCGTTCCAGAACCGGTTCATTCCTCAGATTGCGAATCAGGCTCAGCCGATCATTCCGAACGAATGGACGCTCATGCAGCCCGGCCTCCCGCCGGGAACCGTCACCATCTCCGATGCGATCAACAACTTCATCGTCGTGATCACGTGGCTGCTGGTGCTGAGCTACTTCCTCTATTCGTTTGAGCAGAAGAACAAGACGATTCAAAAGTCCGCCCAACTGGGCCGCTGGCTCTTGATGGTCGGGTTCGGCGCGATCTTCGGGACGACGATGATGACGCGTTTCGTGCTGTTCATCGACCGGGCAACGTTCCTGTTGACCGAGTGGTTACGGCTCGGCCCCACCACCTAACTTGTCGACACGAACGGTACGAGGGATCGTACTGCGCCGGTGGGATTCAGGCGAATCCGACCGGCGCATCGTTCTTTTGACTCGCGAGGCGGGCAAGATCACCGCGGTGGCAAGGGGCGCCCGAAAGGGCGGTTCGAAACTGGCGGGTGTGACCGAACCCTTCTGCGTGGCCGACTTCCAACTGGCGGCAGGGAGAACCCTCTACGTCACTCAGGCTCAGCCCGTCGCCGGGTTTGGCGAATTGCGCCTCGGATTCGAGCGGATCGCAGCAGCGAGCGCGTGGGCCGAAATCCTCGACAAAGCGATCCATGCGGGTGGCGCTGTTCTCCACGGCTTCGAACTTGCCGTGACCGTTCTTCACGGCATCTGCCACGCCAGGGAGCCGTTAGCGCCCTTATGTTGGGGCGACATTCGACTCATGGAAGGCGTCGGATTCGCGCCGTCGTTCGCCAGCGCAGAGTACGGCGATGGAGGACAACTTTGGATCTCCACATCCGATGGCACGATCGTGCAGTCTGACGAGCCGCTCCGACACATCCCGGTGTCGCCTGCGGTGGCGATCAGCCTGAGGAAGCTGAGGGAGTTGGAGGGGCCCCCTGAGTACCTCCGAGGGGCGAAGGCGGTTGTGGACGCATTAGGAGCGCTCTGGGAGCATTTGTTGGAGGTTCGACTGCCGGCTCGCCGCACTCTGACGGCCACGGGATGAAAACTGGTCTTTTTCCGGGGCGGAAGAGCCGGTCCCGGTGCGGTGAACGGCCAGCCTTGCGATACACTGTGTGGGGGCTCAGACCCACGAATCTATAGGGGAGTATCCAATGCTGAATCTCATTAGCGTCGTCGCGCTGGCGGCGACTTTACAGAGCGGCCTTCAGGTGACCACGCAAGGGCGAAACACCACGATCGCTCTTTCCAATGGAGAGGTAGTGCGCGTCACGAACAACCGGGTGTCAAACCTGCGGGAAGTAGACGTCGAGGGCACCACCCGGGTCATCACCTGGCAGGAAGCGTCCGCAGGCCGCCGGAACGACTGGTATGCCATTTCCGTCGATGGTCAGAACATCGCACGGGCGACGTCCACGGACGGAGTGCTTCATCTTCGGTACCGTGAATTCGACCCGCTACGGGGTGTGCCTCCTGTTCCAAACGACCTGGAAGCTCGTCCTTCCGAGTCGGTCTTTATTGTCCAGTTCGTGTGCCAGCCTCTCGATGAGTTTCGGCGCGAACTCACTTCTTTAGGAGTGGAGATCACTCACTACCTCGCCACGCACGCGTACATCGTGCGAATGTCGGACGATCTTCGATCCCGAGTCGCATCGCTTCCGTACGTTCGGTGGGTCGGACCGTATGCGCCGGCGTATCGAATCGCGCCGGACTTCCGTGGGGCTGGACCCTACGAGTGCAACATTCAGACCATGACTTCGGTCGTCGAAGAGAATGAGCGGCTGGCCGCGAAACTCCGGGCGACTGGAGCCACCGTCGGCGAAGTTCAGGAGAAGATGTACGTGCTGCGCGCGCGACTCACGAAGGAGCAGATCATCGCAGCGGCACACGAGGACGAAGTCCTCTGGATCGAACCGTACGGCCCGCCGAGCGACGACATGGACATCGCTCGACAGATCAGCGGTCAAGTCTACGTGGAGGGAATCGCAGGATACAAGGGCGAAGGAGTTCGAGGCGAAGTGCTCGACAGCGGGTGCCGAGTCACTCACCAGGCGTTCCAACTGCACCCTCTGCTTGTCCGGACAAACTCATCGAGCAACAGCCACGGCACCTCGACCACTGGCATCGTGTTCGGCAGTGGCGCAGCGAATCCAGCGGGACGCGGTGTAATCCCGGAAGGCCAGGGAATCGTTGCCTACTACGGATCTCTCGGGAACCGCTTCACCCACACCGAAGCGCTTCTTCAGTCACCTTACTACGCGGTCTTCCAAACGAATTCGTGGGGATCTGCTCTGACGACTGCCTACACTGCCGATTCGTACACGATGGATGACATCATCTGGAGACTGGACTTTCTGATTTGTCAGTCGCAGAGCAACGCGGGAACGACGAGCTCACGGCCACAGGCGTGGGCTAAGAACATCGTCTCCGTAGGTGGCGTGAACCACCTAAACACGCTCACGAAAGCTGACGACTACTGGAGTGGCGCGAGCATTGGGCCCGCAGCAGATGGTCGGATCAAGCCGGACTTCACCCACTTCTACGACAACGTGCTCTGCACGTCCAACACGAACGATACTTCCTACACAAGTGGCTTTGGTGGGACGAGCGCGGCAACGCCGATCACCGCTGGACACTTCGGGATCTTCTTCGAAATGTGGGCAGACGGCGCCTTCGGGCAGACCGTGACCGGCAACACCGTGTTCGACGCGCGACCCCGCGCTCAGACTGCGAAGGCAGTCATGGCGGCGACTGCGAGCCAGTATCCGTTCACGGGTAGCACTGCCAACCTCTCTCGAGTGAAGCAGGGGTGGGGCATGATTGACGTCAAGAACGCGTGGGACAACCGCTTCAAGTTGTTCATCGTCAACGAGACGGACATCTTGCAAAATCTCCAGTCGAAGTCCTACCGCATGTACGTCGCTTCGGGAACGCCCGAATTTCAGGCGACAATGATCTACGCGGATCCGCCTGGCACGACCTCGTCCGCGCAACACAGGATCAATGATCTCTCGCTCAAAGTGACTTCGCCGTCGGGAGTGGAGTACTGGGGCAACAACGGACTTCTCAATGGCAACTACTCGACCTCGGGTGGTGTGGCAAACACGAAGGACACCGTTGAAAACGTCATCATTCCCACGCCGGAACCCGGCGTGTGGACCGTGGAGGTCTTCGCCTCCGAGGTGAACCAAGACGCGAGGCTCGAAACGCCCGGCGTCTTCGACGTGGACTTCGCACTTGCGGTGGAAGGCGTGATGAACTACGCCCAGCCGCAAGCGATGGCCGTCGGACCCGGCAACCTCGTCGGTGGGACGGTCGCGGATACGCTGACGAGCAACAACACAGGAGCGGCGGTTCGAGCGGGTGTCGTGGCATCGCCGACGACGCCTCCCGTGCGCGTGGAATTCACGACGAACGCTGCCTTCTCGAATCCGGCTGCGATCACATTCCGCGTCGAGTCGTCTGCGTCCACTGTGGGCCTCACCCGGAAGGTGGAGTTGTTCGACTTCCTCGCCAGCCAGTGGGTTGAGATCGGAACCGGTGTTCAGACGCCGGGAGATTTGGCGGTCGAGTACTCCACAAACTCGTCTCCTTCCCGGTTCGTTCAAGCGGGTTCGATGCAGATGCGCGGACGTATCAGTTGGATCGCGTCCGGGCCCGTCAACACGCCGAACTGGCTTGTCGCAATCGATCAGGTGCGTTGGTTCCTAAATCCGTAAGCGCCGCACGTCAGGCCGTCAGGCCATTTCGGGTGGGGGCGATCTCGATCGCCCCCCCGATTCTTTTGGCTCCGATGGAGGATGTGACGAATGCCGCGTTCCGCCTCCTCGTGAAGCGCATCGCAGGGCCAGGTCTCATGTTCACCGAGTTCGTGAGCGCAAGGGCGATCGAGCACGGTTCGAAGCGATCGCTTAACAAGATCCGGATTCACCCGGGGGAGCGGCCGCTCGGCGTTCAAATTTTCGGCGACGAACCTGGAGTGATGGCCGAGACGGCTCGGATCTGCGAAGAGATGGGCGCAGATCTCGTGGACATCAACATGGGCTGCTGGGTTCCGAAGGTCTGCAAGACCGGGAGCGGAGCCGCACTCCTTAAGGACCCGGATACTGCCGAGGCAATCGTGAGGGAGGTCGTGCGCGCTGTCCGAGTTCCGGTCACCGTCAAGGTGCGCGCAGGTTGGACCCACTCGCAGTTCGCTGCGCCGGAGCTAGCAAAGCGGTTCGAAGGCGTCGGCGCGAAGATGATCACCCTCCACGCGCGCTTTGCGAAACAGGGCTTCGAGGGCGAGGCGGATTGGAAGCTGATCGAGGAACTTCGCAAGGCAGTCTCGATTCCTCTCGTTGGCAACGGCGACATACGTGAATCCGAAGACGCCTTGCGGATGTTCGAGATCACCGGCTGTGACGGCGTGATGGTCGGCCGTGCGGCGATTTCGAATCCGTGGGCGCTTCGGCGGATTATCGAGGGCGTTCAAGGCCTTCCACAATCGCAGGAGCCTTCGATCCGTGAAAGGGCGGGTGTGGCTCTCGAACATTTGCGTGCACTAATCGAACTGTACGAGTCCGAAGAGTACGGGACCCAGCGCAAGGACTCAGCCGAACTGCGGGCCGTGCGCAATTTGCGCGGACAGATTCAACTTTACATCAAGGGCATTCCGGGAGCGGCGGCGATGCGCCAATCGCTCATGAAGATGACGAGTTATCGAGAGATCGAGGACGCCTTGCTTGGATTGAGCGCAGGCGATCCGCTTGTCTCCGAGTCCGCTTGAGGGGGGGCATGCTGCATCAATTCGAAGTCATCGAACTCGCGCCGCAAGCGACAGTCAGTTATCGCGGCACGTGCACGCACGACCAGATCGGAGTCGAACTGATGCGGCTGCTGCCGCGGGCGTGGGAGACGGCTCAGAAGAGCGGGCTGCAGCCGATCGGCCCGCCCTATTGCCGATATCTCGACTGGAGGGAGAGCGACTGCGACATCGAGGGAGGCGTCTTCGTGGATGGTGCCGCTTCAGCGGACCTCAACGGTGTCTGCGGATCGCTCGGAGGCTGCAGGGCGCTTCACACGAGGCACACGGGGCCGTACACCGATTTGCACATCGCCCACGCGGAGGCTCGGGAATACGCGGCGAATCACGGCCTCACCTTTGGAGGGCCACCTTGGGAGCATTACTTGACGGATCCCGAGGAAGAGCCGGACGCCTCTAACTGGATCACTGACATCTACTGGCCGCTCACCTGAGAGAGGTTCGCCAAGAGCGGCGTCGCGTGAGTCTTGAGAAGGACGCGGTAGGGGGGCCGATTCGCTTGCGAGTAGGCATGGCTGTGGTGGACGGCTGGGTATCCCCTGGACCTGGCCCACTCGTCGAAGGCCTCCCAATCTGCGCGCGCGATTCCTGCCACAGGCGACGCCGTCAACGCATTGCCGAGTTCCGCCCACGCCTCAAGAAACCGAGACTTGTCGGGTGGAAACTCAGCCGCGGAGCGCACAAACGCTTCCAACAGCGCGACGGGGCTTCCACCGTGCTCCTTGTAGGGGCGCAGGTGGAGGCGCACGAGCCTCCCGTCGGGAGTCAACGGGGTAACGATGGGCTCGTCAGCGTGCGGGGCGGATAAGGAATCCCACTCGTCGAATAGATAAGTTCGGGCTGCCTCTGGGTCTTGAACCGCGTGTTCCCCACCCAGGGCCGCGTGGAAGAGCCACTTGTAGGCGTCCGCAACTTCAAATGAAGATTCGGATGCCCATTGGTGGATCGAGTGGCGCAGCAGATCGGTCAAAAGAGACCTGATATTTTGCCATTCTCATCCACGTCGATCTTGTACGCGGTGGGCTCCTTGCCCAGGCCCGGCATCAGGAGGATGTCACCCGCGTGCGCAACCATGAACCCTGCGCCGGCGGAGAGTTTCATGTCGCGGACGTGCAGCGTGTGCCCGGACGGAACGTTCTTCTTTCTGCTGTCGTCGCTGAGGCTGTACTGAGTCTTTGCAACGCACACCGGGAGGTTCGGATACCCGTGGTCGTGCGCCCACTCGATGTGCTTTACCGCGAGGGGCGCCATCTCACAACCCGACGCGTTGTACGCCACTGCTGCAATGCGCTTCAGCATTTGGCACTCGCAGTGGTCCAGATCATAGAGATGTTTGAAGTGCCCGGCGCGTTTGGACGCACAGTCTACGGCCTCCGCAAGTTCCTCGCATCCGCTGCCACCCGAACCCCACGGATCGGAGACGACGCACTCGAATCCTGCTTCGTCACAGAGTCGAACGATTTGGTCATGCTCTTCCTTCGTGTCCGTCGGGAAACTGTTGATGCTGAGCACGAGTGGGATTCCGTAGTGAGTAAGGTGCCGCGCGTGATGCAGCAGGTTTTGAATTCCCACTGAGATGTCGCCATCGCCGTGATGCTTCATTGCGCGCACCGTGCCAACGAGGACGACGACGTCGGGCCCCCTCCCCAGAGTCCGGCAGACGATGTTCATGAACTTCTCGGCACCCAAGTCTGCGCCAAAACCGGCCTCGGTCACGACGAAGTCCGCGAGGCCCAGCGCACACTCCGTGGCGATCACCGAGGAGCAGCCGTGCGCGATGTTTCCAAAGGGGCCACCGTGGACGAACGCGGGGCCATTCTCGATAGTCTGCACGATGTTCGGTCGAATCGCGTCTCTGAGAATGGCTGCCATCGCTCCATTCGCCTTGATGTCTGCTGCAGTGACGGCTCGATTGTCCGGGGTGAGCGCGACGACGATGCGCCCAAGCCTCTCCTTGAGTTCGGCGATCGTGCGCGAGAGGCAGAGGATTGCCATCACCTCGCTCGCCGGCGCGACGACAAACCCGTCCTCACGCGGGTAGCCATTCGACTTTCCACCCAGGCCAACGATCACTTCGCGCAGTGCGCGATCGTTCATATCGAGCGTTCGAGGCCAACTGATGTTGCGGACGTCGACCGTCGCGGCGTTGCCATGCATGATGTGAGCATCGAGCATCGCTGAGAGGAGGTTGTGCGCCGCGACGATCGCCGGAAAGTCGCCGGTGAAGGCGAGGTTGATGTCCTCCATGGGAACGACTTGGCTGAAGCCGCCGCCACACGCGCCCCCCTTGATGCCGAAGATCGGACCCATGGCGGGCTCTCGGATCGCAGGCACGGCGAGTCGGCCGATTCGGTTCAGGCCCTGGGCCAGGCCGACGCAGGAGGTGGTCTTCCCTTCGCCTGCAGGCGTGGGGGTCATGGCGGTGACCAACACCAACTTCCCGCGCTTCTTCGAGGCGGCCGCGGCCATGCCTTCGTAGGTCAGTTTCGCCTTGTGCCGGCCTAAGGGCTCGAAGTGGTCGTTGGGAAGCGAGAGCCTATCGGCGATCTCCTGGATGGGCAGAAGAGCGGCCTTCTGAGCGATCTCAAGGTTGGTCATCTGACCTGAGTATGGGTTCGCAGAGGAGACCCAACCATGATTAAGGTCACCTCTTGGGCGGGTGCGAGTTCTCCCGCGCAGGCGGCGGGTCGGGTAGGTTACTGGGGATGTTAGCCCCTCTCATTAGTGTTTTAGCGGCAGTGGCTGCGCCTGCGGATCGCCCCAACCTGGTTGTCGTCATCAGCATTGACCAGTTTCGATCCGACTACTTGAGGCGATTCGAGGACCTCTACTTGCCGCCGGGTGACGCTCGAAATCCTGGGGGCTTCCGCTTCCTGACGGAGGGCGGAGCCGACTTCATCAACTCTGCGTTCACTCACGTTCCCACCGAAACAGGTCCAGGACACGCGGTCATAGGAACCGGATCGTGTCCTTCTCTCAATGGGATCGTCGGAAATGAGTGGTTCGACCGAGAGTCGGGCAAGATTGTATATTGCGTCTCCGATCCAGGAAGCAAGGACGTGACGACAGGTCAAGCGAGCATGTCCGCGAAGAACCTTTGGACGACGACGATGGGAGATGAACTTGAGCAGGCTACGGGGGGGGCCTCTAAGACCGTCTCCGTTGCGCTCAAGGACCGCGCATCGATTCTGATGGCTGGGCACAAGGCGGACCAAGTGGTTTGGTACGACAGAAGATCGGGCTCATGGACGACGAGTGACTACTATGCTCCCGACGGGAAGTTGCCTGCGTGGGCAGTGGAGGTGAATGGCAGACGGATTCCCGACACGTTCAAGGGCAAGTCTTGGACTGCCGCGCTTCCCGCTTCGGCGCATCGGCGCACGCGGCCCGCAGAAAATCCAAGCGCACCGGCCGCATTCGGAAAGACCTTCCCTCACACTCCGAGGCAGGACGATTCCTTTTACGATGATTGGACTCGAACGCCGTGGGCCAACGACTTCGTGATAGACACTGCAATTCAAGCCCTTGTAAGCGAGGGTCTCGGCAAGGACGAAGTTCCTGACATCCTGACGATTAATCTGAGCACGAACGACTACGTCGGCCACTGGTTTGGGCCGAACTCTCCGGAAGTGCTGGAGATCAGCGTTGCCACGGACAGAAGCCTGGCGAAGTTGTTTCAAGCGATTCAGCGGGCGCTGCCGCGCGGCCTGCAGGACTCGCTCATCGTTGTGACGGCAGATCACGGAGTCATGCCGATGGCGGAGGACTGGATGAAGGACCAAGTCCGAGGGGGACGCCTGCAACTCGCAGACCTTAGGACGCCGGTGGACACGGCGCTGAAGGCAGGATTCGGAGAGGTCACGCTCGTTCGAGACTTCGGCGACATGATGATCACCCTCGACGAGGCGGCTTGCCGTACGGCCGGTGTGGCTTTAGATGATGCGGCCCAGACGATTCGCGATGCGCTCGTCTCGCTTCCGTTCGTGCACAGCGCATACACCGCCCGGCAGATTCAGGAGGGGGACGTCGGAGGAACACTTGCTCGCGTCCTGGCTAAGAGTTACAACAAAGATCGATACGGCCACGTCGTGTATTTCCTCAGGCCGGGCTACATCTTCGGAAGCGCCGGCACAGGTCACGGATCTCCGTGGAGTTACGACGCAAACGTGCCGTTGTTATTGCTCGGGCCGATGATCGAGCCTGGGGTGCACGTCATCCCTGCCGGACCTGAGGACATCGCGCCGACAGTTTGCGCTGCGCTCGGGATCACCGCTCCCAACGGATGCGTTGGGCGAGCGGTCGGCCTCAAAAGAAATTAGAGTTCGCGCCGATACTCGAACGCGCTGAGGAGCGTGGCCTGATCGGCGAAGTCTAAGTCTCCGCCGACCGGCATGCCGTGGGCGAGCCGGGTCACGCGCACTCCGAGGGGCTTGAGGAGTTGCGCGATGTAAAGTGCGGTGGTGTCGCCTTCGACCGTTGGATTCGTCGCGACGATGATTTCAGTCACAGCCCCCCCCGCAATCCTATGCGTGAGTTCTCGCAGTTTGAGTTGATCCGGGCCGATGCCGTCGAGAGGGGACAGGACGCCGTGCAGTACGTGATACGTTCCGCGAAATTCATTCAGCCTCTCGACTGAAGCAACGTCCTTTGGCTCGGCGACGACGCAAATCATGCTGGGTTCCCTGCGAGCGTCGGAGCAGATTTCACAGTATTCGGCTTCGCTAAACCCCTGGCAGCGTTTGCAGAATCCGATCTTGGAGCGTGCGTCGGTAAGAGATGCGGCAAGCCGAAGCACGTCGTCTTCCGGCTGGCGGAGTATCCAAAACGCGAGGCGCTGGGCCGACTTTGGCCCCACACCGGGGAGGCGTTCTAACTGTGCGATGAGGTTCGCGAGCGGGCGAGCAAACAACATGGCCTAAAGGCTCATGCCTGGAGGGAGTGGGATGTTCCCTGTGATCTCCTTCATCTTCTCCTCTCGGACCTTCTGCGCCTGTTGCAGCCCGCCACGTATTGCGAGCGTGACCGCGTCTTCGAGAGACTCGAGGTCGTTGGGATCGACGGCTTCTTTGTCGATGCTGACGGATAGGAGTTCACCGGCGCCGTTGAACTTTGCCCGCACGCCTGCGGACTCTGAGTCCACTTCAATTAACTTGAGTTCCTGCTCGACACTCTTAGCTCTGTCGAGGGCATCTTGCGCTTGCTTCATGAGCGCGCCCAAGTTGCCGAGGTTTCCCATTCCCTTTGGAAGTTTCATTGCGAACTACTCCGGTGTGACTTCGAAGATTTCTTCGACGGATTTTGCGAGGACTTCGCCTTGCTGAGGCAATTCTACCGCGACGGGCCCCGGATCTTCCCTCTCCGTTCGCCCGAGCACGTAGCGGATCGTCCATGCCTCGTCGCCGACCGCCTCCACAAACGCGAGGCGTATGGTTTCTTGCATCTCTGCGGCTTTTTGACCCTTGACGACCTTGTTATATTGAAACTCGTTGCCGATCTCGACAATCGCGGTCTTGCCTTCGACGTCCACGAGCCGAGTTCCGCTTAGTGTCTTTCCGGCAGACGGGAACCGGTCCACCAGCCCTCGAACGACGCCTTCCCATCGAGTCGCCAGGTCGGAAGGTGGCACAGAACTGCTCACTGAGACCTTCTTTTCGGCAGTCTGGGGCGGCTGTGTCGCCTCACGCTGCGCGGGCTTCGCTTGCTGTCGAGGGGGGGGCGTTGTGGCCCTCTCCCGCGCCGGCTCAGGGGCCGTCGCCTGCGGCGCCGGTTCAGTGGGGAGAAGCCGAAGCAGCACAACCTCAAGCCAAAGCCTGGGCAGACCCACGTCGCGGACTTCGCGGAACGCATCCGCGACGACGGACCGGAAGCGGAGCAGATTCTGTGCCCCAATGCGAGCCGCGAGAGCGTGATTCGCCGCCTTTCGCTCGGGATCCAAGCCTTCGAGGAGATCCGTCCCATACAGGGCGTACGTCAGTTCGCTCAGCCGCCGGAGCAGACCCTCGAGTATTTGCCGTGGCTCTTTGCCCGATTGGACGGCTTCGTCGGCGAGCATCAGCAGTTCACCCGCGTTTCCCGAGAGCGCGGCCTCCAACAGACTGTCAACTCTCTCCTCTTCCATGATGCCCAACTGGGTTTGTAGCCCCTGAAGGGTGATCCGTCCTTCCGAAAGGACCGCCGCCTGCTCCAGGAGAGTCAGAGCGTCGCGATATCCGCCGTCCGCCATTCGCGCGATGGCGAGGAGGGCCGGACGATCGATCTCTATGTTTTCGGCGGCAACGACATGCTCCAAGCGATGGAGAATGTCTTTGACCGATCCTCGGTGGAACTCATACTTCTGGCACCTGCTGCGGATGGTGACCGGAACTTTGGTGAACTCGGTCGTTGCTAAGATGAAAACGACATGGGCAGGCGGCTCTTCAATCGTCTTGAGCAAAGCGTCGAACGCTTTCGAAGAGAGGTCGTGGACTTCGTCGATGATGAACACCTTGAAGCGAGCGGACATCGGCGAATAGGCGGCGGTGTTGATGATGTGCCCGCGCACCTCGTCGACGCCGGCCTCGCTGGCCGCGTCCATTTCAAGCACGTCCGGACACAGGCCCGAAGTGATCGAGGTGCAGATGTGGCACTCGTTGCAAGGCTCGGCGGTTGGTCCGTTCACGCAGTTGAGGGCTTTGGCGAGAATTCGCGCCGAACTCGTCTTGCCGGTCCCCCTGGGGCCGACGAAGAGGTAGGCGTGGGAGATACGGCCGCCGGCCAGCGCGGCGCTCAGGGTCTTCACCACCTGCGTTTGACCCACGAGGTCGCCAAACGTCTGGCTGCGGTATTTCCTGTAGAGCGCTAAATGCGGCAAGGGACAACTCCAAGGCTGCCGGGAAGAGTGCGTCGCACGGTCCTTCGACTTACCGTTGCTACCTTCCGGTCCTGGCGGGGTTCACCGAATTCCCGCCGCGCAGTTCCCGGCGAGCTGCCTAATGATAGCACCCCGCCGGTGGAGTTGCCCCTCGGCATTGCCGTCAATTTCGCATCGATCCCCGGAAGATGACGTCGCTCTCTTCAAGCGTCGTCACTTCTTTGTAACCGGGTGACCTGTAAACGTAGCCGTCCCTGTACTCGCCGCGACGCAGGATCTGGTCTCTCGTGAGTTTTACACTCGTGAAGAGCACTCTCTGGCCGGGGCGAACCTTGTCGTCTATGAATTGCCGGTCCGTCATCCCTTCGCCGTTCCAGCCGATCTTGTCCTGGATGTGCGGCGGAGCGGAGCGAGGAGAGAAATAGAATTCCAGAACGTACTCATCCGACTTGAAGCCGTACATCGTCGGGTTCCGGCTCATGTCGATTCTACGGTCAAACCGTCCGTTCTGCGTGTAAAGCGGGTCCAACATGAACGTGCGATTCCTGTCAATGTCGAAGTCGAGTCCAGGAGCGGGCTCCCACTTCAGGTTGTAATCGGCATCGCGCAATACGCACCGCACTCTCGCGCCCGTAGTCGGAATGCCCCAAGTTCCGGTCACGCGGATCACCTTCTTGTCGACGACTTCGACTTTGAAGGTGAAGTTCAAATTGACCGGGTTGTGGGTGTCGTACGGGTACTTGTCATAAACGCCCGCCTTCTTCCCGAAATAGCCCCGCGAGGTCATTCGGATTAGGTGGTTGTTGAGGTTCTTCTCCTGCGTGTCCTTCAGGATCCGGGTCGTCGGATCCTTCGTGACAGCGAACTCGTCGGCAGCGTCTTTTTCGAGTTTCGCGTACCAAACGAGCGCGTCTTCGATACGCCCGTCTCTTTGGTAAGCGCTCGCCAAGATGCTTCGGAGGTACTTCAGAACGCCCGGCTTCGAAACTGACTGTTCGAACCACTTGACGGCTTTGTCGTAGTCGTCGTCAATCTTATGGTAGTAAAGCCAGCCCGTCTCGTGGAACAGGCGGTAGTGGTTCTGGTTGTACTGGACGCCTTCCTGAAGAAGCCTCAGCGCCAGGGGGATGTAGCGGCGATCCGAGCGATTCTGCTCATCGGTGAAGTTGTACGCAATGTGCCAGGCGCCGGTCGCATAAACCTCCTCTTGCCGCGGGTCGAGCCAAGTGACGAGTCGCACCAGCGGGACGACTGCATCGAACTGCCCATTGTGGAAGTACTCGTCGGTCTTCACCCAGAGAATGCCTGCAACGAGAGTGCGGAGTCCGCTCAACGACGCGAGCAGTTGATCGGGCGTCAGTCCCTCGGCAATCCCGAGGTTCCCCGTACTGTAATCTCTCTTCCACTGCGGAAAGATGAATCTCTGCGACAGCACGCCCTGAGCGACGAGCAGAGCCGTGAGAATCCCAAGCAGGAGTGTACGGGGCTTCTTCATCTCACACTTCTCGCTTTTCGAACAGGAAGATGGAGAGGATCATCAATATGCCGATGTAGACGATCGCGTAGATCGCTCCGTTGAACATATAGACGAGTTCGCTGCCGCGTATCTGCGCTTCCCCGGCTGTGGCTCCCCCTTGCACGTCCAGGTTGCCGAAGTTCGGAATGACGTAGTGCGCGGCCTTCATGAGGGTGCCCACCACGGGACCGGCCTTTCCGGAGCCCAACTGGTTGAACAGCGGGTTCATGAGGTTGCCGAACACGAAGAACAGCCCCGTCAGGAAGAAGTTGACGACCGGAGTGGCGAAAGTCGAAAAGAACAGCGCCAGCGCAGCGAGCAGCGACATCTGGAACACCAGCATCACCGACTGCCGAACCAGAGGCAACAACGTCTTCGCATCCGTCGTCTTCAATTGGATCGCGAATGCGGCGATCAGGACGATCGTCATCAGACCGATCATGACGACGAGGGCCGACACGCTGCCGAGATACTTGCCCAGCAGGAACTGCGCCCTTTGGACCGGCTTTGAGAGAATCGTGTAGATCGTTCGTCTTTCGATCTCGTTCGGCAGCAGATATACCGTTAATGTAACTGCGAGGATCGCCGATGTGATCTTGATGATGCCGAGCGTCATGTTGCTCAGCACGTCGTAACTGTTGCGAGCGGACAACTCGCTGATGCCGGGCATGATGATGATGAACGCCAGCCCGACCATCAGGATGATAAGCAGGACCCTTCTGCGAATGGCTTCGCCGAGGGTTGTGCCTGCGATCGCGAGGATTTGCGTCATGCCTTCACCTCCGCCTTCTGCGCTCCGCCTTTCACGGTCTCAACGAACAGGTCCTCCAAGCGCTTTCGCCTTGGGAGAATGCTGAGGATCGTGCCCCCCGCAGAGCGAATCGCATCAATGAACCCGTCAGTGGGAAGCGAGTCCGGGGCGTCGATGATGAGACGGTCCCCATGCAGCGACACGATGACGCCGTCCCTCCGAAGTTTCTCTTCGACCGCAGTCGGGACCTTCTCTGCCGTGATCTCCACTCGTCCGCCGGCCAGCAACTTGTCGAGCCGTCCCATTTCCGCGATCTTGCCGTGGTTGATGATTGCGACTCGGTCGCAGATTCGTTCGACATCGGAGAGTTCGTGGCTCGAAATGAAGACCGTTTTGCCTTCGTCTCTGAACTGCAAGATGAGATCGCGAATCTCGACGTGCGCGATTGGGTCGAGGCCGGCCGTGGGTTCGTCGAGGAACAGCAGTTTCGGTTCGTTCAGAAGGCTCTGGGCGAGGCCGATTCTCTGCTGCATTCCCTTGGAGTATTGCGAAATCTGCTTCCCAGCATCCTTGTCGAGGTTCACTTTGACGAGGAGTTCTTTCGCCTTCCGAGATCTCTCCGGCTCCTTGATGTTGAACAGTTTTCCGTAGAAGTGGAGGATTTCCAGACCCGTCATGTGCTCGTAGTAGTACGGCTTCTCCGGAAGGTAACTCAACTCCCGATGCACGGAAGAATCGGTGATCTCCTTGCCCAACACTTTCGCCGTCCCGGCGGACGGGTAGATGATGTTGAGGAGCATCTTGATCGTCGTGGTTTTCCCCGCGCCGTTCGGTCCGAGGAAGCCGAAAATCTCGCCCTCCTCGACCTCGAGATTCAAGTGGTCGACGACATTGACGCGGCCTGCCCGCGTGCGATAGGTCTTAGTAAGGTCTTTGGTTTCTATGGCAAGTCCCACGTGGGTTCACCCTTATCCGGCCCCCGAGCGGAGCCGCGAGAGTATACCGCTCGCCCCTCCGAACGACCCCCCTTTTCGCCCTCCCTCGAACGGGTGGGACGCTATCGGGCCTCCGAGCGCGGCCGGTGTTTCAATTAACGCCGAATCAAGGGGCCGTGCACTCCCGTAGTATAATTGTAAGCACTCTCGGGGACCGAGGTTCCGAGCAGGCGAGAGCCGCAGAACGAACTCGACGGTTCCCAGCAGAGACAAAAACTTGCGAGAACGTGCTTTGCTCTCCTTTCGGCGTTCTCGCACTTTTTCTTTAAGCGCCTGAGGCCCCCCGGACGGCCTCGAAGAAGGACCGGAGTTTCCCGGGATCCTTGACGCCGGGCCCCGACTCCACCCCCGAACTCACATCCACGAAGGCTGGCCGGAAGCGGCGCACGAGGTCGCCGACCGTCTCGGGCGATAGGCCGCCAGCGAGTCCGGTTCGCTGATTCCGCAGGCGAAAAGCCGTCTCCAGGAGCCCGGCCGGGATCGCCTCCCCAGTGCCTCCCGCGGCCGACTCGGAGAACCGGTCGAGGAGAACCCAGGCGAGGGGGTCGGAGGTCGCAAGCCTGTCCTCCCAACCCGGCTCACCCACTCGGCAGACGGCGATCCGCCTGTCGGCTGGCAGGTCCAGGTCGTTAAACTCCCAAGCCTGCACCCGGTCGAAGAGGCCCAGGTCCGGCCGATCGGCCGCGCGGCCGAAGACGGCAACCCGGACGACGTAGGCCCCTGCGGCTTCGAGCAGGGATCGGACCGAGGCGGCATCCGCCACGCACCGGGGGCTTGAGGGGTCCAGGACGACGCCGATTGCATGCGCTCCAAGGTCCACCGCCAGTTCGACATCGGCGGCGCGGGTCAGCCCGCAGATTTTGATGCGAGTCATGGGCTGAGGAGACCTCGGACCGCCGAGGCGGGATCAGGTTGCCGGACGAGCGATTCGCCCACCAGGACCGCCCGCGCGCCCGCCTGCCTGGCTGACTCGACGTCGGCATGGCATCGTATAGCGCTCTCGCTCACGATGAGGGCATCCGGTGGTGCGAGGGGCGCGAGTCGGGCGGTTACGCCGAGATCGGTCTCGAAGGTCGAGAGATCTCGGTTGTTGATTCCGATCAGGTCCGCGTTCAGGGACTTCGCGGTGGACAACTCCTCCTCGTCATGCACTTCGACCAGCACGTCCATGCCGAGACGCCGCGCCGCGAGATAGAGCGAATGTAGTGATTCCGGCTGATCCTTGAACGCGGCAACGATCAGAAGAACGCAGTCCGCGCCGTTCGCCCGGGATTCGATTACCTGGTACTCGTCGATGACGAAGTCCTTCCTCAGCACCGGCAGCGACACCGCGATACGGGCCGCTATCATGTCCTCGAGACTGCCTCGGAAGTAGCGATCGTCCGTGAGAACGCTGATACAGGAGGCCCCCCCCGATTCGTAGGCGCCCGCAACGGCGCCTGGGTCCATGTCGTCCCGAATCATGCCCTGACTCGGGCTTGCCCTCTTAAACTCCGCGATGATCGCGATTCCGTTTTTCTCCGAGTCCGAAACAAGCCGATGACGGAATCCACGCGGCGGCTCCGCGCCCTCCGCAACCCGGGTCAGATCCTCAATGGGCGTCTTCGCTCGGAGAGCATCCACCTCGCTTCGCTTGTGAGCGAGGATTTCCTGGAGCAGGCTCACGTTGCCCCCCCCGTAGTGGCGATCAGTTGTTCGAGTTTCCGGCGCGCGGCCCCGGAAGCGATGGCCTCCTTGGCCAATTGCGCCCCCGTGCGGAAGTCGGACGCCACTTCCCCGAGCCAAAGCGCGATGGATGCACCAGGGATCAGGGACCGAGCCTCCGGGGATTCGACCTTCGTCAGGCCCTCCATCAGTTTGTCCGCATTGGCTTGCACGGACCCTCCCGCTGAGATGTCGTCGAGGTTCGGTTCGGCAACGTCGAAATCGCTCGCGCGCACGAATCTCTGTTCGACGTTTCTTCCATCGACGATCGCCAGCTGTGTCGTGCCGACGGGTGAAACTTCGTCGAGCCCAAGCAAGCCGTGCGCGATGACAGCGCGTCGGCATCCTAATCGCTTCAACACTTGTGCGATCTTCAGGGTGAGCGTCGGAGCGAACACACCGATCAACTGTCGCTCCGCGCCGGCAGGATTCGTTAGGGGGCCAAGGAGGTTGAACATGGTTCGGATCGCCATCTCCTTCCTTGGTCCCGCCGCGTACTTCATCGCCGGGTGATAGTTCGGAGCGAAAAGAAAGACCAAACCGATTTCATCGAGCACTCGCGCCGCACTCTCGGCATCCAGTGTGAGATTAACGCCAAGGGATTCCAAGACATCTGCGCTTCCGCACTTGCTCGTAAAGGCTCGGTTACCGTGCTTGGCGATGCATGCGCCCGCGGCGGAGGCGACAACCGCTGCGCCGGTGCTCAAGTTGAATGTCTTGACCTTGTCCCCCCCGGTCCCGCAAGTGTCCACGACGTTCGTCCGTGAGTGCGGAACCCGGGTAACTCGCGCGCGCATTTCACGCGCGAACCCGGTCAGTTCGGCAGGCGTCTCGCCCTTCATCCGAAGTCCGACGAGCAGGCCGGCGATCTGGGAGGGCGTGGCCTCTCCGTCCATGATCTGCGCCATGACCGACCGGGCTTCCTCCTCTCTCAGGCTCTTGCGCTCGACCACTCGTTCGATGGCCTCTGGGAGCGTCATCGGGCGGATTATGGCGAGGAAGGGGACCCGACTCGCTGCATGGCTGTCGGATATCAGGCGAACATGTCGGCGGAACGCCATCGAGAGGGCCGACGATAGAGTGCCGTAGGTACCCTACCGCCATGGTCTTCTTAGGCCCCCTCCTGGCGCTCACACCGTCGCAGACGGCACTGCCGCCCCACGCAGGCGAGACTCACTTGGCGTCCATTCGACAACTCACCTTCGGCGGCCAAAACGCAGAGGCGTACTTCAGCGACGACGGCACGAAGATCATCTATCAGTCCACTCAGCCGGAGTGGCCGGACGAGCAGATCATCACGATGAACGCGGACGGATCGAACAAGCGGCTGGTGTCGTCAGGCAAAGGTCGGTGCACCTGTGGGTACTTCCTGCCCGGCGGTAAGGAGATCTTGTTCAGCGCCACGGATTGGGCAGACCCGGGCCCACAGGTGAAGCCCGACATGTCGCGAGGGTATGTGTGGATGGTCAACCCCAACTTTCGAATCTTCCGGGCCAATGCGGATGGATCGAACCGAAGATTGGTCATCGACCGAGGCGGGTACCACGCTGAGACGACTGTGGCTTCAAACGGCCAGTTCATGGTGTTCACGTCTCTCGTGGACGGCGATCTGAACATCTTCCGCTCGGACCTCGACGGAAAGAACATCAAGCAGCTCACAACGACTTACGGATACGACGGCGGTCCGTTTGTAAGTTGGGATTCGAAGCAGATCGTGTTTCGGCGGTCTACCTTCGCCAACTTCGAGTCGGTCCGGGACTACTACGAACTGCTCAAGGAGAATCTCGTTCGACCGACGAAACTGGAAGTTTGGATCATGGACGCGGATGGCTCGAACCAGAGACAGGTCACGAATCTCGGCTGCGCCTCGTTCGCGCCATTCCTCCATCCCGACGGCAAACGGATCATCTTCTCGTCCAATTACGGCGACCCGAAGGGCCGCGAGTTCGACCTCTGGATGATCGGGGTCGACGGCAAGGGACTGACGCGGATCACGCACTCGCCGGACTTTGACGGATTTCCTATGTTCGACCGCAAGGGGAAGAAACTCGTGTGGGCGAGCAACCGAAACGGGAAACAGCCGGGAGAAACGAACGTATTCATTGCTGACTGGAGAGACTAAATGGTGACCTTCATTCCCCTATTGGCTGCGCACATGCTGGGATTCGCCACGGCGGAGCCCAGCATCACTGCATCCTCGCTGCGAGCGCACGTAGAGTATCTCGCCTCCCCCGAACTCGGCGGCCGGTTGACCGGATCCGAGGGCGAGAGGAAGGCAGGCGACTACGCCAAGAAGTGGTTCAGCGACCTGGGGCTCCTGCCGGCGGGCACGGCGGGAACCTACTTCCAGGAGTTTCCCGTCACGTTCGGCGGCGAGGCCACGCCTGAGACGAATCTACGGCTTCTGAATTCGGCCGGAAACGAGATCGCGGCTAAGGTGGGCGTTGACTTCAACCCCGTGTACAACTCCGTGCCGGACGCGCTCGACGGGCTCCCCGTCGTCTACGCGGGCGAGGGTCTCGCGAGCCCGGAGCGGGATGACTACAAGGGCATCGACGTCAAGGGCAAAGCCGTCGCCGTGTTCGTGAGCCCGAACGGGGGAGCGACGACTCGGCAAAAGGCGCAAGCCGCGAAGGAGAGGGGCGCGGCAGCGATCCTCTTCGTCGGAACTCAGACCGGGCAAGGCCTCTTGGGCCTCGACAGACGGTATGGAATCGAGAACGGCTCGGGCTTCGCGGCGGTCGCCATCTCGTCAGGCCTGTTCGAGCGAGTGAGCGGGATGAAGTTCGACGAGGCTCGCAAACAGGCCCTCTCCGGTCGCGTCGCGCCAGGGTTCGCGAAGGGCCTGAAGGTCAGTTTCAAATCGGAGATTCGGCCCAAGTCGGTGACAGGGCGCAACGTAATGGCGCTACTGCCCGGAACGGACCCAGCGGTGAAGGACCAGTACATCATCATCGGAGCACATCTGGACCATGTCGGCAGGGGAGAGTTTGGATCCCGAACCGGAGCCGACTCGATTCACTTCGGCGCGGACGACAACGCGAGTGGATCCGCTGCGGTGCTCGAACTCGCGCGCTACTTCGCAGAAACGAAGTCGAATCGGCGGTCCATCCTCTTCCAACTCTATAGCGGCGAAGAGTTAGGTCTCATTGGAAGCACGCACTTCGTCAAGAACCCGACGATCGACTTGAGCCGAGTTAGTTGGATGCTCAATCTCGACATGATCGGGGGTCTGCGAGAGAACAAGATCATCATCGACGGAGTGCGCACGTCGCCGCTCTGGCCCGATTTCATCAAGGAGCTCGCGGCCGATTTCGTCGTCCAAGTCGATCGTGAAGACTTGCGCGGTCGGAGCGATCACGCAGGCTTCGAACGATCGAACATTCCCGTGACTTTCTTCTTCACGGGCGAGAATGAGCACTACCACACAGAAACCGATTCGGCGGCGACATTGAATTACGACGGCGCAGCGAAGATCGTGAACATGGCAGTCGCTTGGATCAAAAAGGTCGACGCGCTGAGCGGTATGGTCCCGGTCATCGTCAGCGGCGTAGTCGTGGACCGCACCCCACCGAAGCAGGAATCGAGTTCAGGGGGGGCGGGCACTCGACGCGTCCGAGTCGGGCTCATCCCCTCCTATGGAGACGGGGGCCCGGGACTGTTGCTCGACGGTGTGCAGCCGAACTCGCCCGCGGAGAAGGCAGGACTCATGGCCGGAGATCGAATCATGAAGTGGGGCGAGAAGACAATCGGTTCGATCGAGGACATCCAATCGATCTTTGAGAATGCAGAGCCCGGAAAGCCGGTGAAGGTCGTGGTCGTACGGAACGGAAAAGAGATCACGATGACAGTCACGCCTGAGGGAATCGGGGTGCAGGCAGCATAGGCGCAGAGCTCAGCGTCACACATAGGTCAACTTCGAACCGGGCGCGAACCGGGGTTCTGGCGCTCCCCCATGGGATAGTGCAAACGCCTGCGTTCATGCCCGTGGGCACGCAAGCGTGCGTGAAAACCGTTTCGTCCGAAGACCTCGAGGCGCTCGGGTTCGAGATGATCCTGTCGAACACCTATCATCTTACGCTTCGACCGGGCGAGGAGTTGATCGAGCGACTGGGTGGCCTCCACCGCTTCATGGCATGGAACCGGCCAATCCTGACGGACAGCGGCGGATATCAGGTGATGAGCCTCGCCGCGTCTCGCTCGATTACGCAGGAGGGCGTGCAGTTTCGTTCTCACATTGACGGATCTCCAATGCTGCTGACTCCCGAGCGCAGCATCGAAATCCAGCGGAAGTTAGGGGTCGACGTGACCATGGCGCTCGATGTCTGCCCCCCCTATCCTGCGGATCGAGAGGAAGTCGCAGGCGCGATGGAATTGACTCATGAATGGGCGAAGCGGAGCCTGTCGGCGCGAGGAGACGGGCAAGCCGTGTTCGGGATCGTTCAGGGCGGCGTGCACGATGATCTGAGGAAGACCTCCGCGGGGTGCATTACGTCGCTTCCCTTTGACGGCTTCGCGATCGGAGGCGTAAGCGTTGGCGAGCCGACGGAGATGCAGAGGCCCGTAGTCGAACTCACGGCTCCGCTCCTCCCTGAGGACAAGCCTCGATACCTGATGGGAGTTGGAACTCCACGCGACATCCTCCACGCAGTGAAGTGCGGCGTGGACCTTTTCGACTGCGTCCTTCCGACCCGAATGGCGCGGCATCATGCTTTGTACACGCTGCAGGGGAGGATCAACATCCTCAACTCGCGCTGGCAGGATGTGGACGGCCCACCGGACCCGGCAAGCGTCTTCCCCTGGACGGAGCGCTACTCGGCCGCCTACCTCAGGCATCTGTTCCTGGCGAACGAGCCGCTCGGCGCTCGGCTTGCGACGCTCCACAACCTCGCGTTCTACGCCAGGTTGATGGGAGAGGCGCGTGAGGCGATTCGCACCGACTCGTGGGATGCTTTGGAAGCCAGGTACGCGAACGCGTGACCCGCGTACGCAACAAGGGGCGAACTGTCCCGCCCTCTGCGAACCGTCCATACTACAAAGTTACATGATTTCGAAAGTCCTTCCGCTACTGCTACTCGGGTCTGGGATGATGCCCACCCAAGTCGTCGTGCCCACGCCGAAGCCTGAAGTCGGCGCTACGCCTCGGATTCAGGATGCGCCGATCAAGGTGAAGGTGCTCGTCATCAACTTCGATCCGATCGTGCCCGGAGGCAAGCGATTGTCTGAGCACTGCGGATGGAACAAGCCGCGCGAATTGGCCGAGGGCTACATCGCTGACGTGAAGACCGCGAGCAACAACTTCATCCAATGCGAAGTCGTGGAGTGGAGAGACGTCGACGCGTTTCCAGTGAAGGTGGATGGTTACCGGTATACGGTGGACGCGTATTTGTCCGCATGGAAGAAGGAGACTCCGTGGCACGAACCGGACGGAACGGACTACGAGGCGACGATCGTGCAGTACGGAATCGACAAGGTGATCGACTCCGGAAAGGCCGACGAAGTCTGGTGGTTCGGAGCGCCGTACATGGGATTCTGGGAGAGCGCGATGGCGGGTCCTCGCGCTTTCTACATCAACGGTGGCGTCTACGAAAAGGTCCGGACGACCAAGCCGTTCGCAATCATGGGGTTCAACTACGAACGCGGGGTCGCGGAGATGTTGCACGACCTCTGCCACAGAACCGAATCCACGATGTCGCGCATCTACGGTGGATGGGAAGTGGACAAGCTGACGACGAACTGGGCGCGCTTCGCGGCGAACTTCACTCAGTCGAACGGAGTCGCCGCGGTCGGAACCTGTCACTGGCCGCCAAACGCCGAGAAGGATTACGACTATTCGAACCCACGGGTGGTGCGCAGCACGGCCGACGACTGGCTGAACTACCCGAAGTTATCCGGCCGGACTCGCAACGTCAGCTGCGAGACGTGGGGCGGACCGGACTATCATCGCAACTACATGAGGTGGTGGTTCGCTCACCTGCCGCGCGCCGTGGGAATCAACGAGGATGGTCGGCTCAACAACTGGTGGAGATACGTTTTCGAATTCGACAAATACACCGAAAACGGTCAGAAGCGCGGCTGAAGCCTACCGCGGCGAACGAATCAGCGGTATCGAAGGCCGTAACGCCACACTCAACTTAGTGACCGGTGACATGCTTTTCGCGTCTGCCGTAGACCCCCTGCTCTTCACGGCGACGACGACGAAGAAGCAGCGCCTCCCTCGCATCTTCGAGATGCTCTAAAGCAAGCGCGTTCTCCTCACATGCGAATTCTCGGCCCTGGTAATCCAGCAGCCGTTGCACGAGTATTTCGATCACGTCCTCGATCCTGCAGCCGTTGATCCCGACTTCCTGAGGCGATCCCTTCTGAAACTTGATCCGGATGTGCTCCGTCTCAATCAGATCATCCGGGCCCTCGTGAATTCGGTGGGCCTCCATTTGCTCGCTCATCGTTCTGCCTCCTCACACTGTAACCTTTTTGACGAGTCTTCCGGCGCGCTCGTGGCGAGCCACCAGCGTCACGTCTCCATGTCCGCGCACCGTCCACTCGAACACGTGGCGATGATCCGTCGCGTCGAGAAGCCAACCGAAACCCGATGCGGGCAGGTGACTTCGCCCCTCCAACTGCGGGCCTTCCTGGCGCAGCAAACCTGCCACGACTTGGATTCCCTCACCCGGCTGAATTTCGCCGATGACCCCTCGGCAGAGTTTCTTGTCCCTTCCGTTCCGCGTGACGTATGAAGGGAGCCAGCCCGTATTGTCGACGCAGAACTTGATCACTGCTCCGTCGCCTGTGGGTTCGACGATGGTCGAAAACTCCTCGAGTTTCGGCGAGATGAGCGCTTGCCAGATCACCCAGTCGGCGAAAGGAGCGATCTCGCTCTCGAGATGATCGGGTGGCGGATTTCGGAACGCATACTGGGAGTCCCACCCTCCCATCTCGATCTTGCCGAGTTGCGGGTGTTCGAAGGGGTACCAGTCGACGTAACCACGGCCGCCCAGTTTCTCGTCGCTCCACTTTAGCAACTTGACGTCATCGTCGAACGGATGGTCGCGGAACCAATCAATGTACTTGTAGTCCGTGATCCCCGCTTGTCGCTGGGGAGACCAGATCTCCGTCGTCCAAGCAAAGACGCCTCGGTGCTCATACATCCAATCGTCGAACACACCCGTGATGATCTCTTTCGGGTGGTAGCGAAACTCGTGGTAGTTGCTAATCGCGGGATAGCCGGTGAGTTCCTTTCCCTTGTCTCCGATCTTCTTGTAATTCCAGATGTCCTCAGCGGGAAGATCGTCATCGGGCTTCGTGCTTGGCGGACGCAGGTGCACGCCGCTGAACGTGTGAAACGTCACCGCGCCGCAGATGTTGGGGCGGTTCACGATCGCGTCGACAAGCGCCCTGATTTCAGGCTCGCTCGTGGGATAGGGGCCAGCGCCGGTCTGTTCACTCTCGAAACGCCACTGGCTCGGGAAGTTCCGGTTGAAGTCGAGACCTTCTTTGATCTTCCGCCCACGCATTCGAATTCCATCGAAGTTGTGAAAGATGCCTTCGGGTAGGACCCTGTAGTACGTTCCGCCCGTCTCGGAGGGCTCGCGCCTCTCCATCAAACGCGGCTCTGTCTCAGAGATCTTCCAGGCTCCGTTCGGATCCGGAATTCGCATGGACAGCATTCGACCGTCTCCATCCACGTCCTGACGCTCGATGCCGTAGTAGTCGTCTTCGTCGTATGGGTAGGGTCGAGTGCCGGATCGGATGATCTTCGGCACGTCCGCAAGCGCCCACTCCGCTCCATCCGGATTCACGCGCGGCACGAGGTAGAAAGCGCGCGAGTCAAGCGCCCGCGTGACGTTTGGATCCTTGCCGTAATCCGTCACGAGTCGATTGAGAATGAAGAGCACGGCGGAACTGGCGCTGACTTCGGAAGCATGAATGTTTCCGTCACACCAGAACGCGGGCTTGTCGTCCGCGGGGCCGGTCGCCTTGTTCGTCACTTCGACGAGGTAGATGTCTCTTCCCTCATAACTCTTCCCGATCACTTGGAGCGTGATTAGGTTTGGGTACTCGGCCGAGTAGGCTTTGAGGAACTCGACGATGGCGTCGTATCGGTAATACCGATCAAACTGAATGTCCGGCACGGATCGAGGTTACCCCCAGTTTCCAGGCGCCGCCATCCGAAGTCGGATCGGCGGTCTGGGGTAACACTTGCCGATGCCCCACGTAGAAGTCGTCCCGCTTGGAGGCGCGGCCGAAATCGGCAAGAATATGACGGTCCTCCGGCAGGACGGCCAAATCGTGGTCGTGGACGCCGGGCTCGGCTTTCCCCATGAGGACCTGCCGGGCGTCGAGACTGTTCTTCCCGACTGGACTTTTCTGCGCGCCCATGAGGACGAGTTGGTCGCGGTCATCCTGACTCACGGTCATGACGATCACATCGGTGCGCTCCCACACTTCATGAGCCAATTCGACGTTCCTGTCATCGGGCCGCCGCTTGCAGCAGCGATGGCGGCCAGGAAGGTGGCGGAACGCGACTCCGAGGCGGCGAAGAGGATTCGGACGTTTCCAAACTACGACTCCTTCGACGTCGGCCCCTTCACTGTCCGACCGATTCATGTCACGCACAGCATGCCCGACAGTTATTCGCTTGCTTTCTCGACGGCTGCTGGCACCATCCTCGTCAGCGGTGACTTCAAATTCGATCCCTCAACGCCTGACAAGAAGGAGACCGATGTCGCCAAACTTCGTGAAGTCGGCGAGGAGGGCGTTCAACTGCTGCTTTGTGAGTGCACGAATGCGGAGGCGAAGGGCGTCTCGCTTTCCGAAGCCGACGCGGCACAGGGAATCGACGCCGTCATCGCCAATGCACCTGGCCGCGTGTTCGTGACCTGCTTCTCAAGCAGCGTGCACCGAATTCGGCACGTGTTCGATTCTGCGAAGCGGCACGGCCGTTTCGTTGCGGCTGCGGGCCGCAGCATGGCGCAGAACATCGAGACCGCCGCCAGCATCGGTCTCCTTGAGATCCCGAAAGACATCTACATTGACACGTACGACACAGATCAGTACGAAGATCGAGAGCTCGTGATTCTGGCCACGGGATCGCAGGGCGAGAGCCTCGCTGCGCTAAGCCAAATGTCGAGGCAGGAGTATGGAAGGCTGCAGATTCGGCCGGGCGACACGGTCATCTACTCTGCGCGGCCGATTCCCGGCAACGAAGATCGCATCTGGGCCGTCATCAACGGCCTGTTTCGCCTGGGAGCTAACGTCGTTTATGGGCCTGAGGTGCGGGTGCACGCAAGCGGCCATGGTTACTTGGATGAACTCCTGCAGTACATCGAGTTGACGAAACCTGCGCTGATTGGCGCTGTGCATGGCGAACCACGGCACCAGCACCGCCTAATGGAGGCGGTCAGCACACTCGGCTACTCCCGCGAAAACGTGATCCCGCTTGAGAACGGCCAGAGGCTTATCGTCGAGGAGGACTCGGCCTACTTCGGGGACGACGTGCCCACGGGCGTCGTTTATGTGGATCGGTGGGGCAAGACCGGTTTGACGAGAGAGGCGATCGGACAGAGGCGCGAGATGGCCGCGAACGGGACGGTATTCGCCGGCATCGCAGTCGATCCCGAGAGTCGGTGTGTGGTCGGCGACGTTTCTCTCGCAGCAAGGGGCATTTCCGCATTAGACGGCTGGGAGGAGCTCTTCGCCGAGAGGCTTTGCGCCCACGTCGAAGGACTGTCCGCAGGGGAGTTCAGCGAAACGGCAAAGGTGAGCGCAGCGTGTGAGAAATTCGCGCGGCAGTATTTGAAGCAGCGGCACGAGATGACGCCCGTGGTGAGCGTGGCCGTCGTGTTCGTATGATTCAGTCTTACGATTAGGGGCCGGCGGCAGTGCTCGTAGCGTCCTGGCCGGGCGCCGGTGGGGGCGCCGTTTCGGACGTGAGGATCTCCCTGAGAACTTGGATCGCGCCGAGCAACACGCTGAGAAGAACCGGGCCCGCTAAGATCCCCACTGGGCCGAGCAAAACGATGCCGCCGAAGATCGCAAAGAACACCGCTACGGGGTGGAGTTTCACGCGCGCTCCGATGATGACGGGGCGGAGCAGATTGTCGAGCGTCCCGACCACGGCCGCGCCATATGCTGCGATAAAGATTCCCTTCCCCCACTCGCCCTGCGACATCAGAAGCACAGCGGTCGGCACCCAAACGATTGGAGATCCAACGAAAGGAATCGTACAGGCGATGACCGTCGCAAGCCCCCAGAACCAAGCGCCGGGAACTCCGACTGCGAGCAGGCCGACTGCCATCACGAGGCCCTGAATGAGAGCCACGAGGACGATGCCGTAGAACACTGCATGCACGGTGTCCGAGATCGACTTGAGAACGGCTTCTCCCCGTTCGCGTGGAAGCGGGATTAACTCGAGCGCGGGGTCCCTCAGTTTGTAGCCGTCTCGCAACAGGAAGAACATCAAGATGAGCGCGAAGACAAATTGGATCGTGCCCCAGATGCCGTTCCAGATGATCCGAGGAAGGTTCTCGACGAACTTCTTCGTGCCGTTGGCGACGGTCGCTTTCAGATCAAAGTCCTCGATTCCCGCCCTCTCCGCCCACGGCCGCATCAGTTCGTCCGCCCGCGCAACCAGCGAAGACACCGACAGCCCGTCCTTTTGCTCAGTGCCTCCGGCCTGAATCCTCCGGGCTTCGAATTCCGACTTCGCCTGCGTGACTTCAGCGACGGCCGCGAAGGTGATGCCCGCCACGGGCCCGATGATGAAGAGGATCGTCGCCGCCGTCGTGAGTGACGCTGCCAGGGTATCCCTAACGCGAGCACGAAGCCGAGTGTTGATGGGACTGACGAGGATCGAAAGCGCGACGCCCCACGCTATCGCACTCCAGAGCGGAAGCACGAATGCGATCGCCGCGAGCGCCAAGAGGACGCAGAGGACGGCGAACCCGACCTTGCGGTATCTCTGCGCGCTGAACATCCCCTCGGTTGCCAATTGCGCTCCAAGTTACCAGCGTATCAGATTGGCGCCCCAAACGAGGCCTGCGCCGAAGCCGACGGTCATCACAAGATCACCACGTTTGAGCCTGCCCATCTGTTCGGCTTCATAGAGGGCAACGGGAATGCTGCCTGCGCTCATGTTGCCATACCGATCCACGTTGATGAAAACCTTTTCGGGCGAAAGTCCCAGGCGGTCGGAGGCCGCCTCGATGATTCGAAGATTCGCCTGGTGGGGGACGAACAGGTCGACGTCGTCCACCGACAGCCCGGCTTTCTCAAGGACCGTGCAGCACGAATCCCCCATCGCTTTCACGGCGAACTTGTAGACTTCGCGTCCGGCCATGTAAACCCGGTCCGACTTCCCTTCCGCCTGCGGCGAACGACTCGGATAAAGTGAGCCACCGACAGCGAGTCGAATGTATTTCCCTCCGGAGCCGTCGGACTTCATCACGGTGCACATGACGCCCCGGTCTTCATCGCTCGCTTCCATGAACACCGCCCCCCCGCCATCGCCGAAGAGGATACACGTGGAGCGATCTGTCCAGTCCACGATTTTCGTGAGGACGTCCACTCCCACTACGATTCCGTTGCGCACCGAACCGCCTTTGATCATGGAGGACAGGATCTCGCAGGCGTAGATGAAGCCGGCGCAGGCCGCGCCGACGTCGAATGCGCCTGCGTTCGTTGCACCGAGGTTGTATTGCACCAGGCACGAAGTAGATGGAAACTGCATGTCGCCCGTCACGGTCGCGACCAAGATCATCTCGACTTCCTTCGGATCGACCTGTGCCTTTTCGAGCGCTTCGGCGGCCGCGCGGGTGGCGAATGTGCTTGCAGTTTCCTCCACTGAAGCGATGTGCCGTTCGGAGATGCCTGTTCGCGACTTGATCCACTCGTCGGACGTGTCGAGGAACTCCTCGAAGTCGTGGTTGGTCATGACCCGTTCCGCAACGCTCATGCCGATCGAACGGATCACGGCGTTCGGTCTAGACATACTCCGGCTCCTCGGCGTGCAGGCGCCTGGCCCTTTCCGCGATGATGTCCGTGAGGTGGCGCTGAACACCCCGCCGCGCGAAGAGAATCGCGTTCTTGATCGCCTTTGCGTTGCTATGGCCGTGACAGATGAAGCACATGCCGTTTACACCGAGGAGCGGCGCCCCCCCGTACTCGGCGTAGTCGGTCTTGCGCTTGATGTCCGAAAACGTGGCCTTTAGGATGGGGCCGAGCAGAACTTTCATCATCGGGCGCTTTTCGAGTGCGTCACGGATCATGTACCAGAAGAAGTCGCCGATACCCTGGGCGGTCTTGAGCACGACGTTTCCGACGAAGGCGTCGCAGACGACTACGTCCGCTTCACCCTTGAAGAGGGACTTCCCCTCGATGTTGCCGATGAACTCGGGAAACGCAGACTTCAGAGCCTTGTAGGCTTGCTTCGTGAGCGCGTTGCCCTTCGTCTCCTCTTCCCCGATGTTGAGAAGCGCGATTCGAGGCTTCTGGATGCCGAGTACCGCTTCGGCGTACGCCGATCCCATGAGGGCGAACTCCACGAGATTCTGGACGCCGGCGTCAGGCGTCGCGCCGCTGTCGAGCACCACGAATCTCCCGGTCTTGGATGGGAAGACCGTTGCGATCGCGGGCCGCGAGATGTTCGGGATGCACTTCCACATCATGTGCGCGGCTGCCGCTGCGGCTCCGGTGTTTCCTGCTGAAACCATGGCCTCTGCCTCGCCCTGCATCACGAGGTTGGCTGCAACGACGAGCGAAGAGTCTTTTTTCCTTCTAAGGGCCTCGACTGGCGCCTCGTGCATTTCGATAACTTCGGTGGCTTCGATTACTCGAACGTTCTCCGGCAATCGTGCCGGATAGGCCTCCCGAATCGCGGATTCCTTGCCGACGAGCAGCAGTTCTCCGTCGACGTCGGGGGCGGCTTGGACTGTGCCGAAAACGATTGCTTCCGGCGCATGGTCACCCCCCATCGCGTCAACTGCGATCTTCAAGCCTCACTGGTCTCCTTGGGAAGCATTTCGGACAACACGGAGAACTCCGGACGGCCCTGGGGTTCCGTCTCATGCTCCGTCACGATGCCCGCGCAGTCGGACTTGCAGAGAACTGTCGCTGGCAGGCTGACCCACAAGTCCTGGCGGAGAAGTTCCTCGTAATTGAGTTGGTTGTTCGTAAAGAGCGGCGAGGGCTCGTCTTCCACGACCTCCGCATAGCCTTGCGTTCCGAAGCCGGCGGGAGTGCCCTCGACCGCGAACTCCTCGTCTACCATCACGCTGACGGGCAGTTCCACCGGGGCGAGGCATCGCCCGCACTCCATGACCACGACCCCGGCAAAGTCGCCCTTGACGAATAGGCGGTTTCCTGTGCTTTCGGCGCTGAGGGTGCCGACGAGGGGCTGCACGAGGTCGAGATCCTCCTCTTCTTCGAGTTGGATGGTGAGGTCGAAAGTCAGCGTTCTGCCCGGATGCTGAACGGCCTCGTTCAGGTCAA
Source organism: Armatimonadota bacterium (assembly GCA_003577165.1). Classification (GTDB taxonomy): domain Bacteria; phylum Armatimonadota; class Fimbriimonadia; order Fimbriimonadales; family ATM1; genus ATM1. The sequence continues at coordinate 130,348 of QEUM01000002.1, read as the reverse complement.
TCAGTTTCGGTTTCTTCATGGGGCGGAGCTGGCTCGGGGGAGCCACAGTCTACCAGCAGGCTGGCGGCTACTTGGCCCGGGTTGTGGCCGCGGGTTCTTTGGTTCGCTGGAGTTCCGCCTTGCCTCTCTCGACGTTCGACATGGCCTTGCCGAGGGCGGCCTCCAGACGCGTGAGGACATCCAGAGCGTAATCGTCGGCCGACCGCCGCATTCGAGCAGCGTCGGCTTCGGCTTCGCTTCTGACCCTCTCAGCCTCGATCTTCGCGGCTCGGATGATCTCATTCTCTTCGAGCAGCTTCTCGCGTTCAAGGCGTGCTTGCTGGAGTTCGCGTTCTGCTTCCTTTTGTGCGGCGTCCGTGATTCGCTGCGCTTCGCCCTTGGCCCTATCGAGAGTCCTCTGTGCCTCTTCCGTCGCGGTCTCGACGATGCGGCTGGACTCGCGGACGAGTTTCTCGGCTTCCTTGATCGCTTCGGGCATCGAGGCGTGAATCCGCCTCAGGAGGACCACGCACTCCTCCTTGTTGAGCCCAAAGGTGATGCCCAGGAACTGCCTGGGCTTCTCGATCATCTCTCTCAACTGGTCTAGGGACTTGATGATTTCCATGGTCACTCTGCGCGTACGCCAAGCTTAGCCGCAAGGCATCGGGCCACCGCGGGCGGCACGAACTGGGACACGTCCCCGCCGAGGGCCGCCACCTCCTTAACAAGAGAGGACGAAACAAACATCGTATCCGCGCTCGTCGCCATGAAAACCGTCTCGACGCCGCTATCGAGGGCCCGGTTCGTCAAGGCCATCTGGAACTCGTACTCAAAGTCGCTGACGGCTCGGAGGCCTCGCACCACCGCCGTCGCGCCGACCGACCTTGCGAAGGTGACCAACAGCCCGGAGAATGGGCGGACTTCCACGTTCTCGTAGGCGGCGCACACTTCGCGTAGGAGGTCCACCTTCTCCTGAGAGGTGAGCAGAGCCGACTTGGCGGGGTTCTCCCCCACGGCGACGATGAGCCGGTCAAACACGCCGGCGGCCCGAACGATCAGGTCGAGATGCCCGTTGGTCGGCGGGTCGAAACTTCCGGGATAGACAGCCGTTCGCATCTACGCTTCCAAGTGCTCGTACTGGTTCCGCAGGCTCGACACGACGCCTGGGTCAGCAAGGGTGGTCGTGTCACCCAGGGCTCTGCCCTCAGCGACGTCTCTCAGAAGTCGCCTCATGATCTTCCCGCTTCGGGTCTTGGGCAAATCTCCGCAGATGAAGACGTCGTCCGGCCTTGCGATCGCCCCGATCACCTTCGCAACATGCTCCTTCAACTCTGACACGATGTTGTCGTGCTCGTGACCGGCACGGAGGAGAACGAATGCGCTGATCGCCTGCCCCTTCACGTCGTGGGCCTTCCCGATGACGGCGGCCTCGGCGACCGCAGGATGATCGACGAGCGCGCTTTCCACCTCCATCGTGCTGATCCTGTGTCCTGCGACGTTCATCACGTCGTCCACGCGCCCCAACAGCCAGAGGTCGCCGTTCTCATCTCGTTTGACGCCATCTCCGGTGAAGTAAACGCCTGGGAATCTCGACCAGTACTGCTGGACATATCTGTCCGGATCGTTGAAGATCCCGCGCAACATCGCCGGCCACGGGCGCGTGAGAACGAGGTATCCGCCATGCGCCCCCTCCAGTGCTCTTCCGTCCTCAGAATACACCTCTGCTCGAACTCCTGGAAACGGTCGGCTCGCCGAGCCTGGCTTGCACACCGTGATTCCGGGGAGGGGGGTGATGAGAATCGAACCGGTTTCCGTCTGCCACCAAGTGTCCACAACTGGGCAGTGTCCTCCGCCGATGTGCTGCCAGTACCAAACCCACGCCTCCGGGTTGATCGGTTCTCCGACACTTCCGAGAAGCCTCAAACTTGAGAGGTCGCACTGAGCGGGGTACTCATCGCCCCACTTCATGAACGCGCGAATCGCGGTCGGCGCCGTGTAAAGAATCGTCACCTTGTGATTCTCTACGATCCGCCAGAAACGATCCTTGTCCGGAGTGTCGGGCGCGCCTTCGTACATCAACACCGTTGCGCCGTTCGCCAACGGGCCGTACACGACGTAACTGTGACCAGTGATCCAGCCGCAGTCTGCGGTGCACCAATAGATGTCATTCGGCTTGATGTCGAACACCCATTGGAACGTGGCGAAAGTCCCCGTAAGATATCCCCCCGTCGTGTGGATGATCCCCTTTGGCTTTCCAGTTGAGCCACTCGTATACAGGGTGAACAACAGGTCTTCGCTGTCCATGGGTTCGCACGGACAATCCTCCGACTGGTTGTCGACAATGTCGGACCACCAACAGTCGCGACCTTCGACCCAAGAGTAGTCTTGCGGCTGATTCGTTCTCTTTAGGATCAGCACCTTCTTTACCGACGGGCAATCTTGGATCGCTTCATCCACCGTCTTCTTGAGTTCGACGATTTTGCCCCGACGCCAACCGCCGTCGGCTGTGATGACTGCGACAGCCCCCCCGTCGTTGATTCGCTCGCGCAGCGCCTCGGCGGAGAATCCTCCAAACACGACGCTGTGCGCAGCGCCAATTCGCGCACAGGCGAGCATTGCTATCGCGAGTTCCGCAACCATCGGCATGTAGATGCAGACGATGTCGCCCTTCTTCACTCCGAGGGCCTTGAGCGCGTTCGCTGTTTTCGAAACTTGCGCTTGCAGTTCAGCATAGGTGATGGCCCGAACGTCTCCCGGTTCGCCTTCGAACAGAATCGCGGTCTTTCCGCCGAGCCCCGCCGATACATGGCGATCAACGCAGTTGTGGCAGGCGTTGATCTTCCCCCCCAGGAACCACTTGGCGTAAGGAGGCTGCCAATCGAGAACCTGCGACCATGGCTCGAACCAATCCAGTTTCGCCGCCCAGTTCGCCCAGAAGCCCTCGTAGTCCGGTTCCGCGGCCTCGTAAATCGAAGGGTCACTGACGTTTGCTTGAGCGACGAAATTGGGGGGAGGCGCGAAATGCCTCTTCTCGTGGAGTAGGCTATCAATGGTCTCGGACACAGATTCTCCTTAGTCTCGAATTTCTGATTCGACCGAGGGGCTGCGAGTCCTGCTGGGCCGAAGTCGGAATGAAAGAAGGATACTATGTGGACGAACGTATCGAGGTGGCAGCCACGCTGTCACCCGAGTTCTTCAAGTCGCCCTCGGCTTACGGAGAAGCGGTGGACAAGATCTTCGCGCGATCTTGGCAATGGGTGGCCGACGCGGACGTCGTCAAGGCGCCCGGTCAAGTGTTTCCCTTTCAACTCCTGGAAGGCTGTCTCGATGAACCTTTGCTGTTGACACGCGATGAGTCCGACCGCATCCACTGCCTCTCGAATGTCTGCACGCATCGAGCGAACCTCGTCTGCGAGGGCCCTGGAACGGAGCGGATGCTCCGGTGCCGTTATCACGGGCGCCGGTTTGGTCTCGACGGCCGATTTCTTTCGATGCCGGAATTCGAGGGGGTCGAGGACTTTCCCTCCGACCAGGATCATCTCCCGCGATGCAGTTTCGGCGAGTGGGGCCGGTTCCTGTTCGCATCCGTGAATCCTGCCCGCGACTTCGCGGAGTGGATTCGGCCGATGGCGGAGAGGATGTCGTGGCTGCCGCTTGACGAGTTTCGCTTTTCGAGCGAGAGGTCGCGCGAGTATCGGGTGCAGGCGCATTGGGCGCTTTACGTCGAGAACTACCTGGAAGGGTTCCATGTACCCTACATCCATCCGGACCTCAACGCAACGATCGACTACGAATCTTATGCGACGGAGATCCACGACGATTGCATCCTGCAGCTTGCGCACGCAAAGGAAGGTGAGGCCGCGTTCGACGTTCCCGAATCATCGCCCGATTTTGGACGCAAGATTGCCGCCTATTACTGGTGGCTGTTCCCAAACCTGATGTTCAACTTCTATCCGTGGGGCCTGTCTATCAACGTCGTCAAGCCTCAATCGGAACGCTCGACGAAAATCAGCTTCTTGAGTTACGTCTGGGACGAATCGAAAATCGGTGAAGGTGCGGGATCTCAGTTGGATAGAGTCGAGCGCGAGGACGAAGTCATCGTCGAATTGGTGCAGACGGGAATTCGATCCCGACTGTATCGCGGCGGCAGGTTCTCGCCGAAACGCGAGACGGGGCCACACCACTTCCATAGACTGCTCGCGAAGCAGATGGGACACAAGGAACCCTAAGAATGAAGTTCTTCGACTTGCCCCTCGACCTGCCCCACGCCGGAACGATCGCCCTTCGGATCGCGCAGCGGCTCGGCCAGCGCGCAGATGAGCTTGGAGTCGAAGCAGCGCGCAGCCGAACCGTGGCCATGGAACTCGTCGAACTCCTGGTTCCATACCGCTTAGAAGGAGAAAACCCGGAGGCCGAAGAAGCGCAGGAAGCCCGTGACCGAGCCATCGAACTCGGCCGTAGGCTGGTGGACGAAATCGAGGCAGAAGCTCTTCAAGAGGACCGAATCGGCCAATCGGTTCGAAACCTCTTTGAAACGCTCGAAGCGGGCGAGGAGGGCGCAGAAATCGCTCTGCGCGCCGGGGAGAGCCCCGACTCGCCGATGCGCCCGCGATAAAGGCCCGCCTTAACCGTCGCCTTCCGCTTCGTCTCCGTCGTTCGAGTCGGCAGCGGATAACGGAAGGCTCCGTCCTCGCCGCTTGAGCGCTTCGCGGAGGAGTACCTCGATCTGAGCGTTTACGCTCCGGAACTCCTCCGCTGCCACACGCTGCAGTTCAGCCCAGAGATCTGGGCTGATCCGCAGCAGGAAACTCTTCCTCGCCATGAGGGCTTAGTAGAGCGAGCCAGTGTTCAGAACCGGCTGTGCCGCATGCTCACTGCAGAGAACCACCATGAGGTTGGAGACCATGTGCGCCTTTCGCTCTTCGTCGAGTTTCAGAACGCCCTCCGCCTCCATTCGCTGCAGAGCCATTTCAACCATGCCGACGGCTCCGTCCACGATTCGCTGACGCGCAGCGATGACCGCAGCAGCCTGCTGCCTTCGCAGCATCGCGCCGGCGATCTCTGGAGAGTAAGCGAGGTGCGAGAGTTTTGCGTCGATGACGTCGACTCCGGCGATGGCCAACTTCTTCTCCAGTTCCTCACGGAGATGAGCGGACACTTCGTCGGTGTTTCTTCTCAGCGAGATCTCTTCGTCTTCGGCATCGTATGGATGCGAGCTCGCAGTGTGGCGGAGCGCAGTCTCCGTCTGCAGCGCGACGAACTCCTGGTAGTCGTCCACCTCGAAGGAGGCCTTGTACGTATCGCGCACCGCCCAAACGATGATCGTCGCGATCTCGATGGGGTTGCCGACCGAGTCGTTGACCTTGAGTTTCTCTCCGTTGAATGTGCGCACGCGAAGCGAAACCGACCGCTTGCTAATGAACGGATTGGCCCAGTGGAAGCCCGCGTCTTTCACCGTGCCCTTGTAGGCTCCGAAGAGCAGAAGCACTTTGCTCCCGTTCGGCTCGACCACGAAGAACCCGGCTGAGAAAAGGCCTCCCAGGATCCACAGGATCGCGTCCCCGGCGATCCACCAACCCACTGCGCCTCGCGCGAACTCCTGATCGCCGATCGCTCGAGTGATCGTGAGGTAGAGGACATAGCCGGCCGAGAGGAATAGGGCGATCACGACCGCCAACATTAGCCACCCGGACGGGGTTCGGACTTCTTTTTCTTGCTTCATCGGTGTCTCCTTGATACCAGTATGATATCATACCAGTATCAAGGAGACTGGGTTGCAGTCCGTTTCCTGGCGAAGTTGGGCCTGTTGACCTACGCCCCTTGCTCAGTAGCGCAGGTCGGGCAGGAGGACTGGTCTCCCGTGCAGCCCGGACTCGCACCCTCGGGTCTTTCGTCCTTGGGCTTGGCGGCGTAGTCGGTGACGTGGAAGCCGGATCCCCTGAAGTGGATGGCCGCAGGCTGGACGAGCCGCTTGAGGGAGTTCTCTTGCCCGCACGAAGGGCAATCCTTCATCGGGTCCTCGACGATCCTCTGTTCGGCCTCGAAGGTGTGGCTGCAGGCTCGGCATTCGTACTCGTATGTCGGCATAGAAACACCCCTTGGGTCGAAGATTCGGTTGAGTATTATTGCGCAGCTTGTCAAGCCTGCCGAGGTCATGCCAGGCGCAGGAAAATGTCCCACGAGATCCTAGTCAACGCTGGCACGATCGGCTTGCTGATTCTGCTCGAGGGCCTTCTCTCGGCAGACAATGCCCTCGTCATCGCGCTTCTGGTTCGGCACCTGCCGCCAAAAGAGCGTCGCAAGGCTCTTCTCGTCGGGCTGGTCGGCTCGTTCACGATGCGCTTTCTCGCTCTTCTGAGCGCGAAGCACCTCATCGCCTTCTGGTACTTGCAGGCTTTCGGGGCGGCGTATCTGCTCTACTTGCCCCTCAAGCACTTCATCGGGCGCTCGGCCTCCAACCACGGCGACCGTCCTGTCGCAGCGCCCCCCTCCTTCTGGAAGACCGTCGTGCTGGTTGAGTTGACGGACCTGGTCTTCGCGATCGACAGCATCCTCGTTGCGGTCGCAGTGAGCGACAACATCTACATCGTGTACACCGGGGCGATCTCGGGCGTGGTCCTTCTTCGATTCGCCGCCTTCGTCCTGGTTCGCATGATCGAGAAGTGGCCCGGGCTTGAGCACATGGCGTACGTGATCGTGGCGTGGGTGGCGGTGAAGCTGGCCTTCCTGTCGGCGCACTCGGCCCACGAGGCGAAAGTTCTGCCGACCGCCGTCCCGGAGATGCCCACTTGGCTCTTTTGGTCGGGAACGTTTGCCATACTAATCCTCGGTACATGGATGTCGGCGCGCAAGCGGGAGACGCCCGCGGCCGAACGACCTGAATAACAGGAGACTTAGAACCAATGAGGAAGATTTTGATGCTCGCAGCGCTGGTCGCAAGCTTGGTCAGCGTGGCGTGCGATTCACAAAAGAAACAGCAGGCTGACGTCGGGGGACGCCCCCAACTTCAGGAGCCGATCACCGATCAGGGAATCGATGCCGCTGTGGCCCGAGTACAGCTGGCGGCGGACTTCCTGCTGAAGTATGCCGAGAAGCACGGCAAGTTTCCGGAGGCCGAGAATTCCAAGGACTTGAAAGAGAAGCTCAGGCCGGAGTTTGGGCAGGAGCCCGGTTTTGAAGAGTGCTGGGTCAGCCACAACGGTAAGGTGTGGCTCCAGTACATGGGTCATGTGGTCGGGGGGAAGGCTCCCTCCGAGATCCCCAATCCGGCAAACCAAAAACTAATCTGGGACCCGATTAACATCAAGCCGCACGGCCGTGCGACGGCGTACGTCAACGGAACTGCCAAGGCGATTAACGAGGCCCCCACCGCTGGGTAAGCGGTTCGTCCTGACTTTGGGCGCGGCGCACGTGCGCGCCGCGCCCTCTGTTCTGATTGGAGGTTTGCCCACCACGCCATGAAGAAGCTCGGAATCGGGATCATCGGCGCGGGCGGAATCGCCCAGGGCTGTCATATGCCGGGTTACGCTTCGATGCCCGACCTGTGCGAGATCGTAGCCGTCGCCGACACGAACGAAGCGGCCGCGAAAGCGGCTGCCGAAAAGTTTGGAGTGCCCAATGTCTTCTCGGACTATCGCGAACTCCTCGCGCTGCCCGACGTGGACGCGGTAAGCGTTGCAACGCCGAATCGGCTCCATAGGCAGCCGACGATCGACGCTCTCCTCGCAGGAAAGCACGTTCTCTGTGAAAAGCCGATGGCGATGAACGCGCAGGAGTGTCGGGAGATGATCGCCGCAGAGAAGCAGAGCGGCATGCTTCTTCAGATAGCCCTCCAGTGGCGTTTTTCGGCCATCGCCCGATTTATGAGGAAGTTCATAGACGGCGGAAACATGGGCAAGGTCTACTACGCCCGCGCACAAGCGCTAAGACGCCGAGAAGTTCCTGGGTGGGGGGTGTTCATCGACAAGGAGCAGCAAGGCGGCGGTCCGCTGATCGACATTGGCGTGCACATCCTCGACTTCACGCTCTTTCTGATGGGCTATCCCAAGCCTGTAACCGCGACGGCGAACATCTACCAAGCGATGGCCAAAGACCCCAAGCACTGGAACGCGTGGGGGGATTACGATCGGAGCAAGTTCACGGTCGAGGACTTCGCCGCAGGATTTATCCGTTTCGAGGATGGGTCCGCGGTAACTTTGGAGTCGTCGTTCATGAGCAACATCCGGCAGGAGTTCTTTGGATGCCAGTTGTTCGGAACCGAAGCGGGCGCTGAACTCGACCTGTTCTCTGACGATCCGGTCACGATCTACACGGAATTGGATCAGCAGTTGTTCGACATGAAGCCGCGCAACTTACCGCGCGTGAAGTCGATGCACACCGACGAAGTCGTTGCGTTTGTTCGTGCGATACTGAATGGCGAGCCTTCCCCAGTGCCCGGAGAGCAGGGCCTCATCCTGAATGCGATCTTCGATGCGATGTATCGAAGCGGAGAATCAGGACGCGAAGAGCGCGTGGAACTGTAGGGGTCGGAAGCGATCGGACTTCCGGTGGCGTATCTACGGCTGTGAGGAAGGCGCTCCCACTACTTTGTCTGGCCGCCCTATCCGCCTGCACCGCACCCGATGAGGCCGCCACGAGTCCCGCTGGCGCCGCATTGAGGGCCGGAACGGAGGTCAATCTTCTCCTCGCGACGCCGCTATCGAGCGGAGGCTCGAAGGAAGGCGAACCGGTTCACTTCATCGTGTCCGAACCAGTCGTCGACGCGAGCGGGAACGTACTCATCCCCGCCGGCGCGCCCGCGCGCGGCGTCGTCGTTTGGTCTCGTGGCGCGACCACCTTCACGGCCCTTGCCAATCAGCCCGCGCGACTCGCCATCTCGCTGACTTCGACGACATCGGTGGACGGCGGAGAAGTCGTCCTGTGCGCGCACAAGGATCAGCCTGACGAGGTGCTGCGATTCGGGCGAAACGACGGGGGCACAACGCGATCCGCAGAGATCGACGCGCTTTGGAAGAATGAGAGGGTGCGCAACGGACTCGTCGCCTTATACGAAGCGATGCGAACCGGCAGCGCTCCTGAAGGCCCCGCGCGACAGGATGTCGAACTCGCCGTTCGCGAGTTGGGGCTGGACGATGCGGAGCGCACCATCGAGGGCGATGGTCTCTCCGCACTCATCGGTGCACTTTCACGTGCGCGGGCGGGCGAAGCTCTTCAACTCGCCGCCCCAGAGCTGTCGCTGCTCTTCTCGACACTCACCGAACTCGGGAGCGTGGTTAACGATGTCGGCGATCGCATCGCCGGCATGTTGAAGGGCGCGAACATCCGCATCCCAGTTGGGAAACGCCTGACAGTGTATGTAGCGGAATCCACGAGCGTTCGGATTCGACCTTAGCCTATCCGTAAATCGAGTTCGAGTTCCAATCTGGTTGGAAGGAGAGGCGAAGTTGGCAAAGCTGTCCAACGTGGTAGGGGTCGTGGCAGATTAGGTACAGCGAAGCTTCCTTCGCAAGGGTTTCGTCATCTCTTGCAAGGGCAACGCCGATGGCTTCCCGCCGCTTCGCGAAGAAGGCGCCGATGAGCGCCGAAGCCGAGTCGTCTTCCACGGAGTACGTCCCCCACGGCCACTTCTCGCCTCGGACCACAGCGAGGAACGCTTCGCAGCACTCCATGAGGTGAACGGTCGTCTCTCGGAAACTCATCCCGTGCGGGACCGTTTTGACGTCCCAAGTGTCCGAAGGCAGATCCCGGTAGACGGCCTCGAATTGGGTTGTCAGGTGTTCGAACTGGAAACTCAGCAGGTCACGACTTGTCACGCCACAGTATGGCCGTCGGAGCCCGGGAGCCGACGGACATGGGGCCGAGAGGGAAACCGCCTCGTCGCGGCGAATCTACATTCCTCTTGCAGTACGGATTCGTCATCGACCAGGAGGCCTGCATCGGCTGCCACGCATGCACCGTCGCGTGCAAGGCCGAGAACAACGTTCCGGTCGGCTCGTTTCGCACCTTCGTCAAGTACGTCGACGTGGGCTCTTACCCGGACGTCACGCGCCAGTTCTTAGTACAGAGGTGCAACCAATGTACGTCTGCGCCGTGCGTCGCGATCTGTCCGGTGAACGCGCTCGTGAAGAGACCCGATGGCATCGTGGATGTCGACCGGGAGGCGTGCATCGGGTGCCGCGCTTGTATGCAGGCGTGTCCTTACGACGCGATCTATCTCAACGAGGACTTGCGGGCCGTAGAGAAGTGCCACTTCTGCGCGCATCGGGTCGAGCGCGGACTCGAACCCGCCTGCGCGGTCGTGTGTCCGGTTCGCGCAATCATCCCGGGCGACTTCGACGATCCGGAGTCGGAAGTTTCGCAGTTAGTGCGAATGAAAGCGACCCGCGCGAGGCGTGAGGAGCAGGGGACAGGGCCGAATGTCCGCTACGTCGGCGCTTCTGAACTTACGCTGGTGCCTGGCATTGCGCGTCGCGAAAGATCCTATATGTGGTCGGAGCGGCCGAGCAGCCAAGTCGAATCCCCGAACACGGACCGAGACGTTCGACCCGATGCCACGGTGTCACTCGACGTCGAGGCAAAGGTCGAGTGGGGGTGGCCGGTAGCCTTGTATCTTCTGACGAAGAGCATTGCGGGCGGGGCGGCTCTTCTCGCACCGTTCTCCAGTGTGTTGGGAGTTGCGCCGCCGCGGTTCTTCTTCGAAGCGATCGCACTCGCGTTCACTGCGATCACCGTCTTCCTGTTGGTCGAGGACCTCGCCAAGCCGATGGCGTTTTATCGTCTGTTCACTCGACCGAACTGGAACAGTTGGTTGGTAAAGGGTGGCGTGTTGCTCAGCGTCTTCGGCGCGACGACTGCCGCCATTCTTGTCTTGGATGTGTTCAGCCCGGGAGGGGAACTTGTGGAGCCGCTGCGATGGGTGAACGCACTCCTCGGCGCTCTGGTTGCCGGCTACACCGCATTCTTGTTCCGACAGTGCAAAGGACGCGACCTTTGGGAGGGACCGACCGTGCTTCCTCATCTCATCGTGCAGGCCGCGCTCTGCGGCGCAGCGATCTGCATTCCGTGGACACAGGGCGTGGGCGCCGCGCAATTCCTGTTTGCGATCTGCGCGGGTATGCACATCGCTCTAATTGTCGCTGAAAATTTCCTCCCTCACCCCACAGAAAACGGAAAGCAGGCGTTGGGCTACCTGACGAGTCTTCCCTTGCTCGGTGTGTCCGCTCGCTCTCTTTCCATTGCCCTCGCGGCCGCCGCTGCGATCTTAGCGTTTCTACCTTTGGGCGCACTCGTTGCAGCAGCATTCGCCACCGCGAGTCTGTTTGCCTACGAGCACGCCTTCGTCCGCGCGGGCCAATTGCCCCCCCTTTCTTAGTAGATCATGGAATCAGAAAACGCAGAACGATTCGAGTCCGTAGACCTTCGCAGCTTTCCAGCGGAAGAAAGTTGGGACGACTGGGTGGAGTTCGATCCGAGTGCCTGGCCGAAGCGGCGCGAGCGGCGGTACATGCTGGTCCCCACCATCTGCTTCAACTGCGAGGCCGCGTGCGGGCTGATGGCGTATGTGGACAAAGAGACGCTTGAAGTCCAGCGACTCGAGGGCAATCCACACCATCCTGGATCGCGCGGGAGAAATTGCGCAAAGGGCCCCGCGACGATCAACCAGATCCGCGATCCGAACCGCATTCTCCACCCCCTGAAGCGCGTCGGTCCGCGGGGATCTGGCGAGTGGGAGCGCACCACCTGGGATGAAGTTCTGGACACATTTGCAGGCCGAATCCGGGCTGCGATTCTCGATGGGCGCGGAAAGGAGGTCATGTACCACGTCGGCCGACCCGGAGAGGACGGTTACGCCAATCGAGTGCTGCAGGCTTGGGGCCTCGATGCCCACAACTCGCACACCAATGTGTGTTCCTCGGGAGCGCGCTTAGGCTACGCGATGTGGTCCGGATCGGACCGACCCTCGCCCGATCACGCGAACGCGAAGTTCATTCTGCTGCTGTCATCTCACCTTGAGACGGGCCACTATTTCAACCCTCATGCGCAGCGAATCATCGAGGGCAAGACCTCTGGTGCGAAACTTTGCGTCGTCGACGTGCGGCTGTCGAACACGGCGAGCAAAGCCGATTGGTGGCTAAGCCCGAAGCCGGGAACGGAGGCTCTGTTGCTGCTCGCGATCGCGCGAATCATCCTGTCCGAGGGACTGTACAACCGCGAGTTCGTCGAAAAGTGGGTGAACTGGCGCGAAACGCTGGAGGCGCTCCAGCCGGGCGCCGATCTGTCCTTCGAGAACTTCATCGAGGCACTTCGGAAACAGTACGACTTCGCGACTCCTGAGGCCGTCGAGGCCGAGTGCGGCGTGCCGGGAGAAACCGTCGTGCAAATCGCGAGGGAGATCGGCAAGGCCGGAACGCGGTTCGCGTCGCACGTGTGGAGGAACTGCGCGGCCGGCAATCTGGGCGGTTGGCAGGTGTCCCGGTGCCTGCAGTTTGTGAACGCGCTTGTAGGCGCGATCGGCGCCAAGGGAGGAACCAACCTTCACAGCGACAACAAATTCGTGCCCGCACCTTTCGTCAAGCCCCCACCCCAGGACGATTGGAACGAACTCCTGTATCCACGCGAGTACCCCTTCGCTTACCACGAACTTTCATACTTGCTCCCGCACTTCTTACTCGATGGAAGAGGCAAGATTGACACCTACTTCACTCGCGTGTACAACCCGGTGTGGACGAATCCCGATGGGCTCACTTGGGAGCGCGTTTTGACCGATGAGTCGCTCATCGGACTGCATGCCGCCCTCACCCCGGTTTGGAGCGAGACGGCGCAATACGCGGACTACGTGCTCCCCATGGGCAATGGCGCGGAGCGTCACGATTTGATGAGCCAAGAGACTCATGCTGGAAAGTGGATCGGCTTCCGGCAGCCTGTGACGAGGGTGGCGCGAGAGAGGCTCGGCGAAAAATTTGAGTTCACATACCAAGCGAATCCCGGAGAAGTTTGGGAGGAGACGGAGTTTTGGATCGAACTGTCGTGGCGAATCGACCCGGACGGCAGCCTTGGGATTCGAAAGTACTTCGAATCTCCTTATCGCCCTGGCGAGAAGATCCGCATTCAGGAGTACTACCAATGGATTTTCGACAACTCCGTTCCCGGTCTGCCAGAAGCCGCAGCAGCGAAGGGGCTTTCCACCTACGAGTACATGTCCCGGTACGGGGCGTTCGAGGTGAAGAGCGAGGCCTACGGAACTTACACTTCCAAGAAGGACGACGGTTTCGAGCAAGGCTTCAAGACGCCGTCATCTCTTTTGGAACTCTACAGCAAGACGCTCGCAGATTGGGGTTGGCCTGAGTACGCGCTCCCGTGCTACATCAAAAGCCACGTCGCGGAATCCTCCGAAAAGGCGCCTGATGAGATGGTGCTTGTGCCGACGTTTCGATTGCCCACTTTGATTCACACGCGGTCCGCGAACGCGAAGTGGCTGTACGAACTCTCCAACTCGAATCCTGTTTGGATTCATCCTTCGGACGCGTCGAGGATTGGAGTCGAAACAGGAGATCTGCTGCGCGTGTCCACCAGAATTGGACACTTCGTCAACCGCGCTTGGGTGACGGAAGGGATTCGGCCGGGTGTGATTGCCTGCTCTCATCACCTGGGCCGGTGGAGGCTTCATGACACCGGCACGGATTCGATGGCCGCCCCAAAAGTCCGAAAGGAGGACATGGGAAATGGCGTCGTGCGATTTCGGCGCGTCGAAGGAATCCATGCTTATGAGAGTTCGGATCCGGACACGAAGAGGATATGGTGGAAGGACGGAGGTGTGCATCAGAACTTGACCTTCCCAGTGCAGCCCGATCCTCTTTCCGGCCAGCATTGCTGGCATCAGAGGGTCCGAGTGCATCGCGCTGAGCCGGGTGATGTTTACGGAGATGTGGTCGTCGACACGTCGAAGTCACTCGAAGTCTATCGAGAATGGCTTGCGATCACCCGCCCGGCTCCCGGTCCTGGTGGGCTTCGGCGGCCGCTTTGGCTGGATCGAGTAAACCGACCTACGGAGCGCTGCTATTACTTAGAAGAGTCGGACGCGACTACTCGTCCGGGTGAGTGAGCCGCTTCCTCTGCTGCTTCAAGTAACGACCGGATTCGAGAACCGCCTCGCCCGATGCAGGCGCTTGGCGTCGAATGGTGACCTGGCGCCGATGGAGGATGTCGTACAACGTGGTTCGGTCGATGTCGAACTTCGCCGCGATCTCATCGACTTCGATCTTCCCCTGCGTGTACATCTTACACACGCGGAGTTCTTGGGCGTCGCTCAGTTTGCGGCTCTTCCCACGATGGTTCGGGCGGCGTCTTTCGGTGCGCCCAAGTTGGTCGCCGATGTCAAAGATGCGCGCTGTTGTGATTCCCCACTTCTTCGCGAGTTTCGGCAAACTGATTTCGTTCGCGACGTACTCCGCCCAGATGCGCTTCATCTCACTGAGGCTCAGCTCCTTCTCCGCCCAACTTCCCCTACCGCGCGGTCGGTAGGTCTTGTGCCGGTTCAAGATGTTGTACAGAGTCGGTAGGGAGATGTCGTACTTTTTGAGCAGCGCTCGGACGGTAATCAAACCGTCGTTGTAATCTGAGACGAGCGCCTTTTCCTTCTCTGGGGGCAGTGCCCGAAGAACGATGCGTCCTCCGACCTTTACGATGTATCGACCATCCGGTCCCTTTGCCGGCTTCGATTTTCGTTTCGCTTGTGCTCGAGGCATATTCGACCCGTGGAACGGCGATGGGGAGGATTATTGGAACGACGCGGACGACTAAGCGACCGCGGTGTTCTTCTTCGCAGCGAGCATGAGCCGGCTCTTTCTTCGCGCAGCCTGATTCTTGTGGATGATGCCGCGCTCTGCCGCCTTATCGAGCGCCTTGATCGCCTGCACGACGACGGGCGAGCCGGGCTCGGCGGCTTTCGCCTTCTTGACGAACGTCTTTAAAGCCGACTTCGTGGCCTGATTGCGCGTGCGCCGCTTGGCGTTGCGCTTCAGGTCCTTCTTCATTGACTTGATGTTTGGCATATCTGTGTTTCCTTGTACTCGGTAATTCTCTGTTCAGATTCGCTGATCCATTCCGGCGCGCCCGCGCCCAGAATCCTAAGTCCGTACGTACTTCCTCTTCGTCTTGTCGAAGCCCTGTTCGACCTTCTTAGGATCGAAGTGCCAGACGGGCGATCCCTTCCTCTGATAGAAGCAGTGGTATCCGGTCAAGATCGAAGCGACTGTGCGGCGGGTCACGCGCCTCACCACGTTCGTCTCCGCGAGGATCGTGACGAACTCTGCACCCTTGTTGTAATGCGAGAGCACTTCCATCAAGATTTCGTAAGTCGAGAGGTCCTCAGCGCGCGCCGCAAGGTCGCGAAGTTGTTCCATCCGCTCCGAACTGATGAAGAGGAGTGGATCGGCCTCGTCTTCCCACCGGAAGTCGAATACATTGGGCCGCTGCGTCCGCGTCAGTGTGAACACGGCGCCGCTTTCGATCTGCTGTTCGAACCACCAGTCGAGCAAGTTGTACAGGAGCCTCGTCTCATTGTTCAGCCACACGTACAGTTCCTTGCCTGAAGAATCGACGAAGACCAACTCCTGCACTTTCGGATCGAAGTCCAGCCATCCGGGCGGGAACTGACAGAGCGGGAAAGTCCCGATCTCGCGGTGAAGAGACTTGAGCACCAGCCGAACGGATTCCGGCATCTTTTTCGGCTTGATCTGCTCATCCTCGTCCAGCACGTCCTGGGCGAGCGTGTGCCCCATTTCCTTGCGCAGCGAACTGCCGAATCCGTCGTCGGAAAGTTCGACGTCGATCGGCTCGCCGTCGTCGTCGAGGAATTCGGATCTGTAAAAGTGGAAGAACTCCGGAATCGTGTAGATGAACTCCGGCGCAGAATCGGGCTTCCGGAACCGGTCTCCACCGACGTGCCAAACGAGGCCCGAATCCTTTAGCGCCCGGACTGCGTTCGCCAAGTCCTCCGGATACGTTCGATCCGCAGGCGTCAGTTCGTACTTCTCCTGCAGAAGTTTGCCGACGCTCAGCGAAACGGGCGAAGCGAGGACGCGGTTCGCCATCTCGTCGATGTCGCCCTCGCCCAGTTCGAGCGGAGCGGCTTCCTCGACTTCGACGAACGGCGTCGCCTTCTCTGCTTCCTTCAGGGCGAGCTTGAGCCACCCTGGAACCTCAGAACTCGAATGGAACTTGCCGTCTGCGCCGAATACGACGCCCGGAGTCTGCAGGAGCGCGTCGAAGAGTTCGACGGGATCGTAGAGCATCGGCTCGTACGGTTCGGTTGGATTCAACTGCTTCCAAGCGTAGTAGCCGATGATTTTCGGTGAAATCGGAACGTGATTGAGCGTAGTTCTGGCGGCCCTTTCGAAATCGTCGAAGGAGGTCCTTCCGACCGAAGTTCGGTACGGTGCGACGTCGTCTTCGGTCAGTCCGTTCTTGAAGAGGGCCTCGTCATCGCTCTCGTCGGAAGCGATGAACATCCACTCGGACAGACCGGCGTAACCTGAGGGCGTGAGGAAGAACCGCTCGTCACTCTGGAGGATCGCCTGCACGCGCGGCTCTACTGATCCGCGGCTGATCCCCTTCGTGAGGGCGATCTCCGACGCGAGTTCGGACATCGGCATCGGCGCGGCGTAGTTCTTCAGTGTCCTCGATACCAGTTCGCTCAACGGCCCCTGAGCAACCTCGACCCGTGGCCTCGGGAGCCACCTCCGGTCATGGTAGGCGAACCGTTCCGGGTTGGTGGCCAGCAACTGGCGAAGGTCCGAAAGCGTGATCCCCTTATCTGCGATCTCCTGAGCCAATTCGCCGAGCCGGAGCGTCGACGTGACTCGGGCAATGCCGGACAGCACGATGCGATCCGCATACGCGCGCGCGACGTCGAATTTTGAGTTCTGGACGGTTTTCGCCAAGGCTGATGGAACCTCGAGGTGATTGGCTGCCCCAGACTGGCGGCAACCCCCGAATTATGGCATACGGGTGGCTACTCGTTCCTCATGCTCTCGACGGGGTCCTTCGCCGCCGCCCGCAGCGCCGGGACGATTCCGAAGACCCCTCCCACGCCGATGCTCAGCCCCATTCCGAGGGCGATGGTGCCGGGTGTCAGGGAGGCCTTGATCGGCGTCCAAGCCTCCAGGGCGGCGATGCCGAGCAACGTGAGACCCAGGCCCATGAGGCCGCCCCCGGTGGTCAGAACGACCGCCTCGACTAGGAATTGGGCAAAGATGTCCCGCCTCTGCGCTCCGACCGTCTTTCGGATGCCAATCTCGCGCCGTCGCTCATTGACGTTCATCAGCATCACCGTCATGATGCCGACGCCACCCACGATCAGGGCGATGGCTGAGATGCCGACCACGAGGTACGTGAGCACGTCCAGAACCTTGTAGATCGCGACCAACAGGTCTTCTTGCGTCAGGACGCTGAAGGTCACCTCTCCGCCCTGGCTCGACCGAACGGCGTTCTGGATGCGCTCCTTCACTGCTCGCGGGTTCTGTTCGGGATCCGTCTGCACGAAAATGCGATCGATCTGCGTTCGGCCCTTGGCGAGTGTGTCGACGACCGCGCCGAAAGGCAAGTAGACGATGATCTGGAACGGATTTGTTCCGAGAGGACTCGCGCTCCCCGACTCGTCGGTCACGCCCACGATTTCAAACTTGAAGCCGTTGACGTCGATCTCGCGGCCGACGACGGTTGTGCTCCCGAAGAGTTGTTCGGCAACGCTGGAGCCAATCACTGCGTTTCGATCGCGAGGCGATTCGAACGCCCCCCCGGAAAGGAACTTGTGAGGCCGCATTTCGAACCACATCGGGTCTACGCCGATTGGAAACGCACGCGCCGGCTGGCCCCCTGCGGTGACGACTCCTCCGACGAACGTCCACCTCGCAACTCTCCGGGCGCCCTCCACTGCCCTCGCTGCTTGGACATCCTTGTCCGTGAAGGGGCTCAACCCGATGTTCCCGCTGCCAGACATCGGGCTCGAAACATCCACGACCCCGGGGACGACGATGAGCAGGTTGACACCGAGCGACTCGACATTCGTTCGCACGTCGTCGCGAACCCCCTGCGCGATTGAGATGAGCAGCATGACGGCGACGGAGCCCATCATGATCCCGACGCCGCTCAAGAGCGACCGCGTCGCGTTCTCACGAATCGACCGGAGCGCGACGGACAGAGCGGCTGGCAACTTCATCGAATGCGGGCGACCTAACTAAGCCCAGTATTTTCACCAGATTCGCCGGCCCTGTCGCCTATGGAACATAACGTATTGGGCCGACCTGGCCGAAAAGTATCGCGGAACGAAATCACTCTCTTGGGGCCTGCAGGCTTTGCTCTCCTTTCACTGCAGGCCTCCTTTTTCTTTTGGCTTCTGCTTCTGGAATCGCTCGATCTGCTCCGGACCGAGCAGCCGCACATTGGGCTTCGCGACCGCAAGGAAAACGTCGAACTGATCTTCGGCGATGCGTCCTTCGGAAACGAACTCGTCGAAGATCGCGCGAAGCACCATGCCGTCAGTCGGGGGAGCGGAGTAAGCGTCCATCCACAGCCCCGGCCCCTCTTTGGTTTCATAGGCGACGGCAGCGACGTACGTCTCTCCGGCGAGTTGCTCGAGATGTTCTAACGAAGCCTCTGTGACCCACAGCCCCCTCTTCGCTTTCAGGCCTCGCGCCATTAACGACGACTTCGCTTCGTCGGCATCGCCTCTATAGAAGCACGCTACGTGGACTCCCGTGTCGGGGTTCAGATAGGACCAGTGAATCGAGGAGCCGGATCTCCGAAAGTAGACCGTGTCATCCGTCTCCCGGCCGTAGCGTCGCACGGCCTCGGCGAAGTCCTCGAAGTCGACAACCAGCGTCACGCGGGGAGTTTAGCCCTATTGGATAGAGGTCGGCGGCAGCGTCGCGTCGAAACTGGGGACGTGCGGCTCTGCGCGCGGATCATCGCTATCCCGCTCCTCGCGTGGACCTTGGGAGCGGCACAAGCCGAAAGCGACTCGGCCGCCGAGTACAGGAGCCTGGCTCTTCAGATTCGCGAAGGGGCGATCGCCCGCACGTTGCGCGAGATTGCGGCCGAGCCAAGGCTTGGCTCGCCGTCAGCCCGGATGCTCGGTGCCATCCGCTCTCAGAGGCTCCTCGGCGCGGTCGGTGAGGTCCGCTCAGAAGCGTTCCCCGTGATCCTGCCTGACCCGTCCGCGCGGGCCGAGATTCGGACGGGGTCCGGCGTCGTCACGGCGTTTCCCCTCTGGCCCAACGGCGTCCGCACCTCGACCTGCTCCGTCCGAGGCCGACTCGTCTATGCAGGCGACGGCCAGTTGGGCTCGTTTGACGGACTGCGGGTGGAGGGCTCGATCGTGGTCCTCAACTTCGACAGCGGAGACGGCTGGCGGACTGCCGCCCAGCTCGGCGCAAGCGCCGTCGTCTTCGTGGACGCGAATCTTGCGCCTCCGACACGCGCAGAGGCAGACGAGAAGTGGTCCATGCTCCCGCTCGATGTCCCACGGTTTTACGTGCCCGCCGCGGACGCCGGCCCCCTCTTCGCTGCAATCGGAAGTGAAGCCACCGTCAAATGCAACCAAACATGGACCGAGACTCAGGCGCAAAACCTGTTCGTAACGGTTCGCGGATCCGACCAAGCCTTGAGCGCTGAGTGGGTCTTGGTGTCTGCCTACGCAGACTCCGTCTCAGTGGTGCCGGGCCTCAATCACGGCGCGGATCAATCCTGCAGCGCCGCGGCGCTGATCGAGATTGCGAAAGCACTCAAGTCGCTTCGGCCCAAACGCAGCGTGCTGTTTCTGCTCACGAGCGGGCATTACCAAGCGATGGAAGGTGCGCGCCGATTCATCGAGCGCCGCTTCGAGGATGGTTGGGAGATCACCGACGGCAACGTCCCACAATTCGCCTTCACTCTCGACCTGAGCAGCGGCAGCCCCACAATCGCCGCGCTCGCGCAGGGCTGGTGGGTCGAGTATCGGGATGAGAACATATCTCAAGAGCGCGATGTGGCCGCGGCGATGCGTTCGCGCGTCGGCAGAATCGCTTCCGTCCTTGGCCTATCCGAGCGAGAGCTCTTTCTCGACGGCGTCAACAATCCCGATGGGCGGCACTGGAAGAACACGGTCCCAGCTAAGTTTGCGGTCGAATCCGAGATCCACAACTTAGCGGGTTTGAATTCGATTACGTTCATGACCTGCAACGATCGAAGAGTTCGGCAGGACACGCCAGAGGACCGACTCGAAAACGTCGACACGTATCGCCTCACCACGCAGGCGCAGACGATCGCGTGCCTTCTTTGGGACGCCTGCAACGACTCCCAAAGCGAAGAGACGCCGATCGAGTCGAGGATGCCGTTCGGGGGGGGAAGCTCCTTTAAGCGCATGGCCCTCATCGCGGGATTCGCGACGATCTCCGGACGAGTGCTGAAGTACGACCCTCGGCACGGGTTTTTGCCTGATGTCTCAATGGTCGGCTCTCTCGTTGTGAAGCCCAACACGGAAAAGGCGTACATGGGCGTTCGCGGACAGGCGGTCGCTCGGGCGGACGCGCCAGATGCGAGGTATGTGCTCTATGGATGCGTTCCGCTGACGGCGCACTTGGAGAGTCGCCGCTTCCCGACGCCCATCTGGGCTTTCACTCTGGACAAGAACGGTTCGATCACCCATGCGCTCGACTTCAAGAGAGAAGAAGTGGGCGACTTCTCGTCGTACTTCACACTGAGCACGAGTTATCGAGAGGCGACGCTGGTCGTCTTCGAAGCCGTACAGATAGACCTGCATGGCCTCTCCGATCCCCATCTGTACAGGATGTATCAGGAGTTGCAGGTTCTCGATGCGCGCAACAACGGCACGCCGCGAGAGTACTCGTTTGTGCTCCCCTGGGAGGCGATTTTCTCGACCGGAAACGTAGATGACTCTGCGGTTCTCTACTTGCAGGCAGGCACCCGATACAAGGTGCTTGGATTCATCGTGCCGGGAGAAGCGCGCCTCGTCCTAACCGGCGCAACGCCTCAGCACCCGGATGGAGAGGGTTACATCGCGACGAAAGGGCGTGAGTCGTTGCCCACGACGAATCCCGCCCTTTCTTGCGCACGCGACCTGCTGGCGATCAACCGTTGGCGGATGAAGCGGCTGGCAGAGCACCGAATCATCAATCCCAGCATTTCAGATCTGACCGAGCGGGCGGAAAAGGAAGTCATCGCCGCGGAGAAAGCGCATCAGGCTCTTCAACATCGCGAGTCTATCTCTCATGCACGAGCGGCGTGGGCGTACGCGCTCCGCGCACATCCGCTTCTCTTGGCGACGACCCGCGACGTGCTGAACGGGCTGATCTTCTATCTATTCTTGTTGCTTCCCTTCGCGTACTTTGCCGAACGCCTGCTGTTCGCGAGCAAGGAACTCACGAAGCAGATGCTCCGTTCTGGCGCGATCTTCATTCTGGTTTTCATCCTCTTGCGCCTCCTCCATCCTGCGTTCGACCTGACTGGCAACACCTTCATGATTTTTGTCGCGTTCACGATGGGTGCGCTGAGCCTGATCGTGATCGCGTTCATTTCGGGCAAGTTCGAGAGCAGCATCTCCCAACTTGAGCAGCAGGCGGTCGGACAGGCGGACAAAAGGATCGGCAGAGTCGGTATCGCGCTCACAGCGCTCAACATCGGGCTGAGCAACATGAGGCGTCGCAAGGCGCGGACGCTCTTGACGAGTATCACGCTCTGCCTCGTGACCTTTATCGTGCTCAGTTTCACCAGCGTTGTGCCCGCGCTAAGGTTCAACGACGTTCCCGCTCCTGGCACTCCTCGCTACGCCGGCGTTCTCTTTCGCTATCCGGACTTCTTCGTACTCGACGAGAGCGCCTTCTCGAGTCTCCGCAGCGAGTTCCCCGCGGCTACGCCGATTTCGCGGCGAGCATGGTTCTTCGGCGCGGAGATCGGAACCCAGAGCGTGCTGACCCTGACGAGCCGAACTTCGTCCACAGAAGTTGCGTGCATGTTTGGACTCGATCCCGACGAGGCGAAACTTACGCGGATTCATGAGGCGATGGCGGCCGGAGGCAAGTGGTTCACCGGTGAAGATCGCTTTACGATGATTCTACCGAGGTCGGTCGCGAACCGCCTCGGTCTCGGCCCGCGGGACGTCGGTAAGGAGACCGTCGAGTACGGCGGTCAGGAGTTCAAGCTTATCGGCATCCTCGAGGACGCCAAACTACGCGGCATTCGAGATCTGGACGACGAGAGTATCTTGCCTGCGAACTTCGCGCAATCCCGTCAGCAGCAGCGTCAGTCCGGGGGGGGAGACCGGGCATTTCGCAAGTTCGTGCGTTTGGATGCTTCCGGAGTGTTCTTCGTCCCCGCCCGCACTGCCCTCGCGCTGGGCGCCGAGACCTTTTCCATCGCCGTTTCGACAGGCAGCATGGAGAGAACGTCCGAAGTTCTCGCCGACTTCATGCCTCGAACCGGGCTGAACCTCTATGGAGCGGTGCTCGGACCGAGCGGGCCCGAGACGCGCCGGTTCAGCACGGTCGCTGGAAGCCAGACTCGCGGCTTGGAACTTGTCGTGATCCCCGTGCTGATCGCCGCGATCATCGTTCTCAACACCATGATCGCCAGCGTGATGGAGAGGAAGCGTGAGATTTCGATCTTTAGCGCCGTCGGTTTGGCGCCATCCCACATCGCCGCGCTCTTCTTCGTCGAGTCGCTGGTCTACGCTGTCCTCGGTTCCTTCGTCGGCTATCTTGCGGCCCAGGTCGCGGCCGTGGCGATCGCGGAGTTCGGTCTGTTCCCCGGACTGACCCTGAATTACAGCAGCGCGTCTGCAGTCTTCGCGACGCTGCTCGTCGTCGGCATCGTGCTGCTTTCGACTCTTTATCCGGCGCGCATCGCCGCACGAGTTGCGAACCCCGCGAAGAGCGACTTGTGGGAGATGGAGCCGCCGGAGGGAGATCAGTGGGCTGTCGAATTGCCGTTCACGGTTTCAACCGGACATGCGCGGGGCTTGGCGCGATTCTATGCGGAGTGGTTGCGGAGCTGCGAGCAATACAGCATCGGCGAATTCGTCTCGGAGTCCACCACGCTCGAGGAGGATCACGAGAGAATCTCTGTGTCGTCGCGCCTCTGGTTAGCCCCTTATGATCTGGGCATTCAGCAGACGCTTCGAATCGAGTTCCAGCCCGCAGAAATCGAGTCCGTCTGGCAAATTCGACTTCACATCTCACGAGTGAGCGGAGATCCGGAGCAATGGCAATCCCTCAACCATCGCTTCTTCGGCGCGCTGCGCCGACAGTTCTTGTTCTGGAGAACCCTCACGCCGCACGAGAAGGCCATTTACATCACCCCTCAGCCCGCCTAACTAGAAAGCGCATCCTCCCTGATGGCGAGAAGTTCCTTGATCACGCCTCCCACATCGGCGCCGCTCGTGCGACCGGAGAACGCCGTGCCGAGATCTAAGTACAGCCGATATAGCCGATCGTAGGTTTGTACTGCGTTCGAGTCTGGCTCGTAACTTTCTTCCGGTTCGGGACACAAACGGCTCTGCGCCTCGGAGAACGACGAGAACGCTCCGCCTGCGACCGCTCCGCAGATCGCCGCACCGTGCGCCGAGCCGTGCGGAACTGCGCTCACGCGGATGGGCCGTCCGCAGATGTCGGCATACACCTGAAGGAGCCACTCGTTGCGCTCCGCGATCCCGCCCGTGCAAACGACCTCCTCGACGCGAACTCCATGTTTCTCATAAATCTCGATGATCTGCCTTGCCCCGAACGCGGTGGCTTCGACGAGGGCCCGATAGATTTCGTGCGGCTTCGTTCGCAGCGACTGGCCGATCAGCACACCGCGCAATCTGGAATCCCCATAGGGGCAGCGATTGCCGTTGTTCCAGTCGAGCGCGATCAGGCCACTCTCTCCGGGAAGCAGTTTGGAAGCGGCCGACGTGAGCGACTCGTGAGTCCCTCCGTTCATCGGGCCGACAAACCAATTGAACAGATCACCGACCGCGCTCTGACCCGCCTCAAGCCCGTACATTCCGGGAAGAATCGATTCGGGAACGACACCGCTGATCCCGGGTATGTCCTGCAAGGTCTGCTCAAGAGGCCAGACGGCCATGTCGCAGGTGCTCGTCCCCATGATCTTGACGAGCCTCCCCTGTCGAATCCCTGCGCCCACTGCCCCAAGATGCGCGTCGATGGCGCCCACGCTGACTGCCACGCGCTCGCCAAGTCCGGCGGGAGCCGCGAAGCTCGATGCGAGATAGCCCGCACACACGCCCACCGGATGCAGTTCCTCTGGAAGGGAGGCACGGATTCGGGCAAGTTCCGGATGAAGTTTCGCAAGGAAGGGCGCATCCGGATATCCCCCCCACCCAGGGTTCGCCATCGCCTTATGTCCGGCCGCGCAAATGCCACGCAATGGATTCGACGCGCTGCCTGTCAGAACGCCAGTCACCCAGTCGCAGGCTTCGATCCAAGTGTGCGCGGCCGCGATCACATCAGGTGCGGTTCGAGCGCATCGCAGCGCCTTGGACCAGAACCACTCACTCGAATACTGCCCGCCGCACTTCGCTAGGTATTCCGGATGCTCCTTCTCCGCAAGCAGCGTGATCTCTTTCGCTTCCTCATGGGAGGTATGGTCCTTCCATAGCCACGCCTTCGCCCCGAGAACATCCGCGAAGGCTTCCCGGAACGCCAGGGGTTCACCATTGACGTCCACCGGCATCGGCGTGCTCGCCGTGAAATCCACTCCGATTCCGACGACCCTTCCGGCATCGAACTGCGGATCTGCGCCTTGCGCCTTCTGCATAGCGGACGAGAGGAGGCTTTTGCACGCCGTGATGTAGTCGGCAGGTTCCTGGCGAGCAAGATCGGGATCGCGACTCGATTCGATGATGCCATCGTCTCCCGACGGGTAGGCGAAGACGTCGACGGCGATCTGATCGCCGGTGTCGAGGCGGACGACGACTGCGCGGGCAGAGTTCGTCCCGAAATCCAGGCCGAGCGCATAGTCCGGCATGGACGGTTTCTACCCTATGCCGTTCGATGACCGAGGAGGCGATCGTAGAACTCGATGAGAACTTGGCGAGAGTAATCCCAGGCTAAGGACGATTCGACTCTCTCCCGGCCGATCATCCCCATCTTCTCTCGTTGCGCAGGGTCGTTCAGCAGTTCGATAATTGCGCGGCCCATCGCATCGGGGTCGTCGTTTTCAATATACACGGCTGCATCCCCTGCGCTGTATCGCGATTCCTTCAGATCGAAACTCACGATCGGAAGGCTCATCGCCATGTATTCGATGATCTTGTTCATCGTGCTGACATCGTTCAGCGGATTCTTGGGGTCGGGGGCGATGCCGAGCGAAGCGGTACACAAGTAGCGCTTCAGATCGGCGTCGGAAATCCTGCCCGTGAACTCCGTGATGTCCTCGACTCCGAGTTCGCTCCTCAGGGCGAGAAGGTCGTCATAACTGTCGCCCGATCCGATGAACGCGAAGTGCGCGTCCTCGAGACCGTGGTCTCGCGCGGCCTTGACGGCGCGCAGCGCGTAATCGACTCCATCCTGCGGCCCCATCACCCCTAAGTAGACGCAGAGATGCTTCTTCCCGCGCTTCAACATGTCGTCCGGCGGAACCCGCTCGAAGCGAGCGAGCATCGGCCCGCTTCGCACGACGGTGACCTGGTCCGGTCGTTTTCCTCCACGCTGGATCGCAACCTCCTTGTAACTCTCGTTCGTCGCGATCACCGCGTCGGCCGTTTCGAACTGCTTCCTTTCGAACCACAGCAGCGCCTTGTAAAAGAAGTCTTTGCGCTGGAACTTCGATTCGTACAATTCTGGGCAGAGATCGTGGTGGTCGAACACGAACTTCACTCTACGCTTCTTGTACGCCCGAGCAATCTTCCAGAACGTGTCCGGCGGGTTGCAGGTGTGAATGACATCGAACGGATCGATCTTCCAAACGTGCTCGACGAGCTTTTGGGTTTGACGATAACAGTAGTAGAACTCCCGTAAAAAACTCAGTTTGCTCTTCGTCGGCGCGGGCATTGGATACCGATACACCGAGATGCCTTCGATGACTTTGTCCGGCTCTTCGCTTTCGGTCGGCGGACAGGGCGAGATGACGCTCACTTTGTATCCCGCCTCCGTCAAGGCGAGCGACTCCATCCAAACGCGCCGATCGAACGGCACGGGAAGGTTCTCGACCAGGATGAGTATGTGGCCCTTGCTCACCAATACAGTCCGTCGACCGATGCTCGCGTGGGAACGTCACGGAGAAGCCCCGTCAGGTCGAGAACTTGATGCCTCTCCTCCAATAGGGGAATCAGCCCCTCATACGGCGCTGCTTTGTGGCCTGCGATGATGAGGTTCGCATGCTGCAGAACTTCCTCACCACCGACGAGGATCTTCTTGAGGTGCGGAAGTTCACGATCGATGAACTCCTTATTCGATCCGTAGAGAGAAGCGTAGTGGACGTTTGGATCGAAGACCCTCATGTCGATTCCCTTCCCGATGAGGATCTCAGCGAGAGTGACAAGCGGGCTCTCACGAAGGTCGTCCGTGCCCTCCTTGAAGGCAATTCCAAGCATGCCCACTTTCTTCTGTTTCGTTTCCAACACGCGGTCGGCGACTCTCTCGATCTGCGTGCGATTGCTCGCCAATATCCCCTCAAACATCGGGAGCGGCACGTCCATCTCTCGCGCTTTGTAGGTGTAGCCCCTCAGATCCTTCGGCAAACAGCTTCCGCCGAATGCAAAGCCCGGCTTCATATAGCGAGCGGAGATGTTCAACTTCGTATCCCTGCAAAGGATGTCCATGACCTCTCCGGAGTCCACTCCGAGCCTTTTACAAAGCATGCCCATCTCGTTCGCAAACGTGATCTTGATCGCATGAAAGATGTTGCAGCCGTACTTCATGGCTTCCGCTGTCGGCACGGCGCAGTGAATCATCTCGCCCGGCAGTCCCTCGTAAACCAACTTCACCCGCTCGAACTCGTCTTTGGAATCGGTCCCTATCACAGTGAACGGCGGATTGTAGAAATCGTAGATGGAGACGCCCTCTCGGAGGAATTCGGGGTTCATGCTCAGGCCGAACGGCACACCTCCCGTCGCTTCTTCGAGGATCGGCCTCACGAGGCCTTCCGTCGTCCCGGGCAAAACCGTTGACCGGACGACGACGCTGTGCCGACTTCCCTTCTTGCGGATCGCCTCGCCGATTTCGCGCGCGACCTTCTCCAGGAAGTCCGTCCTCAGGCTGCCGTTTCGGCGGGACGGTGTGCCCACGCAGATGAGCGACATCTCGGTTTCGGCGACCGCCTGAGTGTAATCGTCCGTCATGACGATCCTGCCCTGGCGAACTCCGTCCGCAATGAGATCGTCGAGGCCCTCTTCGACGATTGGACTCTGGCCTGCGGATATTTGGGAGCGCTTGTTCTCGTCGGGGTCCACTCCGATGATCGAATGCCCTTCCTTTGCGAGGCACGCGCTGGTCGTGGCTCCGACGTAGCCCATGCCAAAGACAGAAATGCGCATCAGAGATTCCCGGTTAAGAGGTTCGGAGTATACCGACGATGACAGCAGCCCCCACCCTCAAAGCCGTTCGGAATACCAGGATAGGATGCGCCGGAGGCGGTCGATGCGCAAGTCCGGCGGCCCAGCGCGGCTCATCCCGTGGCTCGTATTCGAAGGATATCGGACAAACCGCGACGGAATGCCGCGCATCTGAAGGAACGCGAAGACCTGCTCTCCCTGTTCGACGTTGCAGCGAAGATCGCCTTCGCTGTGGATGACCATCGTCGGAGTTTCCACGTTCGCAAAGTGTTTCACCGGACTTCTGTCCCATAGGATCTCGTAGTCGCCGTACGCCGCTCCCGGCCACACGCCGTTGGGAACGAACGTGTAATCGCTGTTCCCGCTCTTGCTCAGAAGATTCGAGACGCATCGATCCGTGATTGCACACTTGTAGCGGTTCGTGTGAGAGATCGCCCAGTTGACCATGTATCCGCCGTAACTTCCGCCCATGATCGCAAGTCTCTCGGCATCCACGAAATCGAGCGTGCTCGCGAAGTCCGCAATGGCCTGCACATCGCGCCAGTCTTTCACGCCCCAGTCTCCGTCAATGCAGCGCGCGAACGACTCGTCGTAGCCTGTGCTCCCGCGCGGGTTGCTGAAGACGACGACGTATCCGTTCGCAGCCAGCAACTGCATCTCAAAGAAGAACGCGCGTGTGTACATTCCGTGAGGTCCGCCGTGGACTTCCAAGACGCAGGGCCTCCTCTCTCCTTCGGCGAATTTCGGGCGAATGACCCAAGTGTGAACCTGGACGCCCGGTTCGGACTCGACCCAGTGCTCGTCAAGTGGAAGAACCTCGATCTCGGATGCGAATGCGTCGTTGAAACCTGTCTCCGCTGCGGGCCGAACCCCGGAATCGAGAACCTCGACAAGGCGAAACTCGGGAAGGCCGTCGGGCCGGGAGACAGCGCAAACGGCGATCCGGCCATCGCTGCTGCACGTGCAAAGAGTGAACTCCTCCATCCCTTCGGTCAGGAACTCGGGTTCGGCCGGCCCGAATCCGCTGGCTCGCAGATCGAGTCTCGCCAAATGGCTGCCGCCTCTCCGGGCGACCGACAGCAGAATCTGGCTGGAGTCGGAAGTCCAGAACAGTTCCGGGGAGGCGCCCGACTCTCTTAGATCGCTCAGCATCGAGCATGCAAAATCAATGTCGAGCTTCCCTGTGATGCTTCGGAATTCGAAATCACGCGCTCCCACGAGGGCGAGGCAGTTGTTCTTGTAACCGAATCGGTCTGTTTCGCGGTCTTCGTAAAGCGTGGCAATCCACTCGCCGTTCGGCGACCACGCCAACTTGCTGAAGTTGACAACCGGCAGAGAGTCCGTTCGAACGACTCGGCCAGACTCCAATTCGACCCGCACGATCGTCTCGCCGAACGGTTCCATCGTCGGCCTTTCCTTTGGGTTAAATGCGATCGCGAGCTGTTTGCCATCGGGCGACCACGCGAATTGGCATTCACCCTTCTTCGCTTCACAGAAAACGGGGCGCGCCACGCCCGTTTCGAAATCCGCTACCCAAACTTGGTAGCGAGCCGCGCCGAAGATTCCGTCGCCGTCATAGCGCCACGTCAGATCTTCAACAATCCATGGCGGCGCACTCTCGCCGGACTCCTCCCTTTTCTTCTTCGCGTCTTCTGTCCGCTCATCCAGCGTCTTGCGAAAGAGGAAAGCGATCTCGTTTCCGAGGGGAGACCAGCGGAACTCGCCGATCTCGCCTTCCGGCAGGCTGGTAATCGGCCTCGGCTCCCCGCCGTCGAACGGGAGCCAAAAGATCTGCTTACCGGGTTTGGCGCGATTCGATACGAAAGCCACACCGTCGCCCGTCGGCCGGACGCGGGGTTGGCTGTCTGCCACATCCCCGACTGTCAACTGGCGCGTGCCGTCCGCGGAGAACATCCAGAGATGCGAGTGATACTTGTACTTTTCCCCGACCGAGCGAGTCGCAACGACGGCCCCGAGGCCGTCTGGCAGCATCGAAGCGGTACTTGGGACGACGATTCGAAGAAGATCCTCTGGAACGAGGGACCGGCGACTCATGGCCCGAAGTTACCCGCGACGGAACCAGCATTAGCCCACGGCGGCGTAGTAATTTGTACCGGCCCTGCCGGTCTGAACGTCTGGACAAGTAAGGGAAGGACCATTTATGAGAAAAGTCGTTAGCCTCGCCGCACTCGTCTGCCTCGCCGGCATGTCGGCGGCCCAAAGCGGGTGGAAGCAGATCACGAGCATCCAGGGCACAGTCCGTGAACAAGCCGCCGAACGCCCCACACGGACCCTGTCACTGCTCCAGGGCCAAGAAGGCGTGCGGATCGAAACCGACAAGTCTATCGGCGGAGACCTCGGAGGCATGAAGCGAATTGAGGTGTTGTCCAAATCCGGCATCTACACCTGGCTGGCGGATCAACCCCAACGCGCACTCCAACTCATCATGCCCACGGAACTGGACTGGAACGAATTCGTTGCGAGACCGCGCTTTTCTCGGGCGGACCTCGAATTCAATCTTAAAGGCATCGAGAAGGCCCTAAACAAGCGCGTGCTCGTTGGGAAGGCGGAGAAGGTCGCCGGGCGAGACTGCTTGGTGCTCAACGTGCTCGATCGTCCAGACTCGTTGAATTCCGACTACCAGCGACTGTGGGTCGATCGGGAGACTGGCATCACACTGAAACTGCAGGATTACTTTGGCGGAAAACTCACGTATGAGAGGGAGTTTCTCAACATCTCCTATAACGTGAACAGTTCGCAATCGGATTTCGCTCCCAGCTCCAAAGCCCTCGTCATCCGCGGGCCTGTTGCTGCTCGAACGCTGCTTACCATTGACCAGCTCAAGGACGTGCAGCAACTGAAGGCAGACATCGAGGGAATCAACGCCAAGGCAAAGAGTCCGGCCAAGCCTTGGGCCGGAGTTGCCGCAGTGAGCAACCCATTCGGCTACGCCCAAACGACCTACCGAGAGATCTCGCCCCTCAGGGTGTCCAATGGGCAGCCTCAGGGCGGGCAGACGCGAGGAAACCAGTTCGGGAATCGAGACATCCAGTTCCTGGGCGGCGAGAACGGTCCGCCGGTCGCCGTGACCGCGACCTTCGTGCCGTCCACCGAAGCCCGGAGAGAGGTCCAGATCGTAGTCCGAGCCGACGGGCAGGGAGAGCAGGGCCGCCGAGAGTTCTTCATCGTGAGCGACGAGAACGGGAACCTCTTGACATTCGGCGATCCGGGCCAGGAAGCCGGCGGCGGCTCCGGCTCTGGGGCCGGCGGGGCAAATCAGGGACCGAGCCTCTTCGCCAAAAGCGATTTCGTCAATCCCAAAACGGGAGACACGATGACGCTCGTTCAGGTTCGCGGCCTGCCGGCGATCGGCGGCCTCGGCCCACTGGCGTTCAAGTCTTCCGAGGAGATTAAGGACTCCAAGTTGGGGGGCGCGAAGGCGCATCACTGCGACGTGCCGTTCAAATTGACAGCGATCACCTGGAAGCGCGGCACCGTGCACTTCGCGCTCGCCTCGACGACGCTCGATGTGAAGCAGCTTGTGAAGTTCGCTGAAGGGCTGAACGTTCCCGAGTAGCACCTCGACGAAGGCAAACGGGTGAGGAGCGAATCGCTCCTCACCCGCTTACGCTATTGACCGCGCTTACTATCGGTGGTGTTCGTAATGCTCGCTTGCCGTCTGAGTGAGCGTGCTGAAGTGCGCCCCCCGCGAACGGAGGTCTGAGATGAGTTTATCGAGTGCCTCGACGGAGTCGATGTAGTCCCTCATGCCGATGCAGAGCACCTCGTGCCCCGAACACGCGTCGAGAATGGCCTTGACCTCGTCGTAGCCGCGATCCAAGTAGGCGTAATTGCCGTTGGCGCATGTGACGGGGACCATGAGAATCTTGCTGTCCCCCTCCACCGTGACGTTGTCGTATGCCGGGTGATACGGCTGAGTCGGCGCCCCATTCCAGTCCACAAACATCTTGTAATCGCTGCCTGCAACCGAACTGGAATCGACGACGATTCCGACATCCTCCATGTATCGGAGGTCCGACGGTTTAAGGGCAAAGCACCCAGCGCGAAAACTCGTCGCCTTCACCCGATGCGACTTCAGTATGTCTTTCGCCATCTGAATGATGTTGGCGCGCTCTTTCTGGTCTTCCACGTAGCCCCGGTCGTTTTCGAAATGAACGTTCATCCCTATCTCGTGCCAGCTTGGGATCTTGTGAAAGAACTCTTTGTAGTAGAGATTCGTGTTGGCTGAGGGGTCGAGTTCCGAAATGTGGATCAGCCAGGTGATAGGCACGAAGTGCTTTTCCGCTAAGTCAATAATGTCTTTTGTGTAACAGCGATCGTGGTGGGCCGCTTTGCAGTCCACCGTAAGCGCAACTGTGGGCATATTCTATTCGCCTCCTTCTCGGATGGAGACTCCGCCATGCGTAGCCTCGAGTGTATATCGCTTGCCTAAGATCGGAACATTCTTAAACGTGACTCTTCGCCACTCCGACGGCAAGCACGGGTTCAATGTCAATCGAACGCCTCCGTCTAAGGGTTTCGACGCCCTCGGCGGAGGTCCTTCGGCAGGTTCGAGTCTTACCCCAAGGAAACCGTAAATCACCGTCTGCAGGCACCCAGCGGCCCCCGTCGAGAAGTAGGCATCACCCGAGTCGGCCCGTTCCGCAAAGAGCAGGTGAGGCTCCCGCAAAAAGGCCGTCCACGACTCTTTCCACAGGCGATACGCCTCGTCGCGTCGTGCGAGGCGGCAGGCGATGGTTGCGTGGATCGAGTCGGACATTGCCGGTCCGTCTCTCCACGCGAGGCCCTTGTACCGGTCGAACATCGCCTCCGAAGTGGCGGCGGAAAAAGGCCACTCCAGAGGGTACAGGGCGAGTAGGGCGGCAGCCTGCTGGTACCCCTTCAGAGCGTCGCCCTCGTATGTGATCGGCACCCCGGAAGAGTCGGTGGGTACGTGGATCCCCTCCGCAAACGCCAGGAAAGTCGAGGCGTCTTCGGCCGTTCGGGCCGCCCCGGTCAGGGCGGCACGCTCAGCGCACCACTTTGCCAGGAGGTTTGTCACCAGGTCGTTGTTGCGGAGCCTGCCCTCGTCGGGACTCTCGACCTTGAGGATCTCCCAACCGCGCTGGGTCTTGCTCGCACGCTCCAGGAAGACGTTTGCCGCATTTACGGCTGCCCTGTCGGCGTCATCGGCGGGAATGAAGCCGAGAGCGTGAGCCCGATGCGCCCACCACGCGACCCAGCCGGTGGCGTGGTACGCTTCTTGGAACTCGGGGGGGGCGAGCTCCTCTCCATCGGCGCCTGCCTCCCACGGGACTTTGCCGTTTGTCCTCTTCAGCCTCCACTGAGTCGCTCGCTCCGCCAGTTCTGGATCGATGAAGCACAAGACTGGCAGCATCCAGGCCTCAGCGTCCCAGAACCGATGCCCCTTGTAACGATCGTGACTCACCCCCATCGGAGGGAGCTTTTCAGATGAGTTCGACCAGAGGTAATAGAGAAACGAACGAACGGCACGCTGATCTTCAGCCGGCCCGTCGACTTCGATGTCTGTCTTCCACCGCGTTCGCCAAACGTCATTTGCGCTCGCGTCGAAATCCTCCGCATTGCGAAGCTCAGATCCGTTGTCGAATGAAACAAGAAGCTCGACTTCTTCTGCTCCGCCTTCCAACTGCGCTTCGGCGCGAAGCCCCGACTCCGTTTCGGTCAGGCTCCAACTTCTCTGTTCCGGCCTGGAAGAGATCAGCAGTTCGCCCTGGATTCGCTCGGTTCCGCTCGCTTCACCGGGTGAGACGGGCTGCAACTCCGCCATGAATCGGAAGCGGTCGGCATCGCCAGGCACGCGCGCCGCCTCCCCCGCCCCGACGCATTGAATCGAAAGTTTCTGCGGCTCATCAAGCGGGGACTCAAATCGCATCTTGAGCAGCACCGAGTTGAGAATCGGGTGCACGCGAACGGACACGCGCACACGCCTCATCTCTCCCCTCGCATTCTCGACGAGGTGAACCGTCCTCACCCCCGTGCGAAAATCCAGTTCATCCCGATACTTCGCCCACGATTGCTCACCCGACGGATTCCAATCGCCAAAGCGAACCGACATCGTGAGCGGATTCCTGAACTTGTAAAGTCGATCTCGAAGAAGAAGGAATGCTGGGGAGGACACTTCATCTGCGGGATCGCAGTAGCCCGCCGCGGGGAGTCGAAGACCCAAATTCCCATTCCCGACGTACGCTGGAGTGCTCGATGGGGTGAGCAGAGTCGACGACCATCCGTCGATCGGCGCATCTTCGGGCCGCTGTTCGACTTGCTTCGAGCAGGCGGACAAGACGGTGAGGGCCGCGATGGAGCCGATGAGGCCCTTACGACCCGTGGCCTTTCGCTTCCAGATATCTTTCTGCATCGAGAGCTGCCATGCAGCCTGTTCCGGCAGCCGTGACCGCTTGGCGGTAAACCTTGTCCGCAACGTCGCCACAAGCGAACACCCCTTCGACATTGGTTCGCGTGCAGAACGGCTGCACGCGAATGTAGCCCAACTCATCCATGTCGAGGACACCTTGGAAGAGTTGGCTGTTCGGGGAGTGGCCGATTGCGATAAAGACGCCGTCGGTCCGCAACTCCGTGACTTCGTCCGTCTCCACATTGCGCAGCCTGACTCCGGTCACTTTCGGCACGGGCTGTCGCTCGCCCATTACCTCTTCGAGGACGGTGTTCCAAATGAAATCGATCTTTGGGTTCGAGAACGCGCGCTCCTGCATCACTTTGCTTGCGCGGAGTGTGTCTCGACGGTGGATGACCGTCACCTTGGATGCGTGTCGAGTGAGGCACGTCGCTTCCTCCATCGCCGTGTCGCCCCCGCCGATCACGACGACCTCCTTCCCTCGGAAGAAGAAGCCGTCACAGGTCGCGCACGCGCTGACACCGCGGCCACCGAACTCCGTTTCCCCCGGCACTCCCGTCCACTTTGCAACTGCCCCTGTGGCCACGATCAGGGTCTCGGCGAGCACCTGCTCATCGTCCGCCTGCACGCGGAACGGCCTCTGGCTCAAGTCCACTCGGGTTGCCGTCTTCTCGATAACGCGGGCGCCGAACCGCTCGGCCTGGACCCGAAAGTCCACCATCATGTCGGGCCCCATCCGCCCTTCCGGATACCCGGGGTAGTTCTCGACGTCGGTGGTAATCGTCAACTGACCGCCCGGCGTCGGGCCTGCGAAAACGACTGGCTTCAGGCCGGCTCGTGCAGCGTACAGGGCCGCTGTGTATCCTGCCGGCCCCGATCCAAGGATGACAACGTTCTCAGTTGTAGGCGAACTCACGTATGTCAACTTTACCAGCCTGGGACTTTCTCCCCACCCGAGAGGGAACGGAAAGTTCGGACGGAACATCCTGCGGTTCCGCGCGTCCAACTGATTAGAAACAAGGAGTACAGGGCAACAAAGCCGTCAAAGACGGTGGCCGGTGAAAAAGATCGGCGATGCACTTCTCCTTCAAAACATACAACCTCACAACCCAACACCCTCCCAACCCCGGCCGGCGTCCTAACCAGGTGCCGGCCTCTCCTTTTGTCTGACACCAATACCAGCACTCCATCGAACTTCTCGCGGAATACGATTTCCAGCAGGGGAAGTTACGGCCCGCGGCAGCGTCGCCAACGAGCGGGCCAATTCCCTATTGCCGAGGAGCGATCGGAATGAGCCTGTCTCGAAGGGACTTATTTAGTGTGGCTGGCAAAGCGATTATTGGAGTCGGCGCGTTTTCCGCGCTTCGATACGCTGGTGCGAATACGAGGAGTTCTGTTCCAACCTACCTAAGGGTGAAGCACTTCGGTGGAAACATCAAGTTCTGGGCGTTTGACAAGTCGCGGCGATACCGAAGAGATCAGATCAAGCAGTTGACCCGCTGGGGCTACACGAAACTTCGCGACAACAACCCCCTCGGGCTCTCCAATCAAGGCTACGACATGTACCATGCTCGAGCCGTTGCGGAAGAGTGCCTCGAACAGGGGATCGAATACACGATCGTGGGAGCTGACCGAAACGTCGGACTTGAGAACCTCGTTTCCGCAGATCAGTGGGCTGCGCTCATGGCCCGGTACGGGAAAGCAGACGACGCCCGACGAGCGATCGCAGCGATCGGGATCGGCGCAGACGATCCAATCATCCGCGGATGGCTCCTCGACAGCGTCAGCTATCTGCGAGGTCTCTTCCCCGCCGGCGTCCGGCTCCAGCCGTACAACGGACCGGAACTCGATGGCGCGGCGCCGTGGAACATGTATGACGAAGATTTCCGAGACTACGCGAGATCCATCGGTTTTCCCATGCCGACTGAACTATCGGATCCGGAGCAGATGAACGCGCTGGTCGCCGCAAATTACGAGAGTTTCAAAGGCGAACTGAGCGCTTTGTGGGGAACGCTTGTCATGCCGGATGCCTGCCACCCGTATAAGTACTCATCGCAGTGGGGCACGATCATCCACTACTATCCCTGGCAGCCCGAAAGGTGGACTCCATACATCTCTGAATTCGGAGTGAATCGCTTCGACGTGAACAACTGGGCTCAGGAATTGCAGCAGATGCCGATCAAGATGATCCAGGATTACGCACTCAATGGTCACGAGGTCGTCGACTCGACGGGCGTCCGCTATAACATCCTTGAGATGTTCCTTCACGAACCTCTCGACCCAGGCTTCTTCGATCTCTGGCAACGAGGCGACACACGGCCTCTGTGGAACCCGAGGCGGTTCGCGCAGTTGAAAGCCAGCATGACCGACGGCCGACAGGCTCCGACTCCCTATTCGGCCGTGATGATGGACCCGGCAGCCGGCCCGGCGATGCAGAGTGTGATTCGACAGTTGACGTCCGAGTCGCGAGGAGCATCCCGTGGCGGAAACGGCTACGACAGAGGCCGCGGTTCCGGTCGCTGGTTCTCGCAAACCCCTTCGGGATATTTCGATCAGCGCAGGGCGGCCTAATTCGGCCCCCTGCGCTTCGAACCGGGATGCGTTAGCGAATCCAGTCCGTGACTTTCACCTTCGTGACGATCGTCGTCTCTCCGAGGGTAAGCCGCACTCCGTACTCCGCTGCCGGCACCAGCGCGCGGCCTTGTCGAAGGTTCCACTGAACTCGATTCAGTCCAACCTTCTTCGTTCCCGCAAACTCCCGAATGACCGCGCCGGTCGCATCGAGGATTTCGACTTTCGGCTCGGTGGCAGGCTCCTCTTTGAGGTAGTACCAAATGGCCGCGCCATCGGGAGGATTCGGCGCTGCGTAGCGCCTATGGCCGCTGAACTCATCGAACATGTCGCCGATCGGCTCGAATGCCAACGCGCCATCTGGGTCGAACAGGTGAACCGCTTTGCCTCGGATCTCGTCCGTAAGTTGCCGCAGGGGTGTGATGTTCGTGATGAAAGCACCGCGGCCGTGCGTTCCGACGATGAGGTCTCCCTCGCGAGGATGGATGATCAAATCCTGACACGGAACCGTCGGCACGCCTGGCATAAAGCGGTTCCATGTGCCTCCGCCATCCAGACTCGCAAACAGCCCCTGTTCCGTGCCAACGAACAGCAGTTTCGGATTGATCGCGTCCTGCTTGACGACCGACACCATCTGGTTGGGCAGGTTCGAGACGATGGACTTCCACGTCTTTCCGTAATCGTCTGTCTTGAAGACGTAGGGCGTGAAGTCGTCCTCGCGATAGCCGGTGAACGTAACGAACGCGGTTCCGGCGTCGTGCGGTGAAGCGTGCACCCGGCTCACCCACCAGTTCTTGGGCGCGCCTGGGATGTTCCCGTTGACTTGTGTCCAAGTCACTCCGTCGTTTTCCGTGACCCAAACATTCCCGTCATCCGTGCCGACCCAAAGAACGCCCTGGCGAACCGGGGATTCGTCTATTGAAGTAATCGTGCAGTGCGGGACGTTGCCACGGGTCTTCTCCGGATCATTGGTAGTGAGATCCTCGCTGACCGGAACCCACGAATCCCCGCGGTTCAGCGACTTGAACAGACGCTGTACGCCCCAATACACAGTCTTCGCGTTGTGCGGGGAGATGATGAATGGTGTCATCCAGTTGCAGCGGAGACCGCGATCACGAGGCCGAATCGAAACGCTGCGTCTGCGCTTCACATCCACTCGGGCGAGTGCGCCGAACTGAGAAGATGTATAGATTGTCGAGGGATCCTCAGGATCTGCGAGCGCGATGAATCCGTCGCCTCCGAGGATGTTAATCCAATCGTCGTTGGAAATCCCGGACGGCTTGCGTGTTCGACTCGGGCCGTGCCAAACGCCGTTGTCCTGAAAACCTCCAAAGACGTTATATGGAAGGGCCATGTCCGCGCCGATTGCGTAAAACTGCGGGATCGGCAGGTTGTTGACGAAGTCGTAGGTCTCGCCTCCGTCATAGGTGACATAAAAGCCACCGTCGTTTCCGATGTAGACCTTGTTGTTGTTCGAGGGATCGACCCAGATGGCATGAAAGTCCACGTGCACACGGCTGTTGATGGATCGCATCGTCTTTCCGCCGTCGTCGCTTCTTCCCAATTGCACGCCGGGGACGTAGATTCGATCCGCAACCTCGGGGTCCACGCGAATCTGCCCGTAGTAATAGCCGCCCGGCGCGTTGCGGTCGTTCATCTTGGTCCACGAATCTCCGCCGTCTGCGCTCCGATAGATGTCGATCGTCGTGCGCTCCGCCATGCTCTCCCATGTCAAGTAAACGATCTTCGGATCCTTCGCGTAAACGGCGACACCAATGCGGCCATTGTTCGGATTGGCCGGGAGACCCTTCGTCAGCTTCGTCCAGGTCTTGCCCGCGTCCTTTGACCGATACACTCCTGATCCGGGACCGTTGTCTCGAATGTGCCAGGCGCGCCTCAGCCGATCGTAGGCGCAGGCGTAAAGCGTCTTGCCATCCTTGGGGTTGATGGCGATGTCAATGAAACCTGTCGTGTCATTCGGGCCCTCCAGAATGCGCGTCCAAGTCTTGCCGCCGTCCGTCGTTTTGTAGACTCCTCTCTCGCCCCCCCCTTTGTACAACGGCCCAGCCGACGCGACGTAAACGATGTCAGGCTGCTTGGGATCGATCGCGATCCTGCCGATGTGGAGGCTTTCTTTCAAGCCTACGTTAGTCCAGGTCTTACCTCCGTCCACTGACTTGTAGACACCGTCCCCGAAGTGGCAACTCCGCTGATTGTTGTGCTCTCCAGTGCCGACCCACAC
Organism: Armatimonadota bacterium; assembly: GCA_003577165.1. Classification (GTDB taxonomy): domain Bacteria; phylum Armatimonadota; class Fimbriimonadia; order Fimbriimonadales; family ATM1; genus ATM1. The sequence continues at coordinate 91,615 of QEUM01000002.1, read as the reverse complement.
AATGTCCGGGTTGCTCGGGGCGATCGCAATATCGCCAATGGATGAAACGGGCGAATCATCGAATACAGGCTGCCAAGTCGTTCCGTTGTTGACCGACCTCCACACGCCTCCGGAGGCCGAAGCAGCAAGGACGAAGAACGGCTTCGCCGGATGGGCCTCGATGTCCACGATCCGCCCTCCCGTTGCGGCCGGCCCGATGTTTCGGAACTGAAATGCCGAGAGCAGGTCGGCGTCGGTGGGCTGCCCGACCGCCGTAATGGCGGCCCAAACCAGGCCCAAAAGCAGGGCAAGTCGCATTCGTGTCACTCCTCCCAAGGCGGGCCTAACGGCCCCGCGTCGGGCAAAACTACCTGCTTCGGCGTCTCGAGTGTTCCCAGCGCTTACGTCGCGGCCGGGATTTGCCGATAACGTAACTGGTTAGGAACGCAAAATGGGGACATTCGGGACCGGTGAAAGTCGGTTCGAGGCGAGGGAGAGGCTTGTACGTTCTGTCATCTGTCCACAGAGCAGGGCGGTCCTGTCTTCCCTTGCGGACTGCATCGACGGACTCTCGCAACCGATCTACGTGGCAAGCGTAGAGGGCGAGATCCTCTTCTCAAACCAGGCCGCCTCGTCCCTCACCGACTTCGAACCCTCTCTCGACCCCCAGTCACTCGCCTCCATCTGCCCCGGCCCTGGTGACAAGAGGAGTCGGGCATCCTCGAGGAGTGAGCACCTCCTCGAAGTGGTTCAGCCCGTTCGCTCGCCATCCGGCGAAGTGCTCGCCTACATGATCTCCCTGGAGCCTTCGACCTGCGATCTGGCGATCCACGCCGAACTGATGCGCCAAAAGCAGGAATTGGAGCAGCAGAATCGCCTGCTGGAAGAGCAAACCGAGGAGTTGGATCGGCGCGCAGAGTTAATGGTCGCGTACTCGACCGAACTCAGGTTGGCGCTGTCCGCAGTCGAGGCCAACGCCTTGGCAACGGTACAGGCGCTGACCGCCGCGGTCGACGCGCGCGATCCGCACACAGCGGGCCACAGCTTCCGCGTCAGCCAGTACGCGGCGACGATGGCGAAGTTCTTCCCTGGGGCGACTGCAGAAGACCTGCGGACCATCGAAATGGGCGCCCTTCTTCACGACATCGGCAAGATTGGCGTGCCCGATAGCATCCTCGGCAAAACAGGGCCGCTCACCGAAGCAGAGTACGACTCCATTAAGCAGCACCCGCTCACCGGATACAACATCCTTTCCGGCGCGCCGGGATTCGACGAGATTCTGAAGATCGTTCGCAATCACCATGAGCGCCTCGATGGAACCGGCTATCCTGACGGCCTCGCCGGCGACCAGATCGGTTGGCAGGTTCGATGCGTAACCCTCGCAGACGTGTTCGACGCGCTCACGACTGCGCGGCCGTACCGCCCTGCAATGGCGGAAGACGCGGCGCTCGCGATCATCGCGCAAGAGGTGGAGCGAGGATGGTGGGACGAACGGTTCTTCGAGATATTCCGAGAACTGCACCACGCCGGTCAGTTCACGCACGTGTTTAGCCACCGGCCGAAGGGAATCTGGAGCAGTTCTTCCCTGCCTGCCGCCTAATCCTTCTTCAAGAACCTCTTCGACACGACTGTCGCCGGCTGCAGCTTTTCACGGACTTCGACGAAGCAGGGCGAGTCGGCCACTGCCAAGTCGGACTTCAAAAAGGCGAAGGCGATTCCGCACTCCAGCGTTGGAGAGTACACGCCGCTCGCAATATGGCCCGCCTCCCTCTCGCCCACGAACACTCGATAACCGTCCCTCGGCACGAGTTTCGATTCCATCCGAATGCCCATGAGTTTTCGTGGCGCCCCGTTCGTCCTCATTTCGTTGATGGGCCCGCTGCCGATGTACTCCTTCGTCTTGGAGCAGACCCATCCCAAACCCGCTTCGATCGGGTTGATCGCGTCGCTCAACTCGTGGCCGTAAAGCGGCAGCCCCGCTTCGACGCGAAGTACGTCCCTTGCCGCAAGCCCGCAAGGCGTGACACCGGAGCCCAGAAGCGCATTCCAAATTCTCGATGCGCCTGCTGCGGGCGCGATCAGTTCGAATCCGTCTTCGCCCGTGTACCCCGTTCTCGCCAAGAAGCAGGGGACGCCCGCCACACTCGCTTCTGCGGTTGAGAACTTCGGTACCGACGAAAGGCCCGTCTCCGAGAGGGAATTGACGATGGCGACGGCTTGCGGCCCCTGGACGGCAATCATCGCCGTATCGAATGTCTCGTCGTGAATGTCCACACCTTCCTCATTGTGACTTCGTATCCAATCCAAGTCTTTCTCTCGATTCGAGGCGTTGATGACGAGACGAAAAACGTCGCTCCGAATCCTGTACACGATGAGGTCGTCCACGCAGGTGCCGTTGTCGTAACACAAAAGCGAGTACTGCGAGTCCCCGTCGTTCAGTTTGGAAACGTCGTTCGTCGTCACTCGCTCCAGGAGCGAGATGCATTCCGGACCTCGGAACCATGTGCGCCCCATGTGGCTCACGTCGAACATCCCAGCACGTTCTCGGACGGCCTTGGCTTCGGAAATGACCCCTTCGTACTGCACCGGCATGTCCCAGCCTGCAAAGTCGACGAGCTTCGCGCCCGCGGCTACATGGCAATCGTGAAGGGGGGTTTGGAGCAACGTCGACACACGGTGAGTTTACTCGCGTGTCACGCCGAGGGCCGCCGGCAGATTCCAGTCGCAATTCGTCAGCCGTTCCTCAGCCGCGCCTCTGTCGATTCCGAGAGTCTCGGAGACGATGGAAATGGCTCGGTCGCGAAGCTTCCTGTTGACGGGCGTCATGTGCGACATCCGATCACCGAGCACTCGCCCAGCGGCGCACATCGCGGCGACCGAGATCATGTTCAGCGCGATCTTCTGGGCAGTTCCTGCCTTGAGGCGAGTCGACCCGCGGACCACCTCCGGCCCAGTATCGAGAAGCACCGGACAATCCGCTGCCCGAAGCAGCGAACTGCCTGGATTACAGGCAACGCCAATCACCTTCGTCCCAAGTCGGCGGCCCTCGTCGGCTCCGGCCACCGTGAACGGCGTCTCGCCGCTCGCTGAAACCGCGACGATGCATCCTGGGACGCCACCATCCGCCAGCACGGCCAAGCGAACAGCCTCTCGGGCCGCCTCCTGGTCGTCCTCCGCGCCTTCGACGCTCGACGCGAGTGAAGGGCTTCCGCCAGCCACCACAGCCCGCGCCTGCTCCTCTCCGACTCCAAATGTCGGTCGCCACTCGGCCGCCTCCATGGCCGCAATTCGGCCACTCGTCCCTGCGCCAACGAAGACGATGCGCTTCGTGTCTCGGATCGCGACGGCCAGCATCTCGGAGGCGGTGGACAGTTGGGGAAGGGCCGCTCGAACGGCGGCGAGCATTCGCTGATCCTCTTCGCACATGAGTTCCATGATCTCTGCCGCGCTCATCTGCGACAAGGACCCAGACCGTGGATTCGGAGATTCCGTGTTCAGCGCAATGCCCTCTTCGCAATGCTCACGGCTCCGAGCACCGCTTCCGGCAATTCAAACACGGTCTCGAGCGCGTGGGAGGGGCACCAGAAGGCCAACAGCTCGATGAATGCGCGACGAATGCTCGCGCTGTTCCACACTCCCCCCCGGCAGCCAATGGTGAGGCGCGTCGTTTGCTGATGGTGATCGCGGATGTGCATCGAAACGCGGTGCGCAAGCTTCGCGGGATGAATTCTCAGAGCCTTCAGAGCGTAGATCGCGCCGGACCCTGCGTCGCGATCGAACGCACAGGCGAGCTTGGAGAGTCGAGTGACCAGATTCGCCTCTCCATACAGACGAGAGATAACCTCGTTCTTTTTGAGCGTTCCGAAGATCTCTTCGACTGCGCGACGCAGCTCCGCGCTCACGTCATCAGGAGGCGCGTCGAGGAAGTGCAGCAGCGCCTCCCGGCCGTATTGGAAAGCGGAGCCCTCGTCGCCCAGCACGTATCCTCGTCCGCCGGACGAGACGATGTCGCCCCTCGCAGAGCGGCTGCAGATGAGACTTCCAGTACCGGCGATCACGCAGATGTCAATTCCCTCGCTCGCCTCGAAAGCAGCGACGAAGTCGGCGACGGCGACGCAACTGCTGGCTCCTGTGACATCGCGAAGCACAGATTCCGCAAGGTTGGCGGAATCCGGCCCGAGCAGACCCGCAAACGCCCCGCACACAGAGTCGGGCGCCGGACAATCGGAAAGGATCTCTTTTAGCGTGTTCGCCACTTGATCGGGCGAACTCCAGGCTAAGTTGATCGGCCCTCCTTCGCCGCGCCATACGGCCCGGTCCGGCTCGACGAGGACGGCGCGCGTCCGAGTTCCGCCACAGTCGATGCCGAGGTACTTCGGCATAGTTCATCATGGATTATTGCCCAGCCGCCGTATGTCTCGTGAACGCTCCGAATCGGGGATCGCCATCGCCGTGATGGGCCCCACTGCTTCGGGAAAGTCCGAACTCGCCGAGGCGATCGCCGAACGACTCGACGCTCGGTTGGTCAGCGCAGACGCCTTTCAGGTGTATCGCGGACTCGACATCGGAACGAATAAGCCCCTGCGGACGGATCGCTACGCGATGATCGACGTCGCGGATCCTTCGGAAACCTACACAGTCGGCAGATACGTATCGGAGGCCCGGCCTATTTGCGCGCGAACGACGGACCTCGGAACCAACGTGGTCATCGTCGGGGGAACCGGCCTCTATGTGCGTCGTCTTCTCGACGACTCATCCGCACTGTCTTTGCCACCACCCGCTGGCCTTAGGGAGAGGCTCAGGAAGACGCTCGAAGACTCCGGCGTGGAGGGGCTGCTGGCTGAAGCCAAACTTAACCGTGAGGACCTGAACGCTCAGTCTCTGATGAACCCCGTGCATCTCGTGCGAGCGGCGGAACGCGCGATCGTCGGTCGAGCCGAGCCACCCGTCCTCTGGTCGGCCCGACGCTACAAGGTCGCGATTTTGAGGCCAAGGGCTGAGATCGTAACCAGGATCGAGAAGCGTCTGTCTCAAATGCTGCAAAATGGATGGCTGGACGAAGTCCGAGAACTTCTGAGCAGATGGCCGCGCGAATCTCCGGCGTTTCGAGCGATCGGTTACCGAGAGTTGATTGATGTCGTGGAGAGCAGGACAGATCTGACAGAGGCTGTGTCGAGGATTGCCGTCCGGACGCGGCAATACGCGAAGCGACAGATGACATGGTTGAGGGCCGAACCAGACGTGCTCTGGTTCCCGGCAAACGGAGGGGTCGAAGAGATTGCCGGGAGGGTTCTCGACGAAATTGACAAGTTGGGGGGAGGACAGAATGGCGAAAGCAATTAACCTGCAGGAAATGTTCTTGAATCAAGTGAGAAAGGAGGCCATCTCGGTCACGGTGTACCTGTCCGGCGGTGTCCAGTTGCGCGGTCTCGTGAAGGGATTCGACGCGTTTACAATTCTCCTCGAGGCGCCGGGAAAACCGACCGAACTGGTCTACAAGCACGCCGTGACCGCGATCATTCCATCACGGCAGATTCCAGGCTACAAGCCACCCGTCGCGGCACGCGCCGACTTCGACTCCGACGACGCATGAAGACCCTGCCATTCATCAAAATGCACGGCATCGGCAACGACTTCATCGTTGTCGACGCAACTGACGGCAGCATCAACGCCGACCGCGCGCCGGAATTATCGCGAGCGATCAACGACCGCAAGCACGGAGTGGGGGGGGACGGGCTCATCCTCGTGATGAAGGGCGATCGCGCCCCGTTTCGGATGCGGATGTTCAACCCCGATGGATCGGAAGCGGAGATGTGCGGCAACGGCATCCGATGCGTTGCCAAATATGTCCGCGAGCGCGGGCTGACCACGCTCGATCCCATACCTATCGAGACCGGCGCAGGACTCCTTGAATTGGAGACGAAGGGGACCTCCGAGGAAGTCGTAAACGTGCGAGTCAATATGGGTGTCGCCCGACTTCTGCGAGGCGAGATCCCAATGACCGGCGATCCAACTGCGCAAGCAAGCGAATTCGAACTCGAAGTTCCAGGAGCCCGCCTGGTCGGCACGGCCGTCTCGATGGGCAATCCGCACGTCGTGGTTTTCGTCGAAGCCGTCGAAGCGGTTCCCCTTGAAACGTGGGGCACAGCCGTTGAAAGCGATCCCCTGTTCCCACAGAGAACGAACGTCCACTTCGTACAGGTGCTCGGGCGATCCGAAATCCGAATGCGAACTTGGGAGCGAGGCGCGGGGGCAACACTTGCGTGCGGGACAGGAGCATGCGCATCCGTCGTCGCGTCTTACGTCACGGGTCGAACCGAAAGATGTGCGTTGGCGCACCTACCGGGCGGCGATCTGGAGATCGAATACGCAGAAGACGGGACTGTCTACATGACGGGTCCCGCGGAGTCCGTTTTCGAGGGACGCTGGCCGCTGAGTTAGGCGGCGCTGATCATCCTGCGTCGAATGAAGTTCGCAAGCCGATGCTTCGAGTTCGACGAGAAGTCGAAAAACTCGATCCCTGCAACGTTCGGTTCCTCGCATCGCGCAACGATCCCAAGCACCTGAATCGGGCTCTCATCCTCGGCCAGATGCATCTCGATGCTGACGAGGGTTCCTCGTTCGAACTTGCAGTCGCTCGCGACGGCACAGCCGACCTCGCTCAGGTCCTGAATGGTGCCCGCGAAGCGAAGCAGCTCTACCTGCCCGCCGGATTCGCCGACGACGGTCGCGGTCGCGGGAAGGCTGACGGGAACTCTCGGTGACCTTCGCCGGTCGACTTCCACCCATTCCCCCATCTCGAGTTCGGCCACGGTGCTCAGGCCGTACCGGGTGAGGTTCCTCACCACCGCCTCGGCATGGAACATCGTGGTGGGCTCCTTGTGAATCAGGGTGACCTTGGTACCCACGCCCAGCGCCCCCTTCCAGTTGTCGGTCGGAGCCGAAACCGTGAGCGGAGGATTCGATTCGACGTGGACTTCACCGGCCTGCGCCTGGCCGATCAAGGACGTGACGAGAATGACGTTGTCTCCAGGATGAATCATAGTAGTTGCCCCGTCAAGAGGTGTTCTACTCGGGTTATCGGCTGGAATCGCCGCCGTTCTGAGGGCGATTCCGCCTCAAAACGGCCCGGAGGGCATATTCAGCTTCCTCCAGCCGGAGCGCCTTCCCAACGAACAGGTACACCCACGCCGCCCCCAGGCCGAGAACCACGAGCCGGACTGCAGCCAGAAGGTTGCCCTTGACCCCCTCTGGGCTCGGAACGAGCGAGGCGAGGTACCAGACCGCAAGACCCGTCGCCAGTGCGGCGAGAGCGGACAAGAGGAGCATCCTCGCGATCCTCGCTCCGTCAATCCGCCCGAGCCTCGCCCGCAAGCCCAGCAGGAGCAGCACCAGAAGGAGCACCGCGGACAGCGATACGGCGAGCGCCAGGCCCTTGTAGCCGAGCGCTGTGCCGCCAAGCGCCCAACAGAGGCCGACGAAAACGAAGGAGGTCAAAGTGCCGAGGAGGATCGGCGTCAGCGTGTCCTCCAGCGCGAAGAAAGAGCGCATCAGGACGGGATGCCCGCACCATGCGAACACGCCGATTGCGTACATTTGGAGGCCGCCTGTCACTAATTGAGTGTCCGACTCGTCGAACTTGCCCCATTGATTCAGCACGCGAATCACGTCCTCGCTTAGAACGTAGAGGATCACCGAAACGAACACGCCAATGAACATCACCGTTCGTAGCGTTCGGCTCATCGCGCCGAGGAACAGTTCCGGCTTCTTCTGTACATGCAATGTGATCAGCGTCGGGAACACGGCGATGGCGAAAGCCTGACCGAACACGCCGAGCGGCGCCTGCATGATCCGGTTGCCGATTTCGAGCGCAGAGATGACGCCTTCCCCGTGGAATGAAGCAAACCACTTGTTGACGATGGGAAAGACGCCGGGAAGACTGAGGCCGAACACAACTGGAACCATGAGCGCGAAAACCCTGCGCACGCTCGGATGACTTACATCGAGCGAGGGTCGGAACTTCGCGCCGAACCGCCTCATGGCCAGGATGGGAATCAAAAGGTTTCCGAGAAGCGCTCCGACGAGCGCGCCCCAAGTCGGGCCAAAGATCGGAATCGGAAGCACGGGAGCGAGGAACGCGGCCCCAAAGATGATCCCGAGGTTGTAGATGTTGGGACTCATCGCGGGAACTGCGAAGTGGCCCCTCGCGTTCATCGTCGCGAACATCATCGCGCCGATGAGGAATCCAAGTTGGCTCGGAAGCAGAATGCGCGCCATGTCAGCCGCAAGCGGCTGCACGGATTCCGGAAGCCCCGGCGTTAGGAGGTTAATCAGCGGCAGAGCAAAGATCTCGGCAACGACGATGAACGCGACGATCGCAATGCCCATCACGGTCACGATCGTGCTGAACACCTTCCACGCATCTTCGTGCTCGCCCTGCGACCAGTGCCGGGTGAATACGGGAATGAAGGCAGAACTGAGAGCTCCCCCGGCGACCAAGTAGAACAGGAGGTCCGGGATGGTGAACGCGGCTTGGTAGGCATCCCGGACGCTGTCGATTCCGAAACTCGCGGAGATGATCGCGTCGCGAACGAGCCCAAGCGCTCGGCTCAGAAGGAGCGCGGCCGCCATCAAGCCGCTTGCGCCGGCCACTGACATCGGCTTCGGCGCTGCCACGGGTGTTAGGGGTTAGCCGGAGGCGGCGACGTTAGGCGAGAACTCTCTCGAGGGCCTGCCGAATTTCGTCCTTGCTGCGGCCGCCCACCATCTGCGACACCAGTTCACCGTTCTTGAAGATGAGCAGGGTGGGGATGCTCAGGATGCCGAACCGAAGAGTCAAGTCCGACTCCTCGTCGACATCGACCTTGTAGACGTCGACCTTGCCGGCGAACTCCTGCGCGATGGCCTCGACGTGCGGGGCGATCTGCTTGCAGGGCCCACACCAGGGAGCCCAGAAGTCAATGAGCACGGGTCGCCCGGCGCGGAGCACCTTTTCGTCGAAATCCGCCCCTTTCAGGGCCAAAGCCGTCGTCATGGGATTGGTTGCCTCCATAATGTTTCTTTGCAGCCGAGATTACCCCAGGGGGGCCCGAATTACAGGCCAGGCTGGGACCTTGGCCGGTAACATTCCGGCCCTGATTGCGTCAAAATAGCGAAGGTCGGCTCCGGCCGACCGCAGCACCAAGGAGGACCCGAGTAGCGTGAAGATCATTCTGCGTTCCACGATCGCCGCGGCAGCGGTAGGAGTATTGGCGGTTGGCCCGATCGGCCAGACCCCGAAGGCCGAGAACGGCCTGCTCGGCATCAAGCTTTATGACACCGGCGTCGACGTCGTCAAGAAGTTCGGCTCGCCGACGGACATCCAGCCTGTGACCTTTGGCACCACGGCAACCGGCGGTGGTGGCACTGGCGCTCCGGCGGGTGGACCTGGGACCGGCGGCTTTGCCGGCGCGCCGGGTGGAGGCGTTGGCGGCGGCTCCGTCGACTTCATCGCGCCCCCGATGGGACAGGATCCCGGGCGGATCAATCGGCCGACCCCGGCTGCGGGCGGAGGCCCGAGCGACACGGGAGGCGGCTCGAGCGGCGGCGGCTCCGGCAGCGGCGGAACTCAGGGCACCCAGAAGATCGAACTCGTCCGATGGATTTACAGCCGAGGCGCAGGAAGCAGCATCAATTTCGTGTTGAACAAGTTCAACAAGGTCGTCCAAATCGAGGCTCTCGGCTTGTACAACCGGTCTGCCCGAACCACCCAAGGCATCACCCTCGGCAGCACGATGGCAGACGTCATCAAGAAGTATCAGAACCCTGATGGGTACGACATCTCCGGCGACTACTACATGGTCCGCTTCCTCCGACATTGGAAGGTCGCGTTCCGATTCGCCCGCGAGACGGCGAAGAGCCCGTATCGCGTAACCGGGATCGTCGTTTCCGCAGGCAAAGCATAAGCCCCGATAGGCATGAATGCCGGACGAACTCGACGCCATACGCTCTCGGGTTGACATTGTTGAACTCATAAGCGAGCGCGTCCGGCTGAGCCGGTCGGGACAGAATTGGAAGGGTCTTTGTCCGTTCCACACGGAAAAGACCCCTTCGTTCTTTGTGAGCCCCTCTCGACAACGCTATCACTGCTTCGGCTGCCAGGCAAAGGGGGACATCTTCAACTGGGTGATGGCGTTGGAAAACACGGACTTCCGCGGCGCGCTCGAGAAGTTGGCCGCACGTGCCGGCGTCGAACTCGGAAGCACGGCTCCGCAAGCCAAAGGGGACGCCGAACGGCTTATCCAGGTCAACGAAGAAGCCAGCCTGTTTTTCCGGTCGCAACTCGAAAGCGCCGCTCCTGCACGCCAATATCTCGAAAGGCGGGGAATTTCAGCGGACCAGATTTCCACTTGGGAAATCGGCTATGCGCCTGCCATCGGTGAAGCGCTGGTCGCGCACCTGCGCCGCAAGGGCATCCGGCTGTATGACGCAAACTCAGCAGGCCTCGTCAGCGGAGACGACCGAGCGGGATGGGTTGATTTCTTCATCGATCGCATCACGTTTCCGATTCGCGACGAACGCGGGCGACTGGTTGCATTCGGTGGACGTTCACTCGGCTCGCAGGAGCCTAAATACAAGAACACGCGAGAGACGCAGCTGTTCAACAAGAGTGCGACGCTCTATGGCTTGCACCAATCGCTTAAAGCGCTTCGCGATCAGCGCAGGGTTCTGTTGGTCGAAGGCTATCTCGACGTAGTCGCCTGCCACAAAGCCGGCCTGGCGACGGCCGTGGCAACGCTCGGCACAGCGCTCGGGCAACGACACGCGACGCTGCTGCGCCGTTATGCCGACAGCGCAGTCATCGCGTATGACGGCGACACAGCGGGAAGAAGCGCGGCGACGCGTGCGGCGGAGGTGTTGGAGAACGCCGGCATCGCCTGCACGATCGCCGAATTCGATCCCGAGGATGACCCTGCATCGTTCGTCCAGCGCGGTGATGCGGCGCGGCTCGTTCGTCATGTCGAAGATGCGATGAGCCCATTGCGATTTCAGATCAGATCGAGGGTGGCATCCCTCCCATCCGGATCGTCCCCTCCCGACAGTTTTTGGCGCGGAGCCATCGAGCTCTTAGCCGTTGCTCAAGACCAAGTCGAAGCCGACCGAATCCTCGATGAACTCGCAGGGCTTCATCCGAGAGGCACGCTGGACAAACAAGGCACAAAAAAACGGCTGGAAATCATGCTTGAGATTACGCGACGGAAGCTCACAAAAGGAGTTCGAAACGAGCGCAGCGAGGCAGAGGCACAGAAGTCGTTACAACCATCGTCGATCAATCTCCCAGCTCGTGATGAAAGGTCCATCCTGCGAGGAGCATTGGATCCCGAGTGCAGGGCGAGAGCGTGGGAGCTCCTCAAGGAACCAGACCTTTTTGCATCCGAGGCTGGGCGTCGCATCAGGGATGCGTTCCTGACGCAATGGCCGAACGCCCCCGAGGGGAGCCGTGACCAGATTCTTCGTCAGCTCGAGCCGGATGTGAGATTCGCCTTCGACACGATGGAAGCGGGCATCGTCGGCCCAGTCACCCAGGCGACACTCGAGTTAGCGGTGGAGCGCATCAGGGCCCAAAACGAGAAGAAGCGGCGCGACGATATCATCTATCGAAGACAGGTACTCAATGAACCACACGACAGCCGGGGCGGCGCATAATAGGCCCGTGGAGCGCGCCGAAGACACTTGGGGAGGAGCCGCGGAAGCCTACTTGAAATCGAGCGTCCATGGTGACGAGGCAGCCCTCAGCAGGATCGTGGATTTGCTCAAGCCGTCCGGCGGCGCCTACCTCGATGTCGCGGCTGGAGCCGGCCACTGTTCTTACGCTATTGCCCCGTTCGTGGATGTGGTTGTGGCATGCGATTCCTCGCCCGGAATGCTCCGGCTCATACATCGCGAAGCGAGCAATCTCGGCCTGCATAACCTGATCACTACCCGAGGAACCGCGGATCGGATTCCGTTCCGATCGGGCGCTTTCGACGGCGTAGTGTGCAGAACTGCCGCGCACCACTTCACCGATGTGCAGCGATTCCTCGCCGAAGCCTTCCGCGTTCTCAAAGCCGGGCAGAAGGCACTGGTCATTGACAACGTTGGAAACGAAGATCCAGACACGGATCGCCGCGTTCACGAGTTGGAGACTTTGCGAGACCCGACTCATGTGCGCTGCCACACAGCGAAAGAGTGGAAGAGGCTCGCTCGGCGCGCGGGATTTTGGATCGACTTCGAAGACGTCGTGTCCAAGCCGATCAACGCCGTGGAATGGCTGAACCGTTTAAATGTCGAGGAGCCCCGGCGCAGCGAAGCTCTGTTCATGATCGAGGACGCATCCGGCTGGTTTCGCGAGCACCTGCGCCCGCACGGATCCGGCGACCTGCTCACATTTCATCTCAATGAGTTGACGCTGCTCCTCTCGAAGCCCTGAGCACCATGCCGCGCAAACCCAGTCTCTCTCCGAGCAAGATCACGACGTATCTCGCGTGCCCCGTGAAGTACAAGTGGACGTACGTTGATCCACGAGGCAAGTGGTTTCTAAGGTCGAAGTCGTACTACTCGTTCGGTGCAAGTCTTCACTCCGTGCTCCAGAGGTTTCACGACGAAGGTGACCGGGGCGTCCAAACCGCAGAACAGGCTGTGGCCGCATTGGAGGAGAACTGGATCACGGCGGGGTTCGCCTCACCCGAAGAGGCCGAAGTCGCCCTCGCCGAAGGCCGTGACCTGGTCGCGACGTATGTCGAAGAGCACTATCGCCGCGGGCCGATCGGCCGCACTCTCTACGTAGAAAAGCAGCTCCGAAAGGAATTGGGGCAGTTCGTTCTGATCGGACGCATCGATCGCATCGACGAGAGAGACGACGGCACTATCGAGATCATCGACTACAAGAGTGGAAGGTCTGAGACCGATTCTGAGGACCTGCTCAACGACGTCGCGATGAACTGCTACCAGCTGTTAGTTCGGAGCATGCTTCCCGATCGAAAGGTGCTCTCGACGATTGTCGCACTCCGCACGCAGTCGCGCACGACCGTTGAACCGGATCCAGCCGCGCTGGAGCAGTTCGAGCGCGACATCGTCGCAGTCGGGACGGAAATCCTCAATCGCGACTATGAGTCGCTCCTTCCCACTGCGAAGGACATCTGCCTCGAGTGCGACTTCCTTCAGTTGTGCAAGAGGCACGAGGACTTTGCCGAAGAGGTCGAAGCGATCGCTCGGCGAGAACCCGAGGGAGCCGACGCTTAGTCTGCGCCCTACTTCGACTTCTTCTTCGCGCTTGCCGGCTTCGAAGCTTCGTACTTTTCGATGTACTGCTTCACGGTCATTCTCGAGAAGAGTTTCCCAATCACGTTCAGCGGCACGTCGTCCAGGGATTTGAATCGGATACACGACTTCCCCATGTCGAGTTTCTTCCCGGCCGCCTTGAATTCTGCTTTTAGCCAGGCCTCCGACTCTGAGTCGCCATAGATCATGAACGCGTAAAGCGAGATGGCACTCTTCTGCGAAGCCAGACTGGCAAACGGCAGTGGCTGCTTCGGATCGCAGTGGTAACCGTCAGGGTAGATCTTGTGGGGCACGAAGTAGCCGATCATCCCATACTGAATCCCTTCTTCGACTCCCTTGGGAAGGTTCTTGAGGATCGTCTTCCGAATCTCGCGAATTGCAGTTTGCCGCTCCGCCGGGAGCGAAGCGATGTACTGCTCTACGGTCTGAGGTGCTGAGGCCATGCCTTACGTTTACCCACTCCGTCGCCGCGGAGTCAAAGCCAAGAGGGGCGGGGACCTCTCGGCCTCCGCCCCTCTCCTTTGCCCGTAAGGCTACTCTTCGACCTGGATCTCCGCTCCGAGGCTCTCGGCGAGAGAGCGGATGTCGCCGATGTCGTTTTCGTCGATATCCTCGTGCTCTTCGACGACTTCCGGTTCGTGCTCGCTGGCAAGCGCCGCAATGGACTCCCGCGCCCACACCGGCTCGCGCGTGGTCTTCACAGCGATGTTGCGGTAGTCCGGGAATCCGGAGCCCGCCGGGATGAGTCGTCCGATGATGACGTTCTCCTTAAGCCCGACCAGTTCGTCGCTCTTGCCGCGCACCGCAGCGTCGGTCAGCACCCTAACGGTCTTCTGAGCGGAGGCGGCGGACAGGAACGAGTCGGTCGTGAGCGCGGCCTCGGTGATTCCCTGAATCACGGCGTCCGCCGTTGCAGGAATCGGATCGCGCTCCACCTCGGTTCCAGGCTCGTCGCCCGGCACGCGCACCTTTTCGCCAGCCGCGATCTTTTGCTGAATGACGTCGTTCGCGTTTCGGAAAGTGAAGCGATCGACAACCTGACCCGGCAGGAAGTGCGTATCGCCCGCGTCTCGGATGCGAACCTTGCGAAGCATCTGACGGCAGATCACCTCCAGGTGACGGTCGTTGATCTGCACGCCGTTTGAGACGTAGAGCGACTGCAGCTCCTTGATCATGTACTCTTGAACCGCTCGAATTCCGCGGAATTCAAGGAGCGTCGTGAGGTCGAGCGGGCCGTGCGTGAGCGGGTCGCCTGCCTTGACTTTGTCGCCCTCCTTGACAAGGAGAATTCGGCGCATCGGCAGCAGCGTCAGATCGTAGACAGGCACGGTCTTCACTTTGCACTTCGCGATCTTGTCGATGGCGGCCTTGTTGAGGTCTGTGCCCGCATGAACTGCGATTTCGCCCTTCTTCGGGTTGAGAATCGACTCGGCGAGCGTTTTGCCGGAGAGTTCCGACGAATCGATCGGAAGTTCTGCTCGAACCACGACCCATCGACCAAGGCGACCGTCTCGAATTTGGGTGATGACACCCGACAAGCGCGAAACAACAGCCTCGCCCTTTGGAGCGCGCCTCGCCTCGAGCAATCGCTCGACGAACGGAATACCGACATAGTGGTAGAACGAGTGTTCGACTAGCTCCCGCGCGAGTTGGCGGTTCTGGATGCTCTTTCGCGGCGCCGTTTCCGGCTTCTTCGCCTTCGTCTTGGTCTTCTCAGCCGTGTCCTCGGTCGCTCTCTTTCCAGTTAGTTCGTCGATGAGCGATCTCTGTTCGCCGACGAAGTCGGGCCACTCCGGACTTTCACCTTCCTCGCGCTGGAGGTCGGCTTTCATCTCCTGGTGCAGCATGCCGTACATCCGGCCGGCCTGTGCGTATCCAGTCAGAACAGTTCCGGTAGCGACGCCTCCGTGGTGGAACGTACGCATCGTCAACTGAGACAGTGGCTCAGACATCGTCTCCGCTGCGATGACGCCGACTGCGGTTCCGGTTTCCACAAGACGGGTCGTCGCAAGGTCGGTGCCGTAGCACTTCGCGCAAATTCCCTTTTCGAGATCGCACGTCAGCGGGCTTCGGATCGGTACTTGAAGTTCGCCGTGCTCGCCGATTCGGAATCCAAGTTTCCTGTACTGCGCTTCCAATTTGACGGTCGCGTCGTCGCTCTTCTTCCCTGCAAGCAGGTCCTTCCGCGCGTTTGAGTAAGCGCTCTCAATGGCGTCGAGGGCCTCCGCAATTGCAGGACTAATCAGATCTCCAGCCTGGACCAAGACGCTCTTGCCGTCTTTGGGATCGAGGATCGTCTCCAGCGCCGTTCGGCCGTTGCACCTCTCGCCCACGCGCTCCACGGTGTCGCCTTCGTTCGTGACTCGCGAGATGTATACGCCGCTCGTCGTCCCGCAGTCTTCGGCCTTGATCACCGCATCGTGCGAAACGTCCACCAGTCGCCGGGCAATGAACCCCGAGTAGCCCATGAGGAGCGCCGTGTCCGTGACGCCCTTGCGCGTTCCGAACATTGACACGAAGTACTCAAAGACTCGCGATCCAGCGAAGAGGCCGTTGCCTCCGACGATGTCCGTAATCGGAGCGTTAAAGTTGTTGCGGAACATTCCGCGCGTCGCCATCAACTGAACCAACTGCTCACGCGAGCCTCTCGCGCCGCTTTCGACCATCATTCGAAGCGGATTGAATTGGCCCATCTCGTTGAGGATGCTTCGGCTCAGGTCGCCGAAGGCTCCACCCCAGATGTTCAGGAGGCTTCTGTCTCGAACGTTGCGCGCGATCTTGCCTCGCGAGTAACTATCACGAACGTCCTGCGTAGCCTTTTTCGCTTCTCCGATTTTGTCTTGGATGAGTCGCAAGAGGTGTGACTCGAGGTGCTTGTTCGTAGAGTAGTCGATCCACGCGCCGTCGCCGCCCATGAACTGCTTGCGCGCAAGCCGCGCAACACCCGAGTGGTCTGAGAACGGAGCAGACTGCGGATCGACGTCGGCGAGCGAGATGGTCAAACCGTAGTGCGTCGCCCAACGGAATCCCGTCTCCTTGATCCGGTCGAGCATCCGAACGGTTTCCTGAAGTCCGCACTGGCTCCGCACCGACAGAATGAGGCGGTTCAGGTTCTTCTTAGTGAACTCGGCGCCGGCCCAGTCGTCGCTGTGCTTGATCGGATACGGGAGGATTTCGTGGAAGATCAACTGACCGGGCGTCATGACCTTCATCACCGACTCGTACTGCTGCACTCCGTCTTCGCTCGGCGGGCCGACGGGTCGTCGAAGCCGCACGTAAACCGGCGAGTTGAGCGGAATTCGGACGCTGGGGTCGGGATGCGTCGCCAAGAGAATCGCTTCATCCGGTGAGGCGTAGGTTCGCGGCGCTGGGTTCTTCTTCGGATCCTTGGTGTGGGCCGCGATCACCGCTTCCAACTGCGCCTTCACAGGCTTGTCCACGACCGTCAGAGCGTACGAGCCCAAGACGATGTCCTGCATCGGCGTCATCGTCGGCTGGCCGTTTGCGGGCGAGAAGAGGTTGTTCGTGCTCAGCATGAGCACGCGCGCTTCAGCCTGCGCCGCTGCGCTAAGCGGAACGTGAACCGCCATCTGGTCTCCGTCGAAGTCTGCGTTGAACGGCGGACAGACGAGAGGATGCACTTGAATCGCTTTGCCCTCTACCAGGATCGGCTCAAACGCCTGAATGCCGAATCGGTGGAGCGTCGGAGCGCGGTTCAGCAACACTGGGTGGTCACGAATGACCTCCTCGAGAGCGTCCCACACCGCCGGGTGCACTCGGTCGATCATGCGCTTCGCCGTCTTGATGTTCGGCGTCAACTTTTGGTCGACGAGTTCCTTCATGACGTATGGCTTGAAGAGTTCGAGCGCCATCTCCTTCGGGAGACCGCACTGATGCAGCTTCAAGTGCGGACCGACGACGATCACCGCTCGTCCCGAGTAGTCAACTCGCTTTCCAAGCAGGTTCTTTCGGAACCGACCCTCTTTGCCCTTCAGCATGTCGCTGAGAGACTTCAGCGGTCGGTTGTTGCTTCCGACCACCGGCCGCGAGCGTCGGCCGTTGTCCACGAGCGCGTCCACGGCCTCTTGCAGAAGTCGCTTCTCGTGGTTGATGATGGACTCGGGCGCGCGAATCTCGATGATCTTCTTCAGGCGGTTGTTCCGGTTGATGATGCGCCTGTACAGGTCGTTCAAATCTGATGTTGCGAATCGGCCGCCATCGAGTTGCACCATGGGTCGGAGTTCCGGAGAAATCACCGGAATCACTTCGAGTACCATCCACTCCGGCTTCGTCTTGGATTCGACCAGCGCTTCAACGATTTCGAGCCGTTTGATGGCTCGCGCCCGCTTCGGTCCGGTCGAGGAAAGGATCTGCGCCCGGAGTTGAACCTCAGTCTCCTCGAGATTCACGCTCTGCAGAAGTTCCTTCACTGCGGCCGCGCCGATTCCAGCCCTTACCTTTTCGTGGTACGGCTTGCCGGTGCGTCGGTGCACGGCGTGCAGCATCCTGTCGACCGCTCGATATCGGTCCTCTTCGATAAGTTGGTACTGCTCCAACTTGAATAGAGAGTCTATGGCGACGTCCATCTCCTTGATGCGGTCGCCTGTGTCCCTCTGTTCGGCCTTGATTCGGTCGTTGATGGCCTTCGTGCGCTCTTTGATGATCTGTTCGTCGTATTCCTCTTTGTTCTCTTCGAGTTCTTCGGCGAACGCGCGCTGGATCTCGTCTTCGAGCTCCGCCATCTGCTGCTCGATGAGTTTCTTCTCCTCATCCACGGCCGCCTCGATTTCGGCGCGCCCTTCGAGCAAGGCTTCCTTATCGATGTCAATCACGATGAAGCTGCCGAAGTACACAACCTTCTCAAGATCTCTCGGAGAGAGGTTGAGCAGCAGCGCGATGGGGGAAGGCACGCCCTTCAGGTACCAGATGTGGCACACGGGCGCGGCCAATTCGATGTGACCCATGCGCTCACGACGAACGCGAGAGCGCGTCACTTCGACCCCGCATCGCTCGCAGACGATGCCCTTATACTTGACCTTCTTGTAGCGGCCGCAATGGCACTCCCAGTCCTTTACAGGACCGAAGATTCGCTCGCAGAAAAGGCCATCGCGCTCGGGCTTGAAGGTGCGGTAGTTGATCGTTTCCGGCTTTTTGACTTCGCCGTGCGACCAAGCGAGCACATCTTCAGGACTTGCGATCCCGACGCGAATTTTCTCGAACAGTGTTACATCAGGCATGTACTATTCGGCAGCTCCTCGTGATGACAGTTTCAACGTGTCGTGTGTTTGTCGGATGCGTCGCCTACCTCCGGCCTCGCTTCCCGCCCTTCGCTTTCTTCGGGGCAGCAGCGCGAGCCTTCTTCGCTCCGCCGGACTTCTTCTCGCCCGAAACGATCGGGACGACGAATGCCAGCCGCTCAGCGTTCAAGAAGACCGAGCCGTCCGTTCCCTTCACCTCGATGAGGGTTTCGCCTCCCTCGAGACGTCGGCGAACGCCGGTAACCATCAACTTCGCGCCACGATCCGTGGCCGCGCCGACGACTACCTCAGTATTTCCGTCAAACACGAATCTAACTTTTGCCATTGATTTTTTGTTCTCCATTATCTGGGCCGCCTTAACTTAGCGAGCCCAAAGCGTCCATGCGTTAGAAGAAACCAACGGAGCGAGCCAACTTCATGTCGTCTCCGTAAGATTGTTCGTCCAGATCGCGAAGGTTGATTTCGCGACCACCCTTGTCCTCGACTGTAACGCGCAAGCCAAGGCTTCGCAATTCGTTGACCAGAATCTTGAATGACTCCGGCACGCCAGGTTCAAGCAGGGTCTCTCCGCGCACGATGCTTTCATACGTGCGGACTCGACCCATCACGTCGTCAGATTTGATGGTGATGATCTCCTGCAGCGTGTTGGCCGCTCCATACGCCTCAAGCGCCCAGACTTCCATTTCACCGAAGCGCTGTCCGCCGAATTGAGCCTTGCCGCCCAGCGGCTGCTGGGTGACCAGCGAGTACGGGCCGATGCTCCTTGCGTGGATCTTCTCTTCCGCGAGGTGCTCGAGTTTGAACATGTACATCACGCCGACGGCCACAGGGAATTCGAATCTCTCTCCCGTAACGCCGTCGCGCAAAAGACTCTTGCCGGTCTCCTCGTCGATTCCAGCCCGCACCCACACGTTCGTGCGGATTCGGTTGAGAATGGACTCGTAGACTGCCTTCGGCGCCTTGTAAGGCGGCTCATTGTCCGCGACTTCCAACACCGCGTCCGGATCCATGTCGCCGATCGTAAACGCTGGGTCCGCGGCGACGATCTGGGACACCTGTTCGAGTCGAGTCTTGCCCAAACTCTTGAGCGCAGTTTCGATTTCCGCGAGCATCTCGTCGACGGTCGCTCCGTACTCGAATTCCACGCCGAGCCCGAGTTCCGAGTTCGCGTAAGCCTGCAGCACGTCCGCGCGCATCTTCTCGGCGATGCGCGTGAGTTCGTCGAACACCTGCTCAGGGCGGCTGCCCTCGAATGCCGGGCAGAAGAACCGCAAGCCAAGTTGCTTGCCGACGAGGCCCAGCATTGTTTCCAACATCTGGCCGTCGTTCAAGCGGCTCGGAACGCCGAGCGGGTTCAGAACGATGTCAACGGGCGTGCCGTCTTCGAGCACGGGCATATCTTCGACCGCAACGATGCGGCTGATGACGCCCTTGTTGCCATGCCGGCCGGCCATCTTGTCGCCCACCGTCAGCTTGCGCTTCTGCGCGACGTGCACCTGCACCGTCATGTTCGTGCCCGCAGGCAACTCGTCACCGGGAATCTGCTCGAGTTCACCACCGGTGATTTCACTCACCATGTGCTCGCGCTTCTTCGATTCGTAGAAGATCTTGCCCGTGTCCTTGCAGCGATACTTGTATCGGCTGAACACCTTGACGTCTACGACGGTGCCCTGCTCCCCGTGGGGGACGCGCAGCGAAACGTCGCGAGTCTCTTCGGCCTTCTTTCCGAAGATCGCGATGATCAGCCTTTCTTCGGCCGTAAGTTCGACCTGCCCCTTCGGGGCGACCTTGCCGACAAGGATGTCGAGGGGCCGCACGTCGGCACCGATCCGAACGATTCCACTTTCGTCGAGGTCCTTGAGCGAATCTTCGCCGACGTTCGGAATGTCGCGCGTGATCTCTTCGGGCCCGAGTTTCGTGTCGACCGCTTCTGTGTCGTAACGCTCGATGTGAATGGACGTGAACACGTCGTCGCGCACGAGCCGCTCGCTCACGACGATCGCGTCTTCATAGTTGTAGCCACGCCACGGCATGAACGCCACGACGAGGTTCTTCCCCAGGGCGAGGTGGCCCTGGTCGCACGAAGGTCCGTCGGCAATCGGTTGGCCGACGCGAACTCTCTGACCAGGGAACACGATGGGGCGATGCGTGAAGCAAGTGGACTTATTGCTCTGCCGCATGTGGTTCAGCACGTAGCGGTCGACGCTGCCGTTACCGTCCGGCCGAATCACGATCTCCTGGGCCGTCACATATTCAACGGTGCCCGTTCGCTCGGCGCGAATCGAGGAGCCGCTGTCCACGGCGATTCGCTCCTCGTATCCGGTTCCGACGATCGGCCGCTCCGAACGCAGCAGCGGCACCGCTTGCCTCTGCATGTTCGAGCCCATCAGGGCGCGCGCGCCGTCGTCGTGGTTGAGGAACGGAATGCAGGCCGCGGCAACGGAGAAGATGACCGGCGAAGCGTCCATCAATTCGACGTCTTCTCTCTTAACCTCAGGGAACTCGCCGCGAAACCGAACCTGAACGTATTCCGTCGCTAAGCGGCCCCTGTCGTCTACCAGCGCATCCGGTGGGGCGACCTTTCGGCCGTCCTCTTCGCCGGCGACGAGGTACTCGATTTCATCCGTGACGTATCCGTTCTCGACTTTTCGGAACGGCGCATGGAGGAAGCCGTCGTCGTCGATCTTAGCGAAGACGGTCAACTGCTTCATCAGGCCGACGTTCGGCCCTTCCGGAGTTTCGATCGGGCAGATGCGCCCGTATTCGCTCGGCTGCACTTCTCGCTGGGCGTCGACGACGCCCGGCTTTCCGCTCGCCGAAGGCCGACGATCCGGAAGCGTCGACAAGCGACGCTTGTTCGAAATCTCGCTCATGGGGTTTGTCTGATCCATGAACGTGCTGAGGTGGCTGCTGCTGAAGAAGCTCTTGATGCTCGCCATCACGGGCTTGACGCTCAGAATGATGCCGGGCAGGAGTGCCTCAGGCTCCGCGCTCGTCATCCTTTCGCGAGCAACTTTCTCCATTCGACCCAGGCCGACTCTCATTTGAGCCTGCAACAGGTCGCCGATCGAACGAATCCGCTTGTTCTGCAGGTGGTCGATGTCGTCGCCGCTAATCTCGCCCTCGAGCAGCCTCGTCATGCGATAGACCATGTGCACCAGGTCTTCCGCAGTCAGATTGCGAACCGAATCTGAGATGTCGATGCCGAGCCGGCGATTGATTTGGTGGCGGCCCACCCGACCGAGGTCGTAGTTCCTCGGATCGAAGTAGAGGCCGAACAGTTGCGTTTTGGCGTTCTCCGGGTCGGGCGTTTCGCCAGGTCGGAGTTTGCGGTGCAAGTCTTTCAGTGCTGAAGCAGTGTTGTCCGTCGTGTCGGCGGCGAGCGTCGCATCGATGAACGGATTGACTTCCAACACGTCCACCGTTTTGAGTTTGAGGGACTCAATCTTCTTGGCCGTATCGCGATCGATCCGCCCGTGCTTCGCGACGATGAGAGATTCCCCGTCCTTGATGTCCTCATTCGCGCGCTTACCTACCAGGTCTTCCGCCGTCGGAGACTTGAGCTTCTTATTCGTGCCGAACAAGAGAAGCAGGTCCTCGTTGGTCTCCGTTCGCGAGTAAACGGGATGAGGCGCCGCCAGGAGAGCCTTCGGAAGGCTCTTGACGAAGGACTCTGTAATCAGGGCGTCCTTATCGCCCAGCACTTCTCCGGTCTTCTTGTCCACCAAAGGCTCCGCGAGCCTCATGTGAATCGCGCGTTCGAGGGGCCGATTGATGAACGTGCGCGCTTGGGGCAGCCCCCAGAACGCCTTCATGACTTGTGTCAGAGGCACTCTCTTGCTTTGGCTGAGAGTCACCTGCAGAACGAAATCCGGCTCCACTTCAGCGATCTCGAGCCACTTGCCCTGGTTGGGAAGGATCTCAGATCGCATCGGGAGACGATGCATGAGGACGTGGCGAAGCTCCCACTTCGTGGCCTGCTGAGGTTCGTCGAAGAAGTAGATGCCAGGACTTCGGCTCAACTGCGAGACGATGACCCGCTCACGACCGTTGATGATGAACGTACCGTGGTCTGTCATCAACGGCAGATCGCCGAGGTAGACCTCCGATTCAATGACCTCCCGCTCCTTTCCGCCCAGGCGAACCTGAACCTTGATCGGGGCCTCATACGTCACATCTCTATCGCGACATTCTTCCAGCGAATACTTCGGCTGGCCAAGGGTGAAATCGAGGAACTCGATGTAATTCGAATGGGTAAAATCCCATATTGGCGAGAAACTTTGGAGTAACTCCGGTAGACCGCGTTCAACAAACGACCGATAAGAATTTAACTGCAGCTCAATGAGATTGGGCACCTCGAGCACGGCGCCGAGCCGCTTCGAGGCGTGTCTAATCTCCTTCATTCAGACCTCCGGGCAAGGTAGCGACAAACTGTGAGCCTACCTCGCCGCACCCTGTCGGGTCAAGGTTTTCGCCTCAAATCGTCCGTATATGCCCATTACTTTGTCCGGTGCGCCCGGACTTCCCGACAGCCGACCCTGAAAGAGGCCCTTTGACCGGCTCATAATCTCCCTGACGACATGCGCGTTCCTTGTCTGGCCCTCGGATGCTTGGCCGCTGCTTCGTCTGCCGTAGCCGGAGTTCGCGCGGCGGACCGAGTTCAACTGATTCGGGTCGGCCTCGAGTCCCTCGGCGTCGCCCAGGAAGTCACCCTCACCTCCTCGACCCCTTTCGCAGCGTTCGATCCCGATTCCCACAAGGTCCTGGCCGAGTGGGAAGCCGGCGAGGCGGCGAAGGTGCGCCTCGATGCAGGCTCGCTTCAAGTGGGCCGCCTCAGCGCTCCGGCGCTTTACTTCAGCGCAGAAGGGCCCACCCTCAAGGTGGTCGGCCCCTCCAGCACCCGGGAGTACCGAGGCTGGATTCAACTGTCCATACGCGGCAGCCGGATTTGGCCTGTAAACGAACTGCCGCTTGAGGCCTACCTTACGGGCGTTCTGCCCTGCGAACTGGGGGCCTCGAACCCGCTCGAAGCGCTCAAAGCCCAGGCGGTGGCGGCCCGGACGTATGCCCTGAGCCGCATTGGCGACTTCGTGAAGGAGGGCTGCGACCTGGTGGACAACACGCGAGCCCAAACCTACCGAGGCGCAACAGCCGAGGCAGAGCGAACGAACGAAGCCGTGCGCCAGACGGCGAATCAAATCCTGATCTTCGACGGCCGACCAATCAGCGCTCTCTATGCCACGGTGAGTGGCGGAGTGACCGCTTCTGCACGCGAGGCGTTCGGCTCGGAAGTCCCGTACCTGAGGTCGGTACCGGACGTGGACGAATCAGGCAGGCCTTTTGCGACGGGGGCGAAGTACTTCGAGTGGGAGGCATCCTTCACGCAGGTGCAGGTTTCCGACCTCCTACAGAAGGCGGGCCTGTTTACCGGCCCCGTCACTGATCTTCGAATCGACGGCACGACAGAGAGCGGACGTGTTGCCGCTGTGGTCGTCGTCGGCCCCGTCAGCGACCGGAGGATTCCCGCCACTTCCCTCCGGGCCGCCCTCGGCGTAAACGTCCTTCGATCGACGTTCTTCACCCTCGAACGAACTCCCGACGGTTGGAAACTCCGGGGCCGGGGGTGGGGCCATGGGGTCGGGATGTGCCAGGCCGGAGCGGTCGGCCGAGCGAAAGCGGGTCAGGACTACAAGCAGATCCTCGCCGCCTACTACCCAGGCGCTCAGTTGATCACGGTCCCCGGAAGCGCGCTCACGCTCGCAAACCGCGGCGGCATCACGCGCCAGAAGTACGTCGGGAAGCGCTAATTTGGTGCGGGTAGTATTCGCCCGCCCGCAATGCTGCGAAACGTAATCCTCTCCGTTGCGAAACGCCGACTCATCGAGAACTTCGTTCGAAACTCTTCCCTCACCAAGCGGGTCGTCCGGCGATTCATTGCGGGAAACTGCCTGGACGAGGCGATGCCGATCGTCGAGGGCCTTGTCGAGTCGGGATATAAGACGAGTCTCGACTTCCTGGGGGAAGACACCACGAACCCAGAAGAGGCGGACGCCGCGCTCGCGGAGTACCTCCGAGTCGTAGACGCGATCGCAGCGAGTCCGCACCGGGGGGGCTGGCAACCGGAGAACATCAACATCTCGATCAAGTTGTCGCAGTTGGGGTTACTGGCCGACTTTCAGGGATGTGGCAGACGCTTGATCCGGCTCCTTGAAGCCGCAGAAAAGTACCGCATCTTCGTGCGCATCGACATGGAATCGAGTTCGACCGTGGATGCAACCCTCGAACTCGCGGAAGCTGCCTTCTGCAAACACAGAAACGTCGGAATCGTTCTGCAAGCCATGCTCCACAGAACGGCGACTGACCTTGACTGGGCGATCGCGAGGCGCATACGCGTTCGGCTCGTGAAGGGCGCGTATCTTGAACCACCGGCAGTTGCCCTGCAGAAGAAGAGCGAAGTGGACGCGGCCTACCTGCAATACGCTCAAAGGCTCGCCCTCGACGGGATCTTTCCAGCCTTCGCGACCCATGACGCCACACTCGCACGCGCCATTGCGGATTACGCCGACGCCAATGCCGTCGGTCCGGGCCGATTCGAGTTTCAAATGCTGTACGGAATCGCGCGACGGCTTCAGCGAGACCTCAAGCGCGAAGGGCGCATCGTGCGGGTCTACTGCCCGTACGGAGACAGTTGGTATCCCTACTTCACTCGCAGACTCGCAGAGAGGCCTGCGAATCTCGCCTTCTTCCTGCGCAGTCTGTTCTCGAGATAAGCGGATTGCTTACTGGACGCGCACGTGCCAGGTCGCGCGGTCGATCCTCGCCTGCCATTGGCCAACAGAGACCGGGCCAACCGCTTTGTAACTCACTTTTGCCCTCATCAAGGCGTCCCCTGCGCGAATAAAACGGGCCGCGTTCGCGGTGACTGCGACATCAACGGTCGCATCGGACACGGTTGCGCTTCTTACGTCCACAGTTTCGTAGAGCCCGGTAGACCAGTTGAAGAGTTCGATCGTCTGCTGCAGGTTCACGGAGCTCACGGAGGCTTCCAGGTGGAACTGCAGTTCGTTCGTCGTCGCCGTCACCGCATTGGCTTCAAACTGAATCTGAAGTGGTGGGTCCTGCGTCGAGAAGGTAATTCCTCGAGACCCCACGTATCGCAGATCGTCCGAGAAGTGAACGTCGGGCAGTGATCCGGAAACGAAATTGCCACGCACGAGCATGATCGTCGTCGGGGCAGTTTCGTCGAGGGCAGGCCGAATCCTGTGGATCTTCCCCGACGAGAATGACACTGTGTACAAATAGCCATCCGGGCCCATGCCAATGTCAACGATCATCCCCCAATCACTACCGACGGCAGTTAAAGCGCGCTCGTTGAGGTCATCGGCAACCTTATCCGCCAGCGCGCCCGAAAGAACGAACTCGTCACGGCTCTGGTTCATAACGAAATAGTAGAGCCAACTTGAATTGACGTCGCCCACAAATAGATTGCCGCGCACAGTAGGGTCGTACTTAATGCTGTTTGCAAATGCGAGGTCGGTGATCCCGTTGGGGTGGTAGTAACTGAACTTCGGATCGCGATATACGGCCCCCTGAAGCATGATCAGATCTTCCGCATCGTACGCCGTGAAGTTGTTCTCCGCATACGTCGCTTCTCGGTCGTCTGGCCCCATGATCTTGAGCCAGCCGGAGTTCATGCCCAGAGTCGCAAGGTTGATCTCATCGAATTTATCCGGGCCGTTCTCGGTGAACCACAGGCTCGATGTGATCGAATCAAAGGCGATCCCATAGGAGTTGCGCACCCCGTATACGCATATTTTCTGAACCCTCGGATCGCCATGCCAGGCGAAAGGGTTGTCGGCCGGGACCGAGCCATCGTCGTTCAGTCGGTAGATCGCGCCTGTGCCTGCCGACGACGACGATCCGGTGTTCTGTTCGATCCTCGGATTGCCGAACCTACCCCGATTAAGGTCGCCGGAGGTCACGTAGAGCTTCCCGTCCGGACCGAATGCGAGCATTCCGCCGTCGTGGTACGGCCCATTCTGTTGCGATGCATCGAACGGGATCGAGAAGATCAGCGAATCAAACGCAAGCGTCTGGCCGTTGTAAGTGAATCGTTCGACGCGATTATCAATCCACGTGCCGCCATCGACGTCAGCCTTTGAGTAGAAGATGTAGACATACCCGTTGGTGCTGACATTGGGGTGAGCGACAATACCGAGCAGCCCGCGTTCGCTGTTGTTTGCAACTGCCAGGTCCAGCGCATTGCCGACGATTGCGCCGTTGACGATCCGCTTTACGATCCCGGAGTTCTTCTCGCCGACAAGGATCTCCCCGGGTCCGACGAAGCAGTGCTGTGTCGGAAAGGTCAGTCCGCCCACAACGAGTTCGACGAAGTACCCCGGCAAGGTTATCGTCTGGGCGTGGCCCTGGAAGCAAACAGCGCCGGCAAGGGCGGCCGTCAGGAGCCCTCGCGAGATTCTCGACCGAATTTTCACCATTCCGATCATCCTCTCATGTTTGAGTCGCGACAGCATCACCTCGCTCCGCGCTCTATCAATATGCACCTTCCCCGCACACTGGGGAAAGCCAGCGGCCGAAGAATTCATTTTTCTTCGGCCGCCGAATTTCTACAGGACCTGAACCTTGAACGTGGCCCGGTCGATCCGCGCCTGCCAGATCGAACTGGACACTATGCCTGTGGCCCTGTAGCTGATCTTCGCCCGCATTCTCCGGTCGGACGCACGAATGAACCGGTTGGGGTTCGTCGGCTCGACGATGTCCACCGCTGAATCCGTCAAAGTCGCGGCTCGCTGGTCCATGACCTCGAACTGATTTGTCGTCCAGTTGAAAAGTTCGATCGTCTGCTGCAGATTCACGGAATTGACAGACCCTTCGAACTTGAACTGCAGTTCCAGGGTGGACGCGACCGGAGCAGTCGCCTCAACCTGAACTTGGATCGGCGGATCTTGAGTCCCGAAAGCGATCCCCTTCGACGCAACGTAGCGAACATCGTCTGCAAAGTGGGTCGCCGCAAGGTCGCCGGACACGTAGTTGCCGCGCAATAGAGTAAGGAGGTCGGGTCCGCACTCTTCTGATACCGGTCGCACGCGATACACGCTGCCGTTCGTGAAGTGCGTGATATACAGGTATCCGTCCGCGCCGATCTTCATGTCCGTCGTCACGCCCCACCCGGTGCCGATCGCGTTCATGTTGCGTTCCGTTGTCGTGTCTGCAACCTTGTCGCTCAGCGATCCGCCCAGGATGAACCCATCCCGCGTCGCGTTCATATTGAAGTAGTAGATTTGGCCTGTGTTGTTCGCGCCGATAAAGACATTGCCTCTGTCCCCTTCCTCGAACTTAAGCCCTCGCGCGAAGAGAATGGCCGTGACGCCGATGGGAGCAAGCCAGCTGAACTCCGGATCACGATAGGCCGAACCACCTAAAACGGTCAATTGACTCGCATCGTATGCAGTGTTTCCATTCTCCGAGTAAGTTGCGTTTCGCGAGTCGGGGCCCATAATCTTGAGCCAACCCGAGTTGAACCCCATCGGACAGTAGTTCACTTCGTCGTAGACGTTTGGGCCGTTTTCGGTAATCCAAAGCCTGTTGGTGAAGGGATCGAAGGTCAACCCGAAGGAGTTGCGAATCCCGTATGCAAACAGCCCCTGGATCCTCGGGTCCGCGTGACCGATGAACGGGTTGTCCGCAGGAATCGTCCCGTCATCGTTCAGCCGATGAATTCCTCCCACCCCTGCAACGGCAACAGTGCTCGTGTTTTGCTCGATCCGCGGATTCGCGAACCGTCCTCGGTTCAGGTCGCCGGTAATGACGTACAACTTCCCGTCAGGTCCGAACTCGATAATTCCGCCGTCATGGTTGGCGCCGTTCGCCTGCGACGCGTCGGACGGAAAGATGATGATCGTTTGGTTGAACGTCAGCGAGCCGCCGCTGTAGACGAATCGCTCGACACGATTGTCGAGCCAGGTGCCTCCGTCTACTGTCGCGCGGGAATAGTACAGATAGATGAACCCGTTGCTCGCGAAGTTCGGGTGCTTGGTGATTCCCAGCAAACCCCGCTCGCTGTTGTTCGAAACCGCGAGGTCGAGCGCAACTCCGACCATGGACCCGTTAAGAACGCGTTCCACCTGGCCCGTGTTCTTCTCGCAGACGAGCCACTCGTTCGGACCGATGTTGCACATGGTCGTCGGGAACGAAAGCCCCGTCGTGTACAACTCCACGAAGTACGAGGCAAGGTTGATCGTCTGGCTTGCCGCCTGCGTCGCAACGAAGCAAGCGAAGATCACGCTGAGCGCCAGTCGGCTCGATTTGAACCTATCCATCTTGTTCTCCCTTCTGCCCGCCACCCGGGCAAATATCAACCTCAGAATAACACACGATTGCGTGAACCGACACCCGCCAAATTACTGGGGTACCGTAGATTCATGTATCCACTCGGCGTCGTCTGGCAGTTCACGCGCAAAAGGTTGGCGGACGTCCTGGATGGCCTGAGCGACGCGCAACTCCGCTTCCGCCCCTTCCCCACGGGACACAGTGCCGGCGAGTACGCCCTCCACGTCGCCGGAGCTGAGTGTTACTGGGCAACGCGGCTCTCTGCGGGCCTCGCCCCGAGCCCGGTTGCCGATCGGTTAGAGCGTGCCGTCTTCGGCGGCTTTCTTGCCGAGGGACCCTTTGAGTTCTCGGATGAGGAAATCACCGTCTCGAGCGTGAGGGACGCCTTGGACTACTCAGGATCTCTGATCCGGCCCATCATCACGGCACCGTCGCAGGAGCAATTAGCAGCCTCGCTGATCTCACCGATTGGTGATCCGGTGGACGGGCTTGCAGGCCTGGCTCGCTTAGCCCAGCACGCAGGCTATCACACCGGCCAGATCGTTCTGCTGACGCAGCATCCGGAATTCCCGTCCTAGTTCGGGAACTTGAAGATGACGGGCGCCCGGCTCGTGGGCGCGCTCGCGGTGCTCAGGAGAGCCTCGGTGGTCGCCTGCAGCGTCCGCAACGCCGCCTTCGACTCCTCGTCCACTTCGACATGTCTCTCGTCGCTGCGGACGCTCCCCATGGTTTTGGAGGAACTGCCCACATCGTCGAGGCCGGCGACGTGTCCGAATTCGTGCATGAGGATCTTCCTGACCTGCGCTCCAGTCAGCTCCGCTCCGTTCACGCCTCGGTCCGAGATGGCGACCTCTCCTGCCACCCAACTGTCACCCCGGCTGTTGTAGCCTCGGCTTACGGAAGTCAGGCCCGCGACTCGGCGGGAGCCCTGGTAGACCTCGGACTGGAAAATAACGCGGATGTCGGCCCGTCCGGAAGCCTCGACAAACGCCTCCGCTCCGATCGCGTCGTTCCAACTCTTGAGGGCCCGCCTTCCCTGCTCGAGGAGCATTCCCTTCCGGGACGAACGGACGCCATTGAATGAGAACGACACTCGGATCTGGCGTGGAACCATGGCCGCTCGGGCCAGCACAACGCCCCGCTCGTCGTTCCCGGAAGAGATCTCTTCCGCGGCGCGCGAAAGGTGTCTCTGAATTGACGGATGGAGCCGACGCAATGAGTTGTTTGCCACCACTCCAAAGGCGTTGACGGCGGTCAGTGACAGTGCGCAAAGAGCAAGAGCGGCTCGAACCATACAACCTCCGGGCGCGCGCGAGGCGTTCGCAGCCCGTGAGCGGCAAACCGCGCACGCATCCCTTCCTGATGGTCGGCTTTGCGTCGAAAGAACCGGAGGCCGTGACGAGCGAACCTCAAGGAAACTCTTAGATTTGGGGGGTCAGACGAGACGCAACTCTTCGGCCGTCTCTTCCGGCAAGGTGTCGTTGATGAACACGCCGCAGCCGGCTTCGCTCCCGGCCAAATACTTGAGTTTGTCGGCTGTGCGATAAGGGGGCGTGAACTCGACGACCAGCCCAGAGTAGTCGGCATGGAACTGGAAGACGCTCATGATGTAGGGCATGGAGAAGCCGAACAGCCGGTCGTACTTCCTGGCGACAGTCTGCACGGCGTCTGCTAACCCGTCGAGGGCCGCGTCGTCCAGCGCTCGCATGTCGCTCGCTCCGAACTTCGGCGCAACGTGAACTTCGTAAGGGTATCGGGCGAACAGAGGGACGATGCAAATCCAGCGCGGTGTTTCATATACGATGCGTCGTCCATCCGCGATCTCGTCCGCAATCCAATCGTCAATCAGCCGACGACCCGTTGAAAGACCGTGCTCTCGCTCAGCGTCCAAGCGATTCTGGATCACTCTCGGAACGAACGGATATGCGTAGATCTGACCGTGCGGGTGGGAAAGCGTGACTCCAATTTCCTTGCCTTTGTTTTCAAAAATGTATACGTATTCGATTCCAGGCATTGCGCTGAGGCGCAAGTAGCGCTCCTTCCACACTCGAACGAGTCGCCGTACCTGATCCACAGAGAGGTCCGCCAAAGTAGCCGTGTGAGAAGAAGAGTAGCAGACGACTTCGCAGATTCCTGCGCTCGCTCGTACGTCGGCCACGTTCGACGGTTCAATCGTCGGCTCGGGTGGTGGGATGCATAAGCTCGGGAACCGATTTTCGAAGACGGCGATCTCGTAATCTTCGCGAGGTATCTCCGTCGGAACTTCGGCGGAACGCGTCGGGCAAAGGGGACAGTAGTCATCCGGGGGAAAGAACGTCCTTTCCAGTCTGTGTGTCGCCGTGATGACCCACTCTCGAAGGAACGGATGCCACCTCAATTCCGACACTTTCCACTCCCCTTCTTCACTTTCCGTTGGCCCGCATTCGAGCCTCCTATGAGCCGGATGACCATGTCGCCGAAACCGGCGGACGAGAGCCTCGCCGACCGTTTTCGAACGCACAGGGCCATGAAGCGATTCTACTCGCCGACCGCAAGGTACTATTCACGCCCCCATGGGAAAGCGGTACTACATCACCACGCCCATCTACTACGTCAACGCACTTCCGCACATCGGAACGACGTTGACAACTCTGGCGAGTGACATCACGGCTCGCTTCCAGAGGATGCGTGGAAAGACGCCGCACTTCCTCACTGGGACGGACGAACATGCGACGAAAGTGGCCGAGGCTGCGGCAGCCGCAGGTAAGACCCCCATCGCGTTCACCGACGAGATCGCGGATCAGTTCAAGGCGATCTGGCGCGGAATGAACATTCAGTACGACGACTTCATTCGTACCACCGAGGAACGCCATCGCGCGGTCGTGCAAGAGGTTTTCCGTCGCCTGAGGGAAAAGGGCCACATCTATCTCGACAAGTACGAGGGATGGTGGGACGTCACCACAGAGACGTTTTACAAAGAGTCCGAGTTGGTCGAGGGCAAGAGTCCGGATGGCAACGAAGTTCGCTGGGTCGAAGAGGAGAACTACTTTTTCCGGCTTTCCGCTTTTCAGAACCAGTTGCTCGAGCACATCGAGGCCCATCCCGACTTCATACTCCCGGAAGTCCGCCGAAACGAAGTCATCGCATTTATCAAACAGGGGCTGCGAGATACGTGCGTGACGCGAAAGAACACGGGCTGGGGAATTCCCGTTCCGGATGACGACTCGAAGGTTGTCTACGTCTGGTTCGACGCCCTGATCAATTACATCTCGGCAATCGGCTGGCCGGAGGGCAACTGGGAGGAGTTCTGGCCTGCCGACGTCGAGTGGATGGGGAAAGACATTCTCGTTCGCTTCCACGCCACTCTTTGGCCTGCGATTCTGTTAGGCCTTGAACTTCCTCTGCCGAAGACGCTCTACGGCCACGGCTGGCTCCTGATGGGAGGCGAGAAGATCAGCAAATCGAAGGGCAACGTGATCGCGCCTCTCGACCTCGCATCCCAATACGCGAATAGCATGGGGGGCTGCAAAGACCTCGCCGTGGACGCAGTTCGCTACTACTGTGCGCGCATGATGCCGTACGAAACCGACACGACGTTCACTCTTGAAGATTTCGAACTCCGCTACAACACGGAACTCGTGAACGACCTGTCCAACGGCATCCACCGGGTCGTTTCGATGCTCGGAAGTTTTTGCGATCGTCGGATCCCGGACGGCGAAGTGATCGAATCGGTGAAATCGGCTGCCGAGAGTTTGGTCTCCGCCATAGCGGAAGACCTCGAACGCTTCAGGATCGACAAGGCGATGGATGGTGTCCTGCGCTTGGGGACGGTCCTCAACGAGACGATCGATCGCGAGAAGCCGTGGGATTTGAGGAAGAACGGAGACGCGCGCCTCGCTGACGTGATGATCACGCTCGCGTGGCTGGTGCGAGTCTTAGAAGGCGTGCTCCGCCCCATCACTCCCGTCTTCGCGGATGACATCGCCTCCCTCCTGAGGCTCGCCGCGACAGAATCGTGGGAGGGCATCGGGCACGGAATCGCGCCAGGACATGAAGTCTCCGCCGCGAAGCCCATCTACTTGCGCATCGAAAAGCAGCAGTCCGAAACTCAGGTCAAGGAGAAGACAGAACCAGTGGTCAACGAAATCACGATCGAGGACTTCATGAAGGTTCAATTGCGAGTCGCCCGCGTTCTCGACGCGCATCGCGTCGAAGGCGCCGACAAGCTGCTCAAACTCGACCTGATCGTGGGCGACGAAAGACGTCAGGTCCTTGCGGGCATCGCGCAGCAGTACGCGCCCGAGGACATCATCGGTAAGCAGGTGGTGGTTGTGGCCAACCTGAAGCCCAGGCGGCTTCGCGGCCTCGAAAGCCAAGGCATGATCTTGGCCGCCGACGCGAGCGACGGTGGCGCGATCCTCGTCGTTCCGGATCGCGAAGCGCCCGAAGGCACGTCCGTCCACTAAGATTCGCCGGTCGAATCCGGAACGAGGCGATAACCGTGCCCTCGTTTCGTCTGCAGCAGCCGCCGCGAACCGTCCGCGTCAATCTTCCTTCGGACACGGTAGATGTAGACGTCGAGGCTGTTCGTGTTGAAGCCGATGTCGTAGCCCCACACGCTGTTGAACAACTCCTGGCGGCTCACCTCCCTTCCGGCGTGGTTCGCCAGGTAGGCGACGACATCGAACTCCTTACCCGTGAGGCCACAGGGCTTCCCGCCGATGAAGGCGTCTCTGGCTGCGAAGTCCACCACGAGGGGACCGACCGCTAACCGCGGGCCAGGCCCGGTCTCGCTCTGCAACGCTTCGGACTGCCGCTCCTGCACCGAGGCGGGCGCTTGGCGGAGCCCTTCCATCGGAGTGCGATCTTCCTCCACACCCCCCTTAACGGGAGAGGCCGGCGGCCGGTGCCGAGGAAACGCCGTCGGTGCGGGGCCCGCTTCTTACTTGCGTCCGCCGACCCAGCGAAGGACCTTCTGGACCGGATCGAAGTACGTGTCGGCCACCCGTTCTTTTAACGGGATGATCGCGTTGTCCGTAATGTGGATGTGCTCCGGGCAGACCTCAGTGCAGCACTTCGTGATATTGCAGATACCCACTCCGGCCGTTTCCCTGAGCATCGGACGGCGATCGAGCACGTCGAGAGGATGCATCTCGAGCGAGGCGAGCCGCACCATCTGCCTTGGGCCGAAGAAGATGTCCTTTCTATCCCCGTCCCGAAGCACGTGACACACCGTCTGGCAGAGGAAACACTCGATGCACTTCCTGAATTCCTGAATCCGATCGACATCGACCTGCTGCATCCGGAGTGGCTCGGCGCTACCATCATCGGCGAGTTTCAATATCGGGATCGACTTCGAAACTTCGAAATTCCAAGAAACGTCGGCGACTAAGTCCTTGACAATTGGAAAGGTGCGGAGCGGATGAACGACGATCGGCTGGTCGGCGGGATAATCATCCACGCGCGTCTTGCACATCAGCTTCGGCATCCCATTGACTTCAGCGCTGCAGGAGCCACACTTCGCCGCTTTGCAGTTCCACCGACAGGCGAGCGTTCCGTCCTGCTCGGCCTGGATCTGATGAATGGCATCGAGCACCACCATTCCAGGGAAAGTGTCGACCGTGTAGGTCTTCATCTCCCCACCGTTCGCGTCGCCTCGATAGACCGACAAGGTGATTTTCGACATAGGCCTAATCCTGTAAGAGCTCCTTCAATTCGCTGGGCGGCTCCGGCACTTCTCTGTGGGATATGGACACCTTTCCATCGATTTTCTTCGCGATGACGTTGTTGCGCGCCCAATACGCGTCTTCATTGGGATAATCCAAGCGCCACTGCGCACCACGGCTCTCCTTCCGCTCCAGCGCGGATAACACGATGATCTCGCTGCTCACCAGCATATTCTTGACGTCCCTTGCAGCGTGCCAACCAGGATTGAACTTTGTGTCGCCGGGAACCCGAATGTCTTCCGCACGCCGCTGGAGTTCATGAATCTTGTCGAGTGTCTGTCGAAGGCCCTCTTCCGTTCGGGCGATCATCGCACCCGATTGCATCTGCTCCTGCAGTTCCGCGTGAATCTGATACGGGTTCTCGCCTCCGCTTCCTCCGAGCGGCTTCATGAGAGTCTCGACTTCCTCTTGGATTTCGGCTTCGGAGATCGATCCAGGTCCTTCCGCGATGGCGAAGTCGCCAGCCGCCTCGCCCGCTCGCTTCCCGAACACAAGCAAATCGGTGAGCGAGTTTCCGCCCAGTCGGTTCGCGCCATGCAGGCCGCAGGCGCATTCGCCCGCGGCATAGAGGCCCGGAAGAGATGTGGCGCAGGACTCAGGTTCCGCGGGCACACCGCCCATGGTGTAGTGGACAGTCGGATAGACCTCCATCGGCTGCTTTGTGATGTCCACGTCCCCGAGGTGAAGGAACTGATCGTACATGCTCGGTAACTTGCGCTTGATGTACTCTGCGCCCATATGCGAGACGTCGAGGTAAGCGCCTCCGTGCTCGCTCCCCCTCCCCGCCTCAACCTCCTTGTAGATGGCGCGCGCTACCACGTCGCGCGGCAGCAGTTCCGGTGGTCGCCGGTTATTCACCTTGTCGTTCACCCAACGGAGCGCCTCTTCCGGCGTTTCCGCCGTCTCCGCCCGATAGAACTCGGGAACGTGATTGAACATGAACCGTTCGCCCGCGCCGTTCTTCAAGACGCCGCCATCTCCGCGAACTCCTTCCGTCACAAGCACGCCGCGAACACCCGGCGGCCAAATCATGCCCGTCGGATGAAACTGCACCATCTCCATGTCCTGCAGTTCTGCTCCCGCTTCGTACGCCATGACGGCACCGTCGCCTGTCGATTCCCATGAGTTGGAGGTGAATCGGAACATCCGCCCCCACCCGCCGGAGCACAGAACGACCGCCTTCGCCCGGAAGACCACGATGGAGCCGTCCTCGCGGCGATATCCGACCGCTCCTGTGACTCGGCCGCCGTCCGTCAGCAGTCGAGTGAGCGTCACCTCCATTTGAACGTCGATTCCGACCGAAACCGCCTTGTCTTGCAGCGTGCGAATCAGTTCCAGTCCGGTTCGGTCACCGACGTGAGCGAGACGCCTGTACCTGTGGCCGCCGAAGGCCCTCTGCGAAATCAGTCCCTCGGGCGTCCTGTCGAACACAGCCCCGTAACGCTCCAATTCCAGAATTCGCTCCGGGGCCTCCATCGCGAAGATCTGCACGGTCCGCCAGTTGTTCAGAAACTTCCCGCCGCGCATCGTGTCGCGGAAGTGCACCTTCCAACCGTCTTGGTTGTCGAAGTTACCGAGTGCGGCGGCGGCCCCGCCTTCCGCCATCACCGTGTGCGCTTTGCCAAGAAGCGACTTCGTCACAACGCAGACGCTGCAGCCCTTCTCAACCGCTCCGATCGCCGCCCTCAGTCCGGCGCCACCTGCGCCGACGATCAGAACGTCATGCTCAAACGTATCGTATTGCGGCATCTAAAACTTCACCAACACCCAGTCCGTAATCACGCCGGCACACACAAAGCGAACGTAAAGGTCCGCCAGCGCGACGCCGAACAGGCTCACCCAAGCGTAAAGCGCATGACGCTCATTCAGGAAGGTCACCTTCTTCCACAAGCCGTGCCTGGTCTTCGCTGCGAGTGAGCAAGAGTAACAATTGAGTTTTCCGCCGACCAGGTGCCTGAGTGAGTGGCAGCCGAGCGTGTATCCTGCGAGCAGCAGCACGTTGAGGAGCAACACGAATGTCCCGAGGCTGATCCCCCAACCGTCGACGTACTTCATCGAAAGGACGACGTCGTACGCGAGTATGAAGATGAAGATGAATGCCGCGTAGAACGCGAACCGATGCAGGTTCTGAATCACGAACGGGAACACCTGCTCACCACGATAAGTCTTCTTGGTGGTTCCCTGAACCGCACACGCAGGCGGCGCCATGAAGAAGGATCGGTAGTACGCTTTTCGGTAGTAGTAACAGGTCAGTCGGAAACTCAGAGGAAACGGCAAGATCAAAATTGCAGGTGAGACGTGGTATCCCATCACCTGCCAATCCACCAAGAACAGGGGCGAATAGAACGGGCTCAGCAGGTGGCCGACTCTTCCGGATTCCCACAGAGCCGACGCGTTGCGACTCAGTTCTGGAAGAAAGTTGTCGTTCTCGAAAGTCCGAAATGTAGCGTAGATAATGAAGGCGGTTAGAACGGTCGCAGTGAGCAACGGCTGAAGCCACCAGGCGTCCCTGCGAGCGGTCTTGCCGGAGCCCCGGCTATCACGAATCGTCGTGGCCATTCCCCCTCCTTGGAATTGAATTCAGGCAAGCGTAGTCTACCATCTGCATGGATCGTCGTCAGCGCCTCGCGCCCGCTGTTCTTTTCCTCGATGCTTCACACAATTCAGCGATCATTCTCTCAAGCGTCTCCCGTTCATCGGAACCAGCCAGCCCCCCCTTGGAGCGAAGGTCCGCTTCGGCGAGTATTCGCATGAGACGAGTGAGATGATCGAACGTCGCCTTTCGCCCCATTTCCATGATCCGCGTGTAGCGGTAGTTTCTTCTTTTCGCCACCTCAGTGAGGGACGACTTCGACGGAATGAACCGCTTCGCTTCTTCGCTCTCCACCCGCAGTCCGGCTTCGCGAAGTGCGACGGCCTGCCATATCAGACGCAATTGGCCTCGCATCAGCGGCAGAATGTCACGGTAGAACGCTTTCTCGATCTCGCTCGTACCTCGCACGAGAGAGCGGTACTGCTTCAGCGCTTCCTCGACGTTGCCGTCTAAGAGGCCGTTCAGCAGGTTCCAGATCTTCCACTCCGCAGACTCTGGGACCAACTCCGTCACCAGTTCTCTCGTTACCTGGCCGCCTGGATCGGCGACGGCGATCAACTTCTCGAGTTCGAGCGACGCCTCGCTCAGATGGCCCCCAACGCGAGCGATGAGTTCCTCTGCGATTCTGGAGTCCAGTGTGACGCCGGCCTTCGTTGCCTGATCAACCAGCAACTTCGGACCTCCTCTTTCCCGGTCCGAGTTCGTGTCGTGGACGAATCCGATCGGCTTGATGGCCTTCGAAAGGACCGTCCATCGCTCCCCATCGCCCTCTTCCACGGGCTCGAACGTCAGGATGAGAAGGCCGAAATCCGGCACGCCCCCGACCAACTCCGCGAGCCTCTCGCACTCCTCCTTCTTTAGGCGATTGACTCGCCTCGCCACGAGGCTGCGCCTGGGCGAAAGAAAGGGTGTTGTCTGGACAGCATCCACGATGGCAGCCACCGTCAGGTCGGAGGCCTCCACGACCGAGTGGTCGAACGAGTCCTCTTGGGAAACACCCGCCTTGTCGAGGATATCCGCGATCGTCGTGCTGATCAGCAGGGGCTCAGTGCCCTTGAGAAGTACGACTCGATCCGTTTCGCGAATTTCCATTCTTGCCGGAGCCGTTCGCCTTCAGCGTGGCAACGGCACTTCTCAGCAAGGCTACCTGTTCATCGCTCGGCTCGTCTTGGGCGTAGAGAGCGATTTCGAACTGAGTCGCGATCTCCCGTTCGACTTCGCCATTGCCGATCACCTCCGAGTACGCGGTCGTGTACTCGGACAGGGTTTCGGCAGCCCTCTTCGGCCTCCGCAACGGACGACGCAGGTGCGCAATGAAGGCGACGTATGGGCCTCGCAGCCTGCGGAGCGCGGGCGAGTAAAGCCGCCGATTCCGACGCCAGTTCACGAGGGCGGCAATCGCCAACACCAGTCCAACGCCGCCGAGGAGCGCACCTGCGGAAATCGCGACCAAGCGGAACACGTCGCCACCCGTCGTGTCGAGTAACGCGCCAACCCCGTAGCCTGGAACCGCTTCCGCGTTGTCGGTCGCGTCGAACGGGACCCAACCGTAGTCCTGGAACCACACCTCGGTCCACATGTGCGCGTGGCGATCTTGAATCTCATACCAGCCATTGCGAAGGCTCTCATTGTCGAGCCGATAACCCACCACCACGCGAGCGGGAATTCCGTTGCTCCTGCAGAGCACTGCGACAGCGCTGGCGAACAGATCGCAGTACCCTTCCTTCGTATCGAAGAGGAACGCCGCAACTCGGTCACGATCACCTGTGATGCGCTCCGCTGCGAGGTTGTACTTGCAGTTCGACGCGACGTAGTCTGTGATCGTCTTCGCTACGTCGTAGTCGGTCTTCTGTCCCTGGGCCAACTTCGTAGCGAGCGCCTGCACGTCCTTGTCGTAAAGGTCGTTCTGAAGATAGCCGGAACGAAACGTCGTCCGATCGGCCTGCGGCGCGGCTCGCAGGTCGGCAGCCGTCGGCTCTGGAACCGCCGCCTCGAGATAATAGAGTTCGCCCGGACCGAACTGGTCGCCCATCATCGGGAACTCGTCGCGAAACACCGACACGTTGCCCGGATACTCGATGCGAAGCGTGCTGCCAGGGCTGTAGAAGTACGTGTGCCTTCTCGACTGACTTTCTACGAGAATTCGAGTCGTCTGAAACTGCTTCAGTTCGTAAAGCGGGTTGAGGCGATAGACTTTCGCATCAGGAACTCTGGAGACGGGCGTTTCCGACGAAGGAAACAGGCTGCCGACGCGGGACACCAACACCCAACCATTTCCACGATACACCTGGTAGGCATGCGCTCGGAGGTACCGAGCGGGGCCCCTCACCTGAACGCGCATGACCGGCGCGTCGCTGCTGATCGCAGGGCCCGCTCCAATCGGACGGTCCACGATGCCGAACGACGCGCGAGTCGCCCGGACCGGCGGGGTGAAAGAGATCTGCGGCGAACCGGCAAGCGTTCGCACCGCCCCCCCGATGCCCGGGCCCGCCAAGTGCGCAATCCCCGCGACGACGAGCATCGAAGCGATCGCGAGAAGCGGCCCTGCCATCGCCTTCCATGGGCCGCGTCGCAGATCGTCAATGTCCACGAATCCAGCCGCCCGCGCCATCGCGTACATGCGCCTCGTATGCAGGCGAGTAAGCAGCACGGCGATAGTAACGCTGAACAGGATGAGGCTGATCTCGAAGAACTGAGTGGTGTCGAGCCAACTGATGATTCCAAACAGCGCGATTCCCGGCACCGTTTGGAAGAGCATGGATCCGTCGTTCCATAGGAAGAAAGCGCTCAGCGACATCAGCCAGCACAGGAACGACATGTGGATGAACTCGATCTCAAACCCTTCATTGGGCAAAGCGCGGTTCAGACGCACGATGTTGAACGCCACGACGATCGCGACGGCCGCCAACAGCCAGCCGAGATGTTTCGACCACGGCCCCTTCGGCATGACCTTTCGGAACAGGAAGCTGAACAGGATCCCTGTAGCGGCGACGCCGACGAAGAACAGGCCGAGGAACGGCTGCAGAACCGACGCGCCGGCCGTAAACAAGGGTATCGCGCAGGCGGCTGCGAGCAGCAAATAGTCAGTGCCGCTCGCTTCGAGCAACTGAAGCTGCTGTGCCGCGCTAAGCCGCTTTCTCATCGCTGTGGAACGGGTTTGCCATCATCTTGATGGTCACGCCGGGCATGGATATTGCTGCAAGAAAGTCGGGATCCGTCGCAGGGATGCGGCCCTTGGCAAGCGGAGTGCCCGCGTAGGAAGGAGCGTCGTAAACCAGGCAAACGACCTGCGCATGGTTGGCAGCGCGACGAATCGCGTCCGAGAGTCCGGGCTCTGCCGCCGAAAGGAACAGCACAAGAGTCGAACCGCCTCGCAGTTTCTGAAGAACGGAATCGAATTCCGACGCAAACGAATGGTGACGATCCGCGTTGGCTGCCGACAATGCGTCGCAAACCTGTCGGAATCTCACTGCGCTCGAATTCGCTGGTGTGACTTGCGGCGACTCCAGATTCGGTAACGAAACGGTACTCCCGCGATTCAACATGACGTCTGCGAGGAACGCAGCATGTCCGCACATCGCCTCAAGCGTCGTGAGCGCCCCATCGCCCGCTTCGGTCCCGTCCGTCTGCTGAACCATCATCAGGAGGTTCGTGTTGAAACCTGTGTCGAACTCCTTCACCTGAAGAACACCAGTTCGCGCCGTGGACTTCCAATGCACCTGCCGAAGTGAATCGCCGGGCATGAACTCGCGCACGCCCCGAGGCTCGATGCCGACACCCCGATTCCGCCCTTCGTCGGATTGGTTCGCGCCCCAGCCGCTGAGTGCGAGCATGTCCGCGCCGAACGGAATCTTGGCAGGGTGAATCACGACCTCGAAGGGCTCCGTTTCGTATTCCCGCGTCACCATGATCAGCCCCAAAGAGTCCGTGCTCGTCACGCGCACCCGCGACCACCGGAAGATGCCCCGCTTCAGCGGTCGAATCTCATATCGCGTTTCGACCGCCTCCTCAAAATTGGGCGCGACGGGGAGCGGGCGAAGGTCAGTCTCGGAAGCGAGCTTGGGAGGGAGCACATCCGTGATGATGAGCAGCGGCCTTCTCAGGCGGATCAACGACCACACGCGCAGGCGAATCGAAACGAGCTCACCGGCGACCATGACGGTTGGAGCGATCCTCTCAAACTTCAGTCCCCGCGTCGCTAACATCGCCTGCAGGCGCATCGCGACCAACGTCATCATCATGAGCGTGCACATGATGAAGAGCGTTTTGCTGTTCGCGAGCACGCCGACGGCCATCAGGAAGATGGCAGAAACAGAAAGCGTGAGTACGGCGTAGCGTCGCATCTATGCGACCGGAACTGGAGCGCGCACTCCGTCAACGAGCGTTTCGATGAGTTCGTCGACCTCTACGCCGCGCGAACGAAGATCGGCCCTCGGAATCACGCGGTGGGCAAGCACCGACGAAGCCATCATCTTCACATCGTCCGGCCTCACGAACTCCTTGCCATGGAACGCTGCATGAGCCTGGGCCGCTTGCATCAAAAGCAGCGAACCACGCGGGCTGGCTCCCAGGAGGATCTGGTTCGTTTCGCGAGTCGCAGACACAATCGAAACGATGTAATCGCGAATCGAGTCGTGAACGTAGATCTCTCGAACGGCGCCTTGCATCTCCTTGAGCTCGTGCGGCGATACGACCTGCTGCACTGCCTCGATCGGATGCTGAGTTTGCTGAGACTTCAGGATTTCGATTTCCGTCGCCCGATCTGGATATCCGATGGACAGTTTCGCAAAGAACCGGTCCAACTGAGCTTCCGGAAGCGGATAGGTTCCGGTCAATTCGACGTTGTTCTGGGTCGCGATGACGAAGAAAGGATCGGGCAGTTTCCTTGTAGTGCCGTCCGTCGTGACCTGCCTCTCTTCCATGGCCTCCAGAAGCGCCGCCTGCGTCTTCGGAGTAGCGCGGTTGATTTCATCCGCGAGCACCACGTTGCCGAAGATCGGCCCCTCCCGGAATACGAACTCCATCGTTTTCTGATTGAAGACGCTCGTCCCTGTAATGTCTGCTGGGAGAAGGTCGGGAGTGAACTGGATCCGCCGAAACTCGCCGCCGATGGTACGGGCCAGCGCCTTCGACAGAGTGGTCTTGCCTACGCCGGGGATGTCCTCCAGGAGGATGTGGCCGTTGCAAAGGAGCGCCAGAATCGCCCGCTCGATCGTTTCCGGCTTCCCAAGGATGACGCGCTGAACCTCCGCGGCCATCTGCTTGGCGCGGCTGGACACTTCATGAGGACCCAAATTTCACCTCTGACAAAAGATGTATGTTTTGAACGTATGCGGGTTCAGATTCGTTCCCCCGCATCCGTCCTTCTCCCAGTATAGCGGGAGCGTCCACCGCCTTCGGGTATCCTCGCCGCCGCAATCAAGGACGCCACGCCAATGGGAATCGAACGCAACGACCGTAAACCGAAGCGCCGCCGCACGATCCAACAGCGACTGAAAGGCCGGCAAAAGTCGGTTTTCATCCTGCCTTCCGAGCAGGCTCCGACCGCACCGGAGAAACCCAAGAAGAGGGCGACCAAGAAGAAGGAAGAGCCGGTAGCCGAATAGGCCGTCGGTATAATCCGCCGGTCGTCGGGGCGTGGCTCAGCCTGGTAGAGCGCTGCGTTCGGGACGCAGAGGTCGGCAGTTCAAATCTGCCCGCCCCGACCAACTTGAATCTCCCCGTACTTGAGTGAGCCCATGGGCCGGCGCACCCTCATCATCGGACCGAGCCAGACCGGCAAGACCGCCGTGGCCTCGGAACGCTGCCGCCAGGGCGCCTGGTTCCTAAACCTCGACCCAGCCCGCCAGTCCCCCAACCCCCCCGGATGCGCCTCACTCTACGGGCCGGGCATGGCCCCGATGGGGTTCCGCTTCATCGGCTCCCTCACTCCTTCCCAGGACCCGCTCGCCGCGATGGAGGCGCTCGCCTGGGCTGCCGACCAGGCTAGAGACGTCGACCTCGTCGTCGAGTGGCCCGTACAGACTCCAACCTCCCTTCACGTGCACGTCTCGCGGGCCGTCGCCAACGTGCTGGAGCCCACCTCGTGCATCGCTATCGGCATTCAGGAGCCGCAGAGCCTCCTCCAATTGAAGCCCGGCTGCGAGGTGCAAAGCCTCGAACCGGACACCGCGCCGCTCAGGAGCAAGGCTGGTCTTTCCGTGCGCCAGAAGGCAGCCTGGGCGACGGCCTTCGAAGGCTCGCAGACGCATGAGGTCTCTCTCGAAGGGATCAGCGTCATGGGCGCGCGGTTCGGAAGCGGCCTGCCCCTGGAGCCGACCGAACTCGCGGAACTTCGCGACCTGGGCTTCATCTCCGCGCACTACGCAGAGGTCGCCCACAACGTGTTGTACGTCGTAACACCCGGATGGCCGGGGGACGAAACCGTCTCATTGGCGCTTCGCCACTTCGCATGCGCCACCCTCGTCACCTGCGACCCGCAGGACTTCGCAGGGATCGTGTGCGGACTCGAGGACCGCATGGGCACCTGCTTCGCGCTCGGCCTTCTCGTCCGAATCGACTTCGATCGGGGCGCGCTGATTCTGCGATCCCCCGCTGAGGCGCCGCTTCCAGTTCACAGGGTTCGGCTCGGTCGGACCAGGCTCGGCGAGGGCTTCCAGCCGATCGGTGAACTCAAACCCTGGCAGGTATAAACCCGCCATGCTCCGCCTCTACCTGGCCCGTCACGGGCGAACCGTCTGGAATCAGGAAGGGCGAAACCAGGGACAAGGCGACTCCCCCCTCGACGCAGTAGGTGCGCTCCAAAGCCAATGCCTGGCCGAGCATCTGGCATCCCTCGGCCTCACGGACATCTACTCGAGCGACCTCGGCCGCTGCCTCCAAACCGCGGCCACCCTCGGGGCGCTGACGAACCTCCAGCCGAAGGTGGACACCCGTCTCCGCGAGAGGGACTACGGCGAATGGGAGGGCATCACGGCCGACGACGCCGAGAGGACGCACCCCGGAGAATGGAAAGCCTATCGGCAAGATCCCTCACTTCATTCGCCGCCAGGCGGAGAGTCAGGGATCGAGGTGTTCATGCGGGCCAGCCACTTTCTCTTCGACCTCCTAGATGCTCACCGCGAAGGCTCCATTGCGATCGTCGCACATGGAGGCGTGATTGCAGCGATGTGTGCGGCTCTCTTGCACGGCACTCCAAAGACTGCCGCGTGCATCCGCGTTCCGAACTGCAGCGTTACGGAGATCGAAATCGACGACAACGGCAGGCGCCGCCTGGTCCGATTCAACGACGTGGAACACCTCGAGGCAGTTCCTT
Source organism: Armatimonadota bacterium (assembly GCA_003577165.1). Lineage (GTDB taxonomy): Bacteria > Armatimonadota > Fimbriimonadia > Fimbriimonadales > ATM1 > ATM1. Next base: position 47,116 of record QEUM01000002.1, on the reverse strand, counting down.
CGGAAGCGGCGGGCCTTGGCTAAGAAGGGCGGACGTCTTCGCGCGATCGGCTTCCCGTTTCTCGGCGGGGTTCTTGGCGCGCTGGCCCTCCCGCCATTCAATCTGTTTCTCCTCTGCTTCGTAAGCCTTGTGCCGCTCTTGCTCGGTTTGGATGGAGCGAGCGGCAGGGCCGCGTTCGCGCGGGGCTACCTTTACGGACTTGGCTTCGGATCGGTGAACATCTTCTGGCTCGCGCAATTTGTGACGAAGTGGACTCACTCTCCGTGGCTCGGTTCGGTCCCTTGGCTGATCGTCGTCGCTCTCTTCGCCCTTTACTTCGGACTCTTCGCCTACGCGAGTCAGAAACTCATCGCCGTCAAAGCGTACTGGGCGATCCCCTTGGTGTGGGCGGGCGTCGAGGCGTTCCGCTCCATGATTCCGTACCTCTATTTCCCATGGGCGTTGTCCGCGTCGGCCCTTGTTCCCTTGCCCCCCTTGCTGCAGCCCGCGTGGTGGTTCGGGCCCTACATGCTCTCGGCTTGGATCTGCTGGATCAACGTCATCGCAGCGATGATGATGAAAGCGGAGGCCGCCAAGACAACGCGGCGATACGTGCTTGTCGGTGTTGGAGTGGCGGTTGCCTCGATCCTGTCGTTCCTCGCCCCCCCCTCTGGTCCGACGGCGAATGTGATCGCTGCACAGCCCGGAGTGGACCTGGCTTACTTGCCAAAAGATGAGCAGATGCGCAGACTGTCGGAGTCCGTTCCTGATCTGCTCCGGGTGGGGGAAGCGTCCCATCGCGATTTGATCGTGCTTCCCGAAGGAATCGGTACTGCGTACGGCGAGAAGGCTCCGGTGCTTCCCTTTGAAGTGTCCGGCAGCACCCCCGTCCTCGTCGGCGCACAACGCCATGCCGAAGTTGGCTCGTATCAGAGCCTTTACGCTTGGGATGGGAAGACATGGCAGTACGCGGACAAGGTCCGGCTCGTCATCTTCGGCGAGTACGTCCCATTCCGAGACAGTTTGGGATTTGTCGACAGTTTCAACATCCCGAGTGGCGATCTGATCGCAGCGACGGAACCAAAGACGCTTACGATCGGGAAACTCCGTGTCGGCGGGCTCGTTTGCTTCGAGGCCCTTTTCGAGGAAGTTGCTCGCCATCATGCGGCCGATGGCGCAAATCTCCTCGCGGTCATCAGCATGGATGACTGGTATCACGGAACCGGCGCTATCGGAAACCTCGAGGCGGCGGCTGTGCTGCGCGCCGTCGAGAATCGGCTCCCACTTGTTCGCAGTTCGCCTTTGGGTCGCAGCGTCGTCATCGATGCGCTCGGACGCATCGTCGCACAAACGGAACCGGACCAGCCGGCGATCGCGCGAGCCGACGTTGTCCTCGGACAGCCGTCACGCGTTTTGCCGCTGATCCATGAGATCGCGCGCTGGGTTGCGCTGCTCGCGTTAGTTGCGTCCATCCTGTTCCGGTTCACATCCCGGAATGCGGACAGCCCTTAGCGCGAGCCCAACGGTACGGCGACTTCAGACAAAAAGGAGAAAGGCTCGCAAGCAGCGAGCCTTCAACCACATCGCTTCCTGACCAGGAAGCACTTGCTTAGAACGCTCACCCCCATGTCAGGCCTCCCGGCGCTGAGGAGAGGTCCACTTGAACGGCCGACGTGCCCGCAGCCTTGGCAAGAGCCTGATTGAGGGCATTGAGTGAGTCGGCGCCATATCCAGGATACACAGCGGCGATCTTTCCGTCAGTCCCAATTTCGATGACGCAGATGGACTTCTTCAATTGGAATGCGGAGATCGCGCTGCGCGTGCTGTCCGAAAGCAGCGGATACTTCAATCCGAAACTCTCGGCCCACTTCTTCGCTCCGTCGACGGTCGATGTGACGACGCCGAGGAACTGGACCTTTCCAGCGTAGGCGGCGAACAGGTTGTTGTAAAGGGCCGATGCGCGCCCGTTGTGCGGACACCGTTCCTTCCAGAAAAGGACGAAGACGGGCTGCTTGCCCGTAAGGTCTTTCAGCGCGTACTGCTTCCCGTCCGCGCCCTGCAGCTCAAACGCAGGGGCGGTCTCGCCAACCGGGATGTGATCCTTCGACTGAGGGACCAGCGCGATGGCGAGGCAGGCGGCGGCCGCCGCTGAAAGGACTGCCAGGGTCTTGCCTGTAGTCATGACAAACCTACTATACAAGGTAGCGGCGCTAACGGTTCCCCGCCGGTCGCCGCGGCGCGTTTTCCGTCGCCTGCTTCAGCCTGGCGACCTCCTCCCGGGTGAGAGCCCTGCACTGGCCGGGCCCCAGCCCCCGGAGGGTGAGCGGACCCACCTTCGTCCTTCGCAGACTCACCACCGTGGCTCCGACTGCCGCCAGCATGTTGCGCACCTGGTGCTTCCTCCCCTCGTGTACAGACACTTCTAGCGTCGTTCGACCCTTCTTCGGATCGTGCGAAAAGACGCGAACGCGGGCCGGCGCCGTCCTCCTTCCCTCGATGACGACGCCTCGCTCCAGCCTCGCGATCGACTTCTCAGGAAGCGACCCGAATACCTCGACGCGGTAGACCTTCCAGACGCCGAAGGAGGGATGCGTGAGGCGCTGGATCAGGTCGCCGTCATTGGTGAACAGCAGCAACCCTTCCGAGGCGAAGTCCAGGCGGCCGACCGGCTTGAGCCGCTCCGGGGTCCTCGGAAGCAACTCGGCAACCGTCCTTCGTCTCTGAGGATCGGAAAGCGTGGTGACGTACCCCTTCGGCTTGTTCATCATCACGTACATCATCCGAGGAGTTCGCACCCTCTTCCCTCTCACCGTGATGACAGCATCTTGCGAGTCGACGCGAAAGCCCGTGTCTGTGACGACGCAACCGTCCACCTTCACGACGCCGTCGCGGATGAGTTGCTTGGCATCCCGTCGACTGCAGACCCCAGCGGTTGCCAGTATCTTCTGGAGTCGCTCACCCATGACGCGTTCTGCGCCCGGCGACGATCGCGAGCGCTCCGACAATCACGATTCCGAGCAACGCCGCCAGGATGAGCGCTCCCTTCGTCATCGGAACTTCCACGTCAACGGCCTCCGCCGCAACGACATCCGCTTCCGCGGACGTCCCCGCGACCGGATCGGTAACGACAACTCGGCCGATGATCTCGCCCGCCGCGACGGGAGCGTGAACTTCGTTCCAAGTAACCTGCAAATTCGGCGGTCCACTGCTTCCTAGGATCACAGTCACGTCCTGACGTACGACGCCTCGAACCAACTCCTTCGATCCGCGAGTCACGCTCGCATCTCCTACGCGATCTCCCTTCGAGAGCGCCTTTTCTCGCCGGAACGTCGAGAACGCGTAGTCGTACAGAGCCTTGGTGTCCTGCAGCCAGTCCTCGGATCCCAACACGACGACGATCAGCCTCCAACCGTCCACAGACTTCGAGCCGACGAAGCATCGGCCCGCTGGGATCGTCCACCCCGTCTTGACCCCCTCTGCGCCGGGCTCGTCGAGAAACTTGTTTTTGCTGACGAGCAATTGATCCGCAGGATTTCCCGTGCGAATCAGCCACTTCTTCTTCGACCCGGCAGCAGAGCGAAATCGCTCGTGCTTCATCGCCTCCCGTGTGATCAGCGCGAGATCGTAAGCAGAAGTCTTGTGCAGCGGGTCCTTCAGACCGTGGGGATTCGTGAAATGGGTGTCGGTGCAGCCGATTTGTGCGGCACGCCCGTTCATCAGTTTGGCGAATCCTTCGTCATTGCCTCCTATGTGACAGGCGACCGCGTGCGCCGCATCGTTCGCGCTCCTCAACATCAGCGCATACAACATGTCTTCCGCAGACAGCCTTTCGAACGGTGCGAGGTGGAGGCTGGAGGCTTCGATCTGCTCCACGTCATGCGGCGCCATGATCATCTCGCTCGGCTCACACTTCTCGATGAGCAGGAGCGCCGTCATGACTTTCGTCGTGCTCGCTGGATACCGCGCTTCGCGCTCGTTGAGGCCGTACAGAACCGCGCCCGTTTCAGCGTCCATTACAATGGCGGACTTCGCTGTAATCAGGGGGAACTTCGATGCAAAGCCGCAGACGGCGGAGCAGAGGAGAGCGAGGGAGACGAACGGCTTCGTCATGCCCCGATCTCTTGAAGGCCCTCCGCGCCTTCGACGGGCGGAAGTTCGGATAAGTCGTTGAGTTTGAAGTGGTGGAGGAACTCCTGGGTTGTGCCATACAAAATTGGCCGCCCCGGAGAGTTCTTTCTTCCAATCTCTGCAATGAGCCCTCGATCTACGAGAGTGCGAATCGCATGCTCGCTCTGCACTCCTCGAATGACCTGGATGTCGAGTCCCGTAATCGGTTGCCGATACGCGACAATTGCCAACACCTCGAGGGCGGACCTCGTCAACTTCCGCTTCTGCGGCTTAAGGTACTTCGCGACTGAGTCCGCGTACTCGCGCCGCGTGCACAACTGATAGCCGCCGGCGATCCTGACAAGTTGAAGACCGCTGCCTGTTTGCAGGCGCGCGCCGATGCGCTCCAGGGCTTCCGTCACTTCGGACTTCTTCGCAGAAGTCACCTCGCAGAGTTCGTCCAAGGTCACTGGCAACTGGGCGACGAACAGCACGCTCTCGATGGCGCCTTCGAGAGTACGCGTCATCTCTGCCCGCCCTTCAGCCCAAACCGAACGTCACCCTCGACCAATTCTGCGGTCAGAGTCCCGATGCGGAGCAACTCCAAGACGGCGAGAAACACGAACACCGCATCCAGCCGCGTGTAATCCTCCGGAAGGAAAGCCTCGAGCGGGAGCGCCTCGCTCGTAGTTCTCGCAATCGCGAGCACGCTCGCCATGACTTCCTGCAGGGATGGCCGCGGCTTGGCGAGCGGAGTCACGTCCACTGGCCTGGCCCGCTCCATGATCCGCTCGAAGGCGCGAGCGAGATCGGCCGCCGTAACCTTCCCGACGTCGAACGGGAGTTCGTAGACTCCGTCCGCTTCTGCGGCACGGAAGAAGATGTCGCCGCGCTCACGCTGCCACTCATCGAGCGTGTCGACGGCGAATGCGAATTCGTGGGCTGTGGGTTCCGGAAGTTCCGGTAGTTCCTGAGGTGGCGGGGGATCGGCGATCGGAAGGAGCGCCCACGCCTTCCGCTCCACCAGGTACGCGAGCGCCAACAGAGCGGCGCCCGCTGCATCCACGTCCAGTTGCTCCGTCGTCCGGATGTACTCAAGATATGCGGAGCAAACAGGCGAAAGAGGCACTCCGGTCAGGTCGATTCGCCCGTCTCGGGCCAGGTGGAAAAGAGTTGCCAGTGAGCCAGTGAAGGCGGCCGACTCAATTCGGAGCGGCGGGGGAACGGCTATGCCACCCGGCGTCAGTGTCTCTTGCTCTTCTGGGGCAGATTTCCGGTTCATTCGGTTCGCAGCGCGTGTGGCCGGGCGGGTCTGGCCGCCGGGAGAGACCAAACTTACCGCATGTCGCTTGCAGTCTTGACGGCCGCAGCCTTGACTTCGGCTCAAACGGCTCCGATTTCCGTTCACGACGTCTTTGATCGAGAGATCACAAGCCGGGGGGTGACCCTGACCGACTGGGAAGGCCACATCGCCAATCCTGCAATCCGCCTCTCTCTCAAGGCTCGACCTGAACTTCAGCTCCCGGCCAGAATCGACCTTGCTGCGTCCAACGCTCGCATCGCCTTCGACCTACCGTCGCGACTCACCGAAGCAGGGCCCTCCAAGGTGGTGTCCTTGACGAAGGCCTCGCCGGCAGCCGACATCTGGATCACGATCTTCCCGGACTACAACGGACAGGATGAGGCCCACTCGCTCACGATCCGAATCGAAGACGCGAACGAGCACGAGTTCCGGCTCGACGTTCCCATCCACGTCCTCGACCAAGACCAAACAAGAAACCTGGACTACAAGATCGTCTGCGACTTTTCGCACGACCAGTCGGGCTTCTTCGAGAATTCGACCGCGAAGCAACTGACGCAAAGGGCCGCGGACGATTGGGCTTACTTCTTGGCCGATCAGAAATTCGATCCCGTTGCGCCAGGATCGGAGAAGGCTTGGATTTGGGACTTAGATAACGCATTCACGAGCGGAAGGGAAATAGTCGTGGCTCAGGGAGTCGAAGGAACCCTTCTGTTCATTCACGGCATCCGTGGACGGGAAAAGAGATCGGGGGGCATTGCAAGCGACAGAAGCGGCATCCACACGCGAGCAGGCGAACCGACAGGCCTTCGCAGATCAGGCACGATCTCGATCGAAGTAACAGGGAATTGGAACGAGTTGGGATGGCAGTTCCTGCAGCCCGACGAGCATTACGAACGATCGGGGAATCAACGCGCCATGCAGCACGATTTCTATTCCATCGTGCGACACGAGATCGGCCACGCGATCGCATTTCACCGAGTTCACCCGGCGCTCTCGCGCCTCGAGCGCAATCGACAGATCGTCAGTCGCGTCTTATCGGACTACCTCGGGCGAAATCCGGCGGTGGCCGAGGTCGAGCACTTTTACGACACGATCGACCCGGTGAGTCGCGTTGGCGTGTTCGGGAACGAATACGGCGGAGATTTCCCGCGGAAGAGATGGATCATCACCAAGTTTGACCTGCTGGCGCTCAAAGCGATGGGCTGGCTCCTGCGGGAGACGACGCCTTTCCAGACGCTGCGCCTCCTTGCGCCGGCTTCACTGAAGATGTCTGTTGGCAAGCCTTCGGGCCTGGCGCTAACGGCTTCCGGGGGAGTTCCGACATATCGGTTCTCTGTCGCCTCCGGCAGCCTTCCGCCGGGAGTCGCGCTCGACAGTTTCACTGGAGAATTCGCGGGTACTCCGTCGGCCAAGGGCGTATACCGGCTGACCGTCGAGGTTCGTGATCAGGATCCGACAGCCAAGCCCGTCAGAAAGACGCTCGCAATCGAAGTCGGCAAAACTTGAGGAGTTGGAGGCGCGGAGCGGATTCGAACCGCTGAATGAGGGTTTTGCAGACCCTTCCCTTAGCCACTTGGGTACCGCGCCTCGGGCACGTTGTTATACCTCGCGCACCCTTGATCCTCGCCTTTGGCGCGCTTCGCGCTCTGCGTCCCACGAAGAGGTCGCGCAGCGCACTTTGCGGGCCAAAGCAGTTCGCTCCCGCCCCCCGCCACGATCCACATGGCGACAAAGCGGGGACGAGGCCCCCCCCTGAGACCTGGAGCGCCGCCTTCCGCTAACTTCCCGAAGACACTGACAACACGCGAGTCATGGGCGCAGATGGAACTGCAGTGAGTTTCGATATCGAATACGGCTTGCCAACTTCGGGGGTTTGCGTCAGGAATCCCCAGGCGACGACTCCGTCCAGCGACTCCGGCTCGAGGAAGTGGAACGCTAAACACGCTAACGGCTGTCCGATTCTCACGACGAAGGAACCGTCGGCGAGCTGCGCAACCTCTCGCCGAAAGTCCCCCTCCAACCGCACGAGACGATGGCCCTGAAATGCATTCTGCGCGACTGCGACTTCCGACACATTGAAGATGTCAGCCTCTGCGCTGACTGCTGCTTCCAGTCGCTCGATGATCACCCCATGCAGCAGCAGCAATTCGACGACTCCCGTTTCCGATGCGGGAATCACATAGGCAGCTGGCACCTCGCGGCTTCGATTTGCACGGAAGCGATCGAGGATCTGCGCCCGAACGTCTTGCAGTTCCTGCGGCCTCTTGTTCCTCGCGACGGGTTCCTTCGGGTTTGGCACTTCGATCGGAATCGCCTCTTCGCCCCGAGACTCCATCTCGAATCGAACTCCCAAGCTGGGACGCGCTGCAGCAGTCCCCCACGCGCGCACTTCCGCATCGGCCGCTCGCACAATGCGGATCACTTCCTCCGGATTCTTCGCGAATTCACTCAACAGAGCCAGCACGAACTCGTAGGTGACACGAACCCGGTCTCGGAAAGGCAAGTAACTCGTGGCTTCGGAGAGGATTGCGATGCGGTTCCTAACCCCGGCGTAGTTGGTCACGTAACGCGGCTCGAATCCGAATGTCCTCCACTGTGGCGGCTGGCCCGCCGACAGATTTCCATAGTCGAAAAGCCGAATTCCCGTCTCCTCAGCCAGCTTCTTGCGGATCTGCGGAAGCAACTTGTCCCTCGTATATCGCAGGACTCCGTCCGACATCCCCGGATTCAGCGGGGGGGAGTAAGTCAGATCGAACCCGTGTCGAGTGCCGTTCGTCGTATGAAGGTCCATGACGACTTCGGGATCCCACGTGCCGTAGACGTGCTTCAGGATCGCCCGCATCTCTGGCGATTCCGCCTTCATGCAGTCGCGATTGAGGTCGAGACCCTTTCCATTCGCCCGTTCTCCAATCGTCGCCGGGCCGTCCTGCGATGGCCGATTTCGCATCCCATCTCCCCACTTCTCGTTGCCATCAATGTTGTAAATCGGAGCGATGAGAAGCACGCACTTGTCGAGGATCGCGGGCGAGGCCCCCTGTAACAGGTCCCTCAACAGCATCAAGATCGCTTCCTTGCCTTCGACCTCCCCCCCGTGGATGTTTGCTTGAATGTAGACAACGAGCCTGCCCTCGCGCCGCGCCTCCACTGGTGTCACGATTCCACCACGCGATGCGACGACCAACGGAATCGGACGGCCTCCGTCGCTTACGCCGACGTTTTGCACGAGAATCGAATGCCCTGTGGACTGAAGTGACCGCAGGGACTGCACCACGTCCTCGTAGCGGGAAGTCTCGGCGTACTCCGTGGCCTCCGCGCGCGTAAGCGGACTCAACTGACCGAATCCAGCGGCTGTGAAGAGTGCCAGGCAAACAATGCCAATCCAGCGCATGGGCCCTGTTTACCGCGATCCGGATCGCGATTGCGCGATTCACGCCGGCGAGCAGGTTGCCGGCGACTCAGGCGATAGCAGGCGCAAGCGCTCAGGAGCGAAGGTGAATTCCGGCCGCTCTATGTCCGTTGCGCGTCACCTTTCGTCGGTCGGTTGGGGTACGCTCCGATTGGAGCAAAGAATCGTGATTAGCAAGAAACTAACCTCGATGTTGACGGAACAAGTGGGGTACGAATTCGGCGCCAGCCAGTTCTACCTCGCCGGCGCGGCATACTTCGGCCGCATGGGACTCGATAAGTGGAAGCAGATATTCTCGGAGCAGTCCGACGAAGAGAGAATGCACGCTCGCAAAATCGTTGACTTCCTCGTGGACGTGGGTGTCGAATTCGATTTGCCTTCTGTCCCGCCTGCAAAAACGAAGTTCAAGTCGCCTCTCGACGCCGTCAAGGCCGCGCTCGCGAACGAACAGAAAGTCACAAAGCAATTTAACGACATGGCCGCCGCCGCGATATCGGAGAAGGACTTCACAAGTTTCCAATTTCTCCAGTGGTTCATCCAAGAGCAGGTCGAAGAGGAAGCCAAAATGGGCAAGTTGGTCCAGATCGTCGGAAGCGGCACTGACCTCTATCAACAGGAAGATGTCGGTGAAGAGGAGTGCGAAGGCTGATCTAATCGCACCGAATCGAGGAAGCCCCGTCTCGAATCCGACTGGGTCGCTTCTCGTCTCGCACGCGTCCAATCCAAACTCTTTGAAAACTCGCAATCTCAACGTATCGGGCCGCCTCCTGGCGGCCTCTTTACTTTTGTATGGCCCCACAGTCGTACGACCTCGCGCGACTCACTGCGCTACTGCCCTGACGACTCACCTTTGACTGGCGCGGCCATCCGGAACGACTCCGCGAAGGCCGCGCCAACGTACTCTCCAGTCCGGCTGTTGAAACCCCGGGCGCGAGTCGCTCCTTGTCCGAGTCCTTGAGACTCGTGCGCGGAAAGCGCTTTGACTTTGGTTTCGATCACGTCGCTCGTGTCAACGGCCGTATCAGGCCGCCGAGACTGCCAAAACCACAGGTTCGGGCGATCACCGCCGAGCGATTCCCAAACGCGCTTCACCACTCGGCCTGTGCCTTGATGATCCTCATGAAGATACGGCAATGACGGGAAATCAGGATCGAAGGTGAGGAGCACGTCGGGGCGAAACTCCTCAATCGCATCCTTGACGCCCTCCGCGAGGGCGTCGCCTTCGGAAACGTCCCTGTCTGGCAGCCCCAAGAACCGAATCTTGCGATAGCCGATGATCTCTCCCGCTGCCGTCTGCTCCCTCTTCCTTGCTGATGCGAGATCGGGGGAGCCGTTCCGATTCGGCCCAAGTTCGCCGAAACTCGCGACGATGACTTCGACCTCTGCCCCACTCTCGACGAATCTGCGAAGCGTGCCTGCGACATACCACTCCAAGTCGTCTGGATGCGCAGCAATCGCGAGCACGCGCTTGTGGCTTAGCAACTGCCGTCCGTTCGCGAGCGCGACTTCGGGGGTGGCGGTCCACGCCGTCCGGTATCGAATCCATAGCAGCGGAATCAGCAGCACCAGGACGAGGCCGCATCCAAGGCAGGACTTCCTCGCCGTGACCATCCATCTCTTTCTCGGACTGGACTGCATCGCTCGCTCTTTGGGCCGATCCGCGCATCGTCGCGAGGCTGCGCGTTTATAATCGCCCCGTGCGTCTTACCCGAAGCCTGCAAGCCCTGCGGCACAGGCACTTTCGGGTCTACATGATCGGCTGGTTTCTGTCCGTCGTCGGCAGCCAAGTTCAGCAGTGGGCGATCATGTGGCACGTTTGGGAACTCACGGAGAGTTCCGCGATGGTCGGGGCCCTCGGTCTGGCTCGCGTCGTACCACTCATTGCCTTCTCTCTCCTCGGCGGCGTCGTGGCCGACCGAGTCGACAGAAGGAAGATCATGCTCGCAACTCAGGGAGGAATGGCGCTCGTTTCCATCGTCCTCTGGTCGCTCTCCAGTTCCGGTCTTCTGACGGTGTGGATCATCTATGTTCTCGTTTCCCTCCATGCGTCGGTGCGAGCCTTCGACGGCCCGGCTCGGCAGTCGCTGCTGGTGAATCTCGTGCCGGAGCGCGACTTCGCAAGCGCGGTGCGTGTATCCGGCGTCTCGTGGCGGCTTGCCGACGTCCTGGGTCCCCTCATCACCGGGTTCTTTATCACGCGATTCGAGAGTGGCGTGTCCGTGTGCTACGCCTTCAATGCCGTTTCATTCGCGGCCATCATCGTCTCCCTTCTCCTCCTCCCCTCTCCCCCCCGGGAGGAACCGGAGTCGCGTCTAACCGGTCTGCGGGGCCTCGGCGGGTTCATCGCCGACGGAGCGAGATTCGTTTGGAAGAACGACGTCGTTCGAGCCGCGCTCCTGCTGGACTTTTGGGCGACCTTCTTCTCCACCGCGGACGCGCTTCTTCCCGCATTCGCGGGAGACATCTTCCAACTTGGAGGCTCAGGATTCGGCGTGCTCGGATCATCGATCGCCGTTGGCGCGCTCATCGGCGCCGTCTCGATGGCTTTTCATCCGCCGAGAAGATCCCAAGGGCTGTGGGTTCTGTATGCCGTCGCCGCATACGGACTCGCGACCATCCTCTTCGGTCTGAGCACGAATATGGCGATCGCCTGCGTTCTTCTTGCTGCAACAGGCGCAGCGGACATGGTCAGCACCGTCCTACGTCAGACCATTCGCCAACTCGCGACGCCGGACAACATGCGAGGGCGAATGACGTCCTTCAGCATGATCTTCCAAATCTCGGGCCCGCAGTTGGGAGACTACGAAGCCGGCCTCGTGGGAAGGCTGTGCGGCGAACGAATCTCCGTCGTCATCGGTGGATCCGTTTGCCTCCTGCTTGCGGCGAAATGGAGAAAGTCGTCGCCTCTCGTCAAATTCGACGCGCCCGAGTTGCCAACCGGTTGACGGCCTCTCGCGATGACTTCGCCGATGTCCACGACCGCCTTGTCCGGAACGGACTTCGTCCGACGCTTCGCGTACATGTCGCGGTCTGCCGCGTCCACCAAGTGTTCGAGCGTCTGCCGTCGCACACCCAATTCGGCGATTCCGTAACTGAAGGTCGTAGGCACGCCGAGATCGCGCGTCGCCTGGACGAAGTTCGGCAGAATCGACTCCATGAGTCGGGCCGCATCCTCGCCATCGCGGTTGCGCAGGATGACGATGAATTCATCCCCCCCGGCTCTCGCAACGACGCCATCCGGCCTCGTGCCGTATTCCAATTCGCGAGCCAAGTACTTGAGGATGGAGTCGCCGAAAGCGTGTCCGTGCATGTCGTTCAGCCGTTTGAAACCATCGCAGTCCACCGCAGCGACCGTAAGCGGCTCACGGTGGCGATTGGCTCGTTCGATCGCGTAGTTCGCGAATTGATTTGCGGCCCTTCGATTCAAGACCCCCGTTAGAGGATCGTGCAGCGCTTGGCGTACCGCATGCCGGAGTCCGGTCTCGACCTTCCAAATGAAGAACATGATGCCGGTGAGAGACCCCAGTCGCAAGATGAAGTTGCCGAACAGCTCCCCGGACGGCAGTTCTCGCGTCATCAGCGTCATGTGAGTGAGCACGATTGTCGTCAGCCCAACCATCACCGCGCCACAAGTCAGCCCCGCCACGCGCACGCCGACCCAGATCGGCACGATGTAAAACGCGCGAAGGCTCTCCTGGTAGCCGATGAGCGCATCCAAAGCGAAGATCAGCACGAGCACCGACCCGGCGGCAACAAGCCCCCGCGATGTCCTGCTCATCATCGCCGCCCGAACCGCCCTCTGAAGCGAAGTCCGAGTCTTCATTCCAATCTGAATTCTCGGCAGTTCGAGGCTAAACCTCACAAAACCCCCGAAGTTTGGGAGTGTGAGAACCTCAGGAAGCCCTTCGGGTCCTGCCGCAAGCCGGCATCCCGAAGCGGCCACGGGCCGATCGCGCCAGGTACGGAGCCGGAGTGATAGAATAGCCGCGAGCACGGGAGGGCACCCTCAACGGCGAGAGAACCCTATGCCAGTTATTTCAGTACGAATTCCACAGATGGGCGAGGGCCTACAGGAGGCGCGCCTGGTCGGCTTCCTGAAGAAGTCGGGCGACAAAGTCAAGCGGGACGAGCCGCTCTATCAGATGGAGACCGACAAGGCGGTCATGGACGTCGAGTCGCCCTACGAAGGGACCCTGGTGGAGTGGACCGCCGAGGAGGGCGCGATCCTGCCGATCGGCACCGAGATCGCCAAGATGGAAGTGGCCGAGGGGGTCAAGGAGATGGCCGCCGGACACGGCCCGCCCCCGAAGCCGGCCGAAACTCAGGCGCAGCCGGAACCCGCGCCGCTGCCCGTCGCGGTCGCCGAGCCGGAAGGCCCGCCCCGGAATCGTCAGATCCCACCGCGGACTCGCCGGTACCTGAAGCAGAAGGGCCTCCTGGCTGTCGCGCTCCAGATTCCAGCCAAGGGATCCAAGTTGACGCCTGAGGACGTGGACGCGTACCTCAGCGGTGGCGTCGCGGCGGTTGCCAAACCCGCGCCGGCGCCAGTCGCTCTGAAGTCCACCACGGAATACGATGAGTTCGCCCTCAGCGCGCGTCAGAAGACGCTCAGTTATCGCCTCGGCCGAGGGGCCCAGTTATGTGTTCCCGGCACGATCAAAGTGCAATGCCGATGGGACGCCATCGAAGCCGCGCGAGAGCAAGTGAAGAACTCCGGTTCGGACTTCCAGCCCAGCGCTTTCACGATGATGGCGTGGTCCGTTGTGCAGGCGATGAAGAACCATCCGAAGTTTAGAAGCACCATGCCGAATGACTCCACTCTGCGAACCTTCCGGGGAGTCAATCTCGGAATCGCAGTCGCCCTTCCAGGCGACGAACTCGTCACGGCGATGGTTCCCAATGCGGACTCACTCTCTTGGATGGAGTTCGCGAATGCGGCGAGACAGCAGATCGAACTCGCTCGCAACGGCCGCGATCAGGCGACCGAAGCGACGACGCTCAGCATCACGAACATGTCGTCGTTCGGACTGCACGATGCTGTGCCGGTCGTCGTCTCACCGGCAGTAGCCACCCTCTTCTTGGGAGAAGCCTACTGGCATCCCATTCCCAAGATGGGAGGTTGGGACTTCGTTCGCATGGTGAACCTCTCCCTCACTTTCGATCACCGTGTGATCAACGGCGTCGGCGCGGCGAACTTCATCAACGAAGTCAAACAGAACATCGAGCAGTTCATACTGCCCGATTAGGATCGAACCAACATTTCGAGTTGCGGGCAGCGGCAAGCCGCTGCCCGCAATTGGTTTTAGCCTTTGTTCGCGACTGTGATGGAAACGATCGTCTTTCCGCTATCGCGGCCCGCGACCACGGTCACGGTGCTGTTGCCCTTCTGCCATATGAGCGTAGTTGCATCTGCCTGCGTCGTCTCGACCGAAGGCTTGCCAAGTTCCTTCCTATAGAAAGTTGCAACTGCGTCCGGTTCATCCGAGGTCTCTCGGACCGAAGTGGACACTGTCGCGCCTTCCATGGTGTAGGTGCCGCCACCGGCGGTTTCCTTGCTCCCAGGGTAGAACTTCACGCCCAACTCGGACTCGCTCAAGCCCTTCCCATAGGTGACGGTCCCGCCGTCGGAGGATTTGATCGTCCCCCCCTCGGTATTTCCTTCGACCTCGACGCTCTCTCCATCGTCGGTCTTGATCGTCATCTTCGATCCGTCGCCTTGAATCGTGGCAGTCCCCTCATCGGTTTCCACCGTCATCGTGCCGTCAGCGTTCTGCTTGACCGTGTTCCCCTCCGAGTCCGAGTACACCGTTCGAGAGCACGCCACCAGTACCAAGGTCGCGGCCAACACCACCAAATTTGCCGATTTCATGTCTTTTTCGCCTCCGGCGCATTATGGTGTCAGCAGGCGGCGGTACGCTCCCGCCCGATGAGAGTCGCGGTGGTGGGAATGGGCGCGGCGGGAATTCAAGCCGCCCGAATCCTCGAAGCGAAAGGCCACAGCCTGGAACTCTTCGACGCCAGGGACCGCGTTGGGGGCAGGCTCCACACCATCGAATCGGAGGGCCTTGTCTACGATGCCGGCGGCGAGTGGATCGACGCCGATCACAAGCGCGCCCTTGAGCTGGTTGCCGACCTCGGTGGAAGGCTCTACTCGCGACAAGAGTCCGAGCCTTACACCTTCGCGCTGCAAGGCGAGATGCGGAAAGAAGGCGCCGAATGGGAAGAAGCGAAATCCGATCTTCAAAGCCTCGAAGCATGGGCGCGCGAACAGGTCGCTTCGCTCGCTACTGCAGCCGATCCAGACGCGACGCAGCACGCAGGCAAATCCGTCGCGGACGCCATTTCAGAGGTTTGCCGCAGCCCGCTCGGACGGCTTCTTGCAACAGCGATCTATCGCTCCGACGAAGGTGAAGACCTCGACCGCGTCGGACTGCAGGAGTGGCTCCTCGGTTTTGGAAACTACGTGCACCGTGAAGGACTCGAATCGAGCGCGTTTCGCGTCGAAGGAGGCATGGGCGCCCTCATTCGACGAGCGGCGGACACGCTCGAATCTCCGTTCACTCCCAACGCGCGCCTTCTCGCAGTCGCGCAGCGCGAGCACAGCGTGCGCTTGCACTTCGATGGACTCACCGTCGACGCCGGCGCGTGCATCCTAACGATGCCGCCGCCGCAAGTCGCCTGCGTGTCCTTCGATCCGCCTCTCCCGAATCCTCAACTCGACGCGATCCGCAGCATGCCGATGTCGCGAACCATCAAGATCATGCTCGCGTTCCGCGAGCCGTTTTGGGAGCAGTCCGGATGGTCGGGCTTCCTCCACACGGATTCACCCGTCCAACAAACTTGGACCGCGCCGACCTCTCCGACGCCAGTATTGATCTGCTACGTCTGCGGAAACAACTGCGACTTCTGGAGACGCCAGTCGGATCCGGTGGGCACGGCGGTGGAGATGATCGAAGCGACCTTCCCCGGCGCGAAGCGAAACTTCATGAAGGGAAACTTCCATGACTGGGTCGCAGACGAGTGGAGCCGGGGTGGCTTCTGCTATCTCCCCCCCGGATACATGAATCGGCACCTCGCCAACATCCCGCTGCGACACGGAAGGGTCGTGTTCGCCGGAGACCACACGGCGACATGGAAAGGCTTCATCGAAGGCGCGCTCGAGAGCGCGGAACGCGCCGCCCGCGACGTGTCATCCCTGCCCGCGTAACTCAGACTGGCCTAATCTTCCATCACGAGGCGGATCGCCTCGACAACCCGCTTGGTGTCGGGAAGCGCAGCGTATTCGTAGATCGGGTTGAAGCCGATGTACACGTCGGACTTCGACACGAGTTGCGGCGGCGAGATGAAGTGACCCCAAGTGTCCGAGTTCGACGTGAGTTCCTGGATGATCGCTTGGCCGATGCTGCAAGTCCGAGTGTCCTCCTGGATGACGATCAGCCGGCCCGTCTTCTCAATGGACCTCTTGATCGTCTCATAGTCGAGCGGGACGATCGACCTCAGATCGATGATCTCGCAGGAAACCTCGCCCTCCAATTCGTCTGCGGCTTCGGTGGCCTGCTCGATGCAGTTGCCCCACGTCACGATCGTGACGTCGCTGCCCTCGCGCACAACCTTCGCCTCGCCGAAGCCGACCGGCTCGATGTCCTCCGACACGTCCACGTTCATACGGAACAGGTGCTTCGGGATCAAGAACACCGTCGGATCATCGGCCTTCAGTGCCGTCCACATCATCGCCGCAGCATCCTGCGGATTGCTCGGAATCATGATGCGAAGCCCCGGGAAGTGCGCGATCGCCCCTTCGTTCGCTTGGCTGTGCCAGATCGAACCGCCTGGGAGATACGCTCCATAGGGCGCGTAGATGATCGCCGGGCAAGTCCAAGTTCCGTTGCTGCGCCACCGGATGGTGGCGAGGTTGTTCACGAGTTGGCTCCACGCCGGGCCGACGAAGTCAATGAACTGAAGTTCGAACACTGGCTTCATGCCATAGCAGGCAAGCCCGCACGCGACGCCGAGAATCGTCGCCTCCGCAAGCGGCGAGTTAAAGACGCGATCAGGATGGAGCGTCGAAAGCCCGTCGGTGAGTTTGAACACGCCTCCCTTCGGATCTTCGATGTCCTCGCCGAAGAACACGTAGTTTCGATCTTCACTGAGGGCAACCTTGAAGACCTGATTCAGCGCGTCCACCATTCGCCACTTGCGACCGCCTTCCAACGGGGGGGGCGTCGCCTTCGGCAGTTCGCCGTAAAGGTGGTCCATCACCTCGTCGCCACGTGGATCTTCCGAGTTCTCGGCTTCGATGTACTCTCGATCCACCTGGTCTCGGATTTCGTCTTGAATGGCCTCCCAGTCCTGCTCCGTCAATTCCCCGGCCTTAATCAACTCCTGTACGAGTTGCACGATCGGATCGCGCGACATCATCTCCTTGATGTCGTCTTCCGTTCGGTACACCCTGTGGTCGTCGCTCGACGTGTGACTGCTCAGGCGGTCCAGTTCGCACCACAGAATCGTCGGCCCCCCACCCGAGCGAGCCTTTTCGACGGCCGCACGCGCCGCCTCATACACGTTGTCCGGATGTCGCGCATTGACGCGGACGAGATCTCTCTCGCCGAGCACCCCGATCTTGTACGGGTTCATCCTCTCCGTGTTCGTGCTGATGCCGTACTGGTTGTCCTCCATCATGAACACGACCGGAAGGCGCTCCTGCACCGCGAATGAAATCGCCTCGTACACCTCGCCTTGCCGACTCGCCGCATCGCCGAAAGAAGCGACGACGACGCTGTCCGTCCCTCTCAGTTTCATTCCCCACGCAGCGCCCACTGCGGGAAGCAGGTTGCCTCCCGTCGGCGTCGGGACGCTCCATACGTTGCGCTGTCGAAAACTGTAGTGCGCCGGCATCTGGCGTCCACCGGAGTTGCTGTCGCGCTTCGCGAAAAACGCGTAGGCGAGGTCCATGTTCGTCATGCCCCGCGCGAGCATCAGCCCCCGATCTCGATAGTGCGGAAAGATGAAGTCGTCGTCCCGAAGGTGATAGGCGACCGCCGCAAGCGCCTCATGTCCCATGCCGGGAACTTGGAACCATCCCTTGCTCTGCCGTAAGAGAACGGCTTCGCGCCGGTCCCCTTCGCGGCTCAGGAACATCAATCGCAGCAGGTCGAGTTTGTTGTAGGTCTGGGGCGTGGTAAGGCTTGCCATCTTCGCTATCGGAACCTCATCGTTCGCGGTTTCGAGGGCGTCATCACCCTCGTGCGGCTGACCGGATTATACCGACGCTGTCGGGTCGCCTTCCAGGGACTCCACCGCGAAATGCAGCCTGCAGAATTCACCTGAGAACTCGGTCAGCCAGGGCATGCGACCCGACTCCGGATTCGCCAGACCGGCCCGCTTCACGGCCGTTACATACCGGTACAGGGCTCCCACGTCCGGTGCTGAGGTCAGGAACTCAGCTTCCTCCTCCAAATCCAAATGGTCTTCTTGGACTCGCATATAGTCGCCCGAAGTGAATCCGCTGCCCGGCACAGACGAGTCAGTATCCGGGTCATAAGACGAGGCGTATCGATCGAATTCTTCTTCAAATTCAGCGTCGATTCTCGCTCTGAAGTCGCCAATGGCGCCCTCTATTCGCTCCGAGCTCCCATGCCAAACGTATTCCTCGAGGTCTGACTCAAGGACCTCGCAGACCTCACTGCATACCTCGAAGGCTCTCGGAGCGCGCTGGCGCAGAGTGTCGGCCAGCACGGTCACAAATCGATCTTGCGGTATCGAAGCCATTTGCTCCAGGGCTCTGTACACGTGCAGGCTCTTGCTCTTTTCCCCCTGGTGCGAATCCACTGTCGGTACCCGTTCAACGTGGCTCGACACGTCGACCCAATGGGCAGCAACCGCAATCACCAGGTCATCCACTGGACTGAGTTCGTAATTGAGTTCGCACTCGAACGCGTGCCGGCGCGCAAGATCCACTGGAATCGACCATAACAGGTGATGTACTGGAAGACAGATCCGCGCATCTTCCAGAACCTCTTGGACACTTCGCTCCGTGTAATCCTCTTTAGCTATGTTGTCGCTTTCGGATTTTGCTTTGGTATGTATGAGGGCGCTTTCGCCCGTCGCGCGGGAGTCTCGGAAGAGTTCGTCCTCGGGTTTGTAGAGTGATGTACGCCTAACGTCTGCGACAACCATTCTTCGGGCACGCTCAAATGAATCGTGGGCGGATGGGAACTCCGTGCTTTCCCTGAGCGCACCTGAATCCAGTTCCAGCCATAATAACCAATAGCCGACATTCCTCGCGGCGACTTCGCCCAACGTCTTCGATAGCTCCCTTGAGGGAACCGAGGAGGTTCTGAGCAACTCGGAGGCAACCACACGCAGAAACTCGGCTTCCTCCTGCGCACTCAATTCAGCCGACGCCGCCGAATTCGGAGCAAGGATCGCATGACGCGGAAAGCTGTAGCGGCCGTTTGACAGTTCGAACAACTCGGACTCGTCAGGCCCGGTTCTTAGATGGGTGTGCAGAGAGTCGACAGGCAAGTCTGGAGTATCGGTTCCCCTCCAAAGAGCGAAGATCGCACCGTCACCACTCACCTTGTCGAAGACTTCAAACTTGTAACCTGACACCCACTCACCACGAACAGGTTCTGCTCTACCTCTCTTGAAGATTCTAATCTCGTAACCTTCGGCCCCTGCGACGGACAGCCGAATCTTTACATCGCGCGGTGTGATTCCCTGTTCTGACCACGGGCGCATCAAGTCGACTAGCGTGTGCTTCTCGCCCCTCTCATACATAAAGCCGCGCGTGAGTTCGCGGCCCGACCACATCAGGCGAAACGATCCAATAGACCCTTCGATGGGCTCGAGATAAATTGGTCCCCTCTCCTTGCTGCGGCTCACATCTTCCTCCCCATGGCGACCATTGCAGACCTCACCGGACTATTGTGTCAGGTGGCTAAACTAATGGGCAATGCTGAATCCTGTTGCACTACTCCTGATCGGCGCCGCAGTACGAGATGCCGCGCCGCAGGTTCCTCCCGCCGATCTGGTTGTGGAAAACGCCCGCATCTGGTCCGACGGTCTCACGGGCCAGGCGACCTTCGCGGCCATCACCGACGGCCGATTCGTCTACGTCGGAGCCCCCGACCCAGACTTCATCGGCCCAGGTACGGAGCGAATCGACGCCCGAGGCCGACTCGTCATCCCAGGGCTGATCGACTCACACGTTCACATGCTCAACGGCGGCCTCGGCCTGTCTCAACTCCTCCTGCGCGACGCCAAAGACAAGGATGATTTCATCCGTAAGGTCGGCGAGTGGGCGAAGTCCCTTCCCGAGGGCAAATGGGTGCTTGGCGGCAGGTGGTCGACGGAGAGTTGGGCCACGCCGGAGCAGCCGACCAAGGAGTGGGTCGACCCCGTCACGGGCCCCCGGCCTCTCTATCTCCCTCGGATGGACGGTCACAGCGCCCTCGTGAACTCCGCAGCCCTAAAACTGGCCGGCATCACGAAGACAGGCCCACCCAACCCCGAGGGAGGAGTCATTGACCGCGACCCAGCCACGGGCGAACCCACGGGCATCCTCAGGGAGTCCGCGATGGGCCTCGTCTCTCGCCTCATCCCTCCCCCCACCCGAGAGGAGAAACTGGCAGCGCTCGTTCGCGCCATGCGCGAAGCGAACGCGAACGGCATCACCGCAGTCAGCGACATCCCGCCGTTTGCAGACCTGCCTGTCTACGAAGACCTCGCGAAACTTGAGGGGATTTCCGTCCGCTTCTTCCTCTATCCGACAGCCGAAGATTGGACGGAAGCCGTGCGGCACAGATTTCGCGGCAAGTCGGGGTGGATCGAGTTGAAAGGCTTCAAGGCCTACATGGATGGAAGCCTTGGATCTCGCACCGCCTACATGCGCGCCCCCTTCAACAACAACCCAGCAGACCAAACGAATTGGAGAGGCCTGCTTCGTGAAGGCGTGGAAGATGGGAAGATCGAGAAGAACTTCAAAGCCGCCGCAGCCGCCAACAAACAGTCCATCGCTCACGCGATCGGAGACGAAGCAAATCACATGCTCCTCGACATGCTCTCGCGCGCATATCCTAATTTGAAGACCGCGCGCTGTCGAAGCGAACATACACAGCACCTCCTTCCGAATGACATCGCGCGCTTCGCGCAACTCGGCGTGATCGCCTCGATGCAGCCGTATCATAAAGCCGACGATGGAAGGTACGCCGAATCGTACATCGGCGCGGAGCGGTGCAAGTCGAGTTACGCGTTTCGCTCTCTTCTGAGAGCGGGCGCGATCGTGGCGTTCGGATCCGATTGGCCCGTTGTGACGATCAACCCCTTCCTCGGTATCGAAGCAGCCGTCACCGGCAAAACGCTCGACGGGAAGTACTGGCAGACCCAAGAGAACCTCACGATGGCGGAAGCCCTCCGCTGCTACACGTCGAACGGCGCATACGCGGCCTTCGCGGAGAAGGAGATCGGCAGGCTCGCGGAAGGTTTGAGGGCAGACTTCGTGATCCTCGACGTGATGCCGAACGCAGAACCCAACTGGCCAAACGTCAAGCCGTTCGCTGTGTATGTTGAGGGCAAAAAGGTGTACGGAACGGACTGAGGTTTAGCCCTTCCGGATCAGCGCAATGATCTCGTCGGCTGTCGGATGCCGGCCGGTAGCGGCCTTTGAGAAGATCAGCCTGCCATCCACAATCACCTCAAACCGCCCGGCGCCGGACGGAATGAGCACGATCTCCTCGACGAGCGACTTCTTACCCACGGGCTCCTTGAATGCGTTCACCAGGGCGGCCGCCAAACTGGCGGCGCGGTCTGTGTAGTCTCAAGGCACGCAGAACTCGATCGAAATTCTCATTGCGTCGCTTTGTACCCTCCACGCGCGGCTCCACAACCACGCACCTGCGCCGGTTCCGTCACCGGATGGACTTGCCGACCATGATCCTGTGACCGTCGGGCGTGGTAACTCCGAACTCGCGCATCCCCCACTCTTTGTCCGCTGGCTCGCCCATGAGCATCGCGCCGGACGCGCTCCACTCCTCGAACAGAGCATCCGGATCGTCCACGTGCCAGTACGCGAAATAGCTGTGACACCCCGTCTCTCTTGCGTCAACGTCATCGGGACAAGTCCCAAGCATGATGACGCAGGAATCTCGCCTCACGAAACGCCACCCGTCCTCTTCGACTTTTAAGAACTCTTCAAAACCAAGTTTGGACTGAAAGTACTCGCTTGTCCTCGCCGCGCTCTTCACCGCAAGCACGTGCCACGGATCGCTCAGCCTCGCCATGCGAACACTTTACTCGCACTCCGCATCCCCCACATTGCTCAGGCAAAAGCGTTCGCCCGACGTGATCAATTGGTGCCGACGGTAAACCGGAAACACTGCCTCCCTGCGCGGTGCTGATACAGGGCGGAGAACTCTGCGTCGGTGGAGTAACCTCGTCGTTCTTTGCTGGCATCCGTATCGAAGACGGCGCAAATCTCGAACTGCTTCTCCCCGACCTTCCGATACTCAAACCGCCTCGACGTCTCTGGATCCACCCGGCTGTCGCTGCCTCCCCACAAGTACCGATCAACTTCGTCGAGGCTCGTTGCGAGTTGCTTTCCCTCGTCAAAGTGCTGCCGCACAGCCCAGACGAGTTCCACGATACGGTCCACTCTCTCCGCGTCCAGTTTTGCCCTGCGAGCCGCAAATGGCCCACCCACGTGCCAGATGCCCCCGACGACAGCACCGGCCACGACGAGCGCCGTGATCCAGCCGAGCACCGCCGGCCAACGACCCATTACTTCGCCTCGCCGCGCCGAAGTTCAGAAATGTAGAAGCCGAAGACCCCGCCTGAGATCGCAAGGACTACGAGGCACTTGAGCACGAATCGTATCCCCATATCTCCGCCGAGGCCGTTTGCCACGACGACAATGAGCGTCGTCAGCGCAACGCACGCCGCGGCGAAGAGCGTGAGGGAGATCAACCACTTTCGCACTGGAGACTCTCTCAAAGCCGGATCACGCGAAATCGCTCTCAGATTCCTGATTGTCAAGATCAAGTACAAGGGGAATGCGACGACCAGCGAAGCGATGAACCATCGCACCGACTCCATCGCATAGTCGTAATTGTAGTAACGGCTGTCGTAGGCAGGATCGGGAAATGCCGTTTCGATGAACGCAGACAGCAAATTCCCGAGCGAGATCGCACTCACCCAAAGGGCGAAGAAGGTCACCAAATAGCCGAGCGCCTCTTTTGCAGACACCGAATGTCTTCTGCGTGGAACGGGAACGGGAAACTCGAGGTCCGCAAACCTTGAAAGCGCATCCTGAATTTCGTCGTCGGGCCAGCCCGCAGATCGAAGCGCCTCCTGAACATCTTCGCGCTTACTGCCTTGCGCCAGCGCGTCACGCACGAACTGCGTTAGTTCTGTCATCGGACCCACCTCCTCGCGGTCGCCGACTCAGTCGCAGAATCAACTCCGATCTGCACTCGGACTGTACCCCCCAGTCGAGGGCTGACGTTTTCGCTCCCTTGCTAAGCGACGCTAATCATCGCCTGTGACTCCGATCGCCTCC
This sequence comes from Armatimonadota bacterium, assembly GCA_003577165.1. Lineage (GTDB taxonomy): Bacteria > Armatimonadota > Fimbriimonadia > Fimbriimonadales > ATM1 > ATM1. The sequence goes on along the minus strand of QEUM01000002.1, from coordinate 23,767 downwards.
CGGAAAGCAACTGTCTGTCCCGCAACCCTCAGCGCGATCTCCCTGCGCAACGATTCGTTGCGGCGAAGCGTTTCGGCAGCGCTCGCGTCCGTGCGATAGGATGTCCACGCTTCGCCGAGATACCAGCCACCGTAAAGCGCGACGGCCACGGGCCAACAGCGAAGCAACTGAAGGGCGGCGATGCGAACCGAGACACACTGCAACACCGCCACGAATACAACAGGCAGCACAGTCCAAAACAGAAACTCGGAGCCCCAGGAGGAGTTGGTCTCCCCAACAGCCTCTACCGCTGCCATCATGAGTATTAAACCGGGCACCCAGAGCAACTTCGGCTCGCCCCCCCGACGCCGCTTCCAAGCCAGTATCATGAGGCCCGCGGCATACACAACAACAGGCATCATTACGATCTGGAAATCCTCAATTTCTGTGATTGCCAGCGCACCAACCGCGCTAACAGCTACGGCGGCCGCGGACAAGCGGCGGAACGATGCAGAGCATGCCAGTATCGCAGACGATAAGAACCCGAACATGAGAATAACGAATCCTGGCATCCATGTTCTCTCCTCGACGAAGAAGATGACAGTAGAGAAGATCGCGCCCGCGAGAGCCGGGTTGAGTTCAGGCGCCCAACTCCATCGGAGGATGACGTAGAGGATGCCCAATCCAAGCAGGAGTTGAGCAACGAACACGAATCCAGCGATCGTTGATGCCGAAAAGTAGATTTCCATCCATCCGAGGCCGAATCTCTCTATCCCCCTATTGTAGTCATCGTTGGCAGCTCCGAGGACCTGCGCAGCCTCGCGAAGACCTCCGGACTCACTATCCAAGCCGGCGGACTTCATCGCAGCACTGAGTTCCTCTGCATGGTGAACTAGTTCTTCCTCTCGCGAGTCAAACACCCGCCCCTCTTTCCTCGGGTACGTCGCGGCGATAAAGAGCCTCTGACCAGCCGCGAAGCCCTGCTCCCACGAGGGATGAGAAGCAAAGCGAAGTGCGAGGAAGGCCCCCATCCTGCGAACGTCATAGGCGTCGGGTTCGAATTTGGCGATGTCTAACATCAACCACTCGGCTCCCCATCCCAGGGCAGATGCCGCGGGAGCAAACTTCAAGTGCTCGTCATACTCAATGCCAGCGTATGGGTTACAAGATCGGAACACACGTTGTACCGCCTGTGCATATTCCGGCGCGGTTGTCTGAAATCGTGGTGCACGCACCGCTCTTCGGAGCGCATCGTTGCGCGCAGGGATGTCGCCAAGAACATCGTGAGCGATAGCGGATCCCAGCCAGTAGATGCCGTTCTCCCCCCAACGGCTCCGTGCATCACGACATCGGACCAGTAGCGATTTCGCGATCTTTGCTCCCTCTGAATCGTGCCGCAACCTCCGTTTTGCATCTCGGTCCTCGTACGGTCGTCGGAGCGCCATGACTCCGATTCGAATCGCCGCCTCGGAGAGGATCTCGTTGACCGGATAGCGATCGCTCACGGCGCACGCGCGAGTAAACAAGTCACTCCGACTTCCATCTGCCTGGACAATCTCCAAGTACGGGTCGTACACTTCAGGCCAGACAACGGCCGGCATCGCGTCGTACGCCGCGCAAGTGCCACAGAAGGAAAAGACTCCCCTGCTCGACCATTGCGACCAAGCGGCATCGGCCTGCACCCTCGGAAGCCAGCGAGTCTGCGGAATGACGTAGAGCAACAGCGGCGACAGCCCGAGAACCACCGAACCTACCTTCAGGAGCCGCAAAAGCCGCGGGCTCATACCCAGTGTTGGGACGAACCTCGCCGTGGGTTTCGTTCACCGGCCGGATGGCAGTAGCGGGCCGGCTCCCTGACCGCACGGCCCACCCCCGCCGAGGTGACGGAGCGCTTCCCAGTTGGGCATAATTTCTCGACTCTGCAGGTACAGGAGGAGCGACGACGCGATGAGTTATGACTTCTACTTAGCGGTTCCCCGCGAAGGTGAGGATGCGGATGAGATGATGGAGAGGATCTGTGCTCCAAGCCCGGAGGCCTCACCCGACACCAAGGCTGACGCGCGTAGACGGGAACTCGCGGAAGCCCTCGTCATGAGCAGCCCGAAACTCGAGCTCTTCCTACCCGATCCGGAAGAGTACGCGAAGCAGATGTCGGTTTCCCTCGACGAGGCGAAGAGGCAGTGCAACAACGTGGAACTCAACGTCCCGGAGGACGACCCCTCCGGAATCCAAATCGAAATCTATGAAGACGGCGCGATGGTTACGATTCCCTATTGGCACGACGAACGCGCGTCCGAATTCATGCAGGAAGTCTGGGGATACCTCCAAGTCATCGAGCGGAACACCGAGTACAAGACCTACGACCCGCAACTCGACCGCTGGCTCGACTTGTCCTCCGACATCGAGGAGGTCACATCACGGTATCGCAACGTCGTGCAGAAGGCCCAAGCGCAGTTCGCAAACCAGGCGCAACCCAAAAAACCCTGGTGGAAGTTCTGGTGACCGCTGAGACCGCCGAGATCGCCGCGGTTCACAAAAGACTGGTGGAGGCGGGGGGAATTGAACCCCCTTCCAAAGTCGCCGTCACCCGGCTACTACGAGCGTAGCCTGCGCATCTCTCTCACCGCGAGGCTCTCCGGCAGGCAGGCTGCTCCGCGGCCAGCTCGATTGAATTCGCCCGTGTCGCCTCGAGCAGTGGCTCCCTGGGCTATCCGGATTTGTCGACGCCCTGAGGGGACCCTACCGGATCGGGTCCTTAGGACGGCTGCGCTAATTAGGCAGCGTAAGCGTAGTTGTTCGCTTTTCCTTTGTTTGCCGCTTTTTACGAGGCCAGCGGCGCCTCGGCTCGCAACCGTGGCAACTAACGGCTCTGTCGAAACCGGTCGCCCCCAAGATTGGTCTACAAGTATACAACACCAGGACGGGGCGGCCGGTTCCGAACGGTGAGCCCGAAGGGACGAAGCGCCTGACGTCGAATCCAATCTTCACATGGCCAAGCGCAAAGTTCGGATCGGACTCGTCGGTTATCAGTTCATGGGCAAAGCCCACTCCAACGCCTACAGACAGGCGCCCCGGTTTTTCGACCTGGACTGGGAACCCGAACTCGCCGTGATCTGTGGCCGCTCCGAAGGCCCGTTGCGAGCCGCCGCCGAGAAGTTCGGATGGGCGGAAGTCGAGACCGACTGGCGTCGGCTCGTCGAGCGCGAAGACGTCGACCTGATAGACGTGTCCACCCCCGGGCACATGCACGCGCCGATCGCCATCGCCGCCGCCCAAAACGGGAAGGCAGTCTGGTGCGAAAAACCCCTCGCGAACACCCTCGACGAAGCGATGCAGATGCGCGACGCCGTCGCGAATGCGAAGGTGCCCCATGCGCTCTTCCACAACTATCGCTTCGCTCCCGCGACCGCCCTCGCCAAGAAGATGATCGACAACGGCGACCTGGGCCGCATTTACCACTTCCGCGCCGTGTATCTTCAAGACTGGATCGCAGATCCCAACTTCCCTCTTGTCTGGAGGCTCGAAAAGCAGTTTGCCGGATCAGGTGCGCACGGCGACATTAACGCGCACATCATTGACCTCGCCCGGCTTCTCGTCGGAGAAATCGCCGAGGTGTCAGGCCATCTGGAGACCTTTGTCAAGCAGCGCCCGAAACTCGCAGCCGTGGACGATCGCCTCGGCGGTGTCGCTTCGAAGGAGATGGGCGATGTGACGGTGGACGACGCGGCCATGTTCCTCGCGCGCTTCCAGAACGGAGCGCTGGGCACCTTCGAAGCCACGCGCTTCGCCGTGGGAAGAAAGAACCACAACCGATTCGAGATCAACGGCTCGAAAGGATCCCTTGTCTTCAATCTCGAGCGAATGAACGAGTTGGAGTATTACAGCGCCGAAGACCCCGAGGACCTCCGTGGCTTCCGCTGCATTCAGGCCACCGACGCCTCGCACCCTTACTGCGCAAACTGGTGGCCCGTCGGCCACATCATCGGATACGAGCACACCTTCGTGCACCTCGTCGCCGACGGCCTTTCCAAGATGGCGAAGGGCGAAAACCCGTCCCCGGATTTCGAGGACGGGCTGAGAAACCAGAGGGTCCTCGACGCCGTCGAGCGCAGCAGCGCATCGCGTTCCTGGATCGGCACCTGTTGACCCTGCTCTTGTCAGGGCTTAGGCAGGAAGAACTTGGCCACAGCCGTCCATGGCGCGTGCCTAAACGCATCCTCTCTCATGTCATACAGCGCCAGTCCCGGGAGGCCTAGCCCCTCCAAACGGCCAGCCTCCTTTACCACGGTTTCTGAAAAGAACCGGAGACGACTTGCCCCCCTCGGAAGCGGAGGCCCCTTATCCCAGTGCGACAAGAGGCACGCCATAAATGTATTGTGCATCAGGGACAAATGCCGCGGCCCGTCGTCGGTCTCGGAGACTGTTACGAAGAGATACGTTTCGCGACCCGTTTGCTCTTGTAGCACGGCGCGAGCAGTAACGAGGTTCTGCTGCGGGTACTCTTCCACCACGATGGGTCCCACCTGGCGAAACGGCATCAGAGTTGCCTTCACATATTCCCGAAGATACCGGAGCATGCCGTCGCTACCCACCTTGGCAGCGCGGTACTCCTCGTCGCGAACGAAGCGAATGGCGTATGAGCAGTCTCCATCAATGATGTCTGAAATGCTTCGAGTTGCCACCTCCCTTGCCGTCGGGGTGCTCCGGCACAGATAAAGAACCGTTGGGGGGACCAGGAGCGCAACCACGATCAGACTCAACTTCTTCGTCCGTCCTCGAGCCATGGGTCACCCTTCCTCCCCTTCGCGGTCGTCACATGCACTTGTTGTCCGTGCCGCAGGCTGACTGCCCCACGAAGACCTTGCAATACCTAGTCCAAACGTTGTTGCAACACTTCCAGCGGCCCCAAGAGTATCGACAAGGCAACTCCTCGTCGTTGCAACAGTATTTGTACAATGCGCCGTAATGACTGCCTGGGCAAGGTTCTTCATCTTCAAAGCAGTTCGGAGAGCTCCCGCAGTTGGGGAGTCCAGACTCGGTCTGTCCTCCGCAAGTTGGAGGGACGCCGCCACCGCCGTCGCCCGCAAACGCAGCCACCGATGCTAGAGCAGTAGCGACAACGAGACAAATACAACACAACAGCCACATACGCGTTTTCATGAGTTTTTCCTCCTCTTACAATAGCTTCTGGGACAAATCGACAACCTGCATGGAAGACTTCCTCTAGGTCCTCTGGGTTAGTAATCTGGGGGGTCGGAAAACCACTGCAGCCGATTAGCGATACCTACGCGCACTCTGTTAAAGAGCTGGCCTCCTAGCGTCATCGCGATCCCTCGCTTGCGCGACGTCGGGTCAGCAAAGCTCGTTCCTGGCGGATTGCAGTATGGATCAACGAACGTGACCACATTCTCCCTGTACGTCGGCAAGTAATCCTTGTAATCCATGTAGTTCCCTGACCTGTCGCCCGGTGTTCCAAAGTTCGCTGGATCATAGAACACATACGTTGGGGTGACCCATCCTTCAACGAGATTCAGCCCCGTATCGAAGATTGTTCGGTCTCTACCGCAAGGACTCTCCCAGAATCCCTGACCAACACCTAAGTCGTCCCAGCTAAACCTGCCGCCACTAGGCGGAAGCGCGAGAGCATAGTAGGAGTCGAAAGTCGAATACGACTCCTTTGCGTCCCAATTCGCTCTGTATACTTCGAGGGCCACGTGCAGTTCCCTAAGCTTCGCGACGGAATTCGACACCTGAATTGATCGCTTTGCTTTCAAGAATACTGGCGTCAATATGCCAGTTAGGACAGCAATGATCACCAACGCGACGAGCGCCTCCATCATGGTGAGGCCTGTCGAAAACATGCGCCTGTTCCCCAAGACCATCTATGAACCGCCTTTCAAAAACCCAGCGAGAGATTGGTCCTCCTCTGGCACCCGAATAACGGTGAGCCTCTTGTCAACCTCCGCAGCCTGCGGCATCTCCGTGTACAGCATCGAGTTCTCCTTCGGCCACGCCGAACGACAGATGAGCAGATAATCCGAGGGGCGACCTCGTAGCGAAGCCGGGACATCCACTAGTTCACTATCGACGAAGACGATCAACGGCCTCCGATCCGAGTGCTCAAGGGCCGACAGGTAGTCCGAGCATGAGAAGCAAGATACTGCTACAATCGTCATGCGGTCTCCGTTCCGCGAGATTCCATATCCCTGACTGTCGTGGAGCGGAACTTGGACCTGAGTCCCCACTAACTCATTATTCCAGGAATGTGTACCATCAGCAGGATGGGGGGTTGAATCTGCTCGGTGTGACGGCTGAGCCGTGTAGGTTGCTCCGATATAAATGAGCGGAACACCGACAACAAGGATCGCCCAGCCGCGAAGGTCGCGTCCGCTGTTCCCGATCTGCTTCGGTTGTTCGGGGTGGTCCCTTCCCATACCTAAGCCTCTGAATAGCATTGTACAGAAGAGAGAGAGAGAGAGTCCCTGGTATTTATACCAGTTTTGTCGGTCGCTCCGGCAACTCGGCCAGAGGGCCTTGCGCTTAGAACTCCGCGCTGCCGGGCACGCGGTAGAAGGGCACCACGTCGCGGATGTTCTTCATCCCCGTAACGTACATCACGAACCTCTCGAGCCCGAGGCCGAAACCCGAGTGCGGAACGCTGCCGAACCGGCGCAAATCTAAATACCACCAATACGGCTCTTCGTCGAGCCCCGCCTCGCGGATGCGTCGCAACAAAACGTCATGCCGATCCTCTCTCTGCGACCCCCCGATGATCTCGCCGATGCGCGGAACCAACACGTCCATCGCTCGCACCGTCTTCTCGTCGTCGTTGATGCGCATATAGAACGCCTTGATCTCCTTCGGATAGTCGGTGACGATGACCGGCCTGCCGATCTTCTTTTCGGTCAAATATCGCTCGTGCTCGCTCTGCAGGTCGCAGCCCCAGAACACCGGGAACTCGAACGACTCGCCGCTCGATTCCAGCATCTTGATCGCATCGGTGTAAGTGATTCTCTCGAACGGGCTTGTCAGAACATGCTGCAAAGTCTCCACGACGGTCGGCTCGATCCTCTGCCGGAAAAATTCGAGGTCCGCAGAGCAGTGCTCCAGAACATGGCCGATGAGATACTTCAAGTACTCCTCGGCGAGGTTCATGTTGCCTTCGATGTCGCAAAACGCCTGCTCCGGCTCGATCATCCAAAACTCTGCAAGGTGCCGTGCTGTGCTGCTGTTCTCCGCGCGGAACGTCGGCCCAAACGTGTACACGTTCGTGAAGGCCTCCGCGAAGCACTCGACGTTGAGTTGGCCCGAAACCGTCAAGTAAGCCTGCCTGCCGAAGAAATCCTGGGAGAAGTCCACCTTCCCATCAATCCGCGGAAGGTTGTCCAGGTCGAGCGTCGTGACCATGAACATCGCGCCCGCGCCTTCACAGTCGCTCGCCGAGATGATCGGCGTGTGCACGTACAGGAATCCACGATCCTGAAAGAACTTGTGCGTCGCCCACGACACCTGATTTCGAACGCGAAACACCGCGCCGAACGTGTTGCCGCGCACGCGCAAGTGCGAGATCTCGCGCAAAAACTCGAACGACGCGCCCTTCTTCTGGAGCGGATAGGTCGCAGGGTCGGCGGGCCCGAACACCTCCACCGATCGCACCTGGAGTTCGACCTTCTGCCCAGGGGCAGGCGACTCGACGAGTTCTCCGTCCAGCCGAACGCACGCGCCCGTCGTAATCTGCTTCACCGTCTCTTCGTCGAGAACCCCCTCCTGGATGACCGCCTGAAGGTCCTGAAAGCAACTGCCGTCGTTCACCTGGACGAAGTGAATTCCCTTGCTGTCGCGGCGCGTCTTCACCCATCCGAAAGCCGAGGCCTCCCTCGGCGGCTCGGAATCGAGAAGGTCGCGTATGTACGTGCGGCGGTAGTCCATCCGCCGGGATTCTACCGAAGCCCCGGTACACTCTCCGCCCGTGCGAGAGTTCGACGTCATTGTGATCGGAGGAGGGCATGCCGGAATCGAGGCAGCCCTCGCATCCGCGCGCATCGGCGCCAGAACCGCTTGCGTCACTCTGCGCCTCGACCGCATCGGCCACATGCCCTGCAATTGCTCCATCGGCGGGCCCGCGAAGGGACACCTCGCGCGGGAGGTGGACGCCTTGGGCGGGCAAATGGCGGTGACGACCGACTACGCCTTGACGCACGTCCGCGTTGTCGGCGACGGAAAGGGCCCCGCGGTGCAGACCCTGCGCGCTCATGCCTGCAAGTCCCTCTATCCACTGCGTATGCAGCAGGTGATGATGGAACAGCCGAACCTCGAACTCCTCGAAGCGCACGTGTCCAACATCCTCACCGAGGGCGACTCAGTTTGCGGCGTCGAGTTGGAGGGGGGGCTGCGACTCGCTGCGAAGTGCGTCGTCGTCACCGCCGGCACGTTCTTAAACGGCGTCTGCCATGAGGGCATGAACCGAACCCTCGCCGCTCGCCACGGCGATGTCGCCACCTCCGGCATCAGCGGATTCCTACGCCGAATCGGCGCGAATATCCGCAGGTTCAAGACCGGGACCACCCCTCGCATCGCGCTCGCCTCCATCGATCTCGATCGAGTCGAAATCCAGCCCTGCGCCGAAGAACCGGCCCCCTTTTCCTTCCTCCACGATGCTCCCATGCCTCGCGGCAGGATGTATGACTGCTTCGCCACCCACACGACCGAAGAAACCCACCGGATCATCGCGGAGAACATCCACTTAAGCGCCGTCTATGGGAAGAGGATCGAGGGAACAGGACCGCGCTTCTGCCCGAGCATAGAGGACAAGATCGTTCGGTTCCCCGACAAGACTTCGCACCCGGTCTTCCTCGAACGGGAGGAATGGGACGGCGAGTCCGTGTACGTTCAAGGGACGAGTACGAGTCTTCCGGCCGAAGTTCAGATGGCGTTTCTCAAAACGATGCCGGGGCTCGAAAGCGTGGAGATGATCCGACCGGGTTACGCAGTCGAATACGACATGGTGGACCCGCTCCAACTCGAGCCGACGCTGCAGAGCAAACTTTGCCGCGGACTCTTCCTTGCTGGCCAAATCAACGGAACGAGCGGATACGAAGAAGCCGCCGCCCAAGGCATCGTCGCCGGCATCAATGCAGCCCTCGCCGCCGAAGGACGCCCCCCCCTCACGCTCACTCGAGACAACAGTTTCATCGGCGTGCTAGTCGACGACCTCGTCACGAAAGGGGTCGAAGACCCCTACCGGATGTTGACGGGCCGAAGCGAGTATCGCCTTCACCTCCGCCACGACAACGCAGACATGAGGCTCACGCCGACCGGGCGCGAAGTAGGCTTGGTAAACGACGAACGGTGGAACCGATTCGAAGACAAGAGGAGCAGGTTAGAAGGCCACTTACAGTGGCTCAGTGAGATTTCATTCAGCGTGCGCGACAATGAAACTCTCGAGAACCTCGGTCTCGCGCCCGTTCGCAAGAAGGCATCCGGATTCGACCTGCTGAAGCGTCCGGGAGTTCGATTTGAGACGGTCGAATCGGCCCACGCGGCGTGCATAGGTAACGCTCAGCGCGATCGCGACATTGGTCGAGTCGAAGCCGAAGCGAGGGAGCAGGCGGAAGTGCTCGCCAAATACGACGGCTTCTTGAAGAGGCAGTTAGCGGAGATCGAGCAGCACCGTAGGCTTCAGGAGATGCAGATCCCCGCAAACTTCGACTTCCAGAGCGTGCGCGGATTGAGTCACGAAGCGAAGGAGAAACTCACTCGCGTCCGGCCGACTTCCGTCGGCCAGGCATCCCGCGTTCCGGGCATCCGACCGACCGATGTCGCAATCCTCATCGGCCACCTTCGCCGCGCGGCTTCTCCCAGCGCATGAGCCTAACGACTCACAACGCTCAGCCTGAAACCCTCGTCGCGAGAGTTAGCGCGCGTAAGATTTGATCGTAACCGAAGCCGGGTACTGGATTTCACCGCCAATGATCGTTGAGTTGTGAGAATCAACGACGATGAAGTCCTGCCCCGCGTAGATCGCAACCAAGCAGCCGCAATCACACTTCGTGCTCCCGGTCTCTGCGGACTTGGGAATCTGAACGGGCGACGTTTGCTGAGCGTAAAGCGGCCCGGAGATTAGCGCCCCCATCCCTGCACAAAGCACGAATCCCAGGGAGAAAGCAGTAACGGTCTTACGTTCCATGATGTGCAGACGGCCGGCGCGGTCCGCCCGGATCGCCCCCCCAAAAAATGGGGGTAGAAAGGCTCGCCCCCCCAAATTTGCCTACAAATCGTAGGAACTTCGGGGACGCCCCAGGCGTTCAAATAATTAGCCGAACTACAGAAATCCCTCCATAGCCCCTCTCCTCCCTGGAGGCCCCGGCAACAGCCCCTCACAAGCCGGGGCCTCCACCTCATAATTGCCCCAGTTAGTCCAGTGTCATCGGCTTCAGGCTGGGCGAAACTTCAAACGGAGCCGTGCATGCGCGCAGCGATTCGACGGTTTCGTCCGGGTGAACCTCCATCAGAACGAGTCCGCCTTCGGGCTTCACGTCGAAAACCGCCTTCTCCGTGATGATCCGGTTCACCACGCGTTTTCCGGTGAGAGGAAGCGAGCACTCTTCAAGTATCTTCGGCGATCCATCCTTCGCGGTGTGAGTCTGGATAACGACCACATATCGCGCACTCGCGACGAGGTCCATCGCGCCTCCCATCCCCTTCACCATCTTGCCCGGGATCATGTAATTTGCAAGGTCCCCGTTGACGCTCACTTCCATCCCACCGAGGATCGAGAGGTCGATGTGGCCGCCGCGTATCATGGCGAACGAGTCCGCGCTACTGAAGAAACTCGCACCTGGAACTGCCGTCACGGTCTGCTTCCCTGCGTTGATGAGATCCGGGTCGACTTCGTCGTCCGTCGGGAAGGGGCCGATGCCCAGAAGGCCGTTCTCCGACTGAAGGATGACCTCCATCCCGGCGGGGATGTGATTGGCGATAAGCGTCGGCATGCCGATCCCCAGATTCACGTACATGCCCTCGCGGAGTTCCCTCGCCGCCCGGCGAACGATGATCTCTCTTGCGTCCATTCGTCCGCCGAGCATACCGCCACAGCACAGCCGCGTCCGCCCGTCGGCCCCCTCGGTTCCGAACCATAATCCGACGGCTCATGGCTTCCACCTCGACGAGCGCCCTTCGCGCCTACCTCTCGATGATTAAGGTCGAGCACTCCGTGTTCGCACTTCCCTTCGCCATGGTGGGCATGATGTACGCCCCTCCAACAGGGTGGCCGGGATGGCGCGTGTTTATCCTCATCGTCCTCGCGATGGTGAGCGCACGAAGCGCCGCCATGGCCTTCAACCGCATCGCAGATCGCCACATCGACGCGATGAACCCCCGAACCGCGGCCCGCGAACTCCCGACCGGCCGCATTTCGCTGAGTCGGGCGGGACTCTTCCTCGTGATTTCCTGCGGACTCTTCTTTCTCGCCGCCGCGCTGCTGAATGAACTGACGCTCTATCTCTCGCCGATCGCGCTCGTCGTGCTCTTGGGATACTCCTACACGAAGCGTTTCACGTCGCTCTGCCACCTGTTCGTCGGCCTCTCGCTCGGACTTGCTCCAGCGGCAGCCTGGGTCGCAGTCACCGGCGAGTTCTCATGGACCCCAGCGCTCTGGATCGCCTCAGTGACGTTTTGGACGGCAGGATTCGACGTGTTGTATGCGCTCCAGGACGAGGAGTTCGATCGAGCGCATGGAATTCACAGCATCCCGGCATGGATCGGCAAGTCACGCGCGATCTTCGTCAGCCGCGCTTTTCATGTGATTGCAGTGACGGCGCTTGTCGCGGCCGGCATCGTCGTCGGAGCAGGTCCGTCCTACTTCTTCGGAACCGTCTTCGTCGCCGGGCTGCTTCTCTATGAGCAGTCGTTGGTGAGGCCGGATGACCTCACCAACCTGAATCTCGCATTCTTCACCCTGAACGGCTACGTTTCCGTCGGGTTCTTCCTCTTCTGCCTTGCGGACGTGCTGATGAAGCCGACTACGGGGCCTTCATGAAAGTGACGGTCATCGTCACCTTAATTTTGCCGCCCTCTTCGCTGTCCACCTTCATGTAGACCTTATCCCACTGCTGGATGTTGTCGACGACGTCCATCCCTTCGAGGACCTTGCCGAACGACGCATAGTTGCCATCCAGAAACTGCGAGTCTTTTCGCAAAATGAACATCTGCGAGTCGCCACCGACTTTCTCGCCAGTGCTCGCCATGGACAAAACTCCCCGGATGTGAGGAATGCCGCTGTCTTCGAAATCCAGCGGATTGCCCGACCCCTGCGTTCCGACGGCCACTTGCAGGAAATCGTCCTGCTTCGACTGAGGGTCGCCCCACTGAATGACCCAGTCTTCGACTCTGTGTATCCTTTGCCCATCGTAAAACCCGGACTTGATCAACCTTGTAATTTGCGCCACCGTCTTCGGCGCCTTCGTCGAATCCAATTCCAAAACGATCTTTCCGCGTTCCGTTTCCACTGGCTTGCTCTCCTCCGTTGGTTGGGTGCCGCCCTCGGTGCCACTCTTGTCCGGCTGCTGAGAGCCGGAGCAGGCGACCAGCGCGAGCGCGGAGAGCGCGGCAATGACAAGGGTCCAATTGCGTTTCATCGAGCGAGCATAATACCGCTGGTGCGAAGCACGGAGGCTGTTCGTCCCTGATGCCGGCTAGTCTGCGGCGACGGCCGGCCCTGCCCAACGCTCTGAGGGCCCTGAGACACAGGGACTTCCGCCTTTTTTGGCTGGGAGCGTTCTTCTCGTTCGTCGGCAGTTGGGTCCAAACCACGGGCCAGCAGTGGCTCGTCTACGACATCACCCGCAGCGAACAGGCTCTCGGCCTGATCACCTTTATCGGAGCCTCGCCGATGTTCTTCCTGAGTCCGTTCGGCGGATGGCTCGCGGACAGGTCGAATAAACGCGCGGTGCTCATCTTTGCCTCCGCGGGTCTTTCCCTCTCCGCTTTCATCCTTGCTGCGTCCGTGCAGTTCGGGTTCGTATCGTTCTGGCTGATCGCGCTCCTCGCGTTCTTCGGTGGGTGCATTTCCGTCATCGAGATTCCGACTCGGCAATCAATCATCAGCGAGATCGTGCCGCCCGAAGACCTCGCGAACGCGGTCCCCCTGAACGCAATGACCTTCAACTCCGCGCGCATCGTCGGCCCCGCGATAGGAGGCGCGGTTCTGCAGTATCTCGGTGTCGCGCCCTGCTATCTGCTCAATGGCATCAGTTTCGCGGCCATCATCTTTGCCGCCCTGGCGATTCGCGCGGATCTGCGCTCCACCGGCGATCGCTCCGCAAGCCTTCGCGAGTCCCTCTTCGAAGGCATCTCATACGTCTTCAGTAACCCCGCGTTTCGGACCGTGGTTTCGATGATGATGACGACCGCGGTGTTCGGTCTCTTCTACATCTCTCAGGTCTCCCCCCTCGCGACCACCGTGCTCCATGCGGACGAGTCCGGATACGCAGCCCTGTTCATCTCGACCGGCGTCGGCGCCGTGCTCGGGATTCTCACTCTCGCCGTGATCAGCCACAACCCGCGCAAAGGCCTCGCGCCCTTGGTATCCATGGTGGGCGTCGGATCGTCGCTCATCGCGCTCTCCTTCTGCTCGCAGCTCTGGCAGGCGATGATCTGCATGGGCCTCATGGGGCTATTCGGATCGGGCCAGATGGTCGGAACGAATACGACGCTCCAGTACTTCTCGCCGTACCACCTTCGAGGCAGAGTCATCTCGGTTCACGCGTGGTCTCTCGCTGGCCTCAGCCCGGTCGGCGCGCTCGCGTTCGGAACCGTCAGCGAAAGGCTCGGGCTCATGACCGCTTTCCGAATCGGAGGGGGGGTCGTCCTCGTCGTCGGAGTCATCGCCCTCCTCTTTGGAAAGAGCCTGCGAAAACTGGGATCGAACTCAAATGAGCCGACTGAGACGGAGGAACCTGTAACCGAAGCCTCGATCGCCTGAGTGGCTCAGACGTTCACAAGCCGCTCGAATTCGGACCGGTCCTTGGCCTTGAAGGCCGCGTCCTCGTGGGTTACCTTCTTTTCGAGCACCAACTTTGCAAGCGCCTGATCTAACGTCTGCATCCCCATGCGCGCGCCCGTCTGCACGATCGAACTGATCTGATACGTCTTGTTCTCTCGGATGAGGTTTCGAACGGCGCCCACGCAATTGAGCGTCTCGTAAGCGGCCACCCTTCCCTGTCCATCGGCTTTCTTGATCAAAGTCTGAGAGATCACCCCGATCAAGTTCACTGATAGTTGCATCCTGATCTGCTGCTGCTGGTGGATCGGGAACACGTCAATAATCCGGTCTACCGTCTGAACGGCATCCACCGTGTGCAGCGTTCCAAACACTAAGTGCCCCGTTTCAGAGGCTGTGATCGCGAGTTGGATCGTCTCCAGGTCGCGCATTTCACCCACAAGAATCACGTCCGGGTCTTGGCGCAAAACGTACTTGAGTGCATTGGCAAAACTCAAGGTGTCGAAATCCAACTCCCTCTGCCGGACCAGGGCGATGTGATCGGAATGGATGAACTCGATGGGGTCCTCGACCGTGACGATGTGAACGGGATGGTTGTGGTTGATGTAATCCAGGCACGCCGCCTGCGTCGTGGACTTGCCGCTTCCCGCCGGCCCGGTCACCAAGACGAGCCCCCTCGGCCGGTCGCAGAAATTCCGCACGATGGGTGGCAGTTCCAACTCTTCAAGCGTTTGGATTCGTAAGGGAATCACTCGGAAAGCGGCTTGGACGCTTTGCCTTTGCTGATACACGTTTCCGCGAAAGCGAGCGAGACCTGGGATCTCATAAGCGAAGTCGAGTTCGAGTTCCTTCTCGAAGCGACGATGCTGCGCCTCCGACAACACCTCGTAGATGGCCACCCTCGCGCCGTCGCGAGTGAAACTTTCCTCGTCTTCGAGCGGGATGAGTTCTCCGTGAATGCGCAGGTACGGTTTCGTGCCTGCCTTGATATGCAGGTCGCTCGCGTCGCTCGCGACGGTGCGGCGAAGTAGATCGTCGACCCTACCCACTCGCGGGCGCCTCCAAGAGTCCGAGGTTGATTGCGCGCCGTTGGAACTCCGCAGGGGCTTGGCTCTTCGCGATCGCGTTCTCGTAGTCTATGACTCCGTCTTTCAGAAGACCGAGCAGGTGCCCGTCGAGCGTTTGCATGCCGTGCTCCGCCCCTGTCTGAATGTCCATGTAAAGTTGGTGCGTCTTCCCGTCGCGAATGAGCGTGCGAACGGCGGGCGTCGCCACCAAAACTTCGAATGCTGCAATCCGACCATGCCCGTCCTTCGTCGGAACCAACGTCTGACTGATGACTGCCTGCAGCGTCACCGACACTTGAGTGCGGATTTGCGCCTGCTGGTCGGGCGGGAAAACGTCCACCATTCTGTCGATGGTCTGGGCGGCATCCGTCGTGTGAAGTGTGGACATCACGAGGTGTCCGGTTTCGGCGGCAGTGATGGCCAACTGAATCGTCTCCAGGTCCCGCATCTCGCCAACCAGAATCACATCCGGGTTCTGCCGCATCACGTGCCGAAGCGCGTCCGCGAAACTGTGCGTGTCGACGCCGAGTTCCCTCTGATTGATGACGCTCACCTTGTCGGTGTGCATGTACTCGATCGGGTCTTCGATCGTCATGATGTGCAGCCGACGGTGCATGTTGATGTGATCCACCATCGCAGCCAGCGTCGTGCTCTTTCCTGAGCCGGTGGGCCCCGTCACGAGAATGAGCCCGCGTGGAAGCAGCGAGAGTTTCTTAGTCACCGACGGGATTCCCAGTTCGTCGATCGTCTTGACCTTGAACGGGATCACTCGAAAGACTGCGCCAAGGCTCCCCCTCGCCCAAAACATGTTGACGCGAAACCGGCTCAGTCCGTGGACTTCGTACGAGAGGTCTAATTCCTTGAAACTCTCGAGTCGAGCCCACCTTTCATCGTTGAGAACGGTGCGAAGAAGTTCCTCCGTCTCCTCGTCCGACAACGCCTGGTGATCCGTGTGGATCAGCTTGCCGTGAATGCGCATCACTGGCGGCAAGCCAGCCTTGATGTGTAGGTCGCTTGCTTCCCGGCTTACTAATTCACGAAGCAGGTCGTCAATGGAGACTCGCATTGACGACTATCGGCGAAGCAGCTGGCGAAGCTCTGAAATGATGCCTGCGTAGCTGAGTGCCGTTTCCTCCGTAATGACTCCAGCCTTGACGTACTTCACCAGGCTCTGGTTCATTGTCTGCATTCCCCAGAAATGTCCTTCGCTAATCGCGTGGTACAGTTCGCCGAAGTGTCCATCTTCGATGAGTTTGCTCACCGTAGGTGTACAAATCATTACTTCACAAGCGCAAACGCGGCCTTGCCCATCGGCGCGAGGCACCAGTTTCTGCGAAACGACCGCGCGTAGCGAACCCGCCAACCTCATGCACAAGTGATTCTTCTCGTGCGGCGGGAACATGTTGACAACACGGTCCAGCGTCTCGGCGCAACTCGGAGTGTGCACGGTCGAGAAGACCAAGTGTCCCGTTTCGCCTGCCTGCAGTGCGACGTTCATTGTTTCGACGTCGCGCATCTCGCCGACGAGGATCACGTCCGGCGCCTCACGAACGGCAGCGCGCATCGCGATGAAGAAGTCTTTCGTGTCGATGTGAACTTCGCGCTGTGAGATGTACGCCGCCTTATCGGCATGCACAAACTCCAGCGGGTCCTCGATCGTGACGATGTGGCACTGGCGTGTACGGTTCACCAGGTCGAGAATCGCCGCGAGAGAGGTCGTCTTACCGGATCCCGTCGGCCCCGTAAAGAGGACGAGCCCTTGGCGATACTTTGCGAACTCGTTCAAGACCGGGGGAAGCCCCAACTGCTCAACGCTCAATATCTCCAATGGGATCAGTCGGAATACGCCGGCATACGAGCCGCGCTGGAAATAGAGGTTCGCGCGAATCCGCATCTTTCCGCCGACGCCGAACGCAAGGTCCATTTCCAAATTGCGTTCGAACTCCGCGGCCTGATGCTGGTTCATCGTGCTGAGAATCAGCCTACGGGCGTCATCCTCAGTGATCTCTTCCCACTCGCCAGGCAACGGCTTGACCAGAGCGTGCTGTCGGATTTTGGGAACGGAACCGGCTTTGATGAATAGGTCGGATGCCTTCTCTCCAAAGGCGATCTCGAGCAGTTCGTGAAGCGTCGCGTTTGCGATTTTGGACATGGGTGATTCGCTACCTCTTCTCGTGACGTCGGCTGGCAGTCCGACGGCCCCTCCGCGGACGCAGGGCGAAGTATACCAGTAGCCCTACGGGCAGAGCCGCGGCCAACACGATGCCCAACAGCCGCCAGTCGACCGTACCTGTAGACGGGTTCTCAGCCGGTTTCGTTGGCTTGGATGCAGCCTCGGGAAACTCCAGTTGGGCAGGGTCCTGGGTCTTCAGTTCCACCCGGTACTCCACCATCGGCTTCAGGCTCCCGTCGGACATGGATGCGTAGTCCACGCGACCCGTCACCTTCACCACATCCGTCTCCACGGAACTCAGGGTGGAGTCCTTGACAGGTTCGTAGCCAACGTAAAGGATCATCAGGTTGCGGACCGTGTGGGGCTCTTCGGCGCCCGCGAACGCCTTCGCGAACGGAACGAGCCGCAAGACGCCCGCGGATTCGTCCACAAGGCCGTTGATCGCGAAGCGCGCCCTCAAAATCGACATGGTGCCTGGCGAGCCGTAATCCGAGCTTCCCATGGCAATCGCAGACGTCGAAAGTTCCAATCCTCGGATGTCTTGGTTCAATGCCGCGCCCACGGCCTGACACTGCTCCGACAGCAGTTGAGGCGGATAGTCTTTGCGAACGAGCTGAACGTAAACGTATTGCACGCCGGGAAGTGCGCGCTCCACCCGGATCACAACGTCCGGCTTTCCGCTCTGGCTCGTCTCGCCGCCTTGCGCGAAAACCGCCCCCCCTGCAAACAGCGCGCTTGCAAGGTAGGCCAGTCGAATGCTCGATCCGATTCGCATCTTCGACTACCACGTCGGCACAGCAAGGCGCGCGAGCAGGCGCCTGCCGTCACTTCCACCGATCAATTCAGAAACGACTCGCTCCGGATGCGGCATCATCCCAAGCACGTTTCCGCCCGCGTTGAGGATTCCAGCAATGTTGCGCGACGCTCCGTTCGGATTCGCCGCCGGCGTGACATTGCCGTCCTGATCGCAATAGACGAAAGCGATCCGATCTTCGGCCTCCAACTGGTTTAGCGTCACTTCGTCAGCGATGTAGCGCCCCTCGTTGTGGGCGATCGGAACAGCCATCACCTCTGGTACCCCTTCCGTCCAAAAACTCGTCGCGTTCACGCGCTTGATAAACACCTTCTTGCACAAAAACCTTCGGTTCTCGTTCCGCACGAGCGCTCCAGGGAGGATTCCCGACTCAGTGAGGATTTGAAATCCGTTGCAGATTCCAATCACCGGCTTGCCCTCGTGGGCAAACCGTTTGACCTCGAAGAGCACCGGCGACTGCGCCGCGATCGCCCCTCCCCGCAGATAATCTCCGTAAGTGAATCCGCCTGGAAGCACCACTGCGTCGAACCCTTCGAGCGAAGTCTCACGGTGCCAAACGTACTCGGCATCCGCCCCCAAGTAATCGCGCAACGAGAAGTATGCGTCCTGATCGCAGTTGCTGCCGGGTGTCTGGATGACGGCTACTCTCACTGCTGTTCCTCTACCGTGTACTCCTCGATGACGGGATTCGCCAGCAGTTTCTTGCACATCTCTTCCACCTCGGCTTTCGAACCGTCGGCCAACTCCAGTTCGATCAACTTACCGATGCGAACCTGCTGAACGTCTCCGAACCCAAGAGTCTTGAGGGACTCGCCAACGGCGCGCCCTGCAGAGTCGAGCAAACCAGGCTTTAACGTGACGAATACTCGGTAGCGGCCCACGTCCGATTCTGGCACGCATGGACTTTTGAGGTCTCCAGCAGGAACAATTGCTGGCTGAGGCCCCTGACGGTTGAGGAAGGAGTTAATGTGAGCGCCGTCTGCGTTCGGGGAATTCGATGATTACTGCTGCCCTGGTGGGAGTTTTGTTGGTTGGGTCGCCCCCCGCCGAAGCGCCTCCGCGCCTCATCGATCCCCAGTTGGTCGGCTACTACGGCAGGGCCGTCGCAGCGCGTGAGGGCGGCGAGTACCAGAAGTCGCTCGCCATGTTCTCGCTGCTCCTCTTGCCCAAAACCACGACGGTCTTTGTGGACTACGCGACAGCGCCGCCAGCGCAACGTGAGTCGTTCCGAGAAGGCATCGAGCGCGGCTTCGCGCTCTGGCAGGATGCCCTCGGCGCCGACCTCCCCTTCAGACTGAGCCAGTCTCCCAACGGGGCAGCAATCCAGGTCCGCTTCGTCGAGACTCTGCAGGACGGAGCGTCCTTCCACAAGGGCGAAATCCGCTCGAAGCGCCGCATCCAGTGGAATCAGGAAGTCCACTACTTCGAGTTCACGGCGGAGATCGACGTCGTCTCGACCGCCGGCCAGCGCTACATGACCGGAGATGAGATTGTGCACATCACCGCGCATGAACTCGGTCACGCCCTCGGCCTCGGCGACACCCGAGAGATGAACCGCATCATGGGCCCCGTTCTTCTTGGCAACCCCTTCTCCAGGATCAGCCAAGAAGAAGCCGAGTCCGTCCGGGAGTTCCGCCGGATGGTGCGCTCGCAGATCGCCCAAACGAAAGCGCTGCTCTCAACCCGAACGGACGCCGCGAAGTCCGGCCTGGTATCGCTCAACAGGTAGTCGCCTCGACTGCCCTGCCGCCAGTAACACGCCCCACCCCTCGCACGTCTTTTTAATCAAATGGCGAACTTCGCCCGTTCGGCGGGCAGAACTTCCCGTACAATGTATTTGAAGTCGACCGCTCCGCATGGAGTGGCCGACCGGAGGGCTTATTGAGATGAAGCGCACATCTGGTTTCCTGGCGCTCGCCACGGCGATCGCGTTCGGCCTGTCCGCCACTTCGTTCGGCGGCATCCTCGACAAGTCGCCAGAGACCAACGCCAAACAGGGCCCCGAAAAAGGGCCAGGCAAAGGCTCCGGCGGAGATGGCAGCCCGAAACAGGGCGACCAAGGCCCGAAGCCGGGCACCGGCCCCAAACCTGGAGGCGACCAGGGCCCGAAGCCAGGCACCGGCCCCAAGCCCGGCGGCGACCAAGGCCCGAAGCCAGGCACCGGCCCCAAGCCCGGTGGCGACCAAGGCCCGAAGCCAGGCACCGGCCCCAAGCCCGGCGGCGACGGCGGACCCAAGCCAAGCACCGGCCCTAAACCCGGCGGCGACGGCGGACCGAAGCCGAGCACCGGCCCCAAGCCCGGTGGTGACAAGGGCCCCAAGCCTTCCACCGGCCCGAAACCGTACGGCGGCTCCTCCGGCCCCAGCTACGGCGCAGGCCCCGG
Organism: Armatimonadota bacterium; assembly: GCA_003577165.1. Lineage (GTDB taxonomy): Bacteria > Armatimonadota > Fimbriimonadia > Fimbriimonadales > ATM1 > ATM1. The sequence goes on along the minus strand of QEUM01000002.1, from coordinate 3,352 downwards.
CTCCGCGTACAAACAGCAGGGGCGCGACTACCTGAGCCGCACGCCCTCCATGGACGACTACTTCCGAGTGCAGAGGCGCACGGACAAAGGCCCCATCTTCAATCCTCGCTCCGGCCCCGGAAGAACGGAGGCGAACAACAACCTCCTCCGCAAAGGCGCCTCTCCGGACATCGTGGTCGGCACCAACGTGATCCCCAGGCAACAGGACACAAGGTCCACGAGAACGTCCGACGACCGAGGCTCGATCGGATTCCAAGTGACTCGGATGGAGGACTACCGGGTCGGCGAACTCCGCCGCGGATACGTTCACTACGATCCCTATTGGAGCGACTGCCACTTTGGATACGGCTTCTACTTCTTCGATCCCGTTCCCTGGCAGACATGCTTCTCGCCTTACTATTGGTACTGGTGCGTTCCCGGATACATCAGCTACCGACGTGTGAGTTACTCCTCTCCGCGAATCATCATCGTGATCGGCGATCCGATCCGATGGTCGTATTGCGGCATCGGTTGGCAGACGAGTTACTACGGAGGCTACTACTACAACGACCGCGGCTTCTCGAGCATGGATCGAGCGCTGAGCGACCTCGTGGACGCGTTCCTATACAGCGAGCCTCGAAAACTCGACTACTTCCTACCACGCCGAGGCTCGGTGGACATCTACATCGAGGGGCGTTACAGTTACACCCTCTCGTCGGATGACTACTACGACATGACCGCGGACCTCATCACGAGCGTCTACACGACGAACTTCGACTTCGTGGATGTACGCCGGACGAAAGGACGCGAAGTCAGAGCCGTTGCGCGCCACGACTTCATTGACGCGTGGAATCGGCGGCAGACCGTGTGGATGACCTTCACGTTCGACCAAATCAACGGTCAGTTCGTCATCGTCGAAGCGGGAACGAGCAGTTATCGACCGTATCTCGACTAAGCCCGAGCAGCGATCCAATCCCCGCGCGGCCGGATGAAAACATCCGGCCGCGCTCTATTTACACAACCGAGTTTCCGCTCCGCCAAGCCCGTTTCGCTCGCACGAGATCGGGAGAGTGCGCGGTAAACGGGGGCTCGCTCAGCGAAGAACTGCACACGGGCCATCAGGCATCATTGCTGCCGACCTGTCACGTCTTCGTCCTCCTCAGGATACAAGCTTCGCAAGCACAGAAATGCACGCCAAGGTAATGAAGACCATCAACGCCAGCGTTCGGGCGAACGCGACGCTGTTTCGCTCAGCGGCGGAACAAGAGACGACGACGGCCGCGAAGATCCCGATCGGAATTGGCGGCAGCGGTGCGCCTAGAGGCCAAAAGAAGAGCGCGGCAAAGGAGAAGAACACACACCACGTGAGCAAGTGCACAAGGAAGGTCGCCTTGTGCCAGTCGCGCTTCAACATTCTCGTCGCAGATGCGATCGCCGCAATCCCGAACAGCGCCCACGCGCCCGCCGTGACAACTGCCAACATCACCTTAGACTCCCCCTGCCTATCTGTTTTCGCGATCTCCTTCACCGCGTCCAACGACACGCCCATGAGGATAGCTCACGGGATCTCGCATCCGCCTCAATCTACCGGTTTCATTCCTCATCCGTGCGCTTCCCGCGTACCCGCAGTCCGCGGTACAGCTCCGCTGGGCGAATTTTGTACAAATCCCTTGATTGCGCAACCCCTTCGAACCTGAATCCGAGTCCGCCTCTTTGTGCATACTGACCCAGAACAAAGGATCACCCCCCACGGGGCGAACGTCAAAATCGCTATCGCGATGTCGTGCTCCGTCCCTCTCGCCACCCGATCCCCCACACTGCCGAATCTCAAACGCCAGACCTACGGCTAGGTTCTCGATCTCGTCCAACGTGTTTGCAGGCCTTCCAATTGCTGCGGGCGGCCTGATGTGATCTCGTTCGCGCTTCGCCGCCCCCAAAATGCAAGTGAACTCCACCGCGCCAATGCGCCTCCGACCCTCAGAGTCAAGCTGAATTACACTGACGATGCACTCCTTGTCCTGATACTTGCTCCCCCATGCGGGTCGCAATTGAATCCCGCGTGCCGTCAATTCATACCGATGCTTGTTGTCCGGTCGAGTCCGGCCCTGCTCGTGACTCGGCGGGCAACTGCCAGGTGAACCTCCTCCGCTATTGTTTCTTCATCTATCATAAGAACAGTCACTAGCCGATCGTCTGGAAGGCTGCTTCATCCCTCTTACGCTTGATCGACCGAAGTACCTCACTTGCGTTTCCGACTTGATGCAGCTCGGCGCTCGAAATGGTCAAGTGCCATCTCCAGGTCATGAAAAAGCGCATCCTCCTCGACAGCAATTCCTCCACTTTCTGCTCTGTCAATCACCGCGCGCATCGCTTCGCGTACTTTCTCTGCGACGAAGGCGGCGATCGTTGTTGCGTCATTGCTGAGTCCCACTGCATTCGGAACACCGATGCTAGCAGATACCATTGACTGAATCCGGCTGTGCCTCACGCCGAATACCCCCTCCGAGAACCAACGCCACTGATTCCTGAAGTCACCGGGAGCGCGGAAACTTAGTACGAACAGAGTTTCTGGTCGCGTGTAACTCTTTCGCAGGTGCTCTCTTGTGGACTGAATTAGCAAGCTCAGGCAGTCCATGAAGTGGTCAAACGATGAGCCCCTCGGCTCAGGGCCAATTTGGAACCCGATAAACAGCTTGTGATCCGACAGCTGGGGGTCCATCGCGACTCTCAGTAATTTAGCCCGTACTCCGCGAGTTCATCATCTCTAAATCCGCCCCCAGATCGGTACTTGCGTGCAACTTTCTCCTGCTCATTCTCGATAGCTCGTCGCCCGGCGCGCTTTATCACACCACCTATTGCTTCGATTTCATCTGCAAAGACAATGCTTCGCGCGAAGGCCTCGGGACCCTCGAATACTGCCATGGCAATTGCGATTGGTCTGATCACCTTGAGATGCTTCAGGAACCGATGGAGATGCTTCGGCAGCGGGAGTCCAGCTCGCCGTCCCGCCCACCTGACGCGGTTGCCTGGAAGTGGCAGGTGTTCTTCCAGTTCCCGTTCCAGAGCCCGGATGCGACTATGGCGCCCCTTCTGAACCACCTTCGTGCGCGTGGGGCTGGGATACCTGGTTGTAGGGTCCACGGTTCGACCCCACTTGTACGGCCGTCCGTCCGCGCCATATCGGAGATAAAGATTATCGGGCTCATTTGGCTCAATGATACGGCCAGCGAGCCCGCCGTCGTCGACCTGGCTCACCGGGTTGTTCCCGCAGTACACATACCAGTTCCTCCCGTCCTTGATCGGACCCCGATCTTGCATCGGGGCAGGCCCGTCGAGGGGTCGTAGTAGCGATGCCCCAAGAGCATCAGACCCG
>QEUM01000009.1 GCA_003577165.1 Armatimonadota bacterium | reverse complement strand
GATTTGCCTGGATCGGGCCGCCGATCTCGGTCGCGGTCGGCCGAGTGGCCGGGCCGTGAGGGGAGGCTGAGTCGGGTCCCAGCATGGCACCTGGTTTCGGAGATTTTAGGACTGCACGGGCGCGCTTCGCTTACCCGTGGCACCCGGCGCAGCAAATGGCTGATCGTTGACTTCGACACGCCGATATCGCGGGCAAGCACGGAGGCGCCCATTGACCAATAGCGGGGCAGATGGATCATGATCGCTCGGATGCGGTTGTGATGCTTTGGCTTGTTTTTGCTCGCAGCTTGAACGCTGCGTTCGGCATTTCTCATGTCTGAACGCAGCGTTGACTCTACGAGCGATCTTGTCCAGCGGAGATGAGCGGTTTGAACAGAGCTTGCGCTAACTCTCTGTCCGTGTTACCATCCGGGTTTTAGGTATTCCTGGCGTCAACGAGAGGTCATCGCGGTCCTCTGGAATACCAATACGCGACTTTGCAGATGGCACATTCGGTTTTGGTGCCGGAGCCGGCGGGCTTCATCAAGATCGGCCGTATCCTTCAGCAAGGCCCACGTACCTGCGATATCGATAAGGCCCGGTCCTATGGCCGGGAGGCCCTAAGTTCTCGCTTTCACAAAGTACTGAGCTACAACAAATTCCTTATTCGGCGCTTGTTTCGTTCTGGCAAGAAAGAGAATCCGGTCTTTTTCCGCCCTGGGCTCGATAGAAACTCGGTTCGACTCCGGTGTCAAATGAAGAACGAGGTCGGCCTTTCCCTTTCGTTCTTCATAGAGAAACACATGGATGAGGTAGCTTCCTGAACCCTCGTCAACGGCAAACCAAGAATACTCCATGCCGGAGCAAGCCAAATTGCCGCGTCGAAACGATAGGCCAGTCTTCTGGTATTCGGCCAACAATTCTTCCTTTGAAACTGCACGGTTCATGCGCTCGATCCGTTTTATCTTCATGGTTGCACTCTGGCGTTCTGCGACACTATACGAGGGATTCCACGTCGATACAAGCGCAATTGCAAGAAGAATGGCATTCATCTCATCTACCCATGGGCGTGACGCAGTAATGTTGACAAACTGTGTTGTAGCCATTCTCTTTGGCTTCCTCATACGGATTGCCGAATTGGGGTCCAACGGGCGTCGAACCACACTTCTCTGACCATTGGCCATTATCGTCGAGTCGGATGAAGTGATAATCACATGGGGGAGTCGACTTGACAAAGAGAATTATCGTGTACGTTCCTGGCGGACACCGTTTACCCTTTCGGGGCTTGATGCGGGAGTGCCTCGCAACACAGTCCATGACGTTCCTGCAACTACAGGGATTCGTAATGCAGTCATCGCCGCCCGGTTGAGGTTTGTACGGCCACCCCGGGGGCCATCCAGGCGGACGGCCACGGTTCTTCCAATCACAAGCGTAAGACCAGCAGTTGTTGTTGTCTATAATCCCAGGTGCATTCCACGGATCGGGCTCGTAATGTGGACGACCTTGAGGCAAGAGTCCCTCTGGGTCAATGTAGGTCGTCGGATTGTTCATCGCGTAGGCAAACGGATGCTCTCCGCCAAGCCTCTCGGCAAGCCGTGCTTCCGTCAAGAACCGCCCCAACCCCGCCATGTATGCCCTTCTCCCTGGAAGGCCGCCGGGAAATGGCGGACCGGGGTTTGACGTGGGAAGGACTCCTGGCGTTGGCGGCTTTGCGTGATCGGGCCCTGTCGATGCGGTCGGCATCGGTCGTCCCATGCCCTGAGCCAGCATCGCTTCCTGTCTTGCCTTGCTTTCTCTATTCATTCGGTCCACCTCTTGCAGCATCTTCGCTTGCCGTTCCTTTGCCATTTGGTTCATTCTCAGGACCTCTCCCGTCATGTGATCCATCAGCCATTTGGCGAACGGCACAGAAATTCGCCATGGCCCACGGGTCGATCCATCCGGCAGGATGAAGGAAAGCATCGCGTAATCGCCCCGGTTTTCAAAGTGTGTCCGACTCCCTTCCGGGATGTCTTCCAGGGCCATGTGCCTACCGACCTCGCATTTCACCTTCGGATACGCGCCCGAGAGCCATTGCGGGTACTTGTCGAAATCGGGTTCTTCGTGCGGCGGGACGATCAGGTCGTCTTCGATGTCCAGGGGATCGCCGGTGAAACCGAACCCGAGCTTCAGGCAGGCATCTACCACCATTTGAACCGCTTCCTTGGTGTCGAGCCCGAATTCGTAAACGGCGTCGGCCATTCCGAGCCCGAGCTCATGTATCTCAGGATCCAGAGCCCGAATCTTGCCAAGTGTTTTGTCGAACCGAACGAGGCCAGGAGCATTGCCTCGCTCTCGCTCCACGACTTGTGCCGCCACCTGCAGCGACATGAAGAGCGCTTCTCTCGGGTTCTCGGGCCGATAACCGGCACTGAGCGCCCTTCCCAGAGAGTTCATGCTCTTGGCAAGGTCGCCGTCGATCGGCGACATGTCGAACCCCTTGCGCCTGAGGACCTCGTTGACTTTCAGATCGAGCACATACGACTGGATGAAGGTCAGTTGGTGTAGCCGCGCAGGATCGGAATCGTCCTTGAGTGCTCGCTCGTCTTCGCATCGGTCCACGTACTGGACCCAAGCGTGGCCGATCTCGTGCGCAAACACAGTTTCATGAGCCCTTGCCGCATCCAGAAGAAGGACCATGGAATCCGGAATGACGGCGGTGTCGATGCTGTTGTGAAAAGGCGCTTCCCAAGTTCGGATGTGCGGGACCGTATCCACGACCATCAGGATCTTCGTCGTGCACCGATCCACCGCCGAAACGAGGTCCATGAATCGCTTGGACATGTTGGTCGGCTCGATGATCGGGTAAAGGTCCTCGGGCCGCCCCTTATCACCCTGGTTCCAGCGCTTCAGCGTATGCGCGGTTGGGAGGTACGCGTGGCCCTGGACGACGAACTCCAGGCCGTGAATGCTTCGGAATCTCTGGCCCACTTCGGGAAGGCCAAGCTGCCTTGCGGCGACGTTGTTTCGCTCGGTGCGGCAGGCAACCTCGATTGAGAGATCCGGGTCGTCGACTCGCTTGTACTCCCGAGAAAAGACCTGAGTGCGCCAGTCAATCGCCGGTCCCAGTTGTGCTTTCTCGAATCTTCGCCGCAATTCCTTGGGCGACATGCAGAGATCGTACCACAGATTTGCGTGGATCGGGCCCCCGCTCTCGACTCTTTGAGCGAGTCGTGGTCGGCCGGGTGGTCGGGCCGTGAGGGGAGGCAGAGTCTGGTGCCAGCATGGCACCTGGTTTCGCAGATTTTAGGCTTGGCACGGGCGCGCTTCGCTTACCCGTGGCACCCGGCGGGGGGGGGTGATGGCACGGCCGCGCTTCGCTTGGCCGTGGCACCCGTGCGGGAAGGGAGGTCGGTGCGGATTGGCAGGTGGTACCCCGATCTCATGGCACCCGCCGAGGAAATGGGCCAGGGATGGTATCGGGCCACGGGGGGCCTGTGGGTTAGCCGGTTGGCTCGGTCCCCGATTCCGCTTCGTAGGCGTCTATGACGGCGCCGGTCGGCCCGTCCATGATCACCTGGCCTGAGCGCATCCAGACCGCCCGATCCGCAGCCTGCCGGACGGCGTGCATGTCGTGTGACACGAAGAGGATCGCGCCGCCTCCCGCGCGAAACTCCTCAATCCTTTTCAAGCACTTCTGCTGAAACTCGATGTCTCCCACTGCGAGAGCCTCATCCACCAGGAGGATGGATGCGTCCACATGTACTGCCACGCTGAAGCCGAGGCGCAAGAGCATTCCGCTCGAGTAGGTGCGCACGGGGGCGTCTATGTAGTCACCGATCTCGCTGAAGGCGACGATCGAGTCCATTCGTTCCGCCACCTCCCGGCGGGTCAGGCCGAGAATCACGCCGTTGAAGAACACGTTCTCGTAGCCGGTGAGGTCGGGATGAAAGCCTGCGCCGAGTTCGAGAAGGGGGGCGACGCGGCCGTCGAGTTCGACCCGCCCCGACGTGGGCTTATAGACGCGCGCCAGGACGCCGAGCAGCGTGCTCTTTCCCGCACCGTTCTTGCCCACGACGGCGACGCATTCGCCGGGACGCACCGAAAGAGAAACGTCGCGCAGCGCGCGGAGCCTCTCTCTGCGCTTGTTCTTCCACCAGAGCAGCATCCCTTTCAGCGATGCGTATCCAGAGTGGAGGAGGTCGAACTCCTTGCAAAGACCTTCGACGTGGATCGCTGCGTTCTTCACGGCCTCTCCACGAATTGCCACTTCTTCTTGTTGAAGAACCAGTAGCCATAGAGCAGGGTCGCGATGCACACTGCCGCCGCGACGGCGATCAGCCCCCAGTCGAGGGGCAGGCTTTCGATGTGCCGTGCTTCGCCCCCCCGGAACGCCGGGATAGGCTGCGGGTCGAGCATGATCTTGCGATAGCCCGTCATCAGCATCGCGATCGGGTTCAGATGATAGAGTGTGTAGACGGTCTGCCGATACGAGTCGTCGATGCCGGGCGCAGCCCACACCTGTTCACTAAAATAGACGATCGGGCAGAGGAAGAAGAGAAGGTACAGGCCGACGCTTACCAAGTACTTCACGTCTTCGTAAAAGGTGTTCAGCGCGGAGACGATCAGAGCCAGGCCAAGCGAGAGGGCGAGCTGCAGCGCCATCAGCAGAGGCAGGTACACGACGGTTGCGCGAAACGGGTTGTCGCCGGGATTCATCAGCCAGACGGCCAAGAGATACACGAAGAACACGAGCATCGCAAGAACGAAGTGGATGAAGTTCGCGATGACGCTTCCGATGGGCAGAATCTCTCGCGGGAAGTAGATCTTTTTCAACAGAGGCAACTGAGCGAGCACCGACTGCGACGCATCGAGGACCGAGAGTTGGAAGAACATGAACGGAAGGTAGGCGGCCAGGATGTACGCGCTGTAGTTTGGAACCTGCTGGCCCATCACGTATTTGAAGACCAGGGTCATCACCAGCACGGTGGCCAGCGGGTTTAGGATGGACCAGAAGAACCCGAGGACGGAGTTCTTGTATCGAATGCGTAGTTCGCGGACGACGAAAGCGATGAGCAGTTCGCGGTATCTCCACAACTCACGCAGTTCGGCGCGCATTGCGGCGAAGTCTACCGAATCGGCGTTGCCGCCGAGCGACCTACAGGAACGGCGCGAAACCGAGGCCCAGGGCGGGTGACGTCTGGCGAAGTCGGAAGTCGCCTCGCCGGGCGTTCACGAACTGTGGGTTCGCGACGAGCGAGCCGGCATCCTGGCCAAGCGCCTGCCACTCGCCAAACGTCATCCCTGCGAACGTGATCCGCGTCGGCGCCTGCTCGCGCCAATACAGGTTTCGCGTGAAGATCGCCGATACGGGGGCGATGCCGGAGAACACGTCGCCTTGACGGAACAGAACGATGTTGTTGACGAAGGTGAAGGGAGTACCACCGCGGTCCGCGCTGAGCCGGATTTGCGCGCTCTCGCCGTAGGCGAAGATGTTGTTCGCGACGAGGTTGTCCCGTCCGTAGTGGAGGTGGAATCCTCCGTCGCGGGTGGAAGTGACGAGGTTGTTGAACACTTCGATGCCGCTGCTTCCTTCATCAAGGTATATCCCCCACCCGCCGTACTTCACCGCTCGCACCGATTCGATCCGGTTGCCGACGATTTTCGTTCCTGGCTGCACGCCGAGGGTGTAGATCGAGCCGAGGTCGTTGAGGATCGGCCCAAAGCCGTTTGACGGCGCGCCGATGTTGCGAAGAGTGTTGCCTTCTATCGTATTCGACTCGGTTCCTGCGTCGTCGAATCCCCAACTCCATCCGACAGAGATGCCGGTGTAGTACAGATCCTGGATCAGGTTGTCGCGGACCACGTTGCCGCTGGATCGCCCGATCCAGATTCCGGCGCCGTTGTGAAACACTCGGCCTCCGTCGCGCACTTCACAGCCTTCGATGATGTTCCAGCCGCACTCCGATTGCCACGCGGCTCCAATCTGGATGCCGGTCGCGCCGAAGTCGCGGATGACTGCGCCGAGTATTGAATTCTGCGTGCAGCCGTCGCGCATTGCGATTCCGGATCCTCCGACGTTTTCGACTCGCACCCGATTGAAGGAGCATCCTCTCGCGTAACGCGCTTCGATGGCGGCTGCCGATCCAAACGCCGACTGCCTCAAGCCGGACGTGCCGGAGGGGAGTTGCCACTCCGTGTGCGCGACGCGCAGGTTTTTCAGCTCGACGTTCGTGATGGGTCTTGCGACATTGCCAGTCAGTTCGACGACGGTCGGCCCCCCCGGAACGACGGCGAGAGCCGTCGAAATCTTCTCTCCGGGCATCGGGATGTAATAGAGCAGTCCAACGCTCCGGTCCACCCACCACTCTCCGGGGCGATTCAAAAACTCCTTCGCTCCTTCGACGTAGAACACATCACCGACGTCTATTCTCAATCGGCTCGCGTTTTCGCATTCGATCCATCCGCTCGCAGAGTCTATGGACTGCACCTTTAGGTGCGAGTCGATCCATCGGCTGCAGACCACGGCTTCGACACCGTTCGTGCTTAAGACAGATGGCACGCTGCGCGGCGGCCCCGCAAATCTGTTCTGCCCTTCGTCGTATCGCGCACCTGCCGAATCGGGCGATGACACGACTCTGAGGGTTCCGACGTCCGGGGTTCTTGCAAGCGTTCGCCTCTGCCCGTTGACCCACAACTGGCGCATCTCGGGATTTGCGACAGGGGCGGTCCAGACTCGCAGCCGTCCAATTCGAATCTCTTGCCATCCGGTCACGCGGGTTCCGAGGCTGAGGGTCGCGCGCCCGTCGCCGTCGAGGATCAGAGGGGACTCGGCTGTGCCGGAGTCGTCGGCGGTGAGATGGAGGGGCTGATCGAGCCAGTAGTCGCCGGGTCCGAGGTGGATCACGACCGGCGATGCTTCGTCGAGGACGCCGCTCGCTCTCCGCTCGCGCGCGATCTGCAGCGCTGTCCGGATGTCGGTCGGGCTGTCCGCCGAGCCGTCTCCTCCAGGGCCCGCTTCGGGGCTGACGAACACGTGGTTCGTCGCCAGGAGCCCGTAGGCAAGGACGCCGATCGCGCAAGCAGTCACGACCGGGGTTCGGCAATCCCCATGCCATTCCGGCGCTCTGCCGGTAGAATCGCGGGCCGTGGCCGCCAAGGACTTCTCCTTCGACATCGTCTCCCGGGTCGACATGCAGGAGTTCAAGAACGCTGTGGATCAAGCGAAGCGCGAACTCGCCAACCGCTTCGACCTGAAGGCGACGAAGTGCGAGATCCAGTTCGAGAAGGAGAACCTCACGCTCGTCGCAGACGATGAGTTCCGGCTGAAGCAGCTCAAGGACATTGTGGAGAGCAAACTTGTCAAGCGCGGACTCGATCTTAGGAACTTCGAGTACGGCAAACTGGAGCCGGGGACGAAGCTGACGGTGCATCAAGACGTGAAGGTGAAGCAGGGACTCTCCCAGGACATCGGCCGAACGATCGTCAAAGCGATCAAGGATCGGGGGCTGAAGGTCCAGGCGCAAATTCAGGGTGAGGAGTTGCGGGTCAGCGGCCGCGACAAGGACGAACTCCAGAAGGCGATCGCACTCGTCAAGGGCCTCGACCTTCCCGTTCCTGTGCAGTTCGTCAACTACCGATAACGCCGGAAGTCAAAAGCAAGAGACCCCATCGCCGATTCGGCGATGGGGTCTCTGCGCATTTGTTTGTTCGGCGGTCTACGCCTTCTTTTTGAAGGTGCACTCGCCGACCGTCATCCACTGGTCTCCGTCCTGGAATTCGATTTTGAATTTAAGGGTGTCGGCGCCTACAAACTCGAAGGTGGTTCTGGAGACCATTCCTCCGTGCGGCTCGCTGATGTTGATCAACTTCTTTCCGTCGAAAGTGCCCCATTCGATGCGGGGCTCGCTTGCGCCGGTCTCAAACGTGTACGTCTTGAACTTCTTCTTCGCAGCGTCCCACGTCATGAAACTCGTGCCTTCGAAGGCGACTTGATTGCCGGCTTTCATCGTGTAGTAAGTCTTGTGCCAGACGCCACCACCATAGAGTTCCTCTTTGACGTGTGCGGGCATGGTCGTCGGCGGGGCGCCGGGAGCGGTGAGTTTGAAGTCTCCGGACCACTCGCCGAGGAAGCCAGCGATCAGCTTCATTTCGGGCGCAGGCTGGAATGGTGGTAGTTGGCTTAGGGCGTAGGCGGCGCTGCACGCTACGGCGAATGCGAGAAGTCGTTTCATTTTGTTATCCCTCCACTTCGGATTCGGGCATTTTGTCTCAGCCCGGTGCTTGCGCGGGTTGAGGAGCGGGCGGACTGGGCCGTTCTGCCCGAAATGCAGCCGCCGCTTCGACGAGCATCAGCCCCGCCAAGCCGAGCAGGATGACTCCCACCACGAACACAGGTTTTGCCGCTGGATCAGACGAAGAGCGCATGACCAGACTCACGAGCGCCCAGGAACTCATCACATACATCACGACCGTCGGAATTCCCGTGACGGCCCACACCCACCTCTGTCGCCTCGTTCTCCAAAGCCAGACCGTGATGCCGAGCAGTGTCAGGGCAGCAAGCAGTTGGTTGCTGGCGCCGAACAGCCCCCAGAAGGTCTGCCACGCCGGCGGCAGAGGATTGCCGAAGGCGTCCACCATCGGTCTCGTCAAGAGGAACGCGAGGGGAACTCCGGCTGTGAGAAGCGTTCCGAGCACGGCCCCCCCCTTGTGCTTCAGCCCCGTTAGTTCCTGAATGATGTATCGCCCTAGTCGGGTGCATACGTCGAGCGTGTCGTAAACGAACGTGGTGAACGCCATCATCATGATGGAGATCGCCAGCACGGCGGGAATGCCGAACGTCTCGAGGAACCCGCCGATGCCCGAGGCGAAGATAAAGTTCGGCTTCGGGTTCTGAAGCAGAGGCGAATCCGTCGCCAACATCATCACGCAGCAGAGCGAGATGATCGCCACCATGCTTTCGAGCAGCATCGTTCCGTATCCGATCGGTCGAGCGTCCGTCTCTCGACGGAGTTGTTTGCTGGTCGTTCCGCTGGCGATGAGCGAATGGAAACCGGAGCATGCGCCGCAGGCGATTGTGATGAAGAGGAAGGGGAAGAGCGTGTCGCCCTTTGCCGTCGTCCAGCCGGTGAACGCAGGGTATTGAACGGTGCGACCCGCAAGCAGCACTCCCAGCGCGCCTACGGCTAAGAAGAAGTAGAGGAAGTATCCGCCGAGGTGTCCGCGGGGCTGGAGAAGCAGCCACATCGGAACGAGGGCGGCCACCACGCAATAGCCGAGCACCGCCACGTCCCACACGCGCTGCGCTTCCATGTCGGTGATTCCCAAGTTCGCGGCCAAGTCGAGCGGGATTTTCGGACCCACCCAAATCGCCAGAAACACCAGGGGTAGGAATATCAGCGTCGCAGTGCCCAGTCTTAGTTTCGTAAATCGCAAAGCAAGGCCCATCAGCACCGGGAGGATGATGTACAGGATCGAGGAGGTCGCGATTGCGCCGCCACGGACTTGCTCTCCGTTCTCCAGTGTCTGCACTCCGACAAAACTCTGAGCCGTGATGTCGGTGAAGGCGACAATGATGTAAATGAGCGCCAGCCAGATGAAGGTCAAAAAGAGCAGATAGGCGCGGCGGCTCATGTGATCGCGAACGACTTCCGCGATGGACCTCGCCTTGTGCCGAACGCTGGCGACGAGCGCCGACATGTCGTGGACGCCGCCGATGAAGATCGCGCCGATTAGGATCCAGAGAGCGGCGGGCAGCCAGCCGAACATGATGCCCGCGAGAATCGGGCCGACGATCGGACCGGCCGCCGCGATCGCGGAGAAGTGCTGGCTCAGGAGGAACTTCGGCTCGGTTGGGATGAAGTCCGAGTCGTCGCGGAGCGAGACGGCGGGGGTCGGGTTCGAGTCGTCCAGCCGGAAGAGCCGGCTGAGGGCTGCTCCATACAGGCGATAGGCGGCCAACAGGAGTACGGCCGCGACGGCGACGATCGGCAACAGGCTCATTGGACGGTCTCCGTAGGCATAGGACGGGGCAGGGGGGCCTGCTTTGTCAGAGGGCCTCCGCCGACAATTAATATGCCACGCAAAATTGCGTGAATCAGCGGCCCATGACGACTGCTCTTATAGGAAGGAGAATGACTATGCGAACCTTATTGGGCTCGCTGCTCCTCGTGAGCGCGGGCATTCTATCCCTGCTGGGCTGCGGGGGCGGAGGCGGATCGAGCGCCGCCAGCGCCACCCTCGGCCTTTATCTCACCGACTCATTTCGCTCGGACTACGACCACGTTTGGATGACGCTCCACAAAGTCGAACTCCGCTCCACTGCCAATGGGGCGTTCGTCACGAGTTTCGACAGCCCGACCGGCGAGATTTTCGACGCCAAGAGACTCCGGGATGTGTCTGGCGAACGATTCTCGTTCCTCGGTGTCGGCGAAGTGCCGCCGGGGACCTACGACGCGATTCGAGTCACGCTCGCCAACGAAGTTGTGCTCGTGCCGACTGGTTCCACGAACGGCCAGACGTATAACTTTGCGGCATCGCTCCCTCGCGACGGGAACGGGAGGCCAATGATCACCTTCAACCTCACGGCCCCGATCACCTTGCCCGGCGCCGTGTCCCACTGCGTAATTGACTTCGACCTACAGAACTTCGCGATCGTCAATGGCGAAGTCGTGCCGTCATTGAAGCACGGGTCCGAAAACGGCATTGACGATTCATCGCGGCATGAGATCGAAGACTACGATGGCGTCGTGCGCAACTTGACGGCGAGTTCCTTTACTCTCGATCGCGAGGAGGGGGGAGCGTTCCAAGTGCTCTACGACGCGAACACGGTCATCTATGACGAATCTACAGGAGCGAGCGGCACTTTGGCGAACAACCAGCGCGTCGAAGTGCGCGGCAAGTTCGATGTGAATCAGAACGCGCTCCTGGCGGACAGCATCAAGATCGAAGACGGCAATTCGGACGAACTTGCCGAGGCGGAGGGGGCGATTGATAACGTCAACCTCGAAGCCAACACGATGCTGCTCGTGGACGTGCATGAAGTCGAGCACTTCGTTCCGCAAGGATCGACGGTGAACGTCACCTGGACAGAGGCGACAATCTTCCGCCGCAGCGGCGACGTCGTCGACGAGACTTGGCTCAACCTGTTCAACTTCGCGGAAGTGAAGGGAACCTACGATTCCAACACGAACACCATTCTCGCCACGAGAATCACCCTCGAGGACGAGAACGGTGAAGAAGGCGAAGACGCCGAGGCGAAGGGAAGCATCACTCAGGTTGACCTGAACGAGAACACGATGGTGCTGACTAACCTGACGGAGGTCGAACACTTCACGCCACAAGGCGATCAGGTGAACGTCGTCTGGAACGAATCCACCGTCTTCGAGAGAAGTGGGGAAACCGTGACGGAGAACGCGCTCCTTCAGTATCCGTTCGCCGAAGTGAAGGGCCACTACGACTCAAAGAACAACACGATAACGGCGTCGAGGATCAAAGTCGACGACGACTGATCTGACCCCTGCCCGCACGTCCCCTCGGCCTCACGGAACTCGTGGGGCCGATTCTTTTTTTGTCCTGGCGGAGTGGTTGCGCGTGCCAGAGCGCGGGACGGAAGGCCCTCGTCGCAACCCTGTGGCGTTCGCCAACGTTCTCCTTGGGAGGAAGTGCCATGAAACTGCTATTGCTTCTCGTCGTCGCGGCGATGCTGCCGGGCTGCATTTGGAAGTTGGGCGCCGAGGTTGTTGGCTCGGGCAAGCGCGTCGTGGAGGCGCGTGACGTCGGCAAGTTCAGCCGGATCGACGCATCGGGCGCGACGAAGGTCTTTTACAAGCGCGGCGAAGGCCATGAGGTCCGGTTCGAAATCGACGACAACCTCGCGGAATTCGTGCGCCTGAAGGTGAAGGGCGACACGCTTGAGATCAGCGTGGATCGGCCTTACTCGTCGGAGGAGGGGCTGATCGTCCATCTCTCCGCGCCGACTTTGGAGGGCATTGACCTGTCGGGCGCCTCGACCATTGACCTGCAGACCATCGAGGCGGATCGGCTGGAGGTCGAACTGAGCGGCGCGAGCGAAGCCCAAGCGAGCGGTGGGAAGATCGGTACGTTTGTCGCCGACATCTCGGGGGCAAGCCACCTCGACTTTGCCGACGTAAAGACGACAGATGCGGAGATTGACGCTTCCGGCGCGTCCGAGGCGCTGGTTCAAGTGTCCGGAACCCTGATCGCGGATGCGAGCGGCGCGAGTTCGATTCGGTATGAGGGGAAGCCAGAGAAGATCGAAGCTGACTCCTCGGGAGCAAGTCGGATCGGACCCGGAAAATAGGCTATCGTTCGTGGCGTGATTTCCGGCGCCTACACTGCGCTCGTCACGCCGTTCGGCGCTGACGGCGAGATTGATTACCCCGGCGTTGCTCGACTCCTCGCTTGGCACGAATCCGAAGGGATGATGGGAGTCGTCGTCGCCGGCACTAACGGGGAAGGCCCGAGCCTGAGCGCTGTCGAAAAGCGCGACCTGATCGCGTTTGCCTGCAAGCACGCAGGGAACCTGCAAGTTCTCCTCGGTGCGGGCACCTGTTCTCTGCCGGAGGCTCGCTGGCTTTGCAAGCAGGCCGCGAACGCTGGGGCGGTTGCGGCGCTCGTGTTGCCGCCGTTCTACTTCAAGGCGGAAGAGCGGGGCATCGAGAAGTGGTTCACCGAACTCATCGCCGGGTCTGACCTGCCCATCGTCGTCTACAACTTCCCGCAGACGACCGGAGTCACGTTGAGCCCCGCGCTGATCGGGAGGCTGTTCGAACTTGAGCGTGCGGTGGGCATCAAGGACAGTTCGGGGAATCGGGAACTGATGGAGGCGTACCTCGAACAGGCCCGGGTGGCCGGTGGCGCGATGCTCGTTGGGGATGAGCGGCTACTTCTCGGTTGCCTCGCGGGGGGCGGTTCCGGGACGATCAGCGGCCTGGCGAACAGTTTCCCGCGGCTCATCTCCCGTCAGGTGTCGGAGCGGAGCGAAGCGCTCCAGGCCCTCATTGACGAGGCTGCGGCGAACGTCAAGAAGCATCCGACTCCGGCGGTGCACAAGGCCATCCTCGACCGACGGGGCCTGCCGGGAGGCCCGGTTCGGCCGCCGCTGGTGGATCTGGCGGAGGATGCGCGGGCGGAGGTCTACGGGTTCGTGGACCGATTTGGGTTCTAGGTTGCGTGCCGGCTAGCAGCATTGCCTGGTTTTGGCCGTGAGGAGGCAAGAATCAAATATCTTTCGCTAGTCTAAATTTTTGTCGCTATAATAGGTGCGGGGAGGAAGGGGTGCACCCACTCTCCAGACATTCAGTTCCAATTGGACAAAGGAGAAGCATATGCGAAAGTCAACATTGATTCTCGCGGGCCTCGGCGTTGGGTTGGCGGTCCCCGCTAGCGCAACGATCCTCGAGGACTTCGAACACGGCAACACCGGCCTCTACACGCTGGCGACTGCCGGGAACAACATGACGATCATCGGCGCGGCAGCGCACGACGGGCAGCTCGGGGCGAACTTCGCCGGGAACGTTGCATCGGGGTTCTATTACAGAACTGACGTGCCTACTGCGCCCGGGCTGGAGTATCGTGGCTACGTCCGATTCCATGCCAATGGCGGGGCAGGCGGCCGACTCTATATGGGAGTCAGCGCGAGTGCCGGCGGCGCGTGGTCCGCAGTTGCTGCTTCGAACACGAGCAGCATCATCCTGCAGAACAACACGGGCTGGGGATTCGTGAACACGGTGTCCGCAGCCATGACCTTTACCGACAACACTTGGTATCAGTTGGGTCTCGAGTGGGCAGCCAACGGCGACATGAGGGTCAACCTCTATGACGAGCCCGGCACTAGCCTCTTGGCACAGACGCCCTGGCAGGCAACTGGCAACACGACTCCGGGCGGACTCTCTCTTCGGGGATTCCACAACGGAGCGGGGTCGTCGGTGGACTTCGATACCTTCCAAGCGGTGCCTGAGCCTGCGACGTTGCTCGCGCTCGGCGCCGGCCTTGCCGCTCTTGCGGCTCGACGCCGGAAGTAATCCGAAGGTCTGGATCAAGTCCTAACCGAATCGGGCGGCGGTGATTCACCGCCGCCCGTTTCTATTGAGAGAGGGAGTGGCCGGATCGGACAGGACGGTCGCAGCAGACAGCTGTCAGCCCAGGCGTGACTACTCAGTTGGGCGTTGAGCATGGCAGTGACGACTCAACCGTCCCGCAGCGGCTAGCCGAATTACCTGGTTTTTGGCTAGGGAGGCGACGGTCAGAACTTTCCTCGCCTATCGGCAAATATGCCGCTATAATGAATGCGGGGAGGAAGGGGTGCACCCCCTCTCCAGACATTCAGTTCCAATTGGACAAAGGAGATGCTTATGCATAAGACACTTGTGACGCTTGCGGCTGCTGCCGTTTCGAGCGCCGCGATTGCTGGCTCCATCGTCGTGCCGCCGGCCTATGCCGGTACGGCAGGCAACGGGGGCCTCAACACGGTGTTCCGAAACGCCGGCGCGCCGAGAACGTACATGATGCTCACAGATTCGACGCTCCTCGGGCTCGCGCCCGGAGACGTGATCACGGGCATGAACTTCCGGCTCTGGAACGGAGCGACGGTTAGCTTCCCGTCGGTATCGGCGACGTGGGCGGACTACGAAATCTGGCTGGGCCCCTCAGTGGACCCGACTGGAATGAGCACGACGTTCGCCAGTAACTGGGCGGGTACTCCGACCCAAGTTCGCGACGGAGCGCTGACAATCGGAGCCGGCAACTACACGTCTGGCGCAAACCCGAACGCTTGGGGGACTGCGAAGATCGACTTCCACACGCCGTACACCTATACGGGCGGCGACCTGGGCGTCTACATCACGCACCCTGGAAGCGATCTCGCAACCGAGAACGCGTTCGCCGATGCCTTGACGACGACGGCGTCTGGTCACGGGACCACATACAACGCGCTCTCTGGAACCGGCTTTGCGGTTGCGACTGGTGGGAGAACGAGTTTCACGATCCACCAGTTCAACTTCGATCCGGTGCCTGAGCCTGCGACGTTGCTCGCGCTCGGCGCCGGCCTTGCCGCTCTTGCGGCTCGACGCCGGAAGTAATCCGAAGGTCGGGATCAAGTCCTAACCGAATCGGGCGGCGGTGAATCACCGTCGCCCGTTTCTTTTCGACTGGCTATCATAGCGGCATGTCCGGTCAGAGACAGGTCTTCAGCGAGCAGCAGGTCGCGGAGATCATGCAGCGCGCGGTCCAACTGCACGAGGAGTCGCAAGGAGCGGCAAGTTACACACCGGGCGTGACCGCCGAGGAACTCGAGCGAATGGCGGAGGAGGTCGGAGTGGACGCGAGGTTCCTCCGGCAGGCAATCGAGGAGGCATCCCAACCGCGTCCGGCTTCAGACCGCACGCTGAAATTCGTGGAGGAGTTCCATCGGGTCGTCGAAGGCGAGTTAGACCCGCAGAATTTCGACGTCCTGCAGGACGTGTACCGACCCATGCAGACAAGGTACGGAGCGGGCGGCGTGCAGATCGGCCGGTCATTCCGTTCTCAAGCCTGGACCGGGTGGGGGGCAGCGGAAGTAAACGTGTCATCTCGCAACGGAAGGACGAAGATCAACGTGAGATCCGGTCCGTTCATTGCGTATTTCGCGGGCCTGCACGGGCCGCTCATACTCGGGATCGTCGGCGCGTCCATTCTCCTCGGCAACGGCCTCATTTGGCCTGGCATTGCCGTAGGCGTCGGACTCGTCGGCGCGGGAGTGGCAGCGTTCCGTTGGCTGCTGAGAAAAGGACACGATGCCGCGCGAAGCCTGGCCGACAAGTTGGCCGATCGCGTTGAGGAAGAAGTCGCCCAACCGGGTGGGGGGGACTAAAAAGAGCAAGGCGCCGGAATGAACTTCCGACGCCTGATGTCGCTGCCAGCGAACTACTTCTTCTTGAAGGTTCCCTCAGCGGCCTTGTCCCACTTGTCACCGTTCTTGAACTCCAGAACGAAGTGGACTTCGGTGTCCGACTTCTTGGTCAAGGTGGCGCGGCTCGTCATCGGCGCGCCCATGCCGGCGTCCCACGGCTCGCTGATCATCACCATCTTGTTGTTCTCGAGAGTTCCCCATTCGATCCTCGGAGTTGGTCCGTAGTTGGTGAAGGTGTACATGTAGTACTTCTTCTTGGCCTTGTCATAGCCGAGGTAGCCGACTTCGGTGAACTTCATCCCCATCATGTCCATGGTGGAGGTCTGCTTCAGGAACTGGCCCTCGAACTCATTCTTGAGAGTCATGTCCGCGTCCATCTCTTGGCCTTCCATGGTCCAGTGCACCTTCGAAGTCCATTCGCCGACCATCCACTTCATGGCTGTGACCTCGGCCGGAGGCTCGAGGCTGGGCATCTGGGCAAAAGCGGTGGTCGTCAGGCTGAAAATGACCCATAAGATCGCTCTTTTCATACTTTTTTTCTCCCCGGCCGGCCGCCCCTTCAGGAGGGAACCGGCAGCCAGAGGCCAGGATACCGCCCCCGAACAAGGTGGAAACCCCCCGAATCAGGTACTCTCGGCGAGTTACGACTCCGAGCGACGTTCGAGGAATGCTTTGGCCTCGGCCGGTTTGACCCCAGATACGCGCCTTGGAACCGGAACACAGGAGGCTATATGAGCACGAAATCGCTGTACGTCGGCAATCTCCCTTATTCATTTACGGAGCTTGACCTGATGAACGCTTTCCAGAACTACGGAGCCGCCTCGGCTCGAATCATCGAGGGGCGCGGCTTTGGGTTCGTAGACGTCGATGGAGATCGCTGCGACGCAGCGGTCAACGAAATGAACGGCGCCAGCCTGGGCGGCCGCACGATCACCGTGTCTGAAGCACGACCTCGCGAAGATCGCCGAGGCGGCGGAGGCGGAGGTGGTGGCGGAGGTTACCGAGGTGGTGGTGGCGGCGGCGGCGGTCGAGGCGACCGCGGCGGCTACGGCGGCCGACGCTAACGACTTCTCTAACAAATAGGAAGCGGCGAAGTGAACACACTTCGCCGCTTCTCTCTTTTTTTCTGTGAACGTCGAGTCGGGACTTCGCTTGCTTAGAATCCTTCCCAGAGGTCCTGATTCTTGCCCACCGCGTCAACAATCATGTCAACGCATCGCTTCAAGACTGGCGTGGTGAGTGCGCGATTGTCGATCGGAAGAGCGCACCAGAGACCGTCGGATTCCGTGATGTAGAACTGCGCGGGTTGAACTTTCGAGTTGCCCTTCAGAAGGCCAACCAACTTCGAAGCCTTGACGGCGCCGATGTCCTTGATATCGCCGAGGTAGACCGTGAGCCAGATGTAGTTCTTGCTCGCGCTGATCTCCGCGCCGACGGGAATGTCCAACTCGTGGCGGTTGATGGTGAACTCCCACTTCTCTTTGCCGACTTCGTCTTCGAGAACTTTGAGTTCGTGGCCCATCCCTTCGAGAGTGGACTTGAGGTCCTTGGCCGCAAACTGAGATTGAATCGGGTAGAAGCCTGAGATCAGTGCGGCGGCCGCCACCATGACCGTCAGAAGCGCTCCAAAAGCTGCTGCCTTCTTCATTGTCAAATATTACCTTCGGCGGTTCTGACGCCCGACCGCAGGTCTGCGATTCGCGACTTGTCCTCAAAGTCGGGAATTTCAGGTTGATGGGCCGAAAGGGGCCAGCGGCCGGATGGAAGGCGACCGGGGATTTGCCAGGGGCGGAGGAGAAGTAAACTCACCCCAGTGAACGTCCAGGAAATCCTGTCGATCCTCAACTCCTATTGGGCGGATCAGGGCTGCGTCATCCTCCAGCCATATGATGTCGAGGTCGGGGCGGGGACCATGCATCCCGACACCGTCTTTCGAAGCTTGGGGCCGGAGCCATGGAACTGCGCTTACGTTCAGCCGAGCCGGCGGCCCGCTGATGGAAGGTACACGCGGAACCCGATGCGGAACCAGAGGTACTTCCAGTACCAAGTTCTTATGAAGCCGAGCCCGGACAACATCGTGGACTTGTACATGGGCTCACTGAATGCGATCGGCTTCAACGTTAAGCGAAACGATGTGCGGCTCGTCGAGGACGACTGGGAGTCTCCGAGCATGGGAGCGAGCGGAGTCGGCTGGGAGGTCTGGTTGAACGGCGCGGAAATCACGCAGTTCACGTTCTTTCAGCAGATGGGCGGCATCGAGTTGAATCCCGTCAGTGCGGAGATCACGTACGGGCCTGAGCGGCTCTGCCTGATGCTCAACAACGGCTACTCCTTTTGGGAGGACTTGGAATGGGGTTCTGGGGTCTCGTATCGAGACGTGAACTATGACTTAGAACTGCAACACAACCTCTACAACTTCGAGGTCGCGGACACGGCGTTGCTCTTCGAGTTGTTCGACAAGTACGAAGCGGAGAGCAGGCGCGTCGTTGAAACAGATGCGGTCTGGGACGAGGAACTCGGCAGATACACGACGGAATTCAAGAAGTCGGACGGAGGGCACAAAGTGCTGCTGGTCTATCCCGCATTCGACTTAGCGCTTAAGTGCTCGCACGTTTTCAATCTATTGGATGCGCGAGGGGCGCTTTCTCCTACCGAGCGCGCGGCCTACATCAACCGCATCCGCGCGCGGGCGCGAGCGTGCTGCCTGAAGTACCTCGAAGGGAAGCAGGCGTTTGTGAAGCAGGACTCTTAGGATTCGAGTTCGGCGCTCAGTCCACCGATTCGAACGCTTCGGTGTATTTGAGGCCGGTTCCCGTATTGAAAAGAACAACCGTGTCGCCCTCGGAGATGTAGCCGCTCGAGGCGAGCTTTCTTGCAGCGGCAAGCGTGGCTCCCCCCTCCGGACAGGCGAAGACGCCTGTGCTTCGCGCCATTTCGCGTGCGGCATGGATCATCTCTTTGTCCGTCACGGAGATCGCAGTGCCGTTTGACTTCTTGATGAGATCGAGCGTGATGAAGTCTCCGATTGCGCGAGGGACCCGTAGGCCTGATGCGGCGGTTCTGGCATTCTTGTGCTCTTCTGCGAACTCCGTTCCCTGGTGGTATGCAGTCACGATAGGGCAGCATCCGTCCGCCTGCACCGAGACCATGCGCGGTCGCTCTGAGCCGATCCAACCGAGGGCCTGCATTTCGTCGAAGGCCTTCCACATTCCGACGAGACCCGTCCCCCCACCCGTCGGATAGAGGATGACGTCGGGCAGTCTGCCGAGCTGTTCGAACAGTTCATAGCCCATCGTCTTCTTGCCCTCGACGCGGTACGGTTCCTTCAACGTGGAGAGGTCGAAGAGGGATTCGTCCGTTTCGCATCGTGCCCTTAGCGCCGCCGCGCAGTCTGTAATAAGCCCTTCCACGAGATTCACTTCGGCGCCAAACATCTCACACTCGTCTATGTTTGCTCGCGGCGTGTCCCTCGGCATGTAGACGACTGAGCGCATGCCAGCGGACGCCGCGTAGGCAGCCATCGCCCCTGCGGCGTTTCCGGCGCTCGGAACGCCAACCGCCTCCGCTCCGAGGTGCGCGGCCATGCTGACGGCGACGCTCATGCCTCGCGCCTTGAAGCTGCCGGTCGGATTCTCGCTCTCGTCCTTGATCCACCAGTTCTGCGACAGTTTCGGCGCAGGTATCAGCGGCGTCAAACCCTCGCCGAGGGAGATCGGCTTGCAGGGGGGGAGGACCGGGCGGTATCTCCAGAGCGACGTCGTGGTGCGGTCCACGATCTGGTCGAATGGAATCGGATGCGCCAGACCGTAAACGACTTTGAGCGGTTTGCCGCATGGGCACAAGGTGGCCGGAGATCGCCAGTCCATCAAGGCGCCGCAACGCCAACACTCGAGATGGGAGATCACGCGGGGAGTTTATCTGAACTTGCGGAATCCCCGGCTACTCTTCGTTTGCGGTCAAATCCGGCGCGTCCCTTTTCAGCTTTCTCGAGAGGAGCAGTGTGCCGATGACTCCCGAAGCGAGAGACCCGAGCAAGATGCCGGCCTTTGCAAGGTTGCGAGCCTCTGCGTCCGTGAACGCAAGATTCGAGATGAACAGCGACATCGTGAAGCCAATCCCACCGAGCACGGCGACAGGGAAGAGGTGTCCCCAGGCAAGCCCACGCGGGAGCGCAGCCAGCCTCAGGCGAACCGCAAGGTACGCAGCCGCGAGAACTCCCAGGCTCTTGCCAACCAGAAGTCCCAGCGTGATCCCGATCGTCATAGGGTGCGAGAACGCCGAGCCAAGTCCCGACTCGATGGCGACGCCAGCGTTCGCCAGAGCGAAAATCGGCAATACGCAGTAGGTCGTCCAGGGATGCAAGATGTGCTCCAGCCTTTGCAGCGGCATTTGCGCCTGCAGGCATGCCCTTTCGAGAGTCTGGAGCGCATCTTGGCGATCTTGAGACAAGGGCGATTCATCGCGTTCGGCTTCCCGTCTCAATCGCTCGATGATGGATCGTGCCTTGTCGACGAATTCGCGTGGATACAGGCGCACGCGTGCGGGAATGGTGAACGCAAGCAGCACGCCGGCAATCGTTGCGTGCACGCCGCTATGTAGAAGTGACAGCCACAAGCCTACGCCCAGCAGGGAATAGACCGTGAGGCGGCGCTCTCCGGCAAGATTTGCGAGAATCAGCAGCATGAAGAACAGGCCCGCGAGAGCGAGAGCGGACAGCGAGATGCCGGTGTTGTAGAACAGAGCGATCACAAGAACCGCTCCCAGGTCGTCCACGATTGCGAACGCAGTCAAGAATATCTTGAGCGAAACCGGCACACGGCTTCCAAGAAGGGCGAGCGCGCCAAGCGAGAACGCGATGTCGGTGGCCGTAGGAATCCCCCACCCGCGTGCGTAGGGCGTCCCCGATGTAAACGCCAGGAAGATCACCGCGGGCACGGCCATTCCACCGATGGCCGCCGCGAAGGGAAAGGCTGCGCGCTTCGGCGAAGAGAGTTCGCCGAGCACGATCTCTCGCTTGATCTCGAGGCCGACGACGAGGAAGAAGAGCGCCATCAAGCCGTCGTTGATCCACTCGTGGAGTGAGAGGTCGAGCGCCCACTCTCGGAATGAGATGCGGGCGTGCGATTCCCAGAGGTGGAAGTAGGATTCCGCTGCCGACGAGTTCGCCCAGACGATTGCCGCGGCTGCGGCCACGATCAGGAGAATTCCACCACTGGCCTCCAGCCGCGCGAATTCGACGAAAGGACGCAGCAGTGCGCTGCGTACCGCTCTCGCAACGGGCATGGTGCCTTCCTCTCTCTCCTGCATGGGCGGGGGAAATTATACGCGATCGGCGCGCAAGCCATCGCGACCGCTAAACTGGAATCGGTCGAGAGCGCAGCTTCACTTCGACACAAGACTTCTGCGATGGCAACACCTTTCCGGGATTGCACAAACTTCCAGGATTGAACACGGCGCGGATGTCTTCTTGCAACGAGAGGTCCTCGGGGGAGAACATTTCCGCAAGAAGGTCTATTTTCTCGACGCCGATTCCGTGCTCTCCGGTTACGCTCCCTCCTTCCGCGATGCAGCGTCGCATCACACGCTCGCCGGCTTCGACGACTGCGACCACGTCTTCAGGTTTGCGATCGTCGAAGAGGAAGATGGGGTGCAGGTTGCCGTCGCCCGCGTGGAAGATGTTTGCGACGCGAAGTCCCTTTTCTGCTGCGACGCCGTACACAAACTCGAGCACCTCCGGCAACTTGGACCTCGGGATGACTCCGTCGTGCGTCACCATGCTTGGCGCCAGCCTGCCGAGGGCGCCGATTCCTTTCTTCCGCGCAGTCCACAACTTTGCCCTTTGAGTTTCGTCCGAAGAGACTTCAATTGTGAGGGCGTCGTTTCGTTGGGCGATCTGCTTTGTGCGCTCGATCTCCGCAATTGCGCTCTCGTCGCCATCGCACTCGATGAGCAGAAGTGCGCCCACGTTTCGCGGCAGGCCAGTGTTGAACGCGGCTTCGACGGCCTCGACCACGCTCCCATCCATGAATTCCATGGCGGCGGGAAGGATGCCCGCGGCGATGATGTCGGAGACGGTTTGAGTTGCGGCGCGAGCCGTGCGGAACGAAGCGAGCAGCGTTCGAATCACGGATGGATTCGGTGTGAGCCGTACCCATGCTTCCGTCACCACCCCGAAAGTGCCTTCGCTTCCCACGATGAGTCCGATCAAGTCGATGCCGGGGAAACCTGCTACCTTCCCACCGAACTCGCGAATCTCTCCATGAACGTCAACGAGTGTGATGCCGAGGATGTGGTCGGTCGTGACACCATATTTGAGCGTGTGTGGCCCGCCGCTGTTCTCACTGATGTTTCCGCCCAATGTGCAAACCGTCTGGCTGCTGGGATCGGGCGCGAAGTGTAGATTCCATTCTGCGACGGCTCGCGTGAGGGAGATGTTTGGGCATCCGGCTTCGGCCTTCATCACCCTCGACTCGATGTCGACTTCGAGAATCCTGCGCATTCGCGTGAGGGAGATGACCACGCCGCCTTCGGCCGGAAGGGCGCCGCCGCTCAACCCCGTGCCGGCCCCACGAGGCGTGAACGGGACGTCATTCCGCACGCAGAATCGGACGACGTTCTGCACGTCCTCCGTGGAGTGCGGGAACACGACTACGTCCGGATGTCTGCGCTGGATCGTGTATGCGTCGCAGTCGTACGCGCGGCGAGCAGCCGCGCCCGAAAGCACCTGACGGTCGGAGAGCAACTCCGAAAGGTCGGCGACCAGGCTCGCCTCGTCCAACACGGTCCGATTCTTGCACGCTTCGCCCTCGCGAAAGCCTGTCGCTGTCGGCCGCCCCCCGCTATAATCGCCGCCATGTCCGTCCTCGAGGTGCGCGGCCTCAGAGTCGCGTTCGGCTCCACCGAAGTGCTTCGGGGCGTCGACTTGGAGGTCGAGGCGGGCCGAACTTTGGGCATCGTCGGCGAATCCGGCTGCGGGAAGAGCATGACCGGCCTCGCCATCATGGGTTTGTTGCCGTACCCAGGCCGTGTTGCGGCCGGCGAGATCCTTCTCGATGGGCGCGACCTCGTTCGCGAGAAGGAATCGAGGCTTCGTCAGATTCGCGGCGGAGACATCGCGATGGTCTTCCAAGATCCGTTCACCAGCCTCAATCCGATGATGCGCGTGGGGGATCAGGTCGCCGAAGCGATCGTGCTGCATCGCAAAGAGAGTTGGAAGCGCGCAAGGGAGTTGGCCATCGAACAGTTGCGCGCGGTCAAAGTGCCGTCTCCGGAAAGCACGGCGAAGAAGTTCCCGCACCAACTCAGCGGAGGGCAGAGGCAGCGCGTGATGATCGCAATCGCGTTCGCGTGTCATCCGCGCGTGCTGATCGCTGACGAGCCGACGACGGCTTTGGATGTCACTCTTCAGGCACAAATCCTCGCG
Source organism: Armatimonadota bacterium (assembly GCA_003577165.1). Classification (GTDB taxonomy): domain Bacteria; phylum Armatimonadota; class Fimbriimonadia; order Fimbriimonadales; family ATM1; genus ATM1. The sequence continues at coordinate 211,793 of QEUM01000009.1, read as the reverse complement.
CTTTTGAAAGAACTGCAAAGCGAACAGAACACAGCCGTGATCCTGATATCGCACGACATCGGAGTCATTGGCTCGGTGTCGGATCGCATCGCTGTGTATTACGCGGGAAAAGTTGTGGAAGAGGGGCGCGCAGTGGATGTCTTGCACGCGCCCGCACATCCGTACACACAAGGCCTGCTGGCATCTCTGCCTTCGGGTCAGAGCCGCTTGCAGTCGATCCAGGGTCAGCCGCCGGATCCAAAGACCCTCGGAGTCGGCTGCAGTTTCGCAGTGCGCTGCAGTTTTTGCCACGAGAAGTGCGACGTCGAGCCGGGTCTCATGCCTGCTTTGAAGTTTCGAGCGGACGTAGCCCACGAATTTGGCAATCAGTGGAGTTCGGAGGACGGCTCTCACAGCGCGGCCTGTTGGCTGGTCGAGGGAACGAATGTCTGAGACAGTATTGAGAACGGAGGACCTCACGGTCGTGTATCACGTTCCGGGGGGGGTCATCCGCGCCGTGGACGGCGTGTCGCTCGAACTTGCCGCCGGGGAGACGCTTGCCGTTGTCGGCGAGTCGGGCTGCGGGAAGACGACCTTGGCCAAGGCGATCTTGGGCCTGGAGAGGGCGGCCGGTGGGAAGATCGTCGTTCAAGGCAACGACGTCACGGGCGATCTGCGCGGGCTTGCGAAGCGCGTCGGAATCGTTTGGCAAGACCCTTACGCAAGCCTCGATTCACGGTGGACGATTGGCGACAGCATCTCGGAGCCACTTGTGATTCACAAGCACCCCAACCCGCGCGAGAGAGCCGTAGAGGTGATGAAGGAAACCGGCCTCGATCCTGGTTTGATGGACCGCTATCCGCACCAACTCAGCGGCGGGCAGAGACAGCGTGTTGCGATCGCTCGCGCTCTCGCGTTGAATCCGCCGCTCGTTCTGTGCGATGAGCCGACGGCCGCTCTGGACCTTTCAATTCGCGCACAGATTCTCAATTTGCTGAAAGACCTGCAGGCATCGCGGAGTTGCGCGTACCTGTACATCTCTCATGACCTGATGACGGTTCGCTACATCGCCGACCGGGTGGCCGTGATGTACTTAGGTCGGATCGTGGAAATCGGGCCGACGGGAGATGTCTTTGGTGCGCCTCGGCATCCCTACACGCAAGCGCTCATGGCTTCCGCGCCGACGCTGGAGCTGGTCGGACGGCTTCCGGCCGTGCTCGCGGGCGAAATCCCCGACCCGAGGGTGCGCGTTCCTGGGTGCAGGTTCAGCTCACGGTGTCCGCGCCGACAGGATCGGTGCGTCGAGGCCGAGCCTGAGTTGACGATCGAGGGTGACCGTGGGTACCGGTGCTATTTCCCGGTTTCGGCTCTCACCGAATCGAACGCGGTTTAGTGGCTTCCGCAGCCGCCGCATCCGCGGCCGCCCGTTTCTAAGCCCGGCATGCCTTCCTCTTCGGTTGAGAAAGAGCTTCCGCAGCCGCACGACCGGACCGCATTCGGGTTCTCGATCTTGAAGCCTCCGCCGAGAACGTCCTCGACGTAGTCGACGACCGAGCCGGTCATGTACTTGAGGCTCAGTTCGTCGACGAAGATGCGCACGCCCTGGTGCTCGAAAACCTGATCTTCCGACTCCGGCTGGCCGTCGTCGATCGCCATTCCGTACGAGAGACCGGAACAGCCGCCACCGGCGACCCAAACCCGAAGCGCCGCCTCGGGTTTGCCCTGCTCGTCGAGCAGGCCCTTGACCTCGGTCGCTGCCTTCTCAGACAGGGTGATTGGGGTGGTCTTGAGTTCTTCGTTCACTGCCATAAGTTATCGGTGCCTCCAGGGGTCGCGCCCGCCTGTTGCTCCAATTATGGCAGAAATTCGTCTCTTAGCCGGGCTAAAGTCAAGGCGTCTCGCCCGGAGGGGGCCGGCCGGCGGACATACTGGCGAGTCAATGGAGAAGGGAGCGACGACGAGGCCGACCTACACGAATCCGGAACTCATCAGCCGGATTCGAGCGCTCTTCCGCCCGTATCGGCGGGACGTGATCCTGACCATGGTGGCCGTCGTGGTGGGCGTGCTGCTGGGCCTGCTTCCTCCCCTCTGGCTGCAGATCATCATCGACGACGGCATCACGAAGGGCAGCCTCCCGGTCGTCAGCCTGTACTCCGCACTCACGATCGTCATCACGCTTGTCGCCGCATTGGTCACTGTCCTTTATGGGTACCTCAGCGTGGTCGTCGGCCAGAAGATCATGTGCGACCTGCGGCGGAAGCTGTTCGTGCACTTGCAGGCGATGCCCCTGAAGTTCTTCACCTCCACTCGGACTGGGGACATTCAGACGCGCCTCATCAGCGACGTGCAGGGCGTGCAGACGGTGCTTTGCACGACGCTTGTGGACGTCATCAGCAACTTCGCGATTGTGGTTTCCTGCATCATCGCCATGATCATCGTGGACTGGCGCCTCACCATCCTGTCGGTGGCGATGATTCCGATGTTCGGCCTGCTCGGAAAGTCCGTCGGAAACTTTGCGCGCGACGTTCGGACGGGCGTGCAGGAGAAAACGAGCGACCTGAACAGCATGATGCAAGAGACGCTCAGCGTTTCCGGCATCCTCCTGACAAAGACGACGGGCCGACTCGACGTGCTCAACGCGAAGTTCGATGAGGACAATCGGCTGCTGGCTACTTGGCAGATTAAGCAGCAGATTCTCACATATCTCTTTTTCGGGATGATCCGACTGATCACGTCCCTGGCTCCGGCGCTTGTCTATTGGCTGGCGGGCTACCTGATGTTTCGGGGAGACCCTACTATGACGGCGGGAAAGATCGTCGCCTTCACCGCGCTTCAGATTCGCCTGTTCTTCCCGATCACGGGGCTGCTGAGTTCGCAGGTGGAACTGATCAGCTCGCTCGCGCTGTTTGATCGCATTTTCCAGTACCTCGGCCTACCGCGTGAAATCGAAGACTCGCCCAACGCGGTCCCGCTTCATCGCGAGTCAGTGCAAGGCGAGGTGGAGATGCGTGGGGTTCACTTCCGATACGATGATGATGGGCCGTGGACGTTGGAGGACATCTCGTTTACGGCAAAGCCCGGACAACTCGTCGCCTTAGTCGGGCCGAGCGGAGCGGGGAAGACCACCCTCACGTATTTGATACCGCGCCTGTATGATGCAACGAAAGGAAGCGTCTGCATCGACGGCATCGACGTGAAAGATCTCAAGATGGAGAGCATTCATGAGATCGTCGGCGCAGTGACACAGGAGACGTATCTGCTCCATGCCACCATCGCAGAGAACCTTCGGGTCGCCAAGCCGGAAGCCACGCAGGACGAGATGGAGTTGGCTTGCCGCATGGCTGCGATCCACGACCACATCTCCAGTCTCGAACACGGTTACGAGACGGTGGTCGGCGAGCGCGGCTACAAGTTGTCGGGTGGGGAGAAGCAGAGGATTGCGATCGCACGGGCGATCCTGAAGAACCCGCGTATCCTGATTCTCGACGAGGCGACCTCCTCCTTGGACACCCGCAGCGAGAGGTTGATCCAGGAGTCGCTCAAGAGGCTGATGCACGGACGGACCACGTTCGCGATCGCTCACCGGCTTTCGACGATTCTCGACGCCGATCAGATCCTCGTCGTGAAGAGAGGTCGCATAGTGGAGAGGGGCAGGCACGCCGAATTGCTCGCCCTGGACGGAGTCTATGCTCAACTCTATCACGAGCAGTTCGAGAGCCGGTCGCGCCAACTGAGGGATCTGGAAGAGCAGGCTGCTCCGCAGCCAGGCACCTAAGAAAAAAAATTAAGCGGGCCGGACAAGCCGGCCCGCGGCTGCGCACGTGGGGGTCGGATTTAAGTCGTGATGTTCTTCACGTAGTTCCCGCAGGAGGGACAGTACTTCCAGCCTTTCTGGAGTTCGGTGGAGCACTGTGGGCAAGCGATCTTCACGTCCTGCTTCGTATCCACCGATTGCGGAGGAGCCTCCACGGGCAGGGCTGGATCGCTGACGAGGATCGTCCCACGATCGGTGAACGTGTACATCAACTTCGCGGTCTGGGTGATCGAGTTCAACGCGAAGCGCAGCGACGTCTCAATCATGTAAGCGTTGACTTTCAGCGACTTCACTCGCTTGTCCACCTCGATCGGGACGCCGGTCTGTTTCGTGAATTCCCGGAAAACGTCGCGGATGTCTGCCATCTCCAGTCGCGTGTTGATCGTCTTGTTTAGCACGCTCGGATCGAGCGTCTTGGGCGCAGCGTTCTGTGGCGGGGCAGAGGTCTGTCCGGAGACGGTCTTAGTCTCCTGCGTCTTCAGCGGCTGCTTCTCCGGCTTATGGAAGACGTACACGTCGTTCTCGATGCGATACGCCATCCCGGCGTTCTTGCAGATGAATCCGAGAGCCGTTTCGAACGGGACGTTGGAGAGGTTCAGCGTGAGCGAGAAGTAGAGACCTGTCTCGACGATGAAGTTCTTGTTCGCCTGCGAGAACATTTGGAACAAGACCTTGCGCACGTCGTCACCGTTGGACGTTACGGTCACCTTCAGTTCGCTGTCTACGCTGACGCCGGATTCCGACGCTTGACCGAGCGCCGTGAGAGCCAGACAAAGGCCGGCGCAGATGATTGCGATTTTCTTCATGATTGATCTCCTCGTGGCAGGATTGTTTCTCCAATTCTCTTTCCGTTCTCATCGAAGACTTCGACGCGATTGGGCTGAGGATCGCGAGTCTTCGGTGGCGATGTCGGTTTGGCGGCGCTCTTCGCCGTCTTCTTCGGGTTCGTCACGGTCCTGTTGGACTTCTTCTTTGCAGGGGGGGGATTCTTGACGGGCGCCGGGGGGGTGGAAACAGCGACCTTCGTGTCGTTTTCGCCCTCGGATGTCTTCTTTTCGATGGGCGGAGCCTCGTTGGTTGGTGGCGTCGCCTGCGAGTCGAGTGCCGTGGCAGGCGCAGACGCCTCGGTGGTCTCTTCCTTCAGGGGCTCTGTGCCGCTACCCGGGTCCTTTTCTGGATTCGATCCCTTCGCGTCCGTCGGGGTGGCTTCCTGACGGGCCGGGAGCGTGAACTTGTCGCCGAAGACGTCGGAACCGGGCCTGACGTACCAACTGACGCCGATCAGGCCGAGGGCCAGGCAGGCGCTGAGGACGAGGGGTTTCGTCTGGATTCCCTTCCAGAGGGTTTGGGCGCTCTCTTTCTTCTGGGAGGCGTGTGCTGGATGGGCCTTCTCTTCGACGGCGGCCAGGACTGCCTGCAGGGCCTTCTTCCGGTCTCCGACCAGTTCGGAGCAGTAGCTGCAAGCCTTGACGTGAGCCTCGAAGGTGGCTGCTTGCACTCCTTCCAGGCGTCCCGTCAGGTAGGGCAGCAGGCTCTTGCGGGCCTCCGGGCAATCCAAGTTGATCTCTGCCATCTCTGCCAACTCGCTTTAGGTTTGGTGGCCGTTTGAATACGGCTCCCAATCGCATTGTCGGCGGACGGCTGGTGAACATTAGGGGGATTTCGGGTATTTGAAAAGGGAGGCAAGGCGGATGCACGGCGATGTCAGGCTCTTTCGGCGTCGTTGGTGGGGGAGTTATGTGCTGATCCCGGCACTGGCGTTTTCATCTGCTCTGGGTCTCGTGATCGGCCCTGAAGCGTTCGCGGCCTCGGAACCTGCGAAGGGAGCCGCGTGGCTGCTGTTCAGCGTCTGGTGCGGAAGTCTGGCTTTGTACATTTACGCGCCATACACGTTCTGGTTCGGGCTAAAGGTGTGCGCGTGCTTCCTGATCGTCCTCGTCCCGATCGTCGCAGGCCTCGAGCTACGCGCGTTCGCACTAAACCTTCCCGGGAACAGCGGTAGGCGGACGCTCGCCGCCATCGCCGGACTGATCACGATCGTGCCTATCGCAATCACCGTTCTTCTGGCTCGACGGCCGAAGGTGTGCCCCTATGACTGGAATGGGAATCTCATTGAGAACCAGGGCGACGATTAGAACGGGTCTGTTCACTCGAGCGCTTCTTTGACGCGCGCTGCGAGCGCCTTCGTCATCGTTGGCACGGCGGCCAGGTCTTCGATCGTCGCGCGGCGAATGCCTTCGACCGATCCGAACGACCGAAGGAGGAGCCTGCGGCGGCGCGGCCCCACCCCCGGAATCTCTTCAAGCGGCGATCCGAACATCCGCTTGTCACGCAGTTTGCGATGGTAGGAGATCGCGAACCGGTGCGCCTCATCGCGAAGCCGCCGCAAGAGAACCAGCCCTGGCGAGTTCATCGGCAGAGCGATCGGCTCGGACCGATTCGGGAGGTACAGCAACTCCTCCTTCTTCGCGAGCCCGACCGCGGGCACGCGCAAACCGATTTCGTCCATCGCCTTGAGAGCCGCGTTGAGTTGTCCCTTTCCTCCGTCTATCACGATCAAGTCGGGGAGCTTTGAGAACTTGGGATTCCCCTCCTGGTAGTTTCGCAGCCTTCGGAGGACCGTTTCCCGCATCATCGCGAAGTCGTCGGGAGCCTCCGGGGTGTACCGGATCTTAAATCGCCTGTACTCATCCTTGGCGGGCTGGCCCGATTCGACGACGACCATCGAGGAAACGGGCGCGGTCCCTTGGATGTTTGATATGTCGAAACATTCGATCCGTACCGGCGGCTGCTCGAGTTCGAGCGCTTCTTGAAGAGCCTGACCCGCGGATGCGGCCCAAGCTTCGATGTCTTCTTCCTGTTTTGCAAACTGCATGAGCGCCATCTCTGCGTTCGTCGCAGCCATCTCGACCAGGGCGAGTTTCTCGCCCCCCGCTGGCACCGTCACAGTGACCGTGCTACCGCGTTTCTGCTTCAGCCAACTTTGGACGATGTCGCGCTCTGCGATCTCCACCGGAAGCAGCACTTCGCGAGGGATTTCCGGCGCGTCGGTGTAGTACCGCTTCACGAACTCCTGAATCGCTTCGCTTGCATTCGTGTCGGAGGCGCCGTCCAGGTAGAAGTGGCGCTGTCCGATCAGTTTGCCGCCGCGTACGTAGAACATCTGCACCGCTGCGCCCCGATCGTCCTTCACGATGGCGATGACGTCTTGGTTCTTGTCGTCGGTGGCGACCACCTTCTGCCTTTCGAGAACGGACTCTAGGTTGGCCATCGTGTCGCGCAGGCTCGCGGCGCGCTCGAAGTCGAGGCGCTCGGACGCGCGGTCCATTTGCTCCGCCAAGTTCTTCATCAAAGCTTGAGACCTGCCTTCGAGGAAGAGCATCACATGTCGGATCTCGGATGCATGCTCTTCGCGACTTGCGAGGCCCGCGCAGGGGGCGAGGCAGCGGCCCATGTGATAATAGAGACAGGGCTTCTGTACCGCTTCACCGCTCCAACTCTTGCCGCACGGAATCAACTTGAAAACTTTGTGCAGAAGTTGCAGTGTGTCGCGCACGGCGAATGCGCTCGTGTAGGGGCCAAAGTAACGCGATCCGTCTTTACGGATCTTCCGAGTGAAGAGAACCCTCGGGAACTTCTCCTTTGTGACGACAATGTACGGATAACTCTTGTCGTCGCGGAGTCGGACGTTGTAGGGCGGCCGATGCTCCTTGATCAGATTGCACTCGAGGACGAGCGCCTCGAGTTCGCTGTCCAACGCAAACCACTCGATGTCTCGGACGCGCGCGACCATGCGCGCGATGCGAATCGAATGCTGCGCTGACTTGTGAAAGTAGGATCGGACGCGATTGCGAAGGCTGATGGCCTTGCCAACGTAGAGCAACCGTCCGTCCGCATCCTTGAACAGATAGCAGCCGGGCGCATCCGGCAGGGCCTTGAGTCTTGCCGCGACCGCTTCCCGTGCGGAAGTCACTAAGACATTCTAACGTTGAAGGAGAACGGCATGCGTCGCTATGGACCCGTCGCCTCGACGAAGCCCGTGCAGTCGCAGAACCCAGCCTTACCCGTACACCGGATCGGCGTGTGGAGGTCTTCGGGGTGGCCGCACACGCACCTGCGATTCGAGCGGCCTCGCCAGTCATGATGCGGATCGGCCGCAACCTCGTGGGCTTCGGTCACCTTTTCGTGCGCCGCTTCGGGGCCGACGAGGATGACTGCGCAGCGAAGTGGGATGTCGTCTTTCTGGTCAGGCGGTGCGTCTTCGAATACCCAGTCCACCTCTTCGACCACCCAGCGGTGAGTCGCGCCGTCGTGGAGTTCCACTACGTCGCCGACCCGCGGGAGCTCCCCTTCCCAGCGGCTCTCGTGGAGCAGTTCCTCTCCCGTTTCTTTGCTCATGAAGCGAAGCCTCATCTGCCTGTCCTCCAGTGTGTCCGCCGCTCGACGCGGCGCGTACATCTTAGACGCCAAAGGCGGGCGCCGTGGGCGCCCGGAGCCTGAATATGCCTTTTTTCACCTGACGAGCCCGGGTATTCCCCCCCGAACGTAGTTGCACTCTTGACGCGTCCCTAAGTCGAGAGGGGAGGAAATCAATGATTCTCTTAGCATGCGCAGCCCTGTTTGCTGCCGCCCATCCGACCGACTTTCGGAACGCCCTGGCCACGCAGATCGCTGAGCGCGATTACTACCGGATCGACGGCAGAGCGTCCAGCTACACGCCCGGAGCGCAGACCGAACCCGCCATGACGGGCCTAAACGACGGGTTCGCCCTCGTCTGGGAGAGCCGGAGGCAGGCCGAGGGACGCCCTGCGGCGATCCTCCGGACCTTCTCTCGGCACGGCGCGCCGCTGGCGTCCGAGGATCCGATCTCCTCTCATCCGGGCTTCGGCAGCCAGCGACCGGCGGTGACCCTCCTCAAGGGTGATGTGGTTGTTGGATACGAGTCCATGCTCCGCGACGGTAGCGGCAACGGGGTCTTCATCGAGAACGGCCTTGTCGGCGGTGCCACCCGCGGCGAGCAGTCCGACTTGGTGTTGGCGGCCGAGGGCCAGCGCGGACTGGCTGCGTGGACCACCCAGGTGTCTCGATTCGAGCGGCGGATCGCCGTTCGCCCGCTCGATGCGCGTGGAGCACCGCACGGCGAAGTCCGCGTGCTTCCGGCAGACCAGGGCGAGTCCTGTGTTGTCCCTTCGATCGCGCCTCTACGAGACGGGTTCTTGCTCGCCTATCAGAAGTTTGCAGCGAACGGTTCTCCGGCCGGGATCTGGGTGCGCCGATTGACCGTTGCGGGGACTCCGGTTGGCGAGCCTGTGAAGTTGTCTGCGACAGGAGTCGAGCCGACAGTCTCTCGTCTTTCGAAGGGCGTCGCCGTCGCTTGGTCGGAACCCTCATCATCAGGGAACTTCAGAGGCGCGTTCGCCCTCCTCGACGAGAAAGAGCGCGCAGGTGGCCGAACGGTGCGCACACCGCGACAGAACGGGTCGCAAACCGCCGCAAGCGTTGCCGAATTCGGTCGGGATGCGATCGTCGTCGCGTGGAACCTGCGCGCGGACGATAGGAGATCCATCTACTTCTCCGTCTACGATAGGGGCGGCAGGCAGAGAACAGAACCGATTCTCGCCACGTCAAGCAACGACGCGGTGATGGCGGAAGGCACAGGTCGTCAGAGGATCGCCGATCTCGGGAACGGAGCATTTGCGATCGCGTGGTCCGGGAACGCGGATCTTGGCGACGACAACTCCGCGAACTTCACGATTTGGACTCCCGCGTCGGAGATGACGACGAGGGAGATGGCGACGCTCCGGTCTTACGAGCACGCGGATCCGGGAAGACCTCACACGATCTCAGCAACGGAAGATGTGAAGTTCGTCACGGAGGCGGCTGTGCCTCACGACCCGCCCACTTTCGATCCAAGACTTCGGGAAGATCCGTGGGGCCCGATCCTGCCGACAGGAGATGAAACGGGATTTATCGGAATTCCAAGCACGGGGTGGACGCCGCCCGACCCGCATCTCGCGTGCGGGCCTAACCAACTCGTCGCGATGACGAACGGAGCCATCGCGTTCTTCGATAAGGACGGCACGAAGACATTCCAGGATGAGATCGAGAACACATTTGGTTTCTGGGGGGCCCTGGGGCCGGGAAATTTCGTGTTCGATCCCGAGGTCATTTACGATCCGCATAGCGGGAGGTTTTTCGCTATGGCATGCGAGAGGACGAACGGCTCGTTCTTCCTGCTCGCAGTTTCCGACGACTCGAATCCGAACGGCAACTGGCACAAGTACCGCCTAAACGTCTCCGGGCTTGCCGGCAACGACATCGACTCTCCGAATATCTCAGCAGATGACAGAAGTATCTTGTATACATCCTTCGAAAGAGCGAACTTCTGGTAGGAGCTGCGCCGGTGACGCGCAGTTTTCTTCAGACGGGCACTCAGAGTTATGGACTTCCGGTGATGTACGACGCCGCAGCGCCGGCGCAGTACATGATCGAGCACTTTGAGGCGTCGAATAACACAAGCGTCCGGCTGTGGGCGATTCTCGATCCGATGGGCGCTCCTTCTCTCACCTCTTTCAGTCTGACCGTGCCGGCCTACGGCCCGCCGGAAGACCCTCCATCGCAGGGAACGACGGCTCGACCGGAGACGTTCGACAGCCGGTTTTGGAGTTGCGTGTACCGCAACGGCTCCCTTTGGGCGACTCACCACGTGAATTCGTCGCGCGTACGCGCGCGCTGGTACGAGATCGCCATGAGGGGCTGGCCGAACTCGGGTCAAACGCCCCTGCTCGTGCAGAGCGGGGAAGTGGATCCGGGCGGAACGGTGCGCACGTTTTTCTCGAGCATCTCCGTCGACGCGGTCGGCAATGCCGCCGTAGTCTGCGCACGCTCTTCGCCGTCGGAATTCATCTCGATGTTCCGTGCGGTCAGGAGGGTGTCGGATGCGCTCGGGACCATGCCCCATACAGCGATCATCAAACAGAACACTGATGCCTACTCAGGCACGCGCTGGGGCGACTACAGCGGTTGCGTTGTGGATCCCGCGGACGATCGAACCTTCTGGGGACACCATGAGTGGTCACAAGCGGGAGCATGGCGGACGTGGATCGCTCCCTTCGTCGGCCCCCCCACCCTGGATGAAGAACCGATCACGCAGATCATCCCGATGCTCGCGGGATCCATTGTCGGAGGCTTGCCTGAGATCGCAGCGAGCGACGACGGTTTCCTCGTCGTCAACCCTGCACCTGTCGTTCCGGACCCGAACTTCGCGAGTCGAGTGGATTACGTTACGACGGTGCCTTTCCTGAACCTGTTGACGCTTGGTTTTCGTGTGGAGGGCAGAGTGGATTCGGGAGTTGGTGAGTACCGCGTGCTGTTGCTCAACCGGACGACCGGCCTGTACGACCTAATGGCCACATCCTCTGCAGGATTTGGCAGCGACGTGATTCTGACTTCGGGAGGGGTTGCGAACCACTCGCAGTACATCGAAGCCGGAACGAAGCAAGTTCGTCTCAGGATCGAACTTCGAAGAATACTCTCCGCGTCGGCCGGACAGCGGCCGGCTGCAAAAGTGGACGAAGTGAAGATCCTGACGTCGTACTAACGACCAGGTTATTTCGCTTTAGCGAAATCTCTCTTGCAGTTTGGCCAACTCGGCGCTGCCGGGGCACAGCCTCTCGTACGGCATCTGTGTGAGCGGCGTGTCCACCGTTCCGAGTTGCTCCGTCATGTCCTGCGCGTCGGGCGAGACATACAGAAGGCCTGTGACGATCTCGCCTTCCTTCTGGCGCTCACGAATGTAAGCGTAAGCGTTGGCTCGATCCGACATGTCGTAGTCCTCGGCCACCTTTCGTAGGCGAATCGTCGCTCCGTCATGGAGTTCGACGATTCTCTGCTCGCCCGGGCCGTACTCAGCGGTGATCTGCTTCTGCGGCAGCACGAAATCTGTTTGGACGACCTCGACTTGATGCTCACGGGTGTAGCGGTAACTCTTCGTCGAACCCTCGTGATCGTTGAAAGTGACGCACGGTGAAATGACGTCAACGAATGCGAACCCCTTGTGCATCAGGCCGGCCTTCAAGATCGGCACCAACTGGTCCTTGTCGCCGGAGAAACTGCGGGCAACGAAGGTTGCGCCGAGCGTCAAGGCGAGCAGTACGCTGTCGATCGCTTCGCTCGTGTTGGCTTGGCCTCGCTTGCTCGTGCTTCCCGGGTCCGCGGACGCTGAAAACTGCCCCTTGGTGAGGCCGTACACGCCGTTGTTTTCCAACACGTAGAGCATGTTGAGATTCCGGCGAATGGCGTGGCAAAGTTGACCGAGGCCGATGGAGAGTGAGTCGCCATCACCAGAGACGCCGATCAGCATCAGATCGCTATTCGCGGCGCCGGCTCCCGTTGCAACCGACGGCATTCGGCCGTGGACGCTGTTGAAACCGTGCGCTTCGCGCAGGAAATAGGCCGGAGTCTTCGAGGAGCAACCGATGCCGGAGAGTTTCGCGACTCGATGCGGTTCGACGTCCAGTTCCCAAAACGACTGAATGATGGCTGCCGTGATGGAGTCGTGTCCGCATCCCGCGCAGAGGGTCGTGATCACGCCCTCGTAGTCTCTCCTCGTCAGTCCGATCGCGTTCTTCTTGAGGAGCGGATGATGAACTTTGGGTTTCGGGACGTAACTCACGACTTGCCTCCCATCTGCCCCAGCACGCCGTCTACGACGTGTTTCGCGCTCATCGGCAGTCCGGCGTAGTATCGGACCGACTTGAGTTTCTCACTCGCTACACCGGTCTCGAGGAGCAGCAGGCTCCTCATTTGACCGTCGCGATTCTGTTCGACGACGAAGTTCACTTCGTGAGAGTTGAGGAACTCGCCGACGGCATCGGAGAAGGGGAATCCGCGTATTCGCATATAGTCGACTGGAAATCCTCGATCCACGAAGGCGTCGATCGCCTCCGCGCACGCGGCATGGCAACTGCCTACCGTCACGACGCCGACACCGTTTCCGTTGGATCGGATTTCGGGTGGTGGGACCTCGCTGGCAGCGTTCTGGACCTTCCTCGCGAGGCGATCCATCACTTCTTGATACTCGGCCGAGTCCTCGGTGTAGCCGCCGTACTTGTTGTGGCCCGAACCTCTCGTAAAATACGCTCCCCTTGGATGCGCGCCGGGCAGTGTGCGATACGGGACTCCGTCGCCGTCCACGTCCAGGTACCGGAAGAAGTTGGTTGCCTGCTCGAGTTGCTCTGCAGAGAGCACCTTTCCGCGGTCGGGCACGTACGAGTCGTCCCATTCCAATTTCGGGACCATCCAGTCGTTCATGCCGATGTCGAGGTCACTGAGAACGAGAACCGGCGTTTGGAATCGCTCGGCTAAGTCGAAGGACTTCACCGCCATCTCAAACGCCTCTCGCGGGTCACAAGGGTAGAGGCAGATGTGCTTCGTGTCACCGTGGGATGCGTAGGCGCACAGCAAAATGTCACCTTGCTGAGTTCGCGTCGGCATTCCCGTCGAGGGGCCAGTTCTCTGCACGTCGAATACAACGGCGGGAATCTCGGCGTAATACGCGAGGCCTAAGAATTCGTTCATCAGAGAGATGCCGGGGCCTGACGTTGGGGTGAACGCGCGTGCGCCTGCCCAACTTGCTCCGATCACGATGCCGATCGCCGCGAGCTCGTCTTCTGCCTGAACGATCGCAAAGTTGTTCTTGCCAGTCTCCGGGTCCTTTCGGTACCTCTGGCAGAACCCGTTGAAGCCCTCCATGAGCGAAGTCGCAGGAGTGATCGGATACCACGCTCCGACGGTCGCTCCCGCGTAAACGCACCCGAGGGCGGCGGCCGTATTCCCGTCGATCAGGATCGAATCCGCAGTGGCGTCCATCTTCTCCAAGCGGATCGGAAGTGGACAGGTGAAGTTCGCCTTGGCGAATTTGTAACCCAAATCAATGGCGCGCTGGTTGGATTCGAGAAGCGCGGCTTTCTTCCCGTACTTTTCTCGCGTGAGCTGAACGAGGATTTCCTCGTCTATGTCCAAAAGCGCGCCCAGTGCGCCGACGTAGGCGATGTTCTTCATCAAGATGCGTTCCCGCACTCCAGAAAACGTCTCGTTGCACATCTGCGCCAGCGGGATGCCGATGTAGCAGATGTCCTCTCGTTGGCCTTCCTCGTCAAGGGGTCGAGAAGAGTCGTAGATCAGCCAGCCCCCTGGACGCACTTCCTTCACATCTTGATTGAAAGTGTGAGCGTTCAGCGCCAGAATCATGTCGAATTCGGGCGTGCGGGCTGTGTAGCCGTTCTTGTTAACTCGAATCTCATACCAGGTCGGCAAACCTTGGATGTTGGAGGGAAACAGGTTCTTTCCGGTCACGGGAATTCCCATGCGAAAGATCGCCTGCATGATGAGGGAGTTTGCGCTGGCCGATCCTGTGCCGTTTGGCGTTGCGATTTTGAACGCGAAATCGTTGATTCTGGGTTTCATTGGGCGGTTGATACTTCGAGAGTGCGCAGTTTGCTGTCCGGGACCGGGCGACCCGCATAGGGAAGGTGTAAGACGAACTTTCTCATGTCCCAGGCGTAGGTGGGGCAACGCTCCGCACACAATCCGCAGTGGAGGCAGATGTTCTCATCTTTGACCATGACGCGTCCCGTTTGAGCGAGCGGGCCTGAGACGAAGATCGGCTGGTTGGCTTCCTCCGCTGGCGCGGTAAGTCTCTCTCGCAGGTCTGTTTCTTCGCCGTTGTGTGTGATGGTCAGGCAGTCAGTGGGGCAGATGTCTATGCACGCATCGCACTCGATACATAGAGAATCCGTAAAGTGGGTTTGCACGTCACAGTTCAGGCACCGCTCGACTTCCGCGCGAGTCTGTTCCGGTGTGAAACCCTCCTCGACCTCGATGGTCATCTTCGAGAATCGGAAGGGCATCTCGACGTGCTTCATCTTCTGTCGAGCCGCCGGGTCGTACTCATTGCTATACGACCACTCGTGGAGGCCCATTTTCGTGCTGGCCAGAGTTTGGCCAACGGGGGGGCGGTCCGTTATCTGGAGTCCTGAGCAGTATTGGTGAATCGAGATGGCCGCTTGGTGCCCGTGTTCGACTGCCCAGATGATGTTCTCCGGACCCCAGGCTGCGTCTCCACCGAAGAAGACTCCCTCGCGAGTGGACATGAAAGTCTTCTTGTCGACGATCGGCATGTCCCATTCCCCGAACTCAACTCCGATGTCGCGCTCGATCCAGGGGAACGCGTTCTCCTGACCGATCGCGAGGATGACCGTGTCGCACGGGATGATCTCTCTGCCCGCCGGTTCCTGCACGAGTTTTCCGTTCACCTCGCTGGAGTGGAACTTGTCGAACTCCATGGCGACCAACTTTCCGTTTTCGACGATGAACCGAACCGGAGACAGGTTTTCAAGAATCTGGATGCCCTCTTCCTCAGCATCTTCGAGTTCCCAGGGAGATGCTTTGAAGTACTTTCTCGTCTTTCGCGCGATGACTTTCACTTCGCTCGCGCCGAAACGGCGCGCCGAGCGGCAGCAGTCCATCGCTGTGTTCCCGACGCCGATGATCAGAACTCGATCACCAACGGAGTCGACGTGGCCGAAGTGAATCGAAGCAAGCCATTCGATGCCGATGAACACTTGGTCGGAATCGTGTCTGCCGGGCAGGTCTAGTTCTTTGCCCTTTGGCGCGCCGCTTCCCACGAACACTGCATCGTGTTCCTCGGCATCCAGCAGAGCCTTAAGCGAGTCGATCCGCGTGTTGTATCGGACTTCGACTCCCATGTCGAGGATGTATCCGATTTCTTCGTCGAGAACGGACTCGGGCAGCCGGAAGGAGGGGATGTTGATTCGCATGAGGCCGCCTGGCTTCGGCCCCGCCTCGAAGATCGTACAGTGGTAGCCGAGCGGAGCCAAGTCGTTGGCAACCGTGAGCGACGCGGGCCCTGCCCCGATGAGGGCAATCTTCTTCCCGTTCTTCTGCTTTGGAGGCCTGGGCAGTCGGGATGCGATGTCGGACTTGTGGTCTGCACAGACCCTCTTGAGCCTGCAGATGGCGACGGGCTTGCCGTCGACGCGGGTCCTTCTGCAGGCAGGTTCGCAGGGGCGGTCGCAAGTCCGGCCGAGGATGCCCGGGAACACGTTCGACTCCCGGTTCAGAAGGTAGGCGTCATCGTATCGGCCCTGAGCGATCAGTCGGATGTACTCTGGGACGTTCGTGTGCGCCGGACAGGCCCATTGGCAATCGACTACCCTGTGATAGTAGTTGGGATCGCCAACATCCGTGCGCTCCATTATAGTTGTGATTATGCGCCAAAGGTCGCCGCGCCTTCTGGGTTTTTGAGCCGATTTTGAGGCTAATTCATGAGAGGGCGCGAATTCCGGCCCCCACCCCAAGCGCGGCCTTCCAGAGGGAGTCGGGGATCGCTTCAGGGACCGGATGAACGTTGATGACGAGACCGGTTAGCCTTTGCGCTTCAAGTCCGCGAGGCGCATCTTCATGTCCATCTTCACCTCGGTGGTCATGGCGTCGGCTTGGCTCACGGTCGTTCCCTGGGTCTCGATCGTCAGAGGAAGCCCCGTCGTCATGTCGATTTCCGCTGTCCCTTTCGATTCGATGGTCTGAGTGAGAGTGGCCGGTCCGTTCTGAGTGGTCACGTGAGCGGTCATCTTGCCGGACATCGTGATCGCGAGAACTGCGATCCTGCGGTCTTTGGACTTCGCGATGCTCACGACTCGGAACTTCATGGGCAGTTTGCCGCCTTCGATGCTGTCGACCGGCAGTCCCCCTCTGAGCAGGCTCTTGCCGACGTCCACGGTCGTGCTCCACTGCTGACCGGGGCGAATCTGATCCTCCGGGTATTTGAGTCCGAGGAACCCGATCTCCATTGCCGTGATGGCGCTGGCCACGAGGGCGGTGAACGATTGCGAGGAACCTCGAGGAGCGGTCTTCAGGCGGAGATTGCTGGCCTGAGCGTACGGCGTGTAGTCGCCTTCGAGGACGACGCCGCGCATCTGGGCGACGGACTGTTCGAGCGCCTTCTTCGTGTTCTCGTCGCCTTGAACGTTCGACTCGATCTTTGTGTTTCGAAACTCGATGTGCATGTCAGGGCCATCTTTGGCGACGACGGTAACGACCTGCGTTGCGCTCTGGTCCGCGATCGTCTCCATTTTCTGACCGGTCCCCGACACGGTGACGATGCTGTGGGTTCGGGTCGCGGTCTCATACGTCGCCTCGTCGCCCACACGCAGGGCGAGGCGGAGTTCGTTCCCCTGTGGCTGGATGTCGACCGGCGGCTTGCGGGGCTTCTCCTTCTCCGGCTGACTTGCGACGGCAGACGCAGGCTCAGTAACCCCGGCCGAGGTCTCGGTCGTGTCGGACTTCCCACCGCAAGAAGCGATGAGGAGAGGTACGAGAGCAAGCGCAGCGATCCGGCCGTGCATCCGGCTACTCGCCACCGGAGCCCGACTTCGCTTTAGGCGGCGCGGCTGACGGAGTGATCGGCTTGGGGTCCTTGCCGAGCGGGGTCACCGTGACCTTGATGGGGCCGTGGGAACTCTCGGTCTCCACCACCTTCTCGCCGTCTTGCTGCGGCTCGACGTCTTTGGGATCCTCCGCCTTCGCGGTGGACTTGGGTTCCTGCGGGGACTTGGCCGGGGCGCGCTTCAGCGGCACCGCCTTGGCAGGCTTCGGGACCGACCCGGCAACGGACCCTGGCGCGGCGTCGCGGGAACCGTTCGCCTGGTTGCCAGCGATCCCGTTGCAGCCGACGAGGGCCACGGCGAGGGAGATTGAGACGATCAGGCGGCTTGCAGGGCACATAGTCCACATATTTTGACGCCGTCGCGGCCGCTGATGTGCTCGGAAGTTCTGAAACGTCGCGGGGACGAAGATCTGGCGACGCTCCATGCCGGCAAAGTTGACAGTCCGAACGCGGCCCGAAATCCGTCCCGCCTGGCGCAGGGAGAAGGCGCGCGCGAGTCGGTAGAATCCGGTCATGGCAACCTTAGCGCCTGAGACGAAGGGTTCCGGTTTCGAACCGACATACGCGCTGAACTTCGTCAACGGAGAATGGAAGGAATCTGCTTCCGGCGCGCGATTTGAGAGCGTCAACCCGGCGAACGTGAGTGAGATCGTCGGCACGGCCCCCGAGTCCGTGGCAGCCGACATCGAGGAAGCGGTGCGCGCAGCGCGGGCCGCATTTCCGAAGTGGGCTTCGACGAGTTGGGTGCGGCGCGCAGAGATCCTCGACAACTTCGCTCAACTCATCAAACGAGACCTCGAAGCGATGAGCCGCCTGATCACCCGCGAGTGCGGAAAGCCGATCAACGAAGGCCGCGCCGACGCGATCGAGAGTTTGCACATGGTGCAATTCGCCGCAGGGCTCGGAAGGCTCCCAATCGGAGATTGCATCAGCAGCGAGATTCCAGAAAAGGACGCGTACATCCGCCGCAAGCCGAAGGGTGTCGTCGCGTGCGTCAGCCCGTGGAACTTCCCGATGGCGATCCCCTTGTGGGAGATGACTCCAACTCTCGTTGCGGGCAACACCGTGATTCTGAAGCCCAGCGAAGAGACGCCCATCTGCGCGAACTATCTCTTCAGGCTCATGGAAGAGGCTGGATTCCCTAAAGGCGTCATCAACATCGTGCACGGCAAAGGAGAAACGGCCGGCGACGCTCTTTGCCGACACCCGGACGTCGACGTCGTTCTCTTCACGGGCAGTTATCAAGTCGGCAAGTTGGTCCAGCGGAACGCTGCAGCGGAAGCGCACAAGTTCGTGGCCACTGAAATGGGCGGGAAGAACGCGGTCCTCGTCCTCGACGACGCCGACTTGAACATTGCGGTTCCCGCTGGCGTTCTTTCAGCGTTCAAGACCTCGGGCCAACGTTGCGTTACCAGCAACCGGATCATCGTCGACAAAAAGATCGTGGATGAGTACCAAAAGCGATTTCTCGACATGACGGATAGGATTCGAATCGGAAACGGCCTTCAAGAAGACGTCTTCATGGGTCCCTTGATTAACAAGGAAGGCGTGGAGAAGTACAAGCGTCATAATGCGAAGGCGATCGAGGAAGGCGCGGTTGTGTTGCGCGAAGGCGGCGAACTGACGGATGGCGATTACGCCAACGGCCACTTCGTGAAGCCGTTCGTCTATCGAATGGATTACCGTCCTGGAACGTTTTCCCTGCGGGAAGAGGCGTTCAGCCCACATGTCGCTATCATCCCGGTTGACGGAGTGGAAGAGGCCGTCCGCGTTTACAACGACACGGATTACGGCTTGGCTATGGCGGTGATCACTGAGGACTACAGGAAGTGGCGTTACGTTCGCGACCACGCTGAGTACGGCCTGGGATATGTGAACCTCCCCAGCATCGGGGCGGAAGTTCACCTACCGTTTGGCGGGGTCAAAAACTCCGGCAACGGCCATCCGTCCGCGGAGGGCCTGATCGAATCCGTGACTCACAGGGTCGCGTTCACTGTCAATCATGCCAGGGAGATTGTGATGGCCCAAGGACTGAGCGCGAAAGTTTAGGGCCGTAGCGAGAGCGAAAGTGTGAGGAAGCCGGCAGATGTGCCGGCTTCTTCGCTTTTGATCGCCGGAAGCCTCAGCCAGCTGAAGAGGGGCTTTGTCGCCTGCCGACAATCCAGATAGATGCCGGATTCTGCATCCGGCCTGTCAGCCATGAAAGATTATAAGGAAGCAAGCCTGCCGCTGGACATAGAGCATCTTGCGGACGTGTCGGGCGGTGACTGGGAGTTCGAGTGCGAGCTCTTGGACGAGTACTTCACGACAGCTTCCACCGGTCTCCAAAGCCTGAGCAAAGCCGTTGAGGAGGCGAACTCCGACGAGGCTCACCGGCTCGCGCATTCACTTAAGGGAAGTTCGAGGTCCATCGGAGCATGGCCGATGGGCGACGTGTGCGAACAATTCGACATAGCTGCGCGCGCAGGAGACCTCTCCGAAGCGGGTCCTATGCTCGAAGCGATTCGGGCCCGTTTTGAGGAGCTGGAGCGATTCGTGAGGGCGAAATGGAACAACAAGGCCGCCTAAGAGTTCTCATCGCGGAAGACAGCAGCGTTTCCGCCAAAGTCTTGGCGAAAGCCGTGTCGGACTTGGGACATGTTCCGACGATAACGCACTCGGGCGAGGACGCTTGGCAGGAACTCCAAGCGTTCGACTATCCGGTCGTCCTCACGGACTGGGTCATGCCCGGAATGGAAGGACCCGAACTGTGTTCGCGAATCCGCGCGCTCGAAGGCCGGGGCTACACCTACGTGATCATGCTCACCGCAAAAGGGGATCGCGAAGATCGCATCGCGGCGATGACGGCTGGTGCCGACGACTTCCTTTGCAAACCGCTGGATCGAGCTGAACTCAGCGCCCGACTGGCGGTCGCTCAACGAATCATCTCGATGCAGCAGCGTCTGGAAGACGCGAACCGCTCTCTTCAAGATCAACAGGAAGAGTTGAAACTCGCGCTCGACAGGGTGGAACGATCCTCGAAGGTCGCCGAGATGTCGCAGAAGCGATTCTCTCAACTCTTTGAGGGTCTGCCGGTTCCGACGTTCACGCTCGATGCCAACCTGAAACTCTACGAGATGAACAAGCGCGCGCTCGCCACTTTCGATTGCGCGCACCACGATGCGTTCGAGCGCAGCGTCGCCGACGTTCTGGGCTCGGATCTGATCAACACCGATGCGGAGACGGCTTTGCGAGGCTTGTTCCGGAACGAGCCGTTCAGCGATAGAGAGTGGTTCGATGGAGAGCGGACGTTCATTGCGAGCGGCCTGCCGCTTCTCGGACCCGACGGCGGAATCGTCGGAGGGATCGTAACTCTTGTGGACGTGACGGCCGCTCGCAAGGCGGAACAGGAAGTCGAGCGGCAACTCGTCGAAATCAACGAGGCGCACGCGCAGCTCGAAACGGCGAACCAAGAACTGAAGGAACTGAACGAGCGACTCAATGCACTGGCCACCGAGGACGGACTCACCGGCATCGCGAATCACCGAGCGTTCCAAGAACGCCTCAACACGCTCGTCGGGGAAGGGAAGCGAGGGCGCGCCTTCTGCCTGGCCCTTCTCGACGTGGACAATTTCAAGTCCTTCAACGACTCGTTCGGACACCAGGCCGGGGACGAGGTGCTCAAAGCGGTCGCGGCGTGCTTGAAGTCGAGCCTCCGCGAAACCGACTTCGTCGCCCGCTACGGCGGAGAGGAGTTCTGCGTTCTTCTGCTGGACGTTAGCTGCGAGAGGGCCGGCGAACTTTGCGATGTGCTCCGGGCGGGCATCGAAGCCCTGCCGAATCCGCATCGGCAGGTGACCGCAAGTTTCGGCGTTGCAGAATTTGGCGGCAGCATTTCGGATGGCGAGGCTCTGATTCGCGCATCGGATGAGGCCCTGTATCAGGCGAAAGCAGAAGGCAGGAACAGAGTCGTCCTCGCCTCGCGAAGATCCGGACAGTCTGCGGCGTGACGCGAAGTTCGCGGTAACCTTTCGGCGTGAGCCAGTTTCGTGTGGCGATTCTCGGGGCCACGGGCGCCGTTGGGCGCGAGTTCGTTCGCCTCGTACACGAGAGAAACTTCCCGATCAGCGTGCTTCGCCTCTTGGCGAGTGACCGATCGGCGGGCAAGACCATCACCTTCCGAGGCAGTGAGATTCCAGTGCTGTCCACGGCCGAGAGTTCGTTCGACGGCGTTCAGATCGCGTTCTTTTCAGCCGGCTCTCAGGCGTCGAAAAGGTGGGCACCGGTCGCTCTTCAAAAGGGCGCTTTCGTAATCGACAACTCGAGCGCGTTTCGAATGGAACCCGGTGTGCCACTCGTCATCCCTGAGGTGAATTGGCACCAGGTGCGGGACGAAGACAGGCTGTTCCCGGTGGGGAACTGCACGGCGATCCTGTTGGTGATGGCGGTCGCGCCTCTGAGAAAGTTCGGGAAATTGAGAAGGCTTGTGGTGAGCACGTACCAGAGCGCGAGCGGAGCCGGAGCGAGGGCGATGCGGGAATTGGAGGAGCAAACACGCTCACTCGCCGAAGGAAGGACTCCGGTCGCCGAGGTGTTTCCGTATCCAATCGCCGGCAACCTCTTCAGCCACAACACTCCCATCAACGAATATGGATACAACGAGGAAGAGTGGAAGGTCATCCAAGAGGCGAGAAAGACCCTCGAAATGCCGGATCTCGCCCTCGAGGTCACATGTGTGCGCGTTCCCGTATTGCGCGCCCACAGTCTGAGTGTCAACGTCGAGTTTGAGGGGCCCGCGCCGTCCGAGGCGGCGGTCCGAGAAGCGTATGAAGCCGCGCCCGGCATTGCGCTGGTGGACGACCGCGAGTCGAACCGATTCCCGATGCCCATGCTTGCTGCGGGGAAGGATGATGTGCTCGTGGGCAGGATCCGGAGGGACTACACGAATCCGAACGCCGTTTCGATTTTTGTCTGCGGCGACCAACTCCGGAAAGGGGCGGCGCTCAACGGTATCCAGATCGCAGAGCGCCTCGTCGCAGAGTCCCGCATGCCGGTCGGAGCGTAGCCCCCGTTTTTCTGCGGCTTGGCGGGGTAGAACCATACCAGCCGAGGAGGCAAAACGCCATGAGACCTACGAACTATGCAGAGCCCTTCGAAGATGAGGAACTGGAGGCAAGGGCATGGCGGTACTACGAGACCGCTCGCGAACAGGGCTCGACCCTCAGCGAGTCCGCGCTGATTACCGAGTGCCGGGAGTTGGCGCACCAGGACGTAGAGCGCCTGATAGAGATCGGCGACGAGCCGGTTGAATTGGCCGATGACGGCATGAACGATCAGCAGGAGAGGTAACGATGGGAGCGTTTCAGGGACCGAAGGAGTGGGGGCCACTCCTTACAGCGATGGCAACGCCGTTCGATTCGAACGGCAAAGTGGATTTCGCGGAGGCGGAGCGGCTTGCCCACTACTTGGTAGACGAGCAGCGGAACTCTGGCATCGTCGTGGCAGGCACGACAGGCGAGTCCCCCACTCTCAGCGATGACGAAAAATTTGAACTTCTGCGAGTCGTTCTGAATGCCGTAAGAAGCAAAGCGGCGGTCGTCTTCGGCGCGGGAACCTATGACACTGCTCACAGCGTCCACCTCACCGAGGCCGCGACAGAAATGGGCGCGCACGGCGTCATGTTGGTGTCCCCCTATTACAACAAGCCGAATCAGGAGGGCCTGTACGCGCACTTCAGCGAGATCGCGAAGCACACGGACCTGCCGATCCTCATCTACAACATTCAGGGCAGGACCTCTGTAAACATCGAAACCTCGACGCTCGTTCAACTCGCTGAGGATGTGGCGAACATCTGCGCGGTCAAGGAGGCGAGCGGAAACGTCGCTCAAGTCGCCGAGGTCGCCGCGCGCTCTCCGGAAGGGTTCCGCGTCTATTCAGGCGACGACATTCTCACCCTGCCCGTGCTGTCGGTCGGAGGGATCGGAGTCGTGTCGGTCGTTGGACATATCGCCGGCAAGCAGATCATGGAGATGATGGAGACGTTCTTCGCCACAGGCGAAGGCAAGGGGGGGTTCGCCGCCGCCCAGTTGTCGAAGAAACTCGTCCCTCTCATTCAGGCGTGCTTCTGCACGACGAACCCGATTCCGATCAAATACGCCCTCACGCTCCTCGGGTTCAAAACCGACCGCTACAGGCTGCCGATGATTCCCCCAACGGATGCCCAAAAGCGCAAAGTAGAAGAGGCGATGATCGCGTTCGGCCTCATCGATAAGGCTGTCATAGCGGTTCGCTGATTCTGCGTGGCAAGCCAGGGCGCCGGGACGCAGCCGAGCCATATGGCATGATGAGGCGGACGCGCCGATGGAGTCCAATCCGCAACTAATCAACACGCTCGCCGTCGTCGTCCTTGGGGCCGTCGTCGGCGGTGTCGCTGCGTCCATCATCCGAATTCCGATCATCCTCGGATACATCCTCACAGGAATCGTTCTCGGCGCGTTTCGGGATGAGATCGGCCTCCAAGTGAGCGCTATCTCCGGTACGGCCGAGTTCGGGGTGGCCCTGCTGCTTTTCATCGTCGGGATGGAGGTGTCGTTTCAGGACCTTGCGAACCGGCTTGCAGCGGTCGGCGCCCCTTTGCAGATCCTGGTTACTCTCGGCCTCGGCGCGCTGCTCGCTCGATCTCTGGGATTTGAGATGGTGCCTTCGCTTATCGCGGGCTACGCGGGCGCGCTCAGTTCCACCGCGGTTGCGCTCAAACTTCTCGAGGCGAGAAACCACATCGGCTCCAATCTCGGATCTGCCGTCCTCGCTTATGCGCTTGTGCAAGACTTGTCGCTCGTTCTTGCGCTCGCGTTGCTGCCCCTATCTGTCGGCGCGGCGAGTTTGGGTGGCGCAGCCGCGCAGGTTGGTTGGAGCCTAGCTCTCGTCGCTGCCCTTTGGGCGGCCTCGACGCGCATCGTTCCCATGATGTTGCGCGCAATCAGCCGCACACGAAGTCGCGAACTCTTTATCCTCTCCGCTTTGGGGCTCTGCTTCGCCGCAGCCGTGATCGCAGACAAGATCGGCATCTCGATCGCAGTGGGTGCGTTCCTCGCCGGAATGACATTGAGCCGGAGCGAATTCAGGCACCAAGTCATCGCGGAGTCGATTCCGTTCCGCGAGCTCTTCGGCAGTTTCTTCTTTGTGTCCCTCGGGATGCTGATCGATCTCCAATTCCTGTTGGAGCACTGGCTTCCAGTTCTCAGCCTCACCGTCATGATTCTGTTGGGAAAGACTCTGATCATCGGAGTGCTGACCCAGATGCTCGGATTTCACCCGAGGGTCGCCGTGTCCACCGGTCTCGCGCTTTCACAGATCGGAGAGTTCTCGTTCGTGATGGCGAATTCGGCCCTGAAGCTCGATGTCATTCCACGGGAACTGTACGACTTGATTCTCTCCGCGACTGCCATGACGCTGCTCTTGTCGCCCCTCCTATTCGCTGCCTTGGATCCCATAGCAGAGCGTCTCTCGCGGCGTGTGAACTTCGGACGCTTGATTTCGTTCGTCGAGCCGCCGGGCGAAGACACATCCGGTCACGCGATTTTGTGCGGATACGGCCGAGTCGGTCGCCGAATCTGCAGGCTGATGAAAGAACTCAACTTGCGTGTCGTCGTAGTGGATTTTGACGCTCGCGCCCTACGGTCGGCTTGCGAGCATGCTTACGCAACCGTCTTCGGCGATGCCTCCAACCCGGAAATCCTGAAGAGGTGTCAGGCGGAGAAGGCGCAGCTCGCCATCCTCGCGATGCCGGATCGATTCACGACAGTTCTTACGGCAAAACACGTGCGGAATCTGAATCCGAACATTGCGATCGTGGCCCGCGCGCACAGTTCCGGTTCGGCGGACGAACTCGAAACCCAGGGGGTGAACGCCGCGGTGGTCGCAGAGGAGGAGACTGCGAAGGCCATGGTGCGGGAGTGCTTGGTGCTGACCGGCATTCAGGTAGGGAAGGCGGAGGAGTCGGTAGAGGACGCTCCGAGCGCAAGGGGCCACGCAGGATTCGACTAACCGTCCGAACCCAGGGCGTGCGGAAGTCGTCTGAATCTATACAATCGGATCGCGGCTGGCAAGGATCAGCCCGGCGCACACGAAGATGTGACCACTGCCGCTGGGCGTAACGAAGCGCTGGCCGCGTCCGACGTTTCTATCCTTCCTCCATTGGGCTTCGCAGGTGGACCGGCGCGGCCTTTGCCTTCATGCGAAGGTTGAGCAACTCCACGACCACGCTGAACGCCATCGCAAAGTAAGTGTATCCCTTCGGAATGTGATTTCCTGTCGCCTCCGCGATCAGGTTGACGCCGATGAGGATCAAGAACGCGAGCGCGAGCATCTTCACCGTCGGGTGTTTTTCCACGAAGTCACTGATCGGATTGACGAAGATCAGCATAAACGCGACGGCGATGAGGACCGCGGCCACCATGATCGCCACGCTCTGCACCATGCCGACGGCGGTGATTACGCTGTCGAGAGAGAAAACGAGGTCGAGGAGCATGATCTGGAAGATCACGGACCCAAAGGTTGCGCCAGTCGAAGGGAGTGCATGCCCAGGCTCGCCTTCAAGTTTTTCATGAATCTCTCGGACGCTCTTGAAGATCAAGAATCCGCCGCCCAGGAACAGGATTAGGTCCCGACCAGTGATCTCTCGCCCGACAATCGTCAGAAGCGGAGCGGTCAAGCCCATCACCCAAGAGATCGAGAGCAGGAGGAGCACGCGCATGATCAGCGCGAGCGCAAGCCCCACTCTGCGTGCCCTCGGCCTCTGATCCTGCGGCAATTTGCCGGAGAGGATCGAGATGAACACGATGTTGTCGATGCCGAGAACGATTTCCAGAATCGTCAAGGTGATGAGACCCAGCCAGATGTTCGGGTCGGACAGCCACTCCATGGGCGCGGAGTCTAACACCCACCACCTCCGACTGTAAAGAGGCGGCCGCGCTTTTGCGCATGCTTCGCCGAGACTGCTCGGCTCGGGCGCGGTACTCTCGCGGGGTGCGCGGCGAGTTCTTCTACCGGCCGGAGATGCTCTCCTACGACTTCGGAGCCGGCCATCCGCTGAATCCGGAGCGGCTTCGCCGCGCCATCGCTCTCGCAGAGGCCGAAGGCATCCAGGTGTCGGTGCCCCCCCCAGCGACGTACGACGACCTCCTGCGAATCCACACGCGCGACTATCTTGAGGCTGTCAAGCGCGCAGGCGAGGGAGTTCCATCACCAGAGCACGGCCTCGGCTACGGTGACGATCCTCTTTTCTCGGACATGCACGGAGCCAGCCTCTGGTATGTCGGCGGCAGCGCAGCCGCAGCGCGCGCGGTGTGCGACGGTTCGCCCCTGGCGATCTCCCTCAGTGGCGGACTTCATCACGCGATGCCTGAGCGAGCGAGCGGATTCTGTATCTACAACGACTTGGCAGTGGCGATCTCCCTGCTGCGTGAACGCTTCTCGAGGGTCGCCTACATCGACATCGACGTCCACCACGGGGATGGAGTGCAGTGGATCTTCTACGACGAACCCACCGTTCTCACCATCAGCATTCATGAATCGGGTCGTTCTCTGTTTCCCGGCACAGGGTTCGTCGGAGAGTTGGGTGCGGAGAAGACTTCGCTCAACATTCCCGTCAACGCGGGAACGACGGGGGACGTGTGGCTTGAGGCATTTCGTGCCATCGTGCCGACGGCGGTGCGCCGCTTCGGCGCCGAGGCCATCGTTCTGCAAATGGGTACCGACACTCATGCTCTTGATCCGATCGCTCACGTCAACCTCGCGGCGCAAGAATGGCTGGAGGCGGTACAGGAGGTGCGCGGCCTCGACCTGCCAACGGTTGCCTGCGGAGGCGGAGGATACAACCTCAGGACCGTTCCGCGTATGTGGATTGCTGCCGCGCTCACCTTGCTCGACCGCGACGTTCCCGAAGGGATTCCTGCTGATGTGCAGTCCTTACTCGAAGTGAGCGCCTATCTCGACGCGGACCTTCCGACACCGCGACGGAGAGGCGAAACCGCGGCGGAGGATGCGGTTCGTCAATTGAAGGAGAGCGTTGAGTGGTTGAGTGTAGGATAGAGGGTTCGGATCGAACATGACATCCCTGCCTTTCCGGCTCTCGGAACTGCTTCGCGATGTTCGCGGCGTGCGGATGGTCGCCAAGCCATTCGACGCAGCGCAGGAACTCGGCTGGATTCCACGAGAAGACACCGCTCTCGAAGAGTTCGTAGATTCGGACGTGGTCGAAGCAGGTCCCTTCGAAGCCCGCGAGATCGCGCAATCGGGTGTCTCATCGTTCGAGTGGTTCGAAGACGGCACAGAGAAGACTCGATTGGCGTTTTTCGAAGACTTCTATCCGGGCTGCATCGCTTGCGTCGGAGCGGCGATCCTGAAGCGCGAAGGCCGAGAGATGCTTCACACGCACGGCTATGTGGATCAGAAGACTTTTGTTGCCGCCTTCGAGGGCACGCAGGCCGCGACGCGACTAAGGGAGCGAGGATACGAGTTCGCGCAGGTCCGCGCCGATCTCGCGAGCGGTGAATCGCCATCGAAGGCGATACAAAATCGAATCAGCGTGGAGAGGGACGCAAAGGAGCGACGTATCATCGCTAAATGGTTGGAAGACGGCAACCCTGGATGGCTCCTCGTCGACGGGGGCATCGCCAACATCTTGGAGGGGAAGTCCGAGTTTCATCGAATCGTGGGTGTTGTGAAATCCCATCGGAAGATGTACTTCCAGGAGCGTGAGAAACTCGAAGTCATCCAATCTCTACGTCCGGGCCAGAGGAGTCCAGTCTTTCTCGCGAATCCGCTTCAGCGACGAGCGGCGTACAGTTGGTATCTTCGCTTGAGACACTCGGACACGCAGGGGCCCTTTTTCGGGCTCATTCGGGTCGAATTGCCGCCCGCGGAGGAGTCCATGCGATACATAGACGATGTGAGTTCATGGATCCTCGCGGAGAGGGCGCCTCTCTCTCTGCCCGATGTTCGATTCGACAGGATGATCTATCCAATCCGCAGGGTGGAGATGTATTTGCGGTCGCTCCAGCCGAGCGATGCGCAATTGACCGGCATGGTGGGTACATGAGCGAACCTTCACAGCAAGTCATCGGACACGTAGTAGGAACGGAGCAATCCCCGAATACGGCGTACAAGTTCCATTTTTGGGCCGAACTGTCCGCGCCGCTCGGAATCGGCTCGCTCGTGAGAGTGGAATACGGCCGTGGCGAGGGTCCAGCGGTGAGGATTTACGGCGTGGTCGTCGAAGCCTACGCTTACAACGATCTCCCGAACGCCCTGACAGACTATCTCGGCAGGGAAGGAACGCCCGGGGGGGAGGCGCTCACGCTGCGACCGGAAATCCGAGTCTACGAAGCGGCCGTGCTGCGGCGCATACCGGAAGAGCCCGTCGCGGCGGTGGGAATTGGCGAGGTTTACGAGGCGACAGCCGCCGATGTGCGCACCGCACTTTGCGGGGACAAGTTTGAAGGAGGCATCCCGATCGGATTCTATGGGATGAAGGGCAAGGAACTTCCTGTGTACGCGGATCCGGACTACATCCTCGGCCCGGAGGCCGGTCACTTCAACATCACGGGCACAAGCGGCCTTGCGGCGAAGACGAGTTACATTCAATTCCTGCTCTCGTCGATCTTCCAGCACTACGAGGGGAGGGAAGATCAAGGCATTGCCGCCGTCATGTTTAACGTCAAGGGCGGCGATCTCCTCTACCTTGACCATGCTTGGGAGAGCCCCGACGATGCGTCTGCGCGCATGTACGGGCAAGTTGACATTCCTGTTGCCCCGTTTCAAAGCGTCACCTACTACGCGCCGTATCAGTCCGAAGCGCATTCCGGCTTGGTCACGCTCCGACGCCATCCCGACCTCGATACGAGTAACCCCACGCACGGCTTCTGCTTCGGCCTGAACACGGTGCTTCAGAACGCCGACGTGCTGCTCTCACGCGAAGACCTCGACGCGAAGGCGGACTCCTTCCTTGCGTTTCTCCAAAACGAAGTCGTCGGACGCGACTGGAGAGTCGAAGAGGACTCGGCACCGCTGAAGGTGGACTCTCTCTTCCAACTCATCGAGGCGGTCAAGCAGATGCTGGCGAAGGCGGAGGAAGGGCGCGGGGACTACCACTCGCACCACTCGGCGACCATTCGCAAGATGTACAACCGTCTGGAGGGCTTTCGCCAGAGGTTCTCCGGCCTCATCGCCTCTCAAACGGAGGAGGTGCCGCCGCTCCCGGCCAGGTTTGAGGATCGGCACGTCTACGTCGTCGATGTTGCGCAGTGCAGCGCAGACGCGCAGGACTTGATCTTCGCGGCCGTCATCTCGGAATTGCGCAACCGAATGGAGGAGGGCAACCTTGGTGTCCGGAGACTGATCGTCGTCGTTGACGAATTGAATAAGTACGCCCCGAGCGGAGGACGCGAAACTCACGTGATGCGGTCACTTCGGGACATCGCGGCGCGGGGTCGGTACCTTGGACTGGTGCTGTTCAGCGCGCAGCAGTTTCGTTCACGCGTTGATCCGCAAATCGTCGGCAACTGTGCCAACTCCGCGTTCGGGAACATCCAACTCGAGGAACTCACGCATCCGACATACACCGTCTATCCGCCGGCCGTGCGGGAGAAACTCGCGACGGCCGATCCGGGAGAACTGATGGTTCGTCACCCACACTTTTCTCAGCCTTTGTTCATTCGATTCCCACTGCCCACCTGTCTGCGCGGAACCGACGGTATGCGGAAGTTTCCGGTGAACAGGCAGAGCCTCGAAGACGAAATCATGCGCGTGGCCAAGAGCATCGACCCCCACATCGCGCCCGCTGTTGTTCGTGACCTCCTCGCCGCAGTCCCGGTCGAGGATCGCGAGAGCCGGCTGAGGCGCATCCTTGAAGGCCTTGCCGAGGAAAAGCGGAATGAAGGAAGGCAGGTCAAAGAGGTCATTCAGCGGTGCGGCGGCCGTGCTCAAGAAATGAAAGCGGGCCCGCCGGTTCCTGTGGCGGACCCTGAAGATCCCTTCTCGTAGATCGGGGTCAGTCGATCTTTTCGAGTTTCCGGACCGTTTTGTTGACGGCCTTCCTTGTGCCCTGCTGCGGGTGCGTGAGGGACTGGGTGGAAGTCGAGGTGATCTCCGCGCCGAGTATCTTGCCGGACGTGCCGCCAAGCAGCACCCAACCGGAGACTTCCAGCGACTGCTTCATGGTCATGCCGTTCTGCTTCTGAGTATTTGAAGTGGAGCCGGAGATCACGATTCGGTAGGCCGTCTCACCCTCGCGCGGAAGGGCGCCCACGAGTTTGAACGTGAAGTCGAAGAGCGCGCTCGTCGTCGGATCTGGCTGCGCGAGTTTCAAAGTCCACTTCTCGTTCATCTTCGGCGCGTGGTCGGGAAGCGCCAGCGCCAAGAAGGCTCCCTTATAGACCCACACCGTCCTCACATCGTCGAGGATGAACTTGTAAACCGTGTTGCCTTTCGGATCCACCATCTGGGTCCTTTCGCCTGAGCCGAGGTCATTCTTGAATCGCTCAGCGTATTCCTGTTCCATCTTCGCGACTTCCGCCTTTGGCGCGTTGGGCGGCAATCCGGATGCCTTGGCTTTTCCGGTCACATTGGAATAGGCAAACGACATCGATGCCTTGTTGCCGTCGATGCTCGTCACCTTGATGTTGATCGTTCGAGATCCCTCCGCCTTCATAGACTGCGTTTGGCCGCCTGCGCTTGTCGATTCAGTGACCTCGATGGCCTCGCGATACTTGAGGGTCTCATTCTCCGCAAACCGAAGTTCGAGGGGGTAGGTTTGGATGAGGGAAGGAACGGCGAATGCTGCTGTGACGAGAAGGCTTGCTGTCATGAATGCTCCAGTAGGGGGTCGGATTGACTCACGAGTATACTGCCCGACATGATCCGCGTCCGGGGCCTGAGCCATCGGTTCGGGGATCGCGTCGTCCTTGCCGAGATCGACGTGGACGTGTCGGCGGGCGAAACGGTCGCCATCATGGGCTCTTCCGGCGGAGGCAAGACGACCCTCCTGCGCTGTATGGCAGGACTGCTCAGACCGACAAGCGGGACGGTTGAGCTTTTCGACGTAAACCTATACTCGGCCAGTTCGTCCGAGCGCGCGCAGGTGCGCAAGCGGCTCGGCGTCGTGTTTCAAGGGTCGGCCCTGTTCGACTACCTGAACGTCCACGACAACGTCGCCTTCGGAGCAGAGAGGCATCTCAAACTAACCCGAAAGGCCCTCAGCGAAATGGTCGCCGAGAAGCTCGGCCTCGTCGGGCTTGAAGGCACGGAGCGGCTGTACCCGAGCGAATTGAGCGGAGGCATGAAGAAGCGAGTGGGCCTTGCGCGCGCTCTCGCGATGAACCCGGAAGTCGTCTTCTACGATGAGCCGACCAGCGGACTCGATCCGGTTACGGCGTACGCGATCGATGCCCTGATCAGAGAAGTTTCAGAGAAGACCAATGTGACGAGCATAGTCGTCACTCACGATGTTAGCGCGGTGATGCGCGTGGCCGATCGCGTTCTGTTCTTGCATGACGGCCGCATCGCAGCGGACCTTCCGCCGGAGAGATTTCGAAACTCCAAAGACCCTGCCATCGCCGAGATCGTCGAGAAATCTCAAGCCGAATCCATCGCATGATGCGGGCACAGGTTTGCCACCAGCGCGCGCCAGTCGAAACTCGACCGCTTTCGCTTGAACAGATTCCCGAACCTGAACCATGTGACGGTGATGTGCTCCTGGACGTGGAAGTCTGCGCGGTTTGCAGAACCGACCTCCACGTCGTCGAAGGCGACTTGGAGGGGGGGAAACTGCCGATCGTTCCGGGTCACCAGATCATCGGCAGGGCGCGCGACACC
Organism: Armatimonadota bacterium; assembly: GCA_003577165.1. Classification (GTDB taxonomy): domain Bacteria; phylum Armatimonadota; class Fimbriimonadia; order Fimbriimonadales; family ATM1; genus ATM1. Next base: position 179,679 of record QEUM01000009.1, on the reverse strand, counting down.
AATGTCCGATTCGGCGCAGCGTGGCTGCACGAAACCTGCGGCCAATGCTCCTTTTGCTCGAGAGGATCGGAGAATCTCTGCGATCGGCCGACGTTCACCGGATTCCACGTGGATGGCGGCTATGCCGAATCTGTGGCGGCCAAGCGCGACTTCCTGTATGAGATCCCGGAGGAGGCCGACGCCGCCCAGGTCGCGCCGCTCCTGTGCGCGGGCATTATCGGATTCCGGGCGCTCCGCCGGTCGGGGGTTGAGCCGGGCCAGGACCTCGGCCTCTACGGCTTCGGGTCGTCCGCGCACATCGTGATCCAGATCGCCCGGCACTGGGGCTGTGCCGTGAGCGTGATCACCAGGGGAGCGAAGCACCGGAAGTTGGCGGAGGACATGGGCGCGGACTGGGTTGGAGACGCGGACGACGCCCCACCCCGCCCCCTCGATGCGGCGATCGTCTTCGCCCCTTCCGGCGAGGCCATCGCGCGGGCGCTCTCCGCCGTCGGCAAGGCGGGGACAGTGGTTTGCGCGGGGATCCACTCGTCCGACCTGCCGCCCCTCGAGTACTCGCGCCACCTCTTCGGCGAGAAGACTCTCACTTCCGTCACGGCAAACACGCGGGAAGACGGCAGGGAACTCCTGCGCCTCGCCTGGGAGATCCCCATTCGCACAAGCGTCGAGGAGTTCTCGCTGCAAGAGGCAAACGATGCGCTCTTGAAGTTGAAAACGGACGGAATACGAGGCTCCGCCGTCCTTCGGATAAAGTAGGAGCAGATGTTCTTCGCGGCGATCCTCGCGTTCTCGACCCTTTCGCAGCAGCCCCTGGTCATTCGTGACTACCTCGTTCTGCCTTCAGTGGGCGCTTACGGTCGATCCCCTTTGCATCGCGATCCGATTCAACTCTCAATGGCGAACGGCGAGTGGAAGAATCCTGCGGCGGGCCAGAAAGTCGTCGGGGCAAGCGGCAACTCGGTCGCATGGAGAGAAGTAACCGCGAAAGAGGACGGATCGCTCGACGTTCCTGAGGTACGGGGGGGATATGCGTTTGCACGCGTTACCTCCGAAGTCGAGCGCGCCGCGCTCCTCGAAGCCTCGGGGCATTCGATGGTGTATGTCAATGGCGAGCCTCGCGCCGGGGACGTCTATGGAAATGGACTGACAGTTCTTCCGATCCATCTCAAGCGCGGGGAGAACACCTTTCTGTTTGCGGGGGGGCGCGGCGCAATGCGGGCGAGCATCCTCGATGCGCCCGCGAGAGTGTATCTCACTTCGAGGGATGTAACGCTGCCCGACTTGCTCCTCGGCGAGCCTGGATCTGTTTGGATCGGGGTCATCGTGATAAACGCGGGCGACATGCAGGAGTCCGCGCTCCGAGTGTCGGCCCAAGTTGATGGGGGGACGGTCGAACTCACGACTGTTCCTTCGATGCTTCCGTTCTCGATCCACAAGGCGGCAGTGCGCGTTCACTGGACAGGGAAGTCGGAGCAAAAGAGCCTTCCCATCAAATTGACCCTTCAGCGAATGGAGGCGGGCAAGTGGATCGAAGGATCGAAGCTCGACTTGCAGGCCGAAGTCAAGTCCCCATTCCAGGTGCACAAGCGCACATTCGTCAGCGGTGTGGATGGCAGTGTTCAGTACTACGCCGTCAACCCTGCTTCGGGAACAGATTCTGTTCCGAAGGCCTTGGCTCTCAGCTGTCATGGCGCGGGTGTCGAGGCGATCGGCCAGGCGAATGCATACGGGCAAAAGGCGTGGATGCACCTCGTCGCGGCCACGAATCGGCGTCCGTTCGGTTTCGACTGGGAAGATTGGGGCAGGCTCGATGCGATGGAGGTCCTCCGGGATGCGAAGTCTCGACTCGACGCGGATGAGAGGCGGATCTACCTCACTGGCCACTCGATGGGCGGCCACGGAACTTGGCACCTCGGTGTCACGTTCCCCGATCAGTTCGCTGCGATCGGGCCGAGCGCAGGCTGGGTGAGTTTCTGGACTTATGCCGGGGGGGCGCGTTTCTCCGATGCGGGGATTCCGGGGATGTTCACGCGCGCGGCATCACAAAGCGACACGCTCGGCCTGGTGCGTAACCTCACGAACCTCGGTGTGTACGTTTTGCACGGCGATGCCGACGACAACGTGCCCGTAGATCAGGCCAGAACGATGACGAAAGCGCTGGCTGAGTTTCACAAGGACTTCATGTCGCACGAGCAGGCTGGCGCAGGGCATTGGTGGGATGCGAGTGAGGAGCCAGGCGCGGATTGTGTTGACTGGGCTCCGATGATGGACTTCTTTGCTCGCCGCTTACGGCCCCACGCCACGGAAGTTAGAAGGGCCTCATTCACTACCGTGAATCCCGGTTCTTCCGCGAACTACTACTGGGTGAGAATCGAACAGCAGCAGTCCTCGATGAAGCCGAGCCGAGTCGATCTGGCGTGGGACTGGAACCTCGGGCGCATCTCCGGGAAGACGGAAAACGTCGCGATGATCTCATTCGATCCGAGCGTGCTCGACGGAGCAGACTCGCTTCGCTTCGAAGTCGACGGACAGACGATTGCAGTCCCGCGCATGAAGGAGCCCGGTCGGTACCACTTCGCGAAAGGCGCGGAGGGATGGAAGGCATCGCCTCCTCCTACCGAATCATCGAAGCGTCCCGACGCAAGCGGGCCGTTCAAGAACGCATTCCAAAACAGGATGATCTTCGTGTACGGCACGGCGGGCACGGACCATGAGAACGCCTGGTCCATTAGCAAGGCGCGATTCGACGCCGAGTCCTTCTGGTACCGAGGCAACGCAACCCCGCAGGTCATCTCGGACGCGGAGTTCGTGTCAAAGCAGAGGTACTCGCGCGATCTGCGCGGCCGCAACGTGATTCTCTACGGCAATGCGCAGACCAATGGTGCGTGGAAAACGGTCGTTGGGGAGAGCGAGATCATTGCCAAGAGGAACCGCATCACAATTGGTTCTCGGGAGTTCGTTGGCCCCGACAATCTGCTGCTTGCTTGTCTGCCGAGCCGATCAGATCCAGGATGCCTCGTCGCGGTGATCGCGCCTGCGGGTATGCCGGCCGCCATGCTGTCTGTCCGGATGCCGACCTTCGTTTCGGGAGTCGCCTATCCTGACGTCTGCGTCATCTCGACGGAGTCCCTTCAAAGTGGGATCGATGGCGTCTTGTGCGCTGGATTCCTCGGAAACGATTGGGCCGTCTCCTCCGGAGAGTTCGCCTACCGGGACTAGTGGAAGATCCTCAGAGCCACGGGGGGGGACGACAGAACGCCCGACGCTTCGATCTCTTTGAGCGCTTGCCGGACCGCGGATGCGTTCCCGCGGTGCGTTATGATCTTCACGTTTCCCCGGTTCGTTTCGTCGCAAACGAGGTCGGCAAGCGCGTGGGTAATCGAGATCGAATGGTCGCCAAGGATGGTTGCGATACGACCGATCAGCCCCGGCCGGTCGAAGATTGGGAACCGCAAGTAGTATCGGCTGTCGCCTTCGACGGGAGCGAAGGGAACGCTCTTGCCTGGATCCCAGATGAGTCGCGACTCCGGGTTTCTGGAAATCTCGACGATGTCGGAAAGCACGGCGCTCGCCGTCGGCATCGAGCCGGCCCCCTTGCCGTAGAAGATCAACTCTCCTGTAGCGTCGCCTCGCATGAACACCGCATTGAACTCGTTCGATACGCTCGCCAGCGGGTGGTCGTTGGGAACGAGGCTTGGATGCACGCGCAGGTCGATCGAGCCGTTGTTCCTCGTGGCGAGCGCGAGCAGTTTCACGCGAAAGCCGAACTCCTGTGCCGCTTCGATGTCGATGGATTCGAGCGTGTCGATTCCCTCGATGACCATGTCCTCCAGCTCTGCGCGTGACTGGAATAGGATTTCCGCGAGGATCAATAATTTGTGAGCCGCATCAATGCCCTTCACGTCGAAGGTCGGGTCAGCCTCTGCGAGTCCTTTCGCCTGGGCCTCCGCTAAGGCGTCCGCGAAGGTGATCCCTTCTTCGTGCATCCGCGTTAGGATGTAGTTCGTCGTTCCGTTTAATATTCCGACGAGTTCCTCGACGCGGTTGCCGACCAGTCCTCCCGTGATGGCGCGGATGATGGGAATTCCGCCGCAGACGCTTGCTTCAAATCCGATCTGCCTTCCGTGACGGGCGGCGACCTCGAAGATCTCCAACCCGTGTGCGGCCAACACGGCTTTGTTTGCCGTCACGACGTTCTTACCGTTTTCGAGCGCACGAAGGATGTAAGACTTGGCGGGCTCGATGCCTCCCATCACTTCCACGACGATGTTGATGTCGGGGTCGCCGAGAATCTCTTCTGGGTCGTTCGTGATGAGTTCCTTCGACAAGACTCTCGGCTTTGAGAGATCTCGAACGAGAGCTCGCGAAACTTCGAGCGAAACGCCGGACTTGTTCTCGATGAGGTGGGCGTTTCTCGTCAGGAGTTCTACGAGGCCGGTTCCGACGGTGCCGAGCCCCAGGAGGCCGACCTTTGTGCAGCTTGCCATCGTTAGAGCGCCGACAGGGCTTCGCCCAAGTCCTCGATGAGGTCCTCTGGATCTTCGAGGCCGACGGAGATGCGAATCAGTCCGTCAGAAATCCCGACGGATTTGCGAACGTCGGGTTCCACCGAAGCATGAGTCATGGTCGGCGGGTGGCAAATCAACGATTGAATCGCGCCCAACGACTCAGCGAGCGTGAAGTACTTGAGAGATGCGGCGAATCGCTTCGACTTCTCGACATCGGCCTTCAGGTCGAAGGAGAGCATCGCGCCGAACCGCTTCATCTGCTTTTTGGCGATTCCGTGGCCGCAATGAGTTGCAAGCCCGGGGTAATAGACACGTTCGACCTTGTCGTGCTGCGACAAGAATTCCGCCACCTTCTCTGCGTTATCGCAATGCCTCTCCATGCGAAGCGCGAGCGTTCGGAGGCCGCGATTGATGAGGAAGCAGTCTTGGGGAGCGGGGACGAGCCCGCACGCGTTCTGCACAAACTTTAGCCGCTGATACAGTTCGTCCGAGTTTGTCAGCAAGGCCCCCCCGACGACGTCGGCGTGCCCGTTGATGTACTTCGTCGTGGAGTGGAGCACGACGTCGGCTCCGAGTTCGAGCGGTCTCTGCAAATACGGTGTCGCGAACGTGTTGTCCACGATCGAAGTGGCGCCGCGTTCGCGTGCGATCGCGCTCGCCGCCGCGAGATCCGTGACATTCAACAGTGGATTCGATGGAGATTCAAGCCAGACGAGGCGAGTGTTTTCCCGAAACGCGGATGCAAGAGTGGTGAGGTCCGTGGCGTCCACGAACGAGAACTCGATGCCGTGCCGAGAGTAGACCTTCGTAAACATGCGATAGCAGCCACCATAAAGGTCGGAGCACGCGATCACATGATCGCCGGCGTTGAGTGTGTTCATCACACAGGTGACGGCAGCAAGTCCAGTCGGGTAGGCGAGTCCGTATCGTGCCTCTTCCAACTCGGCGAGCGATGCCTCGAGAGCCGTTCGAGTCGGGTTCTCCGTGCGTGCGTAGGAAAGCGCCCGACCCATGAACTCGACGGGTTCGCCCGGATGCTCCTGGCTGAACGTCGAAGTTTGATAAATCGGGAAGGTTACGGCTTTTGATTGCGGATCCTTCGGAAATCCTCCGTGGATCGCGCGGGTTGTGAATCTCATTTCAGTCTTGTTCGGCTCCGGCGGCGAATTATGTACGATTCGGAGCCGGTCGGGCGGCGACTGAGTGCGCCGAGGCTACGCTCGACCCGTAACGGCCACTTGGGCGCCGCTTCGAATGTCGCTCAACGTGCGGAGCAGTTGCTCCGTCGAGGCCAGCGCGTCCGTCGTGTAGGCCCATTCGAGCAGGTCCGTCCTGAATCTCAGGCCCTTGTATTGCCGCTGAAGTTGATGAACTGCCTTGAGCGGGATCTCCCGCCCCTTCTCGATCCAAGCCATCAAGCGACCGCCCTTGCCCTCCAATTTGCGAACTCCCAGTTCTTTCGCCAGGATTCGGAGGCGGAGCAGCCGAACCGCAGCCTGTCCAGGAGTTGGGATCGCGCCGTAGCGGTCTATGAGTTCGCCTTCGAGAGCCTTCACCTCGTCCTCGGTCCGCGCTTCCATCAGCCGTTTGTAGTAGTACAGCCTTTGATCTTCGCTCTCGATGTAGGTTCTCGGCAAGTGCGCTCCCGAAGGGATTTCGAATGTCGGCAGCTCTTCGAACACCTTCTCGGCTTCGATTTCCACGCGCGTGAGACGCGCCGCCTGCTCTCCGCCTTCATCAAGAGCGACCTTCAGTTGCTTGACCGCTTCGTGAATGAGGTGCACGTACATCTCGTAACCAACGGAGTGCATGAGTCCGTGCTGCTTCGCACCGAGCAGTTCGCCCGCGCCTCGGATCTGCAGGTCACGAAAGGCCAAAGAGTATCCGGAGCCGAGATGGCTAAACTCCTGTAAGGACTTGAGCCGGGAGATCGCGTTGTCGGTCATGCGCTTGCCGGACCTGTAGAGCAGGTAGCAGTACGCTTGGCGATCACTCCTTCCCACCCGCCCGCGGAGTTGATAAAGTTGTGCAAGGCCTAAGGCGTCCGCTCCCTCGACGATAAGCGTGTTCACGTTCGGGTTGTCTATTCCGTTCTCAATGATCGTCGTTGCGATGAGGATGTCCACCTCGTGGTGGAAGAAGGCGGTCATGATCGGTTCCAATTCGTCGGCGTGCATCTGACCGTGTGCGACCGCGATGCGCGCATTCGGAATCAGCTTTCGCAATCGCTCTGCGACGTGCTGTATCCCCTGCACTCGGTTGAAGACGTAGAACGCCTGCCCGCCTCGTGCGAACTCTCGCAGCAGCGCTTCTCGAACGATGTCCTCACCGTAAGGTCGCAAAAAAGTTCGGATCGGGAGCCTCCCCGGAGGCGGGTCGTTGATCAGCGACATTTGCCGAATGTTCATCAGCGCCATGCTCAGGGTTCGGGGAATGGGAGTCGCGCTCATCGTCAGGAAGTCAACGCTGACGCGCATCTCCTTCAGCCTCTCTTTGTGCTTGACTCCGAACCTCTGCTCCTCATCCACAATGACCAGTCCGAGGTCTTCGAACTTGAGCGACTTCTGCAAGAGCGCGTGCGTGCCGATCACGATGTCCACCTTTCCGGATTCGAGTCCATCCAGCGTCTCTCGCCTCTCCTTGGTGGTTCGGAACCGGTTGAGCACGCGGACCTCGATCGGATACGCGGCCAATCTCTCGCGAAACGTCTCGAAGTGCTGATCGGAGAGAATCGTCGTCGGGCAGAGAACTGCGACCTGCCGCCCGGCCTGCGCGACCTTGAACGCCGCGCGAATCGCAACTTCGGTCTTGCCGAAACCGACGTCTCCGCAGATGAGCCGATCCATCGGCACAGCCACGTTGAGATCGCGCTTCACGTCGTCGATCGCCGACAGTTGCGACGGGGTTTCCATCCATGGAAAGGTCGCTTCCATTTCCGATTGCCACGGCGAGTCCTCGCCATAGGGAGGCCGAGTGGCTTGAGAGCGCTTTGCGTAGATGCGAATCAAGTCGCGGGCAAAGTCCTCGGCACCTTTCCGCGCCGAGCGGAGCGCCCTTTGCCAATCCCCCCCGGTGATCCTGTGCAGGGCGGGCGGGGACTCGCTCGGTGACAGGAACTTCTGAATGCGATCGAGTTGATCCGTGGGAAGCAGCAGCCGATCCGGAGCCTGATACTCGATGTGCAGGAATTCTCGTTCGACGCCCTCCACCTTGCGAACCACCAGCCCGCGGTACCGCCCGATCCCGAACTGAATGTGGACGACGTAATCGCCGGGGGCGAGGTCGAGGATGGACGCAATGGGTGCGCCCTCGTTGAAGCGGCGTTGTGGAAGACGGAGTTTTCCGCCTCCATACAGTTCCAGATCGGACACGACTGCCGTCTGCGCGGCTTGGGATAGGAACCCCCCCGCAGGATTTCCGCGAACCATTAGCAGTCCGTCCTGGAGGCCCATCTCGCCGTCGTCGTCGGGAACCGACACGTTGAGCCCGATGTTCTTCAGAGCCTCCTTGGTTCGATTCGGCTGGTCCGTCGCAAACACGATCCGCACTCCCGATGCTTGCCACGCCGTTATCGCCTTTGCGAGCGCGTCCGCGCGGCCGCGATACGCTCCAAGCGACTGAGTTCCGGCATCCACGGACTCCGAGGGTGAGAACCAGGATACGGAAGCGGGAAGGGAAGTGAGTGAGAGAACATCACCGTGTTTCCCGAGCCGATCGATCGGTGCAAGAAACTGTCGGGCGTCCGTGTGAAGCAATTCCCCGCGTGCGGCCCGATTGTCGAGCACGGACTGCAGGTCCTCCACGCTTCTAAGTTCGCGCGCCTCCAATTCGAGGGGTTCGTCGAGCACGAGCAGACCATCTGCAAGGTAGTCGACAGCGCATGTGAACGGCTGTGTGAGCAAAGGCTGATACAGTTCAGCGCGATCGAAGAACGTTCGCTGTTGAATCAGTGCGAGGTCCGTTTGAATGTTCGCTCGAAGTTCCGCCGCAATGTCGGTGGGAAGGGCCTTCGATTGGTTTTCGAGTTCCGACCGCAGCTGATTCAGAACTTCGTCGGAGTTCTCGGGCAGCAGAACCTCTCGCACCGGCGGAACGCTCACGGATGAGATCTCTTTGATGCTCCTCTGGCTCTCTGGGTCGAAGATCCGGATGCTCTCGATCGCGTCTCCAAAAAACTCGAGCCGCGTTGGGAATTCGCTCCCACCTGCGAACACGTCGAGAATCCCTCCGCGGAGGCTGAACGAGCCCGGCCGCCGTACCGGTTCCTCCCTCTCGTAGCCGATCGCCGCAAGGCTGATTGCCAGGGCCTCTGGCGCGGCCTCCCATTCCTTCGATAGGTGGAGCGTCAGTCTTCGGAAGGCTTCGGGCGGGAGGGTGCGCTCCAGTGCGGCCTGGGGAAACGTCACCACGATCGCGTTCGCTCCGCTGCCCATCAGGCTAAGCGCAGCGGACCGGTCGCACAGCGCCAGCCTCTCTGGGGGGCCGTCGTCGTAGAGGGAACTTTGGGCGCTGGGGAGTATTCGAACGGCTTCCCGAGGCACACCCGAGACGACCAGTTTCGCCTGCCATTGGATCGCCCGGTCGTAGTCTGCGGCCACGATGACGAGACGGCGCGCAAGGGGAGAGTCGGCCAGCCAGGCGGAGGCGATTAAAGGCGCAGCGGCCTCGGCGCAAACGCCAAGCCACTCTTGTCTGCCTTTTCGGATGGGGGGCGGGACCAGGGATCGCACCCAGTCTCGGAAGTGCATCCGCTCGGATTCTACCTTTGCGATGACTCCCATCCCGGCTTGGTTTCCGCTACAATGTGTAGGGGAAAGATTGTGGTTGCCGCCAAGACGCTGCCCGAAATGCTTCTCACTAGTTGCGAGAAGTACGCCGCAAAGCCGGCGATGCTTCGGCGCTCGGGCTCGGGATTCGAGCCAATTACCTACGCAGCCCTCGAGAAGATGGTCCACGAGTACGCGGCTGGTTTATCCGCAAACGAAGTCCGGGCCGGAGACCGAGTCGCGATTTACTCAGAGAACTCCGTTGAATGGGCGGTCCTCGATTGGGCCGTCCTGAGTCTTGGTGCGATCACGGTTCCCATCTATCCCACTCTGCTCGCGGAACACGTTGCGTACATTCTCCGAGATTCCGGCGCGAAGATGATCTTTGCGGGAGAAACGAAACTCGCCCAACGAGCGCTCGAAGCAGTCGGAGATCTTTCCGGAAGCGTGGTGGTTGTGAGCATGGAGCAGACGGTTCCGGGAACGTACTCCTTGCGCGCCATGGTGGACGACGGAAAGGCAACCCCTCTCAGCTTGGAAACATGGAAAGAGGGCTGCCTATTGGTCCAGCCGTCCGACGTGGCGACGATCATCTACACCAGCGGCACCACGGGCGAGCCAAAAGGGGTCGTGCTCGATCACCGCGCCTTCGTTTTCCAATGCGACGCGATCGTGAAGAACTTGCCCGTCGACTCGAGAGACAGGTTCTTGAGTTACCTTCCACTTTCGCACGTCTACGAGCGGACCGCCGGGCACTTCCTTCCGATTTCATGCGGTGCAGAGATCGCATATGCAGGATCGCTGCGCACTCTCGCGCAGGACATCATCACCGCCAAGCCCACGATCCTTCTTGCCGTGCCGCGATTCCTCGACAGCGTTAGGAACAAGATTCTTGCTGCCGTCGAGCAGAAGGGCGGACTCGGCAAACGGCTCTTCGCGATGACGCTCTCGCGCGCGAAGGCTCGAATTGCAAACAAGCTTCGGCCAGTTGGGCTATTCGGCGGCCTACTCGATTCGCTCGTCTCGTCGAAGGTGCGGGAGAAATTCGGATCGAGGCTCAGGTTCTGCGTTAGCGGAGGCGCTGCTCTGCCCGCGGAACTGGCCGAGTTCTTCGGCGCATTCGGGATTCTCGTGCTGCAGGGATACGGCCTCACCGAAACTGCTCCGGTGATCTCGGTCAACCACCCGGATCGGAACCGATACGACTCGGTGGGCGAGATCCTGCCGGGTGTAGAGGTGCGCATCGCGGACGACGGCGAGATCTTAATGCGCGGGCCGAGCCGCATGATCGAATACTACAATAGGCCCGAGGACACGGCCGCCGCGATCGATCAAGAGGGTTGGTTCCACACAGGTGACATCGGCCGAATGGAGGGCAACCGTCTCTGGATCACCGATCGCAAGAAGGACATCATCGTCATGGCGAACGGCAAAAACGTCTCGCCGGCGGCGATTGAGAACGCGCTGAAGATGAGCGCGTACGTCGAAGAAGCCATGGCGCTCGGAGACGATCAGGACTACATTGCGGCGCTCATCGTCCCGAATTTCGAAGTGCTCAAAATCGTGTGCCAGGAGCGAGGACTGGGCGCGCCTGAGCCGCACGAGATGGTGGAGCATCCGGCTTTCCGCGATCTCTTCCGTCAGGAGATCGAGTCAATCAATCGTAGGCTGCCATCGCACGAGCGAGTCAAGAAGTGGGCGCTGATGGCAGACCGGTGGACTCAGGAAACCGGGGAACTAACGCCCACGATGAAGGTGAAGCGAAAGGCCGTCCGCGAAAAGTACGCGGCGATCGTAGATGACCTGATGGAACGGACAAAGGTCTCCGTAGACTAACAAAAAGAGAGGCACCGGGACGAGCCCGGTGCCTGAATGACCGCGATTCCCTTTATGGCTCCTCTCGGTGGGCCACGATGATGTCGCCGAAGGCCAATTCTCCATGCGCCTGATACACGACTTCTCCGGCGCGATTGCGGCACACCAGATTGATCGCGTCCGGGTGCGCGGTACCCCCGTCGAAGACTCGAACGTGCACGCTCACCAGATGACCGTTCAGGTAGCCCGGTCCGCCGAATTCCGCCGCGTGCTCTGCGAAGGCAGCGCCCCGAACTTCAGGAACTCCAACGCGCACAAGGGGTCTCCCCCAAGCCGTCATCTGCTGAAACTTGAAATAGCCGCGAACGTGATCCTCGACCTTTCGTACTTCGAAGTCGAACACACCGACGGTGTGATTCGCCATGCGGATTCCGCCTCGACCGTGGGCGATATGCACGACGACTGCGAGGGCCGCGGCGCACACCCCAAATGCCAAAAGTCCAAATAAGATTCTCTTCATAGCCGTTTGCACCTCATGCAAGGTAAGGGTAGAGACGTCATACCCCAGGCACGGTTCACTGGCGCCGTTGGTCCCCTACCGGCCTAGCCGTCGCCTTCGCCCTCACCGTCTCCCTCGCCTTCCCCTGGCGGGCCCGAACCTGTCCCGGGGTCCGTAGGCGGAGCCGTTCCACCGCCTCCAGGCCCACGAGCGACGATTCTCGGGTTCGCCCGGTAGAGGCTCGGTCCGAGGTTCTCGCGCTCGACCACCTCGCCGTCCTTCTTGATCAGCCGCCAGGTGCGGCAACTGTGTCCCGTGCTGCCCTTCTCGACGACCTTCGTCTTTCCGGGCGGAAGCGAGGGGTCGTCCACATACTTGACGGAATTCCCCCAACTGGAGTGATCCGTCGTGTAGATCTCGATTTCGAGCGAAGGGTCTTTCTTTCCCAAAATCCGGAAGGTGATCTGACCCGATGTCACTTCGGCAGAGATCGCGATCGGCGATCCCGTCGTGTTCTCGAACTTCAGGTCCACGACTGCGTAATCCACCGTTGCATCGCGGCCAAGCGGCACGTAAGGCACCGGCATGCCGTGGCTTTGGCGTTCTCGGATCTTGAGGTTTGCGAATAGGGCGGCGTTGAAGAGCGTCGTGCTGACTTGGCAGATGCCTCCGCCGTAGTCGGTTTCGTGACGACCGTTCAGATAAACGCCTGCGAGTTTGAAGCCCGCTTGCGGCGTGCGTCGGCCAACCGTCTTGTTGTAACTAAACACCTCGCCCGGCATCAGCACCGTACCGTCGATGTGCTCCGCTGCTAAGCGGATGTTGCTCGACCGGTTGACCTTGCCCTCGGAGAACTTCGTCGAGAACTCCGAGACCACGTCGGTAATTCCGTCAATGGCCGCGCGCGGATATCGTCCCTCCGACTGCGCAACCGGGACTTCGAAGGATTTCTCGCCAGCTTCGTAGGCCTTCAGCGCTGCTGCGGGCAGTTCGTCCGAGTCCAGTCGAACGGTCGTGACCTCGTATCTCCGGACGATGCGCCCCCCCTCGAAAGTCACCTTCGGCGGCTGGCTCGGAAGCGCGTTCGTTTCCACGAACTTGGAGAGCGAATCGGCGCGAGCCGCCCGCGTGCGGAAGATCACCTGTATCTCACCGCCGCGGCCTTCGCGCCCCAGGACCTTGTCGAACAGGCCGTGGAACTTCACGGCGGCGAGCGTTGCGTCCCAGTCCGGCTCGATGCCGAGGTCGGCGAGGGTCATGGGCTCGGGCTGGCGCGTGAGGTACGGAGATTCGAGTGACAGAGTTCGCTGCGACTCCGTTCGCCACCACGCCTCCAGGTGCGCGAGCACTTCGTCGTGGGTCTTCCTTTCTAAGTTGGCCCCTCGAAAACTGACGCCCTCCGCCGCGCGGGGGGGCTGGACCGCGAAAAACGCGGCTGCGGCGCCACCTATGGTGACGATGGAGATGATCAGCCAAACGATGAACTTCTTCACTGCTCTATCCTATGAGCGTCGCCACGTCGTTCCTTCGACGCTGTCCTCGAGGACAATTCCGACTTCTTTCAGGTCGTCGCGAACTCGATCGGCGAAGGCGTAGAGCCTCTCGCGCCGCATTTCATTGCGCCATCCGACAATTAGACGCATCAACTCCGTCGTGAGTTGTCCGAAGTCGCCCTCTTGGTCCGCTTCGAACCCGAGAATCCCCATCATCCACTCGGCCGTCCGGACGAGTTCCGACGCTCGGCCGGCCCGGTCCTCGGCGCCATCGGCCAGGAGGTCGTTCAGTTCTCCGATGACCCCGTGGAGGGCGGCGATCGCGCCTGGCGTGTTGAAATCCTCGCTCATCGCTTGCGAAAAGTTCGCGACGTGCGCGTCGGACTTGGGGCCCGCTGGATCCGGGTCTCCGAAAACCTGTCGCGCCCGGTCTAGCGAGGCATGGACCCGGGCCAGGGCTTGCTTCGCCTCGGCCACGCGCTCGTCGGAGTACTCGATCGGACTCCGGTAGCCTGTGCTCAACAGGAAGAGCCGAACTGCGCCCGAGCCGAAGGTCTCCACCGCCTGCCTTGCGGCCAACACGTTGCCTTCGGACTTGCTCATCTTCCTTTCGGCAAGCCGCACCGCGCCCCAGTGCATCCATATCCGCGCAAACTCCGGGCGACCGAGGTACGCCTCGGACTGGGCGATTTCATTCTCGTGATGCGGGAATACGAGGTCCACCCCCCCGGCATGGATGTCGAAATTCGGGCCGAGTTCTTTCAGCGAGAGCGCAGAGCACTCGATGTGCCATCCGGGACGGCCGGGCCCCCAAGGACTGTCCCAACTCGGCTCGCCCTGTTTGGCCGCCTTCCATAGGGCGAAGTCCATCGGGTGTTCCTTTCGTTCGTCCACATCGATGCGCGCACCCGCCTGCATGTCGTTCAGCCGCCGGTGGCTGAGTTTTCCGTACTCGGGCATGGACTCCACTCGGAAGTAGACGTCTCCCTCGGCGACGTACGCGTGCCCCCCCTCCACTAATTTCTGGACCATCTCGATAATGGCGTCCATGTTCTCGGTGACATAGACCCACTTCGCCGGCCGAACACCGAGCAACTTCAAGTCCTCGAGGTACAGCTGCACGTACTTCTTCGCGACCTCGGCGGGCTCGATTCCCTCCTCCGAACTCCTCCGGATGATCTTGTCGTCGATGTCCGTGAAGTTCTGAACGAAGGCGACCTCGTAGCCCAGTTCCTCGAGCCACCGGCGCACGACGTCGAAGAAGACCGCGCCCCTCATGTGGCCGACGTGGGCAGCGCCCTGTGGCGTGAGGCCGCACGTGTAGATTGATACGCGATCTGGGTCGCGGGGCTGCAGGGTCACGGTTTGGCGCGTGAGGGTGTCGTAGAGGCGGACTGCGGGCACTTCGTTCGATTTTACCGGTAGACGGGCGTCCAAGACTTTGTACGCAAGGCTGCGTCGGAAGCGCCCGGCAGGTGGGTATTCTCGCCGCTGCGCCCTCGTAGCTCAGAGGATAGAGCGCCGCCGTCCTAAGGCGGGCGTCGGGGGTTCGAATCCCTCCGAGGGCGCCAATTCCGCACGCCATGCACGGCGCATGCCGGCGACCGCTTCCAGGGCCGCCCGAACTTTCGGCGTTCGACAGCGCACTCCGAAGCGCTCGCCAAAGGCGAAGTCGCTCCCGCAGAGCCCAATGGACTGCGAGTGCAATTCGAAGCCTGCGTGTCGGTATCCTCTGAACGGAACTCACCCATGACAACTGCAGCCGCGCCCCATGCCACCGCACAGTGGGACCTTTCCGCTCTCTTCTCCGGGATCGACGACCCCAAGATTCGCGCGACAGTTCAGCGCGTACAGGAGTCCGCGAACCGCTTCGCGGACAAATACCGAGGCAAGGTAGGGAACCTCTCACCGGCTGAACTGCTCGAAGCGATCCGGGAAGTCGAGTCCATCACCAACGAACTCTACAAGCCCGTTACGTTCGGCCACCTCATGTTCGCGGCGAACACCAGCGATCCAAATGTGGCAGCGCTCATGCAGGAGATGCAGGAGAGGGGAAGCGACGTGCAAGTCACGTTGATGTTCTTCGAACTCGAGTTGCAGGCGCTTTCGGAGGATCGTGCCGAAGAGCTCATCGCCTCTCAAGAACTGCAGCCGTACGCTCATTGGCTGGGTCGCGTGCGCGCCCTTTCGCCCTACCGGCTCTCAGAACCGGAAGAGATCGTCCTCGAAAAGACCGCCAACGTCGGCACGAGGGCGTGGAATCGCCTCCACGACGAACTTACGTCGAACCATGTCTTTAGGTTGAAACGACCTGAGGGCGAATCTGAGGAAGAGATGTCTCTCAGCGAGGTGCTCGACCTCCTGCGCTCACCGGATCGCGCGCTCCGCCAAGCGGCAGCCGACGCGCTGACGAACGGGCTCAAGGATCTGGAGCGGCCGCTGGTGCTGACTTACAACACCTTACTTCTCGACAAGAAGATCGAAGACGAAATGCGGGGATTCGAGTTCCCGCAGCAGTCCCGACACATCGCCAACGAACTCGACCGCGAGACGGTGGACATGGTCATGGACTTGTGCAGGAAGCACTATGGGCTGGTGGAGCGATTCTACGGTGTGAAGAAGAGCATCCTCGGCCTCTCGGAACTCACGCACGTTGACCGGTATGCTCCCCTCTTCGAAACGGAGGAGCGAGTAGGGTTCGACGAGGCGAAGGAGATCGTTCTCTCGTCGTTCAGGAGATTCTCCGACCCGGTCGCCGATGCAGCGGAGCGGTTCTTCGTCAATTCTTGGATTGACGCCGAGCCACGGCAAGGCAAAACCGGAGGCGCGTTCTGCTCGGGCGTGACGCCCGACCTTCATCCGGTTGTCCTCATGAACTACATGAACAAGATGGACGACGTGATGACGCTTGCGCACGAGTTGGGCCACGGCGTGCATGACGTTTTCGCCTCCAAGCAGTCCCTGTTCAACTACCATCCGACGCTTCCAATGGCTGAACTGGCGAGCACCTTCGGAGAAATGCTGGTCTTCGACAGCATCGTCTCCCGTGCGACGCTGAAGGACAAAGTCGCCCTCTACGCGGAGAAGGTTGAGGGGATCTTCGCCACGATCTTCCGCCAGTCTGCGATGTATCGCTTCGAATCGGAGTGTCACGCTTGGCGTCGGGAGAAGGGCGAGTTGTCGTCGGACGACTTCGGTGCCTTGTGGCAAAAGAACCTGCAGGAAATGTTCGGCGCCTCCCTCACACTCGGCGATCAGCACCGAATCTGGTGGAGTTACATCCCGCACTTCGTGTCGGTCCCCTTCTACGTGTACGCGTACAGCATCGGTGAGCTGCTGGTTCTGTCGCTCTACGAGATGGCAAGGGCGTCGGGCAGCGAATTCGCGGAGAAGTACATCGAGGTGTTGTCATCCGGCGGCTCGATCTCTCCGCAGGAGATGATGAACATCGTAGGAGTGGACATGTCGGATCCCGATTTCTGGGAAGGCGGGTTCTCCGTTCTCGCTCGAATGGTTTCCGAGTTCGAGAGCCTGTGGGAACAGTTCTCAGCCTCCGGCTCGAACTGATCGGACTCTGGACTGCGACTTTCCCGGTATAGTTCGCCGGTCGACTCGTTCCCGATGGGCCTTGACGCACGAGGGCGGAACGGTCGCACCCACCAATTGTCATAGGAGGTAACCACAAAGCTCATGCAGCGGACAATGTTGATCGCCGCAGCGTTCGCCGTCCTATCTACTGCTTCATCGGCGGATGCATGCGAGAATTGCAAACTTAAGGATTCCGGGTACTACATCGGCGAAACGACGCTCCTCGGAAACGGGACCGTAAGGTCGTGGGCACGACTGGCGAAGGATGGAACTCCAATCAGCCTCGGAGTCACCTTCTCGCAAAACTCTCTATCCGGTCTTCCCGCCGATCTTCCCGCCGACACAAAGATGCGGAGTTACGAGTATCGGCTCGAACTTCCGAAGGAAGCAGTCGGAAAGACGGTGTTCGACCACATCGGAGTCGATTGGAATCCGAAGGGCCACATTCCGCCGAAGATCTACGACGTGCCCCACTTCGATTTCCACTTCTACATGATTTCTCAAGACGATCGGAGCAAGATCGTGCTCGATAGGTCCGATCTCTCGAAATTTCAGAAGAAGCCGGACGCGAAGTTCATGCCGGAAGGCTACATCTACGCTCCCGAGTCGGAAGAGCCGACGATGGGCGCCCACTGGGTTGACCTCGCGACTCCGGAGCTGAACGGCCAGCCCTTCACCTACACTCTGATCTGGGGCTCTTACAACGGCACCGTCACCTTCATCGAGCCGATGGTCACAGTCGCGCATCTCATGAAGAAGGAAAAGGTCTCGATTCCCATCAAGATGCCCGCGGCCTTTCAGAAGCGCGGCTACTATCCAACGAAGTACACGATTGAGTACGACCCGAATCGACAGGAGTACACGGTCGCCTACGAAGGCTTCGTCAAGGAGTAGCGGCCTTCTTTCCCTTCGAACAGTCGTAGCCCGGATTCCTACTAGGGAATCCGGGCTGCAACTTTATTGAGCGCGGCTGCTTTCGATTCTAAAGCCCGCCAAACCAGTCGTACCCTCTCTCTGCCCAGTAATCCTTCGGACGGTTCGAAGTTAGTCTGATCTCTCCAAGCCACTTGAGACTCTTGTAGCCGTATTTGTTGGTGAGATACACGCGAAGAGGCGCGCCGTGCAGAGCAGGCAGAGGCGCACCGTTCAGTTCGTAACACACCAGCGTTTGCGGGTGGATCGCGCTTCGCCAGTCGAGTCCGACGAAGTACTTCCCGTCGAGCGACACCGTTTGCACGTACTTCGATTCCTGGCTTCCGACTGCAGATGCGAGCAGGTCAGATAGCTTCACTCCCCCCCACCGGACGACTTGGCTCCACCCCTCGACGCACTTCATTTCCGTCGTGAGAACTGTTCTGGGCAGCGCCATTACGTCAGTAAGACTCAGCGCCGCGACCGTGCGTCCTCCGATGCTGACTCGAAGTGCGTACTCGCTGGCGGGAGGCACCGAACCTCTGCCGATACGGCCGTTGACCCTGGGCGGCTGAGTAAGGGGCAGGGAAGAAGCATCCGGCGCGAGAGCGTCCGCTCCCACCACGGATGTCCCGAACGTCTCGTTGAACTCCAACATTCGACGGAGCGGCCAGGGCAGTTGGCCCTCCTTGCTCCTCGTCATGAGCCAGCCGAGACCGGCACCTGCGGTGAGGATCCCTCCCGCAGCGCCGAGAAGCGACCGACGCGTCATCCGCTGGAGTTCTAAATCCTCGCGCTCCTCTTCGATCATGATGCCTCTCCTGACTCCATCGCAGGCTCGCGCGGCGCGCGCTCCCAACCTGAAATCATCCCGAAAAAGTTCCCCCACCCGGCCCGCATCACTTGAACGACATGAACGATCAGGAACAGAGCAAACCCCAGCCAACAGGCGAAGTGAATTGCGCGAGCCATCTGGTAGCCTCCGAGCAGCGAAGTGAGCCACGCGAGCTGAACGGGTTTCCAGAGTGCGAAACCGGATGCAGCCGAGAACAGGCCCAACACCAAGACACCCGTGTACGCGAACCTCTGGGCGCCGTTGTACTTGCCCTCCGGCCTTACGTGTTTCCGAAGGCGAATATCATTCCAAATCGCTCGCATCGCATCTCTGATACTTTTGCGATTCGGCACAAGGCTGCGCCACTCACGCGTCCATAGCAGGCCGACGGTGTACGCGAGTCCCGTCAGCAGGAAAGGCCACATAAACGCGAAGTGCCAGGCGATGCCTTCCGCGAGTCGATGATCCATGCGAAGCGGGCCGAGGTCAGTGAAGAAGTCATAGAAAGAATCAGGAAACAGCCGAACCAGAGTCCAGTCCCCAATTCCGATCCGGTAAGGTCGGTGAGCCCAGTAGATGAGCATTCCGCTCCACATCATCGTGATGAGGCATGCGAAGTTGGCCCAGTGACAGAACCTTATGATCCAGGGATGCTTTCGTACGATCCGAGCCATCACGACCGGCGAGAATTCTATCCCCTAACGCTTGCGAAGCACGGGACGTAGGCCACCCAATCGAAGTCGAGAGGCGCCAATTCAGAAGTGTGATGGTTCTTCGCGTACGGCAGTTCGCCGAGCCAAAACTCCACCCTGAATTCCTTGAAATTCACGTGACCCCGGTCCACGCTGATGTGCACAGCCCCGGTCAATGCCATGTTCGGCGTTGAATTAACGGGGAGGATTACAGCGTTTTCGTACTCTCCGTCTATCATATAACCTGCGTTCTCCTGGAAGTTGAACGCATCCTTCCAGGGCACTACGGCCGTCGTTTCGTTGTCTCCGGGCTCAATACCTGTTGCCCGGCCGTATAACACGATTGTCCGTGACATCGAGTCACCCCCAATGGTCGCAAGTATGACAGCGCGCAAGAAGAGGAAGCACCCACAAGGCCCATGAGCCGACTGAAGCGCACAGCCACCCTGGGGTGCCTCTGGCAGGGCCTCGGCCTACTCGGGAGCAGGGGCGCCGTCCTCCTCGCCAGCATCGTCTTCGCTCGCTACGTTACGAAGGAGGATTTCGGCGTGCTCAACGCCGCACTCGCCATCACCGTCTTCGTCGAGATGCTGCGGGTCGGAGGCGTTCTCCAAGCCCTCATCGCTCATCAGGGCGACGAGGATCGTGTCGTACCGACCGTCTACACACTCGCCCTCTCGTCTGGGTTGCTCTGGACGGGCATTCTCATCCTCTCGGCCCCCGTCGCGGGAACTGTCCTCGACAGTCCGAGGCTTGTCGCGGTGCTGCAGGTGATGGCGCTCGGCCAAATGCTCGACAGCTTTCGCCTCGTGCCCTACGCACGGCTCATGCGCGCTTACAAGTTCGCCCAGCAATCCATATCGGACGCTTCCGGAGCGCTGATCGGGGTTGCGGCAGGCATCGTGTCGCTCTCCTACTTCGGCCCAGAAGATCGAGTGTGGTCTCTCGTGACCATGCACCTCTCTCGCGTCGCCGCAAGCGTCCTCATCACAAACATCCTGTGTCCAACGATTCCAAAACTCGCGTACGAGCGCAACGTCGCGCGCGAAATCACGAAGCGGGGATATGGGATATTGATGAGCAACATCCCGAGTTCTCTCCTCGAGTCTTTCAGTCGAGCGGCGGTCAACTGGCGTGTCGGAGACGCTGCGGCCGGAGTGTTCGGCCTGGCGAATGGAGCGATTACTCCCGCCGCTCTCGTGGGGCACGCGGCAAACAACACTCTGTTTCCAATCCTTGCGAACCACGCGAACGATCCCGAAAGATTGCGATCCATGTTCGTTCGTTCCGTCAAGTCGATCGGAATGGCGACTGCGGGGTTGGTTGCGCTCATGATCGTCGTGATGCCGGACGCCCTGCCGATCGTGTTCAGCGAGAAATGGAGAGATGCGGTGCTGCCAGCGCAAATTCTCGCTCTCGGAGCGTTTCTGCGCATCTTCACCTTCATTTCTACTAACGCAATGCTGGCAGTAGGGAAGCCAGTTCCGGCCGCAACGGTGTGGCTCTCCGCTCTTGCGGGTTCCGTCATCGCCTTCGCGATCGCGCCGATGACTCACGGAGACCCAATTCCGCCGTGTGTCGTGATCGCCGCAGTGGCAGCCGCGGCGAGCGTGATCGGAATGGTCTCGGCTTCTCGGGCGTTTCAGGTCCCAGCAGGGCAACTCGGTCTCGTAACGGGCCAGGCGGCTCTGCCTGCCGTACTCGGCGGAGGGGTGGGACTTGCCCTGCTCCAGTCCGGGTTCCTCGAATCTCAGCCGTGGATCAGGCTTCTGACGATCACGATCCTGTTCGCCCTGGTGTTTCTCCCCGTCTGCGGCAAAATCATGGGAGGAGGCTGGCTCTCCCTGTTCAGCCTGAGCGGGGCGCGCGCCCTGATCAGGATGAATTGAGAACGATGAGGGCGCCTCGGACGTCGGGAGAATAAGGGAGAAGGTGAACATGAACCACGCGTGTCCGCGGTGCGGTACCGTCCTCTCGGCGTCGGCCGCGTTCTGCCTTCAGTGCGGCCATCCTGCCAATGGCTCGGTTTCCGGTTCGCGGCTGCCGAAGTGGCTGCCCTTCGTGACGGGAGTTCTCATCCTCGCAGGAGTCACATGGTCGCTCTCGAAGGCCGGGTTGATCCGCGTTGGGGGCGCCGCGGCAAAGAACCCGCAACTTGCTGCAAGCGGCGAAACGAACGAGTCGCTCAGTTTCGGCGGCGAGCGGAACGGATCGGTGCTCACGGTCCCCGGAGAGGGGGCGAATTCTGCGCTCGCCATCGGCGGCAGCCAACCCTCACCAAGCCTTACAGTGGAGGGCCAGCAGAGCCCGCCATCCGTTTACCTCGAAGCCGGCATGCCGGCGGATGTGTACAACTGGCTCAAGCACCTCCGCGAGACGGAGCGCAGGCGTGTCACGGCCAACAACATGCAACTGCCCCAATTCGGCGGGCCGAACGTCGGTACGGCCGAAGAGGTAGAGGCTGAGCAGAACTCGCGCGTCGGCGAGGCATCGAACACTGTTGCATCGGCTTCGGACTACTTCCGCGACTTGATTCAGTTCTTCCGAAGCGTCCCCCCACCCGAGGAATGTCGCCCGATCGCGACGGAATACAACGCCGCGCTGGATGAGATTCTGCGGATGACGTCCGAGATCGAGCAGGGCCTCGCGACGATGGACGTCGACCGCCTGTTGCGCCTCCAGGGCCAGAGCGTGAACCGAATCGACGCGCGGATTCGCGCAGCCGACGATCTCGTGGATGGCGTCTGCCGCAAGTACGGTGTCCCGAACGAGTTTCGACTCTCGCCCGAAAGCGGAGCGAGTGTCGCGGCTGCGAGCGACCTGCTAAAGGGAGCGCAGAAGGCCATTGAAGACATGATGCGCGAGTTGTCGGACGACGGCGGATAGTTCTCTCCTTCGACTTGCATCCCTGCATGTGCGTTTCGGGTACCTTCGGCACTTCATGGACGTGCACGAGTTGATCGAGGCGATTCGTCGCGACGACACCGCCGAAGTCGAGGCTCTGCTTGAGGCTCAACCGCTTCTGGCGGAAGCGGACGCGGACGGGAATTCGGCCGTTCTGACGGCGAAATACTACGGGCGCGATGAAGCACTTCAACTCCTCCTCGACCAGAACCCTGAACTGAACATCTTCGAAGCAGCCGCCGTCGGCGACACAGAGAGAGTGCGCGAGTGCGTCGCATCCGATCCGACAAGCGTCAACGCGACCGCTCCCGATGGATTTCAGCCTCTCGGTCTTGCGGCGTTCTTCGGCAACGAGGCGGCCTTCGACGTGCTATTGTCTGCCGGCGCGGACGTTGATTCGGAGGCGCAGAACGACTTCAAAGTGCGACCGATACACGCGGCGGTCGCGAACGGCAACATGAGCGTCATTCGTAAACTGATTGCGGTCGGGGCTGACGTCAACGCCCGACAGCAGCGCGACTTCACTCCTCTTCACGAGGCGGCGCGAAGCGGCAACGAAGAGATGGTGTCCACTTTGCTTGCGGCAGGCGCAGACCGAGCGGCGAGAGATGCCGAC
Source organism: Armatimonadota bacterium (assembly GCA_003577165.1). Classification (GTDB taxonomy): domain Bacteria; phylum Armatimonadota; class Fimbriimonadia; order Fimbriimonadales; family ATM1; genus ATM1. The sequence goes on along the minus strand of QEUM01000009.1, from coordinate 157,051 downwards.
GGTCGCACGCCCGCAGACCACGCGCGCGAAAACGGACACGGTGAGATCGCGGCGCTGCTCGCTCCGTAAAGTATCGAATTCTCAGTTGGCGGGCACGATGCGAAATATCCGATCGTCCGCGGCTCGGGGGCTCCCGCGTCCGTCGCGATTCGATGTGCAGAAGTAGATGTATCCATCCGGACCTTCAGCGACATCTCGAATTCTGCCGTACTGACCCTTGAACAGGTCCTCTTGAGCCACCGTCCTCTTCCCGTCGAATTGAACGCGGATGATTCGTTCGCCACGAAGGCACGCGAAGAAGAAGTGGTTCTTCCATCCGGGGAATCGTTTGCCGGTGCAGAAGGTCGCGCCGGCGGGAGCGACGGCTGGGGTGTATTCGAGGGCGGGCGACTCTAAACCCGCTTGAGTCATCTTGTGATGGATGATCGGCCAGCCGTAATTCTTGCCGCGCTCGACGACGTTGACTTCGTCCCCCCCACCCGGCGCGTCGCCGCCGGACGGTCCGTGTTCCGTTTGAACCATCATGCCCGTCTCCGGATGCCAGGCAATCCCTTGAGAGTTGCGGTGGCCGAACGACCATATCTCGCCTCGCTTGCCGGATTGACCGAAGAAGGGATTGTTCGTCGGCACGCTTCCATCCGGATTGATCCTGAGGGTTTTTCCGCACAAGTCGTTCATGTCCTGAGCACGATCTCCCTCAAAGAGTTCACCCGTCGTGACGTACAGTTTCTTGTCCGGCCCGAACCGCGCCCTGCATCCGGCATGGAACATTCCTGCGGTGATGCCCCCTAATACGAGGCGCTCATCCACCAGTTTCCCGTCGCGCTCGGTGAATCGCGCGACGCGCACTTCGTTCGAGGACTCCGAGACATAGGTCAGATACACCCATCCGTTCCTCGAGAAATCAGGATCGAGCGTGATGTCCATCAGGCCGCACTCGCCGCCTGTCCGAAGGTCCGATAAGACCAGCAGCGGCTGCGACAGGAGCCGCCCCTTCTCGATGACGCGCACGTGGCCCGGCCGCTCCGTCACGAAGATCCTGCCATCGGGAGCAAACGCGATGCCCCAGGGGATTTCAAGCCCCTCGGCGACGACCTCGACCTTGTACGAGGTCTGAGTCGAAGCCTGTGGGGCCGCCCCGGTCGGGGCCTCGGTTTGTGCCGCCGTATCGCATGCCAGATTCGCGAGGCACGCCAAAGCGCCGATCCAGACACAGGCTGTCATGCGGAGATTCTGTCACTTCGGCCGAGACTACGACGGCCCTCCTGGCGGCCCCGGCGGAGGTACGCTCAGACCCTCTCATGATCGATCGCTATACGACTTCGGCCATGTCTGCCATCTGGGATCGCCAGGCCAAGTACGAGAGGTGGCTGCAGGTCGAACTGGCGATCTGTGAGGCGCTCGCAGAGGCTGGGGAGATCCCCGCTGAGGACCTCAAGCAGATCCAGGAGGGCGCCCGGTTCGATTTGGCCCGGTGCGACGAACTTGAGAAAGAGACCCGCCACGATCTCATGGCCTTCGTGAGATGCGTCAGCGAGAACATCGCGAAGAACTCGAACGGTGCGACCTCCGGTCCCAGCCGATGGATTCACTTCGGCGTCACCAGTTACGACGTGATCGACACGGCGCTCGGCATGATGCTTCGCGATTCGTGCGATGTGCTGCTCGCGAGCGCAGGCGCGCTGCGCGCGGAAATCATGAGACTCGCCAAGGAGCACGCGAACACGCCTTGTATCGGCAGAACGCACGGAATCCACGCGGAGCCCGTCACGTTCGGTTTCAAGTTGGGCGGATGGGTGCGCGAGTTGGATCGTTCCGTCGAGAGGATCCAAAATGCGAAGGAGGAGATCGCAGTCGGCAAGGTGAGCGGCGCAGTGGGAGTTCACGCGCAGCTGACCCTTGAAATCGAAAAGTCAGTTTGCGACAAACTCGGCCTTCGTCCGGACCCCGCGAGCACGCAGATTGTCAGCCGCGACCGACATGCGAACCTCTTCTCGGCTCTCGCAGTTCTGTCAGGGTCGCTTGAGAAGTTCGCGACGGAACTTCGCAATCTCCAGAGAACTGAAATCCTGGAAGTGCAGGAAGCCTTCGCCGCAGGACAAACGGGCAGCAGCGCAATGCCGCACAAAAGAAACCCGTGGAATTCCGAGACGATCTGCGGATTGGCGAGAGTCGTTCGCGGCAACGTTCACGCGATGTTCGAAAGCATCTCCACCTGGCATGAGCGCGACCTTTCCAACAGCTCCCTCGAACGCATCGTGCTCCCTGACACGATGCATCTCGCGGACTTCATGCTGAACCGTCTCGCGACGATTCTCCGCGGACTTGTCGTGTTGCCTGAGAACATGATGGCGAATCTGCGCAAGATGGGCGACCTCGTGTTCAGCGAGCACGTAATGGTGGCCCTCATCCGAGCGGGAATGTCGAGAGAAGACGCCTACAAGGCGGCGCAGCGAAACGCTGCCCTGGCGTGGGAAGGGAAGGACTTCCGCGCCTCCGTCGAGGCCGATCCCGAGGTTGCCCGACTGCTCTCGAAAGAAGAGTTGGATCGCGTCTTCAGCCTCGAGCATCACCTGCGGAACGCCGCCGCGGCAATTCCCGAGGAATAGCCCGCCACCGAATTGCCGCCTGACCCGTAAGGTGCAAGAGTGACGAAGGCGCAGAAGGGCCTGCTGGCAGTGATCTTTCTCGCGGTTGCGATGTGGATCGTTCCGCTGGGCTACTTCGTCGTCCTTCCTCTCGCGTTTCTCAATACCCACTTTCACGAGTTGCTGCACGCGGTTACGGCGGTTGCGACGGGCGGGAGCGCGGATCGTATTCTCGTCTTCGCTGACGGAAGCGGCATGACGCCGGTTACGGGCGGATGGCTCGCGCTCGTGGCGTCCGCCGGTTATGTCGGTTGCGCAGCGGTGGGCGGCGTACTGATCCTGTGTGGCCGCTCGGAACGGGCAGCGAGGCGAGCCTTTGCGGTTTGCGGGGGGGCGATCGCCCTTTCCCTCCTTCTCTGGGTCAGAGGAGACGGAATCGGCTTCATCGCCGGGGTCTTCTGGGCCGCGCTTCTCTTGCTTTGCGCGTACAAACTTCCATCGGAGCCGGCAAAGTTCGCCATCCAGTTCCTCGGCGCAATGCTCGCTCTCTCCTCGCTGCAGAGCCTGCTGGTGTTGGTGGGCATCAGCGCAATGCCACAAGCGCAGTCGGACGCAGCACTGATGGAGCGCGCGACGGGGCTTCCGGCGCTCGTTTGGGCCGTCGCATGGTCGGCAATCGGCGTCGTCGTCTTAGCCGTCTGCGTGCGTCGTGCCTTCGAGCGCCGCTGACTCCTGCTACTTCGGATTCAGAGCCGCGTCTGCCAGCCTCGCCATGTCCGCAAGATGCAGCGACGTGACCCGGTCGCGAGTCCGATACGAACTGCACGTGCGGTGAATCCTCTCGATCTCTCCAATCGCCAGAGCGCGCACATCCGATGCGGAAGTCGTCATCTTTCCGATCAGCGCCTGGAGATGGGCTCGCTGAAGGTTCCTGCGGAACAGGTCGATGCTCGCATCCCTTCGATTCGAGAAGACCTCCGCCCAAATCCCGTTCGTCACATCGGACATCAGTTCGGCAGCAGAGTAATTCGACTTGCGAAGTTGCTCCAATTCGAGCATCCTCGCGAGTCGGGAGTCGGACAGGATCCGATTCATGAGCGCAGACTGGCTGCCGAGGACGGTTGCCTGAACGCCGGCAGGCTGAATCCTCGCCAGAACGTCGGTGCGTATGAATGCGGCCGGGGCATTGAAGCCGCGCGAAACGATGAGATCAACGGCGGCCTTCTGCCGACTTCGCGGTAGAGGCGTAAACACCTCTCCCCCCCGGAACGCGTGGTAGTCGGTCATCACGACTCCACCGACATTTGCGGCGACGTGCTGCAATTCAAGGTTCCATTGGCCCCAGATCTCCCCGTACATCGCGGCGAGCAAAGTGTAGTCCTCGCCCGGTTTGATCGTGGCCGGAACGAGATAGGATGCCACCCTCTCGAGGTTCGCGAGGCCGAGCTTCGTCGCTTCGATCGAGTCGCTGCCGAGGTCCTCCGTCTGTTGCGAAGGGTCTTCGTTCGGGTTGCCTCCGAAGCGAAGTTTGGGGTCGGTCACCTGTCTTGCAGCGATAGCATCCAGTGCTTTCTTCTCGTCTTCCGGATCGTCCACGAATTCGAGCGGCTTATAGCCCCACTCGATCGCAAACTTGTCGTAGGGACCGATGAGGGGAATGAGCCGCGCTCCGTCGCCAGGCTGTGCGACGTAGTTGAACCGACCATAGTCCATGATGCTCGCTTCGGTGCCGTACTCGTTCGTGAAGTCGGGATCACGGAGTTGCTCGACCGTGTACGCGGAGGACGCCTTCATGTTGTGTTGAAGGCCGAGCGTGTGCCCGACCTCATGTGCCGTGACATAACGAACCAGTTCCCCCATCAGGTCGTCGGGGAAGGGAAGTTTTTGTGCGCGCGGATCGTTCGGCGATGCCTGCACGAAATACCAATCCGTGAGCAGTTTGAGGATGTTGTGCCAAACGATGATGTGAGCCGAGATGATCTCACCGCTCCTCGGATCGTTCACATGCGGCCCCATCGCGTTCTCGATTGGCAGCGGCGCCCACCGAATGACGGAGAATCGAGCGTCTTCCGGGTCCCACTCCGGATCGTTTGGCGCGTCCCGAGCGAGGATGGCGTTCGAGAACCCGGCCTGCCGGAAGGCGACCTGCCAATCCTCGACTCCCTGCTTGATGTAAGGACGCCACTTCGCTGGAACCTCGCGGCTGATGTAGTACACGATCGGCTTGACGGGATCGGAAACCGCCGCCTTCGGGTCCTTCTTTTCGAGTCGGTAGCGTGTGATGTACTGCTTCTGCGTGACGCCGTGGTCGGAGGTGCCGTAGTCCTCGAACGACGTGGTGAAGAACCCGACCCGCGAGTCGAAGAGCCTGCCCATCATGGGTTTATCTGGCAGGCGCACGATGCTGTAATTGACGAGCGCCGTGTTGCTCGGTCCGGATCCCCCCCTCCGAGGGCCGAACGGCGACGCCGGCGCAGCCCCCGCTGTGAACGTAAGGAGCGACCTCACTTCGACGTTAGTTTCGAAAGCCTTGAACGATTCGAGGAACGATCGGGACGTGTCGATCCCACCAACCCCGAGCGCGCCGGACACTGAGAACTCCGTGGGATTCGTCGTAAAGAGGCGCGTCACTTCGATGACCGGCGCGCTGCCAGCGCCTTCCGTATCGATGTTGAAAGTCATGATGATCGGATACACGTTCGATGCGCGCACGGCGGTCTTAATCTCCTCGCCTTCCGCGGCTCGAATCGAGTAGTTGGGACGGCGAAGCAGGATCTTGTTCCCTCGGCGGCTCCATTGAACGAGAAGATCGCCCGCGGCGGTTCCGTTGTATCCGCCGGCCGGCGTCTGGGCGATTTCTGTGACCCAGAGGAAATCCTTCTCCAACTGCGCTGTCGGGATCTCGAAGTAGAGGCGCTCGCCGACCATGTGAACTTTGATGACCCCCGACTTGGTAACCGCCTTGTCGGTGATGACTTCGTTGTACGGTTTCAGGGCTTGGTCGCCCTGGCGGCCCTGAACAGATGCCTCGGCAGGGGGCGTCCCGGCGCCGAGCGGCGAGAAGAGCAGAAGCGCTGCGGAAATTAGGGATGCGGCAGGCATGCGGCGTAGTTAGACGCCGTCGCCGCTTCTCCTCCATGAAAAGTCAGCCGAAACGCTAATTCGCTGCTACCGGAATCCCTCCGACGGCTCCCACGGCGAAGATGTGGTCGTCCTTGTTCACTTTTTCCACAGTGCAAGTGCCCGATTCTCCGACGTCCCGCGACCATTGCCACACGGGGCTCGTCGTTTCGCGCCAGTACACGACGTATCGGGTGCCCGGCTCTGGCTTCCAAGTCACGGTCGTGTCATGACCTTGCCTCATGTCGATTCGCACGTCCGTCGGAGTCGGGCCTGCATCAGCGAGAGCGGCCATCGCGGCAAGGACGCAGCGGGATACGTTCGCCAAATACGCAAAGTCCATGTGCTCGGGCAGATCGTCGGGAGTGTGCTGCCGTGTGTACTCTTCGTGCACTTCGATGAAGCGAACGGCGTTGAATCCCGCTTCTGCGAAAGGAGTGTGATCGCCGCCTCTCCCGAAACGATCCCTTCGGAAGACCAACTTGACGCCGAATGGCTTGTCCGGCTCAACTTGGATCTTTCCCCTGGTCAGAAATTCAATAATGCGCGCAAGTTCTCGACTCTTGTGTGTCTCTGCTTCTTCGCTGAACACGCGGATTCGAAACGGATCGCTCTGCCCTGCGAGGTTTGCGCTGGATCCGACCGTGTCACAGTTCAATACGGCGTCGATCTTCCAGCCTTCGGTCTTCGCTCGCGCCGCGAGCGCCCTCGCGCCGTGTAGCCCCTGCTCCTCACCAGTGAAGCCGACGAAGACCAAAGTGTGCTTCCATTTCTTAGCGCTCATCACGCGCGCGAGTTCGAGCGCAAGCGCGGTGCCGCTCGCGTCATCGTTTGCCCCAGGCGCGCGACCCGTGACCGGGTCGACCTGAAGGTTCAGCGAATCCAGGTGTCCTCCGACGAGGACGATTCGATCATCTTCGCCCTCAAGGCGCGCGACGACCTGCACGACTTCTTTGTCTTCCGGTACTCGCCTGCCCTTCGGAAGCGTGTACTTCATCAGCTCGGCTTTGACGCCAGGAATCTTGTTGTATTCGCCTGTGAGCCACTCGGCGGCGTCGTTGAGGGTGGGGCTCAGCGTGTTCCGCGTCTGAAAAGAAGCGAGTTTGCGAACCGTTGCCTCGAGTCGTTCGGGCGAGACTTGCGAAAGCATGGCCTGCAAGTTTGGCGCATCCTGCGCCAGAAGGAGCGACGCTGCAACCGTGACGAGCATGGCGCCTCTGTTCGACGACCCCGTTGAGATTCCTCCCCGTCCTGCGGGGCGGTAAAGTCCGGGCATGTCGAACGACGCGCTGCATCGCGAGAAGCTGGCCCAGGCGGCATCCCTTCTTCGCGATCTCCACTTCGATGCCTGGCTCATCTTCGTTCGGGAGACATCCGCGGGCGGCGATCCCTGCCTTCAGTTCCTTTGTGACAGTTCTCTCACTTGGCAGAGCGCGCTCATCGTTTCACGAGATGGAGCGACGCGCGCAGTCGTCGGCACTTACGACGCTGATCCTCTTGCGGTATCTGGAAACTGGGACGAGGTCGTCCGATACGACGATTCGATTCGAGACGCTCTGGTCGCGACGCTCGATGCTGTGTGCGGCGACCAACCCCGAATTGCAGTCAACTACTCGATGAACGACGACAAGGCCGACGGACTCACTCACGGGATGTACCTTCTCCTCCAGTCCTACTTGAAAGGCACAAGACTGGAAGGAAGACTCGAATCCTCGGAGCCGATGCTGATGCGCCTGCGCGGCGAGAAGACGAGCGAGGAATTGCGGAGAATCGTAGCGGCCATCGAAAGAACCGATGAGATATTCTCCAAGGTTCCGACAGTCGCGAAGATCGGAGCGTCGGAGCGCGAGGTTTACTCGCACATTCAGCGCTGGATTGACGAGAATGGGATGGACTATGCTTGGGATCGGCGCGGCGACCCGATCGTAAACTCCGGTCCGGATTCGATGGTGGGACATGGAATTCCGTCTGCAAGCGTTCGGATTTCGCCTGGCCACGTATTTCACATAGACCTCGGAGTGAAGCACGGGGGATACTGCTCGGACCTTCAGCGCATTTGGTATGTGTCAGGCGGTGAGGGAGTACCCTCCGACGTCCGAAGCGCGTTCGAGGCGGTTCACGAAACGATCACCGTCGCGGCGTCTGCGCTTCGTCCAGGTGTTCGGGGAGTCGAGGTTGACGCTGCGGCGCGTGAGCAGATTCAGCGGCGCGGTTATCCTCAGTACATGCATGCCGTCGGTCACCAAGTCGGCACCATGGCCCACGATGGTGGCGCGATCCTGGGGCCCGCATGGGAGCGGTACGGCGACACGCCGTTCATCGAAGTGCGACCCAACGAGGTCTACACCCTCGAACTCGGTGTGGATGTTCCCGGACGGGGATACCTCGGGTTGGAGGAGATGGTGCGTGTCACGGAGGACGGCTGTCAGTTCCTGTCGAGCAGACAGGACGAGGTCCACGTTCTCGTTTGACCGGCGCAATTCATGAAAGCAGGATGACGTCGGTCATGGCGGCACGCGCTCCGTCGTAGAATCATAACGGCATGAGCCACGAAAGAAAGAAAGGCGGCCAACGAAAAGACAAGAAGGTCGAACGGCTCAAGACGGACCTCGAGCAGCGCGCGGCGCGAGCAAAGCCCAAGGCACCACAAACCGACCAGCACGACGTGCAGACCTTCAAACCCGGTGCGCCCAGCGACAAACTGAGCCCGCAGCGGCGTCCACGGCCGGACAAGAAGAAGAACTAACCCGGCAACGGATTATCGGCGAGCGTGAAGAGTTCCAGGCTCTGACCGTAGAAGGCGGTGGTGATGCCGAGGCCGGTCATTCCGAGCCGGTCGCACACTCGCAGCGATCGCGTGTTCTTCGGGTTCACGACCGCGTAAACCGCGGGAAGCTGCATTTCATGAAACGCGAAGTCGATCGCCCCTCGGCCGCTTTCGGTGGCGTACCCGTTGCCCCAGAACTCCGGAGCGAGGTGCCACCCCACCTCGAATAGGCTCGACTCGGGGAGCAGTTTGAGAAGCGAAGAGCCGACGATGTGCTGAGACTTCTTCTCCACGATCGCGCAAAGTCCGAACTCCGGCCTGTCCGCGTATCGTAGGTTGATCCCGCGAATCCTCTCCGCCTGCTCCTCAAGCGAAAGCGAAGGGCCGCCGCCGAGAAACTCGGTGACACGCGGATCGGAGTAGATCTCAAAGCAACGGGCAGCCTCCGAGACGCTCCAGGGGCGCACGATGAGGCGTTCGGTCTCGAAGGGCATTCGCTTCAATAGACGGGATGAGAGGAACGCAAGTTCCGGCGTAGAACCCAATTCCATGCCTGAAAAAGTCAGCCGCCGTCAGTTCGCGCGCACATTGTCCCTCGGCGCCGCCGCCGTGGTCGCGCCCGGCTTGGTGGGCGCGGCCCAGGGCCAAGAGAAGACGGAGCAATTCGAGACTGCGCTCGCCGAGATCGACGCTCAACTTCACGAGAAGCTCTCGGACGAAGCCAGGAAGATAGCCCAGGAGAACCTCGCCGGTTCAAGGCGTGTGGCGAAAGGAAGGCTTGCTGTGAAACTCCCGGAGAACAGCGAGCCCTGCACCTTGTTCTTCGCATCATCGAAGGACAAAACGAGATGAACATCAGCCCCTTTTCCACCATCGAACAACTTCACCGCGCCATCCGATCAAAGAAGATCTCTTCGGAGGAGTTGACGAAGAGTTACTTGCTGCGACTCAAGACGATCGGCGCGCGACATCGCGCCGTCGCCGAACTCACCGAAGACCTCGCGCTGCGACAGGCGAGGATCGCCGATGAGCGAATCGCGAAGAACGAGAGAGTCGGGAAACTCCACGGGATTCCGTACGGTGCGAAAGATCTGCTCGCAACGAAGGGAATCCCGACCCGATGGGGATCTCCGGGCCACTCTGATCAGGTTTTCGACTACGATGCGACCGTCGTCGAAAGGCTGCGTGATGCAGGGGCGGTCCTCGCCGCAAAACTCTCGATGATCGAACTGGCCGGCGGCGGGAATTACAACTGGGCACACGCAAGCGCAAACGGCGCCTGCCTCTGTGCATGGGACAAGTCACGATGGGCGGGGGGGAGCAGCAGCGGGTCCGGGGCAGCGGCCGCCCTCGGCCTTGTCGGTTTCACCCTCGGGAGCGAAACGAGCGGCAGCATCACCTGCCCCAGCGCGTTCAATGGCGCAACCGGGTTTCGTCCAACCTATGGGCGCGTGAGCCGGTTCGGCGCGATGGCCCTTTGCTGGACCCTCGACAAGATCGGACCGATCTGCAGGTCTGCGGAGTGCTGCGCCGCCGTCCTCCAAGCCATCTCCGGTCACGACGCGAGAGACGCATCCAGCGTTCTCGGCCCACTCAACCTCTCAGCGCCGAAAAAGAAGCTGCGCATCGGCCTGCTTCCGGAAGCTTTTGACGAGAACCAGGCGGTCGCGTGTAAGAAGGCCTACCAGGACGCGGTCGAGGTCTTTAGGAAACTCGACTATGAGATCGTCGAAGTGAAGTACCCGGACCTTCCATATTGGATGGCGATCAGCATCATCGTCGACGCCGAAGGAGCCAGCGCCCACGAGCACTTCATTCGCGGGCCACGATTCAAGGAGCTTGCGGATGTGTCGCAAGTCGGCGGATTCGCTTCCGCGCTCGACGTCAAAGCAGTGGACTACCTCTGGGCGCTTCGTTTTCGCACCGAAGCCCTGCGAGCGAATGAGGTGTGGACGAAGTGCGACTGCGTGTTTAGCCCCGTCTTCTACCATGCAGCCCCCCCCATCGACCGACCGTTTAGCGAGACCTTTGCCAACATGGGCGGCGATCTAGGACCGGCAAACCTCCTCGGCTGGCCGGCGATGGCGTTTCCGATTGGGTTCGAAGATGGCGCCCCCCTCGGAGGCCAGATCATCGCGCCGGCACTCGAGGAGCGGATCTGTCTCAAAGTCGTGCGTGACTTCCAACGGGAAACGGATTACCACCTGCTGACGCCTCTCGGCACGGCCTGAGGGACTACGCCTGCGGAAGTCCGCGGATTTCGATTGAGTCTCCCACCGCCGCGGAGGACGCGACCTGCTCTCCCGGATCCAGAAGCGCCAACAGTTCATCTCCGGTGCGTATGCGAACGGGGGTTGAACCGTCGTTCATCCAGAACGAGAGCGTGCATCGGCGTTCCTCTCGCTGCGTCCGCATGGTGATGGACCAGCCGTGGTGCGCATCGGTGACCCGAAGGTCCCTTCCTGCCGAGTACCGCGCGATTTGCTCTGCTGCGGCTCGGCGCGGCAAGTCGGCGACGAACGGTCTCGGGGCATCTTCCAGCCGAGGCCGTCCCATCACGATTTGCACGGATCGAGGCCGAATCCTCAGTTGCGTGCCTCGCGCAGCAGCCCGCGCCGCGATCACCTGCGCAAGCGCTTCAAGTGGATCACTTCGCTCGGGAGCGCTCCCCCCCCTCCGAGCGCGGCCCGAGACCAGCCTCTCCGCACGCGCTAGATTCTGCAGCACCGTCAGCCTTCTCAGACCTTGAAGTTTGGCGATCCGCTCGACTTCGGCACCGATCGTGCGAAGCAACATCGCATCCAAAGCGAGGGGCGAGGCATTGTCAGGAATCGCTTCAAGAATCTCTGTGAGTTCGCTCTCTTGAATCGCAATGCGCAAGGACTTATTCATTCCGAAGCACACTTCCGCCGCGACTTTCGCAGCGAAGCGATCCGCAGCCTCTGAGTCCTTCGGAATTGAAGGTCCGTCGCCGCTCACTACGCGGTTTAGGAACTCGGAGACCACCTCCTGCGCGTTGAGATCGAACACCTCGGCGGCCGCCGCTGCCGCGTCGGACAGCGCGTGGGCGAGGCGATTGCTCACGAGATGAGAGCCACGTCCTTCCGAAAGTGCCATTCGGAATTGAATCGGTCGTCGATTGCCGCGTACGCCCTTTCTCTTGCGGCATCGAGCGTGGGTCCAATACCTACGACGTTCAGCACGCGCCCGCCCGACGAAAGCAGTTGTCCGTCGCTCAGCATCGTGCCTGCGTGGAATACCAACAGAGCGTCGTCCGCATGGACTTGCGGCACGGGAATCCCCTTCTTGTAATCTCCGGGATAACCCGACGCCGCGACGACGACGGCGACAGCGCCTTCCTCGGCGACCGTCACGTCGGGCAAGTCCGCTCCCGTCGCCGCCCGATACAGCAGGTCGCAAAAGTCGCCCGCCAATCTCGGAAGAATCGCCTGCGTTTCCGGATCACCGAACCGCACGTTGTACTCGAGCGCGATGGTGCCGAAAGGCGAGAGCATGAGTCCTGCATAAAGGGTGCCCACGTACGGCGTTCCGCGCCGCTCCATTTCACGCAGAATCGGCGCGATGAAAGTCTCTGCGCATGTTGCGACCTGAGCGTCCGTCACGTCCGGCACCGGAGAGAACGCCCCCATTCCGCCTGTATTCGGCCCATCGTCCCCATCGTTCGCCTTCTTGTAGTCCCTTGCGGGGGGGAGCACCCGATACTCCGTTCCGCTGCAGATCGCAAGAACGCTCAACTCCCGGCCGGAAAACTTCTCTTCGACGACGATGGTTCGGCCCGCTTCACCGAACTCGCCGTCGACGAGCGCGCGGCGGGCCGCTTCAATCGCTTCGTCTTCGTTCGTCGGAACGATGACCCCCTTGCCCATCGCCTCCCCGCTCGCCTTGACCACGACGTGCCTGCCCGAGCGCCACTCCTCAGAGATGTAAGCGACCGCTGGCTCGAATTCAGTGAAGTCGCGGTAATGGCCCGTCGGCACACCGGCTGCGTGCATCACGCTCTTAGCGAACGCCTTGCTGCCCTCCAGCTGCGCGCACGCCTTCGACGGCCCGTACACGGGAACGCCCATATCGCGAACCGCATCAGCGACACCGGCGATCAGCGGGCGCTCCGGCCCGGCTATGACGAAGTTGATGCGACCTTCTCGGCAGACTTGGAGGACCCGCGGGATGTCATCCGCTGCGCCGGCCCAACAGGTCGCCTCGGCGGCGATGCCCGCATTGCCGGGCAGGGCATGCACCTCTTTGACGCTGGCAGACCTTCGCAGCCGCCACACGAGCGCATGCTCGCGTCCGCCCCCACCCAACACTAGAACGTTCATTCGTACCTTGCCGCGTCGCTGAACCGCGTGAACGCAGGCTGAAACGCGAGCGTGATCGTACCTGTTGGGCCATTCCGGTTCTTCCCAATGATCACTTCGACAGGCACAACTCTGGTCGCAGTAGGAACGTCTTCAATCTGGTCTCCCGGAACATCTTTGCGAATCATGTCTTCGCGATAGAGTAGCAGCACGACATCTGCGTCCGACTCGATCGCCCCCGACTCACGGAGGTCACTCAGCATCGGGCGCTTATTCTCGCGTTGCTCGACGCTGCGCGACAACTGGCTGAGTGCTAGTACAGGGACATTCAGTTCTTTCGACATGATCTTCAGTGCCCGCGCGATCTCGGCAATTTGTTGGGCTCGGTTATCGCTGCGAGTTATGGGCTGAATTAGCTGAAGATAGTCGACTACGATCAGTCCGAGATCGTGTTGGCTAGCCTCAAGACGCCTGCACTTTGCCCGCATCTGAAGGTGCGTGATATCCGATGAATCGTCCACGAATACCTTCAGTTTGAACAGGCGGTCGCACGCATCTGCGATGCGATGGTAGTCCTCATCGGAGATCCTGCTCCTCTTCAGAATGTTCGAATCGACGCCAGCCTCCATTGCCACCAGTCGCCTCGCCAGCTCAATCTGGGACATCTCAAGACTAAAGATGGCGATGGACTTCTTGGAAATCTTCGCAGCATTGAGAGCGAGTCTCAGCGCGAGCGATGTCTTACCTACGCCGGGCCGTGCCGCCAGGATGACTAAATTGCCTGGATAGAGGCCAGTTAGCATGCGGTCGATGTCCAAAAAACCTGTGGGCATGCCATGGAGCGGTTCGCCTAATTCGAGGTTACGGTCCACCTCCAAGAAGTACTCCTGCATGAGATGCTCGAGGCCCATGAATTCTTTCGATGTTCGCTTTTGCGCTGCCTCGAACACGGCGTGTTCACATCGATCAGCCTTCTCTTCTGCCGATAGCTCACCGTCATGCACAATAGTGACTATCTGACGGGCGGCCTCTTGTAGTGCGCGTAGCATGGCGAGATCGCGGACGATCCCACCGTAATACTCGGCGTTTGCAGCCGACGGAACGAACTCCGCCAACTGGTAGAGGTATTCCGGCCCGCCAACCGCATCCAGTTTTCCGCGAACGTCCAGCTCTGCTCGTACGGTGATGTCGTCAATCTGACGCGAACTCTTAGCAACAGCGAGCATCGCCCTGAAAATCTCTTCGTGCGAGCGCTGATAAAAGTCTTCTGGCTTGAGATACGCAACGAGCAGGTCTGCCGCGTTCTTGTCGATGAGCATGGCCCCAAGCGCGGCCATCTCCGCCTCGTCGTTATGCGGGGGGAGTGCGTCGGGAAGCCGGCTTACTGCCACAGGAGCAGAGTTCTACTCGTAGGCGACTATTCCTTGCTTTCCGATTCCGTTTCGGCAGGCGTTTCAGCGTCAGCGGGAGCCTCGGGCTCGGCGGCGACTTCGGGCAACGCCTCCACGACTTCGTCTACGCTCAGCCGCCCTTCCTCGTCCCGCACCTCGACCCGAATCGTCGCTTCGGCGTCCCGGTGGAGCGCGATGAGGACCGGGTACGCGCCCAGCCGCTTGAGCGGGTGGAGCAGGGCGACGTTCTTCTTGTCCACCTCTTGGCCCAATTGGCTCCGAATCGCTTCCGCGATGTCCGCAGCGGTCACTGCGCCGAACAGTTTTGCGGAGCCCTTCGCCGTGCTGCCGGTGACCGTGATCGTCTTCCCGTCTAACGAAGCCGCAAGGGACTCGGCGGTGGAGCGAGTCTTTTCCAACTCGGCCTCGATGCGTTGGTGCTTCATTTCGAGCGCCTTCAGCGTGGCCCGGTTCGCAATGGTCGCAAGCCCGCGGGGGAAGAGGAAATTGCGGGCAAATCCTCCCGCCACGTTGACCACTTGGCCTTCCTTGCCGACCTTCGGCACGGTCTGGTTCAAGATCACTTTCATCGCTCGAATTCCTGTCCTGTTCGGCTAACGCCGGATTCCAATACCGAGCAGGGCGTCGTTCCTCTTGAAGAGGTCCTGCACGCCCAACCAACCGTACCACTGGTTGTTGAGGCGCAGGCGAGCACGCACGTTGAACTGGAGATCGTTCGGGTTGAAGAGGTCCCCACTCAGCGTGACGCCCGGTAAGGGCTGCCAGTCTACCCCAACCCCCGGCTTGGAGGCGTAAATCCCGTACCGGAGAGAGGTCGGCCCGTACGTCTCCCCGTACTGGAGAATGAGCCGGTCCGTCTCCGTGGCGTCGTAAAGTCCGCCCATCAAGAAGGCGTTCTCTTTTACGGGGTAGGTGACGCTCAGGTCCGACTGGAACCGGTCCTCGTGCACGTTCCACCCGGTCTCGAGCGAGAAGCTCGGCTTCGGCAGTTTGATTTCGCTGGGGAGCCGATCTGCGAACTCGTTGAGTTTCTCCAAGAGCTTCTTCGCTTCGTCGGCGATCTCGTTGGCGCGGTCCGCGAGTTCGATCGCCTTTGCGCTCACGACTTTTCCGTCGGCTGTGATGTCGCGCGTGTTCGCGGCGATCTCTGTACCCGTGCGGGCGATTGTCTCCGCGTGATAGAGCGTGTTCTCGATGGAAGTCCTCAGATTGGGATCGGACACCATGGAGTTGAGATTCGCAACCAGCTCCTCAGCCCGCTGGGCGGTCGCATTGAGGGATTCGAGCATCGCAGTGACCTGCGGCTTCAAATTCGGATCTCCCACCAATGCATTGACGGAGCGGATACCCTGGCGCAGGTCCTCGATGGCTCCCTTCGCTCCGACGAGCGCCGCTTTAAGCGTGCCTTCGTTGGCGGCGATGAGTCCTCGCGCGCTCTTCATCACCTTGCCGACTTCTTCGATCGTCACCTTCGTGCTGTCGAGGATCGCTTCGAGCTTCTCCTTTAGCCCGCCCTCGGAAAGGAACTCGCGAGTTGCGGCCAGCGTCTTGTTGAGTTCCACGAGTGTGGCCTCGCCCTCCGGCAGGTAATCGGCAAGGAACGAGCCTCTTCCGCCTTCGATCCTCGATCCCGGCGCCAAGCGACCAGCGTCTGCCCCTTCTTTTGACACCAACTCCACTCGCTGCTCGCCAAGACTCAACAGGCTGGTGGGCACAATCAGTTTCGCGTCCGCCGGAACGAACGTGCCTGCCGACAGGGAGAGGGTCATCTCAGCCACGGTCGGGCTGACCAGTTTCACATTGCTTACGCGGCCCACTCGCACGCCCGCCATCGTGACGACTGCGCCAGGCTGAACGTTTGATGCATCCGGGAGAGAGGCGTAGTAGACGTCGGACTTCTCTTCAAACAACCTGTTCCCGACGAGCGCAAAGGCCGCCACGAGGAGCGCGCCGAACGCCACGACGAGGAGTCCTACTTTCCAGGCTGATTCCATGCGGCCTCCATCAGAGTTAAGGACAGTCTACTGACGCCGAGTGTGTCGCCGCCTACTTCTTCTTGACGAATACGACCTTCTTGCCGCCCGCCTCAAACGTGAGAGTCGCCCGATCCGGCGACAGGGTTGCCACCTCGTTCCTCGGAGGGTCTACGGGCAGGCCGTTCTCCTCCGCCGTAGTCAATGTCAGGCTCTCACCGTCGGCGACGTAGGTCCCAGAAAATTTGGCGAGTGCGTTCGCAGTCGGGCTTTTGGCCTTCGAACTCATCTCGAAACTGCCGTCCGCCCGCAGGTCCAGGGTCCAAGTGACATCCACGCCAGCGTCCTTGGCTCCGGCGAGCGCGTCCGAAGCCGCGTCCACTGACCACTTGCCGACCACCGAGGGTGACTTGCACCCGAGAACGAGGAGGGTCAGACAGAGTACGGCGATCCCGGCCCGCATTTGACCGGATTTTAGCCCGCGAACTCAGGTGGGCCGTCCGATCCCTGGTCTACCAGGCGAAGGTGCCCACGAAGGCGGCCGACTCGTCGTCCCGCCTGAACGTCTCACCGAGCGCCCCCTGGGTAAGCGTCTGGGACTCGACGGTCGCCACGCTGACGCTCGCGCCTTGCGTCAGAGGCGAATACCAGAGCACCCCGGGCATGTTGCAGGCCAGGCACTCGCGGCTGCTGGTCGTCGCGGAGTACACGACGCCCGCTTGAGTTCGAATTGCGGCGTGTCCCTCGGCCTGGCCGATTCGCAGATCGATCTCAGCAGCCGTGACGGAGACGACCTTTCCGAGGTCGGAACGGCTCCGGAGGAGTTCCAGCAGCGCTGACTTCTGCTGTGGAGTCGCGTCGGTGTCGACGTACGCGTGCGTGACGCGCTCCTTCCCGAACGACAGGTTCTCCGGCGACTGAACCACGGCAGCCGCCTCGAGGCCCGACAGAGATACGCCCTTGTAAGAGCCAATCTCGAACTTCAGGCCGATGACGGCCGTTCTGCCGTCGGTCATCACCTCGCCGCTGTAGTGGCAAGGGCCGGCGAAGATCGAACAGCTTCGAGCCTCGAAATAGGACCCGCTGACGCCGATCGCCGCGCACGTGAGGAGAGTAGTGAGCATAATTCTTTAGCCTCTCTAACAGTATACGGCGCGATGTTACTTGCCGATTCCCTCGATTAGGTCCGCATAGTTGTCGAACGGATCAGGCAGTTCCACCGCCGTCTGCCGATTGAGATACACCGCGTCCCAGTCCACCCAATAGGTCGGCCGCAATTCCGAAATGAGTCGCCGGACGAGGTGCGCTCGCGCGAACGCCCGGGTGTTCGGTGGTGGATCGGTCATGGCATCGAGAATCTGAGTCTCTCGCACGACCTTCGTCGCATTGCCCATGGCCTCCCAAGCGTCGTAGAGACTCCTTTCCGGATTCAGGTTGTGATATTCGAGGTCGACCGAGTGCAGCGAGTCATCCGACCAATCCACTCCGGCGTCTGCAACGTACTCATCGAGGATTCGCTTCTTCGCGACCCAATCGAGTTTGTCGTACAACTGCATCGGGTCCGATTCCAAAGCGGAGATGGTGTTCTTCCACTCGTCGAGAATCCAGTCCGTTTCCTCATCTCTCCCGCGGAAACTCTCGGCGAGCGCGATGTACTCTCGATGCAGATCGCACGCGCGGAGGGTAGTTCCGTCTTCGAGTGTGATCATCCACTTGTAAGTCGGGTCCCGGCTGATGTTCTTTAGGTCTCCGAGCGGATCGGCGCAACGCAAGTGCGTCGGGATCATGCCCCGCTCGACGAGGTCCAAGATCAAGCAGGTGGTTCCGACTTTCAACGCGTACGCGTACTGCATCTGATTCGGTTCGCCGAATAATAGGTGCAGGCGCGTCGTATCTCCGTAACTGTAAAACGACTCCCACTTCGGATTGATGAGCGCCCTGTTGAAGCGGACGCGACTCGCGATGGTCTTGATGATGTGGTCGGCCCTCTGGCTGAGTTGGTACGTGACTGACTCGTCCGGGTCGACGCCGTAAACGTTGCTCACCCAGATGTAATCCACGACGTTCCTGAGGTCGTTCCCCGTGAGGCGTGTGCCTGAATACTGAATCCTGTGTCCACCGACGCGCCCGACGCCTGCGTATATCTGTCGGGTCACAAGGAACGGATAGAGAAGCTGCACCGCGTCGTTCAGAAAACCGTCGATGGACTTGACCAGGTAGTTCTCGTGGCAGCCGAAGGTGTGTCCTCCGAAGTGGTCCACGCTGTTGTTGTAGAACCACGCGATATCCGCGAGTCCGACTTCTTCGAGTGCCCGCTGAATCAGCCTTTGGCCCGCGCGGTCCGAAGCGATCAGATCGAATACGCTTCGGCACTCAGGCGTTGCGTACTCCTCGTGCGATCCCACGGCGTCGACGTACAGTCGCCCGCCGTTGATGAGAAAGCCCCCGCTGAACGCAGGTTCGAACGCCTCGTCCCTTGGCTGAAGGTCGATCGCTCCGAGCCTCTGCGTGTGGAAAACGTGGTCCTTGACCGCCTCGACGACCTGCTCGTATTGGAGATGAGACGCCGGGTCGACGAGGCATCCGAATTCCGTCTCGACTCCAAAGATCCGGTTCAGGCCATCAGGCACGATCCTATTCTACGACGACTCCGCCGGTAATATCGGCTCGTGACGCGGAAGGTGTGGGTCATGGCGTGGGTGCTCGCCTTGATCCCCCTTTGGGGCTTCTGGCACATTCGCTTCTTCGACGTCGACGAAGGGCTCTACGCGACTGCCGTCCGAGAAATGACGGAACGAGGAGACTGGCTCCTCCCGACTTTCGACGGAAGGCCCTTCTTCGAGAAGCCGATTCTCATGTTTTGGAGCGCGCAGGCATTTTTCAGGATCGGCCTTCCCGGCGAACTCGCGTTTCGATTGCTCTCCGTTCTCGCCTACGCGGGCCTCATCGGCGCGACGATCTCCTTCGCGCGCCGGCGATTCGATGATCTCACTGCTCTCTTCTCTGTGCTGATCCTCGCCTCGTGCCCTCTGCTCATCGGCGTCTCGCGCCTGTTCATGCCCGATACGGCGTTCGTGTGCGCTCTCTCCGTCTCACTATTCGGGCTCTGGTCGGCAGTCTCCGACCCCCCGGGCCTGTCTCGGTGGTTGATCGGACCCGCACTCGGTGTGGCAGTTCTCGCAAAAGGGCCGGCGGCGTTGGTCATCTTCGCGATCGTCGCTCTGTACGTCGTCTTTCGACTCCGCACGGAGCGAAGCGTCGGCGCAGCCGTGTGGCTCGCGGCGATTGCCGGCTTCGCCGTCACCGTCGCGCTCTGGTACTGGCCAATCTACGTCCAGCAGGGAAGCGCATTTCTTCGCGGCTTCCTGTACGAGCAGAACCTGGGGCGGTTCTTCGGCGAGGACCAGGCTCATCTCGGACCCGGCATCTATTACATTCCCGTCGTTCTGCTGACGCTGGCTCCGTTCTCCCTCGCGCTTCTGCAGGCCTGGAAGTCGACTCGGACGGACGCAGTCGGGAAGTTCCTCTGGTGCTGGGCAATCGCCGCGTTTGTTCTATTCTCGGCGGCGGGAACCAAACTTCCGCACTACATACTTCCGGCCGTCCCCCCCCTTGCGATTCTGCTCGCTCGCACCCTTGCGACTCGCCCCCCCCTTCAGCGCTTCGTCCCGACGATCTTCGCCGCCCTAGTTGCTGCCGCCTGCTTCATCGCCGCCGGAATGGGGAAGGGGCCGACGGTGGTGCTCATGCCGCTTGGAATCGGCGCAGTGTTCGGCCTCGTCGCTTCGGTCTTCTTCGCCCTGAGAACCCCTATCCTCTTCTTGGAGTCTGCGGCCTCGGTGTATCCAATCGTCCTCACTGCCGCGCTGCTCGGCATGCCCGCCTATCACCGGGAAGCCTACAAGGACCTGAACGAGGTGTCGAAGTCGCTCCTCCGGGAGCCGAACCTACCTGTGGTGGAATACCGGATGAGCGGTCTGGGCGCGAGGGGAGCCACCGGCTATCCGAGCCTCCGCTACTACCTTCCCGACAGGATGTCGAGCGCAGACTGGCCCGACGAACTCGCTGCCCGCATAGACCGGGAGTCGCTCGTCCTGTCGCGGCGGGGAAGGTTCGAACCCGACGGCCGAAAGGCGCTCGAGGCTCTCGGGATGAGGGTGTACGAACTGAAATCGAGCGGTGAGTTCGCCGTGTACAGAGTTCTGCCCTCGAAGTAATTCGAGTCTTCGGCCCTGAAAACCGGTAGACGTACTCGTAATTTTGCCTGCAAACAGCCAGAAATCCGTCTACAAGTGGCGGAAAAAAGTGGCCAAAAATGGATGATTAGTGGCGGTACTTGGAGTGGGGGTGGTGTAGATTGACCGTCAAGTGGTCAACGAGTCCACGGATCGGAGGAGTTGGCCATGCAGAGGGAGCTGGGCGCTCTCGCTAAGTTCGGGAGGCCGGCAGGCATGGATGCTGAACCGGCCTCGTTTGGTCTGAGACCGCAGATGAATCCGTTTGGACTTCTCGAGCCGGCCGACTACGACGGCCCGGAGATCCTCGGCACAGAGGATGCGGTTCTCGACGACAAGGGGCGGATCCGAATCTCCAAGAAGAAGCAGACGGCGCTCGGTGACGAGTTCGTGCTTTGGGTCTGGAGAGACGGCGCGATCGTGGCCTATCCCAAACGGGTGTGGAAGCAGATGACGCGCGCGGCTCGCGCGCAGCCTGCATTCAGCCCGGAACGCGAATACCTGCTCCGAACCCTGGGGCCGAACGCGGAAGACGGAATCACCTGCGACAGCCAGGGGCGTTTCGTCATCCCGATTCGACTCCGCAGGGAAGCGAAGTTGGACCCCGGTGACGTGCTCCTAGTGGGCCGCGTTGACCGAATGGAGATCTGGTCGAAGGACAAGTACAAGTCATTCGAGCGAGAACTCGAAGCACAGGTGCAGCAGGCTCGAACGAAAGCCGTTGCCTCAATGACTTCGGAATGACGCTCGAGCGGCACCGCCCCGTCATGGCGAAGGAGACGCTCGACGCGCTCCGTCTGCCGGAGGGGGGGGTCGCAGTGGACGCAACGGTGGGCCACGGAGGGCATGCCTTGGCGATGCTCCAGGCCCTGGGTGAAAACGGAACCTTGGTAGCCATGGATTGGGACGAGACGATGTTGGAAAACGCAAAGCAGGCGCTAGCGAATGCGCCGGGCCGGGTTCACTTCGTCCACGCCGACTACCGACGGCTCCCCGAAGAACTCGACGCGCTGAAGATAGACCGCGTCGACGGCATTCTTTACGATCTCGGTGTGAATCGCGAGCATTTTGAAGATCCACTGCGCGGTTTCTCCTTCCTCCGTTCAGGGCCGCTCGATATGCGCATGGATCGCAGCGCGAAGGAGACCGCTGCGGCGTGGCTCGGCAGAGCGACCTACGGCGAGATCGCGCGCGCCCTTCGCGAGTTTGGAGGCGAGAGACACGCCGCGGAGATTGCGAAGCGCATCGTCGAACGAAAGAAAGCCGGGACGCTTCGGACGACGGATGACCTCGTGGAGGCGGTGCTTGAAGCGGTCCCCCCCCATCGCCGAGAGAAGAGAATTCATCCAGCGACTCGCACGTTTCAGGCGATCCGAATCGCTGTCAACCAAGAACTCGAAGACCTCGATTACCACATTGAACGAGCGGCTGAAAGACTCGCGCCTGGCGGAAGGATGGTCACCCTTTCCTACCACTCCGGCGAGGACAGAGCCGCCAAGAACGCATTTCGAAACCTCTCCCGTTCGGGATTCAAAGTTATCACCAAAAAGCCGATCGCACCGTCAACGGACGAAGTCGCGAGCAATCCAAGCGCGCGAAGCGCGAAGTTGCGGTGCATTGAAAGAAATGAGGAGCATTGATAAATGAGCGCAATTCCAAGAAATGACGCCTACTCCGCGCAGGCAACGAGAATCCGGGCACAGGTCGTCACACGTAGACGCGTATCTGCGGTTGGAGGATTCTTCCGATTCGTCGCTTGGGTCTTCTTCCTAACCGTCGTCTTAACGCAGGCGGGCGGGTTCATCGGTTTTCAGATGATCGAGATGGCGCGGCAAGGAGCGAGAGTCGCAAAAGAAAGAGCCGGGCGCGCAGAACTCGCCGCGCAAAAACTGAGAACTGAACTCGCCGAATTCGCTGCGCCCGCGCGAATTGAAGAGTGGGCATCGGCCCACGGCTTCCGTCCGTCCCTTTCCTCGGAAAGTGGCGCACGCAAGTAGGAAGCGGCTAACACGAACGGACTGGCATGGCCGGGCCGCGATCGCTCTCGTGGTCCTGGGCTTCGCGTTGGTTTCCTGGAACCAACTCAAAAAGCAGTGGCTCCAAAGGGAGAGCATTCTCTCGGCAGCCGCAGAAGTCCACCGCCTCGTCGTCTCCCAAGTGCTGCCCGCGAAACGCGGTTCGATCGTGTCATCGGACGGCAGGGTGCTCGCCTCGACGGGCACGGCCTATCGCTTCGGCGTCAAGCCCGGGAAGGTCCCGGAAAGCCCAGCTTTCTATGCGGCGCTCGCGAGGGCGACCGGAATCCCAGCGAGCGAGATCATGGATCGAGTCACCTCTTCGACTGGGGTCACGGAGTGGGTCGTCGACCTCTCGGAGAGTCAGGTCCGCGAATTCCAGCAAGCGAAGGCCGACTACGGAGCGGACGGCGTCTGGCTCACTCTGGCGAAGGAGCGCGAGTATCCGTTCCGCGACGTCCTGGCCGGCCTCCTGGGCTCCTACAAGGACGGTAAGGCTCGATTCGGACTGGACAAGGGGCTCGACTCAGTCCTCGCTGGAGAGTCTGGCAAGGTCGTAGGGATGATCGATCGCTCGGGGAACTTCCTCCCCTGGCTCATCGACGAGAGGGACTCTAAGCCGGCCGTCAACGGCCAAGACGTCGTGCTTACGATCGACTCGGACATCCAGCGCGCGGCGTATCAGGCTCTGAAGCGGAGTTTCGTTTCGAATAAAGCGGCAAATGGCATCGCCATCGTCATGGACCCGAAAACAGGCGACTTGCTCGCCGTCGCAACTCTTCCTTCGTTTGAACCGGATCGCGTCGACCGCGAACTCGCTCTCGCTCTGTCGGGGAAGCGAACATCACCGGAAATCAACCCGGCCGTGGGACTTGTCTTCGAGCCGGGATCTACATTTAAGGTCCTCACCGTTGCGCTTTCAATGGACAACGGCGTCATCAAGCCGGGCGAAAAGGTCTACTGCTCAGGTCAGAAGTCGTTCTCTGGAATCGAGATGGGGTGCACAGGCTCTCACGGACGGAAGGCGCACGGCGCCGTCACGAAGGAGACCTGCATCGAAGCAAGCTGCAACGTCGCTGCCGCCACTTGGGCTGTTCGCCTCGGCTACGACAAGTTCAAGAGTTTCCTCGACCGAAGCCGAATCCTCGAAAAACCAAACCTCTTCCTGTCCCCCTCCCCGAAGGGCATGTTTCGCACGAATGAAGTGAACAAGGTCATTCAAATGGCGAACATCGGTTTCGGCCAATCCATTAATCTCTCACCTGTGATGCTCGCGTCTGCATTCGCATCCATTGCGAATGGCGGTGTGTCCATGAAGCCGAGAGTCGTCAAGAGCATCGGGGAGAAAGAGCAGCCTCCGGAAATCCAGGCAAGGCTGTTCAAACCGGCGACCGCGAGGGAGATGCTGAAGATGATGCAAGCGGTGATCCAGGGGCCGCGTGGAACCGCGACGAGTCTCGCCATCCCCGGATACAGGCTTGCCGGAAAGACAGGCACAGCCCAAAAGCCCGATCCCCAAACGGGCGTGATGCAGAGCGGACGATATGTCAGTTCCTTCGTCGGGTATGTTCCCGCTGACAACCCGCGGGCCGTCGTTCTCGTCATCCTCGATGATCCGAGGGGCGGCCAGTACTACGGCGCCGCAGTTGCGGGTCCGGTGTTCAAAGATATAGCCGCATACTTGCTCAAAAGGTGGCACATTCCGCCCGCGCACAAACCGACGAAGAATGCGACTGCAACATCTCGCTGAGACGCTGACGGGCTTGAGGGCCTGCCATTCCGACGCCGATCTCACCGGTGTCGCCATCGACTCCAGAAGCGTCAAGGTGGGAGACCTCTTCGTCGCGATGCCGGGTGCGCGATACGACGGCCACTACTTCGTCGAAGACGCATTGAAGCGAGGGGCGGCGGCCGCCCTTGTCTCGCAGCCAGAGATATTTCACGAACTGCAGCAGCAAAACCGGCCGTGCGCGCTCGTCATCGACGCGACGGATGCATGCTGGCGAGTCAGCAAGCAGATCTATGGCGATCCAAGCGCGAAACTTGTGGTCGTCGGTGTCACGGGGACGAATGGAAAGACGACCGTCGCTTGGCTCCTCTCACAGATATTGACGCAGTTCGGATGCAAGACTGCGTACATGGGCACTCTCGGCGCGCGAGTGGGGGATCGGCAACTGTCGACCGGGCTCACAACACCCTTTTCCCCGGAGATCAACTCGCTCCTAAAAGGATTTGCCGACGATGGAGTGACGCACGTTGTAATGGAAGTGTCCTCCCACGCTCTCGCCCAGAGACGAATTGACGGCGTGGAGTTCGACGCGGCCGTGTTCACGAACCTCTCGCAAGATCACCTCGACTTCCATCCCGACATCGAGGACTATTTCATAGCGAAAAGAAGGCTGTTCGTCGATCTCCCCTCCTCCAAGCGGCTCCACTCAGTTATCAACGCGGACGATGAATTTGGCCGACGACTGCTCATGGAAGTCAAGGACGCGATCTCGTTCGGCGAGTCTTCCGCAGCGCATCTCCGGCTCCTCTCCTCTCGCTGCACCGTCTCCGAGATCCACTTCAAGGCTGAATGGGGGGGGGACACAGTCGAAGTGCATGCGCCCATGGGCGCGCGCTTCAACGTCATGAACGCCCTGGCTGCCATGGGCGCTGGCCTGACGCTCGGCTACGAGGCCACGGCAATCGCCGAGGCTCTCTCCGGAATAAGCCCGGCGCCAGGCCGCTTCGAGTCGGTCCCAACGGGTCAGGACTTCGACGTTTTGGTGGACTACGCCCACACCCCTGACGCGCTCGAGAAACTCCTTGAGTCTGTTCGTGACTTGAAGCCTAAACGAGTCCTCACAGTCTTCGGCTGCGGTGGAGACCGTGACAAGACGAAACGTCCACTCATGGCGCGCGCCGCGTCGAGGCTCTCGGACGTGGTCTTCGTCACGAGCGACAACCCGCGAACCGAGGACCCGCTTCGCATCATCGAAGACATCCTTGAGGGGATGGACCCGGGGACCGACCCATTCGTCGAGCCCGACCGCCGAAAAGCGATCGAAATGGCCGTGTCCAGCGCCGAGCCGGGCGACGTCGTCGTCATCGCCGGCAAGGGCCACGAGGACTATCAGATTCTCGGCACCGAGAGAATTCACTTCGACGATCGAGAAGTCGCCGCCGCGGCGATCGGACGGATGCCCGCATGACGCTCGACCTGCGGGAGATCGCGACGCTCGTCGGGGCGACGGGTGAGTTTCCCTCCGTGCCCGTAACCGGTATCGCGGTTGATAGCCGTTCCGTCAGGCCGGGTGACATCTTTTGCGCGATCGTCGGCGCGCGCGTAGATGGCCACGACTATCTCGACGACGCAGCGAACCGCGGCGCAATGGCTGCGCTGGTGACACGAGAAGTGCCCTCGCCATTGCCCGTTCTCCGCGTGCCCTCCGTCCCCGACGCACTGGCTTCGATCGCGCATCACATTCGAAACGATTTCGCCGGAACGGTTGTGGCAGTCACGGGGAGCGTCGGAAAGACGACCGTCAAGGAGTTGATCGCTGCCGCTCTCGCCCCCGAAGGACCGGTCCTAAAATCCCTTGGGAATCAGAACACGGAATACGGACTTCCGATGACTTGGATGCGCCTCGAACCGGAACACGCATTCGCAATCCTGGAAATGGCTATGCGAGGTTTCGGTCAGATCGACGCTCTCTGCAAGTTTTCACGGCCGCGCATCGGGGTGATCACTTCTATCGGCAGCGCACACGCGGGAGAGGTGGGGGGCTCGCAAGGCATTGCGAAGGCGAAAGGCGAACTCATCGCAAACCTCCCCCCCGAAGGTCGCGGGATCGTGCCATCCGGTCCACACGAGGACTACTTTCGTTCCATCGCAAAGTGCCCGGTCATCACATTCGGCTCTTCCGCCGAAAGCCACGTTCGAGTTATTGCGTCCGACACCGCTTTTGACGAGAACTGCGTTCGATTCCGAATCGAATTGGACGGGCAGTCAGTGGAGGGAAAGTGCCCGGGACTTGGCACCCATCAGGCTTTGAACGCTGCTGCCGCGATTGCGGCAGCCGGGGCGGTCGGAGTCGATCCACAAAAGGCCGCCGACAGCCTTGAGAACGCAGTGCTCCCCACAGACCGACTCCGATTCGAACCCATGGGACGGGGCGGACTGCTTGTGGATGTGTACAACTCCAGCCCGGAATCTTGTGCAGCGGCCCTGCGAGTGCTCGCCGAGGCGCCGTCAGGACACAGAGTTGCCATCCTCGCCGACATGCTCGAACTCGGCGAAGAATCGGAGCGGCTTCATCGAGAGGTCGGAGCCCTGCCGGAGTTCGACCTGATCGACTCTCTCTTCGTTCTTGGTGAAGACACGGCATGGCTCGCTGAAGAGGCAGCACGGCGTAATCCTCACCTTGCGGTGGAACGGCTCGAATCGCTCGACTCCGCGGCTTCCATCCTCTCTGGCCTTCGGGAGGGCGACGTAGCCCTAATCAAAGGTTCGCGAAAATTCGAATTAGAAAGGGCCGTCACGCAGGCGCGCTCGCGAGCGGTGAAAACAAATGCATGACATTTGGATGAAGCCGTTTTGGATCGCGTTCTTCGTCTCTGCAGCGCTCGCGTGGCCCACGCTGCTCGCACTCCGAGCGCTCAAAGTCGGTTCGGTGATTAGCCGGTATGCGCCCGAAGCGCACCAGCAGAAAGTCGGTACTCCTACGATGGGCGGACTGTTCGTCGTTCTCGCAGTCATCTTCGCTCTGATCGCGACGACCGGCGTATCGGGTGAATCCCTCACGGGCCTAATCTACATCTCGGGATTTGCAGCGATCGGACTTCTCGACGATCTGATCATTCCGCGCTGGACGGGAAAACGAGGGCTGGGCTGGATTCCCAAGCTCGTTCTTCAAGTGATAGTCGTCGCAGTCCCCGCGCTCATGCACGGAGTCGACGCAATGTCTCTCGCAGGTGCGTTCTGGATTCTCTGCTGTGTCAACGCTGTGAACTTCGCCGACGGCTTGGACGGTCTTGCCGGATCTCTGCTGCTCATCGCCCTCGTTCCTTTCGTCGTCCACTTCTCATCGAACTCTCAGCCCGCGCTCGTCGCGGTGGGAGCCGCCGTTGCGGGGGGGGTCATCCCGTTCCTGGTGATCAACGCTCCGCCCGCGAAACTCTTTATGGGCGACCTGGGCGCGCTCGCCCTCGGCGGGGCCTACGGTTTCCTCTTCGCGTCGTCGCCCTGGGACTCTCAGCCCTGGCCGTGGCTGGTCTCCCTGATCTTCGTCCTCGAACTCGTTCTCGTGCCGCTCCAGATTCTCGCAGTCAAGACCATCCGGCGGCGCATCTTCCCAGCGACGCCCATCCACCACGCTTTTGAAGTCCG
This sequence comes from Armatimonadota bacterium, assembly GCA_003577165.1. GTDB lineage: Bacteria > Armatimonadota > Fimbriimonadia > Fimbriimonadales > ATM1 > ATM1. The sequence goes on along the minus strand of QEUM01000009.1, from coordinate 129,248 downwards.
CGGCTGGCCCGAATCGAAGGTCACGTGGTGCTTCATCCTCGCCCAAGCGGTCCTCGCCGCAGGAGCGCTCACTCTGAGGTCGACATGGCAATGAATCCCTTTGCAGGTCAGAAGGTGTTGGTCATTGGACTGGGCCGGGCTGGCCTGGGAATGGCCAAGGCGCTGAGGTGGACCGGAGCGGGAGTTCTCGTCGTTGACCAGAAGCAGGCCGACGACCCGTCGATGTTCGATCCCATGGATGCGCTGAGCATCCTCGGCATCGAGGTTGTGACCGGGTGGGCGGGAGACGTGGATTGGGACACGGTCGACGCAATCGCAGTCTCGCCGGGAGTCCCGCGACATCACCCAGTGCTCGTCGAAGCCGTTGCTCGCACGGTTCCAGTTTGGGGCGAGATCGAAATCGCATACCGCATCGCACGCGCGCCGATGGTTTGCATCACCGGCACGAACGGCAAGAGCACGGTAACCGCGCTCACCCACCACATTTTCGAAGCCTCCGGAAGGATGGCGTATCTCTGTGGCAACGTGGCTGGAACGGGCCTGCGCGAATTGACGGTGAACCAGGCGGCGCTGGAAGCCCCGGAGAGCGCGTTCCTCGTCACCGAAGTCTCCTCCTTCCAACTCGAGTGGATCGGCGCCTTTCGCCCACGGGCCTCCACGATCACACGCATCAGCGGCGATCACCTCGACCGCTATCACACCTTTGAACAGTACGCAGAGACGAAACTCAAGATGTTTCAGAACGCTGGCGCGGGCGACACCGTCGTCCGCAACCTCATGCGGCCGGAAACACACGCCCCCCTCCCCGAAACCGTTCGGATATTCGCCTACGGCGAAGCGGAAGGAGACATTCGCGTGGACGACGCTCGCTTGACCTTGCCATCCGGCGAGACAGTTTTGGAAAGGGCCGATCTCTGGCATCCGAGTCGCCACAATCTCGAAAACGCCGCCTGTGCGGCGCTGCTCGCCCACTCCCAAGGCATCCCGCTCGAATCGTGTTGGTCCGCAGTTCGATCTTTCCGCGGCATCCGGCATCGCATGGAGCCCGTCGGCGCAAAGGCGGGGGTGCGATTCGTGAACAACAGCATGTGCACGAACCCGGACGCCCTCGCGGCTTCCGTGCGCTCGGTGGGGGGGCCGGTCGTGCTGATCGCAGGCGGGATCAACAAGGTCGAAGACTGGGGCGCTGTGTCAAGCGTCTTTCCCCAACTCCGAGCCGTCCTACTGTACGGACAGGACGCCGAGTCGCTGCGTCGCGTGTTCGAAGAAGGAGTTGCGCAAGTCCGGACCACCGATTCCATGCGGAATGCGTTCCAGTCCGCCGTCGAATTGGCAAAGGAAGGGGACACGGTCATCCTCTCGCCGGGCTGCAGCAGTTTCGACCAGTTCGAAGATTTCATCGCAAGAGGCGATGCATTTAGAAACCTTGTCAAGGAGTGGACGGGAGATGAGACGTAAGCAGGATGCTTGGTTCGTACAAAAGGACCCTCTGATTTTTTGGCTGTCGATCGCAGCGACGCTCGTCGGCCTGTTCGCGGTGCTCGATGCAACGACTTCGACATCGCTCGCCTCCGGTGGATCTTGGATCTCCTCCGAATTCAAGCGACAACTCGCGTGGGTTTTCGTCTGTGCCGTCGCCTACATATGGATATCGACGAAGGACGTCAAGTTCGTGAGGCGGTGGTCCATTCCGTTCTTCTACGTTCTTCTCGTGGCGTGCATCTTGGTGCTGATCCCCGGCATCGGAATCACGCGTAACGGCGCATCGAGGTGGCTTGGATATGGTTCGCTTCAGTTTCAGCCCGCCGAATTGATAAAGATCGCGCTCGTGGGCTTCGTTGCAGTCGCCCTCACATCGAAGCACATGCAGAAGTCCGGTCGAATTCGCGACTGGATCGACTTCGCCGAGATGCGGTTGATTCCCGCGATGAAGAGGTGGGGTCCCGTCGTGGCCGTGCTCTTCTTACTCCTGCTCGTCGAATTGGAGCCGGACTTAGGCACCGCCTTCATACTCGCCGCGATCGCATTCGGCGCCCTCACGCTCGCCCGCGTCCCCTTCCGCGGTCTGATCGCGATCCTCTTGGTCTGCGCGGCACTCGGAGTCTTGTTCACGATGTCCCGCGAGTATCGCGTCGAACGGTTTGCCAAGCATGCAGACAGATGGGAGCAGGGCACGGTGGACGGAACGAGTTTCCAGAGCGCGCAGGCCGAACTCGCGATGGCCTACGGCGGCTCGACGGGAGTCGGCATCGCCCAAGGCCGCGCCAAACACGTGCTCCCGGAAGCCCACACCGACTTCGTGTTCGTAACGATCGCAGAGGAGTTTGGCTTGCTCGGAAGTCTGCTCGTGGTGCTGCTCCTCGGCGGGCTGTCGCTGCGCCTGCTTTCGAACGCGATGGCGACTAATGACGACTTCGTCCGCATCGTTCTTGGGAGCGTCGGATGGTGGATAGGAGTGCAAACGGTGTTGAACCTGCTGATGGCCGGAGGCGCGCTGCCGGCGATCGGCATTCCGCTCCCGTTCATGAGTTACGGTGGCACGAGCCTGCTCACGTTGGCGATCGCAATCGGCGCCTGTCAGGCCGTGATGCGCGGGAGCCGGGTTCGGGAGGATGCACATGAGGCTCATCGTGACCGGCGGCGGCACGGGCGGGCACGTCTATCCCGCGCTTGAAATAGCAAAGGCGTTTTCAGCAGCCGGCGCCGATGTTACGTACTTCGGAAGCCTGCGCGGAATCGAGCGTGACGCATGCGAGAAGGCGAATGTGCGCTTCTTCGGTCTCCAATCCGCGCCGCTGGGCAAGCCCTGGACTCCGTCGGGATTGGCAGGATACTTTCGCCTCGCTCAAAGCATCGCAAAAGCCCGGCGTGCGTTCGCATCGAATAAGCCGGACTGCGTGTTTTCGACCGGGGGCTACGCTGCTGGTCCCTCGCTGCAGGCGGCTCGCTCGCTCGGCATTCCGGTCGTGCTCCATGAGCAGAACGCGATTCCCGGAAGAACTCACCGAATCGCTGCGAAATTCGCGGAACGAATTTGCGGTGTCTTCGAAGAAACGGGCGAGCACTTCCCATCGAAGTTCGTCCGCACAGGAATGCCCATCCGGGAGGAGCTGATCGAAGCATCGAAATCACGGACGGACAATCCAGAATTCCAAACCCTTTGCATCGGCGGCTCGCAGGGGGCATCGGCCCTGAACGAAGCGGTGCTGAGCCTCGCCCTCAGAGTCGGCGAACAGTACCGGTGGTTGCATGTTTCCGGCCCAAAGTTGTACGAGGCGACCGCGAAGGCAGCCGAGCGGCTGTCGGCGCAATCCGGCTACCGGGTCGTCCCGTTCCTCGATGCACCGGCCATGGCGAGCGCACTCTCCGCCTCGGTTCTTGCGATCGCCCGCGCCGGCGCGGGCGTGGTCTCGGAACTGGCCCTGTTCGGAATCCCCGCCATATTCGTGCCCTATCCTCTCGCCCACGCCGACCACCAAACGCACAACGCAGCGGCGATCGTGAAGATCGGAGGAGCGTCGCTCATCGCGCAAAGCGACGTCACACCCGAACGCCTCGAAACGGAGTGGACGGCATGGGCGCGCGACGAAGGGCGTAGAATGACTGCTGCCTCCTCTCTGCGCAATTGGTCGATCCCCGACGCAACGGAGAGAGTCAGGCGGATTATCGAGGAAGTCGCAAGTGCGTCTGGAGTCAGAAGTCGCTGATTGGTTCCCGCAGACTCAGCCCTTTCCCAAACAGGGCAGGGTTCACTTCGTCGGAATCGGCGGCGCCGGCATGAGCAGCCTTGCGCGAATCCTATTGCGTCGCGGATTTGAAGTTTCAGGCTCCGATCTGGCCGCTTCAAAGGTGTTGAACGACCTGAGCGAAATGGGTGCGTACGTGCAAGTCGGTCATTCGGAATCCGCGGTCGATGGCGCATCCGCCGTGGTAGTAAGCGACGCGGTCCCGTTGGATCACAATCCAGAGACGGTCTCTGCACGCAGCCGGGACATCCCGATGTTCCGCCGCTCTCAAGCCCTGCGTTGGGTCCTGCAAGGATTCGACGTGCTGGCGGTGACGGGAAGCCACGGAAAGAGCACCACGACCGCCATCCTTAGCCAAGTTCTCATTGAGGCCGGACTCGATCCGCTGTGCATCGTCGGAGCCGACGTCCAGGGGTTTGAAGGCAACGTTCGCTTCGGCTCCGGGAGGTACGCCGTCGTCGAAGCATGCGAAGCGTACGACGGTTTCCACGACATCGAGCCCCACTACGTCGTCATCACGAATCTGGAACCGGAGCACCTGGATCACCATAAGACCTGGGAGAACTTGAAGAAGAGCGTCGGCCGATTCGCGACATCCGCCCAAGGAACGCCGAAGTTCACCTATTGCGCGAACGACCCGGGATGTCGTGAACTGGCCGACGAGACGCCAGGCGGCGTTCCGTACGGCCTCGACATTCCAGGATCCCCCTTCTCGTACGCGAACGGCTGTCTCATTGTGGACGGCGCGCCCCGTCGCCTGAAGCTGATCGGAAGGCACAACGCCGAAAACGCGGTCGCGGCGTTGCGAGTCGCGGAGTGGATCGGCATCGAACCGAACGTCGCGCTGAACGCCGTGCTCAACGCGGTCGGCTGTCGGCGAAGACTCGAGCGAATCGCGGAAGTCGACGAGGTTCGCATCTACGACGACTATGCGCACCACCCTGCCGAAATTCGAGCGTCACTCGCCGGTCTGAGGGAAGCCGAGTCGGGAGCGCTGACGATCGTGTACCAACCTCACCTCTACACACGCACAAGGGACTTCTTGGACGAGTTCGCTCACGCCCTGTCTGCCGCGGATCGCGTCGTCCTAACGGACATCTATCCGGCGCGTGAAAGTCCGATACCGGGCGTTTCCTCCGCGGTAATAGCAGAACGACTCGAACAGTTGGGATGCGACACTCATTACGTCTCTTCGCGATTCTTGTTACCGCGATTCGTTGCGGATCTTGCGCGGCCGGGCGATGTAATCGTCGGAATGGGCGCGGGCAACATCGACGCCTTCGCGCCAGACCTGGTCGAAGAGATACATCGAAAAGGTGAGAGATTGCGTGTCGGAGTCTTTGGCGGGGGAGAATCAGCGGAAAGGGAAGTGTCCCTGCTGAGCGCAGCGAATGTCTCCGAGGCCCTCCGCCGCCGTGGATACCAAGTTGCGGAGTTCGACCCCACGGAACTTCTGCTCGACGATCGGACGACCGGTCCGCTCGTCGGCCTCGACCGTCCTGACATCGTCTTCATCGCCCTGCACGGAACGGGCGGTGAGGACGGAAACGTCCAGGGCCTATTGGAGACGCTCCACCTCCCTTACACAGGTGCGGGCGTAGCCGCAAGCGCGCTGGCGATGGACAAGCAGGCGACGAAGCGCATTCTCGCCGCGGCCGGCATCCCAGTTCCGGAGGGCGTGCTCCTTCGGCGCGGAAATCCGATCCCGGACTTCCCCCTCCCCTGCGTCGTGAAGCCGAACGCGCAGGGCTCCACGGTGGGTCTCGGGTTCGCCTCCTCCGCTGGCGAACTGGCGGCCGCAGTCGAGGTCGCATTCCGATATGACCATGCTGTTTTGATCGAGCAGTTGATCGAGGGCATCGAGATCTCTGTCCCTGTGCTCGGAGACCAAGCGCTCCCAGCCGTCGAGATCCGCCCGCGTGATGGCAAGTACGATTTCGTGAGTAAATACACGCCCGGGGCAACGGAGGAAATCGCGCCAGCGCGAATCTCTCGACAGATGTCGGACGCAGCAGCAGAGTTGGCGATTCGCTGTCACAACACACTCGGCTGCCTCGACGTGAGCCGGACGGACATGATCGTAACGGACGACAGGATCGTGGTCCTCGAAGTCAACACCGTTCCTGGGATGACTGCGACGTCGCTCGTTCCTAAGTCTGCAGAAGCGGCCGGCATCTCCTTCGATGATCTCTGCGAACGAATCCTCCTCCTCGCCCTCAAGCGCTATGGCATCGCGAAGAAAAAGTAAGCGGCGTCGTCGCGCTCCAGTGCCGTGGGGAGTTGTTTGGATCATCGCATTCGTCGCCGTGACATCAATCGGTCTCTATACAAGCCAATTGACACGCATTACCTCGGTTCGTGTGCTGGCGGCGCCCTATGGCGACAAGCAGAGGCTCTTGAACATTTTGAAGAAGCTCGAACCGCTTCCCGCCCTTCAAGTCGATTCCACGAGCGTCCAGAGATCGATTGAGTCAAAGCGTTTCGTGCGTGATTCGCAATTCACTCGCAATGTGTTCGGTCGAGCTGTGCTCAAAGTTGAATATCGCAAGCCCGTTGCGTGGATTCGCGGAACGACAGGTTGGTTCGTCGACGAAGAAGGCGTCGTGTTTCCATCACGAGGAGAGAAATCGCCTCCGATTGGCGTCGACAAGTCCGTGCTTCCGCGCTCGCCACTTGTGACCCTGGGGGGGCCGGGCCTCCTCCAGGACGCTGCCCTGCTGGCGAAGGCGGTACAAGAAAGCGGCCTAAACCTACACGGAGTGATCTGGATCGACGAGAGGGTCCGGTTGTGCTTAAATAGCAGTTTGGGCGCTAAGGTGACATTTGGCTCCGGGAAGGACCTCGATTTGAAGCTCAAGGCTCTTAGGCAGGCATTGGCGAGCGAGCCCTCACTCCTCGAAAGTGCGAAGGAAGTCAATCTCGTCGTCCCCGATGCGCCTGCTGTAACGAGGTAAACGATGTCGAAGGTTTTGTCGCGGTCTGCGCCAACGTGGCTGTTACCGGTCACGACGGTTTGTCTCGTCACTGGATTCCTCGTTGTAAGCGCGTGGAATCAAACGCCGGTGCCGAACGCTGCTTCACGATTGCAAGACCGTTTGGGTGTGCAATCCGGCGCGCCCGGAGTCGGCGAGTCCATCGGAGAGAAGGCGAACGAGATCGCAAAACTCCGTGAGGAGATTACTAAACTCGAGAACGCGGTCGCAACTCAGTCGCGACAAGCGAACGTCCTCAACGACAATCTCCAATCGGTCAAAGAGTTCGCTGGGCTTACGGAAGTCGAAGGTCCGGGAATCGAGATCGTGATGAAAGACAGCGAAAGAGCCTCCGACGATGACTTCATCGGATCGGCGTACGTGATCCACGATCGCGATGTCATCAACGTCGTTAACGAACTTTGGATGAGTGGCGCTGAAGCGGTTTCCGTGAATGGGCACCGTGTGTCGGTGCGTACCTCATACCGGTGCGAGGGACCTGTCATCTACGTCGGGAGAAATCCGATCTCCTCTCCTGTCGTCATCCAAGCAATCGGTTCGCCCGAAACGCTGTTCGGCGCCCTTACGATGCGCGGAAGATATTTGGACGACATCCGCCAAGTCGACCCGGCGATGGTGGACGTGCGTAAGAAGGAGCGATTGGTCCTACCCGCCTACACGGGATCCACTGAAGTCAAGTATGCGAAGTCAGGAAAGAAGCCTCAATGATCCTGATTCCGATCTTGGCGCTGATTCTCGGAGGCGTGCTCGCTATGGCCAACCGCGACGTGGCGGAGAGCATCCCCCGAGAGTACATCGGCGTCGCCGTCCTGGCCGGGGTGGACACAGTCTTCGGAGGAATCCGCTCCTCCCTCGAGGGCCGCTTTCAGAACGACCTGTTCCTCACAGGCTTCCTCTTCAATACGGTCCTTGCCGTGGGACTCGTCGCTCTCGGATTCCGGCTGGGAATCGCAGAGTTTTACATAGCCGCCGTCGTCACATTCGGCGGGCGCCTGTTCCTCAACGCATCCATCATTCGCCGCCAATACCTCACTCGCGTTATGGACATCCGCGGGCAGAGGCGCAAGGAGAGTGACCGACAAGCATGAGCATCTTAGCCATCGACCTCGGCTCATCCAAAACCCTCGTCGTACTCGCCGAGCCTGAAACGGGCGCAGGAGCGAAAGTCATGGCCATCGGTGAAGCGCCGAGCTCCGGAGTGCGCCGCGGCCTCGTCGCCGATATCGAACAAGCCGCCGCCTCGATCACCGCCGCGCTGCGAAAGGCAAAGCAAATGGCCGAGGGCCTCGATGGGGAAGTGCTGCTCTCCGTTTCCGGCGAACACATACAGGGACATTCCAGCAAAGGGATCGTTCCGATCGTCCCGACGGGTCGCACGATCACGCGCGACGATGTGAAGCGCGTCGTGAACCACAGCAAACAGATCGCCCTGCCCGCGGATCGAACGCTCATTCACGCGATCGCGAAGTCCTTCCGGGTGGACGGACAGGACGGCGTCACGCGGCCACAAGGCATGAGCGGCGAACGACTCGAAGTCTCGACACACCTTGTGACCGGACAAACGACGCACATCCACAACATGGAGCGCGCGTTCCAGAGGGCGAATCTGGACATCGAAGACCTGTGCGTCTCGGCGCTCGCCAGCGGACTCGCCATCGTCTCGGAAGACGAGAAGAGATCCGGAGTAGCGGTGATCGACATCGGGGCAGGGGTCACCGACGTAGGCGTCTTCGTGGACGGCGCGATCGCTTACACTTGCGTCCTGCCCGTGGGCGGGCATCACGTTTCGAGCGACATTTCACAACTGCTGAAGACCACGTTAGACGAAGCCGAGAGCCTCAAGGTGGACCACGGCTCGGTGCTTCCGGAGACGATCTCGGAAGACGAGACGGTCGTCGTGAAGCAGGTCGGCACGATCGGCGCGCGGGGTTTCTCGAAGAGAATCCTCTCCGAGATCATACGGGCGCGCGCGAACGAAGTCCTTCGGCTCGCCAAACTGCGAATTGAAGAGGCAGGCCTCCTCGGGCGCATCTTGAGCGGCGTGCTCTTGACGGGCGGCGGTGCGAAACTCAAGGGCCTCCCCGCTCTTGCCTCCGAGGCCTTCGACGGCGCGGAGGCGCGGCTCGCTTCGCCGACTCCGCTCGGACTCCTCGGCGACATGCTCAACGGCCCGGAGCATTCCACTGCGGTCGGACTCGTCCGCTACGCAATCCAACTTCACGATCAGCAAGTCCAAGCCCCGCAAACCGGCGACGGCAAAGGAATCTTCGACAAGTTACGTACACTCCTGGGGACATCCCGTTCCCAACACTAACACGAGAGGGACTCAATGAGAACAACGCATACAAGTACGACGCCGCAGGCCGTGATCAAGGTCATCGGCGTGGGGGGCGGCGGAAGCAACGCCGTGGATCGGATGATCGAAGCCGACATTCTGGGTGTCGACTTCATCGCGATGAACACGGACATGCAGGTGCTGGATCTGTCCAAAGCGCCGAACAAAGTCCAAATCGGGGCCAACCTCACGAGAGGACTGGGCGCCGGCGGCGATCCCGGGACCGGCAGCAACGCAGCCGAAGAGAGCCGAAATCAGATTCGAGAGCTGCTCTCCGGCGCGGACATGGTGTTCATCACGGCCGGAATGGGAGGCGGAACGGGCACCGGAGCGGCACCCATCGTCGCGCAGCTTTCGAAGGAACTGGGCGCGCTCACCATCGCTGTCGTCACTCGTCCATTCACCTGGGAAGGAGCGAGGCGCAGGCGCATCGCCGACGAGGGGATTTCGAAACTGACGGACATGGTGGACACCATCATCACCATCCCGAACGACCGCTTGCTCGAACAGGTCGACAAGTCTGCGACTCTTATCGAATCATTCCGATGCGCCGATGACGTCCTCCGACAGGGCGTCCAGGCGATCTCGGAAATCATCACGATCCCTGGTCAGATCAACGTGGACTTCGCCGACGTTCGAGCGATCATGTCCGGCGCCGGTCCCGCATTGATGGGCATAGGGTACGGATCCGACCAGCACCGGGCGCATCAAGCCGCGCAGAACGCTGTGTCCAACCCGCTACTCGAAACCACCATCGAGGGAGCGAGCAGGCTTCTGGTCAACATCACGGCCTCCGAGAGCATCACGCTTGCGGAAGCGAACGAGGCCATGCGGTACATCCAAGAACTCACCGCGAGCGACGATGCGAACATCATCTTCGGAACGGTTCTCGACAACCGACTCAAGGACGAAGTCCGAATCACCGTGCTTGCTTCTGGGTTCGACACTCGATCGGCTGCAGGGCGCCGCGCGCAGGAAGCGGCTCTCGGAATGTCCCGGCCGACAGGCCAGGCGCACAGAACCGCAGCGGTCCCGACGGACGGACGATCACCCGAGCGTGAGGACAGGCCGGGCATGACCTATCCAAGCAATCCGCCGAAGCCCTCGACGCTCCCCCCCGGAGCGGGGTCGGCAACGGGGATGCCGCGAACCGCCCCTCAATCGGACACCGGGCGACCCGCGGCAGACGACGAGGAGGACGTCCTGGACATCCCCACCTTCATCCGCGAGTATCGGAAGAGGGAAGACGACTAATCGAAGATACGCTGCTGCTCACTGGCGGCTCGACTGCCACGTCGGCTTGCGAGTCCCGGACGGCGTGAAGTGAACGCTTGTGAGCAGCATGCTATCGAAAGCCGCAGTCCACTCCGGCGCAGTCGGAAGCAGCCGGATCGTCACGTCGTAACTCCCGGGCTTCAATGCCAACGGCCCGAGGTTGTACCAACCGAATCCGGAACCGAAACCTGACTCCGGCGTTTCCGGCAAACGCAGGGTGAGAGAAGTCCCGACTTCTACGACCACGTGCGAACGCACTGCCTTCGGCACGTCCGCGGCGATCCACAGCACCGGATCGCCCATGTTGTTTTTGACTCGAATCCTGGACTTGACGTAGTACCCTTCATTCCCCGGATTCATCGGCGAATGATTTGCGATCGCGCTCTCGCCAGAACACGCCGGGTCCTTCGTGTACTCGCCAAAAGTCGTATTTTGCGACGCTTCGAACTCGACCCACGCGAATGGAGCGACGCGCTCCTGCATGGCTCGCAGGTGGATCACCATCTCGGTAAACGCCGCCCCTGGGTTGTCCTTCTCCTTCCTGGCCGCGTCCTGGAACATGAATCGCAATTCGCCGACGTCGATCGCCAACTTCTTGGCTTGCTCGACCGTGAAGTTATAGTCCTCCAAGACCGCCTCGAGAGCGTCCGCTGGCACGGGCACCTCTTCCGTCCCCACCAATAGAATCGGCATTGGGCCCAACTGGACTTCGACTCCATCCTTCTTAACTCGCACGTCCAAAGGAGTGCCGTCGTGCGCCAAGAACTTCGCCTGATCCGGACGCTGAACGCGGATCAGCACGTTCGCGGTTCCGGAGGGCCGCCACAGCGCCGTGAACGTCGCATACCGAGAGACGTGGCGATACCCTTCGTAGTCGATCCAGTAGTCGATTCGATTGCCAGCAGCGGGCGTGGGCAGCCACCAGACCCCCCCCGGCAGCCTCTGGGTGTTCGCGGGATGGCGAGCGTTCTCTGGATAGAACAGAGCCTTCGGCGCCGGTTGGCTTGCTGCCGATGTCAGCAGCGCAGGCGTTACATTCTTCAGCCATTGCACCGCTGACGGCTGCCAACGAACGAACCAACCACGCGCGCCGAGTTCCAAAGTATCGGTGAGGCTATTCGACAACTGCCGCTCCTCGGTGAAGCCGTTTGGCCCTCCGGAGATGTCTGTAGCCGCCAGCCACTCGCGCCCCCCCTGTGCTGCGACACACGACGCCGCTCCAGCGGCGTAGGTCTCCAGAGGATCTAAGCCGGTTCCGATGGCCCGCATCCCGACGCCGTCCCCGATCTTTGAAGGTGAATCATGAATCGGCGACCAGGCCGACCATTCCCAAAAAACGGGAACATCCACGATGCGCTGGATCGCGTCCACCAATCGCTTCGCACGGCGAGCCGCCGAGTTCTCAATCGCTGCCTGCACGTCCGCCCAATAGCCAGACGTCCGGTGATCCACCGGATAGAGCCGATCCGTCTCCGGGTGCCACAGCCGATCTAGCCCTCGCGTCGTCGAAAAGAGAGCCACAAGGTTCGCCGCCTCGCGGAAATTCAGAATCTCCGGCGAACGAAGTTTCCATGCCCTGGCCAGTCGCGACACGTCTCCGTACTTCCTCTGCAGGAAGTCTTCGAATTCCAAACGGAACATATCCGAGTCCGGCACATACCCCCCCCGGTACGAGTTCCACCGCTCCACTCGTCCGAGCGGGTTCACGATTCCTCGAAGCCCGGGCCCAAACTTCTGCGATGCAAGCCAAGCGAGAAGCCGATCGCGCGCAGAGTCGAACCCCTCCCACAAATCGGCGTATTCCGTTTCCGAAGCGCGAGGGTAGACGAGCAACACGAACGAACCGCCTGCAACCTGCTCGTCGACCTTGATGAGCGCCGACCCGTTCGTCACCTCCGCCCAGCCGCGCTTCGCAATTCCGAGACCCTGACTCGTCAGCAGCACGTAGTACGCGCTCTGACTGTTCGGCACAGGCACCATATACGATGCGCGACGCGGCACTTTGTCCACCCTATAGGTCTCTGGCTGAATGACGAACGCTGGCGCCCCCTTCGACTTCGACCCGCCCCCCAACAAGTAGGCTGCGCCCGCCGATTCGGCTTCCGCGATCGCTCCGGTCCACGCTTGTGGTTCCGTGGCGTCGATGAGCACATCCTTGACTCCCGTTGCGAGCGCAGCGCTCAGTTCCTCGCCCGCGTTCACGCGCCATCCCACCGGCAGATAGGGAACGCCGCGCCAACTCATGCCCCTCGCAGGGTCGAGGGTCCACGCCGACGGAGTCTGAAGAACCGGCGTCCACGCCGCGCAGACGAAAGGTAGGAGAAGCGATACCACCGTGAATAAGACTACCGAAACGCCACCAAGATTCACTCTCGGTCGGCGCGACGCCCGCGGTTTCGCCCTAACCTCGACCGGGAGTGACGGCCTTCCCGGTTCGCGCGCTCTCGATCGCCGCCTCCGCAAGGGCGACGGCACGCAGGCCGTCCAGCCCGCTTACGGGCGGCGGTGAACCGGACGCGACAGCGTCTAAGAACTCTCGAATCTCTCGATAGTAGGGGTCGTCCGTCGGAGCGAGAGGACTCTCAGAGACGGACCCCGCTTCTGTCGTCGTTCGAAGGGTGGGGTAGAGCCGCGAGTCAAACTCGATCATTCCGTCGCTTCCACAAACTTCGAAAGTGACTCGAAATCCTCCGGGGTCTGCCCACGTCGCCTCGACGTGCGCAAGAGCGCCCGACGCGAGAGTCAATGTCGCGAGCGCATAGTCCTTCTCCTTGATCCCCGTGAACGTAAGCGACTGACAGAACACCCGCTCGACTTGGCCAAACGTCCATCGGATCCAATCGAGGTCGTGGATCATCAGATCGAGGATCACCCCTCCAGAAAGTGCGAAATCGCTAAACCAATCCGCCGACCCCTTCGGAAACCTCCCCCCCCTGCGAGTCCGGATCGCCGCCGGCAGCCCGACCTTGCCGTCCTGGACCAGCCTGTGCGCCGTCCGAAATTCAGGGAAGTAGCGCACAACTTGGGCGGGCATGAGCGGAGTTCCGGTCTTCTCGCTCAACTCGACCAACTCCGCGCATTCCGCCGTGGTCCGACACATCGGCTTCTCGCAGAACACCGGTTTGCCCGCTCGCAGGCCGAGACTCGCGTATTCGAGATGTAGGTGCGTGGGCAGGCAAACGTCGAGCACGTCGCATTCACGAATCACCCGATCCGCGTCAGGAGCCGACTCTCCGCCGGTCAGCTGCTGAAACTCCGCCGCCCTTTGAGGATCGCGATCGTAGAAGATCAGACTTACTTCCGGAATCTTCGCGTACTGGCGCGCATGCGTCTTGCCCATCCCCCCCGTTCCGAGTATTCCGACCTTGATCATCGCTCCTCTGTCCCCATAGGCGCTTTCCCGTTTCTCTGGATTCTCACCTTCATGTCTTCCGAGGGCACGACTTTAGCCCAATCTCCGCTCCTGGCCGCCTCCTTCCCAAGAACCACTCGATATCCGGACGGACAGGGAACGAACACCATCGTCCCTTTAAGCCTCGAGGGTATTCGATAGGTCACGGCATCGCATTCCAAAGTCGCCGCCTTGACCCCAGCCAACAGCCCCTTCGCGGTGAGCGACGTTGAAAGGGCGAATGACCTGGCAAGGGTCCCGCTCTTCGATTCCGCCAGCAGGAGCGGAACACCCACCATCGCGTTCATAGCGCCAAGGTTCTTTGCGTCCAGCGCCTTCAGATTCGGCCCATGCTTCCAGACCGCATCGGTGAGCGGATAACTTTTCGCCCTGCACCACTCTTCGAGTTGGTCCGCCGTCATTCCCATCATGTCGTCCGTGCCGACATCGGCCCTGTGCTCGCAGAGCAGCAGCATTGGCAGCAAGTGCTCGCCCAAAACTCCGTTTCCAAAGCGTTCGGGCTCCGTGAAACCTGCGTATGCAGGCAAAACCGCGTGGCCGTACTCATGCGCGATTTCGCGAAACATCTCGGCCGGCCTACGAAACGACTCGATCGAGTAGATGTAGACAGCGTTCACCGACGAGGATCCCGACGCCGTATCCCAGGGAACGAACATCTGCTCTCCTCCCGCGCGTCCCCCCTCCGCGAGGAACACATGCACCACGCGCCCGTATCGAATTGGGTTGTCCAGGCCAGCGTGTCGAACGCTCACTTCCCACAGGCGCAGGAGGCTTCGCGTCACGCTCTTGGCGAGGTCGCTCTCCCGAACGCCCGGTGCGTAGACCCGGAATCGAAGCGCCGCCTCCTGATCCGCCCGCCCGCCCCATCCCTCGAAGCAAATCGAATACTCCCAGCCGTATGCCGGGCACCGGACGGAACCCCCAGGAAGCGAGACCGGGCCGCGGACCTCGACCCTCCAATCATCCGCAAGCGGTCGAAGCATCTCCTGCAGAGGAGTTGGGGCGACGTTGAAGAGCACGGCGACCGACAGCCACATCGAAGTCCACGGATTATGAGGCGTGGGGCTAAACTTCGGCCATGACCGACGGGCCAACCGAAGACTGGGAGGAAAAGGCGAAGCGCCTCGTCAGTCAGGTCGACGGCGATGACCAGGACATTGACCTGCAGGAGGAGTTAGACCGCATTGAGCAGGAGGCGGAACGCATCGCCGAATCCGCCCGAGTTCCTTCGACCCCCGAGCCGCCCGACTGGGAGTACCAGAGGCCTGACTTCACCCGTAAGCACCTGGAATCGGAACCCGGAACCTATCGAATGGCGGGGATCGGATTCGCCGTCGCCTACATGCTTGTGGGCGCCGTGGGCGGCGGGTGGGCGATCGGCTGGCTCGTGGATAGAGCCCAGGGCAGTGGCAACGTCGGCCAGGCGATTGGCGTCATCGTGGGATCCATTCTCGGCCTCGTCGCAGTCGTCATCGCCATCGTCCGGTCGTCCAAGCACGAATGACCGCGGCGCGCAAGTGGGCTGTCGCGATCGGAGTCGTCGGGCTCCTTGGGGCGGCGTCCTACGGCTTCGTTGACGCCGGATGGTACGGCCCGGCAGGGGTTGGGCTCGGGGTTTTCGTGAGCGCTCTGTCCATCGGCTCCCTCGCCATGTTCGTCAGGACTCTCACTCAGATGGCGCCTGCGAGACGCGGAGGCGGCGCGCTGACCGTGCTTTTCGCAGCCCTTAAGCTCCCCGCCATCGCCATTCTCATTTTTCTTGCGACCAAACTTCCGACGACCGGCCTGTACTGCTTTCTCTTCACAATACTGCTGGTATACTCCGCCGTCGTCTGGTACCTGGCGGCTACGCCGCCTGCCTGATCGCAGCCGCAGTGATGGACTTCCAAATCGGCAAGTTAGCCTCTATCATCGCGTCCGCCGAAGGGGGCGGGGGCGAGGGCCATGGTGTCGGCTGGGGAATTTTCTATTACGTTGGGATCGTCTTCGTGACGATCTTCGTTTTCATGATCCTCGCGCGTCGCGGATTCCGACCGCATCTCTTCATCGGACTTCCCGCGAAACTCGCCGAGCACCTGTATTTCTTCTTGAGATCCGTCACCACAGCGATCATCGGCCCGCACGGCCCGAATTACATCCCGTTCTTGATGACCCTGTGGCTGTTCATCTTCGTGTCGAACGTCTACGGGCTCATCTTTCCTTACACACCGAGCGCCGACTGGAGCCTGAACATTGGCTTCGCCATCGTCACGTTCCTTTACGTGCAATACGAAGGCATGCGGATGAACGGAGTCTTCGGACACATGAAGCACTTCGCCGGCCCCAAACTTGGCGGCCTTCCGATCGCTTTCGCGATGCTGATTAGCGGCCTGATTTTCTCGGTCGAGATCTTCAGCGAAGTGCTGAAGATCTTCTCTCTTTCGATCCGACTGTTTGGCAACATCGAGGGAGGGCACATCGTGAAAGACGCGCTCGACCACATCATCACAGATGTCAGCATCGGCAGCATGCACATTGATGGCGTCCCGCTCGGCGGGCTCCTGCTTCCGATCAAGTTCTTCACCTGCATCCTGCAGGCTTTCATCTGGTGCACGCTCGCTTGCGTCTACCTCGCCGCAGTTACCGGACATCACGACGAAGAGCATGAGCACGCAGAAGGTGCCCACGCTCACGCCCACGCATAAGTTTTGCAACGACCACAAGTATCAGGAGGATAATTCGAAAAAATGGACATCGCACTTGGAATCGGATTCGCCGTAGGCCTCGCAGGCCTCGGCGTGGGAATCGGGCAGGGCATCGCGGCCAACGGAGGCCTCAACGGAATCGCGCGTCAGCCGGAAGCGAGCGGAAAGGTGCAAACCGCGCTCCTCATCTCCCTGGTCTTCATGGAGTTGGTCTTCCTTCTGTCGTTCGTTATCGGGTTCTTGCTGATGGGCAAGATCGGCGCATAACTCCAACAAGAGCGCCGAGAAGTAACTTCGTAGCGCCCGGCCGAACGACTTTCGGACCGGGCCGCTGCCGGAGATTGGAGCGAATGGAACTGAAGAAAAGAAAGAGACGGGAACGTGGCGTCACGGCGAAGGGCTTGCTCCTCGTCCTGTTCGGCATCGCGTTCATCGTAGTCGGAGCCGTCGTCCACGGCCAGCCCTGGACAACGCCGGAAATGCTGTCAGGCCTCCAGTTGGACCTCAGCAAGACCTTCGTCTCCATCGGCTACTTCCTTGTCTTTGCGCAAGTTATCGCGTCCTTCTTCTATCAGCCGCTCAAGTCGGCCATTGACGAGCGCGACAGGAACCTCGAGGCGACCTTCAGCGAAGCCGAATCTCTCAAGTCGCGAATGTTGGAGTTGAGATCGGATTACGAGAAGAAACTCTCGCAAGCGGAGTCCGAGGCTCGCGACAAGATCCAATCCGCGCTCGCCGAAGCGCAGCAGATGAGGGAGCAGATCCTCTTGGAAGCGCGCACTCTGGCAGACGAGATTCGGCGAAGGGGCCAAGAGGACCTCGAGCGTGAACGGCAGAAGATGCTCGTGGACCTGCGAGCGCACGTTGTCGAACTGACGCTCACGGCGACCGAGAAGATCGTCGGCGAGACCGTCGACGAGGGCGCCCAGCGAAAGCGGATCGCCGACTTCATAGACACCGTCGAGGTGAAGAACTAGGGTGGATCCCCAGGCCGCGGTTCGCTACGCAAGAGCGCTCCTCGCAGCCGCTCAGTCTTCGAATTCAGTGACCGAAGCGGCGGACGATCTCGAGGCCATCAAAGTCATCCTCGACAATCGTCCGGAACTGCGGAAGCTGCTCGAAAGCCCGAGGGTCTCGCGGGATCGGAAGCGCGAACTTATTGACAAGCTCTTCGCGGATCGCGCCCGACCTGTGACTCTCAAACTGCTGAGGCTGCTCGTCGAGAAGCGTCGCGAAGCGGAGCTGCCCCTCGTCCATCGTGAGTTCGTTCGGCTCAAGGAGGAATCGGAGAACAAACTTCGAGTCCACATCACCTCCGCAGTCGAATTGAAGCGTGAAGAACTCGACGCCCTCATCACCAAACTCTCGTCGCAAACCGGCAAGACCATCCTGCCGGAAGTCAGCGTGGACGCATCGCTGATCGGCGGAATCGCCGTTCGATTTGGCGATAGCGTCATAGACGGCTCGATCTCAGGCGCGCTGCGCAGGCTGAGAGAAAGGCTCGTTATCGAAGTCTTGAAACAAGCGTAAACGGAGACACCGAATGCCAATTCGTCCTGAAGAAATCACAAGCATCCTAACCAAAGAACTCCAGGAGTTCGAAGCAAAGCACGGAACCGAACACGTCGGTACCGTGCTGCAGGTCGGCGACGGCATCGCCCGCGTGCATGGACTCCCTGACTGCCAGATGGGCGAACTTCTCGAGTTTCCCGGCGGCGTGATGGGCCTCGCGCTCAACCTCGAAGAGAACACCATCGGCGCAGTTCTTATCGGCTCCGACGTCGAGATCAAGGAAGGCGATCCCGTCCGCGAAACGGGCCGGATCATTCAGGTGCCCGTCGGCGAAGGAATGCTTGGGCGCGTCGTCAACGCGCTCGGACAGCCCATCGACGGAAAGGGACCGATCCCTAGCGGCGAAATGCGCCTCGTCGAAGTCATCGCCCCCGGCGTCGTTCACCGACAACCGGTGAAAGAACCCCTGCAGACCGGCATCAAGGCGATCGACGGCATGATTCCCATCGGTCGCGGGCAGCGCGAATTGGTCATCGGCGACCGACAAACGGGAAAAACCGCCATCTGCGTAGACACGATTCTCAACCAGGCCTCCACTCACGAACCCGGCGGCAGCCCCGTGTACTGCATCTACGTCGCGATCGGTCAGCGCATGTCCAGCGTGCGCCGCGTCGTTGAGAAGCTCGAAAGTTCCGGTGCAATGAAGTACACCGTCGTCGTCGTCGCATCTGCGGGCGATAGCGACGCAGAAGCGTATCTCGCCCCATTCGCGGGCGCCACGATGGGCGAGTGGTTCCGGGACAACGGAAAGCACGCGCTCATCATCTACGATGATCTTTCCAAGCACGCGCAGGCCTACCGAACCATGTCGCTGCTGCTCCGCAGACCACCGGGTCGCGAAGCGTATCCCGGCGACGTCTTCTACTTGCACAGCCGACTCCTTGAGCGCGCCGCCAAACTCAGCGACGAGAAGGGAGGAGGCTCCCTCACCGCGCTTCCCATCATCGAAACGCAGGCGGGCGACGTGTCGGCCTACATCCCGACGAACGTCATCTCCATCACGGATGGGCAGATCTACCTCGAGCCCGACCTGTTCTTCGCGGGCGTCCGACCTGCCATCAACGTCGGTATCTCAGTCTCGCGCGTGGGAGGGTCGGCTCAGATCAAGGCGATGAAATCGGTCGCGGGCAAACTCAAACTCGAGATGGCCCAGTACCGCGAAGTGCAAGCGTTCGCGCAGTTCGCGAGCGACTTGGACCGCGCGACGCAGATGCAGCTTGCGCGAGGCCAGCGCCTTACCGAACTGCTGAAGCAGGACATCTACTCACCGTACGACGTCGTGGACCAGATCCTCTCGATCTACAGCGGTACGGGCGGGTTTCTCGATGCCCTCGAAGTCTCCGACATCAAAGAGTTCGAGGCCAGTCTGCTGAAGCACATTCATGAGAAGTACCCGGACCTCGTCGAGAAACTGCGAGCCACCAGGGAGTGGACCTCCGATGTGGAAGAAACCGCGCGAAAAGCCATCGGCGAGTTCCAACAGCAGTTCCTCGCGGCGAAGGGAGCGGCCGAAGCAGCGACCGCGTAACGCACTCACGCGAACGAACCTATGGCGACCCTCAAGCAACTACGACGGCGAATCCGCAGCGCGAAGAACATCCAGCAGATCACGCGCGCGATGAAACTCGTCGCCGCCGCGCGCCTGCGTCGCGCCCAAGACCGAGTCCTCGATGCGCGGCCCTACGCGGAAACGATGCGGGCCTTGATGGCAAGCCTCGCCCAAGCGGGCGAAATGCCCGAACATCCGCTCCTCGTCCGTAGGCCGATTCGCAAGTACGGTGTCGTTCTCGTCACCGCCGATCGCGGCCTCGCAGGTTCGTTCAACACGAACCTGATTCGACGCGCTTGGGAGTTCATCAAAGCCACTCCCGGTGAGTCCACCCTTCTCTCCGTCGGAAACAAGGGCATGCAGTTCTTCAAGAAGCGCGGCTACGAAATCGGCGCGCACTTCAACGTGCCGACGAGCGGGCCCACCATCGTCCACGCCCAGGCTGTGTTCGAAAAGGCGTCGGAGATGTTCACCAGTGGGGAAGTGGACGCGATCTATCTCGGCTACAGCAAGTTCTATTCCGCGATCCGCCAAGTGCCCGAAGTGGTGCAGCTGCTTCCGATCGAGCCGCCGCAGTCCGAAGAGGCCGCAGCGAGCACGAAGAACTACAAATTCGAGCCGGACGCCGCGACTTTGCTCAGCCAACTACTTCCGCGCTATGCGCTCACCCTCATCCTGCAGGCGCTCCTCGAATCCACAGCGAGCGAGCACGGCGCGCGCATGACGGCGATGACCAGCGCGACCGACAACGCGGGCGAGATGATCCAGTCGCTCACGCTGCAGGCCAACCGCAGCCGCCAAGCGTCCATCACGAAGGAAATCCTCGAGGTCGTCGGCGGCGCCGAGGCCCTGAAGGGCTAATCGGAATTCGAGCCTAACCCTTCTTTCCGCCCTTCGCGCCCTTGCCGCGCTCGGCGCGGCCGCCGCCGTCCGACTTCGCCTTACGCGATTCCTTCGCGCCGCCGACCGAATCTCGGCGCACGTCCTTCACTCTCTCGATGCGTCCTTCGCGCACGTCACGACCGCCGGTTCGCGGCTCGAACTTTGCGAATCGCTCCCGCGACTGCCGAGGCTCCATGCGCGCTTCACGCATCCTTGGCTCATCCCACCCGCCCTTCGGCTTCGATTTCTTTTCGCGCACCTTCGGGCGTTCGGGCTTTGCGTCGCGAATCGAGAAGACCTTTTGCCGTTCGCTTCGCTTGACTTCGCCGAATCGAACCTTCTCTTCCTTCGCTTTCATCCGGCGCGGCTCGGCGACGAGGAGCGTGCTCTTGCCGGCGTGCGGCTTCGCCTTCGTGAAGACGAACTTCTCTCGCGGCGCGTCGAACGACGCCAACGTAACTCGCGGAGTTGCGACGACCCTCGGCTCGCGATACCACCAATCGGTCAGGATCGGCCTCCGGGCTGGAGCAAAAGCGACACGCCTCGGCGCGGGCTCGAACCACTCGTCGTCGCCCCAATCATCGTAAAGCACGATCGGCCTTCGATACGCGAGCGACGGGCCATCGTAGATGAAGATCGGGCAAGGATCGTAGTACGCCAGCGGATGCGGCTTGTACACGATGACGGGACACGGATCGTAGTACAACACCGGCCTCGGACGATACACGATCACCGGGCAAGGGTCGTAGTAGACTGGGCGGATAGCAAAGAGATCCCCGAAGCCGATCCAGAACTGCCAGTCCGAACCGTAGCGGTCGGAGTGAGTGTAAGCGAATCCTGCAGATAAGCCGCTGTCGAATCCGAAGTGCGGTGCGACTATCGCGGTCCTCGCCCCGGATCCAATGACGATGAGCGCAGTGAGACTGACCAACATCGTTCTTCCTCCTTGTTCTTGGCAGGGTTTCCAATATGAAACCGCACATCTCCTGCCTGCGCCCCCCGGCGGCCGGATGCCGCCGAGGAGACGCGAACGGAGTGTGTTAGTTGTGGTTCACGACGAACACGATCTCGGCCTTGCGCCCGTCGCCGGAACCGCCAACCGTGATCGGCTGGCCCCGGCGGCCGGTCGCGCCGCCCGTGATGCGCCCTGTCGCCGTGTCATACACGAACGACAGTTCTCTCGCGCCCTTGCTCGGATTGAGGTCACAGAAATCATCCGTGCCTTCCAATCCGCCGTCGTTGTCGTAAGCGCGAATGCTGATCACGACGTAACGGTTGAGCGTCCGTTGCGTGAACTTCCAGTTCGGCCGAATGTCATCTTTGCCGAACACTGTCGCTGTTCGCGTTCTGCGACCGTCGATGCTGACTTCGGCATAGAAGTCCGCCCGATCTGGGCGAAGGAAATCCGCGTCGAGGTTGCTCAGGGCTCGTAGCCTCTGTACGGTGACCGTGACGTTGTGGGCTTGTGGCGCCTTCGGTGCAGGCGCGGCGCCCACCGTGGTTGCCAACACGATCGCCGCAGCGATAGGTTTCAACTTTCTCATCGTTTCCTCCTTGTGTGCGCTTCCTGTTCGCAAGCGTTCTTGGAGTCACGTGGTTGGGTCTACCGGAGGCAGCCGTGACGCACTGCCTCGCTTCCGTCACTTTTAGACGACCCTTCCGGCAGCCGAGTTCTGCGATCTGCCCCGTATTTTTAGTGAATCTTGGGTTGCTGATCAGCCTCTGGCAGATAGGGTGAAGACGAGCTTGTCAGCCGCAAGAGAACAGCGAAAACTCCGCGCTGGGAAACTTCGCCCCGCTAACGTATCGAACATTGATCCATTCCGGAGAGGATTGGGGGTACTTCGAAGAGAATCTCGTGCCAGGCGTGGGGAAACCCCCGACCCAACGGCAGGAACAACTCATGAATTGGTATCTCACTCTCATCCTGATTCACTTCATTGGACTCGTCATGGGCTTCGCCGTCTCGATTTCGAGCATTGTCATGGCCGCCCTTCTCGCACGCTCGGAGCCCGAGCATCGGCCGACGCTCGCACGCTTCATGCCGATGATGAGCAAAGTCGGCCATGTCGGCCTTGCGCTCCTCTGGATTTCGGGCCTGGTTCTCGTATTCGTCTACTACGGCGGGTTCAAGGATATGCCGTGGGAGTTCTACACGAAGATTGCCGCGACCGTGCTTCTCACAATCGTCGTATCGTACATGGCCGTTCTGGAAGCCAAGATACGTAGGGGAGACGTGTTGGCGGCCGCCCTCATGCCGGCTTTCGGCAAGGCGGCTACGCTGTTCGGCCTCACCGCCCTCATTTTCGCGGTGAACGCCTTCAACTAATCCCGCGACCACTCTCGCCGCACCATTCGGACGGCCCGACGCGAAGGTATCTTATGCCTATGGCCGCAGCATCCACGACCGTGATCCTTGGCGCCGGTTTCGGCGGAATCGTTTGCGCGAACGCCCTGCGAAAAGCGCTCCCCGCCGACCACAAAGTCGTGCTCATCGAAAAGGGCGCAACGTTTAACTTCGGCGCAGCTAAAACCTGGGTCGCGATCGGTGAAAAGACGGCTTCCGACATCGTCACTCCACTTGAAAGCCTGAAAAGGCGCGGCATCGATCTCGTCACCGCGGAGGTCAAATCCATTGACCCGAAGGCGAGAGCAGTCGAAACCACATCCGGACGATTCAAGGGCGACTACATGGTAATCGCGCTCGGCGCCGATACGACCATGGCGGCCATTCCCGGCCTCGCCGACGTCGCACACTCCTTCTACACGCTCGACGGAGCCTCGCGCCTGCGCGAAGCCTTGCCCAAATTCACAGGCGGGAAGCTCGTCCTCCTGATTCCGCGCGCGCCGTTCAAGTGCCCCCCCGGACCTTACGAAGGCGCGTTCCTATTGCACGACCTCTTCAAGCGGAAAGAGATGCGCGACAGGGTCGAACTGTCCGTCGTTACGGTCGAAGGGCGGCCGATGGCCACAGCCGGCCCTGAAATCGGCGATTTCGTCATGCAAGAACTCCGCGCGAGGAATATCGCGTATCTCACGCAAAAGAAGACCGTGTCCGTGTCGCCTGCGGAGAAGAAGATTCACTTTGAGGACGGATCGTCTGTTGACTTCGACTTCTTGATCGCCGTGGATCCTCACGTCGCGCCCAAAGTCGTCACGGACTCAGGGCTCGCTCAGCCCGGCGGCTGGATTCCAGTCGACGCGAAGACGCTCGCGGTCGCGGGATTCGACAATCTCTGGGCGATCGGAGACGTGGCGACCGTCCCCCTCCCCGGCCGGTTCAAGCCGGATGCGCCCCTCGTCCTCCCGAAAGCCGGGGTTATGGCCGACGCGGAAGCGCGAGTCGTTGCGAAGCAGATCGCGGCCCGCGTTCAGGGAACGACGAGCGACGCCGCATTCGATGGGAAGGGCTTCTGCTTCATCGAAACCGGCGACATGCACGCCGTGAAGGGCGAAGGCTCTTTCTTCGAACTCCCCCACCCGATCATGCAGCGTCGCGTGCCGGACATGATGCAGTACGAGGAAAAGAAGAAATGGATGTACGATTGGCTCCGCGAGAACCTTGTTTAGTCAGCGGCGCCCGACATCCGTGAGTTCTTGCGCGCCTACCCGGCGGACAAGATCACGGCGATCCCGCCGCCCGAGTTCGCAAGGATGAGGCCCGAAGGGCCGCCAAGTCTATAGCGAAGGGCGCAGCCCTGGAATGACGACCCCGCCGCCCGAGTTCGCAAGAATGAGGCCCGAAGGGCCCCCAGGTCTATAGCGAAGGGCGCAGCCCTGGAATGACGATCCCGCCGCCCGAGTTCAGGGCGCAGCCCTGGAATGACGACCCCGCCGCCCGAGTTCGCAAGAATGAGGCCCGAAGGGCCGCCAAGTCTATAGCGAAGGGCGCAGCCCTGGAATGAGGATAGCGCCCCCACCCGGCGGGCTGAAGGCCCGCGATCTCGAGAAGCCCGACACGCCGCCATCTCTGGAAGTCACCCCGGCAAAATCGAAGTCAGTGTTTCTGCGATACGAGTTGCGAATGCGCGCGCGCCCTGTCTTTCCGCAACAGCCTTCGCCTCGCCAAGCAATCGCGCCGCGACTTCCTTCGCCCGTGTTGCTTCGAAATCTGCTAACGCGAGAAGCCGGAGCATCTCCGCATGGAAGAAGTAGCCGCGGGAAACCGCGGACGACTCCAGCGCACCTCTGAGCCGCTTCGCGGCATCGGAAGCGCGGCCAGCCTTCATTTCCACCTCTGCAAGCAGAGAACCAAAGTACGGGGCCTCCATCTCTGCGCACGCGCTCGACAAGCGGCCCAGACTGTCGGCCATCGGTTCCACAAATTCCGTCGCCTCCCCGAGCATGGCTCTCGCCCAACCGAGCAAGATTCGACCCGCCGCTTCGCGATACGCGAGCCCCTGTCTCTCCCCGATCGCCACAGTCGCGCTTGCCCAGTGTTCGCATAGCCGGAAATCTCGCCGAAGTTGAGCCAACATCGCGGATTGCTGGCGAGAGTGAGCCAAACAGAAGATGCGCCCAGGCTGCTCACTCAACCGAAGCGCACGGCTCTCATGCCGCGCGGCTTCGTCCTCGTCTCCCGAAATCCACAGCGCCAGCGCAAGCCAGTAGTTACATGAGACTTGCGGGTCCTCTCCGTAATACGCGCTTAGGCGATTGGATCCCATATCACCGCAGGTCTCCGCCCCTCGCCTCGCCTGCTCGGCGGCTTCGTCGAACCTCCCCTGATGGAAGAGGGAACAGGCGAGCAATTCGCGCGACTCTGCGTCTCTCCCTTCTAAGTCTTGTGCGACTGCAGCGCGCATGAGTGTCTCCGAGCGTGAGAAGTCCGCGCGCAGTTCGTGCATGGTCGCAAGGTGATATCGGGCGGACCGAAACTGGTCCACCGCCGCTACCCCCTCCGCGATTCGAATGGCCTCCTCGTAATGCTCCCGAGCCTCTTCGCACCCCCACCCTCGCCGAAGGATCAACCACTGTGCACG
Source organism: Armatimonadota bacterium (assembly GCA_003577165.1). Lineage (GTDB taxonomy): Bacteria > Armatimonadota > Fimbriimonadia > Fimbriimonadales > ATM1 > ATM1. The sequence continues at coordinate 103,818 of QEUM01000009.1, read as the reverse complement.
AAGTGAGTGCCACTCCGCTCTCATTGCGTCCGCTTCTTCGTTGGCCTGCAGGGCGGCCTCAGCCCGCACCAACCACTCTTCGGCTCTCGACGTGTCCGCCCGACCCAGCGCGCCCCGAGCCTCTTCGAGGAGCCGGTCTAACGTCCATGACTGCGCGGTCTCTTCCTCGGTCGCCTCCACTCTTCCGACGAACCGGACTCCGCGGCCGTGAACAGTCCGGATCCACTGTTGCCCCCGCCCGGTGTCGCCGAGCGCCTTCCGCGCCGCCATGATCCGGCTGCTCAATGTCGCCTCGCTCACGAAACTGTCCCCCCAAACGGCCTCAAGCAGTTCGTCCCGGCTGACAAGCCGGTTCGCGTTCCTAACCAGGTGTTCGAGCACTGCGAACACTTGCGGCTGAACCGGGACGGCCTCCCCCCGGCGCCTCAGTTCGAACGCGGAACTATCTAACTCGAATTCCCCGAACCTGTAAACCAAGCTGCCCATTTTGCCAAATGCACCCTCCCCATAGGTTTGTCACCCAAACAAATCTCCACGAAATCTCCAGATTTTGGCCAAGCATCGCCTCCCCCCGGGGACGGACAATGCCCTCCATCGGCGCGACCTGCGCCACGGAGAAGCAAATGAAACAAATGACCGAAACAAAAGAAGTGAATCGCAACGGCGTCAACGTGACCGCACTCAAGGGGGCGATGGACGCCATCTCGCGAGATTCAACCCTCGCCAACTTTGTCTTCCGCTCGAAGAACATGTGGCTGGACGGTGGGCACAACAGATCCACCATTTCCGGCTTCTATGGAGTCGGAGGCGAGCAGCAGAGGGAGACGAGCTTTGTGATGGATGCAGACGAGCCGTTCGTCCTCCTCGGCTTCGACCGAGGAGCCAACCCCGTGGAGTTCGTCCTTCACGCGCTGGCTGCCTGTGTGACGACCACAGCCGTGTATCACGCAGCCGCTCGCGGAATTCGCATCGATGAGATCGAATCCCGCCTCGAAGGAGACCTCGATATTCGCGGCCTCCTCGCGATGCCGGGCGCAGCACGCAACGGATATGAGCAGATCACCTTTAAGATGAAGATCAAGGGTGATGGCACACCTGAGCAACTGGAGGAGATCGTCAGATTCGGGCAGGCCCACTCCCCCGTCTTCGACATCGTTTCGAACGGAACGAAAGTCAATGTCGAAGTCATGAAAGACTGATGACACCATGACGGCCTGTAAGCGGGAGGGACATCACCCTCCCGCGTCATTTCTCTAGCAGCGCGTTCCGCCGGTTGTGGAGAGTGGTCCGTTGGACAGAATGTGAGTCAGCCGGTTAGGACCGAATATGGACGGCAATGGGCGCATCTCTCGCCGAGCACTCCAACATCGTAAGCAGGTAGTATTTCTCCGTTGCCTTCATCCAACAGGAAGGCGACGTTAAGGAGGTGCGCAAATGAAGCGCCACCGTTGGAACAACGCGGTTCCGATCCTCGCCGCATTAACTGCGATCGCGGCCCTCGCATGGATCACCCAAAACGTCGGGCTCGCCCAAACCGACTCTTCCGCAATCGCCCCCAATCACAGAGCCCCAAGCGCGACTACAACCTTGGGCGGGCACTGCGACACCATGGACGGCCCTGTCGTTTTGGCAGCGAAGAAGTCACTCGAAACAGGGAATCTCAACCACACTCTCATCTGGGTCCAAGAAGATGACGAGCAGGAAATTGAGCGTGCGTTCGAGGAAGCGCGCCATGTTCGCGGCCTCGGACCCGAGGCCAAGCAACTCGCGGATCGATACTTCTTCGAAACCGTCGTGCGCGTTCACCGCGCTGGCGAAGATGCTCCCTATACCGGACTGAAACCGGAAGGCACGCCCGTGGATCCGATCGTGGCCGCCGCCGACAAGGCCATCCGTTCCGGAAACCTGCAGGCCATGCTGGAACTTCTCTCGCGCGAGATGCGAGAAGGCTTGACGAGCCGCTTTCATCACGTCATCGAATCGAAGGACTTCGGACCCGACGATGTGGCGGCCGGGCGCGAGTTCGTTCACGCCTACGTCCAATTCGTCCACTACGCAGAGAACCTCGCCTCCGCCGCCAAAGCAGCCACCGCCCACCACGAGGTCACCCGCGAATGAGCAGCCAATAACGAACTAAGATGAATCGGGCGCGACGTCGCCAGATAGAGTCATTCACGAGTGACAAAGCGCAAGGAGTGGAGCGATTGCTCGCACTTGGCGCAACAGGGTTCGTGTGGAAACACGAACCCTGTGCAGACTACGGGGTCCTTTCCGATCCAGACGGAAACGCCTTTTGTGTCGTGCAGTCGAGAGGTCGGACGATCTCGTGGGGCCGAGTTGACGCGTTCCCGTCAGATATAGATGGTCTGATCTCCCCAGCACGTTTGGAGGAAATCGATCTGTCCTGTATGAAGGACCACGTGCCATCCCGGCAGGCTCATCAGGCTCTTCATCGGCACGGACCAGCCGAGTCCTGAGTCGAGGGACAACTCCATCTCGTCGGGAGTCAGCGTGTCGAGCGCCGCGAGAACCTCGGCAGTGCCCTCCCGAAATACCCTCTCCACTTCTTCGCGGCTGGTGATCGCGATTTCTTCCGCTTCGCGCTCGGCGAGCCACTCCGCTAAGTTGTCGGTCGGAGGAAGTTGTCTCTCTCGGATCATCTTGGCGAACCGTCCCGCGTAGAGTGCGGTGTGAGCCGCGATGCGGATCGCGGATTTCGCAGTTGGGGTCGGCGTCCAAGTCAACTTGTCATCGGGCACGTATGAGAAGTGCTTCAGGAAGGTCTCCATTTCCTGCACCGCGCTCTGCTTACATCGTGCGACCGTGTTCTCCATTGCCTCTTCTGACCTGTTCCGGCGAGCGTACCGAACTGGAAGAGCCATGCGTCATCGCCGACAGTCGCTTTCGCCTTTTACCGGGTCAGAGTCGCTTCACATGCTCGCCAAGAGACATCCCTCACATCAACCCCGCCCGACGAGGGCGACAGCAAATCCCGCGGAGGTCGGTAACCCCTCCGTCCCGGCAGCGACAGATGCCGCACAGCGGGAGGCGGGCCGTAGGCCCGCGATTCCCGTCGCGCCGAGAGGGGCTCCGGACGATCGCGGAGGCCTGCGAGGCTCGATGCTCCACCCCCCAACCCCCCTCCTCATGCACAAATCATCACGAGGAGGGGGGATGACGACTGAACATAAGCCACCACTCGCTCCCTCCCGCGCGATAGAACGGCAGGAGACCTCCCCCGAGGCCCAAAGGGCACGCGAGACTACAGAGAAGGGCGCAGCCCTCGGACGAGTCCCGCCCGCCGCCTGGTCTCTATAGCGGCCCAAAAACCCCCCGAGACCGTGTCACACTCGCGCCGGTACAAGGCACTAAGTCAGTGCTATGCAAACTAGACAACTGACACGCGAGCCCGGGAGCCTCCGGGCCGCAGACATCGTAAACTTCAAAGTACAAGCGGGCAAAGCCGACTCGATGCTGGCCGGGCGCGCAGCCGCAGTCGAGGCACTGCGGTCCCGGGCGCCAGGCCTCGTTTCGGCCACGCTCGTGGAACTCGGAAACGGTGAGTATCTCGACATCATGGTGTGGGACACGATGGAACAGGCGCAGGCGGCCGAGGAGATAGCGGCGTCCACCGAAGGGTTTGCCTCGTGGGGCGACGCCCACGTCGCCGCCATAGGACCTCGATACCTCGGCACGATTCGGAGTTCCATCGATGAGTGAATCGAACGTCGGTCGTTCCGCCGCAGGCGGCCACGCCGACTCCGACTCCCTGGAGGCGCTCGCGAAGCGGGCGGCCTCCGGGGATAGAGCGGCCCTCGGGCAAGTGTGCGAAGCGCTCCGAGATCCAATTTTTCGCCTGTCGCTGCGCTTCTTCTCCGATCCCGCAGATGCCGAGGACTGCACACAGGAGATCCTCCTCAAGGTGATCACTCATCTCGGCAGTTTCGAAGGCAAGTCCAAACTCACGACTTGGGTCTATCGAATCGCAAGCCGCCATCTGCTCAAGACGAAACGCCAGGGCGCGGAGCCAACCGTTCAGTCGGCAAGTGAAATCGCTGAGTACCTGGATGCTAACCTCGCGTCACAGCCGTACTCCGCAGCCGACGAGGCGGAGTACAAACTCCTCCGTGACGAAGTGCGCACGAGTTGCACCTACGGCATGCTCCTTACTCTTTCGCGGGATGTTCGTCTTGCCTACATCCTGGGAGACCTCCTGGGACTCTCGGACAAAGAAGCGTCCGAGGCGCTCGAAATTTCTCCAGCTGCGTTCAGGCAACGGCTTGCGCGCGCAAGGAAGACGATTCGACCAATTATCGCCAAACGATGCGGCTTGGTCGACGAGAGCAATCCATGTCGGTGCGACCGCCAAATTCAAGCCGCGCTCGACAACGGACTCATTCCGGAGTCGGGGCCGGTGCTGATGAAGTTGGAGCGAGATGCGAGCGCCATCAGGCCGGAGTCTCTGTCACGCGCAATCGGGCAACTGGATGTCGCGGAGCGATTCGCCGACCTTTTCAGGAGCGAGCCTCAATTTCGCGCGCCGGAGCGAATCATGGATCAACTCAGGCGCGCATGTCCCGACCTGCTCGGGTGATTCGGCGCAAGCCGGGTAGTCGAAAGGCAAGTCGGAGCGGACGATTCCCACTCTTCCGAAACATCGAATCGGAGAAATCACGAGTTTTGAAAATCGAGGAGCAAAAAGTGACACGAATCATAGAAGTAGCAAAGTTCTTAGTGAAGCCCGGCCATGAGGAGGCGCTCGTTCGCGAGCATGGCCCCGCGCTTGAGGCGGTTCGCCGTGCGTTCCCCGGCCTTTTGCGCGTTCGACTTGTACACATGGGCGGCTCGGAGTGGGCCGATGTTGCGGAGTGGAGCGACGACGAATCAGCCGATGCGGCGAAGGAGGGGGCGATGCGGATTCCCGAATTCGCTGCATGGACACGCCACATCGCCGACGATCTTTCACTGGATCACGGCGAAGTCAAGAGCCTCGTTGAAGGCGACCACGCCACCGCCTATTCTCACGCCGCAAAGTGAGGCGACGCCTGCATTGTGTAACCCCCCCGGCGAATGACAAGGCCATGGCGCCGTCAGGCCGCAGGGGCGTCGAGAGAATGGCAGCGTGGTTAGCGCTTGCTCGAATACCGACACTCGCTTCTCTCAGCAATTAGGCTCGAGGGCAGTCGAGATAACTGAAGCGAACAAGGCACCCGCTCGAATGTAATTGCTCGGTTCTCTCTGCATTGAGGCCCGAAGGGCCTGCGAGACAAACTGCAGCGCACAAGGCACCCGGTCGAGCGTACACCCTCGATTCTCGAAGCAACGAGGCCCGAAGGGCGTCGAGAAAAATTGCAGCGCACAAAGCACCCGGTCGAGCGTAAACCCTCGATTCTCGAAGCAACGAGGCCCGAAGGGCGTCGAGAAAAATTGCAGCGCACAAAGCACCCGGTCGACCGTGAACCCTCGATTCTCGAAGCAATGAGGCCCAAAGAGCCGTCGAGAAAAATTGCAGCGCACAAAGCACCCGGTCGAGCGTAAACCCTCGATTCTCGAAGCAACGAGGCCCGAAGGGCCGGCGAGACAACAGCGAAGGGCATAGCCCTGGATTGCACGCGGTCGCGTACCAGGCGGGCTGTAGACCCGCGATTCCCGTCGCGCCGAAAGGACCTCCGAACGATCGCGGAGGCCAGCGAGGCCGGATGCTCCGCCCCCCTACCCCCCCTCCTCATGCACAAATCATCACGAGGAGGGGGGATGACGACTCAACTCAAGCCACCACCCGGTGCCTCACCCGCGAACGTACGGCAGGAGACCTCCCCCGAGGCCCGAAGGGCCGGCGAGACAACAGCGAAGGGCGTAGCCCTGGATTGCACGCGGTCGCGTATCAGGCGGGCTGTAGGCCCGCGATTCCCGTCTCGCCGAAAGGGCCTCCGGATGATCGCGGAGGCCCGCGAGGCTCGATGCTCCACCCCCCTACCCCCCTCCTCATGCACAAATCATCACGAGGAGGGGGGATGACGACTCAACACAAACCATCACCCGGTGCCTCACCCACGAACGGACGGCAGGACATCTCCCCCGAGGCCCGAAGGGCCGGCGAGACAACAGCGAAGGGCGCAGCCCTGGAATTCACGCGACGGGGTGTCCAGCGGGCTGTAGGCCCGCGATTCCCGTCGCGCCGAAAGGGCCTCCGGACGATCGCGGAGGCCTGCGAGGCTCGATGCTCCACCCCCCTACCCCCCTCCTCATGCACAAATCATCACGAGGAGGGGGGGATGAAGACCGGACACAGGCCACCCCGCACTCCCATGGCGTATAACCGACCGAGTGGAGATTCGTCGCCTCCAGCGGGCCGACGTGGAAGGGGTCGTCGCCCTGCAGCGCGCTTGCTTCCCGCCGCCCTTTCCAGAGGAACTTCTCTGGAAGCGCGAGCACATCGAACGGCACCTGGACATCTTCCCGGAGGGCCAGTTCGTCGCCGTCCTCGAAGATCAGGTGATCGGCAGCGCGACGGCGCTGATCATCTCGGAAGAGAACTACAAGGCGCACCACGACTGGCAAACCACCGTCGGCGGGCACTTCCTCGAGTGCCACGACCCGAACGGCACGACTCTCTACGGAGTGGACATCAGCGTCCACCCGGATTACCGAGGCATCGGCGTGGGCCGCCAACTGTATGAAGCGCGCCTACACCTCGTTCGCGAGAGGCAACTCCGCAGGTATGCCACGGCGTGCAGAATTCCGGACTTCAGCACATGGTGGGATATGCACCACCGAATCGAAGAGGTGACGGACGCGCTGAACGCATACTGCAGGGAAGTCGTCGCCGGCACAGCGAATGACCGAACGCTCACGCCGCTCCTCCGGTACGGTCTGAAGTTCGTCTCCGTCATCGAGAACCACATGGAAGACGAGGAATCCGCGAACGCCGCCGCGCTATTGGAGTGGAAGCCGTGAGGGTCGCGGCCGTGAATTGGAAACTGAAGCCATGCGCGGGCCTTGACGATCTGCTCGCGCACTTCGACGAACTCACGATGCGCTGTGTGACCGAAGGCGCGGACCTCATCGTCTTCCCTGAGCACTTCGTCCTCGAACTTCTTTGGGATCGAGAGGTGGACGTGCGCAAGATGCCGCGAAATCTCGCGCAATGGGACGAGGACCTTGAAGGCCACTTTTCGGACCTCGCGGTCAAAACGGGGACGACTCTCGTCGCTGGCTCGCACTTCGCGATGGAGGGGGGGGAGCCGAGAAACGTCTGCGTCGTCGCCTTCCCGGACGGCTCGACGCGCAGGCAGAGCAAGATCGTGCTGACTCAGTTCGAAAGCGCAGAGTGGGGCCTCGCTGCCGGCGACTCGCTGTCCGTGCTTGGCGATCCGAAGTTTGCCGTCACGATTTGCTACGACTGCGAATTTCCCGAATCCGGTCGAGCGGTCGCAGAAGCGGGATGCCTACTGCAGTGCATTCCGGCCTTCACCGAAGCGCGCCGAGGATTCAATCGGGTGCGCTGGTCCGCTCACGCACGGGCGGTCGAGAACCAGATCTACGTCGTCCACTCGTCGCTGGTCGGCTCGCTCGGTCGCGAGCCCGTGCCGAGCGCCGTCGGCTCGAGCGCTGTCATCGCTCCTTGCGTAGAGCCGTTCCCGGAATCGGCTATTCTCGCCGAAACAGCCTGGTGCGAGGAGGGCGTCGCGATCGCCGACCTCGACCTCGACATGCTGCTCGCCGCCCGCGACGCAGGCGACGTGCGAAACTGGAATGACAGGCGTCAGTTCAACGTAAGACTGGACGGGTAATAGAGGAACAGAACATGGACTCGAAACAGCAACTGCAAGAAATCGAAGAGGAGATCTCCGCTCTTCAACAAAGGAGGAGGGAAGTCATCGCTTCCGCGCCGCGGGAGTCGGTTCCCGACTACACGTTCTCGACGGAGGAAGGCGAGGTGAAACTAAGCGAGCTTTTCGGTGATGCCGGCGATCTCATCGTCGTTCACAACATGGGACGCTCCTGCAGCTACTGCACGCTTTGGGCCGATGGGTTCAACGGAGTAGTGCAGCATCTGAATGACCGCGCGCCTTTCGTCGTCGTGTCGCCGGATCCGCCAAGTGTTCAGAAGCAGTTCGCGAGTTCCCGCGGTTGGACATTCCGCATGGTCTCCTGTGAAGGCACGGACTTCGCAAAAGACATGGGTGTCGAGCCGGAACCCGGATCCTATTGGCCCGGCATCTCGACGTTTCGTAAGACCGGCGACGGCATTGAGCGCGTTGCGTTCACCTTCCTTGGCCCCGGCGATCCGTTCTGCAGTGTGTGGCACATCTTCGACATGCTCGCCGAAGGCGCGGCAGGATGGCAGCCGAAGTTCGACTACTGACGCCGCCTCGCGCGAATGACGCTCGCACCGAGCATCTGAAGCGCCAGCGACCCGCCAGTCCAAATCACAAAAGTCCAACTGACGACTGAAACGGTGACGAGCCGCCTCGTTCCGTCCGGCTCGATGCACTCAAATTGCCGCGAGAGCGCCGCCTGACCCGGACGCTCGTACTGCCGGCTCACGTCGCTCGTCAACTCGCCCGAGCACGCCATCGGCTTCGTCAATTGCGCAATTCGTGGAAACAGAAGAAGACCTGCCGATGCGGCGAGGACGCCAACGAAGACGGAAATAGGAAATAGCACGCACCCGGTCAGTTTGAGCACGACCCCGGATTCTTGCACAAGAAAAAATGGAGTCGCCGAATCGGCGACTCCACTTTGCATGTTGCTGTCGATCGCTTAGCGCTTCGGTCGGAACCTCGCGCCCACGTTCGTGTCCTCGCCGGACTCCTTCTTCGGGAATCCGCCAGCGGACCTTGCGCGGAACTCCGGTTCGCCTGCGGGTGGCTCCGCAGCCGCTCGGTCCCGAGTTTCCTCGCGCGGCGGTCTCTCGCCTCGGTCACGGTCCCGGTCTCGAGGTCCGCGTCCGCGGTCTCGGTCCCTGTCCCTGTCCCGGTCCCTGTCGCGGCCTCGATCACGGTCGCGATCGCCGAATCGGCCCCGGCCGCCGTTACCGCGTCCGGTCGACTCGCGCTTCGAAAAGTCCGGCTGCTGATTCACGTTGTCGGCGAGCGATTCGACTTCCTGTTCGAGTCCCATCGCGGTGAGGTTGACGCGCCCAAGCGAGTCGATCTCGCGAACCTGGACGTTTACGACATCGCCGACTTTGACCACGTCGTCCGGACGACGGACGCGCTGCGTCGTGAGGTCTTCCACAGCGACGAGTCCCTCTCGTCCCGGCAGGAATTCGACCATTGCGCCGCGTCCCATCAATCTCGTGACGGGTCCGCTGAACTTGTCGCCGACGCCAGGCACTTTCGTCATGCCTTCGATCATTCGAATGGCAGCGTCCATGCCGGTCTTGTCCTTCGTCGCGACATACACGCGACCGTCCTGTTCGACGTCGATCTGCGCGCCCGTTTCGGCGATGATTCTCTTGATCGTCTTGCCGCTCGGACCGATCAACTCGCCGATCTTCGCCGGATCGATCTGCAGCACCGTAATGCGCGGAGCGTTCGGGTTCAACTCGGTTCGCCGTTCAGGAATCGCTTCGTCAATCTTGTCGAGAATGTAGAAGCGGGCGTCCTTTGCCTGGTTGAGCGCTCTTGCGAGCACCTCTTCGGGGATTCCGCCGATCTTGGTGTCCAGCTGCAGCGCGGTGATTCCATCGCGCGTTCCCGCAACCTTGAAGTCCATGTCACCGGAGAAGTCCTCCATTCCCTGGATGTCGGTGAGAACGACGTATTCGTCCCCCTCGTTAATCAGGCCCATGGCGATTCCGGCGACCGGCGCCTTCAACGGAACTCCGCAATCGAGAAGCGCGACGGTCGAACCGCACACGCTCGCCATGCTTGTAGATCCGTTCGATTCGAGAACCTCGCTCACGAGCAGCAGTGAATAGGGGAACTCTTCGAGCGATGGGATCATCTGCTTCAGAGCTCGCTCCGCGAGCGCACCGTGTCCGATCTCTCTTCGCCCCGGTCCGCGCAGCGGCCGCACTTCTCCCACCGAGTAGGGCGGGAAGTTGTAGAAATGCATGTACCGTTTGTTCTCGATCTCTTCGAGGCCGTCGAGCGTTTGCGATTCGGACGGAGTTCCGAGAGTCACAACGGTCATGACTTGAGTCTGGCCTCGCGTGAACAGGCCGGAGCCATGCACCCTCGGCAGCAGCCCCGGCTCGACGGCGATTTGTCTGATGTCCGTCAGGCCGCGGCCATCCGGCCTCGTCCGATCCTTGACGATGAGATTCCGCATGGACTTCTTGATGACGGTGTCCACCGCTTCCGGAAGTTGCTTCTGCTTCTCTTCGTCTTGTGCGTAAACGCTTTCTGCGAGCCTCGCGATGATTGACTTCGCCAAATCGGAGAGAGCGCTCTCTCTCGCTGCCTTGTCCGGGTTCACGATCGCGGATCGAATCTCCTCGCCCGCTTCGCGCTTCACCGTTTCGATGACTTCCTCGTCCACGAGGAACAGCGGCACTTCTCGCTTCGCCTTTCCGGCCTTCGCTCGAAGCGCTTCCAGTTGTTCACAAATCGTTCGGATGTGCTTCTGCGCGAGTTTCATGGCTTCCACCATGGTCTCCTCGCTCACTTCGGCGGCGCCGGATTCGACCATGATGATGTTGTCCTTCGTGCCGGCAACGATGAGGTCGAGTTGACTCTCTTCCGCTTGCTGGACAGTTGGGAACACCACGAATTCGCCGTCGACGAGGCCGATGCGGACTGCGCCGATCGGGCCGTCCCACGGAATGTCGCTGATGGTCAGCGCCGCGGAACAAGCGATGATGCCCAGAACGTCCGGCGGACACTCCTGGTCCACCGCGAACGGCATGGCAATGCACTGGACGTCATTCCTCATTCCCTTCGGGAAGAGTGGTCTAACAGGTCGGTCGATCAGTCTTGAAGTGAGTACGGCCTTTTCGCTCGGCCGCCCCCCCCTCTTGATGAAGCCTCCGGGAATCTTGCCGACTGCGTATTTCCGCTCTTCGTAATCACAAACGAGAGGAAAGAAGTCGAGCCCTTGTCGGGGTTCTTGGCTCATGGTAGCCGTGCCGAGCACGACCGTTTCGCCCATGCCAAGGAGAACTGCGCCGCTTGCCTGTTTTGCGACGCGTCCCGTCTCGATCGAAAGCTCTTTGCCTCCGATCTCAAACGAGATACTTTGAATCATTTATGCCTCCTATTGAGGCTTCTGTTCTCGGATACCTAACTCGGCAATCAGGGCACGGTAGCGTTCGATGTCTTTCTTCCGCAAGTAACCCTCCAGCCGTCGACGTTGGCCAACTAGCTTCAGGAGACTCCTTCGGGAATGAAAGTCCTTCTTGTTCCTTTTCAGGTGTTCCGTAATCTGATTGATCCGAGCCGCAAGCAACGCAATCTGTACGTCTGTGCGGCCCGTGTCCGTAGAGGACGTGCCAAATTTGTCAATCAAATTCTGCTTCTGCGCCTTAGCCAGCGGCATCTCTGTTCAAAAGCCTCGCTCTTGCTTGAAACTTCGCCAGATAGCCGCTCTACGCAACTGCCCCCGGCGTAGGAGCCCCTCCGTACAACGGCAACCGAGGCGAAGTCCGAACGGAGAGGATACCCCAGAGGAGGGCCGTCCGACTACCCGGACTCGGTCGCCCAGGCCGCTGGGCGCTTCTCCAGGAACGCCTTGACGCCTTCCTGGCCCTCTTCGGAGACCCTGAGCCGGGCGAGGAGGGCGGCGCACCGGTCGGCGGCGGAGGGCGAGTCTTGGGCCGAAGCCTGCTCACGGACCAGGGATTTGGCCGCACGGACGGCCTGGGGACCCGCCAGGAGGATGGCCCGAACCACCTCTTCGGCCCGCGCCCTCAGGTGGTCGTGGGGCATGACTTCGTGGACGAGCCCGATCCTCTGAGCCTCCTCGGCCCCGAAAACCTCCGCCGTCAGGAAGTAGCGGCGAGCCGCGGACTCGCCGATCTTGCGCAGGGCATAGCGGGAGATCACGCTCGGGGCGAGCCCGAGTTTCACCTCGCTGAACGAAAACCGGGTTCCCTCGGCCGCGAAGACCACATCGCAGGCGGCCACGATGCCGATTCCCCCTCCGAAGACGGCGTCATGGACCGTGGCGACGACCGGGCAGGGGCAGGCGTCAATGGCTTCGAACATGCGCCCGAGTTTCCTGGCGTCTTCGAGGTTCTCTTCCTCGGAGAGGTTGACGCTGGATTGCATCCACTGAAGGTCGCCACCCGCGCAGAACGAACGGCCCTCGCCGCTCAGCACGACGCACCTCTCATCCTTCACTCCTTCGAAGGCCGCCGTCAGATCACGGATTAACTCTGCGTTCAGAGCGTTCCGCACTTCGGGACGGTTGAGTCGAAGGTGCAGGACGTGGCCGGTCCGTTCGGAGAGAAGCCCACTCATGGCGGGGTTGTACCCCTTGCGTTCCAGCCCCTAATCGAGGCGGAAGACCTCGTCGAGCCATTCGAGGTCGGCGCCGGGCTGCACGGGTCGGTCGAGGTACGCGGCCATGTGACTCTCCCATCGAGCAACCGCTTCGGATGCCCCGAGAATCCCCTTTGCCGCATTCCAATCATCGCACTCGAAGATGCCGAATTCATGGCCATCCTTCCACATGAAGATCGAGTAGTTCCGGATTCCGGCTTCTTTGAGCGCTGCGAGCACATCCGGCCACACTTTGCGGTGCTCTTCGACGTACTCCCGAACCTTGTCCGGTCGAACCCTTAAGTGGAAGCAGTATCTCACCAAGACGTGTTCGACGGGCGAAGGTGTCAACCTCCCTCGTGGCAATCCGCGGCGCGAATCTTGAATACTGATTGCCCGTGGCTGATCCGAGGTCGAACGGTCTAAGAGCCTTTTACGAAGAGAATGGGTACTTGCTCATTCGCGGCCTCATTCCGCGCGACGAGATCGAACAGATTCGAGATCGATTTGAACAGATCTGGCGAGAAGGTCAGGAAGGCTACCTGTGGCGGGACGATAGCGGGGAAGTCGTCAACCACTGTGAGAAGTATCCTCGCATAGTTCATCCGCAGCGGTTCGACGCGCTTAGCCGGCAGTATCTACTCGATCCTCGAATCACCGATGTCGTGCGGGAATTGTTGGACGATGAGCCGCTTGCAGCGCAAACCATGTACTACTGGAAGCCGCCGGGCACCAAGGGCCAAGCGCTTCATCAGGACAACCTCTATTTGCAGGCGGAGAGCGGCGAAGGGTGCATGGCCGCCTGGCTCGCTATCGACCGAGCAACTGAGGAGAACGGATGCATTCGCGTTGTGCCGGGATCGCATCGTCTCGAACTGCAATGCCCCGAAGAAGCGGATGCGGAGCGATTTCAGTTCCTCAACTACGTTCCTCCGCCAGAGGGTTTTACGGAGGTCGCGTGCGTGATGGAACCCGGCGACTGTCTCTTCTTCGGTGGGCACACGATTCACGGAAGCGATCCGAACCGATCCGCGACTGAGAGCCGCCGATCGCTCATTTGTCATTACATCGGCACGAGATCGAAGGAGTGCGCCGGCTTCTACAACCCGCTCCTCGCTATGGACGGTCGTGAGGTGATCGCCGAATCGCCGACTATGGGCAGTCCTTGCGGAGTGTCCTTCGACGGTCCGCATTAACTCCACTTGGCGCCAGGCGCGGCCGCCGAAGTCGGAGGTAATCCGGCTAAACGTAAGGGGTGATCACCGCCGCCGCTTGCTCGATGCGATCGAGGTTAACACCCGAGTCGGATCCGAACTCCGCGACGAGCGCTTCGGTTGCGACGTTTCCCTTCGCCCCGGGCGCGAACGGACATCCACCCACGCCTCCGGTCGAACCATCGAAGATGCGTATCCCCGCTTCGAAGGAGCGACGCACGTTGAGAATCGCGTTCCCAAATGTGTCATGGAAGTGCATCGCCACAATGGAGGCCGCGAACCGCGACAGAAGCCGTTCCAACAGGCGGTCAACGTCCTCCGGAACAGCACGGCCAATCGTGTCTCCGATCGATATTTCGGAACAGCCAATTTCGACCAGTCTGTCGCAGACTGCAAGAACGCGATCAGGCTCAATCTTTCCTTCGTAAGGACAATAGAACGCAGTCGAGACGTAACCTCGGACCGGCACCGGCGAACTCGCGACCACGGGACGAAGCCGGACGATCGTGTCCTCTATCGAAGCATTGACGTTCTTATGGCTGAACGTCTCGCTCGCTGCTGTGAACACTGCGATCTTATCAACTCGGCACGCAACCGCCCTTTCGAGACCCTTCTCGTTCGGTACGAGCGCGGAGTAGCGAACGCCGGGAACCCGATCGATGAGGGTGAACACCTGCTCGGCGTCGGCAAGTTGCGGAACCCAACGTGGAGAAACGAAAGAGGAAACTTCGATCTCCTGGAGGCCCGCTTTCGAGAGCGCATTCACATACGCGACCTTGACTTCGGTCGGGACTGTTGCCTGCACGTTCTGCAGCCCGTCGCGTGGCCCCACCTCGACGATCCGAACGTTCATGAGAGCCGAACGAGCAGATGGCCGAGGTCTACGAGATCGCCGACGCTCGCGCCGATCTCGACGACGGTTCCATCGGCTTGAGCCTCGAGCCGATATTCCATTTTCATCGCTTCCAGAACTGCGAGAGTATCTCCCCGCGAGACCGTGTCTCCGACAGCTACGGGGATTGCGACGACGCGGCCCGTCATGGGAGCCCGCGCAGCGTTCTCGCCTGCTTCGAGTCCTTCTTCAGGCCAACCGAATTTGTAAGTCCTCCCGTTTGCGCCGAGCCACAAAGTCGTTCCCGAAAAGGCATAGGCGAAGCGCGTCACGTCACCTGTGACGGTATCGCAGACCGATACTCCCTCGGCGTCGACGTCTGTCCTCAGATTCGCAAAGGCGGGAAGTTCGGCGAGTCCTTCCGGAGTCAGGTACTTCATGCGAGTTCCCAACTCCCGACCGAATTCCAGGGGAATGAGCCGCCGTGGGTCGGTCCCCGCAGCAGGGCGCATGCGGCCGCGATCGCCGCGTCCGGGGTGGGGGGCGTCACGATGTCCATGTTGTCGATTGTGCTCGTGGAGAACCGGCCACTCACAAATTCGGGCGATTCCAGAAGGTCTACCAGAAACCCTTGGTTCGTGTTCAATCCGAGGAGAACCGTTGCCTTGAGCGCGTCGACGAGTTTCTTTCGCGCGGCTTCGCGATCTTCGGCATGGGCGATGAGTTTTGCGAGCAGCGAGTCGTAACGGCTCGATACAGTCGCTCCGATTCCGGTGTCGATCCGGATGCCGTCGACGCCTTCGGGCCACTGGAGGCGAAGCACCCTTCCCGAACTCGGCAAGAACTCTGCGTAAGGGTCCTCTGCATTGAGGCGCGCCTCGATGGCGTGGCCGCGGAATCGGATGTCCTCCTGTTTAGGAAGGCTCACTCCTCCGGCGACCTCGATCTGCATCTGGACCAGGTCCAGACCCGTGATGAGTTCCGTCACGGGGTGTTCGACTTGAAGACGTGCATTGACTTCGAGGAAGTAGAACCCCCCTTCTGAGTCCAGCAGAAACTCGACTGTGCCGGCGCTGCGATATCCCGTGAGCTCTCCGATCTTGATTGCCGCCGCCATCAGGCGCTGCCTTAGCTCTTTGCTCACCGCAGGGGAAGGGGACTCCTCGATGATCTTTTGGTGCCGCCTCTGCAGGCTGCACTCTCTTTCTCCCAGGGCGATGCAGCGCGCGCCATCGCCCATAATCTGGACTTCGACGTGCCGAGCAGGGTGGATGTATCTTTCCACGATCATTCTCGAGTCGCCGAATGCTGCGTTAGTCTCCCGTTGAGCCGACTCGATGAGATCGCGAATTCCCTCGAGGTGTTCGATGCGCTTCATCCCTTTGCCGCCGCCGCCCGCAGCAGCCTTCAGCATCAGTGGCGGTCCCAGCGAACGAGCCGCGGCCTCGATCTCCTCGACTGAGGTGAACGGCCCGAGGCCCTCCGACGTTGGCACGCCGAGGGCGATGACCGTCTTCCGGGCCTCCGATTTGTCTCCGATCGCGCGCATCGTAGACGCGGTAGGTCCGAGGAACACGATGCCTTCGCCCTCGCAGGCTTCAGCGAACGCGGGGTTCTCCGCCAGGAAGCCGTACCCCGGGTGAATGGCGTCAGCCTGCAGTTTCAGCGCCGCAGCGAGGACTTGCTCGATGTCGAGGTAGTCCCCGATCTGCATGGCCTCCCTCTCGGCGTGGGGGGCTCCCTCATCATGCTCCGTGAAGACGGCGCATGTCCGGATTCCCATTCTCTCGGCCGTTCGGAAGACCCGACAGGCGATCTCGCCTCGGTTCGCGACCAGCAGTTTGGAGATCTTGCGGGCAGGCATGCGAGCATCGATTTTGCACGGGTGAGGTGGTCAGATGCACGGGTAGCGGCCTCCGACGGCCCGAACCGACGTAACGCTTCACGGCTTCGACTGTCAGTACTTTCACCAGCGCGCGCAAGGACGCGCGTTTACCAACGAGGTGACAAGGATGAACAAACTGCTCATTGCAGCGGTTGCGGGGAGCGCAATTGCGGCCCCGACTTTTGCCAGTCCGCGGCGCGACAACTTCGATGTGTCGCTCCTACTGACTCGACATCGTCTCGGACTTCCTGAGGCTCTCGCGACTGTTCTGATCGCGGATGCGCTCAACCTGGACGTCGACTTCATTCTCAGCACGAAGCGCTCTCTGCGCGCAAACGTTTACGACTTGGCGCCCGTGTTCTACATTCACCGGATTACCGGCGACTCGTGTCGGGATATCTGGAACCTGCGTAACAGGAAGCGTGGATGGGGATACGTGCTCGACACGTGCGGAATCGATCCCTGCAACTACGACCGCAGCGGTCGCCGATGGCGCTCGCGCGATTGGGATTCAGAGTTCATCGACGGCGTGTGGATGGACCTAATGTTCGACCGTTACGGCCGAAGGTGGCAGGAGTACTGCTCCCATCGCAAGGCTGGACGATCGTGGCAGGACGTCATCATCGCGGCTCACATCGCGGACCTCGCCGGATGTCGCTGTTCCGACGTCTTCTCGCGGTATTCGCGGAGTCGCAACTGGGACTCTGTGCGCGCTCAGTTCAACATTTGCGAGCGCTGGGACGAAGTCCATCACGGCGAACGGTGCGACGACTGCGGATGGCGGCGTGACGGCGCACTCTTCGATGACGGATCCGTGGACTTCGGCGAGGAATACCGCAACGCCGATGCGCGAATCGTGGACATTCGTACCGAAATCCTCGCCCGAATCGGGCGCGATATGCGGAAATCGCTCGTTAAGGGCCGATAGACAGCAACCCCCGGCTCTTCGCCGGGGGTGCTTTCTCAACGTGGGTTGGGAACGTAAGCGCCCCCCCGGCAGGCCTTGAGGTACTCGAGGCCACGAACTTGACCCGTCATCTCGAGTTCGTCTCGATACACTGGATCGTGCCAACCCTCGATGTCAATCGCTCCTCGAAAGTCGCCCTTTCTGAGGATCGTGATGATGTCCGTCCAATTCGAATCGCCGAAGCCGGGCGTCCGGTGCCAAACAGAGGGAATCCCGGAGCGGATGCCTTCGGTTTTGACGATGTCCCAATTGATGGTCGCGTCCTTGCCGTGGATGTGGTAGACGCGGTCCACCCACTTTCGAAGTTGGGGAATCGGATCAATGAATGAGACCATTTGATGGCAGGGCTCCCATTCGAGGCCGAGCGTCTGCCCCGGCACTGAGTCGAACATCATCTCCCATGCGCGAGGAGCGTGGGCAATGTTCCATCGCGGCCGCTCCCATGATCCCCCCATGTCGCAGTTTTCGAATGCGATCCGAACTCCTTCTCCGTCCGCGATCTTCGCGAGTTCTCCGAATACCTCCTTGAACTTCGGGATGGACTCGTCCACAGGTCGGTCCTCGAGGGCGCCCGCAAAACCGCACACGACGTCGCATCGGAAATGCTTGGCAGAGCGAATGAGGACGGCCCAGTCTGCCGCGGTCTTTTCGTCCTGCAGAGGATTGCCGTAGATCCCGACACTGCTGATGATCGCTTGGTCTCCTAAAACATCGAGACACTCCTTCGCGGTGGCCTCCAAGTCTACGTCGCCGATGTACTGCCAGAGCGTGAGTTCGAAGGATTCGAAACCATGGGGAACGACTTGGCGAAGGTAGGCGGCTCCGCTCGCCATCGGCGCGAGAGTTCCGATTCGAATGTCCTGATGGTCGATACGCGACATGGCCTGACCATACCCGCGCGGTCGTGACCCCCAGCGCGGGCTCCCGGTGTCGCCGTCGCCTTCCGATCGGGCTATCAGTCCCGTCCGGCCCGGTGGCCTGGCGCAAGGATTCCGAGTCCCCAGAAAATTCTGCGCGACTTTCGGAATTCCGTGTTACTCTATACAGATGATGGGGAGCAGTTCTGAGGAGCTGCGGGGAGGATCACCCATGGCAGACACGGTGAGCAAGGACTCGGCTGGCACCCGGGGAGAGTTGAGCGTTTCTCGGAGGCAAGCCCTTTTGGCGCTGGGAGCAGCGATGCTGGGCGGCGGGCAGGCGTACGCGCAACAGGAGCGTCGCCGCAACGGCCCTTGGAAGCAGACTATCCCGTCTCTGGATCTCAAACTCGTCCGTCGGATCACGATGGGGCTCTCGGAGTACGAACTCGGCCTCGTCGCGCAAATGGGATACGACGGGTATCTCGAGTACCACCTCGATCACCTCGCCATTGACGACAGCGCCCTGCAGAGCATGCTGGGCACATACAACTCGTTGACGATGGAGCCGTGGCAACTCTACGCGCTTGGTGGGACGCCCGCGCTCGATTTGACGGACGCTCAGATTCTCCGTTCGGCCCTATCGAGAAGACAACTCTACGGACGGATGGTCGAGTTCTGGACGGATCACTTCAACATTTACATCTACAGAGGCGAATGCCAGTACCTGAAGATCGTAGATGACCGCGACGTGATCCGGCCTCATGCTCTTGGGAGGTTCCCAGACCTTCTCAGCGCGAGCGTGCACAGCCCGGCGATGCTGGTGTATCTCGACAACGTCACCAGCAAGCGGCTGAACCCGAACGAAAACTACGCTCGTGAACTGCTCGAACTCCACACACTCGGCGTCAACGGTGGATACACGCAGACCGACGTCATCGAGGTCGCACGGTGTCTAACGGGGTGGACGAGGCACGGATCGGCAGCGGGGACAGACCGAGGTCGCTTCTACTTCCAGGCCTCCAACCACGACAACAACGCCAAGCGCGTTCTCGGTGTGGACATAGCGGCGAACGGAGGACAGCAGGATGGAGAGTTGGTCATCCAGATTCTCGCCGCACATCCTTCCACCGCTCGCTACATCGCATCCAAACTCTGTCGCTGGTTCTGGGGAGAATCGCCTCCTGAATCCCTCATTGACTCAGCCGCGGCGCGATATGCACAGACGGGAGGCGACATCAAGGCGATGCTGCGAGTGATCCTCGCACGAGAGAGTCTCGCACTCGCCCCCATGAAATTCAAGAGGCCGTATCACTTGGCAGTGTCTGCACTGCGGGCGGTTAAGGCGACCATCAATTCTCCCGCGACACTCCGGTCCGTTTGGCTCCCCCAGATGGGGCAGACGCCATTCCGTTGGGTTCCGCCTGACGGCTATCCCGACTCGAAGGAGTTCTGGATGGGTCTCCTTGCGCCGAGGTGGAACATCGGCTTCTCCATGTTCAGCCCCGGCATCAACGGAGTCAGCGTGAGCACGACATCTCTGCTTCAGGGGGCAAACACCGCGGAGACGATTGCGAATCGAATCAATTACTTGTTGTTCGGAGGCGAGATGCGTCCGCCGGACTTGGCAGCGCTCAAGAAGTACTTGTTGCCAGATCCGCCGAGTGCGACGCGGATCTCCGATGCGTTCGCCCTTGCGTTGGCTTCGCCGAGTTTCCAGTGGTACTAGGGGGCAAGCATGAATCCTGAGGACATCTGCTGCAGCGAATATCGAAATCTGTCGAGACGGCAGTTCATCAACACGTCGAGTCGTGCCGCTCTCTTTCTCGCAAGTGCGCCGTCCTGGCTGCCGAAGGTGGCGTTCGCCACCACGCCGGGGATCCAGCGCGACGTGATCATCTCGGTCTACTTGCGGGGGGGATCGGACGGGCTCACAATGTGCGTTCCGTACGCCGATCCCGACTATTATGCGGCCCGGCCGACGCTCGCGATTCAGCCTCCTGGGCCCGATCCAGGTGACGCGATCGATCTCGACGGCTTCTTCGGGTTTCCGCCCGCGATGGCCAGTCTGGTCGAGGCATTCCAGAATGGGGACTTGGCGATCGTGCACGCTACGGGATCAGTTGATCCGTCGAGGTCGCACTTCGACGCGCAACGATACATGGAGGTCGGGAAACCCGCAGACCCAGAAGTCAACAGTGGTTGGCTCGCGAGGCACCTGCTGACGGTGCCGCCCATGAGCGATTCGCCACTCCGAGGAATAAGCCTCAGTTATGGGATGCAGGCGACGCTGAGCGGCGCTCCGAAGTCAATTCCGATTCCGAATCTCGACGCATTCGGATTGACGGGCAACAACTCCACGATGCAGTCACGGAAGAGTTGGCTCGACGAGGCCTATGCGTGGGCAGACATGGCGCTCAGCGCCGCGGCGAACGATACGCAGCGTGCCATCGACCTGCTGGAGCAGATCAACTTCGCAAACTATCAGCCGGCGGGCGGGGCCGTGTACCCGAGCAACAGTTTCGGCGTTGGCATGAAGTCCGTCGCCGCGCTCCTGAAGGCGGACGTCGGCGTGGAGGCCGTGCACTTAGACCTGGGTGGCTGGGACACACACGCGGCTCAGGGGGTGCTGTCCGGTGCGATGGCGAGCCTGATGCAGACTCTCTCAAGCACGCTGGGCGCATTCCACGCGGATATGTTCGCGACCAGCAACACGAACTTCATCGTAGTGGTCGTTTCGGAGTTTGGCAGAGTCGTCGCTCAGAACGGAAGCGAAGGCACGGATCACGGGCACGGCAACTGTATGATGCTTCTGGGTGGGGGTGTCAATGGTGGCACCGTTTACCGTGACTGGCCGGGGCTCGCGATGGAGCAGAGGTTCCAGGAGCGAGACTTGGCAATCACGATAGATCACCGCGACATTCTCGCGGAAGTCGTTGCGAAGAGGCTTGCGAACCCGAACCTACCGGTTGTGTTCCCAGATTACGTGCCGACCTTCCGGGGTGTCGTTGAAGGATAAAGGAGCAGCGAACTTCGCCTAGCCTTCTTGCTCGGGTTTGCTGAGCCGAGCGAGTCGTTCGAGTCGCTGTGGTTCCGAGGACACCAGCCAAGATTGCTTCGAGAGCAGCGCGTGAGCCAGTTAGAAGTGGCTGCGACTTTCCTCTGTGCGGTTGAGCGCGTAAAGGCACTCCGCGATCTCTTCCGACACGAACCCATCCTCTGCGGATGCGGGATCTTCGGCAAGCGACATCTGCACTGTGAGGGCCTCCTCCAGCTTGCCGAGTGACCTGAGACATCGGCCAACGCACCACTTTGCGATCCTCACGGTTGTAGGCGTTCCGGATGCCAGGCGCTCTTGAAGTCCCCCCTGGAAATGGAAAAGCGCTTTCTCAAAGTCCCCCAAGTCGTGGTAGGTCCAGCCGAGGTTGTTATGTAGGCTCGCCTTCCACTTTCTCGCCTTCGGATCGGCTGCAGAGGACGCCAGTTGAAGCGCCCGTTCGTTCCAGGCGATCGCGTTCTCCGGCGTCTCGACGATCGCGATCATATGCGCCGCGTCGACAGCAAGGAACTCCTCTTCCAGCGCTTCCGCGAGGGCGAAAGCGGTTTCGAACTCGGGCCTTGCGGCCGCTGGATCACCGGACGAATTGAGAACTCTGCCGGTCTCCAAGTGAATGCGGATCGTCGCGGCTGAGGGTTCGCCTTTAGCGCGCGCGCGTGCCTCTTCAAGCAGTTCGCGGGCCTTCTCGAAATCGCCCTGCAATCCGTGAACTCTTGCCAGTTGCGTCAAGACGCACGCGGACTCCACGTCGCTCTCACACTGCCCGAGGAGCGCACGGAATCGTCGTTCGCTCTCCTGCAGGTCCTCGAAATTCCACGCTGCCTCGATGTCGATCACCGCGCGCCGCCTCCCTCCGCCTCCTCGACTCCGATGCCGAGCAGCCTTTGGCGATAGTGTTCGTCTGTTCGCGTGGCGATTCGTTCGACGTCCTCCTTGCTCAGGGTCGTGATCTCGTGACCTGTGGAAAGGGCGCCCAACCAGATGGTCGCGGCCTTCACCGCCATCTTCGTCGCGTTCAAGGCTTCTTCGACGGTGTTGCCGAGCGTGATCAGCCCGTGGTTTTGGAGCCAGTAGGTTTTGGCCCAGTTGCCGGTCTGCGCTCGGAAGTCGCGCGCGGAATTGCGAATCTGAAGCGCGAGCAAGAGCCCGGGATCCACATACGGCACCCAGCATGTCGCGGGTCCGCAGAGCACCACCTCATCGGGAAAGAGGCGCCTTGCGCACAATGACTGTGCGTTTGTTGTGCAGACCAGGCTCAAGATCGGTTCAGGATGAGTGTGGGCGACAAACTTGTAGGAGGTGTCGCGGAGAAGCGCCGCGTGGAAAAAGGCCTCGACGGAGGGTCGTGCGCCGAGCGGCTCGATGACGGCGCGAGAGAGGATTCCCTCGACCTCCGAGTCGCCGATGTCGTTGCCTGCCTCGACGGAGTCCACCGCCTGCAGCAGCGGCTCGAAGCGAACGCGTACCAGGCTGTCCTCCACGGCATCGGCCAGAGTTAGGCCGCTCGCTTTGACCCAGAACGACTCTGCGTCCTCGTATCCGCTCGCGTTTCCTTCGCTGAGGATCACTAGACCGAGATTCGGATCTCCGAGAGACCTGCAGAGACCGCACAATTGCACACAGCCCTGGCGATCCTGAGACACGATCACTCGACTCCGCCAAACAGAATTGCGTTGACCAGGAGGTCTTGCAGGCCGGGCCAGAGGGCACGCTCGCAAGGATCGGCGAGGAACAGGGTGACCGTGCCCTGCCCGACACGGCTGCGTACGACCCACGCTCCGCCAGCGGCCTCCGCCTGCGTGTCCGGCCAAGTCCATCCGGAGAGCACCGTCGCTTTGCCGTCCGCAGCGCTTAGTTTCACTTGCGCCCCTTCCGCACTGAAGAGCGATCGGCCGGAGACGGGAACGGCGAAAGGTCGACCTGCCCTTCCGAAGGAGAGCGCGCTCTTGTCGTCAATCTCAGCGCGGAACAGGGAGCCTGGCAGGCCCCTCGACATCGTCTTGGAAGACGCTTGAATGATGAAGCCGCCCCCCCGGGAGCCGAGGAGGATCAGGTTGCCGCCATCGCTGACCCATGCGCGGAGCGCGTCTTCGCTCGCGCCGCCTGTCGACGGTAGGAGAATCGTGTTGAACTCGGACAGATCGAGCGCGCCGACGTTTGCCACCGGCGTAAATGGAAGTTTGAGGGTCGTCTCCAACAGGTGCCAAACCCCACCGTAACCGCCGGAGAATGCGAGGGCGATCTTCGGACTTTGGAGAGGCGCGGTGGCGTCGGATCCCGGCCCTGCACGGCCCGCGGAAGGGAAGCCTGAGTCGAGCGGCCGGACGCGAAGGCCGAACTTGTCCGCAGCTGCTGCAATCTTCTGGCCCGCATCCGAATCGTTTCGTCCGCGCAGGACGATGAACTCGCCCGGCCGCACGGTGTTGCCGTCGAGGCGCATCGTTTGCGTGGCCACTCGCACTCGTACGCCGCTGCGCATCAGGCTCATCACGCCGAGGGCGTCCTCTCTATCTGTGTAGGCGATCACCCAGCCGACAGAGCCTCCCGACGGGGTCTGCTTCTCGACCGATGGCGCCGGGCCGGTCTTGACCGGGGGGGCGCTCTCACACCACGAAGCGTGCACCGAGTGGGCGTAGGGAAGCGCCCAGGCCGTCAAATCGTAGAACCCTCCGCTTTCCCCCCCCTCCCGAACGTCGAAGAGTTCGGGCTGATTCATCAGTTTCACGAACTCAGGCTCGAAATCGGAGTGGGGTTCCAGGAGCGCCTTCGCGAGTTGTCCGAACGGCTGCGCCATGTCGATGACAAAGGAACCGCGCGGGAACGTCGCCTTGCCGACTGTATCGGACCAATAGTCGTGGGCATCTAGCTGCTCGAATGGTTCTTGCAGCCACTTGTACTGAATGCCCTGCTTATCGAGTTGGTCGGCAAGACGGAGCAGAGGTCTCGGGTCCGAGCAGGACAACACGACCCGCGCGAACTTGCCTGCATGCGAACCGTCCGCTGCCTTCGCCTTGAATCGCGCGAATGAGCCGACCAACTCGCTTCGTTGCCTCGCAGACTCGGCGACAACGGAGATTGCGCTCGTGAAGTGCTTCGCCATGCCGTCGCGGAGCGTGACTTCGGTGCCGTCCTCGCGCGTGGTGACGAGGTTGCTTCCGCCGTCCGTTTCATGGGTCATGCCGATCGCGCCTGACAGGGCCGTCCAACTGTCGAGGTAGCCGGCATAGTAGATGTCGAACGTGTCTCGGATAAAGTAAGTCCAGCCTTGTTGGTCAAAGGCGTGCGCAGTTGCCCGGCCCAAGATCTCCGTCCAGTAGTGCAGCCTTTGACGATCGATGTTTGCATTGACCGCCATTGGATTCGGCGGGAAGAAGTAAGTCGAGACTTCGCCGTGCTGGTCCACGTACACGTGCGGGTTCCATCGCCGATATTCGGCGGCCTCAGCAACTGACTCGACCTGCGACATCGCGATTCGGTCGCGATTCAAATCAAAACGATAGTGGTTGACGCGCCCCTGCACTGCGGGTGGAGGGCTGTGTTCCGGAGCCGCGCGATTCGGAGTGCCGACAGCGACGGAATTGAACCAAACGGCGAATCGTTCGTGGCCATCCGGGTTGTAACTCGGGTTGACGATGACGACTGCGTTCTCCAGCGCGTTCTCGACGAAGCGCGATCTGGACGCCGCGAGAGTGTAGATCAGCCACATTGACGATTCGAATGAGGCGGTCTCATCGCCGTGAATGCACTGGTTGATCCAGATGATCGCGGGCACCTCTCCCTGTGGGTCCTCGCCGTTGGCGATCCGTTGGTTGGCCTCGCGGATCTCGTCCAGGCGGCCCATGTTCTTGGGAGAAGAGATCGCGACGATTCGAAGCGACCTACCCTCCGTCGACTTGCCGAAGCGCCTCACTGCGATCCGGTCCGGCGCCGAAGCTGCAAGCCGTCCGATGACCTCTTCTTGCTGAGCGAACGTCGTGTGTCGCTCCCCGGGGCCGTAGCCCAAGATGGACTCGGGCTTGGGGATGTTCGGATCATAAGGGCCGAAGCCATAGAAATCGAACGGCTGCTGGGGCTGAATCGCGAGCAGCGCAAGGGCGGCACAGAGCATCTCGCCATTGTGGCACCCGTCTATCTCGCGGTCCCTGCCTTTCGGTAGAATCCGCCGGCCCTTCGGGCCAAAGGTCGGCGTTTTGGCAATTAGGATCGGATTAGTCGGTTACGGCGGACAGTTCGCGATGGGCAAGCATCACGCCGACGCGATTCGCGCAACACCAGGGCTCGAGGTTCACGGTGTCTTCGATGTCGATCCTGCCCGCCGAAGCGCGGCCTCCGAGGAGCAGCCTGGCGCCGTCATTTACGATTCGTATGACCAGATGTTGGCGGACGACGGAGTCGATCTCGTTGTCCTCATAACGCCTCACGACACGCACGCGCCTTTGAGCGTCCAAGCCAGTCGCGCAGGGAAGCACGTAGTCACCGAGAAGGTCATGTGCCTCAACACGAAGGAGGCGGACGAGATGATCGAAGCGGCCGCCGCAGCGAACCGTTTGCTGACCGTCTACCAGAACCGAAGATGGGACGGCGACTACTTGACAGTGCGGCGGGTAATGGAGAGTGGCCTGTTAGGTGAGGTTTTCTCGATCGAGTCAAGCGTGAACGGTTGGTGGTTTCCGGCCGGTTGGCGGGGAGAGAAGAAGCGCGGCGGTGGGATGGTGTACGACTGGGGAGCGCACCTTGCCGATCAACTCGTTCAACTGATGCTCCCTTCGCGTCCAAAGCAGGTGTTTGCGACCTTTCACTCCGGCGGCCATGCGGTCGACATCGAGACGCAAACGACGATCTCCGTGCTGTTCGACAACAGCGTGATGGCCCAGATTGACGTGGGTTGCGTCAGTCACTTCACTCGGCCGCGGTGGCTGGTGCGGGGGCACTCGGCGGCCCTCAAGATGCCGGACTGGGAAACCGCTCAACTGAAAGGCGTGTTCTCCGGCGTGAGCGGCGACCTGTCGGTCGACGTGGAGAAGGGCAAGTGGGCGAACTTCTACTCGAACCTGAGCGCCCATCTGAACGAGGGCGAGAAGATCGCCGTTGATCCTGCTGAAGTCCGAATTGCCATTGGGATCCTCGAGGCGGCGTTCGAGAGCGGACGCACGGGCGCCTCGGTGGGCGTGCCCTGAGGAACCCGGATCGGCTTTCTAAACGTTAACCACGAGAGGGCCGCGCGCGATTCGTGCCCGGCACCATAATCAAACACATGCTCAGTACCGGGATTATCAAGTTACTCCTCGGCGCGCTCCTGTTTTCGCCCGCAGGTTCCATGGAGCCGGTTGTGACAGCCAAGCTGACCTTAGCCTCCAGCACGGTGGTGGCCGGGAAGTCCGTGCGGGGGACGGCGACCGTCACGATCCCCGCGGGCTGGCATGCCTACGCGCCGCCGGCGCCGGACGGATTCCACGCCTTCAACTTAAAGGGCCTCAACTCCGGTTTCGGCTTCAAGGCCTCCTACCCTGCGGGCAAGCCCCTGGAGGTCGCCGGACAAGAGGGAACTGTCATGGTCTACGAAGGCACGGTCAAGGTCCCGGTCACCATCACTGTCCCGTCGAAAGCGAAGAAGGGGCGGACGACCCTCAAGATGCAGGTCGATTATCAACTTTGCGACGATTCCACCTGCCTGCGCCCGGACTCAAAAACAGTCACGGCGACCGTCACCGTTAAGTAGGCAGATAATGGTGTCTCGATTCCTCATTGCGCTCTGCGCGCTCTTCGCCTGGTCGTGGAGCGTGGGTGCGCCAGATCCGATTGTCAGTTGGTCCGCGAGCCTGATCCCCGGCGATGCTCGGCCCGGCGAGAGTGCACAGATCGTCGTCACCGGGAAGATCAAGGACGGGTGGCACATCTATGCGATGAAGCAGACCGGCGGCCCAATTGCCACAGAGATAACGCTTCCCGACACGAGCGTGCTGAAGCCGAATGGGGAGGCGATCCAGCCGCAGCCGATCGAGGCCGACGACCCGAATTTTGGAATCCGCGTCGGTTATCACAAGGGAGCGACCGCCTTCGCTCTTCCGGTTCAACTGGGCGCCAAGATCGAGGGCGCGCAGAAAGTAATCGTAAACGTCCGATGGCAGGCGTGCAATGACACGAGTTGCGCGATTCCGGAGACGACACCGGTTACCTTTACTTTCACCCCTGGCTCAGGCCCCGCGAGGCCCGACCGGACGAGTCCCATCACAGCCGTGCCCGAGCAGCCCGAGGGCCACGTCGCGGGCCAAGCGGCGCCTTCCGCTGGACAGGACGGAAAGCAGGCGGCGCAGTTGGAATCTGGCGAGGGCGACGTCTCGAAACAGGTTGAAAAGGCCCGGTCGGAAGGACTGCTCGCTTTCTTGCGCCTCGCTGCGACTCTCGGACTTTTGTCACTCCTCACGCCGTGCGTATTCCCGATGATTCCGATTACCGTCAGTTACTTCGCAAAACCGGTGAGCACGGAGGGAGGATCGAATCTGCGAGGAGCGTTCGCGTTTTCGATCGGAATCATCAGCACCTTCACGATCATCGGCTTCGCCGTCACCCTGCTCTTCGGGGCGAGCGGCACTCAGGACCTCGCCACGAATCCGATCTTGAATCTGGTGATCGCGATTCTGTTCGTTGTGTTCGCGCTTAACCTATTCGGCGTGTTCGAGATTCGGATGCCCAGTTTTCTTCTGAACAGGGCACAGTCCGGCACCCGACGCGGCGGATTCGCAGGACCTCTGTTCATGGGAGTGACTGCGGCGATTACTTCGATGACCTGCACCGTTCCGTTCGTCGGGACGATCCTTGCGCTCGCGACGAAGGAGTTCTTCTATCCGCTCATGGGAATGATCGGATTCAGCCTTGCGTTCGCGACGCCGTTCTTCCTTCTGGCGCTGTTCCCCCAAAGCCTTGCGAAACTGCCGAAGTCCGGATCATGGATGTCGTCGGTGAAAGTGTTCATGGGGTTCATCGAAATCGCCGCCGCCGTCAAGTTCGCTTCCAATGCCGATCTCGTGTGGCACTTGGGAATGCTCACGCGGCCCGTGTTCGTTGCGATTTGGGCGATCGTCGCTCTCGTGGCCGCCCTCTACCTCATGGGGTGGATCGCCCTGCCCACGGCGCCGAACGGCCCGAAGATCGGCATTGGTAGGCGGGTGCTCGGATTGGCGATGGCCGGAGTTGGTGGCTACTGCCTTGCCTCCTTGAACGGCGCGCCTCTTGGCGAGTTCAGCGCATTTCTGCCGCCTGATCCGTACCCTGGGCGCGCCGCTACGGGTGATCAGGCTGTGAAGTGGGTCTACAACTTCGACGCCGCGAAACAGCAGGCGGCGTCTGCGGGCCGGCCCATATTCGTCAACTTCACGGGCTACACATGCACGAATTGCCGGTGGATGGAGCAGAACATGTTCCCGCGTCCGGCGGTTAAGAATGCGCTCGACAACTTCATCGCCGTCGAACTCTTCACAGACGGCGGCACTCCCACGGACGAGAGTAATCGCAAATTGCGAGATCAGATGACCGGTGTCTTGACGCTCCCCGTCTACGTCATCGTGGCCCAGGACGGCAGAGTGGTCAAGTGGTTCGAGGGATCGACGCGAAATGAGGAGGCGTTCCTCGAGTTTCTTCGGTCGGGTCTCGAATCTGCGCGAATGGTGGCGTCAAGATAGCCGCTAAAATGCTCCGGTGGGCATTGCGGTGAACCCGGTACGGGCAGGAGGCGTTACGATCGGCACGGGCTTGCCGGTCCTGATTGCGGGGCCGTGCATGGCCGAGTCCCTCGACCTCTGCCGGCACGTTGCGGACACTCTGGCCGCGTTGTGCGGCGACTTGGGCTACTCGTACATCTTCAAAGCCTCCTTCGACAAAGCGAATCGAAGCAGCGGCGCGAGCCGACGAGGGCCGGGGATGGAGGAGGGCCTGAGAATCCTCAGCGAGATTTCCGACGAATTCGGCGTCCCGACGACGACGGACGTGCACCTCCCTTCGCAGGCGGATGAAGTGGCGTCGGCCGTTGATCTATTACAGATCCCGGCGTTCCTGTGCCGACAAACGGATCTCTTGGAAGCTTGCGCCGCAACCGGGAAACCGGTCAACGTGAAGAAGGGACAGTTTCTCGCGCCGTGGGATGCGAAAAACATCGTCGAGAAACTGAGTGCAGCCGGCGCTAACGGAATCATGCTCACAGAGCGCGGAACATCGTTCGGATACAACGCGCTTGTCGTGGACATGACGGGTCTCCCGGTGATGCGGTCGTTCGGTTGCCCGGTTTGCTTCGACGCGACGCACAGCGCGCAGAAGCCCGGAGGACTTGGGAACTCGAGCGGCGGCGACCGTGACTCCATCCCGCACCTTGCCGCTGCGGCCGTCGGGGTCGGAATCGACGCGCTCTTTATGGAAGTTCACCCGGATCCGGAAAGGGCGTTGAGCGACGCAGCGACACAGTGGCCGCTCTCTGAGGCTCGTCCGCTTTTGAGCCGCCTAAAGCGGATTTGGGACGCGTCTTCGGAAGGAAGGTAACGCAACCTCGTAGAACCGGACGCGTTGGTGATGTCTCCAGCCGCCGTCCTGTTCGCCCTCCTATCGCAACCTCTGCTCTCGCCACCGCAGTTGTGGTCTTTTGGATTTGCCGCGCCTCCGAGGATTCCGCTCGCCGGAGACGCGAATGGAGACGGCTTTGCTGATCTGCTCTGCGTGTACCCCCCCGGGCCCAGCATCGTCGACATCCAGCCCAACGTCGACGGGCTAAAGACTGGGTTCGGCAGACAGGCAAGAACGTCATTTGGAGCAGACTGTCTGGCTGCGACGACGATAGACGCAGACGGCGACGGCCGCGTTGAAGTCGTAGGTGTGTTCCCGAACGGCGAAATCCTGTCGGCTGGCTCAATGGCAGAAGGCGTGTTCTCAGTTCAGGAACTTCTCGCGAAGTTGCCGGAGCCGATCACCGACCCGATCATTGGGGAAGCGGAGACGATCGAAGGAAGAGCAGGATTCTTCGTTGTCTCGAAGTCGACGGGAAATGGCTTCGGAGTCCGGGCCTTCAGGGGGGGCGGAGCCTCCGTGAGACGCCTGGAGTTTCCCGCCCACATAAACTGGATCGCTCAAAGGGAGATCGATGCGACGCGGGAGGGGGCGGAGTGGGTTTATCGGACGGGCTCCGGTGAAACATTCGTTGCGGACAGCGCGAACATCCGCAAGAAGCGGCTCGTTCGCAAGGGATCGGCCACAGAGGCGATTGCGATTTGGAATGGAAAGATCGTGGTCGGAGACACGGTCTACGATAACGGAATTGCACAGCGCGTGGACTCTCTCGCCACCTTCGAGCCGGGGACTCGTTTGCTGACAGGCGACATGGATGGCGACGGGACTGACGATCTGGTCGCGTTTTCCTACGGCACCGGCAAGCACACGGCTTACGATATTCATGTTCTTTACGCGCTGCGTGAAGGAGATCGCGACTTCGACCGAGATGGCCTGTCGAACGAGGAAGAGGCCGCACTGCGCACCGATCCGGAAAACAGAGACACGGACAACGATGGCCTCTTGGACGGTTGGGAAACAAAGGGCTTCCGCGAACTCGATTTGCCTGGCCTCGGATGCAGCCCGACGAGGCCGGACGTCGTTTGCTACGTCCAGCCGATTGCCGACGTCGATGAAAACAAACTCCGGCAGGACATGGCAGCCGTCGCGAAAACCATGGGGGAACTTACTACGGGCGACGAATTCACAGCGAACGGCATCGGGTTTCATCCCATCTACCTACCAGCGATTCCCGTCGAGGCGGCGCGCGGCAAAGGCTGGGCGGAGTTAGGGCCGGCAAATCTCCCTCCGCAGCATCGGGGGATCGCGCACTGGATGGTCGTCAACAAAGGGGGGGGAGGACAAGCCATGGAACTCGGCGACATGGGAGGCTGTGGCGCCGACGCTCTTTGGGCGGTGTTCCTGCATGAATTCGGCCATCAACTGGGCCTCGATCACACGGGCCATTGGGGGCCTGCGCATTGCCCGATCTACACCTCGTTGATGAACTACGCCTACAGCTACTACTTCGACGATCGGCCGGACGCGATTCACTTCAGTCGCGGTGCGCTCAGTCGTTACGTGCTCGATGAGTCCAACCTGGACGAAACGATGCCGTTTCCTTACGAACAGGTCAAGTTTCTCGAGAAGGGCCCGTACCGTTTTCGTTTGAAGCCGGCGGGCAAGGAAACTCTCATTGATTGGAACTGGAACGGCGTGTTCGGAGAGAAGGGTGTCCGCGCGGACGTGAATTACGGTTACAGCACGCACGCTGGAATTCGACACACAATCGACAAGGCTCACACCTCACCGTTCCTGCTCAACCACAACGGCCAGGCGATCATCGTGTACGGAAAACTTGCGAATCAGCCGAAGCCGGGGGAGCCGCCCTCCATTAGCGCCGAACACCCTGGCGACGTTCAGGTGCGCGTGCTCCTTGCTGGCCGCAAGTGGAGCGAGCCGTTCTCACCGAAAGATGCGGCGCTTACGGGCGATCCCTGCGCCTATTCTGCTGGCGAAGACGTGGTCGTCATTTGTCCGACCGCAACCGGTGCCCGCGCGATCGTGTTGCGCGTGGACGCAGGTCAGATCGTGCAAGTTCGTGCTGAGGATGTTAGCGTTGCACCGGGCTCGCAGTTGTCAGCCGCGAATCTGGGAACTCGCCCCACGCTCTTTGCTCGCAATCCAGAAACGGGCGACGTGTCCTATGCAGTCTGGAAGTCGGGAAGACTGAGTCAGTTTGAGCCATTGTCGCAAAAGAGCACCAATCCGGTGGGGGCCTGTTTGGACACACTATCTGGCGAAGTCATCGTCGCACTCGCGCAGGATCAGGACAAAGACAGGCCCGCGCGCTGGAAGTTAGTTCGATATGCGTGGCAAGGCGACAGCCTACAGGAGGTGGGGAGCGAATGGGTCGAAGGCGAGGCAGGTGGCGCCCGGGGCGACGGCCGCATGACGATCGTGTTCGATGCGAGTCGTGACGGCGGCCCGAAGGGACGCGTATACGTGTTCTCTGAAGGCATCCGACGAAACCCCGACGCAATGTGGGGCCAGATGTATGTGGCCCACACAATTGCCGACAAGTCCCTTCGCGGCGGTTGGCTTGTTAAGCGAATGTACGACGAGTGGACGAACACGCGGAGCAGTTGTACGGCAATTCCGTTCGAGGGAGACATTCTGTGGGCTTATCGGTGGGTGGATGGTGGGCAGGGATCCACGGACAGCGACCTGCAGGTCGCCTATCGAGGGCTGGGCATCGACGAGGTGCCTATGGGGGATCATGACGACATCGGTTTCGTGCTGCGCTTCGGCTTGCGCAGAAGCATCCTGTGGCTGAATCCAGGGCCCTAACGTATACTGCGGCAGTGCCTCGAGTTGCGTTCATAGGCGCCGGATCGGTCGTCTTCGCAAAGAACCTGATCGGCGACTTACTACTTTACGACGAATTCAAGAACTGCGGCATCGCCCTCATGGACATCGACGCCGAGCGGCTCGGCGTTGCCGAGACGATGTGCCGACGCTTGGCGAAGACTCTTGGAGCAGAGCCGAGCATCCAAGCGACACTCGACCGGAGAGAGGCTTTGGAAGGCAGCGACTATGTCATCTGTGCGATTCAGGTGGGCGGCTATCGGCCCTGCACAGTAACGGATTTCGAGATACCCAAGACGTACGGCCTGCGGCAAACCATCGCGGACACGGTTGGAATAGGCGGCATCATGCGCGGCCTGCGAACGATTCCTGTCCTCGTTGAAATTGCGCGCGACATGGAGGAACTCTGCCCGGAAGCTTGGTTGCTCCAGTACTCGAACCCGATGGCGATGAACTGCTGGGCCCTCGCCAAAGCCACGCGGATCAACGTCGTCGGTCTTTGCCACAGCGTTCAGGGAACGATTAATGAACTGGCGAGGGATCTAGGGGTTGCGCCGGATGAGATTCGATATCTGTGCGCAGGGATCAACCACCTTGCTTTCTATCTCAAACTGGAGCGAAACGGCCAGGACCTATATCCGGACCTATTCCGGTTGGCGCAAGAAGGGAAGATCCCTGAGACGAACCGCGTTCGTTACGAAATGCTGCTCCGACTCGGCTACTTCGTCACGGAGAGTAGTGAGCACTTTAGCGAATACTGCAACCACTTCATACGGCGTGATCGACCCGACCTCATCGAACAGTATCGAATCCCCCTGGACGAGTACATTCGACGTTGCGAAGTTCAGGATGCGAAGTGGAAAGACATGAAGGCCTCGTTCTCTTCGGAGGGCGATCTTACGCACACGCGCACCCAGGAGTACGGCGCTCAGATCATTCACTCGATCGAAACGAACACGCCGAGAGTGATCTATGGAAACGTGCGGAATGAAAACCTCATCTCGAACTTGCCACAAGATTGCTGCGTCGAGGTTCCGTGCCTCGTGGACGCACAGGGCGTACAGCCGACGCGAATCGGCCGCATCCCTGCCGAGTTGGCGGCGGTCATGATGACGAACGTCAACGTGCAGGGCTTGACTGTCGAGGCGGCCCTCACCGGCTCGCGCGATGCAGCCTATCATGCGGCGATGCTCGATCCCCACACGTCATCAGAACTGACGCTTCAGGAAATCTGGTCACTGGTGGACGACCTCATCGAGGCGCACGGGGATTGGCTCCCCCCCCTCTCCCATCGGAGGCTGCAGCCTGGCGCGAACCTCGGGTGAGGGCATGGACCTCCGTGGCTTATTCAAGGAGGAGTCGAGCGTAAGCGCGGCAGAGCGCGTTCTGGCGCGAATTCCTGAGGTCGGTGTCGCCCCACTGGTGAACGCCCTCCGACGGTCCGCCGACGCGGATCGTGCCGTCGCGAACATCGATCGTTGGCTCGCAGCGGGCGGCGGCTCCCCCGTTCGCTCGGAAGCGCTGGCGAGGGACCCTGCGCTCCGCTATCGCTTGGTTACTCTGGTCGCGGCCAGTCAAGCCATCGGGGACATGTTTGTCCAGAACCCTGAAATGGCTCTCATGCTCGCCGACAGCGACGAGATGTCTAAGCCCGTGGAAGCATCGGAAATCATCGAGGAGGGCCGTCGAATCCTGTCGGATGCTGGTTCCTTCAGCCACGCGCTGGACAGGCTTCGATTCCTGAAGCAGAAAAAGGTCGTGGGGATCGTTTGGCACGACCTGAACGCGAGTTGGCAACCGGAGCAGGTGTGGCGAGCGCTGTCGGAACTTGCGGATGGAATCCTGCGGCTCACCGCCGAACTCGTGTGGAGTGAAATCGGAAGCGGTGAACTTCCAGTTGCAGTCATCGCTCTGGGCAAACACGGGTCACGCGAACTGAACTACAGCAGCGACATCGACCTCCAGTTCGTCGCCCGGGATGACATTGACGACCTCGACACGTGCGCACAGTTTTGCGAACGGTTCATGCGAGCCGTGTCTGGAAGAATGGGACGCGGCGCCCTGTACCGTGTGGATACCCGGTTGCGACCGATGGGATCTGCTGGGCCGGTGATTCAGCGGCTCTCCGCGGCGCTCGCGTACTACAGGAACTACGCCGACCCCTGGGAAATTCAAATGCTGATTCGCGCGCGCACGTGTGCCGGCAGCGACGAAGTTGGAACGAAATTTACCGAAGCCGTCAGTTCCGAAGTGTACAAAGGCGCGAGGTCAGACCTGTTCCTCGACGGCTTGGTCGAGGCGAAGCGGCGATACGAGCGGGAGATCCAGAGCCGACAGGAGACTGAGCGAAACGTGAAATTGGGCCGAGGCGGCATTCGTGATGTCGAATTCATCGTCCAGTTACTTCAGTTGCTTTCGGGAAAGCGATATCCCGAAGTTCGCGGACTCGGAACTCTTCCGTCGACAGCCGCGCTCGAGAAAGTGGGCATCCTCACCGAGCGAGAGGCGGGCGTGCTCTCCTCCGGCTACCGCTTACTGCGGCAAGTCGAACATCGGATTCAATTGCTCCATGACTTGCAGTCGCACATGCTTCCGGCCGACCCGCGGGGACAACAGGTGCTCGCCGCGCTTGTCGGCGCATCCAGTTGGAAACGACTGCGCGCAGAGATTCGTCGAATTCGGTTCTTAATCCGGTCGATTCTCGAAGCGCGAATCCCGAAGTTAGCAGTACCGAGCGAAGAATCAACGAGAGTCATCGACTCGCTTGGGATGAACCCCGATTCGAGCGAGGCCGCGACCGTCCGCAAACTGCTGACGATGATGGAGGACTCCGGCGAGGTCGCGAAGGAGATCGAAGCGAGCGGTCGAATGCGGGAACGAGTGGATCTCATCGCGAGCCGCGCTCCCCGTGTCGTTTCTGAAATCGCATTTCACAGCGAACTTTGGGATGTCGCCTTCTCCGAAGAGGTTGAGCACGAAGGCGCCGATGAGGTGGACCCAGGGACGGCGCTCGCCGAACGCCTCGCAAGCATCGGGGAAGATTGGGAGTCCGAATTCGCAGGCGAGTTGAGGCGTCTGTGGACTGCGGCGTGCCTGAAGTTCGCTTGGCACGGTGACCTCGAGCGGGCATCGGAGTATCTCGACAAGATCTCCTCGAGAGCGCTGCTGCTCGCCCTCGATCGACTGGGGGGTCAAGACATCGACGTCATTGCCCTCGGGCGGCTCGGGAGCCGTGACCTGCTCCTACCCTCGGACTGGGATGTAGCCTTCGTGGTGCGCGACCCGGCCCAGACCCAGCGAGCCGAAAGGATTGGGGAGGAACTCCTCAAACTGACCCGCAGACTGGCCGTCTCCAGCGCCTACTTCCCGCTGGATACCCGCCTGAGGCCGGAAGGCTCCGCGGGCCTGGTTGTGCGGTCGCTCGCTGCCGTTGAGACCTATGGGTGGCAGGCCATGGAGCCCTGGGAGCGCCTCGCCTACACTCGGGCTCGGTCGCTTCGCGGCTGGCAGGAGACTGACTCGACGCTGCGATCCGTCGTCTACGGCGCCCTGTGGTCAGAGGAGGCGGAGCAGCAGATCGACCACCTTCGGGCGCGCGTTCATCGAGAGCGCGCTCGCCCAAACGAACTCCACAGAAACCTCAAACTCGGCCCGGGATTCTCGATGGACGTCGAGTGGCTGGTCGGCGCATCGAAACTTCACTTGTCACTGAGCGACGTGCCGACCATGACGACATGCGTCGAATTGCGAGCGCTCGCAGAAAGGCAGGTGATCAACGTGTACGAAAGGGACGAGTTGTCCGCAGCGTATCAACTGTACGGAAGTCTGCGCAACGCGCTCTGGCTCCTCGAGATGGACTCGGATGCGGTGCTGCCGGAAAACCCTGATCGGCTTGCAAAATTGGCGCATTTCTTATCGTACGATGGTCCGAACCAACTACTGTCAGCCGTCGAAAGATATAAGAGCACGGTCATCGAAGTCTATGACAGACTGAAGAGAGGGCGCGCTGCATGCTGATGTGGATAGGAATTTCGGTTGCCGCGTATTTCGTTGGGTCACTGCCGTTCGGAGTGTGGATCGCGCGACTTCGAGGCGTTGACATTCTCGCAGTCGGGAGCGGAAACCCCGGAGCGACGAACGTCGCACGGGCGGCAGGTAAAGCCGCGGGTCTGCTCACGCTTCTCCTCGACGTGATGAAGGGTATGGGCCCTTCCTTGGTAGGCGGATTCGCAGCCGAAGGCGGGTTCCGGCCGGACGTCGCGCTTGGAATCGGAGCGCTGGCCGTCGTGGGTCACATGTATTCGCCGTTCATCCGATTCCGTGGGGGAAAGGGAGTCGCGACCGCCCTCGGCGTGGTGCTCGCTGCGGCCCCGATTCCGAGCCTCATCTGCCTCGCGTTCTGGGTTTTGGTGCTCGTCCTTTTCGACTACGTGAGCCTGGCGAGCATCGTGGCCGTCTGCCTGATGCCTCTGTGTACATATTTACTCGGATATCCTCTACTCATCACGGTCGGAATCCTCCTGATCGCGGCCTTCATCGTTGTCAAGCACCGGCCCAATCTCGTCCGCCTGGCGGCAGGCACTGAGAACCGGTTCCGTTTTCGCGGTCCGGCGAACTCTCCCGAGACGCCCGAACCGAAGGAATAGCGCCCAACTGGGCGGAACATAGGAGGGGGTAACTTCCGTCCATCCCCTGGAGCCCAAGGAAACGGGCGACGAACGGACATGTTTTTCGAGGATCCGAAGTTCTTCTTTACGATTGCGGCCATCATCCCGACTGCGGTCTGGGTAGTCGCCATCGTTGGTTGGCTCATCGCGGACGAAGTGAGCCCTATCGAGGGGATCATCGCGCTGTTGATGGTGGTCGGAATCTACATCCTCGTGGTGAAGGCGGATGAGCCGATGGTTTCGCTCGGCGCAGCGATGGGGC
Organism: Armatimonadota bacterium; assembly: GCA_003577165.1. Taxonomy (GTDB): domain Bacteria; phylum Armatimonadota; class Fimbriimonadia; order Fimbriimonadales; family ATM1; genus ATM1. The sequence goes on along the minus strand of QEUM01000009.1, from coordinate 66,248 downwards.
TGATCGTCGGTGGCGCTTTGTATCCTCTGACGCGCAGTGCATTGAACGCGCGCGCGCACATCAAGATCGACGTGGACATGATGAAGGCCGCCTACCGGATGCTCGATGCGAAAGAAGCGAACGTCGGTGCGAAAGTGCAGCTCTCCAAACTTTGCTACAAGCGTGGGCTCATCGGCCCTGCGATCGCGCTCTTGGACGATGCTGTTAATTCCGCGCCGGCGCTTCTCGAAGACGAGAGAAAACTGCTCACGAAATGGCAGTCTGACCACAAGCACCTTCAGTCACGTGAATTGCGTTGTCCGCGGTGCACCGCTGTTAACCCTGCGGCCAATCGCTACTGCCAGCGCTGCGGCACGGCTACTCTGCTGAAACTCGCCGGCGGTGGCCTGATCCTCAGCGGCACGCCGCTCAAGGCGTTCTGGATTTGGGTGTTGACGGTTTCGGCTCTCGTCGGAGTGCCCTTCCTCGCGAGCAGCCTCTCTCCGGGATTGGCCGCTCTGACCATCGTCCTCGTGTTCCTGGCCTCAGGACTCCTGTTCTACAGAATCCTTCGTGGAACAGAACAGTGACGCGAGTTCTCGACCGCTACGTCTTTAGGGAACTCGTCGTCCCCCTCATCGTCTCTACCGTCTCCGTCGTCCTGATGTTTCAGGCGAACACTCTCATCGCCTATTCGGAGTACCTCTTCGAGAGGCGGGTTCCGTTCACGGCGGTGCTCCAACTGCTCCTCTTCTCGATTCCGTCCACTCTCAACCTCAGTCTGCCTGTCGGCGCCACCGTGGCCTCCGCGCTGGCTGTGTCGCGGCTTGTTCGTGAGAGCGAACTGACTGCCATGCGTGCGGCAGGCATCCCGATCCGAAGAGTGCTCTCAAGTTCCGTGGTCATGGGCTTGCTCGTAGCGGGTCTGAGTTTCTATCTCGTGGAGCGAGTTAAGCCCGGAACCGAGGCACAGTTCAACGCGACGCTTCGAAAAGTGCTCGTCAGTCCAGAGGCGATCAACGTTCGCACGAATGAGGTCATCAAGTTGGACAACGGGCGGTACCACGTGAGCATCGGCGTGATCGATCAGAAGGCCGACGGTCTGGTGACGATGAGAAACGTCATGGTCTTCCACCAGCCGAAGCGCGGGGAGTATTGGGTGGCGACCGCCGACACGGCGGAGTACAAAGACGAAGTCATCACGCTCATCCGGCCGTCCATATTTCAGTTCGAGGGCGTTACTTGTATTGGTTTCGAGGTGAAGGACAAGCAAGTGATCTCCGAGCGGATCGGCCTGGACACGTTCTACGGCCAACCGCAGAAGGAGGAGCAGACTCTGACGGAACTGCGAGACACGATCCGCGACCTGAGGGGCCGTGGCATTCGAGATCAAGCGAGGGAGTACGAGGTCGAGTATCAGAATCGGTTCAGCATCCCGTTCGCTTGCTTGGTGTTCGCGCTGTTCGCGCCAGTGTTCGCTCTTCGATTTGCGAAGGGGGGGCCGTTCATCGGCGTGCTTCTCAGCCTCATCATCGTCTTCCTGTATTACAACTTCTGGGTCATCACGGCGCAAATCCTCGCAAAGAAGGGAATCCTCAGCCCGCTCGTGGGATGTTGGCTGCCGAACGCCGTGTTCTTGGCGGCTGCGCTCCTGCTGATATGGCGATCCGAGTAGCCCTGGCGATCGTTCTGGCGGCGGCGGTCTGTCCTGCAATCTGCCAGCAGCGGGGCGGTAACCCGCTTGAGCCGATCCGCTTTCCCCTCAACCCGGTTCGAGATCGTCGCCTGCCGCCGCCGATGCCGGAAGGCGAGGCGTCGTATGAATTGAAACTCATCAAAAGCGGGACATTCGAACAGGAAGGAAACGTCGTCCGTGGCACCGACCTTGAATTTGAGTACCGTGGGTATGCGGCAAAGTGCGCAGAAGCCGTCGGCGATCTGGACACGAGCGTTTTCGAACTTCGCGGTGGCGTCGACCTCGTGGGCGCAGACGCGGTGGTGCGAGGGGAGAGAGTCGTCGTCGACTTCAAGAACAGGACTTTCTCCGTAACCGATGGCCATGTGGATCTGAGGCCGAGCCTTTTGCAAGGCCGAGTGTTGAGCGACGTTTATGTGGAGGCTGGGAGCGTCAGCGGAAGTGAGGTAAGGGTGGATGCGGCGGAGTGCCGGCTCACGACGTGCAGCAACCCGGAACATCCGCACTACCAACTTGAGAGCGAAAGCCTCACGGCGATTCCCAACCAGCGCCTGATTTTTCGTGACCTCAGATTGAGGATCAATGGGAAGACCGTTCTCTCGATTCCGAGGTTCCAAATCCCGCTGAACGAGAGCGGCCGTGCGTACATCCCGGAGGTCGGCAATTCTCCCGACGAGGGCTACTACGCCAGGTTCAAACTGCCCATTGGGTCCGGGCAGGACTCGCTCGTAGCGCGCACCGACCTCAGAAGCAAATTGGGAACAGGTTTCGGCCTCGACTTCGACTACTCGAGCACGAGATCGCGTGGCTTCCTTCGCGTTTACACGGATGTCGATCGCATCGAAGAAGGAGGGTTCACAGCAAGCGCGCAGCATCGTCAGGAGTTCGGATTTGGCAGCCTGGATGCCAACCACGAAACGACGAAATTCAACTTTCTGAGCGGGCCGTCAACGATCTCGCACAACACGAGGATGCAATTCCTCTTCAACCAAAGCGGTGGAGGACGAAGTCGGATCGGCTTCACGCGCAACGAGGTGATCTCCGACCTGTCGAGGTCGTCGAGCCTCAACCTGACCTTGTCCGATGACCGGACTTGGTCCCCGAATCACAGAAGCAGCCTCAACGTGACGTACGGGGAGAACGAATCTCACGCCGGATCGTTTGATGCATCTCGAAAGTACGTTGATGTGAGATTTCGCGACTCGGTGGAGTTTCCAAAATTCAACGCACAACTCGAGTACAACCGACTCATCCCAATCGGGTCTACCGTCAACATCGCCTCCGGCCTGGACAGGATGCCGGAACTGAGCCTGTTTACGGATAGGCGGCGGCTTTTCGGCGAGCGCTCATGGCTGCCGGACTTCCAGGCACTCGTTCAGGTGGGTGACTACTTCGAGGGTTTCTCGAAGACGCGAGTCGGCCGCTATTTTTTCGATCTGAACATGGCGAAGTCTGGGTTCAGCGGTCGTGGCTTGGGCCTCGACTACTCCCTTGGGTTCAAGCAGGGCTTCTATTCAGACGGGACGGCCGCCTACACGCCCCGCGCCGACATTCGTCTTGCGTACAGCGACGGAGGAACCGTCACGGCAAACCTGCGATACAACTATCTCCGGCAGGAGGGGTTCTCGCCGCTCCTCTTCGACCGGGCCGGGCGATACAACAACGCGAGTTTCGACGTCCTCGCAAACCTGAAGGGTGGGCTCAAGATCGGAGGGCAAGTCGGCTACGATTTCCTGCACGACGAACTCCCCGGAACGTCCTGGGTCACGCCTTCGATCCGCGTGGAATACGCGCCATCGCAGAACTTCCGCTTCCGCGGCCTCGGGACTTACAATCCAGAGGCGAGGGACTGGGGCAACGTCCGGCTCGATGCGACCGCTCAAGTTGGGGACACACGAATAGGGGTCGCGGCTCGGTACGACGGGCGGAGAGACGTGTGGGGGAATCTCAACTTCCTCATCGACGGCCTGCAGCTTGGAAAAGTAAAGGTTTCCAGCCTATTATTGTATAATGGGTACCTCCAGAGGTTTGATTCGATCCATCTGTCGGTCACCTACGACCTCCACTGCACCGAAGCCGTGTTCCAGATGATCGAGAACAACACGGGCTTTCGGCCCGGCCGCGAATTTGTGTTCATGCTTCGCATCAAAGCCCTTCCTTCTGACTCCGGATTTGGGATGGGGCGACTCGGACAGCCGCTCGGACTTGGGAGCGGGCGAGACTTCTGAAGGTACAATTCACCCTCTTTCACCTTATCGCATCGCTCGGAAGCGAGAGGATTTTCACACGATTTTTTGGGGCGCGAAGCCCAGGACAACTGAGTGAGATGGCGGAAAATCATCCCGAAACTTTTTAAAGCTGATTCAACAGCAGATCCGAATCTGGAGGGCAGCACCCCCGAAATCGCAGAGCACGGACATGACCCGTCCGAAGCAGGCGCTGCCGATTCGGGGCCGCCGGGACCGAAAGGTTCTAACGCTCGGGCCACTCCAAAGCCGAGACCGAAGCGGGGCGCGAAGCAGCGGCAGGAACCTGACGCCAAAGCGACCGCGCCAGAAGCCGATTTAGGAGTGGGCGTGCGCTTCCGGGACACCTCTGGCGCGCAGAAGGCGCCGCGGAAGAGCGAAGCCCCGCCATCGCAGGCGCCGAAGACGGGCGGGCGGAGACGAAGAGCATCGCGCGATTCGAGCAGCGCGCAACCCGCCGAGAAAGTCCGGGAAAAGGCCGCTCCGCCACGGGCAGAAACCAGGGCGCCTTCGCGCCGTCATGCGTCGAAGGCAAAAACTCAGCAGCCGCCGCAACGCCCCCCCCGAAGGCCCGCTTTTCTCTTTGCTGAGGACCTGACGAAAGTCGATGTGCCGGCGGACGCACCACGGATCGTCCTCCTCTCCGGCAAGCCGCAGCTCGTCGTCAATCACCGGCTCGTTCCTCCGCTGATGTTCTTCGGCAACCCGCAAACGGAGGCAAAGGCCGACACCACATTCGGAGAGGTTCGAAAGGCCGCAGGAGCCGGCGTGCACCTTCATTGCCTGCACGTCGAGTTCACCGTCTCGGAAGAGGGGGCGCAAACGGCCCTCGACATCTCCGCATACCTCCTGCAGAGGGCATTGGAGGCCGATCCGGACGCACTCGTGATGTTTCGAGTCGTGTTCTCGGGGCCGCCTCAGTGGGAGAAAAAGTATCCGGACGGGTTCTTCCGGTACGTCGACGGCACGCCCGCCGAGCCGAGCGTGTGCGACCACGCCTTCTGGTCGGAGGCCGAGAGGCTGCTGGGCGGTTTTGTCCGAGGACTGCGAACGCTTGAGAATGCGGAACGCATACTGGGGCTTCACCTCGATCGCGGCGAGTGGTTTTTCGCAGACGATTGGGGATACGACAGCAGCGTTGCCGCCGAACGCGCGTTTCGTGAATGGGCCGAAGTTCGATATGGCGGGGATGTTGTGGCGCTGCAGTCGGCTTGGTTCGACGGAAGGGCGTCGTTCGATCGCCTCCGAGTTCCGGACTTCAACGAGTATCCGCTCTCGCGCGAAGGGTTTTTGCGCGCCAATCGCAAAGAGCGTCGCTGGGTTGATTACCATCTCTTCCTGAGCGACGCCATGGTCAGCCGGATTCAGAGGTTGGCCTGGAAGGTCAAGGAGGCGAGCAAAGGCTACTTGCTCGTTGCGGTGAGTTACGGATACACGTTTGAGTGGTCGCATCCTGCAAGCGGCCATCTCAGTCTCGGGAAACTGCTGAGGACGCGGGAGATCGACATCATTTGTGGGCCACCCAGTTACCGCGATCGCGAGATGGGGGGGGCGGCCGCCTTTCCCGGACCCGTGGACAGTTTTGCCCTCAACGGCAAACTGTTCATTAGCGAAGAGGATTTCAAGACCGCGATCAGCACAGCCCGCGAACCGGATGACTTCAACCCGGTGATGGAGACGCCTCAGGCGCTGGAAGCTGCCCACTGGCGAGGCCTGGGGAGCGCCCTCGCGCACGGACACGGCCTCTCCTGGATGGACCTCTGGGGCAACGGCTGGCTCAACACCCCGGCGATCTGGAAGCGCGCGGAGAAGGTCCGCGATGCTCTGATCCGGGCCTCCGCGACGACGTCCACCGACCCAGATGTGGCGGTGCTCATCGACGAGCGAAGCCTCGCGTACCTCAGCGATCGAAAGGCCTTCAAGCAACTGGTTCAGGACTCGCGCGAAGCCGTCCTGAGGGCTGGAGTGTCCGCGGGCTTTTATCTTCTGTCCGACCTCGCGCACAGAAGCCGGTTTCCTGATGCGAAACTTTACGTGTTCCTGAACGCATGGGACGTCCGCCCCGAAGTGAGAGAGGCGATCAAGTCGCGCCTCCAGCGGGGGGGGAAGACTCTGTTTTGGGTGTACGCTGCCGGCCTCTTCGAGAACGGAAGAAGCGCGATCGAGCGGGTGAGGGAAGTCACCGGCATCGCGATTCGGCCGCAGCCCTTCAACAGCCGAGCCGGCACGACCATTTTGAGTCGCAAGCACCCTCTCACGGAGCTTCTTGAAGAGAGAGCGCTGAGCGTCGTGGACCAGCTTGAGCCGAGTTACTTCGCAATTCCTGAGGAGAACGCCGTGGTGCTGGGTGAATACACGCAGACGGGCCTCCCATCGTTCGTCGTCCGCGAAGTTCGCGGCGAGACTCCGGAACACGCCTGGCGGACCGCGTTCCTCGGCGAGCCTCTGATCAACGAGAAGATCATCCGAGGTCTGTGCCAACTTGCGGGCGTACAAGTCTGGAACTACCACGGTGATGTCGTGCACGCACGACCGCCATTCTTGTCGATTCACTATCGAGGCGCCGGCCATAGAACGGCGACCCTTCCCGATCGGTGGCACGCATACGACGTAATTGAGGGCGACATGGTCGCGCAAGACACGACGCACCTGAAGAGCCAGGCTACCGACGGCGCGACCCAAGTGTTCCTCGTAGGCGAGCAAGAAGACGTCAAGGAACTTGCCTCCTTGGATACGAACCAAATCCTCGCGCGCGAACTGGACCTCCCCCCCGCAGTGGAGGAGGACGACGCCGCAAAAGGACTCGACCTCTCCGTCGAGGCTGCGCCTCAGGAAGTCGACGAGTTCCTGGCCCTCATGTCCATCGTCATGGACGCGACGGCAGATTCTGAGGAACTCGACGAGGTCGCTCAGCCAAAGCCCACCAGAAGACGAACAAGGCCCGAACCTCAGCAGAAAGCGCAAAAGAAGCCGAGTCGGCGAGAGAGGCCCAAAGGCCGGAAGAAGGGCCCCGAGCCATCGCAAGACTCTGCAAAAGGCGAAGCCGAGGTTGGCGTCGTCTTTAGGAACAAAGAGTAGTCAGAGATGGGCTTTCGCTGCGGGCGCGTTGCCGTCGTGGGCAAACCGAATGTCGGCAAGAGCACGCTTGTGAATTATCTCGTCGGCGAGAAGGTCGCGATTACCGCCGACAAACCTCAGACCACTCGGACAACCATCCTCGGCATCGCGAATCGTCCAAGCGCGCAGGTCATCTTTCTCGACACTCCCGGGATCCACAAACCTCGCACGAAATTAGGGAAGGTGATGGTGGATCGTGCTGTCCAAACTCTGGCCGAGTGCGACGCGATTCTCTTTGTCGTCGACTGCTCCCGGCCGCCCGAAGAGGATGACGAACGGATTGCGCGCATGATTCGCACGGAGCCGGCCAAGCCGGTGGTCGTCGCGCTCAACAAGATGGACCGGCTGCGACCGGAGCACGTGGAGATGAATTACCACGCGTATGAACAACTGACCGCTCCGTCACAGCTCATGTACACCAACGGCCTCACTGGCGAGAACGGCGACAAACTGATGGAGATGTTGATCGGTGTTCTCCCCGCTCGTGGCCGTGAGTTTGCCGACGAGTCCATGTTTACGACGCAGCACATCCGGGACATGGCGGCGGAGATCATTCGCGAAAAGGCGATCCAAAACCTCCGCGAGGAGGTCCCGCACGGGGTGGCTGTTCAGGTCGAGAGTTGGCAGGATCCGACCCCGACGGACGCGTCCCCCATCACCCGAATCGAAGCCGCCATCGTCGTGGAGAAGACGTCCCACAAACCGATCCTGATCGGGCGAAAGGGGTCGCTGATAAAGGCCATCGGCTCTCTCGCGCGAGTCGAGATCGAGAAACTTATCGGCACGAAGGTCTTCCTCGACCTTCGGGTGAAGGTCGAGGAGCACTGGCGAGACGACCCAAGACAACTCAGAAACCTCGGGCTGACCTAAGTCCCATCGGTCGCCGACTGACCTGCCGGCCGAGCGGGCATCGGCCTGCCCACCCCGGCCCGAAAGAAGCTGTCCGCAAACGGCGCAACAGCGAGCCGGGCAAGAGTAGAATACGGGCGCCTTTCCTTAGGAGGACATTGGGTGAACGTTCCCGCTGATTTGAAATACACGAAAACGCACGAATGGGTGAAGTTTGATGGAGACGTCGCTACGATCGGTATCACCGACTATGCTCAAAGCGAACTGGGGGACATCGTTTACGTCGACCTTCCCGAGCCCGGGAGGGTTCTCAATCAAGGAGACAGTTTCGGCACCGTGGAGTCAGTCAAAACGGTTTCGGATGTGTACGCGCCCGTGAGTGGAGAAGTCGCCGAGGTGAACGGCGAACTCGAGGCAAGCAGCGAACTGATGAACACAGATCCTTACGGTCGAGGGTGGCTTGTGAAAATCCGCTTCGAGGGAACGCCCAGTGAACTGATGGACGCGGAAGCGTACAAGGAGTCTTTGAAAGGGTAACGGTTAGGATTATCGGATGCGCTACATTCCCCACACCGACGCCGATCGCAAGGAAATGCTCCAAACGATCGGCGTTTCCACGATCGACGAACTGTTCGAGCAGATTCCCGGCAATCTGCGCGTTAGTGGACCTCTAAACATCCCGGAGTCACTGGATGAGCACGCGCTCCTCGTTGAGCTGCGAAAGATCGGGTCCGCGAATCGAAGCACGAGTGACCTCATCTCCTTCCTGGGCGCAGGAGTCTACGAGCATTACGTCCCATCAATCGTCATGGAACTCATCAGCCGAGGTGAGTTCCTTTCGGCATACACGCCCTATCAACCCGAAGTGAGCCAAGGCTACTTGCAGACCATCTACGAGTTCCAAACGATGATCTGCGAGATTACGGGGATGGAGGTGGCGAACGCCTCAATGTACGATGGCGCGACGGCGCTGTCTGAAGCCGTCATCATGGCGAGCGGACTTAAGCACCGCTCGAGGATCCTCGTGGCCCGCGAAGTTCACCCACATTACGTCCAATGCGTGCAGACGTTCGCACGCTCAGTCGAGTGTCAGGTCGAAATCGTTGACACCGACAAACTCGTGGACACGCTGGACGACACTACGGCCTGCGTTGCGTTCCAATATCCGGATTTCTTTGGTCGAGCCTTCAACCCGCGTTCGCTCATCGACGCCGCGCATCGCAGTGGAGCGTTAGCGATCGCGATTTCCGATCCGGTCGCCCTCGGCGTGCTCGAACCGCCGGGCTCCTTCGGCGCGGATGTCGTTGTCGGCGACTGCCAAAGCCTCGGAATACCAATGGGATTTGGTGGCCCCCACGCGGGCTACTTTGCCGTGAAGCGCGAACTGGTTCGGGCGATCCCAGGGAGGATTGTGGGAGCAACGCACGACTCCCAGGGCCGGCGGGGTTTCGTCATGACCCTCAGGACACGAGAACAGGACATTCGCCGCGAAAAGGCCACGAGCAACATCTGCACGAACCAGGCCCTGATGGCGCTCTGCGCGACAGTGTGGATGTCGGCGCTCGGAAAGAGTGGCTTCCGCAAGGTAGCAGAGACTTGCGCGCAAAACGCCCATTACGCAGCCTCGCAGCTCTGCCGCATACCGGGAATCCGGCTGAGGTTTCCTGAGAGTCCGTTCGTCTTTGAGTTCGTTATTGACTGCGGCATGAACGCCACGCAGGTGCGCGACAAGTTGATGCCGGAAGGCTTCCTTGCCGGCGCGCCTCTCGGAAAGTGGTTCCCCGATCTGCAGTCCTGCTTGCTCGTCGCGGTGACGGAAGTGAGGACTCGTGATGAAATTGATAGGTTCGTGACCGAGTTCGCGAAGGTGGTGAGTTGATGGCCGACTTTCCACTGATCTTTGAGAAGTCGAAGCCCGGTCGGTTGGGCGCCCCCCCTCCGGTCTGCGATGTTCCCGGCCAGCCTTTGACCGACCTATTGCCACGCGACCTGATTCGTGAACCTGCCGCACTGCCTGAACTCGGTGAACTCGAAGTGGTAAGGCACTTCACGAACCTGAGCCATCGAAACTACGGCATCGACACGGGTTTCTATCCTCTCGGCTCATGCACGATGAAATACAACCCTCGGGTGAATGAAGCCGCCGCGGCGAACCCCTCTTTCACGGGAGTCCATCCGATGCAGCCGGTTGAAACCGTTCAGGGCTGTCTTCGCGTGGTCCATGACCTTCAATCATGGATGGCGGAGATCACGGGCTTTTCGACGGCGACGATGCAGCCACCGGCAGGCGCGAGCGGGGAACTGCTCTGCCTTCTCATGATCCGCGCTTACCACGAATCTCGAGGAGAGGCAGAACAGCGTCGGGTCGTGCTCGTGCCCGACAGCGCGCACGGAACGAACCCCGCAAGCGCGGCACGGGCTGGGTACCGCGTCGAGTCGATTAAGACCGATGCGAAGGGACTCACCGACATCGAAGACCTCAAAGCGCATCTGAGCGAAAACGTCGCGGCGATGATGCTCACAAACCCGAGCACGCTGGGCCTTTTTGAGGAGAACATCGTGGAGGTCTGCGAATTGCTTCACTCGTGCGGCGCACAAGTGTTCTGCGACGGAGCCAACATGAACGCAATGGTCGGCGTGACACGACCTGGCGACCACGGCTTCGACTGCATGCACCTAAACCTCCACAAGACGTTCAGCACACCGCATGGCGGTGGCGGTCCTGGCTGCGGATGTGTCGCCGTGAAGGCGCATCTGGAACCGTTCCTCCCGACTCCCGTCGTCGCGAAAGAAGGAGACGCATACAAACTCGAGTGGGATAGGGAGAGTTCCGTCGGCAGGGTGCACGCGTTCTTCGGTAACTTCCTGATGAACGTGCGTGCCTGGGCGTACGTGAGGGCCTACGGCCGGGAAGGTCTTCCGGAAATCGCGCGCCATGCCGTTCTGAACGCGAATTACGTGCAGGCTAGAATTCGATCGGAGTTTCCGCCTGCATTCGATCGACACTGCATGCACGAGTGCGTGCTGACGGCAAAGCCGCTCCGCGAATTCGGCGTGCGCGCACTCGATGTCAGCAAACGCCTCATAGACTACGGCTTCCATCCACCGACGAACTACTTCCCGCTCATTGTTCCAGAGGCGCTGATGATCGAGCCGACGGAAACTGAAACCAAGGAGACGCTGGACGCCTTCTGTGATGTGATGCTACGCATTGCGCAAGAAGCGAAGGAGAATCCGGAGGTGCTCCACTCGGCGCCGCACAACGCCACGGTCGGTCGTCTCGACGAGGCGTATGCTGCGAAGACGCTGGACGTGAAGTGGAACCGGAATCCAGGCAGCCCAGTTGAAGTCGGATAGGGATTTCCTCCAAGTCGAGCACGCGCGCGCGGGCGACTACAACATGCGAGTCGACGCGGAACTGCTCCACGCTGCGTCGGAGGGCCGCGGTGGCGCGCGCATTTACGAGTGGGACGGTCCGTGGGTGTCCTTGGGCACTTCTCAGTCGCCGGACAGAGACCTGATTGATCCTGCTGCCATCCGATGGGTACGAAGGCCCACGGGGGGGAAGGCGGTTCTCCACGGCCACGACGTCACCGTTTCGATCGCCTGCCCGCTTTCGTCGCTTTGTCCTGATTCGCGTAAGGTGACCGACGTCTACCGGCGCATCATCGCGCCGATCATTGCGGGGTTAAACGGGGCGGGAATCTCGGCCCGCCTCGCTGCCGATACGCCGTTCGGTCGTACGAAGGGCCGCACGTCGGATTGCTTCAGCCACATCTCGCCGATTGACGTCGTCGATGCGACAACGGGCCGTAAGTTGGTTGGATGCGCCTTGCGGGTCACGCGGGAGGCTGTACTGGCCCAATGCAGCGCGCCCGTGGGGATGCCGCTCGTCGACCCGGCAGAGGTCTTTCGGTCCCCGCACGTCCCGCAGCCACTGGAAGTCGGCAAGGAAAGCCTGGTCGCCTCTCTCCGCCGGGAACTGGCCTCGTTCCTGGGCACAAATGAAAACGTTGCAGAGAACGATAATCCTCTGCAACGTGATGACGGTCTGCGGCCGCGTTAGGCCGACGACTGGAGTTGGACGCCCAACTCCCGGAGTTTTTCGCCGATGTGCCGCAACTTCTTCATTGCCCGAAGTTCGATCTGCCGGACGCGCTCGCGGGTTACATTGAGAGCGGTTCCAACCTCTTCGAGGGTGCGGGGCCGATTGTCGTCCAGACCGAACCGCAGGCGCACGACGTCGCGCTCTCTGGAGGTCAGGCGGCCGAGGATCGAGTCGATCTCCTGCTGCTTGATCATCTCCTTCGTCACTTCCGCCGGTTCCGGCATCGCCTTGTTCGGCACGAAGTCTCCGAGGGAACTGTTGTCCTTCTCGCCGACCGGCGTTTCAAGGCTGAGCGGCTCGGCCGACACGCGAAGCATCTCGCGGACGCGGTCGATGGAGAGACCCACCTCGGCGGCGATCTCCTCTTCGGTCGGCTCTCGCTGGAACTCCTGCTGCAGCCGGTTCTGGGTCTTGACGACCTTGTTGATCAGCTCGGCCACGTAGACGGGGATCCGGATCGTTCGGCCCTGGTTGATGATCGCTCGGGCGATCGCCCTTCGAATCCACCAGGTGGCGTACGTGCTGAAGCGGAAGCCCTTTCTCCAGTCGAACTTCTCGACCGCCCGGATGAGGCCCAGATTGCCCTCCTGAATCAGGTCGGCCAGCGGGATTCCCCGAGCGTTGTACTTCTTCGCGATGCTCACGACAAGCCGGAGGTTCGACTCGATCAGGATTCGCTTGGCCTGGTCGTCACCGATCTGAACTCGGCGGGCCAGGGAGACCTCCTGTTCGGGCGTGAGCAATTGGGCGCGCCGGGTCTGGCGCATCCACATTTCGAGGTCCTCGGTCTCGTCCGGAACTTCTTCCGGCTCGGCCTCGGCCTCCTCTTCTTCTTCAGCCTCCTCCTCTTCGAGCAGCTCTTCTTCGAGCGGCTCCTCGGTCTGAGGAGTCAGCACAGTGTTTGCAGTCATATCGTCTTTTCGCGTGCTCAATACAGACGCCCGTCCCTTACGGCTTGTCACCCATGTCTACGCGTGGGCGGCGCGAAAAGTCGCGCCAGGTTTGCCTGCAGGCCGGAGCCTCGTGGATTTGCGGGCATCGTTCGCCGCGTCCGAATACAAACTAACACATCTTCGGGCCTTAGGCAAGGGTTTTTTTTCCCGAAGAGGCAGAATTTTGCGCGGCCGCCCAGTTAGACGCAGTTTACCCGCCAGTCGGTTCGGCGCCCGGGAATCCCGGTACCGGTTTCAGCCCGCTGCGTAGCCGGCCAGGCCCCTGACCTCGGATACGGCCCGGGGGAACTCCTGGATTAGGTAGTCCACCTCCGCGTCCGTCGTGAGCCTGCTCAGGCTGATTCGGACGCTGCCCTTCAGCCACTCCTGGGGCAGGCCAATGGCGTTGAGCACGTGGCTACCGAGGCCGGAGCCGCTCGCGCAGGCCGCTCCTGCGGTACAGCAGATGCCGTGGGAGTCGAGGTTGATGATGACCGCCTCGCCTTCCGTCCGATACAGGGAGAGATTGATGATGTGCGGCGCCCCGTCCGGCTGGCCGTTGACCCGCACGTCCGGCACGGTGGCCACGATGGCGTCGATGATTCTTTGCCTCTGGCGCGCCATCTTCTCGATTTCCACCGCGCCCTGGCGCATGGCGATCTTCGCGGCGGCGCCGAGGCCGACGATGCCGGCGACGTTGAGCGTCCCAGACCGACGCCCCCCCTCCTGCAGTCCGCCGACCATGAACCGCTTGAGAGGGCATCCGTTCCGGACCCACAGCATGCCGATGCCCTTCGGAGCATGAAACTTGTGTCCGGAGAGGGTTGCGTAGTCGGTCGGCCTGTTCTGAACCTCGAGTTTGTGTTTCCCAACGCCTTGTGTGATGTCGCTATGAAAGAGCGCGCCTGCCCGGTGCGCCATCTCGCCGATCTTGTCGATGTCCTGCACCGCGCCGATCTCATTGTTCACCGACATGACGCTGACCAATTCGGTCGGCGATTCGAGCAGCCTCTCGTAGGCTTCGAAGTCGAGAGTGCCCTGCTGGTCGACCGGGATCAAGTCGGCCCGCCCCGACTCGAGGGCTGGGTTGCGAACGGACGGGTGTTCGATGTCGGAGACGAGCATACGCCCCCCGAACGTGTTGAGGACGGTGTCGTTCGCCTCCGTCGCTCCGGAGGTGAAGATAATCTCGGCAGGGTCGTCTGCGCCGATGAGTTCGGCAAGCGTGCGCCGTGCCTCTTCAATTGCTGCTTTTGCGCGAAAGGCCATCGAGTGCAGAGCGCTCGGATTTGCGTAACATTCGGTTAAAAACGGCATCATGGCGTCCAGAACTTCTGGATCCACTTTTGTGCTGGCTGCGTTGTCGAAGTACGCTACTTGCATTCCTCAAGGGCTCCGACTCTAAGAAGTGGACAATCGCATTGGCCGTCGGAGCCACACCGCACACACACTTCGCCGCCCTCGACGAGACCTGCGTCGCTCGCAGCGCGGATGAACCGATCGAGCGATTGCAGAAAACCGAGCTGCTCTTCGTCGGACATCTCTGCCAATGCCTCGCCGAGCAAGTTGGTTCGCGTTGAGTTGAGATCGTCGAGGACTTGCTTTCCTGTGTCAGAGAGGACGACCTTTACGAGTCGCCTGTCCGAACGTACTCCCACCTTCTTGATGAGTCCTTTCTTGTGGAGGCGGGTCACCATGTTCGTCGCGCTCGGGTATGCCGTCCTCATGCCTTCCGCCATTTCTCCGACGGTCGAGTGAGGGTGACGCGCGATGAAGCGCAATGCTTCGTATTGGGCCAGTGTCAGGGAAGTCGGACCATTGCCGCCCATCAGTTTCTCCCCCAACCCGATCCGGAAGAGCCTTACAAAAAGGTCTCCGAGCAGTTCGGCGCGACCGACCCCATGGGCCACCATGAAATCAGTTTATCACAGGTAATGAGCCTATGCGCGGGCTGCGAGCGCTTCTCGGACCAGAACCGGTATCTCCGTCGTCGAATCGGCAACCTTTGCGCCTGCGCCCTCGAGGGCGGACACCTTGCTCTCGGGGCCTCCAACGCCGCCGCTGATGATCGCCCCGGCGTGTCCCATCCGCTTGCCGGGAGGCGCGGTGCGGCCGCTGATGAAGGCGACCACAGGCTTCGACATGGTGCGGATCATCTCTGAGGCTGCCTCCTCGTCGTTGCCGCCGATTTCGCCAATCAGGACGACCGCCTGCGTCTCCTCATCGCTCTCGAAGAGGGGGAGCACGTCGACAAATCGAGTTCCCAGCAAGGGGTCGCCGCCGATGCCGACGCAGGTGCTTTGGCCCAATCCCGCCAAAGTGAGTTCATTCACGATTTCGTAGGTCAGGGTCCCGCTTCGGCTCACGAGGCCGACCGGCCCCTTGCGAAAGATGTGGCCGGGCATGATGCCGATCTTGCAGAGTTCCGGCGAGATGATCCCTGCGCAGTTCGGACCAAGGAGTCTCGTCTTGCCGTTTTCTCGCACCCGGTTGACGGCGCGTACCATGTCCTTCTGCGGGATGCCTTCTGTAATCGCACACACGAATGGGATGTCCGCGGCCTCCGCTTCTAAGATCGCGTCCGCCGCGAACGGGCCGGGGACGAAGATGACGCTCGCGTTCGCGTTCGTCGCTCGCTTCGCGTCCTCGACGGAATCGAAGACAGGCACGCCTGCGAATTCTGTGCCGCCTTTGCCGGGCGTTACGCCCGCGACGACGTTCGTTCCGTACTCGAGCATCTGCTCGGTATGAAATCCCCCCTCGCGTCCAGTGATCCCCTGAACGATGAGGCGAGTGTTCTTATCAACGAGGATTGACATTTGCTGAAGGGCCCCCTCCCCAACGCATTTCTGCGATGGGGAGGGGGATCGCAGTTAGTCTGCGGCGCCCGCAGACTTCTGCAGTTCCGTACCGAGAGAGCCGCGCTTCGACCAGTAGGCCGCGATCGCAAGGGCGACGATGCACACGACCGAAATGGTGATCAGCACTCCATCGCCGAGATCGCGAATCACGATCGGAACGAGAAGGACGGCAACGAGGTTCATCACCTTGATGAGGGGGTTGAGAGCCGGGCCGGCAGTGTCCTTGAACGGGTCGCCGACCGTGTCACAGACCACGCCCGCCTTGTGCGCATCCGATCCTTTGCCTCCGTGGTGTCCATCCTCGATTCTCTTTTTCGCATTGTCCCAAAGGCCGCCGGCATTGGCGAGCGTCACCGCGAGGAGTTGGCCGCTCAGGATCGCTCCTGCAAGGAATCCGCCGAGCGCTTGCGCGCCCACCAGGTTGTAACTGACACCGCCGATAACAGTCGGTTCTTGCCCGATCGACAAGCCGAACGCGACGAGTGCGGGGAAGGCGATGGCCAGGATTCCCGGTCCAAGCAGTTCCTGCTGCGCCGCCTGCGTCACGATTGCAACGCACCGGGCGTAGTCGGGCTTGCTCGTTCCCGCCATGATCCCCGGATCTGCGGCGAACTGCCTGCGCACTTCACCGATCAACTTGAAACTCGCGCGACCAACAGCGTTGATTGAGAACGCTGAGAACAGGAAGGGAGCCGCCCCCCCGACCATCATGCCGATGAAGATTTGCGGCAGTTCGAGGCGCAATCCAACGTCGGTCAGCTTGGCTGATTCGATGAATGAGTGGAACAGAGCAACGGCGGCCACGACGGCCGTCGCGATCGCGAAGCCTTTCGTGAGCGCCTTCGTCGTGTTGCCTGCGGCGTCCAGAAGTTGGACCGCCCTCGTGCCCGACATCTTGCCAGCTTCCTTCTGCTCACCATGCCCAGCCTTCGACATCTCGTACACGCCTTGCGCGTTATCCGAGATCGGTCCAAAGGTGTCCATCGCGAGAATGTAGCCGGTGGTCGTTAGCAATCCAAGACCGACAAGCGCGATGCCGTAGAAACTCAGCAGGTAGCCACCGTACTCACCGCTTGGAAAGATGAATAGCGGGGCCAGCAATGACACGACGATCGCGATGACCGACCACACGCTGCTCTCCATTCCGTACGCCATGCCTTGGATGATCATGGGTGCGGGACCGGCCGAGGATGCAGCTGCCACCTCTCGAACGGGCTTCTTCTCGAAGCTCACAAAGTAGTCGGTGAGTCCCTCGATTCCGAAAGCCATGATGATTCCGAAGAAGATGGCGATGAAGAATCGCCACCACTCGACGACGTTGGTCTCGCCCGCGACCGTCAGCCACTTGCCGTCTGGTCGAACCACGGGCTGTTCGCCGCCCGGCTCCGGCATCTTCACGCGCGACTTGGTGTACTCGATGCTGCCCATCGAGACGAGCCCTTTCTCTTTGAAGCCTTCGCCGAGATTCGTGCGTTCGATGGCAACGGTCGCACCGGCCGCGGAGAGCTTGTCTCGCAGGTTCGCGGCGGTGTGCGCCGTCGCGCCGGAGAACACCGTGGCGGGCAACTTGGCCAGCATTGAAGACGCCTTCGCTGTGTCGATGCCGAGTCCCTCGGCGAGCGCCTTCGTCGCCGCGTCCTTGTTCGAGACAGTGGTGACCTTTACGTCGCTCGTACCGACGAGCCAGAACATCTCACCGCGAGTGTCCGCGCCGAGTTGGATCTCATGCCTTCCCAGAACCTTCAATTGGCCGCCGCTCTCCAACTGGTCGAGTTGCATCTTGGAATAGACCTGCCACTGGATCTGCTTCTTGGGGGGCTGCGGAGTCTGCCCGGTCGTATCCGGTGGCGCCTCCATTTCGGTCTGGGTTAGGAAGATGCCTTCTGCGAGGCCTCGCGAGAACGCCTGCATGACGTTGCCTGCAGCCGACGTCCCCATCACGAAGGTGTAGTTGAGAAGCGGGCTGGTCCTCAGTTTCTTGACCAGTTCCTCGTCCACCGGGGTCGGCTTCTTGGGAGCAGGCGTGTTCGGCGGAAGGAACTGCTTGTTCGCTTCGTAGGTTTGGAGGTCCTGCTTGTAGATCGTGTCGATGTGCTCGTTGACCTTATCCGTCAGATCCTTGTGCGATAACGCTGCGAATTCGTCCCTGTCTTTGTCGGTGGCGGCGGCCTCCAACTGATCGCGGACGTCCGCCATCGCTCCGAGCGCCTTGATCTCTTCGAACGGAATGACACGAATACCGCCGTGCGTCTTGTTGTCGGCGTCGACGTAATACGTCGTGTTGATGTCCTGCATCATGAGGAACGCAAGACCCAGGGTGCCGACGGAAGCGATGATCGCGCTGGAGCGGAAGCCCGAGCGAATCGGCTTCAAAGGATCGAGGTTCTCATCGTCTTTGCCTCGCACCATGAACACGCCGAGGATCGAGGCGACGATTCCGACGCCGCGGGCCATCAGGGCGAACAGCACGAGTTTCATCCACGTGGACTGGTCGAAAACGGCCGCTGTCGCTGCGCCCAACACGATTGCAGCGACCAGAGTCACTTCGTAGGATTCGAAAACGTCTGCGGCCATCCCCGCGCAGTCGCCGACGTTGTCGCCGACGTTGTCCGCGATCGTCGCCGCGTTGCGAGGATCGTCTTCGGGAATCCCGGCTTCGACTTTTCCGACGAGGTCGGCGCCCACATCGGCCGCCTTCGTGTAGATGCCGCCGCCGACACGCATGAAGAGCGCCGCGAGCGATCCGCCGAAGCCGAATCCGATCAGCAGCCGCATCGCCTCACCGCCGGCAACGAGGAAGATGAGCGTTGCGCCCAACAGGCCCATGCCGACAGTAATGAGGCCGGCAACAGCGCCGCTTCGGAACGCGATTTCGAGCGCGCTCTTATAACTGGAGAGAGCCGCGTTCGCTACGCGCGCGTTTGCGCTCACTGCCATCATCATTCCGACATAGCCGGCGATATAAGAGGCAAGAACGCCCAATACAAAACAGATGGCGAGCCAAATAGACGCGTCGATCCCGAGGACTTTGATTCCCTCGTAGTCCTGTCGGTATAGCAAGTACAGGCCGACAGCGAGGACGACGACGAAAATGCCCATCGTCTTGAATTGCCGACGTAAATAGGCCAGCGCTCCTTGTTTGATGGCTGCGCTGACCTCCTGCATCTTCTCGCTGCCTCCGGGCTGCTTCTGCACCCAGGACATGATCAAGAAGCCGGTCACGATCGCGAGAACGGCTAGCGCGAGCGAAATCCAAAGGAACAGTTTGTCGTTCGCAGTGAACTGCAGAGACACACCCTCTCCGCCTACGGCGAGGAGCGCGGTCGGAGCGAGCAGGAGCGCGCCAAGAAGCAAGTTTCTTTGCGGCTTGAACGCGCCCGCAATCTTTCGGAATCGATAAGCCAAGACCATAGTAGGATAAGGCCCCCTGACAACTGCGGCAGCAGAATTATCGCCGCAGAAGTTCGCTTCTGCGGCGACGGCTGACTATACCCGAAGGGGGGGTCTAAGCCCCTGCGGACGTGCCCAGCGGCCGGAACTCAGCGGTGGCGCCGCTGGCCTCCAATTGAGCCTTCAACATCTCCGCCTTCCGGCGGTTGATGCCGGTGAGGAGGCTTGCCGGAAGTTCGTCGAGCATCGGCTTGATCTGGTTCCGATTCAGGGCGAGCATGTGCTGCAGAGAGTTGATCACCGCCTCGCGGTCTCGCCCCAGATCGAGGAGCAACAGTTCGTAGAGGCTGTCGTCGTCGACCCTGGCGAAGCCCTTCGGAGCGTGCTTCATCTCCCCGGTTCGCGGGTCCAACAACGGGATCTCCCGGCCGCACCCCTCGCAGATGAGGACTTCGGTCTTCTCGGTCAGGTAGTTGAGCGCCTGGCAAAAGCCGCAAGTAACTCCTGTAACGTCCAGGATGCGGCCGTCGTAAACGGCGACGCGCCTCTCGCAGGAATCGCAGACGAAGTCTTCCGTCGGCGGATCGGTGAACACGATCTCATGCGAACAGTACGGGCACGCAACCGTGTAACTCTTCTCTTTTCGCGAGGCGAGAGCCCGGTAGACGGCATACGCGCCGAGCAGGGGCGCCGCTGCGAGGAAGGGCCAGCTGAAACTCTCGAAGATCCCGCCGTACCGAAGGATCGCGAGGCCGACAAGGACGCACAGAACTCCGATCACCCCCCAAGTAATGGCGTGCTCCCAGTGAACCTCTACGACGTCGGATCTCTTCTGCGGGGTTGACATGTGCTCTTCCTTTGAAGACGGGCCGGGAAAATTCTACTCAAACGGCTTGTCTACCGGGGGCTTCGGCCGGACTTTCGAGAGTGGAACTGCCGAGGCGACCTGGGCCGTAGCCGCGTCGAGCATCGCAACGACGTGAAGCAGGAACATCCCGCCGATGGTGGCCCAGCCTGCCGTCGTCAGTTCCGGCAGCTTCGGGCGCCGGTCCATGCCGAATGCAAAGGTGAGAGCCAACAGTACGGCCTCGAGCAGCAGAAACGCAAACCCCTTCGCGAACTCGCCCTTGGCCAATTGACCCGTTCCGGGCAGGAGCATGCTGAGAACCATCGCAGCCCCGAAGCGCCGCTTGTTCGCCTCTACGTCCCCCCCGGAGAGAAGCGCCCCCTCACTCAACAGGCGCTGGGCCTCGATGTCCACAGCCGTGGTCCGAAAGACTAAGTCCGCGTGTTTCTTCTCCGTGCCGACCCGCCCGGGGTTCTCGTCGATGATCTTCTTATAGAGGCCGATCGCCTCTTTGAATTGGCCCTGAGCCGCGAGGTCGTCGGCCTGCGCTTCGAGCGCGTTCGGGTGAGATGGGAACTCCTCCAGGAGCGTGGCCAACTCTGACTTCGCCTCTTCGTCTCGGCCTGCCTTGCGAAGCGCCGTTATTCGACCCACCGCCGAAGCGATCTTCTCAACTGCGGGGTCGAACTCGAGCATCGCTATGCCTCGTATTCCGGTCGTTTGGGCATGGACTCCCAGAGGGACTCGAGGTCATAGAACTGTCTTTGCGACTCGAGCATAACGTGGCAGATGACGTCGCCGAAATCCAGGAGCACCCATCCCGTTTCGGCTCCTTCGACGCGAAGCGGTCGTCGCTTCGCCTGGCGCATCTTGTCTTCGATTCGCCCCGCGATGGCTCGGACGTGGGTGTCGGAATTGCCGCTGCAGACGATGAAGTAATCGGCGATGGAGGTTTTGCCCCGAACGTCCACGGTTTCGATTCGCTCGGCCTTTGCCTCGTCGGCTATGTCACAGATGGCTGTCACGATCGCCTCGGAACCCTGTGACTTCGTGGCCTCACTCATACAGACGGTGCTTCACTATCGTACTGACGACCTCCGGCGGAATTAGGTGCGCCACCGACTTGCCGGTGCGTATTTTTTCACGGAGAACGGTCGAAGAGATGTCGATCGCGGGACCGGATAACCAGGTCACCACATCGCGGATTCGGTCCGAGAGGTGAGGGAAGCTCCGCGCATCGTAGCCGGGCCGCTTTGCGGCCGCAATTGAGGCCAATCCGGCGATCCGCTCCGGGTCTTTCCAAAGGTGGAACTCAAGTAAGGAGTCGCAGCCGACGATCAGCGTCAATTCGACGCCGGGGGCCGCGTGCGCTTCGAGGAGGTCGACCGTGTAACTGGGCGGCTCACGGCGCAGGTCGGTGTCTCCCGCGCGGACGCCAACGAGGTCCGCCGTTGCGGCGCGGACCATCTCAAGCCGCAGGTTGGCCGGGGCGGAAGATTCGCCAGTTTTCAGCGGCGACACACGCGCAACCTCGAGGATCACTTCATCCAGACCCAGTTGCTCCTGCGCCTCGATGGCAAGCCGCAAGTGTCCGATGTGAATCGGATCGAAACTGCCCCCAAGAATCCCGCGCTTCATCGCTCCTCTGTGAAAGTGAACTCGATGTCACCGATCACGACCGTGCATCCCTCGGTCGCGCCCTGGCTCTTCAGGGAGTCGAGAATGCCCAGCCGCTTGAGCCGCTTGTGAAGGTACAGAAGGGCCTCCGGGTTGTCCAAGTTCGTCATGGCCGCCATCCGCACGATCTGGTCTCCGACGACGCGGAAAACGGGTCCCTCTGCGACCACGGTCCACTCCGGCACGTCCGTGACGACTGGCTTCGGCACAACGATCGGAACGCGCTGAGACCCCTCCTTCGATCTCGCCTCGCGGACGAGTTGCAGCAGCCGATAGAGAAGCGGCTCCAGACCTCGGTTCGTCGCAGCGCTGATCGGGAAGACCTCGAGGCCCTCGACTTCGAGGTTCTGTCGGATGGCTTCGGCCTCCCCATCGCCAATCAGATCAACCTTGCTCAAGGCGGCCATCGCAGGCTTTCGATCCAGGTCGGGCGAAAAGGTCGTGAGTTCCCGCCGGATGAGGCGCAGGTTCTCGAGGGGGTCCGAGCCGTCCACGGGCGCGCACTCCACGACGTGGAGAATGCCGCTCGTCCTTTCGACGTGCTTCAGGAAGGAGTGGCCCAGCCCCCGTCCCTCGCTCGCGCCCTCGATCAGTCCAGGCAGATCCGCCATGACGAAGGAATCGTCGTCAACACGGACGATGCCGAGGTGCGGGCGCGTCGTTGTGAACGGATAGGCGCCCGTCTTGGGTCTGGCTGCACTCACGGCCCTGATCAGAGTCGACTTGCCGGCGTTTGGCAAACCCACGAGGCCGATGTCCGCAAGGAGTTTCAACTCGAGCCGGAGTTTCTTATCTTCGCCGGGCTCACCCTTCTCGGCGAAGGTAGGCGCCTGCCGCACGCTGGACGTGAACCTCACGTTGCCCTTTCCGCCCCGCCCCCCCTTGCAGACGATCTGCCTCTGCCCGTCCTCGACGAGATCGGCCAACAGGTCGCCGGAATCGGCGTCGCGAACGACGGTGCCTATTGGAACGTTGAGTTCGATGGAACTTCCGTCCTTGCCTGTCCGCTCCGAACTCCGGCCGGGCTGGCCGTTGCCGGCTCTAAATCGCTTCTGATAATGGAAGTCGAGCAGCGTGGACTTTGCGGAACTCGCGACTAGCACGATGTCACCACCCCTGCCCCCGTCTCCACCATCGGGTCCGCCCCTAGGCACGTGCTTTTCTCGCCGGAACGTGGCGGCGCCGTCCCCGCCCCGGCCGGAGTGGACCTCGATCACAGCCTCGTCGACGTAGTCCTGGCTCACGCTCGGTTCGAGAATACCGTTCGAACCAAGGGGATAACGTGCCCGTGCCAACATACCGACTGATAGAGTAGGAACGCTTGTCCGCACACTGGATCCTCTTCACGTTAGCCGGAATGCTCAGCCTGGGCTGGAGCCTGATCAACGGCGTCCACAGGCGGAACCCGAAGTACAAGCAGACGGTAATCGAATCCGCGATCAAGGTTCCCCCTTTCTCCCGGCGCAGGCTTCTTCGATTGGTCGCCCCCACCCGATTGCGGGACCGGGCCAATCACGCGACCGTGATCGCCGGATGCTGCTTCATCATCCTGTTCCCCGTGACCCTGGGGACGATCCTGTTCGGAGTGGTGGGATGGTGGCAGGCCCCACTGATCGTTGGTGCCGGCAACCTGATCGGCGCCTACCTCGGCGAGTTCACCTTCAACTCATTCGGGTGTGGAGTCGACCTGCCAGCTGAAGCCAATCGGAGCGACTCACCTGGTGAGCCCGCGCAGTAGGGCTTAGTCCGGTCTCATTCACCGCATCGAGCGCGTCGGCCCTGGGTACTCCCCCGGTGACGAGATTGGAAAGAAGCGTCCTCCGAGGGTGCAGGAAGGCCGCTTTGAGCAAGGTCTGGATGTCAGGAGTGGGCGGAAGTTCGACGGCGAGGGCATAGACCACCGAGTCCACCGTTGGCTGCGGCACGAAGTTGCTCCGTCCCACGCGCGTGGTGCCTCGAACCGTAAAGGTGATGTCCAACAGGGCGGCGAGATAGCCGCGTGCGCTCTGCCCCGGCTTAGCGAACAGCCGGCTGCCGGCCTCCCGCTGCATCATGACCACGGCGAAATCGAAGGCATCGCTTACCGCGCAGAACCGCTCCAAGAGCCTCGTGGTCAGGTTATAGGGGAGGTTGGAGACGACGGCTCGCGGGAGAGGAAGGGGAGCCAGAAGCGTCCGAAGGTCCACCTCCAGGGCGTCTCCAACGACGACCTCAGCGCCGGGCGCTGTACGGCGGACGACCTGCGCCAGTTCTGGGTCCACCTCCACCGCGACGACGGGCCCGAGTCCCACGAGGCGCGACGAGATGGGGCCCAAGCCAGGGCCGATCTCAAGGAACGAACGGGCTGGAAGCGCGGACGCGACGATGTCGTCGGCTAATGCCGGGTTACAGAGCCAGTGCTGGCCCCTGCCCTGCTTCGCTTCGATGCCGTACTCTCGGAGGAGCCTCCGGAGCGATTCCGGTTCGGCCGGGTCGAGCCTATCCGAGGATGTGGACCCGAACGTTTCGGCGTCCAAACTTGAGCGCCTCCGTATGGGTTTGGAAGCACAGGTCTATCCGGTTGCCCTTGATGGCGCCGCCGGTGTCTCCGGCGATTGCGAATCCGTACCCTTCGATGAACAGCATCGTCCGCATCTTGATGACCCGCGGATCCACGGCTGCGATGCCGTGTCCTGCCCGCATGCCGATGGCCGTGCGAGTCGGGTCTCCCGATCCACAGCACGATCCCGGGCAATAGGCTGACGCCTTCATCGTCACGACTTTCTGCCGAACGAACGAGCCCCTCGTCGTGGCCACGGACGGCCTTCCGATCGAGATGACGGCGCTTACCGGCGGCTCTGTCGTCTCCCAGAGAACCTGGGTCTTGACGATCTTGCCTCCGACGCGCACTTCCTGGATCATGGACAGCTTCGTGCCGTCCCGGCCGTCGCGAATCTTCTTCATGCGACCCGGAGACAGAGTCCGGTCGAACTCATACACGACCTGGTAGGGAACAGCGGACGTCTTCAGCACCGAGACGTAGGTCGGCCCACCCGGGCTCGTCGGCGCGACGTTGCCGGTCAAGGTGGCGGTAGGCGCGATGATAACCGTCGCGATTACAGCAGCAAGCATTTACCCTCCTCCAAGTCGTAGCGATTCAGCCTGACCTAATTGCCAAGCCTCGTTGAAACCGTCGCGCCTCAGCGAGTCCGGTCCTTATAGCCAGGCAGCCTGCGGCCCTTGTAGTAGCCGTCCGGCGTTGCCGTGTGGGGCAGAACGAAGGGAGAGCCTCCCTGCTGCTTATTGGGCACAAGTTCGGGCATTTCGGTCCGCCAAGTGCCTCGACGCTTAGCGCTCCGCGCGTGCGAATGCTTTCTCTTGGGATTCGGCATCCTATTTCTTCTCCCGGTGCAGCGTGTGCTTTCTCAGGAACGGGCTGTACTTCATCAACTCGAGCCGGTCCTTCGTTTTCTGCTTATTCTTCGTCGTCGTATACACACTGCGTCCGTCCTCGGTGCACACGAGGCGAATGATCTCGCGGTGCTCTGCCTTCTTCGCCACTACTTCTTCTCCCCACCTTTGCCGTAGCGGCGCAGGAACTTCTCGACGCGGCCAGCCGAGTCGACCAGTTTCTGCTTACCGGTGTAGAAGGGGTGACAATTGGAACAGATGTCCACCCGCAATTCGGGCACGGTGGAGAGAACCTCCGTGACCGGACGCCCAGGAGTGCAGGCGCAATACACCTTGCACGCGACGTAGTTTGGGTGAATACCGCTCTTCATTCGGTACCTCGCGCGCCCAGACGCGCGGTAGGGAAGTATGGCCCACCCGGGCGCCCAAAGTCAAACCTCTACTGCTTCCTTTCGAGTTCCCGGCGGGTGTCTTTTTCGGCTAAAGTGCGCCGCTTGTCGTACTGCCTCTTCCCCCTGGCGACGGCGATCTCGACCTTGACCCGCCCGTTACGAAAGTACACCTTCGTGGGGATGAGGGCCAGGCCCCGCTCCTCGCTCCGCCTCCGGAGCACGGAGATCTCCCGCCTGTGGAGCAGCAGCTTCCGCGACCTCTGCCGGTCCGGGACGTAACTCGTCGCCTTCTCGTATGGGGCCACGTCCATCTCGTCGAGCCACAGCTCCCCGTCTCGGATGCGGGCATGGGCGCCGGACAGGTTCACCTTGCCGGCGAGCACGCTCTTGACCTCGGCGCCGACGAGGACGATCCCGGCCTCATACGTCTCCAGGATCTCGTAGTCGAATCTCGCGCGCCGGTTAAGAATCGTGGGGGGCCCGGAGGGCCGTGGCTTGCCCTTCTTGACCATGGGAGAGAATCAGGTTACCTGCGGGGGTACCCTTAGCCCCATGAAGTGGCTCCTCATCGGAGCGGTCGTCCTCGTCGCCGCTTGCTCGAAGCGGCTGGATTATCTTAAGACCGGCGAGATGGTCAAAGGGGAGTTGGAGAACCGGGTCAAGCGGATCGATCTCAACATCCCGGGCCCCCCACCGCTCGATCCAGGCCCCAGATCGCCGAACTACGATCTCATCGCCAAGGCGTCTGCGAAGATCAAAACACTGAAGGTCACAGACATCGAGATCGGCACAGGTCCGGTGGCCCGCGAAGGAAAGTACGTTACGCTTCATTACCGAGGCATGCTGCCGGACGGCTACATTTTCGACCAGACGACGAAGTCGGGTGGCAAACCGATCCGGTTTAGGTTGGGCGAGGGCAGCGTCATCAAGGGATGGGAGCAAGGAATTCTCGGAATGAAGGTTGGTGGGAAGCGGCAACTTGAGATTCCCTCCGAATTGGCCTATGGAGCGAACCCGCCTGACAATGCTCTCAAGAGCGGCATTCGACCGAACACCGCCCTCATCTTCATCGTTGAACTCCTCTTCGTGGGAGACCGTCCGTGATGCTGCAGATCCGAGATCTGCACGTCTACTACGGCGCCATCCACGCTCTGAAAGGGTTAAACGTAGATGTCGATGCGGGCGAAATCGTCTCCATCATCGGCTCGAACGGTGCAGGAAAGAGCACGATGCTGCGCACGTTGTCAGGACTGCTAAGGCCGAAGAAGGGCAGCGTTCTTTTCGAGGGCTCTGAGATCGGCGGCTTGCCTCCGCACGAGGTCGTGGGAAAAGGGATCGTCCAGAGCCCCGAGGGCCGGAGAATCTTCACAAACATGACCGTCGGGGAGAATCTGAAACTCGGCGCATTCCTCCGCAAGGACGGCGACATCGGCGCCGACATCGAGCATATTCTGAATCTGTTCCCGCGTCTGAGGGAGCGGTTCCGACAAAACGCGGGCACGCTGAGCGGCGGTGAGCAGCAGATGCTCGCCATCGGCCGGGCACTGATGGCTCGACCCAGGCTTCTCCTGCTCGACGAACCGTCGCTTGGGCTTGCCCCCAACCTGGTCACCGAGATCTTTCGCATCATCCGAACGATCAACGGCGAGGGGGTTACAGTTCTGTTGGTGGAGCAGAACGCGCATCGCGCTCTCGAACTTGCCAACCGAGCCTACGTCCTCGAAACGGGAGAGATCGTTCTCACCGATTCGGGGAAGGCGCTTCTTGAGAACCCCAAGGTGCGTGAAGCCTACTTAGGAGCGTGAGATTGCGCCGGACCGATATCCTGCCGATGGAGGAAAGGCACCTCTCGCAAATCCTCGCGATCGAGAAGGAGAGCAATCCATCGGCCTGGTCGGAATCTGGATTCCGAAGCGAGTTGACAAATCCCCAGGCGCACTACTTTGTCGCGCTTCAGGACGGAACCGTTGTGGGCTATGCCGGCTACTGGTCGGTAATTGACGAGGCCCACATCACGAATGTGGCGGTATCGCCCGAACACCGCCGCAAGGGCATGGGGCGGACGTTAGTTCAGTACCTGCTCAAGGACGCTGCCAAGAGAGGCATCCGCTGCGCCACCCTCGAAGTCCGGGCGGGGAATATCGCTGCGATTTCACTCTATGAATCGATGGGATTCGTCGCGTGTGGAGTCAGGAAGCGCTACTATCCGGCTGATCGAAGCGACGCGGTCGTCATGTGGCTCTACGACATCGAGGCTTCGGATTGAAGGAATCCGTGCTCCACTTTCATGGACCTGTACTCGGCATCGAAACGAGTTGCGATGAGACATCTGCCGCGGTCCTCATCGATGGTAGGGTCGCCTCCAACGTCGTCAACAGCCAAACCGACTTGCACATGAAATGGGGGGGGATTGTTCCGGAGGCCGCCGCGCGAAAGCACATCGAGAACATGTTGCCGGTGATCGAGGAGGCGCTAATGCGCGCCAATCTGAGCCTGGCCGAGGTCGCCGCAGTTGCGGTTACAAATCGTCCGGGACTTGTTGGCGCGCTGAGTGTCGGTCTCACGTGCGCGAAGGGCATTGCATGGGCAAACGGATTGCCTCTCATCGGCATCCACCATCTGGAAGCGCACGCGTTGAGTCCAATGATGGGAGGTGAAATTGGGCCACCCTACGTGTGCCTGTTAGCGTCCGGGGGACACACCGAGCTCCTGTATGTTCGTGGAGTCGGCGAATATTCGGTGCTCGGCCGCACTCTCGATGATGCCGCCGGGGAGGCCTTTGACAAGGCTGCCCGCTCGCTGGGACTCGGCAGCCCCGGTGGACCGGCTATTCAGGCCGCGGCCGAGAGCGGCAATGCAGCGCGCTACTCTTTGCCGAGGGGCCTCTCCGAGCCCACCCTCGACTTCAGCTTCTCCGGCCTCAAAACGGCGGTCGCGAGAACTGCCGCCTCGGTGGAGAGCGATGCCGATGTGAACGATTTGGCCGCGTCGTTCCAGGAGACGATTTGCTCTGTCCTCGCCGAAAGAACCCTGCTGGCGTGCGACGTGGTGGGATCGAACGCAGTCTCGGTCGCGGGGGGCGTGGCAGCGAACATATCCCTAAGAAGTAAGATCAAGAGTGGCGCAGAAAAGAAGCAACTGATGCTGTCGATACCGCCAATTGAACTGTGTACAGACAATGCGGCGATGATCGCGTTCGTTGGAAGCATCCGCCTTGCGAGAGGCGAGCGAAGCGAACTCGATCTCGATTGCGTCGCCGACTCACCACTTCCAGGAGAAGTATCGTATGAGCCAGCCTTCGAATGAATCACAGCCCGTTGGAACGAAATGGGACCTTCGCGCGATCGCACTGCTGGTCGCCATCGCTGCCGGCGTAATACTCCTCGTGTATCAGGTGTTTGCGATCCGTTCGCTCCGAGGAGACCTGGGAAGGCAGGCGGAGAGCCATGCCGCTGCGCTGAAACAAAAGGCGCAGGACGACGCGGTCTTGGTCGCCGAGGCTCTTGCCGTCACTCTCGATCCGCTGATCTATGCCAGCGCCTCGGACGATCGCACTGCGCTCAACGCAATTGCCAGCGCGATCGTCAGGAACAACAGAATCGAGCAGTTCATCGTGACCGACCCAATGGGTCGAGTTCTCGCAACGAGCGATGCGAACTTCGCGGACCAGTTCTTGCCGGAGTTAGTCAAGGAGCGTCGCGCAGTGACGGCCGACGGTGAGTCTTTTGTGGTGACCCGACCCATCGAGCACGACACGACAGCGCTGGGCTTCTTACGGATCAAGGTCCGCTGAGAACTGAGCGCGTCAAGCGGCATCCTGCGGCAGAACCGGATCGGGGCCGTGGGGCATCCCGTGCGCGATGCAGTCTGCGAGCGAACTGGCATACGCGCGCAGAGTGGGTTCAGGATCAGTCCGGCCGATCGCCTGCAAAGCATCGAGCACTTCCGGAACAGAGTCCGGCCTCCACTCGCAAAGGTGGAAAAGGCCGTGTATGGCGGACCGTCGTCCGATCGGTGACCGTCCATTGCGGGCGACGTCGACCAGCAACTCCTGGGCGTGCTCATTCGCAACGTGGTCGCCAAGAACGTCACCCGCTTTGTAGATTGTCCTTGCGTAGTCATCTTCGGCGGAGTCGAGGAGAGATCGAATCGCCGCGAAGCACTTCGTCTGCCACTCTTCGTCCCTGATGACGTTCGGCAGGTCTTCCAGGATGTCAAGCGTGCACCACTGAGCCGTGCGGCGGTAGGGATGGGAATCATCCTCGAGAATTCGCACGAGCGCAGGGCCGAAGTCGCCGCTGCCGCTGTGGGCCTCGATTTCGAACATCGCAGCGTGCGCAACGTCCCTATCCTCGCAATAGAGGAGTTTCAGGTGGTCGGCGGGTTCCAACTCTGAGATGTTTCCTTCGAATCGCCTGCGCAGACCCAGGGTCCTCGCGATGGCGAACTGCCGAGAGAACAGAGGCTCGACCTCTCTTTCGAGGTTGGCGAGCATCTGTTCGAGCGTAGTTCCTTTCGCCTCGGCTTTGAGATCCTCACACTTGCCAAAGATTCCGAACGGAGTCTCTGCGAGCAATACGTCGAACGCTTCGCCATGAGTCTCGAAGCGGAAACTACGCGTGAAGTCCGTGGGCTTGACGTTGTACTGGCGACTAATCGACTGCCGCGGCCACAGGAACTGCTTGCGTTGCCCAGGGTTGAGAGCCGGAGATTTCCCATTGTTCCTCTGGCGCTCGCGCTCCAAAAAATCATCGAGGGCGGCAAGCAGTTTCGCGGCGGACTCCGTCATCTGCACGAGTTTGCGTTCCAATGACCGTTCGGGTCAAGGAGGGGCCAAGGTAAAATTCCACATCCTATGAAGGAGAACGGCCAGACGGCGGGACCCGATCC
This sequence comes from Armatimonadota bacterium, assembly GCA_003577165.1. GTDB lineage: Bacteria > Armatimonadota > Fimbriimonadia > Fimbriimonadales > ATM1 > ATM1. Next base: position 35,874 of record QEUM01000009.1, on the reverse strand, counting down.
GCGGCCCGCCGACCCACCGGTCGAGGCCGAGGCGGAGGCGGAATCGCCCGAGGCTGAGGCTGAACCGAACCCGGAACAGACCCGCATCGCAGAACTCGAAGCCGAACTTGCGGCCACCAGGGACCAACTTCTCAGAGCGATGGCCGACGCTCAGAACGCACGCAAGCGGCACCTTCAAGACATCGCCACCATTCGGCAAACGGCAGCGGAGGCGCTCGCGGTGAGGCTCTTGCCTGTTCTGGACGGCCTCGAGAGGGCCATCCTGGCCGCGGAGAGCGGAGCCAGCCTGTCCTCGCTCCTCGAGGGCGTGAAGTTGACCGACAAGATGCTGCGGGAGGCGCTCGCCGAGTTCAACGTCCGTCCGATCCTCGCCGTCGGCGAAGCGTTTGATCCCACGCTGCACGAAGCGGTCGCAGCGGTGGAGAGCGGAGCGACGGAAGGAACGGTCATCGAAGAAGTCGAGCGCGGATACACGATCGGACCGAAGGTTCTCAGGCCAACGAAAGCCAAGGTAAGCAAGGGTAAGGCGAAGTGATCCGGTTCGGCACCGATGGTGTCCGCGGAGTTGCGAACACCGAATTGACGCCTGAGATTGCGCTTTCGCTCGGCTACGCCGCCGGAACGTGGCTTGCAGGCCGAGGTTCCCCCCCCGTCGTGATTGGAAGGGACACTCGGCGCAGCGGTTCAATGCTTGGTGCAGCCCTTGCATCCGGCTTTTGCTCGGCCGGCATTGACGTGCTCACGCTTGGAGTTGCGCCAACACCAGCGGTCTCGTTTGCGGTTCGCTCCTCGGACAAGGGAATGGGAGCCGTCATTTCCGCCAGCCACAACCCAGCGGCGGACAACGGGATAAAACTCCTGGGCGAGGATGGAGGGAAGTTGCCGGAAGAGATCGAGGAAGAAATCGCATCCCTCCTCGGTCGCGGATTGGAGAATCGAACGACCGCAGTTGGGCGTATCACCGCCGACAATTCCCCCCTCCAGAACTACAAGGCCTGGCTCGCCGAGCGCTTGCCAAAGGACTTGCGCTTCCTGAAGATCGTGGTGGACTGCGCGAACGGCGCGGCATCAGACTTTGCTCCCAGGTTATTGAGCGAGGGGGGAGCCGAGGTCCACGCGATTGCCATGTCGCCGGACGGAGACAACATCAACGATGGTGTTGGCGCCACTCGGCCTTCCACGCTACAAAAGGCAGTCCTCGATGCACGCGCCGACTTAGGGATCGCGTTCGATGGCGACGCGGACCGATGCATCTTTTGTGATGAAACGGGGACTTTGATCAACGGCGACCGTTTCATGGCCGCCTGGGCGAACTTCGAACACCAAAACGGAAGACTCGACCCGCCCATCGTTGTGGGCACAGTGATGAGCAACCTCGGCTTCGAACGAGCGTTGAACGAGCGCGGGGTCGAACTTGTCCGCACGCGGGTCGGGGACCGGCATGTTGCGAACGCTCTGTGCGAGCATCGCGCACGCATCGGCGGCGAGCAGAGCGGCCACATCATCTTTCCGGAGCACGCCCCAACCGGCGACGGGCTTCTGACGGCGGTTGAGATGATTCGCGTTCTCTGCGAGTCTGGGCAGCGCGCCTCGCAACTCGAACCGCAGTTTGAGAATTGGCCGCAAGTGCTCGTAAACGTCAGGATCGATCGAAACTCGGATTGGAAGGCCAATCCTGTGGTGAATGCGACTTTGCAGGAGGCTCAGGCGAGAATCGACGGCGACGGAAGGATTCTCGTTCGGGCGAGTGGAACGCAGCCTGTGGTGAGGGTCATGGTGGAGTCGTCAAGCGCACAGAGGCGGGATGAAGTCGCCGCAGACGTCGTGCAGGCCCTCGTGAGGGAGTGTGGCGGGACCGTCGTGGGAGAGGTGGAGTTGACGAATGCTCTTGGCGATTGACATCGGCAACACGCACACGGTGTTCGGTCTTCACCGCGAAGGGAAGTGGGTGGAGATTTGGCGCAAGCACACGAACCAACTGGAGACCGAAGACGAACTGGCAGCGTGGTTTCTTCAATTGTCACGAGAGAGGTCGGTGGAAGGATTGCCTCGTGCGTGCATTTGCGCAAGTGTGGTGCCGGCGGCCACGCAAGCGACCGAACTGCTTGCAAAGAAGTGGTTCCAATGCCCGATCCGGTTCTTGGAATCGGGCGAATCCGTTGGACTGCCCATACAGTATTATCCACCGGAGAGCGTGGGCGCAGATCGAATCGCGAATGCGCTTGGCGCGATTGAAAAGTACACGTTGCCGGCCGTGATCGTGGACTTCGGCACTGCGACGACGTTTGACGTGATTTCGGGTGACGGCGTGTACCTGGGGGGCGCGATCTTTCCTGGCGTAGAGGTCTCGATGGAGGCCCTTTCGTCGAGGGCAGCAAAACTTCCGCAGTTCTCACTGAAGACGCCCAAAGTCGCAATCGGGAAAACGACGCGAGAGAGCCTGCAATCGGGACACGTGTTCGGCTACGTGGGGGCGATCCACGAGATATTGGAACGCATCAGCGATGAACTTGGGACAAGGCCGACCATCGTCGGAACGGGCGGGCTCGCGACGATGTTCGGTGAGCTTTCCGATGCGATCGAAATCATCGATCCGACGCTGACGCTCGACGGATTAGTGATTGCCGCGCACAGGCTGGGAATCGCGTAGCAGTACTTCCCGCACGGCCTCCTCAAAGTTCGGATAGAGCGGTGCGATTCTGAAACCGAAGTGGGTGGCTCCTGCATTCGCGTGAACACCGGATACGCGATGAAGTCTGCAGACTTTCGAGAACTTTCCTGCGAGCACCCAATCCGGCAGTTTCCTTTCTTCGGAGTCGGGGAGAAGCCACAAAGCCAGTCTGCGAAGCGTGACCCCGACTGGGTGAAGATAGAGTCGGTCCGCAGGAGCCACAGACACTTCGAATCTGAAGACGATTGCTGCATCCCTCAGTATGTGGCTCGCCGTCTTCGGTCCGACGGTTTTGGTTTCCTTGAAGCGTTCAAAGATGGGCTCAACCTGTCGAGTTGCGCGGACTGTGTCCTCGATCCACGCGTGGAGGTTCCCGTGCCCGCGGGCGGCAAACGTCTCCATTGCGAGCGCCGCCAATCCCGTCAAGACGGGTCGGGTTTGGGCCTCATCGACTCGCCGCTGCCGCTCGCCGCAGACCTCACAAAAACTCAGCCACAAAGCCTCGGTGTCGCCCGAATCCAGGAAATCCTCGAACTCACTGTCCTCGAGAGTGCGGTCGAAGGCCTCAAGGAATGCCTCGCTGAGGAACTCCGGGTCCCCCCCTCGGCGAAGGGCGGCGTAGTAACCGATCAGGAGCCGGAAGGAGGACTCTGCATTGCTTAGGCCCTCACGGAGTTCATGCAGGTTGGTGAATTCCGCACCAATCGAAGCGTTCGCAGCTGGAAGCAGGCGTTCTTTTGCGTAGCCGGCCGCGAGGATTCCGGCCAACAGCCCTAAGGCTCGTGCAACCTCGTCCGAAGTGAGTCGAGGCACATCTTCAAGACGATTGGGCAGGCCTAAAATCTCGCGGCGCCGTCAAGACTGACGAGCACCGGGAGGGTAGGTGTCTGAAGACCCCCCGCCTGCGACGCGCCGGAACGGACCTTGTAGAAGAGCTCCCAAGCGAAGTCGAGAATCGGAATCCGGTTGTTTCGGACCTCGCCTAAGACTTCTGCAAACGCCGCCGCGTAGACCCCGTGGGTCTCGCCGCCGATCGCCGCGGATTGGGTGCGTTCTCCCGGCGCAGTGCCGATGCACTGTGCGATCTTCCCAACAGCCGGCACGTCGCGCCCAAAGTACACACCGCTATTGCCGACAGGTCTGTCCACTTGGAAGAACGAGAAGACTGACGCGGCCTTCGAAACGAATCGTTGGAACAACTCCGTCTTCAAGATGCCCTTGCCGCCTTCCGTTCCCACGAGATAGTCTCTGCCGTTCTCATCCGTGTGCACGTTGCCACTGTAGAAAATGAGGATCGTGCCGTTCTCCGGCATCCTACTGCTCAATTGGTCCGCCGCCGCCGCGATCTGGTCCGACGTCGCGCCGGTCAAGACGACGATGTTGCTTTCCGCGTAGCCACCGTGCCGCATTAGCGCGGAACGGATGAGGTTCGCGTCTGCGGCACCGAATGAGCCTCCGGAAGCCGAGTTGTTGCCGACGATGAGCGCAAACTTGTAATCGAGAACTGGAACGACGCCGACCATGTCTCCAGGCGCGGGATTGAGGATGTCGTTGATGCGTCCGATCCCGGTCCCCTCCTCGCCCGGGGCTGCCGTGCCTTGGAGCACTCGCAAGTCAGCGAACTCGAGGACCTCGCGATCCACCTTGAATGACTTCGCGGGGTCCACCTTGTTCAGGCGTTCCTGCACTTTCGAACTCGTGCTGGTGTCGTTCGCCGCCGCGTACGCCGCAGCCAAGAATAGGAGCGACTCGATGCTCTCTTGACCACCGTTGATGAGCGTGTTGAAGCCTGAAATCGCGGTTTCCAAGTGCTGCTTTCGGACGGGCCCATCCGGGCTGGTGGCCGCGAGTTTGAAGGAGCAGTACGCCGCCGCAAAGTTGGGAGAGTAGGGGGAACCGTTGCGCCACGGTTGCCGGTCGAGGACGCTGCTGCCCACCGTGCTCGGCGACGCGCTATCTTGGGGACGATCCGCGATCGCGTCCAAGAACCGCTCGCGCGCTTTTGCCCAGTCACTCCTCTTCGCAGCTTCGAGGCCCTCTTGATAGGCATGCGCCCACTTTTGCGCAGTGGCAGAGACACTGGCGAGTGCGCAGAGAGAGAGAACGAGCGCCTTCTGTACCTTCATACGAATTCCTCGGTTAGCGATTAAAGAACGTCATGGAGATCGCAAGGTCGGGTCGGCTTTGTCCGGAAGCCGTGGCAATCGACAAGTCGATCGTCCAGTCGCCGCTAGTCGGCCTGTACCCTACGCCGAATGTAAAGACGTCGCGGTTTGCGAATCCCTCCCCGGCTTCTTGCACGGATCGGAAGCCGACGCGGAACGGGATGTAGCCGAACGCCTGGGACCAGTTGTATTCGACTCCGCCGCCAAATGCGAGTTGCGAGTCCCTCTCCAGAATTCGACCGTCGTTGGCCGGGAAGAAGTACGAAGCGTCTATGCCGCCTACGAGATAGTCTCGGCCTCCGCGCAGTCCATCTCGCCGGAACACGAGGCCTGCCTGAAGCCTGGCGGGAATCGTGTCGCCGTACGGCTCGCCATCTTCGACGTCGTTAAGTTGGATTTCAGATCGGTAGCTGAGCCCGAAGGAGACGTTCGGGTTGGACGGAGGGACGAATTGGACTCCGACGATGCCGCCGAGCCCGAATCCATTCGAGGACACTTCCGTAAGCGTCTCGCTGATCAGGCCGCCCGAGCCGTCCTCAGTGCGAACAAACACGTCGTTATTCAGGTTCTGTCGTGCGAACACGATGCCGACGCCGAACGTGGTCCCTCTTCCGCTCCCCGTCCCATATGCGAGTGTGACGAACTCGGTGTAGACCTTCAGGAAGTCGATGAACGTGGTAACGACCGTCGGATCCCCAGGGTCTCCGCTGTGCAGATCGCTGTCATTTCTGGCGTCGTCGCGAATCCAGCCGCCGACAGCATAACTTAGACCGAGAACTCCCTTGCCGAACGGCGTAGCGACTCCGGCAAACGTGATCGCATTCGACCCGTACTGGCCGTCCGCGCTCCTGTCCGGGTCAACGAAGGACCCCGACACACTGGTATCCGATCCAGGTCGGTTTCGGAAGTCCATTTGAACCGTCGTGCTGCTGATGTGAGCCAGGCCCGCCGGATTCCAGTAACTCGCGCTCGGGTCTGAAGAGTTCGAGTAGGTGCCCCCACCCATACCCATCGCTCGGCCGCCCATCTCGAACGCGTTCAGCAGATCAGGCACCTGAGCGTTCGAAATCGTGCCCAGCAGAATGAGCGCAACTCCCGCTGCGCTCCGCGTCCATGCGTCGTATTTCATCCTGTTTTCCCTTCCTCCTACGGAATGTAGAACTCTTCTCTTGCCAGACTACCTGCCTCGACCCCGCCCCCGCGAGTACTGCAGCGGCACTTCCTGGATGACCGTCGGGTTTCCGGCCTTGTCGACTACTGTGATGACGAGTTTGAAGTTGGACACGCCCTCTGGGAGCCGCAACCGGACTCTACCCATCCATCTCGAAGTGGTGTCGTTGACTTGGCCATATCGAAGCCTCGAAACGCGCTTCACCAACGTGCCATCGAGCAATCGAATCTCAACTAAGATTCCAGAGATTGAAACGGAGTTGTGCGCCGCGTCAGCAACGTCGAACGCGACGCCAAGCGTCGAAAGCGGCGGAATCTGCTGATCGGTCCTCGGCGTCAGCACGGTCACAGTCGGTGACTGCCGATCAAGAAACACCGAGACGGTGATCTCCTGTTGATTTTGCGCCAGGTCCTTGATGATGAATTTGATTTCCTGCTCCCCATCGTCCTCGATGTTGGAGGTGTCCCAGGTGACGGAGATGGTGGGCGTGTTGCCCGTGTTGAACGGAATGTCTTGGTTGTTCACTGTCACTCGCCACGAGTCGAGATTGAGTTCTTCGATTTCCGCGGTGATCGTGACGATGCCGTTCACGAAACTGTTGTTCTGCGGCGTGTGATCTGTCAGTTCGGGCTTCTTCCGGTCAAGAGTTACGGTCAAGTCAACGTCGTTGTATACGTTCCCCTGTTCCGTTGCCGTGACGTGGATGTCGTAGAGCCCCTCATCGAATGCGTCGCTCGGATTCCAGGTGAGGGAGCCGCTGGCGTCTCCATTGGAGTCGGGCGTGACTCGTGTTTCAATGGCCGTCGCGCCTCCACCCACTTGGGCCGTGATCTCGGCCCGAACCGTGACTTCTCGCACGCCGTTGTCAATCCTGAAACTGATCGTGGTCGTCGACCCGACGAACGCTCCGTCGGCCGGGCTGGTCACGATGAGCACGCCCTGACTTAAGGCGGCCTGCGCGCTGAGCACGGCGCCTGCCAGCGCGACGGTCTTCCATAACAGTGTTTTCATGATTCTTTACCTACCTCTTCGAGGGCGCGAACGAGCCCGGGCGGCCGGTGCCCGAGAGTGTCCAGACTCATAGACGGACTCACACCACCTGAGATTGTCCACGATTTTCAAGTAGAAGGTCAATGAACTGGGCGACACCGCCCTCGTCATTCGTACCTACTACAACGTCGGCTGCCGCCTGAACCTCCGGTAGGGCGTTGCCGACCGCCGCTCCGAACCCGGCCCACCGGACCATCTCGAGGTCGTTCTCGTAGTCGCCGATGGCGGCGACCTCGTCGCGAGCGATCCCAAGCCGCTCCGCCAGGGCGCCGAGCCCGGTTGCCTTCGAGCATTCTGCGGGGAGGAACTCCAGGTACTCCGCCTCCGACACCGTGACAGACGACCGATCCGGGCCTACGGTTTCCGACAGGCCACTTCGGGCCCTCGCGACCTCCTCGGGTTCACCCATGACGACCAGCTTGATCGGCTCGAAGGAGTAAAGAGCCTCCCAGCCCACGAACCGGTGGTCCGGCTGTCGGGCGCGGGAGAGATAGGTTCCCGCGTAAGCGTCCGGCTCCGCGAACCAGATCGCCCCCTCCGCGTACACGTGGACGTGGTGGTCGTGGGCTCGGCAGTAGTCGAGGATTCGGCGCGAGACCTCCGGATGGCACGTCCGCTCGACAACCGTCTGGCCGTTGCCGTCGATGACGAGCGCACCGTTGCAGGCCACCAAGGGAGTGGACAGTTTGAGGTGATCGGCGAAGCGTGCCATCCCGGACGCGATTCGGCCGCTGGCGAGAACGACCGTGATGCCCGCTTCCCAGGCTCTGCGGACTGCGCGGCGATTCGCCTCCGGGATTTCCCGGTTCGAATCGAGGAGTGTGAAGTCGAGGTCTACCGCGAGAAGCCGAATCGGTTTAGACACCGGCTTTCGCCACCGCAAAATGCCGTGCCACGTCTGCAGCATATTCCACCTGTTCCGTCGTCAGGTGCGGCTGGACCGGCAGAGAAAGAACTTCTCTGCATGCTCGCTCCGAAACGGGGAAGTCGCCTTCGCGATACCCGAGGTACGCATAGGCGGGCTGCAGGTGCAGCGGGATAGGGTAGTAGATCGCGCTCGCGACACCATGTTCGCCGAGGTAAGCCTTGAACTCATCCCGGCGCGAGCAGCGGACCGTGTATTGGTGATAGGTGTGATACGTGGTGCCGCTCACAATCGCGGGGGGGGTGATGTCCGTCTCGGCGAGCGCACGATCATAGATACGAGCGTGGATGTTCCTCGCTTCGTTCCACTGCGCGAGTTTCGTAAACTTCACCCGAAGCACAGCAGCCTGAATCTCGTCCATCCGGCTCGTGTGTCCAATGTCATCGTAAAGATACTGTTGTTTCGCCATCCCGTGGACGCGAAGGTTGCGGCTTCTGTCGGCGATATCCTGGTCGTTTGTCAGAATCATCCCTGCGTCACCCGCAGCGCCGAGATTCTTGGTTGGGAAGAAACTGAGTGCGGCCGCGATACCCCAGTTTCCATTCGGCTTCCCATTTCTCGTGCTCCCGATGGACTGCGCCGCGTCCTCTAAGACGAGGAGGTTCTTCGCCTCGGCGATCTCCATGATGGACTCCATGTCCGCGATCTGCCCGAACAGGTGGATGGGCAGAATGGCCTTCGTTCTTGGCGAGATGGCGCGCTCGATCTGGGAGACGTCGATGTTATAGGAGTCCGAGGTGATGTCGACGAAGACCGGCTTCCCACCGTTCTGAATGATGGCCTCGATCGTCGCGACGAACGTAAATGGCGTCGTGATGACCTCGTCGCCCTCGCTGATGCCCATCGCTTGAAGCCCAATCTTGAGGGCGTCGGTGCCGCTGTTGCAGGCGATTCCGTAACGGCAGTTGCACGATGCGGCGATCTCTTCCTCCAGGAGCCTAACGTTTTCCCCCGACGCGTAGTTGCCGCTTGACAGCACGGACAGAACGGCCGCGTCCAGGTCTTCCTTCAACTCTTCGTATTGCGATCTTAAATCGACAAGCGGTACTTTCATCTCAGACTCCTTACGACGACATCCCTCCGACTCTGGAGTAGGCCGTAACCACCGACCCCGGTCCCAGAGCAGAGTTCGAAACGACGGCGAATTCACGAATCAAAGCGTTCTCGCAGACCACGCTGTTCTCGACCGTTGCGCCGGACTCGATTTGGGCTCCATCGAGCACCGCCGATCCTAATACGACGGCGCCTTCACCTATTTTGACGGACGGCCCAATCGAAGATGCGCCGCCGATCTTGGCGGTTTTGTGGATTTCCGCGGTCGGGTGGATTGCCGATCCGTCGGTCTTGGGCAGTTCGCGTGCGGACGGGATGACGCCCTCGATAACGGCGCGGACGGCATCCAGGTACTGGGAAGGGCGCCCGATGTCGATCCAAAACTCGGATTGCACGTCGCCGAGGACGCGGGCCCCTTCCCCGATCAGTCGAGGAAACACGTCCCTCTCGACGTTGCTCCGGCCCACCGGAAACCGGTCGAGCACCGCTCGAGACAGAACGTAGAGCCCGGCGTTGATGAAGTCCGACCCGCCTTCATCCGACGCGAGCCTGCGCTTTTGCTCCTCGGTTGGCTCCAAGAACGCGAGCACGCGATCGTCTTCAGAAATCGGAACCACGCCATAGGCGTGTGGGCGTTGAGCCTCGATCAGCGTAAGGGTGACGTCGCCCCCTCGCCCCCGGTGACGGTTTACGATTGCCCCGATGTCGAAGCCATGAATCGTGTCGCCGTTAAAAACGACGCAGTCGTCTGGTTTCAGGGCGTCGTAGGCGTTACGAATCGCCCCCCCTGTGTCGAGCGGTTCCGACTCGGTGGCGTAAATCAACTCCATCCCATATGCGCTTCCGTCTCCCAACTGCTCTTGGATGACATCCGCCATGTAATTGGTCGCAAAGCAGACCGTGGTGATACCGGCCGATCGGAGATACATCAGTTGGTATTCGAGAAGGGGAGCATTGACGATCGGCACGAGGGGTTTCGGACGTAAGAGTGTGAGGGGCCGCAAGCGCGTCCCGAGCCCGCCGGCGATGATAATGCCCTTCACAGATTCAGCATACCGAGAGGGCCGTACTCACTTCTGTTGGAGAATCTCCAAGACCGCTCCCGAGACTCCGTTCAAGATGAACTGCACGCCGATTACGGCGTTCAGAAGGCCCATGAGCCGTGAGACGACCTGTTGGCCCTGCGGCCCCAATCGGGAGACGATGTGAGGCGAAAGCGCGAGAACGACGAACGTGGCGACCACGTTGCCGAGAATCGCAAGGACAAGGGCAAACTGATACGGCCCCGCCGTCGCCTGCCCGGTCAGCACCATGACGGTGGAAATCGCGCCTGCGCCGGCGATCAACGGGATGCCGATGGGCACGATGCTGGGGTCCGAGTCTGACGGCCCAGCGTCCGCATCCACGTCACGCATCCCGAGGAGTTCGCGCAGTGCCATCAAAGTGAAGAGAAGGCCGCCGGCGATTCGGAATGCGTGAACGGTGATCCCGAAGAACGCGAGAATCGCCCCACCCGCGGCTGCGAACACGGCGAGCACAATCGCCGCCGTCAGTGCCGCCCGCAAGGCCACCCTCCGTCGCTCTCGCAGCGACTTGTCGCGCGTGAGGCCGACGAACACGGGCGCAGCAGAGACTGGGTTAATAACGGCGAACAGGGAAGTGAAGGCGAGCACGCCGAAGTCGAGGGCTCCCGATGTCACAGACGTGCCGGCTCCCGAGTGCCGATGGGCAGTTCAGTGGTCGATTTCGGTGACGAAAGAACGAACTTGGTGTTGACCCTTTGAACGCCCTCGATGGCGCACAGTTTCTCGAGCAAGAAGCGCTCGTAGTCGGCGGGGCTTCGCGCCACGATCTTAAGGAGGAAGTCCTCATCGCCGGCAAGGTGATGGCACTCAAGCACCTCCGGGAGGTCCGACACGGCAGCCACGAACCGGTCGGTCGCCTCTCGACCATGAGACACCATGACGACGCTCACGAAGACCGTGACCTGGAGCCCGAGGCTCTCCGGGTCAAGGATGGCCGCGTAGCGGCGGATGATCCCGGCGTCCTCAAGTTTCCGAACCCGCTGAAGCGTCGGAGCGGGCGTGAGCCCGACTCGCACCGCCAGGTCGGAATTGGTCACCCTGCCTTCCGACTGGAGGGTCGCGAGGATGCTCAAATCCACTGTGTCCAGGTGCATATGCAAAATATAATACCGTATTCCGTCGCTTTGAAGATAGATTTTTGTGTTTGCTGGTACTATCGCCGCATGCCCGGGAACTCGCAGGCGAGCCCCGAGGCGAATCATAATTGGAGTCGAGCATGAGCACGAATGGTCATCCCACAAATGGCGCGCAGCCGGTAGAGACACAGAAGGCCGCCTGGCGGCTCAAAGTCGGTCTGGCGGAGATGCTCAAGGGCGGGGTGATCATGGACGTCGTCACCCCCGAGCACGCGAAGATCGCCGAGCGAGCCGGCGCAGTGGCCGTCATGGCGCTGGAGCGAGTCCCGGCCGACATCCGAACCCAGGGCGGCGTGGCGAGAATGAGCGACCCGAACCTAATCAAAGCGATCCAGGACGCGGTCACGATTCCCGTCATGGCGAAGTGCCGAATCGGGCACTTTGTGGAAGCCGAGATCCTCGAAGCCCTCGAGGTCGACTACATCGACGAGAGCGAGGTGCTCACTCCCGCCGATCCGTGGCATCACGTCAACAAGCACGCCTTCAAGGTTCCGTTCGTCTGCGGCGCGCGCAATTTGGGCGAAGCGCTTCGCAGGATCGGTGAGGGTGCGGCGATGATCCGCACGAAGGGCGAAGCCGGAACGGGGGACGTCATCGAAGCAGTTCGCCACATGAGGTCCATCGTCTCCGAAATGAAGCGCGTCCAGTCGGCAAGGGAAGACGAACTGATGGCTCTGGCGAAGGAGTTCGCCGCGCCGTACGACCTCGTATGCGAGGTTCACAAGACTGGAAGGCTGCCCGTCCCGAACTTCTCCGCAGGTGGAATCGCAACGCCGGCGGATGCCGCTCTCATGATGAAGCTCGGCGCCGAGGCCGTGTTTGTCGGCAGCGGCATCTTCAAGAGCGGCGATCCAGAGCGGCGGGCGGAGGCCATCGTGGAGGCGACCGCGCACTTCGAAGATGCCACGGTGCTCGCGCGAGTGTCGGGTGGCCTCGGAGAGCCGATGGTGGGAATCAACGTCTCGTCCCTGGCAGAAGAGGACCAGTTGGCGGTCCGCGGCTGGTAGTCGCCCAGACTACGACCCTGTCCGGCGCCCTGTAGAGAACTCGCGGAAGCTGCAACTGAAGCGGGCCTACTGTGGGTCTACTGGGGTGTGGGCAGAGCGCAGGTTCAGGGGCATGGCTCCCAGGACGGACACATAACGTCAGTCCGGCTGGTCTGCCCGTGTTCTGAGACCCTCGAGGAGATTCGCGAGGCTCTTGAAAGCAGGGGCCTTCAAGTCTCGAGTCCAAACTGCACGCCGGGCGACTCCGATGAGTCGATCGCGACTGTCGAATTGGGCCAACGACTGACGAATCGCGAATTGGAAGTCCTTCAGGGCCTGGCAGACGCGGGTGGCATTGCAGACGCGGCAAAACTTCTGTGCGTCGAGGAGTCCACGATCTACAAGCACCTCCAAGTCATCAGGACAAGGCTTAGAACCAAGTCCACCTTGGCGACGGTCGTCGCTGCGCTTCGTCGGGGGCTCATCAAGTGAGCTACCTAAATCCTGGAATCGGAAAACTCCAGTTTTGTAGGGGGGATGTTTGCCCCAGACTTGCCGAAGTCCAGTTAGTACGTTATGCACTGCATCGATCGGGGAGGGGGCCGGGCGCACACCGCGCCCGTAACCGCGTGCGGGGCATCGTGAACATCGAAAGAGGAGGATCCAAATGAACGTTCATCTCAAATGTTGCGCGGTCGCAGCTGCGATCGCCGTGTCGAGCGTTGTTGTTGGGGCCGCAAATGCCAAACCGGTTGCGCCGCCGCCGATGATCGACGCTGACGATCTCAAGGAGTTTCCGCAGGATCGGTTCGAAGCAATGGAAGTCGTGATCGTGACATTCACGAAGTCCGTTACAAAGGTGCGTGAGCGACCTGTCTTCGTCCATCCGTCGGAGCACAGGCTGGACAAATACAACGTGTGCTATTGCGAGTCCGCCTACACTCTGCTGCCTCATCCGGTTGAGGAGAAGACCGTGACGACACGGGTGACTCAAACCGTTGGTGGTCAGGTGATCTCGAGTTCGAAGGCCACGGAGAAGAGGCTGGTCGCGAGTTCGAAGGTGGGCGTTAGCAAACGCCACAGCCACAAGCACTAAATACTGCTCGGAGGGGGGGCAAGGCCCCCCTCCAGTTCATGGTTTTTCAAATCAAGGAGGCCGACGATGCGCTGGTGTTGCTTCGCAGCCGTTCTCATCTTCAGTTCGACCGTTCGTGCCGCGCAGAGCGATCAGTTCGCCTACGATGAGCGCGTGAGCGTGGGCATGGCCATGCCCGCTGGTTGGACGATCTTCGACCAGATACCCGAGGGCTGGCCAGAGAACGACTACTTGTTCGGTTGGAGCAAAGTTGTCGGCGCAGACGCCGTCACGGTGGCGGCGATGAAACTCCGGGTGTCGGCAGAAGAGAGAGGAGTTCGCATCGACCTGGCGGCCGTTGCAGGCGCACTCAAAGACATGATGGCGCGGCGTGGGTACACGGTGTTCACCGAGGGAACGCGGAGCATCGGCGGTCGCCCGGCAATCGCGCTCACGGGAGGAATTCCGTCCGAGGGCGGGGTTCACGGTGACCCTGCGTCGCCATTCACAGTATGGAACGCGTTCTTTGTGTCGGAAGGCGTGATTGTTCTAATCCGATACGATGGTCCGTACGAGCTGGCGACGATTTTCAGGCCAGACTACGAGTCCGCGCTTACCGCACTCGTTGTCGGCGGCAAGCCGCCCGCGCCAAAGATCCCCGAGTCGAAGGTCGACGCGAAAAAGGTTGAGGAGTATGAGCAGAAGCGTCCGGCGGTCACTGCGGGAGCGACATCTCAGGGAACACCCGCCGCAGCCGGATCGCGTGAGAGCGTGATCCTCTCTCAGGATCAATGGGCGAAACTGCAGGATGCTGCCGAGAAGCAAGGAGTCAGCGTTGAGAGCCTTCTTCGAAAGATTGTGGATGACTACCTGAACTCGCGGAAGAAGGACGGACAGGCGCCGCAAAAGACAGAGCAAAGTGGCGGCTAATTTAGCCTCCAAGCCACGCGACGGGACCTGCCAAGTTGCGCGAATCCAGCCGCCAGATCTCGCCTGCGTATCCGGCGACGTAAACGTAGCGCTGCGTCAAGGCGATCTGAACTGGAGAGGTGTACTGTCCGGGCAGCGACCACGATCTCCACGTCGCCCCTCCATCGAGTGACCGCTTGACGAACGCATTGCCCCCACCTTGCCTCGCACCGCAAATCCAAACCTCTCTCTCTCCACGCGCTGCGACGCCCAGGAATACGACCTGTGGCTGAATCGCCCCGACCTGCGTCCAAGCCGCCCCGCCGTTGACCGACTTCACGAGGTACCCCTCCCAGCCGCACACGTATCCGACGTTCGGGTTGCCCCAGGACATGTCGGAGCACGAAACGGAGGCGCCAGAGTTGGAGGGAAGGTTGACCATGCTCCAGTTGGTCCCCCCGTCGACGGTTCGCCACAGGGGCTCTCCAGTCGTGAGAATCCAACCTCGCGAGCCTTTAAACTCGACGTCGATGGACGGGACGTTCGCGGACTCGACGACATTCCACGACCAGCCGCCGTCCGTAGTTCTACGGACGTAACGTTTTGGGCCGACGGCATAATCCCAGCCGACGATCCACCCGTTATTCTCGTCGACGAACTCTACTGCATTCGCGTAGTAGTCCGGGTTCAGCGCGTAGGAGAGATTCTGCCAAGTGTCGCCGGCATCGTCAGACCTGAAGAGTCCTCCAAATGCTCCCACTACGTAAACGCGCGAAAGGCCTACGACGTCCACTCCATTGAAAGTCGAATCGTGCAGCCAATAGGGAGGATCGAGCAGGTAGATACTCCAAGCCGAACCGCCGTCGCGGCTCATTTGAACGTATCCGTGATGGCCGACCGCAACGATCGTGTCGTTCCACGTCGCAGCGAGACCTCTCCAATCTTTCGCAACGCCGCGGCTGATCCTGCGCCAAGTCGTTCCGCCGTCGAACGTTTCATACAGCAGGCCCGACTGGCCCGCCACATGGCCGTGAAGCGAGGTTCTGAACTCGACCGACCAGTTCGCAGGCAGGTCGCCCTCCCCCACCCAAACTTGGAACCAGTCGTATCCCCCATTCACAGTCTTCCAGATCGTTCCGTTTGCAGAGACGCCAACGGCCGTGAACTCTCCTAAAGGCTCGATATCCACGAGTCCGGTCGCAATGACGGCGCCGGTATCGGACCACGTGTCCCCTCCGTTGTTCGATCGCACGATCGAAGTCCCGGAGTCCGCGATGGCAACTTGACTTGTTAGATAGACGACGTCGTTGGATGCGCCGCTGTACTTTCGTTGCCACGTGAGCCCGCTGTCGGTCGTCTTGAACACTCCGTACAGATTCGTCGAAACCTGATTGCCCGCGACGAGACCGGTCGTTTCGGACACGAAGTCCATTCCGTAGATGACGGGACAGTCGGGGTATCCCGACCTAACTTGCCAGGTGGCTCCGCCATCCGTCGTCTTGACGAGCGCGCCGTTGCATCCCATGTATCCGACGCTGCTCGAGAGGAACGAATGGTGGTACCAGGATCCTCCAAGCGGGAAAGGGTTGACGCGGGACCACGTCGCCCCACCGTCCACGGTTCGATACACATCCAATGAGCCCTGAGCCGAGTTACCGCTGATGAAGCCGAGTGATGGTGTAACGAAAGTGATGTTGTACAGTGGG
The DNA here is from genome assembly GCA_003577165.1 of Armatimonadota bacterium. Classification (GTDB taxonomy): domain Bacteria; phylum Armatimonadota; class Fimbriimonadia; order Fimbriimonadales; family ATM1; genus ATM1. The sequence continues at coordinate 19,942 of QEUM01000009.1, read as the reverse complement.
TCGCCCGCGTATCCAGGGATGTTGACCCTAGTCCACGTCGCACCGCCGTCGGATGTTTTGTAACACGCGTGACTGTCACCGACGATCCAGCCTGCTGTGTCCGATTGGTACGCTGCGTCCCACAAGTTGCTCGTGGTCGGCAAAGGAGCGATCAACTGAAAATTCTGAGATGCCGCGGGAGAAACCCCACACAACATCACTGCAATCGCAAGGCTTCGGCAGTTCATCCTGCCCGGCCGGCGCCTTCGCGCACGGGTTGGCGAATCGAATTTCACCATCTCCTCCATATGAGACAGCCGCTCGCAACGATGATACACTTTGCCGCCTCAGATTAACGCTCTGCCGGTGCGGGATCGCAGTCCCGATGCTGCGATTGCCCTTCTAGTTTTCGCCTATCACTTTTGCCAGCCATCCTCCTTCAGCATCCTGCGGGATGAAACCAAACACACACGCAAACACTCTCGGATGCGCATGAGCACAGTGGAAATTTCGATAGCCAAACTAAAGAAGGATAACAGATTGAGACCGGTGCCGCATACAATGTGGTCGAGCCGATTCTCCGGGCTTCGTGCGTGCGCTGTCGTCGCGACAGCGGCAGAGTCGGGGTCCGCGACCCCACGTACGCCACCAGGTGCAAGAGAAGGGAACCTTTCCTACTCTTGCGGCTCGCGAAGCCCACTCCTATTCCGTAAAGCGAACGCGGCAAGCGCTCCCGATGCGCTTAGCGTTTGTGTTGGCTGAACCACGCCATCAAGTAGAGTTGCTGTGTCAACTGATGAGAGGGGCGGCGCCAGCCGTGATACTCCTCCGGCATGCGGATGAGAAGCGTCTCCTTCTTCAGCATCTTCAGCGCCCGGTAGTACTCTTCACTCTGGCTGATGGGCGTGCGAAGGTCTTCTTCGCCGGTCATGATCAGGATCGGTGTTTGAACGTTCTCGACGTACGATAGCGGCGAGCGCTTTGCGTACTCGACGGGGTCCTGCCACGGGAACTTCTCAAATTGGTAGTACCAAGATGCGCCGTCTGTCGTGCCGACGAATGAATGCCAGTTAATCACCGGCCTCATGGCGCACGCAGCGGCGAAGCGATTCGTGTGGCCCACGATCCACGCAGTCAGCACCCCCCCGCCGCTTCCGCCACATACAAAGAGGTTCTTTTCGTCGATCCAGCCCTTCGCGAGAGCCGCGTCGACACCTGCCATGAGGTCATCGTAGTCCCTTCCGGGATAGGAGAACTGAATCCCGTTGACAAATTCCTGGCCGTATCCGGTGCTGCCGCGCGGATTGGTGAATAGTACGGCGTAGCCTTCAGCCGCCCAGTTCTGAAAGGCCCAACTCCAGCCGACGTCGTACATGGACCACGGCCCACCGTGAATCCAGAGCACGAGGGGATACTTCTTGCTTGCGTCGAATCCGACCGGCTTGACGAGCCAACCTTGCACTTTCAAACCATCGGCAGAAGTGAACCAAAGTTCTTCGATCTCGGAAAGTTGCTTGCCCGCCATCACGTCCTCGTTGACGTCCACGACTTTGCGCAGCGAGTTCGAAGCGCGCCTCGAATCGAAGGTGAACACCGATCCCGGCTGATTCCATGAAGAGAGGGAAGTCGCGGCCGTTCCGTTGCGGGCCAAGCTGAATCCGGACAGGTCGTGTTGCCCGGACAGGACGGTCGTCGTCTTGCCCTGGATGTCGGAGAAGTAGAGCACAGTCACTCCCTTCTCGCCGACGGTGTAGAAAACTCCCGAACTGTCCCACGCCCAGGTCACATCCGACGGGGAACTCGCGAGGTTGCCGGCGAGCATCCGCTTCGACCCGCCTTTGACGTCCATCAGATAGAGGCTCGAAAGGTGGCTCGTGTAGTTCTTTTCATCGAATCCGACGTAGGCGATCCACTTGCCATCGGGTGAAACTCGTTGGCCGCCGTCCGGTCCTTTGCGATCGGTGAGCTGCTCCGGCGACTTCGACTCGAGATCGAAAGCGTAGATCTCCGAATCGCCGCGGAGATACTCCGCATCTGGCTTACGAATTCCACTCACAAAAATCGTCCTGCCATCAGCCGACCACTGCGGATTGGAATGGTTGTAGTCGCCGTCCGTGACCTGGCGAGGCGTCCCGCCAAGTCGAGCGTCGACCACGAACACTTGCGTCCATCCGATCGGCCGGTATCCGGAGCCGTCAGCGGCCCACGAAAGTCGGTTCTCGATGGTCGCGCCTCGCGCCCACTGCGCTCCCGGCGGCCGCTCCGGCATACGAATCGCAAGAGGCGACTCTGACGCGGAGACGAACGTGGAGTAGGCGATCTTCGTTCCGTCGGGCGACCACACCGGTGCGCCCGGAGAGCGCTCCAAGTTCGTGAGTTTCGCAACCTCCCGCGTGTCGAGCCACATGACGTACAACTGAGTCGTCCCGTCACGATCGCTGAGGAAAGCGAGCCGCTTCCCATCCGGCGAGAACGCGGGCGATGAATCTCTCCAGTTGCCCTCTGTGAGTTGTCGCACCTTCTTGCCCTCGACATCCGACATCCAGACGTTGCTCACGGAAACGTCCTTCAATTTGTCCACCCATGTTCGTGTGAACACGAGCAACTGCCCGTCGGGCGAGATCTGGACGCCACCGACGGACTCCATCTCGAAGAACGTGTCGCGGGTCAGGGCGGACTGAGCGATCCCGCTCGCCGCGCCGCCCAGAGCCAAAACGAAGAACCACACTCGTATTGCCATCAAAGCCTCCGGCGAGGGCATTCGACAGACCGCCCGCCCTCTCCTCTCCAACCTGCGCTCGGCGCGCGGCCCCAGGGGAACATTGTGGAGAAAGAGGGAGTCTGACGGTTGGAATCATCACACATCTGGAGGGTGGCATGGTGACCATAATCGCGTCCTCAGCCGCGGCTGCCGTTCTGTTACAAGGACCGGGTCCGCGTTCGTTTCAAGCGTTCGGGCGTTTGCCCGACCTGAGGGAGGAAGTGTCCGATTCTCCGGCCCCGCCCGCGACACTGACGTCGCCCAGCGGCAGCGTAACGTTCAATGGGTTCCGAAGCACCCAGATCAACGTGGACGCGAACGGGAACAACATCGTTGGCGACGCTGCGAACGAGCCATCGATCTGCGTCGATCCCACAAATAGGCAGCGCATGGCCGTGGGCTGGCGACAGTTCGACAGCATATCGTCGAACTTCCGAGAGGCTGGCTGGGGTTACTCGTCGAACGGGGGCGCGTCTTGGAGATTTCCGGGGGTACTTCGAGACGGAGAATTCCGAAGCGATCCAGTCCTTGAGTCCGATTCAAATGGCGTGTTCTACTTCTTGAGCCTGACGAGGGCTGGCGACCAATACTGCGATCTGTGGCGTTCCCATGACGGCGGCGCAACCTGGATTCAGGTCGGTCGCGCTGCAGGAGGCGACAAGGAGTGGTTTGTCATCGACAAGACTGGGGGCGTTGGAAATGGAAACATGTATGAACACTGGACATACCCTTCTGGCTTCTTCCGTCCACGCAATTTCACGAGATCCACCGACGCAGGTGCAACTTGGCTCGATCCGATCAAAACGCCCGAGCGTCCGTACTGCGGAACGCTGGACGTCAATGAGTTGGGCCACTTGTTCCACGCAGGTATTGGCGAGACTCTCGGGCACTTCGTCGTCACCAGATCACTCAACGCCCAGTTTGCAGGTCAGATTCCTATCTTCGACCTAACGGCTCAGGTTAGCCTCGGCGGGTATTTGCCAGGCACGACGCACGTGAACCCGGAAGGGATTCCAGGTCAAGTATGGGTCGCGATTGACAGATCGAGTCGTCCAACGGCAGGGAACGTCTACGTGCTCTGCACCGTTGCGGGCGGCATGAACCGCACGGATGTGCTGATCGCGCGCAGTACGAACGGTGGAATTACGTATGGAGATCTTCGGCGTGTCAATGACAACCCTCCCAATCAGGGTTCGTATCACTGGTTTGGAACCATATCGGTCGCTCCGAATGGACGAATCGACGTGATTTGGAACGACACGCGAATGAGCCCGACGCACGCTCGCTCGGCGCTCTTCTACTCCTACTCCCTCGACGGTGGCCTAACTTGGGCGCCGAATTTGCAGGTCGGCCCGGACTTCGACCATCGCCTCGGATACCCTCATCAGAACAGCAAGATGGGCGATTACATCGATATGGAGTCGGATGAAGCGGGGGCAGATGCCGCGTACACGGCCACGTACAACGGCGGGCAGGATGTCTATCACGTTCGCCTAATTCCACTCGCATTGGCGAACGACCTGGTCGTCGAGCGCGGCGCGCAACTGAGCGGGAATGTGCCCGCCCTGAGATTCGACGACGAGGTGCGCCTCGTGCTCGGGCCCGGCCCCATGATCGGTATCCAAGACCAGCCGATTCGGTTTCGCTATGAGATGATCTCGCAGATCGCGACTCCGACCAAATTGACCGTGAGGATCGAGTCGCATGTGACTGCTCAGCCCACCGCAAAGGTCGTTCAGAAACTGGAACTCTTCAACTTTGCGACCGGCGGATATGAGACCTTGGACACCCGGGAGTCCACGGCCTCGGACGGCCTCACTGAAGTTGAGATCGCCTCCAATGCCGCCCAGTATGTGCAGGCTGGGACTCGACTCGTCCGAGCAAGGGTTAGTTGGAGGCCAGTCGACGGGAGCGGGGGGGGCACCTGGGAGGCGCGAGTCGACCAGGCGAACTTCATCATCACTCCATAGGGCAGAACCGCAAGGGATCGTCGGGCTGCCGCAATCGGCGGGCCTCCTCCTGCCTCCTCACGGCTGGGTTCCCGGAGGCAGCCCGACCGCGCAGGCAATTCTGCCGGGAAGGTGAACGTCCCACCGCGGCGAATCCGTCCCCCAACGGGAGAGTGTTTGGGTGACTTTCATCGCATTCGCAGCTGCAGCCGTCGTGTTCTTGCAGGCGCCGGGCCGACATTCGCTAAGGGAGTCCGGGCTCTTGCCCCAACTGAGGGAAGAGGGGACCGACCCGCCGGCCCCGCCGGCGACCCTCACGGCGCCCAGCGGAAGCGTCACCTTCAATGGATTCCGGAGCACCCAGGTAAACGTGGACGCCAGCGGGAACAACATCGTCGGCGACGCCGCAAACGAGCCCTCGATCTGCGTCGACCCCACGAATCGGCTGCGCATGGCCGTCGGCTGGCGACAGTTCGACAGCATATCGTCGAACTTCCGAGAGGCCGGGTGGGGCTACACGACGAACGGGGGGGCGAGTTGGAGGTTTCCAGGCGTTCTTCAGAACGGCATCTTCCGAAGCGATCCAGTCCTCGAGTCCGACTCCAACGGCGTCTTTTACTATCTCAGCCTTAGAAACAACAACGGTTTCTACTGCGATCTCTGGCGTTCGCTCGATGGAGGCGCGACTTGGAACCAAGTCGGCCTCGCCGTCGGCGGCGACAAGCAGTGGTTCTTGATTGACAAAACCGGCGGGATCGGCAACGGACACATGTACCAGCACTGGACTTACGTCTATGGCAACTACGATCCGCGCAACTTCTCCCGATCCACCGATGCGGGCGCGACCTGGATGAATCCAATCGAAACTCCCGACAGGCCCTACTACGGGACGTTCGACGTCAATTCCGGTGGCGATCTGTTTCACGTCGGCGTCGGAGACACGCTCGGATGCTTCATCGTGAACCGCTCATTGAACGCGAAGTTCGCCGGTCAAACGCCTGTATTCGACGTCACTGCGCAAGTCGACCTCGGTGGCTGCGTTCTATTTGGCGCGCCGGTGAATCCGGCCGGCCTCGCAGGCCAGGTGTGGGTCGCGGCAGACCGATCGAACCGCCCGACAGCGGGCAACATCTATGTTCTCGCGTCAGTGGACGGCGGCCAAAACCCGGCGAACGTCATGATCGCGCGCAGCACGAACGGCGGCGTTACATTTGGCGACGTTCGCCGCATCAACGACAACCCGGCGAACCAGGGCTCCTATCACTGGTTCGGCACGGTCTCAGTCGCTCCGAATGGTCGCATCGACGCGATCTGGAACGACACGCGAATGAGCCCGTCAAACACACGCTCTGCGCTCTTCTACTCTTACTCTCTCGACGGCGGACTCACTTGGGCGCCGAACATGCAGGTAGGCCCCGATTTCGACCACCGCCTCGGCTATCCGAACCAAAACAAGATGGGCGATTACATCGACATGGAGTCCGACGACGCGGGCGCAGACGCAGCATACGCCGCCACTTACAACGGCGAACAGGACGTCTACCACGTTCGCCTCATCCCGCTTGGGCTAGCGACGAACTTCGTCGTGGAGCGCGGATTCCAGCAAAGCGGCAACCTGGCTGCTCTGCGATTCAGCGACGATGCGAGACTCGTGCTGAGGCCCGGACCCATGGTCGGCGCACAGGATCAGCCGATTCGATTCCGGTACGAGATGGTTTCGCAAATCGCGACGCCAAGCAAGCTAACCGTTAGGGTGGAATCGCACGTCTCCGCGGTTCCGGCAGCGAACATTCAGCAGAAGTTGGAACTCTTTAACTTCTCGACAGGACTTTATGAAACTGTGGACGCCCGTGCGTCTTCGGGCACGGATTCACTGACCGAGGTCGAAATCACATCGAACGTCTCCAACTTCGTACAGCCCGGAACGCGCCTCATCCGCGCAAGGGTCAGTTGGAGGCCGGCCGGCCCGATTTCAGGGGGAGTTTGGGAGGCGCGAGCCGACCAGGCGAACTTCATCATCACTCCTTAGCGTCGAAAAGGTATCGTAGCCGCTCCGAGCACAAAGGAGGACCAAACTCATGAAGGTACTGAGATTCTTTTGCCTTTTCGCTGCTTTGATCGCGACCCTTGCAAGCGCCCAACCCGAGAATCCACAGATTCGAAAAGAGGTTCAGGCGGTGTACACCAAGTGGGATCGCTTGGTGGCAAAGGCGGACATCGAGGGCATGCTCGCTCTGCTTGCGGAAGACTTCGTGAGCATTGACGTGGAAGGCAACGTTCACAACAGAGCCGAAGTCGTAAAGGAGTTCCAGGCGTTTAAGGACGTTCGCGAGCCTCGGTCGAAGATCCGCGTCGACCACGTCTACTGGGACGAGCAGGAAGCCGTCGCATGGGTGACGATGGAAGCGAGTTTCCTCGTCAAGCAGGGCGGCAAGTGGGAACGCATGACCTTCACCGGGAAGTTCGCGGAGACGCTCCGCAAGAGCCCCTCCGGTTGGAAGTTCGTCTGTTCGCAACAGTTGCCGGACGAGAAGTCGAACTAACTTTCGAGTTGCCCCTGGCGGGCCTTCGAGAACGCGTCGACCAGTTCCATGATCTCGACGGGAACGGCGAGAACGACGGTGTTTGACGCCGTCGGGCCGAGTCCGTCGATCGTCTGAAGCGTTCTGAGTTGCATTGCCCCCGGACTCGCTTTCATCGTGCGAGCCGCCGACGCGAGGTTTTCGGCCGCCAAGCGGTCGCCTTCGGATTTCGTGATGTTCGCTCGCTTCTCCCTCTCTGCGCTCGCCTGACGGCTCATCACCTTCTTCAGGTCCTCGGGCAGGATGATGTCTTGAATTCGAATTCCTTCGACTTCGAGACCCCAGTGCTCGGTCTCTTGTCGCAGCATCCCCATGATCTGATGGCCGATCCCCTCGCGGTCCGATAGAGCCTCGTCGAGCGTTCTGCCACCGATCACGTCGCGCAAGGCTGACCGGGCGTACTGCACCATCGCCATCATGTAATCCTGAACGTTGATGACGGCCTCGTCCGGCCTAATCACGCGCAGGAAAACGACTCCGTCGAGCATGAGAGGCACGTTGTCTTTCGTAATGGCTTCCTGTCGAGGGATGTCAACCGCGATCACGCGCGTGTCCACATGCCGTACCTGCTCGATGAGAGGAATCACCAGGTACACGCCGGGCCCACGAGTGCGGCTGAACTTGCCGAGCCGGAACACCAGCGATCGCTCCCATTGGGCCGCGAGCTTGATGGCGCGAGACACGAATAGGCTGCCTAAGAACCAAAGCGTTGGTATTCCAAGGTGCGGCGGGTCCTGTCGCATGTCCTCGCCCCACACGATCCAGCCGAGGACCATCAGGCCGACGAACACGATGAGAGAGAGATAGTTAACGATCATCGTTTGCTCCTGGGAGGCTCGAAATGGTCGCTGCCGCGGAGGCTCGCCGCCGGGGCCGACGTTGCTCTGAGCAAACGCCTCCTCCAGTTGTTCGCGAACCTCCCGCAGGTCCATTCCTCACCTAAGGACGCCCGGAGGGGCAGCGCCGATGCTGTACCTGACGACCTTTGAGGAGAGCAGGACCGACATCGCGTCGCCCTCGTCCGTTCGACTCCCGGCAACCGACAGGTATAAACTTAGTCAAGCGAAGCGCCTCCATCCGGGCGCAGATCGCAAGGAGGGTATGAACTATGGCACTTCAATTAGGGGATACCGTACCGAACTTCGTCCAAGAGTCGACCGCAGGGCCGATCGACTTCTACGAATACGCAGGCGACAGTTGGGTGATACTGTTCTCTCACCCGAAGGACTTCACTCCGGTGTGCACGACGGAACTCGGAGCCGTCGCGAAGTTGAAGCACGAGTTCGACAAGCGCAACGTGAAAGTCATCGGGCTGAGCGTGGATTCGCTCGAAAGCCACATGGGTTGGGTCGGCGACATCGAGGAGACGCAGGGCGTGAAGCTCAACTTCCCCCTGATCGCGGATCATGATCGAAAAGTCGCAAACCTATACAACATGATCCACCCCAACGAAGACAACGTCTTCACGGTGCGAAGCGTCTTCATCGTCGATCCACAGAAGAAGCTTCGACTGACGATCACGTATCCCGCTCCAACCGGCAGGAACTTCGACGAGATTCTGCGAGTGGTGGACGCTCTCCAACTGACGGACAAGAACAAGGTTGCAACTCCGGTCAACTGGAAACATGGGGAGGACGTGATTATTCTGCCTTCCGTTTCGAATGAGGAGGCGAAAAACCTTTTCCCCGAAGGCTGGGTCGAGAAGAAGCCTTACCTGAGGATTACGAAGCAGCCCGAAAAAGTGGGCTCCTAACGCTCCGTTCACGCGACGGCGCGACTACGGTTGCGTCGTCGCCTTTTTTGTGTATTTCGCCACCGTTCGCGTCTGCCACTTGCCCTCGACCTGAATGTCGAGCGTCGCGTCGAATTCGGTCGGCGACTTCTGGATGTACACGATGCGAAGAGCCGAGCCGCTCCCCCCCTCCGGAGTGTGAACGAATACGAGCTTCTCTCCCTCATACGCGCCAACGAATTCACGCGGTCTGGCCATGCCTTCCGAAAACCACATCATTCGGTAATTCTTCGCCTGACCGTCCCACCAGAGAATGATGTAGTTGTGGGACACGACACCGTCCGGCAGATGAAGCGTCTCGTCCATCGTGATCGCGGTCGAATTGAGCGCCCACTGGTACTTCCCATCGAGCGTGAATTCGATCGGCGCGCGGCCGGGAGCCGTCATTCGCTCGTTGGACCGCCATTCGCCGATGAAGAACGAGAGTTTCTCCATTTCGGGTCCTGCGGCCGGGGGCGGCAGGATGATTGACAGGGCCAGGGTGAGGATTTTGATCATGCTCGGTATGAGAGGGCAGGAGCCCTCGCCTCCATTAGTAGGACGAGGATTCCCACCCTCCTGTCGCGGCGAATCCGGGGTTATCGTAGTGTTGCTGCCAGCGGAAATTGCCGGCGATGTCGTAGGACAACACGACGACATCTTCTGTAGACGAAGTATTGCTCGTCGTTCCCACGACGTAGAAATTTCCGAACTTGTCGCTGCAGACCGCCATGCCCTCGTCGGGGCCGCTGGCCGTTGGATGCCACCTGCGCTCCCAGGGCGTTCCCGGTTGCGCGAAGGCGCCTGCGCAAAATTTGTTCTTTCGTCCTTCTCGGACGAAATCGTCCCTTTCTAATCAGGAGCGCTGCCAGCGCTCCTCCCATCGCGATTAGACTCGCGGGTTCAGGTATATGCACGACTTGGAATCCATTAATGGGTACCCCCGGCATCCAGGGCTCGTTAACGAGATCCCAGCGGATCGTTCCATCGCTCACCGTAATGTAATGGATGCTATGTGTGATGAGATGTTGAAACTGATTTGGAACGAGGGGACCCGTGACAATCTGCGGATTCTGGCCAGTCTCCGCGCCTGAAAGTGAGATTTGCAGGGGCCTGTACGCGCTGAAAGGATGGGCCGCATACGTGTAGACTCGGTACCTGCCGTTCGGCACGCCGGTGAGGTAGAACCACCCTCGCGGCTCCGTCAGATTGTAGTCGTTCATCAGGAGCCTATAGTCGCCGACGTTGTACGGGTCGTTGTAGCCGCCCCCTCCGCCCGACATTCCGTCGCCGTGGTACTGCACCCCGGTCGCGTTCCCGAATACGTCCACAAGCGGCCAACTTTCGCCTCCAGTCACGGGTACGTAGTTCCAACGGCCTATCTGCCCTGACGCTGCGCCGAACGAATCCGAAGGCAGGCCACCCCCCAGCACGGGAGGCAAACTCCGGCTGTCGAAATCCACATTCCATCCGAGCGAGGCCGCCGCCTGGCAGGCGAAGACCGCAGCCAAAACGATTCCCGCCCTACTTACTGTGGCCCATTTGCGTCGAGTCATGACTCTCGTTCTCCCTTTCCCCGCCGAGGCCGTGCCGTCCGGGTCGGCGCCGACCCGCCACGTGCCCCGCGGGGCTTCGTGCATGCTTACAAGATAACACACTTTTCCGAAAACGCCAAACCTTTCCCACGATAAGATTCCGAGATCTTTCTGCCATCGCTCAGACGCGCCCGCCGTCGTAGCCCCTCGGTCCCGGCGGTAGACCGTCTGCCACTCGATCGCTCTTGAAAGTGGGCTTTCTGACAACCACAAGTTGACGCATCTTCCGAGGTGCGGCAAGCCCGTTCAGTAGACAAGTGCCCTAGCATCCGCCGCTTTGTCCTCCCTCTGTGCCATTCGGAGCAGGATGCAAAGCTCGTTCCCAAGACGCACAACGCGGAGCCGCTGCAATCTCGATGCGAACCGATACTCGGCCGTCACGGCAAGCATGCGAAGCCCTACCCCCTGGAAGGGCCGGCCATGGGCACACCAGTCGACGATCTCAGCCTTGACTCTCCCGAACCAGGCGGGCCTGGGGTACCGTCCTTGCATCACATGGGCCGATGGAGGAGTTGGCGATGGGTTCTTGTCCTTCTGGCCGCATTCCAAGCGGCAAGCGCCCACACTCAGTTGATCGACGGCCAATTCGTTCGCGAGACCATCATCGTTCCGCGCAAGATGGTCCTGCTCGCCAGACCGGACGTGAGAGACGCGCTGAAACTGACGGGCGAGCAGTACCGGCGTATCCGAGAGAAACTCAAACCGTATGCCCGCGAGTCGAACGGCTCGGTGCTCATTACGGTTGGCCCCTCTGACGATCTCGCAGCCGTCGAACGCGATCTCATCCTCACGCTGAACGTTCGCCAAAGAAAGCGGCTCGACGAAATCTGGATGTGGGTCTACGGCGCAGCAACGCTCAGCAACAAAGAACTTGCCGACAAGGTGGGACTCTCGGATGCGCAGCGCACGAGCATCGAGGCGATTCTGAGGGAGTGGGAAGTCGAATTGCTCGCGCTCATCCGCGAAACGCGCAACGGAAGGCTGCAGTTAGAACCGATCCAGAAATTGCGCGTGCGATACGATGCGAAACTCGCCGCCGTAATGACCAGCGATCAGGCGCGAACGTTCGAGAGCCTCAAGGGCGAGCTGTTCAGGACGACGACTCAGATCGGTTAACTTTGAAATCGGGCGAGGCGGATGTCCTCAAAAAAACAGCACGGCGCTCTGCAGAGAGTCTGCAAAGCGCCTGTGTGTTCGAGAAGTTCTCTTAGACTTTTCTTCGCCTGGCTGCAAGGGCCGCCAGACCAAGTCCGATCGCTGCGATCGTAGTTGGCTCGGGAACCGCGTAGCCGACGCCGGTCTCACCGGAGTAAGCCGCGCGGAACTGTCCCTGGCGCTCATCCTGGAGAGGGTGATACAGGGGCGGTATCCAACCTGCTGGCGCATCGATGAAGTCGAGGTTGCCCCTCATGACTCCACGTTGGCCGACCAATTGGTGCCGAACCGCGATCTCGCCTCCCACGATGATGCCTTCGCCCTCGAGCACGTACGCGTCGAAGTCCGAGTAGCCGTACAACGAAACGACACGAAGGTCGATTGCCCACAGAAGACCGAAGCCGATGCCGAGGCTCGGTATCGCTCCGAAGATCATCAGGTCCGGGCCTTCCATTCCTGTTCCGGTAAGGCTGACGTCGATCACGCCGCCGGGCCCTACGTAGGGCGCATCCTGCCCGGTGAACTGCACCTGGAGCAAGAAATCACCTCCGAAGAGGCCGGCGCCGTTGAACACCGGATGGGGTGGTGGCGCGGGCCAAGCCGGCCAATACGCCGTAACCTCCTGGTGGACGGTGCCCGGCGTGAAGACCAGGGTGTCCGGGGCGAGGCCGTTTGTGGACCACTCAGGCGGGCCCTCGACGTTGAAGGCGCCGAAGTTGAAGTCGTGTCCCGTGATGGTCGGGGTAAGTGGCGCGGCGAAGCCGCCGGTCAATAAGACCGCAAGGCTGCTCAAGACCAGAGTGCGCCTCATGGTTCTCCTCCTTTGGTTTGCAAACGCAAACAAACGAAAACGTGAGAGAGAGTCCCTCTCAACGTCATTATATAGTATTGCGGGGGCAAAAGCGGGGTTCAGTCAAAATCTGGCAAATTTGATGGGGTCCCCTTATCCGAGCAAAGGATTTGCCGGCACCGCCTCGAAATCTGGCCCCATGTACATCGTGGTATCGAGATGGCGCCCAAAGCCGGGCAACGAGCAGAGATTCGAAGAAATCGGCAAGACGATGCGGGGCCTTCTGAGGCAGCAGCCTGGTGTCCAGTTCGTCGAGGCGTTCCGTCCGGACGAGGGGAGCCCAGAGGTCGTCGCCGTCCACTTCTATGATGACGAGGACGCCTACAACCGGACGGTGGCAGCCGAAGACGGCTTCTTCGCGGCGAAGGCACGTGAATTCGGCATCGAAGATGCCGCCGAGTGGCTCGGATCGGATCGCGGCTCAGCCCTTTAGCGACAGGCGAGGCGACTGAACTTCGCATCGGCCGGAGCGTCACTCCCATTGAACCTGCGCTTCGGGAGGGATAGATCATGTTTGCGATCGCGACGGGTGGACTTGCATGGCTGCTTCTTCAAGGGAGCAGCACCGGCCTTACCCCTCTGACGGATTTCAAGCCGGGCCAAACCTACAAAGGGGAAAACGGCGGCCTATACGGGAAGTACAGCAACGTACCGCCTTCCGCCCACAGGTCGGCCTCCCTCTCCGAGTCGTCGCGAATCGTCCCGCGAGGAGCGGACGGCCAGCCCAATTCGACGGGCCGGATCGTTCTCATCTCCATCGGAATGTCGAACACGACGCAGGAGTTCTCGGTTTTCCGACAGCGTGCGAACGCCGACCCTGAGAAGTCGGAGAAGGTGATCATCGTAGACTGTGCTCAGGGGGGGATGACGGCCGCAGATTGGGGGCGAACTGACAGCGTCCGTCCTCGTTCGACGAATCCGTGGAAGGTCATGCTGCAGAGGTTGGAAACAGCCGGAGTCACACCTTTGCAGGTACAGGCCGCATGGGTGAAACTCGCGCAGCGGAACCCTGCATCACTTGGTGAGTTCCCGCTGCACGCTCGGTCGCTTCGCGACGACACAGTGCTGGTGCTGAATCAACTTAAACAACACTGTCCCAACCTTCGCATCGTTTACTTTTCGAGTCGAATCTACGCTGGCTACGCTACGACTCCGCTAAACCCGGAACCCTATGCGTATGAATCCGCTTTCGCGATGCGATGGCTGATCCTCGATCAGATCGCCGGAGATCCCGCTCTGAATTGGAATCCGAACGCTGGAGCCGTGAGATCGCCGCTCTTGCTGTGGGGGCCGTATCTGTGGGCGGACGGCGTGAAGGGAAGAGCGATCGACTCGCTCGTGTGGCTCCGCGAGGACTTTGCGAACGACGGAACACACCCCTCCCAATCGGGAAGGGAAAAGGTCGCCTCCCTGCTGCTCCATTTCTTCAAGACGGACGTGACCACGAGACCCTGGTTCGTGCGCAACCCTTAGCGCCAGAATCTGAACGCTTGACACCGGAGCGATCGAGCGTCTTCAAGTGAAGCGCGACGACTCTGGGGGAAGGAACATCCATCAATGCGCGAGAAGCGCTACTCGCCCACGAAGATCCGATCCGTGCCGTCGAACTTCGGACCGAACACGGAAACCGCGACGCAGTCCTTGCTCTTCGGCGCGAACGAGTGAACGACTCCGCTTGGAAGGTGAATCAGGTCGCCGGCCGACACGTCCCTCGTGGCCTCGCCGATGCGCATCGTTCCCGAGCCGCGAACGATGTACACGGTCTCGTCGTGCTTGGCATGATAATGCGCTTTGATCTCGCTGGTGGGAGTCACGAGATTCACCGTCGAGTACTTGCCCTCGTTGAAGAGTCGGACCGACGGCGGAGGTTCTGCGCTCGCCGCGTCGACGAGCGACAGCACGTTGGCTGCTCGCGGCTTGGGCTCCGCGGACTGATGCGGCGAGGCGACCGCCAATGCCGTCAATCCGACGAGGGCCAAGAGGTGGAACTTAGGACCCATCATGCGCCCATGATATTCCCTGCGAACAGCTGCACGCGTAAACTCGCGACATGCCACCGAAGCGCAAACGGCCCGTTCTGAAGTCGGACATCGCGGAAGCGTTCGAACAGGTGTCGGAGGGAAGGGACATCCTGCACCCCAAGCGCCTGCTGTCGCGGATCACCGCGGCCGACGCGGCCAGAAAACTCCCCGGCGTGCCGTATTCGATCCTCGACAACTTGGCCCACGCGGACCTCTGGCAGCGCATCTTCCTCGCGCCGATGCTGGGGACCCGCGCCCCGAGTTACTTGGAGGACTGGAAGCAGCATGAGCCGTCCGAGTGGGAGGAGGTGCGCAAGGGATTCCTGGAGCGGTTCGAGGCGGCCCGGCGACTTGCGGCCGAAGGCTTCGACAAGACCGACAAGGCGAAGGCGGATTCCGCCCGAGCCCGGCTGATTCAGACCCTCATCCACGACGCCTACCACCTCGGGCAGATCAACTTGCTGAAGCGCATGCTGAGGGCAGAGAAGGCGGGCAAATCTCGACCTGGAAAGTGACCTCGGCGGTATCCTACGATCCGTATGATGCAGACCGAATCCGCCCAGGCAGCGCTCCCGTACGACCGCGTCTACAACTTCTCCGCAGGCCCTGTCATGCTTCCCACGGAGGTCCTGGAAGAAGCCCGCGACGAACTCCTGAATTTCCGCGGCACGGGCATGAGCGTGATGGAGATGAGCCATCGCGGCAAGGACTACGAAGCCATCCACAACGAAACGGTGGACAACCTCCGGAAGTTGATGAACGTGCCCGACGATTGGGCGGTCCTATTCCTGCAAGGGGGGGCGAGCCTTCAGAACGCGCTGGTGCCGATGAACCTGAAGCAGGAAGGGAAGATTCCGAACTACATCGACACAGGATACTGGGGCAACAAAAGCATCGGCGACGCGAAGAAACTCGGCCCCGTGCACATCGCGTGGACCAGCGAGCCGACGAACTTCGATAGCGTGCCAGACGACGATGAGCCGCAGTTCACAGATTCGCCTGCTTATGTGTATTACACGAGCAATGAGACGATCGGCGGCGTGGATTACCTGAGAGACGCCAAGTTCAATACCGACGCGCTCGTCGTCTGCGACGCAAGCAGCAACATCCTGAGCAGGCCGATGGACCTCTCCCGCTATGACGTGATCTTCGCAGGAGCGCAGAAGAACCAGGGAATCGCAGGTGTCGCGACCGTCATCGTCAGCCCGCGAGCCCTTGAGATCGCCGCCAAGCAGGACCTGCCGCTGATGTTCAGTTGGACCAAGGCGCACAAGGAGAACTCGATTCACAACACGTGCCCCTGCTGGGCGATCTACATGTGCGGTCTGTATTACAAATGGCTCCTCAAGAACGGCGGCGTGGATTGGATCTATCCGATCAATGAGCGCAAAGCGAAGCGCGTCTACGACGTCATCGACGCCAGCGAAGGCTTCTACAAGCCGCACATGAAGGAGAAGAACCGGAGTCGGATGAACATCTCCTTCCAACTGCCGAACGAAGAACTTACGGACAAGTTCCTCGCCGAAGCGAAACCGTTGAAGATGAGCACCTTGAAGGGCCACAGGAGCGTCGGCGGCGTCCGAGCCTCGATGTACAACGCCTTCCCGGAGAGCGGCTCCGAACTTCTCGCTTCGTTTATGGTTGATTTCGCGAAGCGAAACGGTTAGCCGTCACCGCCGGATCAGCATCTCGACTCCCGCAGCGTCGGCGATCTCGCCGAGGGGGGGGAGCGGCTTGGTGATTCGCACCTCGACTTCCTGCACTCGCGGAAACTGCTCGAGAATCGCAGTCGCCATTCGTTTCGCGAGCGATTCGAGAAGCCGAACCGGGCGCTCGCGCATGACGTCGGCTGCAATCTTCGCAGCCGCGGCGTAGTTCACCGTCTGGCGGATGTCGTCCGCGTCGGCTGCGTCCGAGAGTTCGAGGCCGAGCCGCAGGTCCACGCGAAACGGGCGGCCCACCTCCTGCTCCGCAGGCGCGACGCCGTGGGCGGCGTAAATCTCAAGGCCTTCGACGAAGACGCAGTCCACGCCGACAGTCTACCGACTATCCTCCCTTCTTCAGTTTGTCGGCGAACTTCTTGCGAAACTCGCGAACCTTCGGCTCGATGATGGCGCGGCAGTAGCCGGCGTTCATTTGCGCTCTCTCGGATTCCGACGCGTTCTCGAATTTCCTGAAGTAATCCTGGTGATAGTCCTCAGCGACGGTGTAGTTCTTCACCGGCTCGATCGTGGTGACGATCGGGCGAGGCCAGATGCCTGCTTTTTCGATTTCGTCTTTGATCTTCTCGGCAGTGCGCTTCTCCTCATCGTTCGCGTAGAAGATCGCGGAGCGGTACTGAGTGCCGACGTCCGGGCCTTGGCGATTGAGAGTCGTCGGGTCGTGGGCGACGAAGAAGAGGCGGAGCAGGTCCTCGGACGAAACCGCCTTCGGGTCGAAGACGATCTTGACGGCTTCGGCATGGCCGGTGAGGCCGGAGCAGACCTCCGCGTAAGTCACGTTCGGCTTCGAACCGCCGACATACGCGCTCTCGACGTAGTAGACGCCCTTCAGATCTTCAAACAGCGCCTCGATGCACCAGAAGCATCCACCGGCGACGATGATGGACTTCGCATCCTTGGGAACCGGCGGGACGGGGCCTTGGGACATTTCGCGCATTTTGTACGACGAGAGGGCGCAGCCGGAAACGAGAGCGGAAAGACAGAGGAGCGTGGACGTGATTTGCATTCGAGAACGGGCCTCCGGTCGCTATAACGCCGTGGGCAGAGAAATGGTTTCCCATTGAATGGACCTCGGCCGTGGCAAGATTCGCGCGTGGAGCTCATTCGAGTCGCGGAAGGACAGGCTGAGGATGCGGCGCAAGTGCTGGCGACCTCGTTCGCCGACTACCCGTTCCTGAAGCGGTCGCTCGCAGGAGCGACGGAGCCGGTCGAGGCGATGACGCTGCTGCTGTTTCGCATCGCCGTTCGGTATCGGCTGTCCGCTGGGTATCCGGTGATGGGTGCGTCGGAGGGGGGCCGGATCGTCGGCGTGGCGAACCTGACGCCGCCGCCATCGGTCGGCCCGGACGTGGATTGGGGAGAGACGTGGGAGGAGTTCGATTCCAAGCTGTCCCAGTCCGGACGCGCGTACATGGACGAATACGAGCGAGTGCAGGAGGAGGCGAAACCGAAGGAGCCTCATGTTTACGTGACGGCGATCGGCGTGATGCCTGGAAACCAGGGACGAGGCATCGGGCGCGCACTGCTCGACGCGGCTTCCGAGTACGCAAAGTCGCTCGATGTAGCGGGCATTGCGCTCGACACGCATGACCAAGGCAACGTCGAGAAGTACAGATCGCTTGGCTTTGAACTCATCGCTGTCACAAAAGTGCTGGACCTCCAGAATTACTACTTCTGGAGGCCCTGCGGTGCGAGGATGGATGGGTCCGATTAGGAAACTGCGTCGAGGGCTTTGGAGGTCTTCTCGACGATCTGGTTCACCAAGTTCTCGTCAATGACGAGCGGGGGGGCGAAGCGGAACGTTCGGTGGCGGGTCTCCTTCGTGAGAATGCCCTGTTCGACGAACGCCTCGGCGAGTTTGTGCGTGTCGGTTCCTTCGCGTACTTCGAGTCCGACGAGCAGGCCCCGTCCGCGAACGTCTTCGATGCACGGGTGGGGGAGAGCACGCAGTTTTTCAACGAGAAGCGCGCCGAGTTTCGCGCTTGCTCCGCACAGGTCCTTCTGCTCGAGTTCCGCCATCGCAGCAAGGGCGACGACGCAGGCGACAGGATTGCCGCCGAACGTGCTTCCGTGGTCACCCGGAACGAACACGTCCATGACGTGCTTCGCTCCGACGACGGCTGCCACCGGGTATAGGCCCCCACCCAGGGCCTTTCCGAGGCACATCATGTCGGGCTTGGCGTCTTCGTGCATCCAGGCGAACTTCTTGCCGGTGCGCGCGAAGCCCGTCTGGATTTCGTCCCAAATGAGGAGGACGTTGTTCTCCGTGCAAAGCGAGCGAAGTTCCGCCATGAAGCCGTCGGGCGGGATGATGATCCCCCCCTCCGCCTGAATCGGCTCCATCATGACCGCGCAGGTGTTCGGCGTGATTGCGGCGCGCACCGCGTCGAGGTCGCCGAACGGCACGATCTTAAACCCTGGGCCGTATGGACCGAAGAACTCGTTGTACTGCTTTTCCGTGCTGAACGAGACGATGGTGGTCGTTCGTCCGTGGAAGTTCTCTGCGGCCACGATGATCTCGGCCTGGTTCATCGGCACGCCTTTCTTGGCGTACGCCCATTTGCGCGCGAGTTTGATCGCTGTTTCGACGGCCTCTGCGCCCGTGTTCATCGGGCAGGCCATGTCCATGTCGGTGTATTCGCAAACGCCCTTTAGGAAGAGCGCCAACTCGGACGTGTACATCGCTCGGCTGACCAGCGTGACTTTGTCGAGCTGCTCGTCCACGGTGTTGGTGACGAATTCGCTCAGGTGTCCGTGGGCGACTGCGCTGTAGCATCCGATGCAGTCGATGTACTGTTTGCCGCTGCCGTCATAGGCGTAGGCTCCCTTGGCTCGCACGACGTTGACGGGGAGGGGGTGATAGTTGTGCGTGCCGTAGGCTTCCGTCATTTCGATGGCTTCAGAATCGGTGAGGCGCTCGACGACGGCCCGGACACCGTTTTCGATGATGTCGGTCCAGATCGATTTTGTTTTCACAGTGTTCATCGTTGTTTTTCCTCGCGGTGCGTCCGGCGGGTGGGGGGCCGGCGCATCAAAGCAAAAAGGCTCGAGCCGACTGCTGGGCGCGTCCATGGGCAAAGCGATGCGAACGGGCGCCCCTCGTTAGAGGGGTCGTCGTCGTCGGGCTGCGGACGGGCTCAGGGTCTGCCTGCCGAAAATACGGATAAGAGGCGGAGCCTTCAGGGTTTGTGGGTTCCAAATCGATGTAATCTCGCGCGCGGCCCGGCTCACGCTGGGCCGCTTTTGTTGTTTTGGGGCTGGGTGCACGCCTGCACGGGTGCACGCCTCCGCGCGTAGGGAAGCGTGCACCTTCGGGCGTGCACCCCCCGGGTTTTCCACAGGCTTTCTCGGCTGGCGTACGGGCCCCTCCCCCAGGCGCTCCGCGCCCGGGGGGAGGAGGGAGTCGCCGTGGGGCGTGCGCGGGCCGTTGTTGGGGGGCCTATCGCTGTTCATGCCTCTTAGGTCACGGGCCGGGGGATCGTCAAGGCTGATGAGCATACAATCAGAAGATGAACGGGCCAATGGCGTTGTTAGAGCAGGCAGGCATCATTCAGCGCG
>QEUM01000008.1 GCA_003577165.1 Armatimonadota bacterium | reverse complement strand
CTTCCCCGTTCGGCCGGGTCCTCCTTCTTGGTTCTACGCCGGTTCCGCTTCTACCGCCCTCCCGACCTCGCATGTAAGGCGCGATCCCGACCCGGCCGTTTGCCGCATCGCAGGGAAAACGGTTGACCTCCGGCGGCCCCGTGTCCTCTATAGGTGTGACCCGGCCCAATAGCCCCCGAATTGCGACCCCTGCCCGCCAGAAGCCGGCGTGCGAAAACCTGCACGCTTTCCTTCACGCGGAGCGTGCACCGTGCACCCGTGCAACCTTGCGAATTCCCCCGCCCCGCAGCGCCGCCAGCCCCGATTCAACCGCCGTCCGACCAACCCAGAACCTGCACGCTTTCCTTCACGCGGAGCGTGCACCGTGCACCCGTGCACCCGTGCAACCTTGCAGCGGCTCCGGAACCGCAAGCGCTCGCGCGAAGCCTACTGCTCGCCGATCCAATACAGCCGGTTGTCTTCGACCTTGTAGATCATCGGCGCGACGCACACCTTCGGATACCGAAGGCGCAGACGCTTCGATTCGCTCAAAACGAAGTCCACTTCGTTCCCGATTTCGAACAGCGGCGCGTAGTGCAGGAAGTGCTCTTCGGCGGCTTCTCGCTCCCATCCGGCGTTCTCGACGAGCCCGTCCACGAACTCCCTCTTTCGCGCAGCGAGGTTCACCATCCCGCAGTTGTTATGGCCGATGAGCGCGATCGCGCGAACGCCCCCCACCGCGATGGCGTACGAGACTTTGAACTCGCTCGGCCGGAGGTTCGCCCCCCCGGCGCGGATGATGAACGCGAAGTTGTCCGGAATTCGCAGGTGCTTTCGATTGTCCATGCACATGCCGATGAGCAGTTGGGCCCGATGGTAAGTGTCGAAGGCCGCCCCGAGGTTGTGATACTCGATGAGTTTGCCGATCGGTGTCGAGCGGACCTCAGCGGGGATGTCGCTGGCGTGGTTCAACGGAATCAAACGCGTCATTCTGCAGCCCCGACGATACCCCCACGTGTCGCAGGAATCACAAGACGATGCGGCCCCGGGCCTATACCGACCAGCCGCGCCGGAAAGTCGGATGGATGAGCGAGTCGAACTCGTCCGTGCCCTTCGCCTTCAAGCGCTTGGCGTCCCACTGCACTTTCGCACCGTCGGCCCAAACGGCGAGGTTGCCGAGCAGAACGGTTTCGGTGAGCGGTCCCGAGTAGTCCACGATGTTCGACCTTGCGGGACGCCCCCCCTGAATCGCCCTCACCCATTCAGCGAAGTGGCCCGGCGACTCTTCGAAAGTCGTAGCCGGAAGCGGCGCCCCGCCGACGACTTGCGTCCCACCGCCGTACTCGTTCGGACTGTAGAGCGTCGCGCCTTCGCAGACGATGATCGTTCCGTTGCCGCCGTACTGCGCGCCCGGCACGAGTTCCTGCGGCGGCTTCTTTCCTCCGTCGTACCAATGCAGGGTCAGAGGCGGCCGCGAGCCTCGTGCGCCGAACTCGTAAGTGACGATGGACCACGCGGGATAACTGTCTCGATTGTGTCCGGAAGTTTGAGCCTGCACCGAAATCGGATCGCGAAGGTCGAGTCCCATGAACGGCAGGTTCATGCAGTGGCATCCGATGTCGCCGAGCGAGCCCGAACCGAAGTCCCACCACCCTCGCCACGCGAATGGGTGATAGCCGTCGGCGTAGTCGCGATCCGGAGACGGGCCGAGCCACAAGTTCCACGCGACATGCTTCGGCGTGCGTTTGGATTCGGGACGATTGACGCCTTGAGGCCACCATCCTCCCGCGCGATCCGTCCAGCAGTGGACCTCGCGCGCGGGGCCGAAGGCTTGTGTTTTCAGGAGAGCGGCGACTTTTCGGAGATCCGCCGACGCCGTCCCTTGATTGCCCATCTGCGTCGCAACCTTCTTCTCGCGTGCGATCTGCTGCAGCCTTCGCGCTTCCCAGAGCGTTCGCGTGAGCGGCTTTTCGCAGTAGACGTGCTTGCCCATCTTCATCGCCATCGCGGATGCGACTCCATGCACGTGGTCCGGTGTGCTCACAGTAACCGCGTCGATCTTGTCGCCCATCGCTTCGAGCATTTCGCGGAAGTCCACGAAGGTGTTGGCGTTCGGATACTGCGCGAGCCCCTTTCCTCTCGTCGTGGCGTCTATGTCGCAGACGGCGACGACTTCGCCATGTGCACCGCAGGATTCGGCGTTGCTCCAGCCCTTTCCGCCCACGCCGATCACGGCGAACTGAATCCGCGAATTCGGCGAAGCGGGCTTGCTCTCCGCCTGACTGGCCAACAACTCGGCAGGCACCATGGCCCCGATCGCCGTAACGGCGGTTGCCCTCAAAAACTCGCGACGCGACGACTTCGGCATTTCGCCCTCCTCCGTAGGTTTCCCAACCCTGCGCCTGGACCTCACGTCCCTCCGGCGCGACTCGAATGATACTGTAGACAGCCGCCGCGGTTTTACGTCGACCTCTCCTTGACTGCGTGGGCGAGGTTCAGCCTCGACAGGTACCGCAGCGCCGGCACCTGCGACAGGGCTGCGATGACGTCAAACCCCACTCGTCGGGGTTGGCGCCCGCGATCGGTCCTAGAATCTAGCGATACAGAAGCGGATTCGAACGCCAGTCCTTTTGTTTGTCATGGCCGTAGGCTTGCACCCTTGGCCTCCTCTCCCGAAACCGGAGGGATTCGATACCCAGATAGTGGCCGCTCGAAAGAGGGTGCTTCCCAACACATTCGAGGCGCAGAACGTAATCCCCGGGATCCGGCCAGAAGTCGAGGAGATGCACTTCCTCCGACTCGATTTCCGCCGAATACATGTCGAAGACGCCTCCCAATTTGATGCCGTTGAGATAGGCCTGGTACCGGCCGAAGTCATAAGATTTCGTGAGGTTGAGCAGCAAGCGCAGCGGTTCCTTCTTCTCCACGCGAAAGGGGATCTCAAGCCATGCATTCTCCTGCGATTCGGGCATGTAGAGAACTTGCTGCCCATCGTAGAGGTCGAGTTGCTGCTTGACCGCTCGTCCATTTCCGTGTCGTTCGTCCGTGACGACGTCGCGCGCGAAAACGGTCTTTCGCTCGATGCTGGGAAGTCTCCGCTCTGCGCCTTCCGGCGCACGCGCACTGAAGGTCGGCGTTCCTGTCTGATACCAGAAGGCGACGCTGGAGTAGTCGTCTTCCCTCTCGTTCCAACTCATGCTTCGGTAATCCGGGTTCTCGTCGGGTGAGATCCAACCGAAGTGCTCGATGGTGACTCGTATCCCTTTCTGGAAGACGATCGGGTCGTTAATGTGCCAGCGGTATGCGCTGGTATGACCTCCAACGATTCCCCACTGATCGAAATATGGAACCCCGAAGTAGGGTGTGCTCGTTCGCTTCAGGCCCCAAGCCGATAGGAAGTAATCCTCGGTTCCCGTGCCCCAAATGGAGGGCCCGGATTCACCGTCTATGTAGATCTTCTCGTCGCCTTCGCCGAACCAGGACGGGCTTCGCGTGCGGACGGCCAGCACGGTTCCCACGTAGTGGCCCTTTCCCTCCGTCTCCAGAATGACGTAGTCCTGTCCAGATTTCGCCGGATACTCTTGGCGATACTGGGCGTAGAAGTACGGAGTGTCCTCGGGCAGGGACTCCAGTTGAATCCAGTCTATGTTGTAGTAGAGCAGGCTGATCGGCTTGTCGCTCTGGTTCACGATTTCGATGCGAGCCGCTTTGCGGAACGGCATGTGCCAGTAGCAGTTGTATGAGTCCGCGTCTTCGACGACGACCGGGACGCTGATCACCTCGTCGCGACGCCCGAAGCAGTTGGCGAAGAAGTCCCCGACGGGCGCCTCGACACCAGGCTTCGAGCTGTCGTCCCAATAGATTCGGAGGAGCATGTCTTGGTGGTTCGCCGACCCTTGGGGAGCCCAATCCTGTTTCTCCGGGCCGAGGAAGGTCATCCAGATGTGCGTGATGACGCCCGGGCCTTTCGCGTCCATCAACACGTGAGTCGCGCCGGGCGCGACTCGGAAGTTGTCGAAGTTGCTTCGTTCTTGGAGGTCGCCCTTGGGCGGAGCGGTTCGGCTGTAGCGGCCGTCAGCCCCCTCCCGGAAGGTGGAAGTTTCTCGGCGGCTTGTGCCGGATTGGGGTTTTGCGAGCGCAGCCATCGCAGATCCTCCGTCTTGCGGAGCCATGGCGTGCGTTGCGGCGAAGCCGCATGTCAGTGCGAGAGCGATCAGCATCCCGATGTCCTCCTCGAATCTCGAAACGTGAGACCCAAGGGTTGGGACGCGCGGCATCACGCTACTGCGTCTTGCTCGCGTGGGATGACGGAGAAATCCGTTAGCGGACGGCCATCAGGCCATCCATCTGGATGTTGGCGACGCGAAGCCTGCTCGATAGCATCCGGGCGATGTTCCGCATGAGGACGGCTTCGATTCGGGTGTTGTCCATCATCAATTGGCGGAGGTCTGCTGCGGGGATCGTTGCGACTTCCACTTCCCCTGCGGCTCGCACCGTCGCGCTTCTCGGCTGCTCGTCCACCAGCGACACCTCGCCCACGATGCTGCCCGGCGTCAACTCGGCGACCATTTCATCACTGGCCGAGAACACCTTCGCGGAGCCTTCGAGGATCACGAAGATGTCCGTGTCGCGATCGAAGCATCGGACGAGCGTATCGCCGCCCATGAAGAGCTTCTTCTGCGCCAGCCGAGCGATCAGGCCGAGTTCGTAGTCGGTAAGTCCCTTGCCCAGGGTCTGTCGGATGGCATCGGATAGTTCCACGGAATCCCCTCCTCGTCGGGTTGGTACCTTCCGAGGATGTTACCCAAGGCAAAAAAGTGGCGCGACACGTGTCGCGCCACTCAAATCTAAGCCTCGAAGAGGCGAAGATCGCTGGCCCCGAACGGTCCAGGGCCAGCACCAATCTAGCCCGTGAAGTTAGGCCTTCTTCTTCTTGGGTCTGCCGCGCTTCTTCGGAGCGGCAGCCCTCTTCGCGGCGGGCTTGCGTGCCACTTTCTTTCGGCCCGCAGCCTTCTTGGTCGCCTTCCGCGGCGCAGCCTTCTTAGCGGTCTTTCGCTTTGCCGGCTTGCGTGCGGTCTTCTTTGCGGCGGCCTTTCGCGTTGTCTTGCGGGCTGCCTTCTTCCGGGTCGTCTTGCGCGCAGTCTTCTTTCGAGCGCCAGCGGCCCTCTTGCGAGTTCCGGCAGCCTTGCGCGCAGTCTTCTTTCGAGTGCCCGCGGCCTTCTTGCGAGTGGTCTTGCGTGCAGCCTTCTTTCGAGGAGCAGCAGCCTTCTTCGCAGCAGGCTTCTTGCGAGCCGCTTTCTTTCGACCGCCAGCCGCCTTCTTAGGAGCAGCCTTTTTGCGGCCTCGTCGTTTCCGACCGGGCTTCGCCGGTGCAGCCATCGCGCCTGGTGCGCCGCCTGGCATGTCCTCGGCGACGGTCGTCACTTGAGTTTCTTCCATTCCATCCTCCAAATGCTTTCGCGTTCAGGTTTGCGCTCTTTCCGCATCATGCGTCAGGTCCGAATTCGAGCCCGGGTAGCCGTTTCGATTCCTCGGCGTCTAGACACCTCCGTTTGTCATCAGAGCGCCAGCCGCATCTTCTGCCCGTCATTCGTCTTCGCCATTTCGATCGCTCGACACGGTTCTGACGCAATCAGGGCCGACTGCTACCAGAGTCGCAACCTAAAGCGCAAGACGTATGAGACTATGCAAAGAGTTTCACGTAGGCGGCGAAAAAAGATTCAGCAATTTTCACTTTTTTTGGGCGCGACCGGCTCGAAATCCCCGTTTCAGGGCCCTTATCGGAACGATTCTCCGCGCCGATCAGCATGTTTCGATGGTCTCGCATCGCCATCGAGCGGGCTTCTGTAACGCTCCTCACGCGAGTGCATCCGTCGCCGAATCGACAGATGTCAGGCCCTGTGAAACCCGTCGCAGAGGCACTCTCGATGGGTTTGCGGCGAGATCTCTGCGGCGATCTGCGGACGTCGCGCGCATGTGGTCGGCGCGGTGCGAGCGGTTCGGAACACCCGCTGTTTCGGCATCCCACTCGCCGAATGCGGGCGTGCTATTGGCCCGTCATCCATCGCTTGAGAAGCGGCGCAACACGTCCGATGAGTGGGTCTGGCGTCGCCGGATGATTATCCGCCGCCCGGTTTTCCGTCCAGTCTCGGCCGGGTCGGCGATGTCGCGATGGTGAACGCGGTCGCGTAGATCGTCCGCGTCACCTTCTCCACCTTCGCGTAGTCGATCTTGTCCGCATGGTCGGTCGGCCTGTGGTAGTCCTCGTGAACGCCGTCAAAGAAGAAGGCGATCGGAATGCCCTTGAGGGCGTAGTTGTAGTGGTCGCTTCTTCCGTAGATGTTCTCTGGGTCGTTCGGAGCGTCGTAGTGGTAGTCGAAGTTCAGGTTGTACAGCCTTTCGTTGGTCTGCTTGCAGATGTCCCCGAGGTCCTTGCTCAGTTTGTAGGAGCCGACGATGTAGATGGAGTTGGCATCCGTCAATCGAGCGTTTCGCGGGTTCTCGTCTCCCGGCCGCTTCGACCGGCCGATCATGTCGATGTTCAGTTGGGCGACGATCGACTCGATCGGCACGGTGGGGTTGTCGACGAAGTAGCGCGACCCCCAGAGTCCTCGCTCCTCGCCGGCGTGCCAAACGAAGAGAATCGAACGCTTCGGTTTGGGGCCGACAGCGAACGCGTGGGCCATTTCGAGTACGGCGACGGTTCCCGATCCATCGTCGTCTGCGCCATTGAAGATCCTGTCGCCATCACCGGTCGAAGACATCCCCACGTGGTCGTAGTGCGCGCCAATCGCAACGTACTCTGCGGATAGTCTCGGATCCGAGCCGCGACAGATCGCGACGACATTCTGGGTCGTCATCTCGTTTGCATTCACGGCGACTCGGAAACTGATACGCTTGGTCTCCGTTAAGGCGAACGGTTCGGGCTCGACCGCAGGTTCTGTCACCTTGATGAGTTCGCTATAGGGCGACTTCTCGCCCTGCAAGAGCGAATCCGCGAGCGCCGGCGCGAGGGTCAAAGTGGGCATCGGTCTCGCCGACGAGCCTCTCATTCGCACTCCCGACTGCCGAAGCGTCTGCGCCTTCAGGTTCTCCCAGTTCTGCGCATTCGACTCAGTCGGCAATTGCACGATGCCGATCGCGCCGTACTTCTCTGCCGCTTCTGCGGGCCTAAGCGCATTCGGGTACTTCCGAGTTGCGATGTCTCGAAAAGCCACACCGGGTGGCATCCCTTGCAGGACAATGAGAATCTTGCCTCGGACTTCGACTTTCGCATAAGGGTCGATGCCGAGTTCGGGGATTGAGTATCCATGGCCGACGAACACAAGCCCACCTTCTCCTGACCCACCGGATGTGGTCGAAACGAAGCCATCGCCGTACGCAGAGGTTTTGCCGTCGTAAGTCAGGGTGGACCCGTTTGGATCGAGCGCAGGGCGCTCGAGAACGATCTTTTGAAAATAGGTGCCTGCGTCTCCAGCGGGCTCCAGGCCCCACAACTTCAATTGTGTTGCGATGTAGTTCGCTGCGATGTCGAGCCCGCGGGAAGGCGTGTCGCGGCCTTCGAGCAAGTCGTGAGCCACGAATTCGAGATGGGCGCGAAGTCTCGCGCCGGTGATCGCGTCTACACGACCCTCTTGGGCGACGATGGCGGTGACGAACAGTGACAGTCCGAGGAAGACGGCGGCTGTTCTTGCGACGGTAGGCCTCATGGGGCGATTATGACGGCAAGCAGTCCCCTGCGGAATCCCTTAGGACTCCAGTTCCTCGAGAGTCCTGGGCCAATCGTCTTTGAGGAGCCTTGAGAGGGCGCGGTCCGCAAGGAGCCGCCCCTCGTTCTGGCACTTGGCGCAGTAGTTCGTCTCGTTCTCCGCGTAGCGGATGCGCTGCACCTTGTGACCGCAGACGCGACACTCTCTGCCGAACTTGCCATGCACGGCGAATTCCGGTCGGAACGCTGTGATCTCGCCCGGCCCAGGAAATCGGTCCGTGAACTGCACCTGCAGTCTCTCGACCCACTCTCGCAGCGTCGTCTGCATCGCGTCATACAGTCGCGAGACTTCTTCTGTATCGAGGGACTTCGTAAGTCGGAGCGGCGACAGGCGGGCCGCAAACAGGATTTCGTCGGAATACGCGTTGCCGATTCCGGCGAGCAGGGATTGATCGGTGAGGAATCGCTTCAGCGTCCGGTTGACGGAGCCGACCAATGCTTCGAAGTCGCCACGGCTGATGACCAGAGGGTCTGCGCCGCCGCGCAGCAGCGAACCCGCATCACTCATAGATGGCATCGCGTGCAGGACTGCACGCTTACGCGTGGCCGCCTCGGTGAGAGCCAGCGTGCCGTCATCGAAGTCGAACGCCGCCGAGGTGATCTTGCGGGGGAGGCGCGTGCCGCTCGGGACCCAACGGAAGCGCCCCGCGATCATGAGGTGGAACACCAGCGCCGTGCCGTCGTCGAAGACGATCGCAATTCGCTTCTCGAGTCTCTGAGCAAAGGCGACGGAACGGCCAACGAACCCGTCGAGTGGAGGAGTGACGGTTCGGAGCACGCTTGGACCGAGGATCTTGTAAGAGTTCAGGCGATGGCCGGCCAACTGCTCGGTCAGCTTCTTCACGTAGAGTTCAACGTCCGGGAGTTCCGGCACCGGCGGAGGCTACCCAAAAGCAGACTGGGCTAAGATGGGAACAGGAGGCGATCAATCATGGCTCGATTCGCGACTGCGTTCCTCATCCTTTCGGCCTTCCTTCTTACGTCTACTAGTCCCGCTCAGGTCAAGTTCACGACTTGGAGCGAAGAGTCGAAGGGCAAGTGGTCCGCCAAGGCAACCGTGCCGAGTTCACTCGGCTCGAGTTCGGTTCAGACGCTCGCACTGAAAGAGTTTCGAAAAGCGGCCAAGGAGATGTACGATCGGTTCCGCAAGGACGCGAAGGCGGAAGAGCGCGAAGGATGGCCCACCTCGAATCCGTGGACTCTTGAGTTGGGGACTTCGATCAGCCTGAATCGGCCTGACCTCGTCAGCGGTTACATCTACTTGTGGGACTACACGGGTGGAGCCCATCCCAACAGTTACTACTTCCCTCTTTCATTTGGCATCGCAAACGGCAAAGTGAAGTTACTCCGATTGTCGGACCTTCTCGCAAAGTCGGTCACGCCAAAGCAGTTCGCAGACGAGTTCGTCACTCCAGCCATCGACGATGCGAAAGCCCAGCGCGGTGCGCCGCCGATGGACGAGGCGTTGGACCCTACGCTCTATGATTGTTTCGTAATCACGCCAAAGGGCCTGACGTGGATGCTCGCCCCGTATTCGGTCGGGCCGTATGTCGAGGGGAGTTATGAAGTGAAGATCCTACTCCGCGATATTCGGAGCCAACTCAACCGTTCTGGGCCGCTAAAGGCGCTGCTCGCCGGTCTCTGACCGCTTCTCGTACGGCGAACAGAGCGGATCGCCGATTACGACGTCTTTCCACTTCAGCATGGGAGATGCGGCATAGAAACTCTCGGCCAGATTGAGTCCTGACGTGTACCGGTCGAACAGTATGTCCACGCGCGCGAGCGCCAGAGTGTACGGTTCGCTGACGTATCCTTTCACTCCCGTGACTCCTTGGCGAATCAAGTCGGCGATCAGACTCTGACCGCCGTTTGTGGGCCGAAACGTTCGCCCGCTCGTTGAAACAAACGTTTCCGCGATCGCGCCCGGAAGAAAGGTCAGGGAGTGATACGCCGACTGGGCGAATGCGCCGTCGTTGCTTCCCCAACTGGCGTAGCCCATCAGACTGGTCCGTCCAGCGACGAACTCCTTGTCCGTGTTCAATTCTGCGTCGAATCCCTTCTCCTTGAGTTTTGCGGCGGCTGCTGCAAGTCGGTTGTTCATTTCCGCGTATCCGCCTTGTGACTTGTCGGGGGCGGCATCCAAGAGAAAGAGCCCGCGCTCCGGCTTCGCGCGGAGGGCGTTCGCCAAGAGGCCAAGCGTATCCTCGACCGTGTACCCGTCGAGGCGCGTGCAGAGGTACATCCCATGTTTGTCGCTGTCGAACGGGTCGGTTGCACCAAAGTACGGGTTCGCGATTCGCTTCATGTCGGCCTGAGTGAAGCCCGATTGCGGAACAGGCTGTAAGGGGTTGTTCGCGCGCGACGGGTGCGAGTCAACCATCAGGGCGGCGTCGAGTGAGTATCCGGGGCTCTCCGCAAATCGAATCGGCACGCCGCGAATCAGCAGCAGGAAGTCGATCTCCAGCTTCCGCTTGCCGATCGCCTCGCGGACCACATCGCGGATGTTGCGCTCGTACACCTGCTGCGGTATCTCGTCTTCCGTCGGCACTCTCACCGCGACGAGATTCGATTCGGGAACGCCTCGCTTCTCACCATAGGTCTTGGCGATGCCGAGGGCTTCAGGGGCGTTGGCGTTATAAATGACCAGGACGTTCTTCGCGCGAGGATGCGGGCCGTATCCGGGCAGCGCGGAGCCGGCAGGGGAGCATCCGGCCAGGAGCGCAGGTAGGAGCAGTGAGAGCGTCGAGATCATCCGCACAGCCTAATGAAGCCGCATCTTCTTCCGAGTGCGGACCATGGCTTTGCCGATCTCCGCGTACATCTTGGCGCGTTGCTTCGTGCCGTTCACGAGGCCGAATTTGCGCTCCTTGCAGGTGTGGCTGACACCGCGGAGCGTGACACGGCGGATGCGCATCTTGCGCTTTCTCGCGAACTGGTTGAGCGTCACTTCGACGCCCATTCGCACTTCGTCCAGCCACGGAATCTGATCGAACAGGGATCGCTTCAGGGCGCGCTGACCGCTAATGAGCGGAACGATCGCCTGGGCTGCGTCGGACCACAGCTTCCCTTTTCGGAACACGCCGACGCACATGTCCGAACCATTGAGAACCGGCTCCACGAGGTCGTCGACGTGCTGCGACCTCAGCCCGACTAGATCCGCGTCTAAGAACACGATGACGTCGGCCTCCGTGGCTCTCACGCCTTCCGCCATCGCGCCGCCCTTGCCCACGTTCTTCTCCAGTCGAATTACGCGAACGCCTCGCATGGCTTCCGCGATCTCGGCGGTGCTGTCGGTCGAGCCATCGCTGACGACGATCACCTCGTCCACGAGTTTTGCGCCGACGACCGCTTCCAGCACCCGCGCGATGCGGTCCTCTTCGTTGTAGGCTGGAAGTATCGCGGCGACCTTCATCGGCTGTTGGAGTTGTTCAGCGCGCGCAGGAGAGCCGCCGTTTCTTGCTCTCGATTCACCGCCTGAACGACTTTCGCGATCTCCTCTTTCGCTCGCTTGATGCGGGCATCGGTCAGAGGGTGAGTCCTCAAATTGTTAGAAACGATGTCTCCCTTGTTCTCCCCTTCCAGTCGCTTCAACTTTTCAAAGAAACGAATCAGGCCGTTGGGATCAAAGCCAGCCTTGTATGCATACTGAATGCCGAGCCGGTCCGACTCGTATTCATCATCCCTGCTGAAGCGCATCTCGGCGAACATCTGCACCACTTGCGCCGCAGTCTGAGCCGTCCCCTGCGTTCCGAGCAGGATGACGAGATCGGTCAGCACTCCCTGGGTGTACATCTTCGCGACGTGACGGCGTTCGATGTGGGCGATCTCGTGTGCAATGACCAGAGCGATTTCGTCTTCGTTGCCTTCGGACAGGTTGAGGAGGCCTCGAAAGACGTACACAGGGCCGCCCGGCAGGGAGATGGCGTTGACCTGTTTGTCTTCAAGCACCTTGAAGGTGAAGGGCCAGTCGAGGTTGTTGACCGTGGCGATCTTCTGGCCGATGCGCTCGACGAGGGACTGGTCGGCCGGGTTGCGGCTGACGGGGTAGGTCTCCTCGATCCGGGTGGCCCCATCTCGGCCGATCCTGATCTCCTCCTCCTTGCTGAGGATGTTCGCGTTCCGGCATCCCGCGCCGGCCAGTGCGGCCAGGGCGAGGCCGAGAGACAGGAGCGCGGTGGCTGTTCGGCAATGGGTCATACGGCGAGAGCGGTGGAACCGCTCTACTTAATACTATACGGCAAGGCTTGGGACCTTCGACGTTCCGAGGGGCCCATGGGACCCGGGCGGCCCTCAGGCTCCAGGCGGTCCCAGCCGGGCGATCGGGGTCAGGGGGCCGTGAACGGCTTGGCCGACCGACACCAGGGGTTCCAGGCCGGGGTGGCCGCAGACCACGACGTCCACCTGGCTCCCGCGGGCGATGAAACTGAGTTTGCCGCCGCCCGGCACCTCCTCCCGCTCCGAGACGAAAGTCGTAATCTTGTCAACGAACTTGTCTGCGATCAGCACGAGCGCGAGCTTCACGCGATCGGACGCGAGCCAAAACGTTTGGCGTTCGTTCTCCACGATGTACTTCTTCGCCCACAGCTGCACGGCCTGCCTCAACCATGTAATTCGGATGTACTCCCACAGGTCGAACATCGGCAGATTGCGGCCCGTCGAATGGTGTCGAATCGACACCACCGTGCAGGGGAGCGGCGCATATTGATAATGCACGTCCAAAGCCGTCATTGCGATTCCGATTAGCCAACCATCTCCCTCCGCGTACTCTCTCGGCCAATCTTCCTTCGTGATTTCGGAGATGCGTATCTCTTCCCCCTTCTTGTCCGAAACGACGACTCCACTTTCGATCCGCTTGACGTACGCAACCACACCGTAAACCGGACTTCGAAGAACTTCCGATTCCTGCGGTGTCTTCGAGTGATCCGGGTCACGGTAGAACCAGATCTTCCGCGTGAACCACACGTAGCCCACTGCGACGGCCGCAATCAAAAGGATGAAGTACAAGTACAGCACTACGTCTTTCCGTACCACTCTTTATAGCCTTTGTAGGCCATGTAGGGAAGTCGGATCGCGTAGTAACCAGCGAGTCCGGTCAGAGTGCGGACTTTTGAGTGCCGCTTGAGCTGCGGGTGTGTATCGGTGGGCTCGCGCCAGATCTTATCGGCCTCCAAGTAGGCTTTCTCGACGCCGCCCTGCCGGGCGATCCGTCCGAGCAGGTCCGAGAGGGGAGAGCGAATGAGTTCTTCGGAGAACGAATACACCGGCTGGAGTTCCCTCCAGACCCGCTCGACGTGCGGCGTGCATCCGTGAACTGTCCAAGTTTTGCGCTCCTCATTGTAGACTTCCCGGTCAAACGGGAATCGCTCGTCGGTTCGAGCGATCGCCTGGATCGCAAGCAGGATTTCCCGCAGCCGCCAGACCTCCGGCATCGGATCGAACACGCGCATCTCGATCGTTCCAAGCCGCTTGCTGATGATGAGGTCCTGGAACCGATACTCCCGATCCTCGCGGAGCGGACCCAAGAGTCCCTCGCACGACATTCGATAACTCAATCCCGTCCACTCTCCAGCCGCAAGAGGGCTGTTCGCTGCGGCGACCGCGAGAACCGGCGTGAAATAGGCCAGGTTGTCGTACACGAGATCTCGCCTCTCCTTTGAGACTCCGACGTGGATGTGAGAACTCGCCGTATTCGAAGGGCTTTTCAGAGTGAACAGGCCCCCCACCGGAACGATGAGGCCGCCGCGAGCCGCCTCCGCAAACTCCTTTCTCCTCTGCACGAGGTCTTCGAGCAGACGATCCACGTTTGTGTGCTTTCCTGTCGAGATTTCGACGCTGCCCATGAAGCACTCGCGACGGTCCTCGCTTTTCGCGAAATTGGACGCCGACTGAGTAGTGTACTTGCGCGGGTTCTTCCAATAGAGTTTGCGCAGATAATCGAGCGATTGAAGCGTGGGCGTCAGCCGATCCTTCTCAAGTACGAAGACTTCCTCTTCCAGGCCCAAAGTGACTCGATGCTTCTCCGTCACTCTCCGTCGCTCCCGGATTGCTTCGCGGATTTCCTCTTCAGTGCGTCGAAGAGCTTGTCGGCGCGCAAAGTGAAGCCGAACTGGAACGATCCGGGGAACTTTCGGTACGTGACGAACGGCCGGATGCAGTGCGCGACTTGCCCCACGGATACTTCTACGTCGTACAGGTCCGCTTTGTCGAAGTCGTATTTGAGGAGCAGGGAGATGTCGGTTGCTGGAAGGTCGAAGTCCGCGCGAAAGTGGAGCCCGTGCTCCGAATACAGGCGGTCGGCGTTGAACAGCGCGTCGCCGAAGTCGACGGCCTGGAAATAGCCGAGGCTGAACGTGATCCCTGGCCTTGGCCTGCTAATGAGGCCCACCATGGGCCGCACCCAGCCGTAGGCCGACGCCTCCCCTGCGAACGCCGCCGCGTCCGCCCGCACCCGAAGCGACAGTCCGTCCGAGAGGGGCCACTCGGGAAGGAGCAGGGTGGAGAACGCCTCAAACCTCTCGTCCTCGATGAGGGTGTCGCGGCTTCGAATCGAGCCGTATCGAATGTTGGCTTGCGCAAGCAGGCCGCCGAAATCGCCGGCGGCTTGGGCTCCGACATACCACTCTCTTTCCATCCGCTCTCGGTCCCCCGGCCGGGCAGACGTTCGAAAGTTCGTCGTTCTGCCGACGAAGAAGTCGATCTCGTCCTGCGACAGCGACTCCGCCTCCTGCTCCGGAGTCAAGGTGGTGACGTTGTCCCAATATCCGTTGAGAAACCGCTCCCGGTCCTCGTTGCGAATCGCGATCATGCGCTTCGCCTCCGAGCCTTTTCGCAGTTTCGTCGTCACGGCGAGTTGCGCGTTCACATACGGCTCTTCGTCCAACTTGCCGTTCTGTTCATAGAGAAACGCGCTCTGGGAACTGAGTTGGAGGACGTTTCTCCAGCGATAGCCCAACTCGAAGTTCTCTCCCATGTCGGGCTGCGGCAACTGAAAGCCGGTCTGCTGTGGATTCAGGCCGACGTTGAAGAACGGCACCGGCACTCTCACGCTTCGCCCCAACTGTAAATAGGCGTCGCGAGCGAACGCATTCCGTTCCGGGACGACACTGATCCTGTCGATGCCGATCAAGAAGTCCGGATTCTCGCGGTCGCACATCGTGATCTTCGCGCCGCGCATCTCGAATCTTCCCTGCCGCATCCGAAGTTCCGTGGCTTCGAAGTGACCTTCGAACACGTCCATCACGATGCCCGTCGCGATACCCTCTTGCCCCCCCTCCGCGGTCTTCGCGTACCGAATCGTGATCTCCTCGGCGCTGAGCGTTCCCAAATCTGGTTCGACGACGGTTACGCCGGTGCGGAATCTCGCGATCTTCTTGGTGTCGTCAATTTCGGCTTCGGCCGACGTGAGCCGTAGGGTTTCATAAGTGGCGACGACGTTTCCGGAGAGGCGATGGATGCGCTCGGCGGCGTCCCACGTCATCTTGTCGAACTCCACGATGACCGGCGGTCCTTCCGGCCGGTCCGGATCTCGCAGTTCGAGTCTGGGACGGTCTTGGGGGATTACCAGCGCGGGCCGGTGAACACACTCCCATACGAGGGCAGGCGGGAGCGCCTGGACAGGCGGGAGCATGGGGCGGAGTTTACTCGCGACCCCGAATCAGCCGAGGTGCGCGCCAGCCACCCAGCCGACCCACAAGACGACGTAGGCGATCGTGCCGATCCAAGCGGCGCGGCGAACGAAAACCGGCTCGATGCGCCCGTACGCTTGGAGTCCGACGTAAGCAGCAGCCAGCGTTGCGAACTTCACCGCCACGAAAAGCAGGGTGCTCGACTGGATCAGGGGACGCATAAGTGGGTTGAGTTCGACGATCAGCCCGAATTCGTACAGGACCGCCGTCAGGACGAGGTCCGACAGGCCGACGGCCATCAGCAACAGCACGGGAACGGGCGGACGCGCTCGCAGCACGCCAAACCTCGCAGCAAAAAGCGTGCCGAAACCGACGCGGCCCTCATCCCGACGACCGGGGGCGCGGATTCCTAAAGCGGATATTGCGATCCCTCCAACACGGCCGCCGCGATGCGGTCGTCGCTGCCAACCCCGTGAAGTTCCGGGGTGACGGGAGGCTCGCCGCCGACGCGGGCGCAGACTTCGGCCGCCCGCGAATAGGCGGCCACCCCCGCCAAAAAGGAGAAGTAATCGGCGCACGCGCGAGCAAATTCGGAGCGCGGATGGCGAGACGCTTCCATTCGGTCCGCGCGGGAGATGACCGACTGCTGGGCGTAGGTGAGAGCCAGGAGGTCGGAGAGGCCGGCATCGACCTGCTGCGTTCGCGTGTCGAGTTTCGTGGCCGCCATCGCGGCGTGCCGGAACAGCGCGCCGGCGGCCGTGGTGGGCTCGGCATCCAGCGCGGCGTTCAGGCCGCCCTTCGTCGCGAGGCGATTGAACGCAAAGAGACGGTTGATTTCGTTCGTGCCCTCGTAGATTCGCATGACGCGTGCGTCGCGATACAGCCTTGCTACAGGGAACTCCTCCGTGAATCCGAATCCTCCGTGCACTTGAATTGCCTCATCCACGCAGTGGCCGAGCGCTTCCGTGGCGAAGACCTTGACGAGCGAGCACTCGACGGCGAACTCCTCCGCGGCGCGACGGTTCTGCTCCGCGACGTTTCCCTTCGACGGATCGACCGCGGCGAACGCGTCGTCAATGCAGCCGACCGTCCGATAGAGCATGCTCTCCGCGGCGAACACGTTCGACGCCATCCTCGCGAGTTTGTCTCGAATCAACCCGAATTCGGAGATGCTCCTTCCGAATTGCCGTCTCTCCCTCGCGTATTTCGCCGTCTGATGAATCGCCTCTCTCGCTTGGCCGAGCGCCATGGCGGCCAACTTGCAGCGACCCAAGTTCAAGGTGTTGAGGGCGACGCGATGTCCCTCGCCGACTTCATAAAGCGTGTTGTCTCGCGGAATCTCCGCGCCGTCTAACACCAGTCGCGCAGTCGAACTCCCCTTGAGGCCCATCTTGTGCTCTTCTGCCGACACGGACACACCGGGATGTTCTCGTTCGACGATGAACGCCGTGAAGCGCTCGCCCTCCACCTTCGCGAACACGATGAACGAGCCGGCCCACTTCGCGTTCGAAATCCACATCTTCGTGCCGTTCAACTTCCAATTCGCCCCGTCGGGTGTCAGGGTCGCTCGGCAGGAGACGCTGAGAGCATCCGAGCCGCTGTTCGGTTCGCTGAGCGCATACGCGCCCATGTAGTCACCACGCGCCAGGGGGGGGATGTATCGTCGTTTCTGTTCGTCTGTTCCGAACAGCGCGATGGGAGTCTGGCCCACTCCCGAGTGCACGCCCATGGTCGTTGCGAAACTCCCGTTGGGACTCAACATCTCGAGGACGCGCGTCGCGACCGCCTTCGGCTGTCCCAGGCCTCCAAATTCTGCCGGTGAGTCGACGGCGCCAAAGCCGAGATCGCAGGCCTTCTTGAGGAGAGACATCATTAGGCCCTCTTCCTGCGCATCGAGGCGATCCAAGACCGGCATCACTTCGCCCCGCGCGAACTGGAGGGCTGCGTCGGCCATCAGGCGAACATCGGCGTCGAAGTCTTCCGGGGTCTGGACTCCGAGCGGCGCACGCAGCAAGAACTCGCAGCCTGTTGCGCGCGCCGATGCGCTTGATCCCGTCGACATCGCGCGGATTATAGACGCGGTCACCGACGGGAGCGAGAGGGTACAAACTCAAACGTGGCGCCATCACGCAAATGGCTGTTCAAGTCTGAGCCGAATTGCTACTCCTACGACGACCTTCTCGCTGAGCCGTCAGGCGTCGGCCATTGGGACGGAGTGAGGAGTTATCAGGTTCGAAACATGATGCGCGATGAGATGTCGGTGGGGGACCTGGTGCTTTTCTATCACAGCAGCTGCCCCGAGCCGGGGATCGTCGGCACGGCGGAGATCGTGAGCGCAGCAAAGCCCGACCCGACGCAGTTCGATCCGGCGTCGGAGAATTTCGATCCGAAGAGCGATCCCAAGAACCCGCGATGGCTGATGGTGGACATCCGGCCCCTCAAGAAGTTCGACCGGCTGGTCCCCCTCGCAGAACTCAAAGCGACACCTGGACTGGAGGGGATGGTCGTCACGAAGCGCGGCAATCGCCTCAGCATCACGCCGGTGACGAACGAGGAGTGGGAAATCGTCTGCCGATTGGGCAAACGGAGTTAGCGATCCGCGGACGTCTTTGGAACGACGAACAGCGCCGCGTCAACAGGGCCGTCCACAGTGAGCCGCACCACCCATTGGCTCGTGATCTTGACCCTCAGGTTCTCCTGCGCGATCGTTTCTTCATACGCGATGCCAATGAGGTTGTATTCCTTGTCAATGAAGATGTAAGCGGGAATGCGCACCGGCTGAACGCTCGAACCCACTTTCACGTTCATGATCGCGTAGTCGGCCTTCAGCCTGTAGGCAGACTTTCCGTCGTAGTTCGTTTCATCCACGAACTGCAGCGCGCTGACCTTTTTGCTGAATTCGTTGATCTCGTACACGTTATAGAACGAGACAGCGAGAGGAAGGCTTCTGTCTATGGTCAAGGGGACGACCATGTCGAGGCACTGGCTGATCGTGGGGGGGGCGGCCTCCCAGACGCGATCCCGCGATCCGAACGGCAGCATGTCGCGGGGGACGGTGTAACTGATCTGCTGTCCATCGGAAACCGCGGAGAAATGATTTCGCACTTCCGGTTCGGTGGAGCGTGGAATTCGAACCTGTTCGAGGAAGACCTTGTTCGGCTTGGCCACCTGCAGGCTTGTCGCAACGCGAACCTTGGCGGTCTCGGAGCCCACGGCCGTCTGCACGAGTTCGAACGTGCCCTTGACGGTGTTGGCCGCGTAGTAGCGTTGGAGCATCTTGTTGAAGATCTCCGGCCCCTTGCTGGCCTGGGGCGCCATCAGGGCGGCTGCTGCGCAAGTTAGGGCTACGATCATTCGGACTTAGGCCTCCACTCCGCCTCTTTGACGCCCGCCCGGTGGTTGAGGGTTCGGGCAAGCACGAACAAGTAGTCCGAGAGGCGATTAAGAAAGGTTACCGCACCGGCCGGGGCGCCGCCCGACGCCTGCAGCCGGACCACGGCCCTCTCGGCCCTTCTACAAACGGTTCTTGCGAGGTGCGCGTGGGCTGCGGCCTCGGTCCCGCCTGGGAGGATGAAGTTGCGGAGCGGGGGCAGAGCCTGCTCGAGTCGGTCGATCTCCGACTCGATTCTCGAAGCATCTTCCTCTCCCACATCGGGCACTCCCTCCACCACGCCGGTCGGGGAAGCGAGCGCGCTGCCGACCGCGAACAGGCGGTTCTGAATCCACTCGAAGAAGTCTCCCGGCTCCGGCGGGCCGCTGGCCGCGCGCACGACGCCGATGGCGGCGTTCGTTTCGTCCACGGCCCCGATCGCCTCGATCCGGTCGTCTGCCTTCGAGGTCCTTCCGCCTCCGATGAGCCCGGTTTCGCCCTTGTCTCCCGACCTCGTATAGATCCGCGCCACGGAGTGAGTTTACTGGTCTCCTGACCTTTCGGAGGCTGGCCACCGGCGTCGCGCCGTCGCTACGAACCCACGTTGGACCTTTCGGTTCGCTTAATTCGCACAAGTCTTCAGACCATGCTCCCCGATGTTTCAAGGTTTTGTTCCTGGTATGCATGCGCAACCGGATCGCCTACTGAGCGAGAGCTCCGTACGCGTGCACACCCGGGGAACCGTGAGGTTCTGGTCCCTCCGATGGAGGCAGACCGGGTCCACGGCACGCCTCACCCTCGGCTGACACTGGGACCGGGCCCGAGCCGGGGGGGAGACACTGGCTCCGCCCGGGCCCTATGCGAGTTGATCTCGCCGATCGCCCGTTCGCCTAATCAGTTCGATGCGGGCCGCAGATGCTTCGAGCGCTCGGCGAGATCGGCAAGCCAGGCATCGAGCGGCTTGATCGGCTGCGATGCGTCAAGCGGGACAGAACCTTTGAGGCCGATTTGGCGAAGCTTCAGCAGGTCGGCCTTCAAACCCAGGTACTTGGCGAGCGAGATTGAGCCACTCACACTAAGGTCTTCGCCGGACGCCAGGTAATCCATCACCCACGCCTTTGGGAGGATTTCTGTAGCACAGATCAGGCCTGCCCCTTCACCCGAATCGAACGCATTCCAAGCCAACACGAACTCGCGTCCGTTCGCGTGACGCATCACAACTCCATGGCTTCCATACGCCTCGCTGCCATCGCTTACCGAGTCGGCCGGTCCTGCGGGTTTCCAGCCGATCATGCGGGGTGCAACAAGCTCTCGGTAAAGGCGCGCATACGTTTCCTTCGTTAGGCCTGAGTCGCCGCGAAGCTTCTCGACACTACGCTCCCAAAGCACATCCGTGTCGCCAGCCAGGAGAGCCTGAACCAAGTCGGATGCTTGTTGCTCAAGTGTCCTCTTCGGCAGGAGCATCACCACGAGTACCGCTAGGGCTGCTAGTACGCCGACGATTAGAAGCACACGCATTCAACCGCTCGCTTTGCCCCTAACAATCAGACGTGCTCGCACGTCAGGGAGGATGCCACGCACTCCACTTCTCCTCCCAGATAATAGTAGCGAGACATCGCCAGGCCGTTTGAGCACGGAGCACTACCGTCAGTGCACCAAATGGTCTGGAAGTTGCACTGGTAGCAATTGACGCCCGGATTGTCACAGCACGAGCTTGCAATACTGCTTCGGTCGGACTCCCAACAGTCCATGGGGCAACCGTAACCGACGCAATCATTGAAGAAATAGCCCCAGTTACACGTGGCTACGACTCCTCCGAGCGCAAGCGTCTCCAGCGTCGCGACTGCGAAGATTCTCTTCAACCCGTATTTGAACTTCGATTGTTTCACTATGTCATCTCCTCGTCAGATATTTGCCGTGAACTCACTCGTGCCA
Source organism: Armatimonadota bacterium (assembly GCA_003577165.1). Classification (GTDB taxonomy): domain Bacteria; phylum Armatimonadota; class Fimbriimonadia; order Fimbriimonadales; family ATM1; genus ATM1. The sequence continues at coordinate 88,803 of QEUM01000008.1, read as the reverse complement.
CCACAACTGGTTCTCCGGTGATCCACGTTTGGAAAGCACGCGAACATTGCCGGACAGCGCGAGGCCCATCCCATGATGAATGGCGACGGGGCTCGCGTATACGCCGGTTCTATTCCGGTGATTGGTATCAAATATTGCTATTGTATGGTCGCTCCACTTGGCCACATACCGCGCCCAATTTGTGTCCGAGTAACTCCACCAGAACTGCGCGTAAAGGCCGCGAACGCCTCGCATGGGATCCACTCCGCCGCATCGAAGTTCAGTACTCAGGTACTTTGCTTGTACCAAGGTGAACAAGGGGTGTGGCATTCCCATCTGAGCGGGTGTTCCCCATTTGCCGGTGCCGTCGTAATCGTTTCGGTACATCTCAATCGCCACTCCGAACTGCCGGAGGTTCGACATACACTGCGATTCCTTTGCCCTACCGACCGCTCCGGCGATCACTGGATATGCGATCGCCGTGATGATCGCCATGATGGACAGAACGATGATCAGTTCGACTAATGTAAATGCACGGAGTTTCATTCCTGCACCTCCAGAAAGGCTGGAAGCTCGTCGTTGGAACGCTGTTTGGCAATCAGGTTTCCCGCACGGTCGAGAAGGAAGAACCGTGGTGACCAAAGAGCGTTCAACTTGACTGTGATTCGCCCGTCGCGGTCCTCAAGTACGGCTACGTTCTTCGGCAAGTTTGCGAGTTTGGCTCGATCCTCCTGAGAGATTTCGCCGTTGTAGACGACGATAACCTTCTCAAACGCGTGCCACTTTTTCGCAAAGGGATCGAATTTGCTCGAACTGCACGACCCACAGCTTCCCGCCGCGACTAACAGAGTAGAGCCCTTCTCGCTCGGTTTGAGGCTCCGACCGTGGAGACCCGTTTCCGCGATCATGAGCGGCTGGTCCAGTTTCGGATCCAGGCGCTCATCGAAAAACCTCGATGCGAGGTTCGGAGCCGATCTGCACGCATCACGCGATACCAGTGCCACGAGGCTCACGGCTATGAGGAGAAGGAGGCAGGCGAGGAGCCAGCGCAAGGATTCAGTCTCGGCCTGCGCCGAGGCAGAGATGGGCTCCTGGGCTCCTGGGCTCCTGGGCTCCTGGGCTCCATAACAGTAATTATACAAAGGATTTTTCGATTTGTGACAACTTTTTTGCCTGCGCGTGAGGGCCCAGGGCGCCGCCCACCGCCACCCTCCAAATAGTAGACTAATATCTACATAATATTGTAGACTTTCGTCGGTCTACTATGGCGTGCGTCGCCTTCGTCACCTTCGACGGCTTCTATGCCGCGAGCCTTGCCCGGTCAAGGCCGGAACTGGCCGGTCGGCCCGTCGCCGTGCTGCGTGACCGCGCGGTCCTGGACGCCTCCATTCAGGCTCGCCGCTATGGGATTCACCCCGGCCTCAGGGCGGCCGAGGCCCGCTACGCCGGAAGGGGCCGGGCGCAGGAACCGGTGTTCGTGGATTATCGAAGAGAGGACTACGCCGCTGCTTCACGGCGCTTCCTCGACGCCTGCGCCGAGTACGCCTCAGCCGTCGAGCCTGTAGACGACCACGCGGCCTTCCTCGATCTCGGCAGGCTTCCACACGCAAGGGACGATGCGATGCGGATCGTCGCCGACATCTTCCACGCCTGCGGCGTTTGCCCGAGGGTCGGCATCGCGTCCTCGAAACTCGTCGCGCGCATTGCGGCCGCAAGGTCGCAGGGCCACGCCGAAGTGGTCGCTGAGGGGGGGGATTCGAACTACCTCTCCCCGGTCTCGATCGAACACCTTTGGCTCGCCGAACCTGAAGCGCTGCAAAGGCTGAAGCGGCTCGGCATCCGAACCTGCGGCGAGGCGGCGGCGCTCGACTCCGCCTTGCTGCGTCGGCATTTCGGAGACGAGGGCGCGCGAATTCGGCTCTGGGCGCAAGGGAGCGATCCCACGCGCGTTCTCCCGCTTTATCCTCCCGACGAAGTGCGCGCCGCATTTCACTTCCCACAGCCCGCGCGCCTCGACGCGGAAATGGAGCCCGCTCTCCTCTCTCTCGCGCAAACCCTCTCCGAAAGTCTCCGCGAGAAAAATCTCGCGGCGAACGAAGTCGAACTTGAAACGCACTTCGAAGACGGAACCGTCAGAGGCGCAAAGCGCGCATTTACTCGCCCGATGCAAAGCCTCGGCGCGCTCCTCACAGGTTTGCGCCTCACCCTCCGGCGAATCTCCATCGAACAGGGAATCTCCGCCCTTTATCTGAGGCTCGAAGACGTTCGTCCAGCCGGCCAAGCGCAACGCGCGCTGCGAGACGACGAAAGCGCGAACGGCTGCGAGCAAGCCCTCTTGCGACTCAAAAAAGTCTTCGGCAGCGAGGCGATCAAAACCGCCGCGCAGATGGAGCCGCAAAGGCGCGATCTTCTCCTTCGTGCATGGCGAGATTCCACCGGGTGGGGGGGATAAACGATGAAAGTTCTCGCTCATTGGAAAGAGGCCGGACGATGGTGGGAGGGGGAGCCGGAGCGAGAGATCCTCAAGTACCTGGATTCTCGATCCGTCGTGCGCACGCGAGTCCGCGAAGGCGCGCCGCTCATCGCTTCTGCGACTCCAGACCGACGCAACCCTTCCGTCGTCCGGGAGGCCTACACGGTGGATTACGAAGTCCGGAAGCGAGAGGAGCGAGACGCGCGCGTCGAGGCCATGAAATGCTTTTCGCAAGTCGGCTCAGCACCGGAGTCGCAGTTCGTGCCATTGCACGCCGTGTCTGCCTTCTCTTATGGAAGAAGCGCTCTGTATCCGGAGCAGATCGCCGCTCTCACCGCAGCGGGGGGGATGAAGGCGGTTGCGATGACCGACAGGTTTTCGCTTGCGGGCGCGGTCGCGTTTGCTCGCGCCGCGAAGGAGGCGGGCGTCAAGCCGATTCTCGGCGCCACCGTCGAGATGGCGGACGGAGGGGATTTGGTCCTTCTCGTCGCAGACTCGACGGGCTACGCCAACCTCTCGCGCCTGATCACGATCTGCCATCGCGAGGAGCCGCGCCTCTATCCGCTCTGCACTTGGGAGAGGCTCGAGGCTTACTCGGAGGGCTTGCTTTGTCTGACGGGGGGGCACTTCGGCCCCCTAAACCGCCTTCTGATGGCGAGGCGAGGCGCGGAGGCCGAGCGAGTGCTCGATAGGCTTGTCGGCATCTTCACGCGCCGACGCCTCTTCGTCCAGATCGAGCGCACATTCGTTCCCTGGGAGACCGAAACGAACGCGCGCCTCGTCGTCCTTGCGCACGCGAAACGCGTGCACACCGTCGCCGCAAACCCAGCTCTGCACGCCTCGAAGGAGGATTTCTGTGTTCAAGATGCGCTCCTCTGCGCAGAAACTCTGTGCGCAGTCGAGGAGATCCTGGGCAGAAAGGCGCAGAGAGACGCATCCCAGCCTCAAGTTCCTCCCATCCCGCTGCGATCCATCAACGCCGAGCGGCGCATGCGAACGGGAGCGGAATACGAAAAGTTGTTCGCAGATTGCTGTGAGGCCATCGAGAACACACGCCACATCGCGAACGAACTGCCGGATTGGCCTCTTCCCGATCGGCCTGATTTTCCTCGCTTTCACGAGGATGCGGATGCCATGCTTCGCTGCGAGACGTTCAAAGGGGCTCTGGCCCGATACAAAGAGATGAAGCCGAGTGTCACGCGGCGTCTGAACCTCGAACTCAATCGTATCTGCGATCTCGGCTACGCAAGCCACTTCCTCGCCATCTGGGAAGCCTGCCGCTGGGCCCGAAGGCGGGGCATTCATTACAGCGCGCGAGGGTCGGTCGTTGACAGCGCGGTCGCCTTCTGCCTGGGGCTTTCACGCATCGACGCGATTCGACACGACCTGCACTTCGATCGGTTCATTCCGCCTGACGGAAGCAAAAGGCCGGACATAGACATAGACTTCGAGGCGCACATGAGAGACGACATCCGGGCGTTTTTCGTTAAGCGCTACGGAGCGGACCGTGTCGCGGGCATCTCCGCCATCTCCACCTATCAGGGCCGAGGCATCGTTCGGATGATCGGCAAGGCGCTCATGATTCCCGACGCGACTCTCGGCTATTTAGCCAAGCGCCTGCACGGCTCGATTCATGGAGGAAGTCTTGAGCGTTCTCTGCTAGCGAGGCCGGAACTTCGGGACGCCAACATCCCCGCAGAGCGCTTCCGTCTGCTCTTCGAAATCGCTGACCGCATTCAGGGCTTGCCGCGTCAAGCGGCGGCGCACGCCTCCGGGCTGGTGCTTTCTTCTCGTCCCCTCGCAGAGACGGTTCCGCTCATCGAATCCCCGACGCCGAACGTGCCTATCATCCAGTGGGACAAATACACGTCGAAGAGATACTTCGACAAATTCGACATCCTCTGCCTGCGCGGGCAAGACGTGCTTGCCGGAACGCAGGAGGCGATTCGAATCAGCCAAAACCCCCTCTTCGACGTGCGCGACATTCCGCTCGACGACGAAGGCGTGTTCGAGACTTTCCGATCCGGGGAGTTGATCGGCGTTCCCCAAAGCGCGTCGCCTGCGATGCGTCAGGCTCACGTCCGGCTCTGCACGCAAGACCTACACGACGCCAGCCTGGTGCAAGCGGGAATTCGTCCCGGAGTCGGTGGCGCGGTGAAGATCAACGCGCTCATCCGCAGGCGGCGTGGAATCGAACAGTACGTTTATCCCCACCCGATGCTCGAGGAGATTCTCGGAAAGTCGTATGGGATCATCGTCTTCCAAGAGCAGGTGGACCAACTTCTGCAGTCTTTCTGCGGATACACGGCCGGCGAAGCCGAGGAGATTCGGGAGCACATCCACAAGTTTCGCGCCGAAGACTGGGCGCAAAGAATCCGGGAAGAACTCGTTTCGCGATGCCTTAAGAACGGCTACACGCTTCAGGTGGCGGAGCATGTGTTCGATTTGGTTTCCGGATTCCGAGGGTACGGCTTCGCGCAGGGGCATGCTCTGTCGTTCGCCGAAATCTCCATCCGCTGCGTCTACTGTCAGCAGAACTTCCCCGCCGAGTATTTCGCCGCCCTTCTCTCGAACCAGCCTGCTGGCTATTACGGTCCAGGCACGATCGCCAACGAAGCGCGGGTGCGCGGGGTTCGAATACTTCCGGTGGACATCAATGAAAGCGACGTGCAGTTCGTGGGAAATTCCGGCGTCATTCGAACGGGGCTTGTCGCGCATTTCGGCCTTTCCGAGGCGACGCGCAACCGAATCGTCGAAGCCCGGCGAAGCGGGCGCTATTCGAGCCTTTGGGATTTTTGCCGCCGTGTGCGCCCAGCGATCCACGAGTTGGAGCATCTGATGTTGTCCGGCGCATTCGACGCGCTGCATGCGAATCGCAGGGCTCTGCTCTGGTCTCTGTCGGACGCAGGACGACTTCTCAGGAACACCGATCGACAGTCCGCCCTTTTCGACGCGATGGATGATTATGAGATTCCCGATTCCGTTCCTGATTTCACGGATTACGAAAAATGCGTCCTCGAACGCGCCATGCTCGGCATGAATTCGGAGAGGCATCTGCTTGCTTTCGAGCGTGGCCGCATCGAGTCGAAAGGCGGAATCTCCTGCGCTGGGGCCGGCAAACTTAAACCCGGCGAAAACGCGATCGTAGTCGGGCTTGCCATGCGCCTGCGGTTTCCGCCGACCGCGTCGGGACGCAGAGTCGTTTTCTTCGATCTCGAAGACGAAACCGGGCTGTTGAACGTGACCTGCTTCGATGAAACCTATCAGAAGTATGGCCATACGATCATCTGCTCGCCCTTCGTCACCTTGCGAGGCATCGCCCAAGACCGAGACGGCCATACCGCCTTTCTGGCGGAGCACGTCTTTCCCTATGCGCTCCGTTCGGACTCAAACGGCTTTGCCGTCGAGCAGAAGGCAGTTCACGCCGAAGACTTCATCATGCGCCGTGGGCGATAATGTCGCATGCACCAAATGCTGCGCGAGATCCAAGAGCAGCCTTCACTGCTGAGTTCGAACGCGCAGCCCCTCTTGACGCAAGCACAGCGAGCCGTCAAAAAGGCGCGCCCATCGCTCATCCTTCTCGTCGCGAGAGGAAGCAGCGACAACGCGTGCCTCTACGCGCGATACCTGTTCGAAATTCACCTTCGCATCCCTTCGCTCCTCGCAGCGCCCAGCGTCCTCACGCGGTATGGGGCGAAGGTCGAATATCCCAAGAGCCTTGTCATCGGCGTCTCACAGTCGGCAGCCGCCCCGGATGTGTCGGAAGTGCTTGAGAACGCGCGCAAGAACGGACACAGAACGCTCTCCATCACCAACGTCGAGCGCGGACCCGTGACGGAGGCGGCCCGCAGTCACATCTTCCTCGGCGCGGGCGAAGAGAGGGCCGTGGCGGCGACGAAGACCTACACCCTCACGCTCCTCGCCTTCTATCAAATCGCGCGCGCGATGGGGGCGAGCCTTCCGGAGCCCGAAGTCGCTCCCGCCGTCGCACGCGCGGCAGACTCGCCTGGGATTCGAGATGCGGTCGAAACTCTGACGCGAGCGCGCCTCCTCTTCTCGCTCGGACGCGGATACCAGTTTTCGACCGCCCACGAGGCCGCCCTCAAACTCATGGAGTGCGCTCTCCTTCCCTGCAAGGCGTACAGCACCGCCGACTTCGCGCACGGGCCGGTCGCCCTGGCGGGCCCGGATGCTGCGGCTCTCTGTTTCGGAGTCTCGGCCCGAGACAAGGCGATCCCTCGCCTCAAGGCGTCGCGGGCTTCCATCATCAGCGCTCCCCGCTCCAATCTCGCCGATACGCTTCAGCCCTTCCCCTCGGTCGTGTTCGCGCAAAGGCTCGCATACGAGGCCGCGCTGGAAAAAAGCCTCGATCCGGATACGCCGCGCAATCTGACGAAGATCACGCGAACGAGATAGCGCGCCGGAGTACAATGCGAATCAGCGAGCAGCAAAAATGAGCGTGGTCACCTTGCACTACCTGACAGTTCAGGACGTACTCTGGATCAATCAAGAGGTTACGAAGCAGCAGAACGACTTCAAGTATGCGCAACTCGAAGAGGCGACCTACTTTCAGTATGGGTACGGACAAAGCACCGACGTAATCGAGCAGGCCGGACGCTTCCTGCAGGGCTTTCTCAAGATGAGGCCGTTCACCGAAGGAAACCGCGCGACCGCGTTCGTCGCCGCCCTCACGTTCCTATACATGAACGGATACATGAGCACGCTCGCCCCGGAATCCGCGCTGCAGTGGGTTCTTTCCATCGCCGACAAAAAGGTGGACGGCAAGACGGCGGTCGCTTCGATCGCTGTTCCCTCCGAGGAGCCGCCGAATCTGCACCCGCCCGTGCGAAGCATCGTGCACGAGGTAATTGAAACCTATGCGGATGCAGTCGCAAACCTGACGGACTGACTACTTCATCGGACTGAATTTGGGCGAGCGATATCGCCCCTTGCCGTTGGTCAGCTTCTTCTCTCCCGTGCCGTCTGCGCGCACGGTGCACACGTCGCCGTCCCGGATGAAGACGAGCGAAGTGCCGTCCGGCGACCAAGAGGGGTCCGACACATCGCCGAGCGTTACGGTCTTCGCGTTTTGAATTCCCCACTCGGTCAGTTCGGCAACGAGGAGCGACTTGCTCGCCCACTGGTTGTTCTCTTTCTCCAATTGCACGACGGCCACTTTCGAGCCGTCGGGCGAGATGGCAGGCGAGACCATCGCTTGACTCGATCCCTGATCGAGGAAGATCGGCACAGGTGGCGCCATTCCGTCCAACTTGTAAAACCAGAGCGCGTTTGAATAGGGAGTTTTGACCTTTCCGTTTTCGTCGATCTGTTCCGGAGGAACGAGATCGAGAATCGGATACCTGAAGTTCACCACCGAAACCACGAGCAGCGGCATGGTCGGATGCATATCAACGTCGATCCGGTCAGCGGCGAGCGATGGGATCGGCACCGCCTCCTCGATGGTCTTGGCTTGGCGTGACTGGAAGATGAGGGCCTTTCCTCGATCGGTGCCGGCAACTCCGACGAAAGCGAAGTCGGTGGGATCGACGAATCCCTTCTCGAACCCGTCGGAGCGAAGCTGCTCCCTCATCGAGTCCCATGCATCGGCGATTTGATCCGTCAGTTCGTGACTGTGATCGTGGCCGTCGCCTTCGTGATGGATCTCCTCTTCGCTCTGTGTCGTTTCAACCTTCGCGCTCGGTGGCATCACGCGCCCAATCGTCAACTTGGGATACCTCAGTTCGTAGACGACTCCGCTCGAAACGAACAGGCAGTATGCGCCGTCGCCGGAGAACCACGGGCTCCGTCTCGACGAGCCGAGCGGCGTCAACATGTACGGCTCTCCCTCCCGATCAGGCGCCCACTCGAAGAGTTGATACGAGCCGTCCTCCGACCGATTGCTGACGAACACGATTCTGCGGCCGTCCGGCTGCCAGGTGAAATCCCCATCCTCCACTTCGACCTCGCCAGCTGCCGTCGGGTCCGGCGTGCGGCGAATCTGCCCTTCCGGAGTGATCGAAACCAGCCTCTCGACCGGGCCGCTTTCTTCGAGCGCCGCGATGTAGCCCGTGGTATTGACGGGCGGGATGTCCACCAACACGCGGTCGCGGGGCCTGTTCTGAAGCCAGATGAAGAACGGAACAAGGACGACTGCGAGGATGACGAACAGGAGAGCGAATCTTATGTAAAGTCGGCGCACTAAGGCGGTCCTCCGGTTTCGATAAGTTACCCGTCACAGAAGGCCCGTCGGAATCTGCGCTGGTATCCTCCAGACGTTGAGCCTGTTCGAAGAGCAGCGCGATGAGCGTCGAGCCCCGCTTGCCGCCCGCCTCCGGCCGCAGACCTTAGACGACTTCGTCGGCCAACGCCACCTCACGTCGCCGGAGTCGCCGATGCGCTCCACGATCGAGCGCGGCGCGACCGGCTCCGTCATCCTCTGGGGGCCTGCCGGGTGCGGAAAGACCTCCCTCGCTCAGATCATCGCGAAATACGCAGGAGCTCACCTCGAGGCGCGAAGCGCCGTCACGTGCGGAGTGAAGGACATCCGTGAAATCGCTCAGGCCGCGAGAGTGCGATCCATTCCGACGCTCCTGTTCCTCGATGAGATTCATCACTTCAGCCGCACTCAGCAGGATGCGCTCCTCGAATTCGTCGAGGACGGAACGCTCACGCTCATCGGCGCAACGACCGAAAATCCCACCTTCAGTCTGGCCAACCCCCTTCTCAGCAGATGCCGAGTGCTCGTGCTGAGATCGCTGGATGACGAAGACATCCGAACGCTTGTGCGAAGGGCAGCGGAAGCGGAAGAGATTTCACTCTCGCAAGAGGCCGAGGACCTCGTCGTTCGATGGGCGAACGGCGACGCTCGCGTTGCGATGAACGGAATTGAGTATGCAGCACAGCTCGCGCTGCCGCATAATGCGATCGGCGCGGAACTAGTCGCCCAGGCCATGAATCGGCCTCTGACGCGATACGATGCGAAAGGGGATCAGCATTACGACGTCATCTCCGCCTTCATCAAGAGCGTTCGGGGAAGCGACGTCGACGCGGCGCTCCACTATCTCGCGCGCATGATTCGCAGCGGCGAGGAACCGAGATTCATCGCCAGGCGGATCGTGATACTGGCGAGCGAAGACATCGGCAACGCTAACCCGATGGGCCTCGTCGTGGCGATGGCGGCTTTTCACGCAGTCGAGCGCATTGGAATGCCGGAATCGAGAATCATCCTTGCTCAAGCGACCGTGTTCCTCGCTGCTTCACCAAAATCCAACTCGTCGTATCTCGCGATCGAAAGCGCGCTTTCCGATCTCGACAGGGTTCCCGCTCCCAGAGTTCCGGATCACTTGAGAGATCCCAACACAAAGCGGTGGGAAGACCGCGGGATTTCGGAGCAGAAGCCACAGGGCACATACAAGTACCCTCATGATTTCGGCGGTTGGGTCGAGCAGGATTATCTCCCCCCCGGAGCGGGACTCTCGCTGCCTTACTACGTGCCTGTGCCGCACGGTTACGAGCAGAAACTCAAGGCGTTTCTCGATTCGCTCGGCGCCGGGGAAAACAAATAGCGAAGGCCTCGGCATTGACCTTTGCTTTGCCCGGATGAACCGAGTTCGGCTTTGCTTCGCCTCTGGCGATTAGCCAGGCAGAGAGAGGAACGCACGTCAGGCCGTTGCCGGCTTTGGTGCGCCGCCTCGCTTCGCGTCGGCGCTGCTTTCGGGTTTTTTGCCGAAGCCTTCTTTTGAGAAAGCGGGTGCTCCGTTGCCGGAACGACCGACCGAGTACAGTCGCCTCGGCGGACAAGCCACCCCTCACCGGTTTTGGCTACCGGCCGACCGGTTCGATTCCGAAGAATCGAGCGGCTTGTTCGGCCGATTGCCCGTTCCGGGAGTTGGCGACCCACTCGGAGCCGCTTTCTCCGGCTTCCCGAAACTTGACCATTCGACTTTCGCCTCCTGGTTTTGTTGCCGGGTTGCCTTGTGGATGTTTTATCACATATTTCTCGGATTTGGACAAGAAAATTTGCGATTTCGGGATGCTTAGGCGACGCTGTGATTAACCACAGACTTTTCCACCAACAAACTGCCGCTTACCCACACTGATTTCCACAACCGACGCTCGGAGGCGTTGGGCGGATGGTCCCGACCTCTACAAAACCACAGAACAACGGCTCTGCCGGGGCGTCTTTTCGCCTCGGACTGCAGGGCGATGGCCCTCCGGCAGTAAAATCTGCGCTCTGGGGGCTCACCCCCAACAGTTGGAGGAACCGGGATGTACCTTTCGAAGCGTGTGCGAATCTTGTCGGCCGGGCTGCTGCTCGTGACCGTAGGCCTGATGGCGATCACGGCGGTGGCCGGACGTGAGCCGGTGGCCAGGGGCTCTGTGACCCTGTACCTCAGCACCGACTGTCCGGTGGCCATGAAGTACACGCCGAGGATCAACCGCCTTTTCACCGAATTCGGTTCGAAGGGGATCTCGTTCCGCGCTCTCTTCCCGAACGACCTGGAGACGCCCGACAAAGTCAAAGCCTATGCGACCGAGCGGGACTACAAGTTCCCCTGCCAGTTGGATGAGGGGGCACGGCAGGCGAAGGACGACGCCGTCGAGATCATCCCGACGATCGTGATCCGCGACGCCAACGGCAAGAAGGTGTATCAAGGGGCGATCGACGACAACTTGACGGCGGCGAACGTGAAGCAGCGGTACGCCGCAAATGTGCTGAGCAGCCTCACCCAGGACAAAGCCGTCAGCTTCACGAGCACGAAGTCGTTCGGGTGTTTCTTGATGCCTCCTCCGTCTGTCGAGTCGAAGCCGGCGGCGACCTATGCAGACAGCGTCGCGCACATCGTTTTCGATCACTGCACGCCGTGTCATCGGCCGGGTGAAGTCGCTCCGTTTTCGCTCACGACCTTCGAGGAGGCGCGCAAATGGTCGCAGATGATCGCTTACGTTGCCGAGAAGCGAATCATGCCGCCGTGGAAAGCCGTGAGCGGATTCAATCGGTTCAAGGGCGAGAACCTGCTGACCGATGCAGAGATCGCGACGCTCAAGCAGTGGGCGGATGCTGGCGCGCCGAGGGGCGACGAGAAGACCGAGCCGAAGGCCCCTTCGTTTTCATCGGAGTGGACTCTCGGAACGCCGGACCTTGTTCTCATGCCCGAGAAGGCTTTCGAGATGCCGGGAGAGGGCCGAGACATTTACCGTAACTTCGTGATCAAGACCAATTTCAAAGAGACGAAGTGGATTTCGGCGATGGACGTGAAACCGGGCAATCCCCGCGTCGTTCACCACGTCATCGCGTTTCTCGATGAGCGCGACCGAGCCCTTCAGCGAGAGCAGAAGCAGAACGACGGCCAACCCGGCTATACCACTTTCGGCGGCGTCGGCTTCAACCCCGACGGCGCGCTCGGCGGATGGGCGCCGGGGCTGCGACCGAACCGAACCGCGCCGGGCACTGCGTTTGAGTTAAAGCCCGGAACCACAATCGTATTGCAGGTTCACTATCACCTTTCCGGAAAGCCTGAAAAGGATCAGACCAAAGTCGGCCTTTATTTCTCGAACGAGAAGGATGTGACGAAGCCTGTGCGTCTTGCATGGATTGCCAACCCGTTCTTCCGTATCCCCCCCGGAGAGAAGGACCACAAAGTTAACTTGGCCTTCCCGATCCCGGCGGACGTGACGGCGTACGGCGCGATGCCACACATGCACTTGCTCGGCAAATCGATGAAGGCGGAAGTGGAAGGTCCGGACGGCAAGCGCCGTCCGCTCGTGTGGATCGACTCGTGGGACTTCAACTGGCAGTTGACTTACATATTCGCCGAGCCGATGAAAGTCAAGGCCGGTTCGAAAATCGTCATCGAGGCCATCTACGACAACTCCCCGGACAACCCGAACAATCCCAACAACCCTCCTCAGGAGGTCCGGTGGGGAGAACAGACGACGGATGAGATGTTCCTCCTGATCGTGCCCTTCACTGTGGACGCTGAGAGCCGGGCCAGACCCCGGCAAGTGCCCCCCAGGGGCGGCGGCTAACGGCCCCCCAAACGGCAACTTCCGAAGACGCGGGCGCGGCCTTTTTGGCCGCGCCCGCGTCCCTTCAGTATTCGGCATACATGGAGGTTGCCCAATGGCGGTTCTCGCCGACGAACTGTGGAAACACAACGTCGCTAAAGTGACCATCGTGGACGTCACGGAAGACTACGTCCTGATGATGGACCCCCTCCCCTCGGAGTTCTATCCTGTCCTCAAGGAGATCTGGCTCCCCCGCTACAAGCTGGCCCAAAGGCTCCTGAAGGACGACCTGATTCAGGGCTATTACTACGATTGGCACGAGGCGCCGCTGGACCAGGGGGCGGTGCAGCACTGGTTCGTTGGCGTGGTCAACCACCGGCGCGATCAGCCTAACGGCTGAGCGTCTCGACGATAATCTGCTCGTTCGTATAAACGCAGATGTCTGCGGCGATTCGGAGGCTCCTAAGCGCGATCTCCTCCGCGCCGAGACTCGTGTTCTCGACCAGCGCCCTCGCGGCGGCGAGAGCGTAGGCGCCCCCGGAGCCGATGCCGGCGATGCCGTCGTCCGGCTCGATCACGTTCCCATCGCCCGCCACGAGAAGAAGGCAATCCGGCGTGCCCACCAGCATCAAGGCGTCCAGCCTCCTGAGCACCCTGTCGGTGCGCCAGTCCTTGGCGAACTCGACGGCTGCCCGCTTCAGGTCGCCCGCATACTGCTCCAGCCGTTTCTCAAAGCGATCTTGTAGGGACTGAGCGTCCGCGACGCTTCCGGCGAATCCGGCGACGACTTCCTTGCCTCCAAGCCGCCGGACTTTCCTGGCTGTGTGCTTGATGACCGTCCCGCTCTCTTCGAGCGTCACTTGGCCGTCGGCGGCGATTGAGATTTGACCATCGCGGAGGACCCCAATGACGGTGGTCGAGTGGATCATGCGGCAGGATGTTACCGCTAAGAGATGTTCCCTCGGAGTGCCACAATGTCGCGTGGCGCGGACGAGGGCACCCCTGCTTCTCGGCGCTTGCGGCGTCTTTTTGATGGGTGTTGCGGTGTGGCGACAAGCCGCGCTTTCCGGATCGAGTTCCTATCTCCCACTCCTCGTGGCAATCGTAGGTGCCGCATCTTTGACGCTTGCTCTCCGAATGCAGTCAAGTTCCGAACGAACGAAATTCGAGAGCGGGGGGGAATTATCGGGCGCGCAGAGTGCAGGGCCGAATTCGTCGGAGCCATCCCTCGCTGCGTTATTGGATGCGCTGCAGGAGGGCGTTCTCCTTCTCGGTCCGGACCTTCGCGTCTTGTCCGGCAACGCACGAGCGGCGGAATTGTTCGGTGTCGAGCCCCTGATCGGAAAGACCATGCTCGAACTAACACTTTCGAGCGACCTCGCGGCCGCACTCGCGCAGTCGGTGAAAGAAGGCGAAATCCGAGAAGTTCCTCTTGCGATCGCGCACCCGACGGAGCGATTGCTTGCCGTCACCATCGTGCCCACGCGACTGGAGTCCTGTCCTGTCATCGTCTTGGCGGAAGATCAGACGGAGCTAAACCACCTCAGAACGATCCGCACCGACTTCGTTGCGAACGTGAGCCACGAGTTGCGAACGCCGATGGCTACGGTTCGATCCATGGCGGAGACGATCCTCGACGACCGCGACCTCTCCGAGGAAGACGAAGCGCGCTTTCTCCGGCGGATCCTTGCGGAGATCGATCGGCTTACGGCGATATCTGAAGATCTCCTAACGCTCAGCGCTTCCGAATCGAAGCCGCTCGTCAAATCACCGGTCGACCTGTCACAACTGGTGGAGGCGGCGTGCCACGGCATGGAAGTGCAAGCCCGTGAAAGAAATCTTCAGTTACACACAGACGTGCGGCCCGGCGTCGTGGTGGAAGCGGATGCCAGTCAATTGACGCAGGTGTTGGTCAATCTCATCGGCAACAGCCTCCGCTTCACGGAATCCGGCAGCGTTTCCGTCACCCTCGAACGAGACGGGGCCGAGGCTGTGCTTCGAGTGACGGACACAGGCGTCGGCATTTCTGCAGAGCACCTCCCGCGAGTATTCGAACGCTTTTACAGAGTGGACCCGGCTCGCTCGCGAGCAACGGGCGGCACCGGGCTCGGACTCAGCATCGTAAAGCACATCGTCGTCTCGCACGGAGGCGCGGTCGAGATCGAGAGCGAAGTCGGAAGAGGGACAACGGTCACCGTCCGACTGCCGCTTGCCGCTTAGGCCCGCTTCGCGAATCGAGCGACCCGTTGTTCCGCGGGCGGAAGCGGAGGATGGCCTGCAAAAGGACGGTCCTGATACCAATAAGCGACTGAGCTGTAGTCGTTCTGCTGAAGATTCGCGTGGCCGTGCTCGATCGTAACGCGAATGCGCTTGGAGAACAGCACGGGATCCGGAATGTGCAGCCGATAACTGGTACACGCTCTCCGATCTTTGGATCTCGGATCGTACTCGTGAACCGACGTGCCGCCGAAGAGGAACGCGTGGTCGTGCATTCCCCACGCTTGGGTCAAGTAGTCCTCGCTGCCGGTTCCGTGCAGGCTCGGCGGCCATGTGTCGTCGTCAATAAAGATCATGTCGTCGCCTTCGCCCCACCACGTCAGTTCGGGCGAGTCCAGCAGTTCCCCGTTGAACTCCCTCTTGCCGAGCATCGGATCGAGGTTCTCGACGCTCAAGTTGCACCCGATGTAGTGTCCGCGCCCCGTGGCTTCCAGAATCACGTAATTCCCCTCGATGCTTGCATTCGGAACGTCCATCTTGGACCAGTAGTTCTCTCCCTTGTTCGCAAGCGGCCCTCCTTCGACCACAGTCGGACACTCCTGACGATACTGCGCATGAAGGCGGAGTGCGTCACCGACTGTTTCCACCTCGTCGTAGTCCACATAGAAGTAGAGGTTGCTGCAATCAAGGGCCGATTGATTTTCGATTTCGATTCTCATGCCGTGTTCGAAGGGCATCGGCAAGTAGCAGTTGAGCGCGACCCCACCACCCAGAGCCCCTTCGTTGCTGGAATCGGTCACCGCATTGAACGCCGCGTTCTGAAAACTCCTCGCGATGCCGTGCCCGAGGCAGAAGAAGTCACCCAGCGGGCACTCGATGCTGGGCGTGTCCTCTCCGTCCCAATAGGCGCGAAGGACCATGGTGCGCAGGTAGTTCTTGTCCGGATGCCCGACGGTGATCCAGATGTGCCGGATGATTCCCGCAGAAGCGACTTCGGCGAGCGTGCATCTCTCGCCGGCTCCCACCTTGCGATAGTCTCGGTTCCCTCCGGTCGTGTCCCAACTCGAAGAGCGTTTGCTCCGGCCATTCCGCGGAGAGAAGAGACCGTCTAATCCGAGGAGCGAAGGGGAGCCCATGCCAACGTATTGGACGCTCGCTCCCGGTTTCCTCCACCGCCCCCGCGCATCATCGCCCGATACTTTTCGGCCTGCGACTCGATCGTTCGGCGAAATGACTCGGGAAGTTGGTCATAGGCGCCGAACTCGGAAGATCGTACGCTGGTTCGGACGATGGCGCCGCGCGCGAATTGCTCCGATGCGCGGCAGTTGATCACCAGATCGGCCGAAGCAGTTGCGGCGAACTCGAGGTCAGGGCCCGCGTCGCCGGCGCTCTCCGCGGTCCGCAATGCGGCGAGAGCGTAGGACTGGACGTACACTACTCGCTGCTGTTTAGCGCTCGATTTTCGGCGAAGCGCGGCGCCTGGGTACTGGAAGCCTTGAATGGAGACGAACGCGTCGCCGGGAATTCCGGAAGGGTGAACGTCTGTAATGTCCTCCCAATCGAATCCTCTAATCACGCTGCCGTACCACTCGTTCCTGGCGTATTCGCCAGACGCCATTTCTGCCTCGGTCGTGAGGAATCCATAGGGGATGAAGTCGCGACTCATGAGCACTCGCCGAAAGTGTGCCATCCCTTTCGGCGTAAGGGCGATATACGGCAGACTCCCCCCGGCGAGAACCGTGCCTCTTCCAGTCGGCCCCATCTCTCCGAGCATCCGAAGGGCGTACACTTCGGTGCCGAACGACAAATCGCCTCGGAACCAGAGGAACATCTGATAATCGTTGAGCGAGGATGCGAGCCAGATCTTGTGATCCAGACTCCAACCGCGATCGCGTGCTTCGCGAGTCACGGACTCGATGAGAACCCTCCGCTCCACCGTTCTGTATCGCTCGAAGGCTCGTCTGCTCGCGCGCACCGACCACCACCCGTCCGCGTGGTGAACTTGAATCGGCATTCGAGCGTGGACGAACTGCAGGAGCATCTTGATCGTCCTCGGCTCTCGTTCCAGTTCTTGCGTGGTTCGATACAGGACGTCGTAGGCGTCCAGAATCAAGTCCATGTCGCATCGCGAGAACATCTCGGTAAGCAACTCTCCGAGGGGTTCCAGGGGCTCTTTCCACTGTGAGCCGGGCACCCAATAATCAGGATCAGCGGAGGTCAAGTATCGGTCACCTTCGTCGCTGATTCTTAGGAACGGTTCCACCCACTCGCGCGCAAGCGAGACATCTTCGAATTCGTCCAGTTCCAGCCCTGCCGGGTTAGAAGGCGGGTCGTACTCCCCAAGCCTGCTCGTGGAGAGTCCAGTCTCCGCGACGGGGGGGAGCGGCATGCCGTTCGACTCCGGCAGCAACTTCCATGAGGTTTCGATTTCCCCACCGGAGTGGTCGTCCGTTCGGATGACGAGAACGCGGGCACCGGTGATCTGCGCGCCCTCGAAGGCTGCGAAGGCGCCGGGCGGCGTCTTGCCGCTCTGCCGCGCCAATTCCAGCTGCTCGGTGATCGCGCCTACGAGTTGCTTCAATTCTGCGTCCAGCAGTCGCCGATCGCCCGGGTACGCGAATTGGCCGGGCTTCGGGTGGGTGGACAGGATGATGCGCCCATCCCGCTCCAAAGCCTCGAAGTGGGCCTCACTGAGTCGCGAGCAAACATCGTGGAAGACGCTCTGCGCCGGCTGCGTAAGTCGGTCGAGTTCGAGAATCCTGCGCAGGAGCGCGTCATCACCACTGGAGCCGAGGATCGTTTCGAGTCGGTCTCGTTCCCTTCGAGCCTCCTCCAGATTCGTCGCTTCGAGCACTTTGAGATACTTCTTGGAGGACTCGCGCAGTTTCTGGTACGGCTCCAGGATCTGCTTTCGCAGCTCTGCCTGCTCTTTCTTCTTCTGTTCGTCCGATGGATAGAGCAGGTACGCCTTGTCCTCCTTCTTCCAACTCCAGTCGAAGTGCTCTGCGATCTTCGAGAGAACGCTCGAAGCCTTACGCTCCTTGCAGACGAGGATGGCGAGATCGTTCTCAATCGAGGCGTCGACACGAAGTTCGACGCCGGTCGTCTTGGAAAGCGACTCGAGCACCGACTTAATCGTGCCCGCGTTCGACCGGACGCTGACGACTGCGTCCAATCTGGAATCTCCTTCGAACTGAGCGAAGGACATCGCCGGGATTGTCACCAACCCAACGATTGCAATCCGCCACAGGCTCCTTGCTGCTTCTCCTGCTCTCACTTCTAAAGACATCACGTTCCCTTCCCTTCCTGCGCCCGCTCTAACTCGGCTACAACACTCACTGCGTGGGTTCCGTCGCTCCTCCGCCATGGAACTGCCTGTACTTCTCCACGAGATCTGCGACGGTCTTCCTCAAACTTTCCGGCAGAGCCTCGTAAGCGCCGAACTCAGAGACTCTCGCCTTCGATGACAGCCGTACGCCACGAACGAAGTTTTCCGAAGCGTGGCACGACAAGAGGAGTTCATCCATCCTCGCCAGCGCGTACTCTTGAGTTGGGCCCTCCGTTCCCGACCGCGGTGCGGACATCACGTTGGCCAACATTCCAGGACCGTAGAACGAAACGGCTTGCGACCGCTCTCTCAGCGTGCTGCGAACGGCGGCTCCGGAGTACGAGAACGAAGCGGCGGACACGTACGCCTCTGCGGGAATCCCGAAGGGATGCGCGTCGGTGATGTCCACCGTTGGCGGCTGCGGATTCGACTCGACGCCGTACCAGAGCCGAGACGCGTACTGCATATGCCGTGTCTCCTCGTCGGCCGCAAACTGCGGACCAATGAGCACAGCCGATCGCACCAGTATTTGACGGAACATCTCCTTGCCCTTCTGTGATAAGGCGAGGTAGGGATACGACTCCCCTTCTAACAGCGCCCTGCGCGCGGGGGGGGCCATCTCCCCCAGCAGACGCAGGCCATATCGAGAGGGAACGCCCAAGTCCTCCCTCACGAGAAGCGTGTTCGCCATCTGCCGGTCGTTGAGAGACGTGGCGAGCCAGATCCAATGATCCAGGGAGCGGCCGCTCTCGGCCTCCTCGCGGGCGATCGACTGGAAGAGAATCCTGCGCGGAATGTTCCGAGACCTCTCGAACGCGCGGCGCTGCGAGCGAAGAAGGACCCAGCCGTCCTGCTCCGTCATCCGAATCGGCATTTCGCTGTGAATCGTGTGCAGGAGCATTCCGAGATTTCGCATGCCGCCGTTGGCGGACTGAATCACGTCCAACAGACGATCATGGCCATCCAGAATCAGGTCCTTGTTCGCCCGATCGAAAACGTCGGTGAGAAATTCCGCGAGTCCCGACAGGGGCTCCACTTCCGGGGATCCGGGCGACCGATAGATGGGCAGCGTGATCTGCAGCCGAGATACGCCGGTCTCGGACCGCGAGAGATACGGCTCGATCCAAGCGCGGTCGATGGGCACGTCGCCAGCCGCGCCGAAGTCAGGCACAGGGGCTTGGCCGCTCTCCGGATCGGACCACATGCCACCCACCGACAGCCAGGCGTGGTGGTTAATGTCGTGAGGAACTCCTGCGCTCTCAAGCGCGACCTTCCACGTGGTCGCGATCGACTCGCCGTCAAAATTGCCGCCGGACGTCACGACGAGCCTCACTCCGTCGAGTTCCTCGCCAATGTACTGTCGCATTTTCTCGGTCAGCGGAGCGCCGGTCTCCTCGGCTCTCTTCAGCTGGCGCGCGATGCCGGCGACGATCTTCGACCTCCATGTCCCGATTCTCGATTCGCTCGCGGGAATCTTGAATTGGCCCATCTTGGGACGGGTGGAGAGAATGATCCGACCGTCTCGTTCGAGCGCCTCGAACTCCGCATCCGTGAGATTTGCGCAGGCGTCGTATACCAAGTGATCCGCCGGACTCAGCGCGCGCTCCAATTCGGCCATCCTTCGCATCGCTGCGCCGGGATCGCGAGAGGTCATGGCTTCTTCTCGCAGCCTTCCGAGTTCCTTCTCCGCTTCCTTTGGATCGATCTTGTTGAACCCCTCTAAGTCGCGGCGAGCGATTCGCTTCAACTCTCGATACGGCGCAAGGATCTGCTCCCGTAACTCGGCCTTCTCTTTGTCGGCCTGCTCTTTCGTTTGGATGAGCCGATACGCGTCGCCTTCGCGAACCCAACTCCAATCGAAGTGATCGGAGAGCTTCTTGAGCACGTCCGACGCCTTCCTGTTCTTGCAGACCAGAATCACGAGGTCATCGTCGAGCGGGGGGGCGACGCGAAGTTCGACGCCGGTCGCCTTGGAAACCGACTCGAGCACCGACTTAATCGTGCCGGCGTTCGACCGGACGCTGACGACGGCGTCGAGCCGTCGGTCCTTCTCAACCTGCGCTTCGGCAAGCGTCGGGGCCAGAGCCAGCAGGAGGCATAGCATCGGAACGAAGCCGGGCGCCCTCGGGCGGAATACTCGCGACATCGCCTTAGCAACCGAAGGTATTCGAACTCGCCAGGCCATGATCCATCCGATCCTCAACCGCGCCTTGACGTCATCGAACAGGTCGCAAGTCGCCAATGTCTCTCATTCGTTTCATCACTTCCTCGATGGACTTGCGGAAGTCCTCCGGCAAGGAACGATAGCTGCCAAACTCCGACGCAAGCGATTGATCCGTCAGAATTGCGCCCCGAGCAAAAGTGGAAGTCGTCCGACACGTAAGCACGAAGTCCTTCAAGTTCATCATGGCGAAAGAAAACCTTTCATTCGACGCTTCTTCGCCTGCTTCAAATAGCTGCATTGCAACTCGGCCGATCGTCCAAACTGCGCCACTCGCCGTGTACCCGCGCTCCTTGACCCTCGAGTTCACTGCCCGGCGATCGAAGTTCATCACGCTGACGTATGCGTCGACTGGAATGCCATTTGGATGCACATCGGTGAGATCATGAGTCGGACCGCCCACTAAGTGCTTCCCGCCAAACCAGTCCCGATTGGCAGCCTCGTGAGCAGACCACTCATCATACGGATTCCCGTCCCAGACGGGAACGAACGCCGCCTGACTTCGGATCAGGATCTCCTCGTAGTGCTTCTTCCCCTGAGGTGAAAGTGAGCCGTAACTAATCTGTGTTCCTTGAAGCACCAGTCGCCTCGCGTTCGGACCCAACGCTCCCAGCAGGCGCAGTGCGCTCAGGTACTCGCCGCCGAATCCAAAGAACGATCCGAACCACAGGAGCTGTTCGTCCCGCAGCGAGGTGATGAGCCATATCCCATGCTCAATGGTCTGCCCCCCCTCCCTGAACTCGCGTTCGATCGAAGGAAAGAGGATCGGCCTCGGGACGTTTTCGCTCCGCATGAACGCCCGCGACTTCGGCGTCACGCTGACCCAGCCATCCCTCGCCTCGACCGCGAGCGGGACCCGCGAGTGGGCTTGCTGCAACAGCATGCCGAAGTTTCGAGGCTCGGAGTCCGGACGGCGGAGTCTCATCATCCGGTCATGGCAATCCATGATCAGGTCGATTCCGATATGGCTGGCGATTTCCGTGAAGTACTCACCCAGAGGCTGGAGAGGCTCGACGTGGGGTTCTCCCGGACGCCAGAGGCGCGGGTGTGCAGAGCCGAGGTAGTTCTGTCCCCGCTCATCCACCGATAGGAACCGAACGAGCCACTCACGTTCGATGCGCATCTCAGCAATCGGCCCAAGTTCGAGCTGCTCATGAGGCTGAACAGAGTAACCGTCTGCGGTGCGAGCTCGCTGCAGGCTTCCCCACGCGATCGTCTGAAGCGGCTCGCCGTTCGACTCAGGTTGGAAGGACCACCGGAGGTTTGCATCATAGGGTGTGACGCCAAACTCTCTGCGAACCACGATCCTGTAGCCTGTGACATCTTCATCCTTCGGAACTCGAAATTCAACTGCGCCCGGGTTGTCAGGATCGGTGGGTGGAATCACCAGGCTACGGGCCCGGGAGAGAGCGGCTACCACGAACGGCTTCAGTTTCTCAGGGCTGACCCGCAATCGAAACTGGCCCCTCTTCGGATTCGTAGTCACGATGATCCTGTAGTCTCTGTGTAGAGCCTCCAGCTCTGCGTCGTTGAGGCTCGCGAACACTTCGTGGAAGATTCGCTCCCCTGGATCAACTCGGCGCTCCAATTCAGTCACGCGATCGTAGTTCTCTCGCTCGTACTGTGCGGCGCCCAGAGCACGAATGTGTTCGATCTCCCGTGTCGCCTGTTCGACGTCCGTAGACTCCAGTATCTTCAGGTACTGCTTCGCCGACTCTCGGAGCCTTCGATAGGGCTCCATTATCTGCTCACGGAACTCGGCCTTCTCTTTGTCGGCCTGCTCCTTCGTTTGGATGAGTCGATACGCGTCGCCTTCGCGAACCCAACTCCAATCGAAGTGATCGGAGATCTTCTTGAGCACGTCCGACGCCTTCCTGTTCTTGCAGACCAGGATCACGAGGTCATCGTCGAGCGGGGGGGCGACGCGAAGTTCGACGCCGGTCGCCTTGGAAACCGACTCGAGCACCGACTTAACCGTGCCCGCGTTCGACCGGACGCTGACGACGGCGTCGAGCCGCCGGTCCTTCTCAAACTGCGCTTCGGCGAGCGCTGGCAGCATGAGAGCCGCGGCGAGGCTTGGCACCAAGGCCCAGTTCACCCCATATGCCTATTATGGGGCCGATTCCCATGCCAAGGGCCGGAAAAAGCAGAAGGAGGGGCGATTCCTCGTCCCTCCTTCTCGGGTCAGACCGCCAAGCCTAAGGCTTGATGACCGTCCACACAGCGCGGTCGATCGCTGCCGCGTAGTTGGCGAGGCCGACCGGCGCGACTGCCTTGTAACGCACGAGCGCCTTGAGTCCGCGGGTCGTCGGATCGACGAACCGGGCGATGTTGGTCGTGAGCGCGATGTCCACCACGGAGTCCGTCGTAGTCGCCGCTCGGTTGTCCACCGGTACCCATTGGTTCGCCGAGAAGTCCCAGAAGAGGATCTCCTGGCTCAGGCCCGTCGTGTTCACAGAAGCCTCGAGTTTGAATCGGAGTTCGTCCGGATTCGTGCTCGGCGACTGGCCGTCCAAGATCACTTGGATGGGCGCTTCGGCAGGCGTGACGACGATGCCACGACCCACCGCGAGGTCGACGTCGTCCGAGCACTCGAGCCGTGACGTTGTTCCGCCGAGAAGCACTCCTCGGAGAATCTGGTGAGTGTCCACGAACGAGTATCCAAGCGGGCCGTTGACCAAGCACGCCATGCGACCGACGCTTCCCGGCTTGAACGGTTGGAGCCGAGTGAGCGTTTTGAGCGGCGCCTGATTCGTTTCAAACCAGAAGTTGTACGTCGTCTGATAGGCCAGAGCGTTGGCATTCGGATTCTCTTGGAATGTCTGCGTGTACCACCGAATCTGTCCGCAACCAGGCGTGAAATCGACGGACCAGTTGTTGCCGGCGTCATCGTCTACGTCGCCGAATCCGATGTTCGTGACCGTTGCGCCGTCAATGATCGGCACTACGAATTCACGCATCTTCCGATCGCTGTCGTGGTTGTAGACAGCGAACTCGTATCGCCAAGTGCCGGTGCCCGTGTCGATTGCATCCACCGCAACAATGAAGTCACCTTCGCCTCGCGGCTCCGCGATCGCGTTGATGTCACCGTAGCGCTGGATCGCGCAACCAAACGTGTGGCTTCCAGTCGTCGTGCACGACCAGGTCGTGCCCGTCCAGTTGGCCGTGAACGTGCGGTTCGCAACCTGGTTGTACTTGTTGATGTCGCCACCCGCCGTGATGTAGTAAGCCTCGTAGTAGTAGACCGCATTCGAGTGACCGAGGTCGCCGTCGTTCACAACCATTCTGTGTTCGAGAACGCCGAGTCCGGATCCGTTGTTGCGGCGCACGCAGTCGTTCAGATAGTTTGAGAACCAAGATCCGGTGCACGTCCACACTCCGGTGAATGGGTTGACCTCGTTGCGAGGGCCAAGCCAGTACCGATCCGCGTTAAGCGACGTGCCGTACGTGTCCGAACATCCCGGACCGAGCAATTCGCCCGTGCCTGGGTTCTGGCACGTTCCGCATCCTCCACTGTTCGTGGCAAGGAAGCCGTGCTTCAGCCAGGACGGATAGTTGATCTGCTCGAACCGTCCGTTCTCGACTCGATAGATGCAGAAGCCAATGACCGGGTGGCGGACATCCATCGGCGCATACCAGTTGATGTTCACCGTCCCGTAGTTGCACGACGTCGTGCTCATCGAAAGCGCGGTTTGTCCGTTCGGGTAGGTGCCGAGTCGAGCAACCTGTGCGACTCCGGTGAGCGTGCTTAGAGCGAGGTCGAGCGCGTCACCCTCGCCACCTCCGCCGCCGAACCATGTCCCATCGTCCTCCGGTCCGGCGATTCGGGTCGCGATGCCGTCGATCGTAATCGAGCCGACGAGTTGATCGGCCAACCCAGGCTTGCCCATCGAAAGCGCCCACTGCGGATCGATCGTGAGGTCGGCGTAAGCGACGACGAGCCGCCTCGCCAGGCGATCGAACTGAACTCCGGCGTTGGCGATCCTCAGCCGAACGGGCGTGCCGTTCGCCGACCGCAGGGTGAGTCCCATCTCCGGCATCGTGCCGTTGGCCGTGATTGCAAAGCCCGAAACCAAGCCCTTCTTCGACTTTCCAATCTGGAAAGACCCGGAGTTGGCGACTGAGCCGCCGAGGTAACTCGTCAGAACGCCGCGCTCCGTCTCGAATCGGAAGTCTGAGGACTCGGAGATTTCGAATCCGATGATCTCTTCTCCAGGAACCGAGGGTTCTGCTGTGGACTGAATGGCGCCGAGGTCCAGACCAAGATCCTTCATGAGAGGGCGCAGGAACGAGATGTTCGTTGTGCCTCCCGCGATCTTCCAGACCTGCTTTGCGTACGATGACGCCGAGAGGACCAGCGCTAAGGCCCCCAGGGCGAAGATCTTCCCCGTTCTCAAATGTGCTTCTCCTTTGTAGAACCGCCTAAGGCGCGACCACCGACACGTACTGTTGGGAATGGCCACCGAAGGTGTCCTGGCCCTATTATCCACGATGGATTGCCGAACCTGGCCCCAGTAATTTTGTGAGTTACTCGTTCCGAAGCCTTAATAAAAGTTTGCGGGCGCGCCCGTGGACACGCCCGCAATCTCGACTTGAGCCTCTCGCTTACGGCTGGACGACTGTCCAGACGGCTCGATCCAGTCCTACGGAGAAGTTCGCAATCGTCAGCGGCCCGGTCGGTCGGTATCGCACAAGGGCCTTCATCTGCCGAGTGCCCGCCTGGATAAACCGGGCGATGTTCGACGAAAGCACGACGTCAGTGACCGAGTCAGTGACCGTTGCCGCCCGCTGGTCTACCAACACCCAGGTGCCGCCAGGGTAATCCCAGAGGAGGATCTCCTGCGTGAGGCCGGAGGAGTTGGCAGCCGCTTCCAACTTGAAGCGCAACTCCGCAGGGCTCTCGCCCGGCGCCTGCCCGAGCAACTCCACTTGAATCGGGGCATCGAGAGTGCCGAACGTAATCCCGCGGCCAACGGTCAGATCCACGTCGTCGGAACACTCGAGATCTCTTGTGACACCGCCCAAGTACGCGCCGCGTAGGACGGAGTGCGTGTCTACGAACGAGTAACCCAGGGGGCCGTTGATCGCACTCGCTAGCCGACCGAGCGCACCGGCCTTGAACTGATCCAATCTCGCAAGCGCTTGAACGGGCGCCTGATTGGTTTCGAACCAGAAGTTAAACGTCGTGGCGTACTTGAGAGGATTGGTCGTCGTGAACCACCGAATCTGACCGCAGCCCGGAAGCAGTTCCAACGTCCAGTCGTTTCCGGCGTTGTCGTCCGGGTCTCGGAATCCGGCGTTCGTCACCGTCGAACCGTCAACGATCGGAACCACGAATTCGTCAATCTGCCGATCGAGATCGTGCACGTAAACGGCATAGTTGTATCGCCACATACCGGTGCCCAGGTCCGTCGCGTCCACAGCGACAATCACGTCGCCTTCACCCCGAGGCTCGGCAAACGCGTTCTCATCGCCCCAGCGCTGGATCGCGGGCCCCATGACCATCGAGCCGGTGGTTGTGAAGGACCACTGAGTCCCCGTCCAGTTCCCGGTGAACGTCCGGCTGCCGATCTGGTTGTACTTGTTGATGTCTCCGCCCGCGGTGATGTAGTAGGACTCATAGAGGTACGTAGCATTTGCGTGACCGAGGTCGCCATCCTTGACGATGATGCGGTGTGCAACTGCATCGAGTCCTGAGCCCGTGTTGCGCCGCGTGCAGTCGTTCACGTAGTTCGAGAACCACGATCCCGTGCAAGTCCAAACGCCCGTGAAAGGATTAACCTCGTCGCGCGGCCCAAGGTATCGGCGGTCGCCGTTGTTGCCTGTGCCGTAGACGTCGGAACAACCGGGGCCGAGCAACGTACCCGTGCCGGGGTCTTGACATGTACCGCATCCCGGATCATTGAGAGCGAAGAATCCATGCTTCAACCAGGAATCGGAAATCTGCTCGATGCGGCCGTTTTCGATTCGGTAGATGTTGAAAGCGATCACAGGATGCCGAACGTCCATCGGCGCAAACCAGTTGATGTTCACCGTGCCGTAGTTGCAGGAGGTGGTCGCCATCGAAAGTCCGTTCGTGCCGTTCGGATACGTGCCGAGGCGGCCCAGCGACACGAGGCTCGCCATCGCGCTCTGGCCGAGATCGAGAGCGTCGCCGCCCCCCCCGTCGCCGAACCACATTCCGTCATCCTCCGGCCCGCCGACGCGGATCGCGATGCCGTCAATTGAGATTGTGCCGACAAGTTGATCCGCCAAATCCGGGCGTCCCATCGCCTGAGCCCATTCGGGCGAGATCAGCAGGTCCGCATCAGGAATCAAGATTCTCCGAGACAGTCGATCGAACCGGATGCCCACGTTCGCGAGCACCATCTTCACTCGCGACCCGTTGCTCCCGAGCAGCGTCAGACCCAATTCGCGCATCTTGCCGTTGGCAACGATCTCAAATCCCTCTGTTCTTCCCGTCTTTGCGTTGCCGATGGTGAATCCACCGGTGTGCTGAAGGCCGCCTCCGACGAATCCCTTGAAGACGCCTCGCTCCGTTTCAAAAGTGAAGGTGGAGCGCTCGAGGATTTCGAACCCAACTCCATTCTCTCCCGGGTGTGTCGCTTCAGCCGTCGAACGAAGCCCCTTCAACCCAATGCCGAGGTCATTCATGAGCGGCTCCAGGAACGAGATGCTCGTGTTGCCACCGACGATCTTCCAAACCTGGACGGCGTGGGCGCCGCTCGCAGCGAACGCCGCAACCACCAGGCTTAGCGTGAATTTCTTGAAATGCACTTCTCTCCTCCTTGGCCTACCGCCGCCCACAGCCTCCAGGGCCTCCCGCGGCGCATCGCAATAACCCTGCATTATTCGCTGTAGGGGCCAATTTGGCCCCCGGCATTTGTGAGGGTTCTCGATTCCTCTTCTACGGACGGGTTAGGTTTGGGTTCCGTTTGAGTAGAACTGAGTAAATCGAATCCGCGGCGGCCCGCTCCCCTCTCTCCACGTACAGGAAGGCGAGGGCGTACCAGGAGGCCGTGTCCGCCGCCGGCCGCCGCGCCAACTCCTGACAGAGCCTGTCGAGCCTCCCCGTGACCTTGGCCGCGGTCGCCCAAGCATGGAGGATCTCGTGGTCGAACGGCCGCTCCTCCCTCCATCTCTCGCCGGCGAGGAAGGCCCGCTCCGCCCGGCCCGCATCCAGCGCGCGAAGGAGGAAGGCGGCGCGACCTCCGGGAAGCGCTGGGTCGAGCGAGAGGCCCGCTTCGATCTCATCCAGCCCTTCGTCCGAGCGCCCGGCGTCCATCAGCATCATGCCGAAGTTGAATCGCGCCCTCGCGTCGTTTGGCGCGTCCTTCACGACGGTCCTCATCACGTCGATCGCCTCGTCCCGCTGTCCGGCTCGAAGCAGCAGGAATGCGAAGTTTGAGCGATCGTTCGGGTCGTGGGCGCCGAGCCGGATCGCTTCGCGAAACTCCCGGATCGCCTCGTCCAACTTGTTCTGAGTGGCCAGCGCGCCGCTCAACTTGATCCGCGCCCCGACTGAAGTTGGGGCGAGGCGGACGGCTTGACGGTAGGCGGCTTCCGCCTTCTCAGCCGACATCGAAGCCAGTTCCGCATCTCCGATCGCAAGATACGAGTCCGCGCGGTCCGCGGTGAATTTCTGTGCAGTGTAGAGGTGTTCGAGGGCCTCCCCTGGTTTGCCCAATGCAAGAAGCAGGCTGCCGATGTTGAATTCCCAATCCGCGACGATGAAGGGCGTCCGCTCCGATGCCCAACGCAAATGGTCGAGGGCTTCGCGTGCCGCCGGCTCCCACTCCTCAGGAGGCGCCGATGCGCGGAGACTCTGGACTTGAGACAGCATGTACAGGCCCTCTTTGACATGCCACTGCAGGGCGACAAAGTAGCCGACGAGCCACGCCAGCCCGACCCCAAATGCGGCGGCAAACGCTCCCGGTCCCGTGAGCCGTCCGTTGCGCTTCGCCTGCACGCGCAGGATTCGAACGTTTCTCCGATAGATGAGACCCGCAAGCACGAAGATGACGTACGCGGTCGTGACTGCAAGACCGACAGCAAGTAGGAGCGGGACGGCGTCGTACAAGCGATAAAACGCATAGAAGCACGCGATCACAAGCAGACCGAGAACCAACTCCTCCTGTAGTGTGAAATCGTATTTCGGTCGAGGTCGGACTCGATCCGCGCGCGCTTTGGATCCGAGGGACGGCTTGCCGATTCCCCAATACAGCGCTCCGTTTGGACAAACGTCGACGCAGTCCATACACTTCATGCAGCCTGCGTCGACGACCATCCCGTATTTGCGCACCTCCTCATGCACGCGCACGTTCGAGGTGCACGTGGCTGTGCAGTGCCCGCATCCTTGGCATGCATCCGTTACACGAATCTTTCCAACAGCGAATCGGTCGGCATGGTAGAAGAACGCTCCATAGGGGCAGCCATACGTACAGAATCCCTTGTTGCCCAAGAGCATCACGATCAAGAACCCACAGACGAAGAACGTGAGGAGACCGACGCCGACGGTTGGAAAAGTCGCCCAGAGGTCGTCAGTCATCAAGTGGTTCGCGAGCCGCGGAAACGGGCGTCCTTCCGTAATTCGAACGACCTGCGGCCATACGAACATATAGAGCGCGGTAACTACGGGGACCCACACCAGCAAGCGAGATCGAAAAGGCTTCGGTCGCAAACCGAGTTTCCGAAGAACCCAACCGCACACATCTTGAAGCGCGACGATGTGACACGCCCACCCACAAAAGAACCTTCCTAAGATCAGTGTCGCGAGGATCGCGAAACAGAACAGAATGAAGCCCGCGTTAACGTATCCGAATTCCAGAGTCTGCATGGACTCGCTTGGCTCGACGGGACTCAGCGTTCGTCCCTTCGCGTACCAATGCCAGATGTGAAGCGCGATGGCGACGTGCACGCCGATCAAAACGAGGAGACGCCACCTCCACCGCCTCGATTCGCGCGGCTTCTGGCCGCTCGGCCGGACGGGAAGTGGAACGAGTTGCCTCTTTCGCTCGCTTCGCTTTCCCACTTGAGGAGCCATTCTATCGCCCGAAGCGGAAGCGCCCGCG
Organism: Armatimonadota bacterium; assembly: GCA_003577165.1. Taxonomy (GTDB): domain Bacteria; phylum Armatimonadota; class Fimbriimonadia; order Fimbriimonadales; family ATM1; genus ATM1. Next base: position 59,506 of record QEUM01000008.1, on the reverse strand, counting down.
GATCGCGCGGTCAACCCAATAAATTTGTCGGCTCGGCCGAAGTCGTTCGGAGAAGAATTGCGCCGGAAGGCGCGTCATCGAGCCCTCCGGCGCAGGGTCACCCGCGTTACCGCGGCTTCAGGTCTCCTGGCGCGGCGCTGACGCGCCCGCAAGTAGGCGTCGCGCGCGATGGCGAACATCGCGCCCCAAGGTTTCCATCCGCGCCACCACCCGCCGAAGCCGGCTCGCCTGTTCGTCCATGCAGTCGAGGGACAGGATGGCCGCTCCTTTGGCGATCTTCCGGGCCTCGCGGCGCGCAATCCTCGCAAGGGCGAGGAGACGCCGCGCTTTGCGGCGAGGGTGCAGGTCGGCTGCCTCGATCGCGTCCAACTCCCGTCGGACTTCGAATTCAGTCACCAAGCGGATACCTCCTTGATGTCGGTCCAGGAGCACGCCCATCGGCACCACTCTGTGCCCACGGTCAGGCTCTCGTTTCGCCTACGGGGTTAGCTGACGGGTTAGAGCCAAGAGCTGCTCTTGCCGGGTTCGGCATTCACCCCACTCGGTCGTGGTTCCCCCGTTCCGGGCGGCGCCCAGATTCGGCTAAGGAGTCATTATATCAAAGGAAACGCGCGGTGGAGTGGTGAAAATCAGTACGGCCAATCGCGAGGTAGGTCTTATGCGAAACCTTTGGGGGCTCTTAGTTCTTCTCCTGTGCGCGAGCGCGGGCCAGGCGCAATCCGTAAATGTAAGGACCCTCCTCAAGGAGATGGCCGACCTGGATCGGCTCTCGGCGTTGCCTTCGCCGCGATACGTGACACGCCAAGCCAGCAGTTACGATCCGGCCGCGAAAGGCCCAAACGAGAACTGGTTAGCAAATCGAGACCACGGGAACTTCGTGCGGGTGGAGCGCAGGACCGGTCGGAATGAGTACGTGCTGGCCGACCTTCAGGGCCCAGGAGCGGTCGTTCGCATCTGGACGGCGAACCCGCAAGGCAACCTGCGGATTTACGTCGACGGCGCGGAGATGCCCGAGATCGTAACCTCATTCGAGGACATCACTTCCGGCAAGCATCCGGACTTCGCCCCCCCCTTCAGCGGACGGCGAAGCATGGGCGCGAACCTGTACTATCCGATCCCCTACTCCAAGAGTATCAAGATCACTGTAGATGATGTGAACGCGAATCCTGCGTCGCTCTACTACCACGTGAATTACAGGATCTACGAATCTGGGACCGCAGTAGACAGTTTCAAGCGTGCAGACGTTAAGGACGCAGCCATCCTCGCGAACTCGATCGCGAACAAACTGACGTCTCCCAGGGTCGAGCGGTTTGTAAAAGACCGGGTCGTCGCGGACGCCGCTATCCTTCAACCCGGCCAGGTCTTCACGCTGCGCACTCCCGTTGGGGAGGGGGCCGTGCGGCAACTTAGCATCTGGTGCAAGGGGTTCCTGCCGGACGAAAACTCGCCGAACGGACTCGGAGAACAAGCGCCAGACGATCAGGTGCTTCGCAGCGTCGTCTTTAATGCGGACTTCGACTCGATGTCGGCGATTAGCTCACCCGTCGGAGACTTCTTCGGTGCCGCTCCCGGATTCGTGCCCTATTCTTCCTTCCCAGTTACGATCTACGAATCCACCGGGATCATGCAGTCGCGCTGGGTCATGCCGCAGAAGCAATCCGGCAGGTTCTTCCTAACCAACCACTCGAAGTATCCGATCCAGGTCTCGATGGAAGTCCTCTGGACTCCGCGTCCGTTCACGGATGAGACCCTCTACTTCCGCGCGAAGTGGAAGCGCGACACCATCTCGACCCGTCCGATGCGCGACTGGAATTACCTCGAGGCCAAAGGGCGCGGAAGGTATGTGGGCTCAGCGCAATTCGTCGCCAACCCTGTGACGCAATGGTGGGGAGAAGGCGACGAGAAGGTCTACATTGACGGCGAGGCCTTTCCCTCGACGTTTGGAACGGGAACGGAGGACTACTTTGGATATGCCTGGTGCTGTCCGGATCCGTTCATGCACCCTTACCATAACCAGCCTCGATGCGACGGCCCCGGAAATCGTGGCTACACTGCGGTGAACCGCTGGCACATCATCGACGATATGCCATGGACCACTTCGTTCCGTTTCGACATGGAGATCTGGCACTGGGCGGAGACGCGCGCAGATTTCGCGACCATTGCCTACTGGTACGCCGACGGAGAATCTACGGATAACCTGATGCCGGTCCGCGAGTCGGATCTCGGCGTCTTCGAGATCCCCCCCGCCAAGAAGCATCCCAACGCCATCGAAGGCGAGGAGTTGGCGGTTCTCAAGCGTGGTTCGGGTGAGATCGGCCCGCAGGGACTCGATGATCGTTGGTCCAACTTCGCGCAGGTCTGGTGGCGGCACGGCAAGCCAGGTGACAGGACGGCTTGGGAAGTTCCTTCTGCGGGCGCCGGCCGCCAGAGGCTCATTGGACGCTTCTGCGTCGCGAGCGATTACGGCATCATTCAACTCTATTGGAATGGCGAGAAACTCGGCCCGCCGATCGACTTTTACAACCCTACGCTCGAACTCAAGACGATTGACTTCGGCTCGGTGGAAGTTCGGGAAAAGAACACACTCGAGGCCGAAATCGTGGGCAAGAGAGACGCAGCTGCGCCGGGCATGATGTTCGGCATCGACTACCTCCTAATCACGGATGAGTGACAGACAGCGAATCTCCGGCGTTTCGCCCTACGAAGGCAAGATCGGATTCTGCCGAGCAGTGCGGGTCGGAAATCACATTTTCGTGAGCGGCACTGCGCCGATCGACGAGGACGGTCGCACCGCCTGCCCGGGCGACGCCTACGGTCAAGCGCATCGCGTGATTGACATCATCGAGGACGCCATCCGCCGAGCGGGCGGCACGCTGCAAGACGTTGTGAGAACGCGCATCTTCATTTCCGAGAGAGCGAACTTTGGGCCCGTCTGCCGGGCGCACGGCGAGCGCTTCGGAGAGATTCGGCCTGCCGCGACAATGGTCGTCGCCCAACTTCTCGAACCGGAGTGGCTGGTCGAGATCGAGGCCGAGGCCGTCATCGAAGACAACTCTTCATAAGCACGATCCGCCGAAAACTCGGACCGCTACTTCGGCGCGCGCTTCGTCAAGGAGTCAACGACCGACGACCTCGCGAAATCGTACCAAGAGCGCGAAAAGAAATCGAGCCGCACCCGTCCGAAATCGAGCGCGTCCACGTCCTTCAGCCCAGCGCCCTGGCTCGCCCAGCAATATGCCGACATACCGCCGAATGAAGGCACCAGCGCGACATAGTCCCCCACCTTCGGAAAGGCCTTGGCAAACTCCGTCCGAATCGCTTCGAGCGAATAGGGGCAGTAGATCGGGTTGTCGGCCTGCGTGACGACATATCCATCCGGGGACAGGAGCCTCACCAAGTCCCGGTAGAAACCTTCAGTGAACAGCATCTCGCTCAGCGAGCCGTCCTCTTCCTCATACACGTCTGTCGCGTCGACGACGATCAACTCATAGCGATCCTGACACTCTTTGACGAAAGGGAAAGCGTCGCCGATCGTGAGTTGCACACGACTGTCATCGAACGCGCCGTTCGAGACAAAAGGCATGTGCTGCAGGCAAACCCGAATCACCTCTTCGTCGATCTCGACGATGTCGATCCGCTCGATGGTCGGATACTTGACTAACTCTCGGATTACGCCTCCGTCGCCGCCGCCGATGACGAGCGCCCTCCTGAGACTCGAAACGTTGAGGCCGCAAACGTGAACGAGCGCTTCGTGATACATTCCCTCGTCGGATTGCGCCAGTTGCACGTGGCCGTCCAGGAATAGCATCCGGCCATACGCCTTCGTGTCGAGGACTTCGATGTGTTGGTAGGGCGATTGCACGGATTCGACGCACCGGTCCACTTTTACCGTCATCGTCAGAACATCCGACCGAATCGGATACATTCGATATGCCCCGACGCCGTCCATAGGCGCCCTTTGTACCCTCTTAGGCAGCTCAGAGCCGAATTATCTTGCGCTCCGCGTACAACCGCAGCCCGATCGCCAACGAGTTGAAGAGGAGCAGCACCGCCATCAAGACGAGGATTCCACCTGCGGCGAGTTCGTGAAATGCCGCCTGTGGCCGGGACGCCCAGTCGAAAATCTGAATCGGCAAAGCAGTGAACTTGTCCATCGGACCTGACGGAAGGAACGTTACAAACGCAAACGCGCCGATGGTGATGAGCGGGGCGGTCTCGCCGATCGCGCGCGACAAGCCGAGGATGATTCCGGTGATGATAGACGGCACGGCTTGAGGCAGCACGTGATCCCGAACCGTCTCCCAAGTGGTTGCGCCAATCGCGAGCGAGGCTTCGCGGTAGGCGCGTGGGACGGCGCGCAGAGCTTCCTGCGCGGCCGTGATGACGACGGGCAGAATGAGAAGGCTGAGAGTGAGGGCGCCCGCGGCCAGACTTCGCTCCAACTGCAGTCCGCGAACGAAAATCGTCAGGCCCAAAAGGCCGTACACGATGCTCGGGACTCCGGCCAGATTGCTGATGTTCAACTGGATGAACGCGGTCAGACGATTTTTCGGCGCGAATTCCTCGAGGTACACGGCCGCTCCGACTCCGAGCGGCACGGTCACCACCGTCGTGAGTCCCATCAGCCAGAGAGTCCCGACGAGCGCGGAGTAGATGCCGGCCTTCGCAGCGCGCCTCGAAGGGAAATTCGTGATGAAATCCCAACTCAGCGCCCCCCACCCGTCTCGGACGATGCCGTAAAACAGGACGACGAGAGCAAATAGCGCAAAGAGCGTGGCGAACATACACGCAATCACGAACGTTCTCTCGCGCACGGTTCTCCACACTCCGAGCCCGGTCGCCTTGGCCCCCACGATGCCCGCGCTAACCATAGTTGTAGCGGAACCTCTTCACGAGTCTCGCGGCCATCAGATTCATCACCAGCGTGATGGCAAACAGAGTGAGCCCAACGGCGTAAATCGTCTGGTATTCGGTCGTTCCGCGAGGAGTGTCGCCCTTCGCCAGTTGGACGATGAACGCCGACATCGTCTGAATCGTCTCGGTTGGGTTGACCGTTAGGTTGGGCTGCATTCCCGCGGCAAGCGTCACCGCCATCGTCTCGCCAACCGCCCTGGAGATTGCAAGCAGCACGCTCGACATAATCCCGCTGAACGCCCCGCGAACGACGATGCTTCGGATGACCTCCCCTTTCGTGGCGCCCATTGCAAGCCCCCCCTCGCGAAGCGATTGAGGAACGGAACGAAGCGCGTCCTCTGAAAGCGACGCGATCGTCGGCAGGATCATGATCGCCACGACGATGCATGCCGACAAGGCGTTGAATGTCGGCAAGTCGGGAAGCAAGTACCTCTGAATCAGGGGGGTCACGAAGAACAGAGCGAAGAAGCCGTAGACGATCGTCGGAATCCCGGCCAGGAGTTCGAGGACGGGCTTCACCCACCTCCTCACGCCCGGCGCCGCATACTCGCTCAGATAGATCGCGACGAACAAACCGATCGGGACTGCGAGCAAAGCGGCGCCGATCGCCACGAGCATCGTGCCCGCGAACAGAGGGAGGATCCCGAACGCGCGCGGCTCGATGACGGGAGACCACCGCGTCCCAAAGAGGAACTCGCCGATGCCGACATCACGGAAGAATACGACGGTTTCCGACACCAGCGTCCACACGATGCCAATCGTCGTCAAGACGCTCACAAAAGCGCAAAGGAAGGAGAGGCCGCGAACGAACCCTTCCTTCCTCTTTCGCTGGACGACGATTCCCGCTGCCAATCGCGCTCCTTACAAACCTACTGCTCGCCCGTCTCCTTGCTAAGGATCTCCTCGAATTTCATTCCGACTTGAGATCCGCCTTGGAACACGGAACCCGTCGTCCGCTTCTTGAAGCGCGCTGCGACGAGATCGTAGATCTCCGCTGTCAGCGGCACATAGCCGGTCTCCGGCACGATTTCGACCGCATTCGAAAGGTAGAACTCGACGAATGCAGCGACTTCTGGCCGATCTGCCGCATCTCTCCTCACGTAAATGAACAGCGGCCGACTCAGCGGCGAGTACTCTCCGCTGCGGATCGTCTCTTCCGAGGGGACGATGGGGCCACGACCCGCATCAATTGGGACCGCGCGGATCTTGTCCTTGTTCTCGACGTAGTAGTTGAAGCCGAAGAATCCAAGCGCTCCCTTGTCGCCCGCAACTCCCTGCACCAACGTGTTGTCGTCTTCGCTGCCCGTGTAATCGGAGCGGATGGACCCTTCCGACCCCACCACCGCCTCGGTGAAGTAATCGAACGTGCCGGAGTCATGCCCGGCGCCATAGAGTTTGATTTCGATCTTCGGCCAACTGGGACGAACGTCCGACCAATACCGAACCTGGCTGTTTGGCTCCCAAATCGCCTTCAGTTCCGCGAGTGTGAGGTGGTCCACCCAGTCGTTCTGGGCGTTGACCGCGAGGGTCAGACCGTCGAATGCGACCGGCAGTTCGATGAACTCGACGCCGTTTGCGGCGCATGCCTCGACCTCGGACTCCTTGATCGGCCTCGATGCGTCGCTGACGTCTACTTCCTTGTTTGCGAACTTCTTAAAGCCGCCGCCCGTTCCGCTCGCTGCAACTGGCACGCGCACGTCGGGATGCTCTGCCGTGAACTCCTCGGACATTGCCTCGCTAATCGGGAGCACCGTGCTCGAACCGTCCACCACGATCTCGCCCGAGAGGGCTTCTGCCGCGCTTCCGTTCTCGCTCGCTGACCCACTGCCTCCGCCGCAGCCGGCCACCGCGATTGCCAGGGCGAACACGCCAACTGATGATCCCTTCAAATCTGCATCCTCCTACGAATTCCAGCCGCGTGCATGCCGGCTGTAACGGTGAAAGTGTACCGAGCGACATTTCCGTCAAATGCAGAATTGCCGGGATATGAAACGCCGTTAACCGACTGTTGACAATTCGCTACTTGCCGATGCAGAAGTCGCGGAAGATCTGCTCCAAGATGTCGTCCGTCGCCGAATCCCCGGTAACTGCGCCGACTTCGTGAAGCGCACCGTACAGGTCGACGCAAGCCAAGTCGGTCGGCATCCCTTCTTCTAAAGTTGCCCGCGCAGCCTCGAGCCGGTCTGCTGCCGCCGCTAACCTCTCGCTCTGTCTTTCGTTCGCGAGCGGCAGTTCGGCGCCAAAGCAATCCTGAACCGCCGCCTCAAGTTGGTCGAAGCCCTCACCGGTCAGCGCGGAGACCAGAATTCCTCGGGACTCTTGCTTCCCTAAATCCGCTTTGTTGGCAACGATCAAATCCGGCTCCCTTCCGAGAGCCGCTGCCAGGGCCTCATCCTCCGACGTCCAGCCCGACGGCGCCTCGATGACCATCCACACCGTGTCGGCGTGCGCAGCCGCCAACTGTGATCTCTCGACTCCGATCGCCTCCACTCGATCCTCCGTCTGACGAATTCCCGCAGTGTCGATGAGCACGACGGGCAATCCGCGAACCTCGACGGCCTCCTCGATCGTGTCGCGCGTGGTGCCGGGGATCTCCGTAACGATGGCTCGATCCGAACCCAACATGCGGTTCATGAGCGAAGACTTGCCCACATTCGGCCGACCGACGATGGCGATGCGCAGCCCGTGCCGCATGATGTGCGCAGAACTCGCGTTCGCGATCAGTTCTCGAATTTCAGCGACGATGGAGGAGATTCTCTCGCACGAAGCCTCCCGGTCGAGATCGCCGATCTCTTCCGAGAAGTCCGTCACCGCTTCCACGGTCGCGAGTTCGTGTGCGATTTTTCGTCGGATTTCCGCCGCATGTCGAGCGAGCCGCCCATCTCGAAGAAGCCGAGCCCGGCGCTGCTGCGCTTCCGTCGCGGCTTCGATCGTGTCGCGTACGGCTTCCGCCTGCGTAAGATCGATCCTGCCGTTGAGAAACGCGCGCTCCGTGAACTCCCCGGGGCGCGCAGCCCTCGCGCCCTTTTCGATCAGAAGGTTCACAATGCGGCGAACGATCGCCGGATTGCCATGACAGGACAGTTCGAAGGACTCTTCTGTCGTGTAACTCTTCCCCGATTCGAACAGCACGAGATAGCCCTCGTCAATCACCTCGCCATCGTTGTGAATCACGCCCAGAACCGCATGCCGGGGCTCGAGCCTCGAATTTCCGGCCGCGCGGAACACGGCCTCGGCAAGCCGCCACGAGCCCGCGCCGGAGCCCCGAATCAACGCAACGGCCGCAGGCGTGACGCCGGTGATGGGTGCGACGATGACGTCGTCGAGAGAATCCACTTCGACGATTGTGCTACGTCGAGCCGCGAATCTGTCGGACCGACAAAGTGGAGAACAGGTAAGCAGCGGCGGCAACCAGGAACACGATCGTGTAGCCGCTCGTCCCCTGCATGTTCTTCGTATCCACGACGAAGCCAAGGCTGCCCGCAATGACCTGAGGCGCAGGGATGCTCGACTGCCAGATGCCCATGTCCTTCGCGAGGTTCTCGCGACTCGGCATCACGTCGGAAACGAGCGCCCAGTTGGAGGACTCGTACGCCCCGTATCCGAATCCAAACAGCAGCGCCAGGCATACGATGACCGAAAAGTCTGGAATGAGCGCAAACGGCACCAACACCGCGAACATCAGCCAGCCGCAGCCCGCAACGACCCTTTTCCTGCCGATCTTGTCGGCAAGCCTCCCCCCCGCGACTCCGCCGATCGCAGCCAGAACGGCGATGATCACGGCCACCTTAAGCACCGCCTCCTTCGCGGCGCCCTCGGGCGTTACTCCTTCACCGACCTTCGCAATCGGTATCCCAAAGGCGGTGAAATCCCTCACGACATGCGCGAAATAGAGACCGAGATACGTCAAGATCAAGTAAAAGCCGAGCGCATTCAGAAACCGCACGATCCACGCCCACCGAAAGTCGTGATCTTTCCACGGTTGAATCCACCCTTCGGCGAATCCCACACGATCACTAATCCGCTCGGCCGGGTCTTCCCGAACGGTGAAGAGCGTGATGAGCGCGCACACGACGCTCATCGTCGCAACCGTCAGGTAGATCGGACGGATGTCGCCGAGGGCAAGCGACACCGCTGCGCCCGCAAGATGAGCGGAAAACTGCATCAGGGCCATGACGCCTGAGGCGCGGCCGCGCTGGTGCTCCGGCACGAGGCCGGGAATCAGCATGCTGTAGGGACCTGTCGCGAAGTCGTCCGACATTTGAAGCAACAAGTAGCCGACGACGACGACCCAGTACTCCCGCGCGTTGGAAAGCACGATAAGAGCGAACACCGTGCCCGCGCAGCCGATTGCGAGATACGGTCTCCATCTGCCAAACCGCGTTCTCGTTCGATCGCTGAGATATCCGAACAGTCCCGGGCCGACCATCGCCCAAGTCGCACCGATCAGGACGACGCGCCCCCACAACTTCCCCTCCTCCCCGCCCGGAACGATGTCGTTCACGACGAAAGCGAGAGTCAGGAGCATCACGAACCACTTCATGCTCGTGGCGAACCAGTAGGCGGACATGCCGAGCTGCCATGCGAGCGAGCGGCTCTTAAGGTTCATGTCCCGGAATGGTTCGACCCCTCGAGCATCCGGTCCTTTGATTGGACTCTCCTATGGCGCCGCGAACCGGGGCGGAGAGGGTTCCACGAGGGTATACTCCGCCTTCCAAACCACACGGGCCCAGTAACCCTTGGGTGTCCCGGATCACCGGGATCAAGGGCCCGGAGGACCAACCCAGGAGGAAAAATGACACCACTTACCATGCGCGACCTGCTGGAAGCAGGCGTCCACTTCGGGCACGCGACCCGCAAGTGGAACCCGAAGATGAAGCGATACATCTACGGGGCCAGAAATGGCATCTACATCATCGATCTCCACCAGACCATCAAGCTCTTTGAAGAGGGGATGGAAGCGATTCGATCGGTCGTCGAGCGGGGGGGGAACATCCTCTTCGTCGGCACCAAGAAGCAGACGGAAGGAGCCATCCGCGAGGCTGCCATTCGCTGCCGCCAATACTACGTCTCCGAAAGATGGATGGGCGGATTGCTCACCAACTGGAAAACCATGCTCGGAAGGATCAACCGACTTCGCGAATTGGATCGGATGAACGAAGACGGCTACTTCGACCGCTTGCCCAAGAAAGAAGCGATGCAGCGCCGAAAGGAATTGGAACGGCTGCACCGTTACTTCGATGGAGTGGCAGGGATGAGCGGCCCCCCCGACTTGATGTTCATCGTTGATCTGAAGAAAGAGGCCATCGCGGTCAAGGAAGCACGCACACTTGGCATTCCGATCGTCGCGATCGTCGATACGAATTGCGATCCGGATGACGCCGACTTTGTCATTCCCGGCAACGACGACGCCATTCGCGCCGTGCGGCTCATCTCAGGAAAGATCGCCGACCTCATCCTGGAACTCAGGCCGATCGACGTCGAAGCGGGAGAGGCGCCCGAAGTGCCTGCGGACGCAGTCGCGACGCCGGAAGAGCAAGAAGCCGTGCCGCTCGGCGAAGTCGAGCTGGAAATGCTGCGCAAGTTTTCGCTCGAAGAAGAGATGGAGACCATGGGCGCAGATGCCGGCAGACGCCGGGCGAGAGTCGCGAAGGAAGACGCCGAAGAATAAATTATGGAAATCACAGCATCACTCGTAAAGCGTCTCCGAGAGGAGACGGACGCGCCCATGATGGATTGCAAACGGGCGCTCACTCAAGCCGCAGAGAAACTCGGAGCGGAGGCGACAGAAGACACGGTCCTCGCCGAGGCGAAGCAGATTCTCCGAGAGTCCGGAAAAGTCCAGGCCGGCAAACGCGCCGACCGCGCGACGTCGGCCGGAACCGTAGCCGTCGCGAAGTCCGGCAATGCTGCCGCAGCGGTTTCGCTGCTCAGCGAGACCGACTTCGTCGCCCGCAACGAGGACTTCAAGGCTCTCGCGCAGAAACTCGCCGACCACTTCGTGCAGAACGACCCAGGCGATGATCCCTTGTCCGCCGTGATCGATGGCAAGACCGTGAAGGAACTCATCGAGGACGCCGTCGCCAAGATCCGGGAGAACATCCAACTGGGCGCGGTCAAGCGAATCTCGTCCGAAGGCGCAGTCGGCGTCTACGTGCACCACGACAGCACCAAGGCCGCGCTCGTGGCGCTCGCGAACTCGGGCAACGGGTACGAAGACCTCGCCTCGAAGATCGGCATCCAAGTCGTCGCCCTCTCGCCGGAGTTCATCTCGAAGGACGGAGTGGATCAGGACCGCCTCGAGAAGGAGATCGCGATCGAGCGACAGCGAGCGATCGAAGACGGAAAGCCGGAGGAGATCGCCGAGAAGATCGCTCAGGGCAAGGTCAATAAGGAGTTCCTGCAGCAGGTCGTGCTCACGGAACAGGCCTGGTACGCGGACCAAAGCAAGCGGACAGCCGAAGTCATGGGCGGCGCCAAAGTCACTCGCTTCATTCGCATCGAAGCCGGCAAGCCGCCGACAGACACCACGGTCTGAGCCCCACCGAACGCCGAACGGAGGTCCCGAGGTTCCCGCCTCGGGACCTTCTTGCGTGGAGTATCCTATTGGCTCGCCCGTTATGAGTACAGCCCGCAAGCCCCTACAGCGAGTCCTTCTCAAACTCTCGGGCGAGGCCTTCGCCGGTGGCGAGTCCTTCGGGCTGGACCCGGCGACCGTCGGCGAGATCGCCGACGAAATCGTGCAGGTCCACAACGCAGGCGTCGAAACGGCCGTCGTGGCGGGCGGCGGCAACTTCATCCGCGGAGTGGCGTTCAGCCGCGAAGGCGGCATGGATCAGGCCATCGCCGACCAGATGGGCATGCTCGGCACCGTCATGAACTGCCTGGCCCTGCAGGACGCAGTCGAGAAGAGAGGCGTCCCGGCGCGAGTCATGAGCGCGATCAGCGTGCAGCAGCTCTGCGAGACCTTCATCCGACGCCGCGCCCTTCGCCACCTCGAGAAGAGGCGCATCGTGATTCTCGCCAGCGGAACAGGCAACCCGTTCTTCACCACGGACACGGCCGCCGCCCTGCGCGCGGTGGAACTCGGGTGTGAGGCGCTCATCAAGTGCACCAAGGTGGACGGCGTCTACGATCAGGACCCGAAACTCCACGCAGGCGCGACTCGATACGCTGAGGTTACTTACGACGAAGCGATCGCCAAGCGCCTCGGCGTAATGGACCCGACCGCGTTCACGATGTGCCAGGAACACGACATGCCGATCATCGTGCTCAGCATTTACGAAAAGGGCGGCATGCTCGCCGCCGTGAAAGGCGAGCCGATCGGAACACTTGTAGGAGGCAGAGAGTGGTCAAAGACTTAATGAACGATGCAAAGCAGCGAATGGACCAGGCGGTTCAAGCGACACTCCGCGACTTCAACACTTTTCGCACGGGCCGGGCGAACCCCGTCATGCTGGAAAGAATCCACGTGGACTATTACGGCACGGAAACGCCGATCAACCAACTCGCGAACATCAGCGTTCCCGAACCGCGACAACTTTTGATCCAACCTTACGACAAGAGCGCGACGCAGGCGATCGAACGCGCGATTCAAAAGAGCGACCTCGGCATTAACCCCATCGTGGATGGCACAGGCATCCGGCTCAACATCCCTTCGATGACCGAAGAGCGAAGGCAGCAACTGATTAAGCAGGTCCACGCTCGAGCCGAAGAAGGATGCGTTGCGATCCGCAACGTCCGCCGCGACCTCATTGATCATCTAAAGAAACTCGAAAAAGAGAAAAAGATCTCAGAGGACGAATTGAAGCGCCTCGAACAGGAAGCGCAGAAAATTACCGATCAACACATCGAGCAGGTCCACGATCTTCAAAAGAAGAAGGACGCCGAACTCAAGGAAGTCTGAAGCCACCGCCTCCCACTGGTAAAGGCATGTCCGTCGACGAGAGCGCTGCATCCCAATCCGAAGCGGACCGAATCGATCGACTTCCAGCGCACATCGGCATCATCATGGACGGCAATGGCCGTTGGGCCACGTCTCGCGGTCTGCCGAGGCTCATAGGCCACCGTGAAGGCTACAAGACCCTTCGGTCGGTTCTTCTGCACGCGAATGACTTAGGGATCCAGTACCTCACCGTGTACGCATTCAGCGCAGAGAACTGGCGTCGTCCCGAGGACGAAGTAGACGGACTCATGCAGCTGATCACTCAGGCGGCGATCGACGAACTCCGAGTCATGCACCTCAACAACGTGCGCGTGAGGGTCGCAGGCAGGTTGGACGAACTTCCCCACTCGCTTCGAAATGCCCTCATCAAAGGAGTCGAAACGACCGCGCAAAACACGGGAATCACGTTCACGCTCGCCATCAACTACGGCGGACGCGCCGAGATCGTGGACGCGGTTCGGCGAATCATGCGTGAGGGAACCAATCCCGATGAAGTCACAGAGGAGACGATCTCTCGCTGCCTCTACAACCCGGATATCCCGGAGCCGGACCTCCTCATCCGTACAGCCGGCGAACTTCGACTGAGCAACTTCCTTCTTTGGCAAGGCGCGTACGCCGAACTCTACGTGGTGCAGAAGCCTTGGCCCGAATTCACGCCGGAAGATCTCGAAGCGGCGTGCCAAGAATATGCGCGCCGCGTGCGTAAATTCGGCGCAGTCGCGCCTCGTTCTGCAAGCCCCTAAGCGAGAGAGAGAACGTCGAAGGACGGGTTCTCCAAATCCCTCAAGCGGCTCGACAGATCCGCGCCTTCGCCGATGAGCCGCTCGAACAGATCGCAAATCGGGTCTTGCGCCTTGTAGTCCTCCCGCACGTCCACGAAACCGATCACTCGACCGTCGTTCTTCACGAAGACCTCACTGAACGCAGGCTCCTCCAGGTTCCCCAACACGAACGAACGGTCCGCGAGTTCGGGCCACCCTCGAAGGATGATGGAGAGGCGACCCACGTCACTGAAGAAGTACGGCACCTTCCGGTATTCGCGCGCGTCGCCGGCCATGCACGCCCCGACATGCTCCCCGGTCCACTTGGCATGAAGGTGATGCTCGGCATGATAATCCCGACCGGTGATCGGCTCAGCGTATTCCGCGATGTCGCCCGCAACCCAAATCGAGGGATCTGGAGTCTTGAGGGTCGAGTCCGCGCGAATCCCCCAGTTGCCAACTTCCAAACCCGCTGAGGACCCGAGTTCAACGTTTGGCTTAACTCCCACAGCATGCAGAACCAGGTCTGCTGAAATCACACGACCGGAGCGACACGTCACCAGCGTGGAGTCCGCTTCGACGACAGTATCCCCCTCCTGAACGTGCACACCTAATCGTTCGAGCTCGTCTCGCACCGCGGCGCGAGTCGGCTTCGAAGGCAATCCTGGCATCACGCTGTCGCCGAGTTCGAGGAGGGTGACCTCGACGTCCACGGCGCGAAGCGTCGCCGAGACCTCGGATCCGATGTAACCCGCGCCCACGATGACAACCGACTTCGCGGCAGGCGCCTTCGCGCGCAACGATTCACCATCTGCGCCCGTTCTAAGCACGACTGCGTTCTGCGATCCGGGATAGTCGAGTCGCCGCGGCGTGGAGCCAAGCGCATACAACAGTTTTCCGTAGGAAACCTCACTGCCATCCGAGAGCCGCGCCGACTTTGCGCTTCGGTCGAGGGCTTCGCATCGCACACCCAAATGCAGTTCGATCCCGTTGTCCGGATAGAAACTCTCGTCCTTGCTGTGAATGTCGGACAGCGACAAGTCAGGGTTCTTCAAGAACCCTTTGGAGAGCGGCGGGCGATCGTAAGGCGGCTGGTTGTCCGCGCTGACGATCCCAATGCTTCCGTTCTTGTCTCGGTCCCGAATCGCGGCGGCGGCATATCCGCAGGACGTGCCTCCGCCGAGCAGCAAGTAGTCGTATTGTTTCGCCATGGCTCTTTAGCGTCGCTAAGTTAGCACATGGCGAGACCCTTACTGCGGAGACTGGCTGAGCGGCGCGAACAGATCGACCACCATTCCGTCCGGGTCGACGACCTGCGCATATCTCTGGCCCCAAAACGCATTCCACGGCTCCCGTTCCGACCGATAGCCCGAGGCAACGAGGTCCGAGTGCAGTTCATCGACTTGGGCAGGCGTGTCGCAAAGGAAGGCGAGCCCCATTCTCTGTCCCGTCGGCGGAGTCCACGACTCGCCTGCGATCTCCTTGATCATCGCCGCGGCGTTCCAAGACAGGCGAATCCCACCTGGCAGAGTCGTCTCGACGTACGGCTCGCCCGCGTCCGGCTCCGGGACGTCCAGCCCCAGCCTTCTGTAGAACCGAAGCGAGGTCGGAATGTCCTCGACGACCAGCCCAATCATGTCCAGTTTTGGCATGAGAATAGTATACAAACGTTTACTATTGTTGTCAACCTCCCAAAGGAACCGGAAGCCCGATTCGTGGGTTAATGGACACAATGAAGGCAATCTGGATGGCCCCACTCGCCGGACTCGTGCTCGGTTGCGCTGCATCCACTGCGTCGCCCCTTGGGGATGACTTCCCTAAGCCCGGCCCGGACGGCAAGGTCCGTCTGACAGAGGAGGAGTGGAAGCGACGGCTCACCCCTGAGCAATTCCGGGTTCTACGCAGGAAGGGCACAGAGCGAGCGTTTACCGGCGCCTATTGGAACCACCACGAGAAGGGGACGTACATCTGCGCCGGATGCGGCCTGCCGCTCTTCTCTTCAAAGGACAAGTTCGATTCCGGTACTGGTTGGCCGAGTTTCACGAAGCCGATCAACCCGAAAGCCGTCGGCGAGGAGACCGACAGATCGCTCGGAATGGTGCGCATCGAAGTTCATTGCTCTCGGTGCAATGGACACCTCGGCCACGTCTTCGATGACGGACCCAAGCCGACCGGGCTGCGCTACTGCATCAACTCGGTTTGCCTCAAATTCCGCAAGTCGTAGCGGCGTGACCATAATGTCGACATGACACTGGGGCGCGACGGCGCGCAATCCCTGCGACTGCCGCTTCGAACCCTTTGCGCGTCGAAACCCGCGCCTCCCTCGCGGCGACTGGAGGGGGGGTAAGGTGCTGACTCCTCTCCTCGGAGTGTGTTGGATGGTTGACCGGTTGAGCGAACCCCGAGACGTCGGCCCGCCGCGCGGATATGTGTGCTATCGCGCGGATCGTCCTCTCCTTATCGACGGATCGCTTCGAGACGAACAGTGGACGAAGGCCCCCTGGACCGAGGAATTCGTCGACATCGAAGGCGACATTCGTCCGAAACCGCGATTCAAGACGCGGGCGAAGATGCTGTGGGACGACAAGTATTTCTACATCGGCGCGGAGATGGATGAACCGCACGTCTGGGCGACGCTCACGGAGCACGACTCCGTCATCTTCCAAGATAACGACTTCGAGGTCTTCATCGATCCGGACGGAGATAATCACGAGTATTACGAGTTCGAGATCAACGCTCTCAACACGGGATGGGACCTGCGACTCGTCAAGCCTTACCGGGACGGCGGCCCAGCGCTCAATGAATGGGAAATCCCAGGCCTCAAAACAGCTGTGCACATCCGAGGCACCCTCAACGACCCGAGCGACAAAGACGAAGGCTGGTCTGTTGAGATTGCGCTTCCCTGGAGAGTCCTCGCGGAGTTTGCAAATCGGCCGTCTCCCCCGAATCACGGTGACCAATGGCGAGTCAACTTCTCTCGTGTCGAATGGCTCGTGGACATCGTTAACGGCTCCTACAAGAAAGTCCCAGGAAGACCGGAGGACAACTGGGTGTGGACTCCACAGGGCATCATCGACATGCATCGGCCGGAGCGTTGGGGCTTCGTTCAGTTTTCAACCAAACAACCTGGGACCGACGCCTATATGCCGGATCCTATGTATCCAGCCCGCGAGCAACTGCATAAGATCTACTACGCGCAACGAAGACACCACGATAAGCATGGTTCCTACGCTCCGAAAGTCGAGGACCTTGCGATTGGAGGAACGAAAGCGGACATCGAACTCACTTCCTCAGGATGGATCGCAAGAGTGACGACTGTCGACAAAGAGGGTCGCGGTGCTCGGCTCTGCATACGCGACGACTCGAAAGTGTGGCGCGAGGATTAAATTCTCAGGAGAGACACTTTGGAAATCAACATCACCTCCGAGCAGCGCCGCTTCTACCGTGAAAACGGTTACCTCGTTCTCGATGCGATCACGACGCCCGATGATGTCGCTTCTGTGCGCGCGGCGTACGACCGCATATTCGAGCAGCGCGCTGGGCGCGAAGTCGGAGAGCAATTCGACTTAGCCGGCACAGACGAAGACGAAACGAGAGCCGCGCTTCCGCAGATTCTCAATCCGTCCAAGTACGCCCCAGAGATCGCCGAGTCCCTAATGAAAAAGAACGCCATCTCAGTTGCGAAACAACTCCTCGGCGACGAAGCGGCGTACGGTGGCGAGCACGCCATCCTCAAGCCGGCTGGGTCCGCAGCCGAAACCCCTTGGCATCAAGACGAAGCCTATTGGGATCCTGCTTTCGCATACAACTCGATGAGCATCTGGATTCCCCTGCAGCCGGCGACCCTCGAGAACGGCTGCATGTGGTTCGTTCCCGGCAGCCACCGTGGCCCAATCTTCGAGCACCGCCAGATCGGAGACGACCCGCGTGTCCACGGCCTCGAGGTCATAGGGGCGGACGTATCTTCCGGCGTCGCCTATCCGATTCCCGCTGGCGGCTGCACGATCCACCACAACGCGACGCTCCACTACACTGGACCGAATCGTACCGATCAGCCTCGAAGAGCCCTGATCATGATCTTGGGCCTGCCTGGCGTTCGCCTGCCTGAGCCCCGGGACTTCCCCTGGCAGGCACGCTGGCAGACGGCCAGGCAAGCTCGCGCGAAGGCAGCAGAAACCGGGGGGTAGCCTGCCCTCCAAACGTGGAACACTCTTTGTGGGGTGGCGTCTTAAAGCATGGGCGCATCGTGCAGCCCAAGCCAAACGGAGGTGTTTCTACCCGTGAAACGAAACTTTGCCGCGCTGTTGATCGGCGCATCCATTCTAACGGCAGGCCCGTTCGCGAAGGCCGACCTGAGCGTCGCTGCGATCGTCGAGAAGCACAGCCTGAGCGTCACAGAGGCCGCCGCTGCGCTCCTCATCGCCGATGCCCTGGACCTCGATGTCACGGCCGTCATCCGGACAGGCGCCCAAGCCGGACAGTCCCTCGTAACCCTCGGGCCCGCTTTCGTCATTGCACGCGACACCAAAATGGGCGTGCTCGATGTGTGGAGAAAGGGCAAGGGCCGAGGCTGGGGAGTCATCGCGCAAGAACTCGGCTGGCATCCCGGCACGTTCAACAAAATGCGCGTGCAGGGAGACCTCGACCGCGTGATCTGGGTCAACCTCGCGACGTCCCGATTCAAGCATCCTCCCTCGGTATGGGAGAAACTCGAGAAGGACGGGTTTAAGCGACCCGACATCATTACAGCCTTCGTGCTCTCGGGCGGCGACAAGAAGAAACTCGACACCATCGTCGGCGAATTCAAGAAGTCGAAGAAGTGGAAGATCGACGCCCCGAAGGGCAAGGGCTCCGGCAAGCCCGGCAAAGGCGGCGGACCCGGAAAGGGCGGCTAATAGAAGTCAGCGATCGAAATGAACAAGGGCCGCAGTGACTGCGGCCCTTGTTTCTTTGTGCTTGAGTTCGCGCTTATTCCTTCGCCCAGAACATCGGCCCCGCCGGCTCTGAGATGACGGCTTGCTTGAGGACGCTAAACGCCTTCCGAAGGCCTTCCATCGGCGACATCAGTCCGTCTTCATGCTCGATGCTGAGGACGTAGTCGTAGCCCACCATCCGCAGGTTCGATACGAAGTCCTTCCACCATTCGATCCCATGACCATAGCCGACCGACCGAAACACCCAACTCCTCTGAGGAATGAGAGCATACGACTTCGCGTCGAGGTTGCCGTTCAGCGCCGACTGATAGGGGTCGGTGCGAGCATCCTTCGCATGGCAGTGGAAGAGCGCTCCTTCCTGACCCAATTGCCGCACCGCAGCGATCGGATCCGCGCCCTGCCACCAAAGGTGCGATGGATCGAAGTTCGCGCCGATCCACTCGCCGTTCTTCACTCCGTTCCGCAGTTTCAGCAGGGTGTCGTTCGAATAGCACACGAAGCCCGGATGCATCTCAATTCCGAACTTGACCTTGTGCTTCGCGAGCAGTTTCGCCTGCTCTGCCCAGTATGGAAACACACTCTCCTTCCACTGCCACTCCAGAACTTCGCGAAACTCGTCGGGCCACGCGCAGGTCACCCAGTTCGGAAACTTAGAACCTGGCCCCTCCCCGGGACATCCGGAAAAGCCGTTGACGACCGGCACGTCGAGAGCCGCCGCGAGTCTGACGGACTTCTCGAAGACCTCATGATGGGCTCGCGCGATCTTCTTCTGCGGGTGAAGAGGATTCCCATGACAACTCAGTGCGGACAGAGTCAGCCCCCGATCTGAGATCGCCTTCTGCAGCTTCGCTCGCTCGGCCTTCGATTCCAGGAGTTTGTCCACTTTCAGGTGCGGCGAGCCAGGGTAGTTCCCTGTGCCGATTTCGACCGCCTCGACTCCCTCCTGCTTAGCAGTGTCGAGGGCCTTCTCGAGGCTCTTATCTCCAAAAAGCGCTATGAAGAGACCGATCTTCATCGAAGAGGAGATTCGACGCGTCCGCCGTCCCTTCCTCCGCATCCCGGCCGTCCATAATGCTTCCATGAGAAAGAGCGCTGCGCTTTGCACTCTCCCCCTACTCGCTGCGGCCGCAATGGCCAACGACGGGAGTTGGATCGCCTCAGGCGGCGCGGGAGCGTTCGCTCCAAACGATCAAATCCAACTCGTCTCGGAGGACCTGCGCATCGTTCTTGGCGATGACGTGACACGCGTGAAGGTGACCTTTACGTTCAAGAACAGCGGCGGAGGAACAAGAGTCACGATGGCTTTTCCCGAACAGGGAAGCGGCGACGTCGCCGGCCCGAGCATCGAGAAGTTCGCCTCCTGGGTGGACGGCACCAAAGTCAAGGTGACCTACAAGGCATTGACGCCGCAGGATCAAGGCGACGCCTACAAAGGCGTCTGGCTGAAGGAGGTCGCGTTCCAGAAGGGGCAGACGCGCAAGGTGGTTGTCGAGTACACGGTCCGGAATTACGGCTCCGTCGTAGGCGACAAGGGCATGACCTACATCCTCCAGACCGGCGCGACCTGGAAAGACGACATCGACGACCTGAAGATCACCGTCGACTGGACAGGCGTGCGGGAGTACTCAAAGCCGGAGATTCAGACCGTCCGAATCAAAGACGAGTTCGGATTCGAAACCGCTCCGACAACACTTCCGTGGCGCGCTCCCAGCGCGAGGATTCGCACACTCACGCTGAAGGATTTCGAGCCGGACTTCGATCTGGACCTCCACATGATCGGTGGGTTCTGGAACTTCTCGCTGAATGGCCGGCCGATCTCTTTTGCTTGCATGTTCCGAAACTTCTCCATCTACAAACCGTTTCGAGAAGGTTCCGACGTCCTCTTCCCGGTCGATTCGCTTCCGACGTTCTTCGGTCGGCCAGAAGGAGAATATGACTGGATTGGCTACGCGCTTCCTGAGTGCGATATGTTCGGAAACAATCTCGAGTTTGAGCAGCCGGACAAAGTCAAGACAGGGGATGGCCAAGTGCTCACGCTGCGGCGGCCGCTGCGATCCGCTCGATACCCGATCGGCATTCCCGTGCCCGCAGACTACGTTTTCCTCAAGGACCTCATCCTGGCCCTCGGCGGCACATACAACTACATCTCTGCCGAAGAAAGAGTGGCCATCACGCTTCCCACCACTTCGCGATGATCTCTTCCCTGCTCTTCGCTTTCGTCTCAGCTCCTCTTCTTGTGTCTTACGACTTTCAAGACATCACGCCGAAGGAGAACCTTCCTCTCGGCGGCTATACAGAGCGGAAGGACAAACTAATGGATGGAATTGGCGAGCGCCTGTCGGCGCGCACGCTCCGCATCCAACAGGGGCAAACCGACGTCGCAATCATCGCGGCGGAGATGCTCACAATCCCCGGAAGCCTCGCCGAGGAAGTTGCTCAAGAGGCCGCGAAGTACGGCGAGCGTCCCGTGCTGCTGCTCGCGGCAACGCACACTCACTGCGCTCCCGACAGCCAGATGCTCAATCGAAAAATGAGGATGAAGGTGCCCGGCATCGCCGTGTTCAACTCAAAGCAGTTCGAATGGTACGCGGAGCAACTCTCAAAGACCCTATACCGCAGCGAAGATACGAAATCGTTGGAGCGCGTCACGGTGTTCGTCGGCGAAGCCGATGCGAACCGCTCCAGAGCCGAAGGCGCGCCGCCCATCAAGACCGTCACCGAAATTCGCTTCGAAACCCGCACCGCCAACTACACGGTCCTGAACTACGCCGCCCACCCCACTCTCCGGGACGCGGAATTCAATCAGACCTCCGGAGATTGGCCGGGCGCCTGGATGGGCTGGCAAACACCGCGGCTGTTCCTACAGGGCGCGGCGGGCGACGTGTCCCCCGCTCCTCCCGGCAACGCTCGCGGCGACGCAGGCATCGCCGAAATGAAGACGGCCCTCGAATCCGCCAAGAAGTCGAGCCGCACGTTTTCCGCTTCTCGGCTCGGAACCCTGAAGGCCGTCCGAATCGCCGTGACCATGCCGGCCATCACCCCCCACCCGAAATTCGCGGAGCGCAACGGCGTGCCGGAAGCCTTGGCGAAGATCGTGGTCTCAGGCTTCGCGCCCGACAAAGCCGACGTAACTCTGATTCGCCTGGGGCCCATTGCATTCATCGGAATCCCGGGAGAACCCTCCTCCGCCGTAGGCCGACGCGTTCTGGAAAAGGCTCGCGCCGCCGGCATCGAGTATCCGGTGATCGTCAGCTTTGCGAACGAGTGGCTGGGTTACATCCTCACAGCGGAAGAATACGCCCTCGGCGAGTATGAGGCGACACTGTCCTTCCACGGCCCGACCCTCGCGGATGAGATCCTGAAAGCGTTTGAGCGAGCGCTCGCTGCAGCCAAGTAAACGTCTCAGTTCGTGATTCTCATGGAGAGCGCGAACAACGCTCCGCGAATCTTCTCGTAGGCTTCCGCTGCAAAGGCTTGCGGCGACACGCCTTCTCTCGCGTCGCGCTCGTCGAACTCCAGCAGAGTCTTGGAGTTCCACAGTATCTTGCGCCCGAATAATTTGACTTCGAACTGTTGCGGAGTCGCGTCGAAGAAGCGATTGAGGGCAAGGACCATTTCGTCCGCGCGCGCCGCGGCGTCGTCGCCCGCTAACACGAATAGCGGCCTCTGTCCGAACTTCAGCTGAATGCCTGTGTCAACGATGCTGGAGGTAACGCGAAACTCCGTCGTCACCTTGCTGCGCTCGATCGGCACGCCGTGCTCCTTCAGGAATCTCAATAAAGCCCGAGCCCTCTCTTTCGATGGAGGGTGCGTTCGATGAATTCCCAAATCGAAGTTAGGCCCATTCCGATCTCGATAGGCCAAGCGCTCCATGAACGTCAAAAGCGCAACCGGATTGTAATCCGTTTTCAGCATGTAGTGGGCGCCCGCGAAGTCCGCGTCCACTTCCGCAAGTTGGCTCCACCCGCTTGTGAGAGCCTGTGTCAGCAAATCTTTGGTGAACAAAATCGTGCCCGCCTCGGGCGAGCCGCTAAGAAGCGCCCCGATGACGACGGGAAGCGTCCACAAGTCAATTTTGCTCCTCTCTTTGATGAGCGTGGGAACATGCCGATGCGCCGCGTGCGCGATCTCGTGAGAGATGACCGCCGCCAACTCATCTTCGCTCTGCACGTAATCAAGCAGTCCTGAGTGAACGTAAATGAAACCACCTGGAATCGAGAATGCGTTTACGTCCTTGTCGTCGATGAGTTTGAAGGTGTACTCGAACGCGAAGAACCTCTTGTCTCCGTACTGCGCGCTCACCGGTGTGGCGTTCGCGACCTCCGCTAACTTCGCGCCGATGCGGGCAACGAACGCGACCTTTTCCGCGTCCTCAACGAACTTCAGTTCCTTGTCGAGTCTCTCGCTGTACTCCTTCCCGAGTTTGACGTCGTTCTCGCGCTCGCGCTTGATCGCCTCGTCCTCGGCCGACGACTGGCCAAAGATGACTGCAGCCGCGCACAGCGCGGCCACCGCCAGACCCGATCGCGTGAATCTCACCATCTTATTGACGTTCGTCCGCAGGTTCGGTGTCTCGGAGCAGGGTCGGACGATCCCGAATCGCGTCGACGATGCAGACGAACCCCAGCCGCCCGTCCCCGTCGTTCCTAAACTGGTGGGGCTCGTTCGGCAGGACGTGAACGACGTCCCCCGGCGCGATCGGATGCCACGCGTCCCCTAACCGCACGCGCCCGACGCCCTCGACGACCACCACAACGTGCTCGTGGCAGTGCTTCTCGAAACTCGTGTAGCCCCCAGGGCCAACCTCGAAGTACCGAGTCTGAAAGGCCAGGGTCGGCGACTCCACGAGCACCCTCCGCGCGACGGCCTGCCAGGACCCCGGCTCATCCTTGTACTGCTTCTCCGGGATGGCGTTCCAGGCTTCGCCGAACCGCTTCAGGACCGGCATCAGAACATCACCATCGGCTTGAGGATATCACCCGCCTGCATCGCCCTGTACGCGCCCGGAAGTTCGTCCAGGCTGATGAAGTGGCTCACCACCTGCTCGGCTCGCACGGCGCCCCGCCGAATCGCTTCACGGGCCTGGGCCATCTCGGTCCTGCCGGCTGAATAAGAGAAGGCGAGAGCGATGTCGCGGAAGTACAAGTCCTCAAAGTCCATCGCGACCAAACCGCCCGGCTCGTGGGGAGCGAACAAAACGAGTGTGCCGCCAGGTCTGAGCGAGTTGAGACCCACGCGCAGCGCAGGCTCGTTTCCCGGACAGACGAACACCGCCTCCGACTGCCGGCTTGGCGCGACGACCGAGCGAATGCCCAACTCTTCGGCCCACCGGCGCCTCTGCGGGTTCGGTTCGATGGCTTCGACGTTCGCTCCGGCCTCCATCAGCAGAACCGAATGCAGCACCCCAAACGAGCCCAAGCCCACTACCGTCGCAGACTCAAATTCACCTGCGCGAGAAATGGACTTCAGCACGCACGCGACGGGCTCGACAAGCGCCGCATCTTGCGGGCGCACGTCGTTCATCAACCCCGTGTCGGAGAGGTTCTCCCGCGGGATGACGAACCTCTCGGCCATCCCCCCCGGAATCAATCGCGTCGCCTTCCACCGGGAACAGTGAACCTCTGCGCCTCGACGGCAATCCTCACATTCCCCGCAGTTCGCGTGATGGTGCGGCGCGACGCGATCGCCAGGCGAATAACCGCTCCCGTCCGAGGCCAGGCACCTGCCGGCGACTTCGTGTCCCAACACGTGAGGCGACTTTCGCTCCATGTACCACGGCATCAACTCGCCCGAACAAAGCGCGCAGGCTTCAGTCTGTACCAAAAAATCGCCGGTATCCGGTTCCGGCTCCGGGGCATCTTCGATGACGACGCCAACGCCCGCGCGATAGACCGCGAGCCTCATGGCATGAAGGCGACCTTGATGGCACGTCCGTGCCGCAAGTCTTCGAAAACTTCCGGCGCGCTCTCGAGTTCGGCCTCTTGCGTGATCAGTTCCACAGGGGCAAACCTCTCATCGAGCAGCCATTCGCGCGCCGTCCTCACGGCCTCCGTTCCGAAGTGGAAGGGTGAGATGAGCGTGAGGTCGTCGTAATGCATCCTTCCCGTGTCGAGATCGAGTTGGGTGCCGAGCGGACAGCCTCCAAAGAACACAACTTGCCCCCCCCTGCGCACGGACTGCATCGCCTGCTGCCAGGCATCGAGTTTGCCCGCGCACTCCACGACCACGTCGAATCCCCGTCCGCTGGTTTTCGCTTCCAGCGCGCCTGGAATTTCGCGCACGTGGATAGGGTTCAAGCCCAAGTCAGAGAGCGCATCGAGCCGATTCTCGTTGCGTCCCGCGACGGTCACGTCACCTACACCGTTGAATCTCAGCGCCGCCTCGAAGAGAAGAGCGATCGCGCCAGAGCCCACGAGCAGCACGCTGTCATCCATACGCAGCCGCATCCGGCGAATCGCATCAGCGACACAGGCGAGCGGCTCCAGGAGGGCGGCCCGTTGGAAAGAGATCGTCGGCGGCTTCTTGTACAGGTTTCGCAGGACGATGTTCGCCGGAAGCAAAAGGTACTCGGCGAACGACCCCAACACCTTCGACTTCATGATGTCGATGCACAGGTTCTCTTGACCCCGTCTGCACCAGAAGCAGACGCCGCACGGCGCGCTGTGCACTCCCATGATCGGGTCGCCAGGCAGGAAGCCATTGACGTCGCCCCCCACGGACGCGATCTCTCCGCTGTACTCGTGCCCGAACGGTCCGGGCATCGGGATTTGAGGATGGCCCCTCAGATACGCCTTCAGGTCTGTCCCGCACGTCGTCGCGCAGCGCACCCGAATGAGCACCTCGCCCGGCCCAGGCCCCGTTGGATCCTGGTCCTCGACGCTGATGCGCCCCGGCGATTGGAGGATGACTCTTCGCAACTTCGCTGATTATTTCCTACGCCGGCGGGTCGGCGACCGTCGTTGGCCGGAAGCAGGCCCGAACTGCAGCCCCAGGCAGGGCCCTTCGGGCCTCCCGTCCGCCTACTCTGACCAGCCCGGCAGGTCGTGTCGGGTCAGGTAGTCGGGGATCGTCAAGCCGATCAGGATGATGAAGAACAGCAGCCCCACGCCCGCCCATACCTGGCTCAGCCGAGAACTGTACTTCAGCCCCATGAAGAACAGCACCACGAAGGCCGTCTTGCAGATCGCGATCGCCATAGCGATAGGCGTGTTCAACCAACCCAGGTCCTTCGTGGCGACAAGAACCGTAACTGCCATGAGAATCAGAAGGATGATGAAAGTCTTGATGAACGTAGCGGGACTACTGATGTGACCGTGCATAAAGCGCTCCTCCTAAATGTGCACTCCGCCGAGCAGATAGAGCATCGGGTACAAGAAGATCCATACGATGTCGACGAAGTGCCAGTACAGTCCGACAAGTTCGGTCGGCACGTAGTCTTGCTCCTGCTTGCGCAGCTTCCACACTCGGAACATCAGGACGCCGATAACCAGCACACCGACCAACACGTGGAACCCGTGCAATCCCGTGAGGGCGAAGTACAAGCCGAAGAACAACTGGACTCCGTTCTGGTTCTGACCGTCAAAGTGGAAGTTTGTGCCGGGCACCAAGTGGTGCTCGAACTTTGCGCTGTACTCGAAATACTTGATGACCAAGAACGCGAGGGCACACAGCACGGTGATCGTGAGGAACATGAGTTGTTTGCCGTAGTCCCTCTTCTGAGAAGCCCATACCGCCATCGCCATCGTGAAACTCGAAGTCAGCAGCACGATCGTGTTGACGCCGCCCAGACGCCAGTCGAGTTTCTGGTGGGCCTCGGCGAACGCCGGGAAGTACATATTCCTGTACAGGATGAACGCTAAGATCATCCCGCCGAAGAACAGAACCTCCGTTACGAGGAACACCCACATGCCGAGAACGTACGAGTCCGTCTGCTGTTCGACATCCTCGAACTGATGCGCGAGCAGCGGGTCGTGTTCTTGGGTCTCCGTGCTCATTAGTGGTGGCCTCCCGAATCCTTGTGGTAGTTGTACGCCGGCTCTGTGACCACCACCTTATAGGTGAAGTTCTCAGTCGGCGGAGGAGAAGGCGTCTCCCATTCCAGTCCTTTTGCCTTCCATGGATTCGGCGGTGCGGGCTTGCCGTACTTCGCCGACCACGCAAGGTACACGATGATCGTGGTCATCGCAAATCCTAACAAATATGCGCCGCCGGTCGACAGCACGTGCAGGATTTGAAACTCCTCCGGATACGTGTGATACCGACGCGGCATGCCCAGCTGTCCTAAGACAAACTGCGGAAGGAACGTCAGTGAGAAGCCCGTGAACACCATGATCGCGCCGGCCTTGCCCCACGATTCTGGATACATGCGCCCTGTGATCTTAGGCCACCAGAAGTGGAGTCCGCCGATGAATCCGATGATCGCGCCACCCACCATGATGTAGTGGAAGTGCGCGACGACGAAATACGTGTCGTGAAGGTGGATGTCGGTCGCAAGCGATGACAGGAACAGGCCCGTGAGCCCGCCGATCAGGAACAGTCCCAAGAAGGCGACCGCCCAAAACATCGGCGTGTTCATCTGCAAGTTGCCCTTGTACATCGTGGCCACCCAGTTGAAAGTCTTGATTGCCGAAGGGATCGCAACGATGAACGTCAGCACGCTGAACACCAGTCCCGCGAACACAGACTGGCCGCTTACGAACAGGTGGTGGCCCCAGACAAGGAATCCGATAATCGCGATGGCCAGGCTCGAGAACGCGACGAACTCGTATCCGAACACTCGCTTCTGCGATGCAGCCGCGATCATCTCGCTCGTCACGCCCATCGCGGGCAGGATCATGATGTACACCGCGGGGTGCGAGTAGAACCAGAACAGGTGCTGCATCAGGATGGGATCGCCGCCGCGTGCAGGGTCAAAGATCCCCATTCCCGTCAGTCGCTCAAAGGCGACCAGAAAGATGGTGATCGCGATGACCGGCGTGCCCAAGACGCCGATGACCGCCGTCGCGTACTGTGCCCAAACGAACAGCGGCAGCCTAAACCAGGTGAGACCTGGCGCCCGCATCTTGTGAATGGTAACGATGAAGTTGACGGCCGTCGCGATGTTTCCAAATCCCGCGACGAACGCTCCAGCGATGGCCCACACCACCGGCGTGTTCGAGAAGTTCGAGGAGTACGGCGCGTAAAACGTCCAGCCCGTGTCAATGCCGCCGAGAACCAGAGAGATGACTCCAAGCGTGCCTCCGATCATGAACGCGTACCAACTCGCCAGATTCAATTTCGGGAAGGCGACGTCACGCGCGCCGATCATGATCGGCAAGAGGAAGTTGCCAAGAACCGCAGGCGTCGAAGGAAGCAGGAAGAAGAAGATCAGCACGACGCCGTGCATCGTGAATGCGCGATTGTACTGGTCACTCGACAGCAGGTCGCCTTGAGGCGTCGCCAGTTCCGTGCGGATCAAGAGCGCCATGAACCCGCCCACCATGAAGAAGATGGTGATGGCAACGAGATAGAGAATCCCGATCCGCTTGTGATCCAGCGTCGTCAACCACGACTTAATGCTGTAGTCGACGTTGAGATAGTTTTTCTCGGTTTTTGGCTCAGCAACTGCGCTCATTCAGTACCTCTTGCTTCACTCGCCTCAGCCGCCGGCTTCCCCACCGGCTCTGGCTTGGCGGACAGCGACTTGATGTAAGTGATCAGTTCGAGAATCTCCTGCTCAAGGACCCGACCGGCATAAGGAGGCATGATCGGTTCATGTCCGGCGACCTTCATGGCGCCTGGGTCCAAGATCGATCTCCTCAGATACTCGTCGTCAGCCACAACGCGACGCCCGTCCGAAAGGAGCCTCTCTGTACCGTAAATCCCATCCAAGGGAACTCGCTGCGTTGCCTTCTCGCCATGACAATCCACGCACTTGAGTTCCGTGAAGAGCCGCTTGCCTGCCGCCTCCATCGTCTCCGCCGATCGGAAATTGCCCATGCCCCAGCGAGCGTCCTCAAGCCACTTTTCATAATCTTCGGGCTCCATCACGTACACGTAGCCTCCCATTTCGGAGTGCTTCGTGCCGCAATACTCAGCGCAAAACAGATGGTACTTGCCCACCTTCGTCGGAACGAACCACTGGGTCGTGTACCGGCCTGGAACGACGTCCTTCTTCACGCGGAATGCCGGAACGTAGAAACTGTGGAGCACGTCCTGCGCGATCATCGTGAGTTTGATAGGTCGTCCAACAGGAATGTGCAGTTCGTTGTTCTCGCGCTGACCGGTGGGATGCTGCAGATGCCACATCCACTGCTTTCCAACGACGTAAATCTCCAGCGAATTCCTCGCCTTCGAGACGTCGAGCGGTTCGTACATGTTGATGAACAGCTCCGCGTTCCACCAAAAGATCGGCACGAGCATCAGCGTCGGAAGGATCGTCCAAGTCAGTTCCAACTTCGTGTGGTGATGCTGTGGGTTCGAGCGGTCCGCCTTCTTCCCCTGGCGATACTTCACGATGAAGTAGATGATGACGGCCTTGATTCCCAACGTAAAGAAGGCCGTCAGGGCGACCAACAGCAAATAGAGGAAGTCGATCTGAGGCGCGAACTCGGAGGCTTGCTCCGGCAAGAACTGGGCTAACATCATGCGTTTTTCTTCTCTCCAGATGGATCGTCAGTGCGGGGTCCGGGCGGTAGCATCGGATTGCGTTTTTCCTTTCGTACCATGCGTACGATCCCGATGCCGAGAACGAGCACGGTGAGGATCGCGCCCAACTGAACGACGCGCAGGATCTGCAGCGAGTACTTCCCGGTACTCGGATCCCAGATGAAACAATACAAGATAATGTCGTCTACGAGCGAACCGATTCGCTCCTCTGATGCCTGCGTAATCGCGAGTTCCAGATCGCGTGGCGAGTACTCGATTCCGAGGAAATACTGAGCGAGGTGGCCCTCCGGCGTCACCAGCATAATCCCGGCGCCGTGCG
This sequence comes from Armatimonadota bacterium, assembly GCA_003577165.1. Classification (GTDB taxonomy): domain Bacteria; phylum Armatimonadota; class Fimbriimonadia; order Fimbriimonadales; family ATM1; genus ATM1. The sequence goes on along the minus strand of QEUM01000008.1, from coordinate 29,986 downwards.
CGTAGATGTCGAACTTGGGGTCATAGGCGTATCGGTAGCCGGTGGCTGCCGCCAACCGCTGAATCTCGCTCTCCGTGCCCGTTAGGAAGTGCCAACCGTTCGCGGAACCCTCTCGGCCGTAAGATCGAACGTAGGACTGCTTCTTGCGGTTCGCCACGTCGGGCGTCTCCCGCGGGTCAATGGACACGCACACGATGTCGAATTCCTTTCCGACCGTGTACTTGATGGGCTGTATGGCCTCCAGCGTCGCGTTCAGAATGCGGTTGCAAAGCGACGGGCACTTGTAATAGATCAGCACCAGCAGGATGGGTTTCTTGTTGCCCAAGTAGTCGCCGATCTTAACGGCCTTTCCCTTCTCGTCCACGAACGACGCGTCGAGCGGAACCAGATCGTTGAGCCTCTGATCGATCCCGACCCGGTCGCTCAAATCTTGGGCGGAAATCTGCGCGCGCGCCGGCAACGCCGCCGCAACAAGAGTTGCGACGGTCACCGCCGCAGCGGCCCAGACTCGAAGGGCGAACCTATCCATTGCCCTCCTGCTTCGGGGTGTCCGTGCTCGGCTGGGGTTCTGCCGCAGGCTTGCTTAGCGGAAGTCCACGCTGCGCCGCTATTTCCATCGCTTTCTGAATCGGGATTCGAACGACGCCCTTCTCCTTGTCCACCCAGCCATAGGTGGTGAGCATCTCCTGCTCCTGTTCGAAGTGCTTCTTGAAGTTCTCCGTCGGAGCCGCTTCGACGACCGCCTGGCCGGTCGGGTCGAATTTCGTCTGTGTCCACGGGGTGCTTTCCAGCGTCGGCCGGCGATTGAGGACGAAGCGGTTCACACCGATCATCAACACAATGAAAAGCGCAGTCCCGGCGAGAATGCCGAATGAGAAGATGAACGCCGACTTTGGGCGATACAGATCATCCTTTTCGTATCCCTGGTCGACGTGCGGCTCGGAATCATGTTCATGCATGTTCGACTAACCTCCGAGTGACAGGCGCATAGGAAGGAATCAGTTTTGAAGACTTGAGGACTTGGCAGAAGACAGCGACCCAAATCCCGCCGATGCCGATAAACGCAGCGGCGTCAGTCGGCAAAAACGGTAGGCCTTCGCGATGGAGCGACGGGATGACCGCCCAAGTCACTTCCGCAGCCCGCATCAGAAGGATGAACACGGCAACTCCCGCCAGCATCCCAGGCGTCTTCTTGACGCGGCTTGAGAGCAGCAGCAGGAACGGCAGCAGGAAGTGAAGGAAGCAGATCGCGACGCCGACATAGAACCACGGCCCTTCGCTGCGATTCATGTAGTAAGTGATCTCTTCAGGCAAGTTGCCCGACCAAATAATGAGCAGTTGCGAAAAGGCGAGGTACGCCCAGAAGACGACCAGCGTGAACAGTAGGTTGCCCAAGTCTCGCCACTGTCGCGCGGGGATCACGCCCTCGTACGTCTCGTTGTTTCGCACCGAGATCAAGAACACCGTTACCAGCGCAGTCCCGGCAAGCGCTTGGCCCGCGACGTTGAGAAGACCGAATATCGTCGAGTACCAGTGCTCTTCGAGCGACATGATGAGGTCCGTGACAGCGAATGTCACAGCAAGCACATAGAAGACCGCACCCGCAGCGGCAATGCTCGAACGCCGGTTCTCCAAGTTCGGATCGCCAGTTTCGTCCTGCTTCTTTCCAAGCCGGATCAGTGCGAAACCGAACCCAAGCCAAATGGCGAAATAGAGCGCCAGGCGAAGCGTGAAGAACCCTGGTTCCAAGTAAGCCTTCTTGAACGCGAAGGTCTGACCCCACTCCGGAACGCCGCCGGGCTTCGCCCACGGGTAGACGTGCGACAGGCCGACGAACACAAGCGGAATGGCGAGCAGCAGCATCAGCACGAGCATCCGAACGCCGGCTTCGGAAAACCGAACGAAAGGAAGTCCCCATTTCGCCTTGACTAAGTTGACCAGGATGGTCAGCCCGAGGAGACCGAGCGACAGAGTCAGCCACGCGAAGAAGCCGTATGTGTAGCTCTGCCAGGCAGTCTCCGGGTTCGAGCCCACCGTGGTCGCCCAGTATCCCAGCCCTGCGATCCCAAAGACGGCCCCGAGGACCTGTATCCCGGTGAGCGAGGGGAATCTCGGCTTAGTGGCTTCCATTCGCGCTTGCCTCCGTGCTGCCCCCGGACTCGAGTTTCTGAAGTTCTTCTGCTGGGACGTCGCTCACTCCGGCGCGCTGGCTCAGTTTGAGCGCTTGAATGTACGCCACAACGGCCCACTTGTCGTGGGCACTCAACTGCTTGCCGAGCGGGGGGTGAACCATGTCGTCAGTCCAGATATAAGGAGTCGTCCCGGCGGGAATCGGTTTCCCGTCCGGCCCCTTGTAGCCCTCGTTGAGAACCTGAATGTAGTAGCCGACCGGCTTGGCCGCCAGTTTGGGATCGTAAAAGGCCAGCGGCTGCCGGAAACCGCGGCGGACGATCATGCCGAGCCCGTCGCCCGTCCGGCCGTGGCATGGAGCGCAGTACACATCGTACTGCTCTTGGCCCCGCGTCAGGGTCTCCATCTTGATCTCGATCTCCGGCGGGAAGGTCTCGGCGGCCTTGCCGCCGACCATGCCTCGGTACAGGAAGTCGTCCTCTTCCAATTTGCCGCGCGCCACTGTCCCGGGGACCGGCTCTCTCGACGCCTTCTTGTCTGCGAAGAACTCGCTCTCGCCGAGCGGATTCAGCCTCGCCTGCTGCCACATGTCGTCGCGGATGCACGCCGTGATAGACACCGCGCAAACGAGCGCAGCGCTCGCGCCGATGGTGATTCGGGACCTCATTCCTTCACCTCCGATACGGAGATCGCTCCTGTGCTCTCAAGAAACTTCGCCACGGAGTCACGATCGAAATTCGGATCGCTCGACTCGATGCACAGGAAAAACCGATCCTGAGTTACCCGCTCGAAGTCGGGAGCGTCGAACAGCGGATGATGTGGCCGCGGAAGGCCGTTGAGAGCGATCATCCCGACCAGGCCGGAGATGGCCGCCGCGAGAACCATGCACTCAAACGTCACGGGTACGAAGGACGGCCAACTGATGTTCGGACGGCCTCCGATGTTGAGCGCGTAATCCACATTCGCAACCCAGACCTGCAGGCCGAAACCGCCGATCGCGCCGAACATTCCTCCGAAGAACATCACCCACGGAATCCGGTCGTCGCGGTTGCCGAGGATGTCGGGCAACTCCTCGATCGCGAACGGCGCGTAACCGTCCATCTTCGTATATCCGGCATCGCGCGCGCGGCGAGCAGCCTCGATCAGTTGATCCGAGTCCTCGTACTGAGCGACGATTCCGAACAGGTCGGTCTTTACGGCAACGGCTTGGCTCATTAGTGCGCCCCCCCGTGAGCATGACCCTTTTCAGCGTGCGTCATATGCAGCAAGTGCCGCATCTCCGACATCGGAATCGCTGGCAGGAACCGCATGAACACAACCATGCCGCCCAGGAAGATTCCAAACGTACCGACGTAGGTGCCGATGTCCCAAATCGTCGGGTCGTACATTCCCCAGGACGATGGCATGAAGTCTCGCGTCAGGCTTACCGGAACGATGACGAACCGCTCCAGCCACATGCCCACGCTGACGAACATGCTCACGACGAACAGCGAAACCTCGTTCCTGCGGAGTTTCTTCGACCACATGAACTGCGGCACGAGCCCGTTGCAGAGAATCAACAAGAAGTAGGAAACTTGATACGGCCCCGTCAGCCGGTTCATCGCGAGTGCGATCTCGTACTGGTTCCCGCTGAACGCGGCGTAGAACATCTCGATCAGATATCCATAGAACACCACGAGACCGGTCGTGAGCATGATCTTGCCCATCCACTCGAGGTGGTCCATCGTGATCAGGTCCTTCATCCCGTACCAATGCCGGATGGGAATCACGAGAGTCAGCACCATCGCGAACCCGGCAAAAACCGCTCCGGCGACGAAGTACGGGGGAAACACGGTCGTGTGCCAACCCGGAATGATCGAAACGGCAAAGTCGAAGCTAACGATCGAGTGAACCGATAGCACCAGGGGAGTCGAGAGCCCCGCCAAGATCAAGTAAAGCGATTCGTAGCGGTGCCAGTGAGCGACCGATCCGCGCCACCCGAGCGCGAAAATCCCCGCCAGCACCTTTCCTACCCTCGACTTCACCTTGTCCCGAATCGTGCCGAGGTCGGGAATCAGCCCGACGTACCAGAACAAAAGCGAAACCGTAAAGTACGTCGAAACCGCGAACACGTCCCACACCAACGGGCTGCGGAAGTTGGGCCACATCGCGAGCGCGTTCGGATACGGCATCAGCCAGTAGAAGATCCACGGACGTCCGAGGTGGAGGATCGGGAACAGTCCGGCGCACATCACCGCAAACAGCGTCATCGTTTCGGCGAGCCGGTTGATGGACGTTCGCCATCGCTGACGCATCAGAAGAAGGATCGCCGAAATCAGCGTTCCTGCGTGGCCGATTCCGATCCACCAAACGAAGTTGATGATCGCATACCCCCAGCCGGTCGGGTTGTTGATTCCCCAGACACCCGTGCCGACTGCGAAAAGGTAAGCGACGGCGATTAGGAAAACCGTGAGACAGAGGCCGGCGAACCCGAAGACCATCAGCAAGTTGCGCGGAATCTTGCCCTCCGTGACAACCGTGCTGATCTTTTCGGTTAACGTCGAGTAGTTGTGATCTCCTTCGATCAGGACATCTTCGCTCGGTCGGTTGATTGCTTCGGTCTGCATGTCGCTCTTCGTCCTGTGTCGGCCCTAAGCGTTCTCCAGTGCCGGGTTCGGGTTCCGTAACTTCGCCAAATAGGTCGTGCGAGGAATGGTGTTCAGTTCCTTGAGAAGTGAGTAGTTGTGCGGCTGCTGCTTCACCTTCACAACCTGACTCTCCGCGTTGTGAATGTCTCCGAATGTGATCGCTTGCGCCGGACAGGCCGTCTGGCAAGCCGTGAGAACCTCGCCTTCCCGGATCGGTCGGTTCTCGGCCTTCGCCTTCTGCCGGGCCGCGTTGATCCGTTGGACGCAATATGTACACTTCTCCATCACGCCTCGGCCGCGGACCGTGACGTTCGGGTTGTTCTTCAGCCTCAGCAGCGGACTCGTGATGTCGGAGAACTGGAAGTAGTTGAATCGCCGCACCTTGTACGGACAGTTGTTGGAACAGTAACGAGTGCCCACGCAACGGTTGTAAATCATCTCGTTGAGGCCCTCGACGCTGTGAGACGTCGCAGCGACGGGACACACCACTTCACACGGCGCCTGCTCGCAGTGCATGCAGTTCACCGGCATCAAGTGCGTTTCCGGATCGTCCAAGTCGCCTTCGTAGTAGCGATCGATCCGTATCCAGTGCATCTCGCGTCCGCGCTTGATGTCCTCCTTGCCGACCGTGGGGATGTTGTTCTCTGCCTGGCAGGCGACCACGCAAGCGTTGCACCCGGTGCACGTCGTCGTGTCGATGACCATCCCCCAGGCGTGACCCTTCCACTCTCGCTCCGGATACATGGAAACGCGCACGTCTTCGTCGTGCTCGCCGCCCCCCCGCTTCGCGGACTCCGGCAGCGAAATGTGGTCATATTCAGTTGCAAAGTGCGGATTCGCCTTGAAGCCCTCGAGCGACGAGGAGCGCACCAAGTGCCTTCCTTCCATGCGATAGTGGTGCTGCGTCGTCGCGAGTTCGTAACGCTGGCCCGTCTTCGCGATGTCGGAGGCAACGGCCGTCCACATGGAATCAGAAGTCCGGATTCCATAAGTGTTCGTGCCGACACCGTTCCCAACGGAACCGGCCTGAGTCCGCCCGTAACCGAGCAGAACCGTCACGGTTCGGTCGGGCTGGCCCGGCAAAATCCACGCGGGCGCCTGAATCTTGTTCTTCCCGACGGTGATCTCGACCATCGGAACCCGGTAATCGCCGCCGATGTCCCCTTCCTCCGTCTCCTGATCGATGCCCATCTCTTGGGCCATCTTCGGACTGACGTAGACGACGTTGTCCCAAGTGATCTTAGTGAGCGGCTTCGGCAGTTCCTGAAGCCAACTGTTGTTCGCAAAGCGTCCGTCGTGAATTGTAGGATCCGGTCGGAACAGAACTTCGATCCCCTCGCCTCTCGGCTGGAGCGACATCGAAGGATCGTCGAGCATGTCCAGCGCAGCCTGGTTGAAGATCAGCGCTTCGCTCGGCTGTTCCGTCCCATGGATCACACCCTCATGAAGCAGTCGTCGCCACGACTTCTCGTCCGGCGCTGCCGACTGCCACGTTGAACGAACGATGTCCAACGGCGCGCGGTTGTCTTCGATCAAGCCCGCCATGAATGTGTGCACGGACATCCCGTCGTGCAGCGGCTCGATCAAAGGCTGAACGATGGACGCTGTGCCATCGAACGCGCGCGAATCAGACCACTCTTCGAGATCATGGGCGCGTGGCAGGTGCCACATGCTCAGCACGCCCGTCTCCGTCTCATAAAGTCCGAGGTGTGCTGTGAACGGAACCTTCGTTCGATAGAGTTCGGCGAAACCGAAGTCGGACGGAGCTGTGAAAACCGGATTCGCCCCGATGACGAATAGAGCCTCGACTTCACCGTTCTTCATGTCCTCGATGAGTTCGCGCAGAGAGTCAAGATAGACGACCGGCTCCACTTCCGGAGACTCCACGTAACGCACCGTCTTGCCGACATTTCCAAGTGCGTTGTTGATCGCGTGCGCAAGCACGTGAACCGCAGGAGGCTGTCCCGGACCAACGATCACCAGGCCGGCGCTCTGGTTGGCCGCGAGATCGGCGGCTGCCGCTTCGACCATCGTCCCGGCCTTGCCGGTGACCGGCGAGGCGCCTCCGATCACGCCGAGCGCCGCAGCGAGTGCCTTTGCAACCGCGAGCATGTCGCTCGCGGCAACGCCGGCCCGGTGGTCCGCTGTCGTCCCCGTGATCGTGGGTGTCGACTCGAACTGATAGTGCCGGCTCATCTCCGAGTTCTCATCGGAAACTCGGCGCATCGCGGAGTAGTCCCTCATGGCTCGAATTCGCTGCGGCCCTTCGTTGACAAAGTCCGAGTCGAGCGAGACGATGACCTTCGCTTGCGTGAAATCGTAAACCGCGTCCACCGGCTTGCCGAACGCGGCCACCGCCGCCGCCCTGGCGTTATCGAAGTTGATCGGATCCCAAACGTGGAGCTTTGCTTTCGGCAACTTTGCCTTGAGCGCTTCCCACTGCTCCTTAAACGTCGGTGACGTAGTTGGCTCGATCAAAAACCTCACGCCCGAGCCCTGGTTGGTCGCTGCTCGCAGCATGGTGCGAGCGGAACCGAAGAATTCGTCTCGCGTCGAGATCGCTCCACGGTGGATGACCGACTCCCCGCGATTCGGGTCATACAGATCGAGAATCGACGCCTGAAGATAGATGTCGCTCGCGCCGATCGTCGCCGGATGAAGGTCGTTGCCGTCCAATTTTGTGGGCCTGCCGTCGTAGGCCGTGGCGAGCGCGCCAAACCCGTACCCGGCGAAGTTGACCGTCGTCGCGTATTGGAGCGGCTCACCCGGAACCACTTCTTCGGGCGACTTGACGTAGGGAACGATCTTTTCGTGGATCTTCGGCCGGCAGGCGGCGAGCCCGGCGAGCGCCGCCGATGCCCCCATTACCTTGAGAAACGTGCGGCGATCGAAGTCCGCCATCCAGGGGGCGGCTTCGCGGTGAAACTCACGGTGGATGAACTCGACGGCCGCGGGCGTCTCCGCGACTTCACCGAGACTCGTGAACTGCCGGTCAGGCTCCTGTTCGATCTTCTCGCGAATCTCGGCCAGGTTCAGGCCGCTCGACTTGCTGCTCTCGGGAATTCCGTTCTCCTCCATGACTTAGCTCTTCTCCTCTCCTATCCCCTACCTGTGGCACACCGAGCAGTTCTGGATCTGCTCCTTCTCAATCCCGAGAGTCTTCACCAACTCACGGCCCAGCGCCGCGTGGTCCTGGGAAGGCGCGTAATTCGGGTTGTAGATCTCGGCCTTCGGGCGCACAAACTGCTCAGGATTCCTGTGGCAGTTCAAGCACCACTTCATCTCGAAGGCGTTCTCCTTATACATCAGGTTCATCTGATCCACCCGGCCGTGGCAAGTGAAACAGGAGACTCCCTTCGCGATGTGGACGCTGTGGTTGAAGTACACGAAATCAGGGGCGTTCGTGATGCGGTTCCACCGGATCGGCTCGCCCTTGGCGTAACTCGAACGAACCGGCTCCAAGAGCGGGCTGTTCGTCCAGATTTGGGAGTGGCATGTCATGCACGTCTCGGTCGCCGGCACGCCGGCGAACCGTGCGTCCTCGACCTGCGTGTGGCAGTACTTGCAGTGGATTCCCAACTGCTCGAAGTGGTGCTTGTGGCTGAACGGCGCGGGCTGGTCGAAGGCGATTCCCAGGTCGTGGGTGTAGGGCGTCATGTACATTCCGACCATCACGACCGTAAACAGAAGCAGGCCGCCTCCAATGAGGGTCACCTTGACGAGAACGTTGCTACCTTTTCCGAAGACCTGTGGCATGAAACTTCACCGGACCTGTCGCTCAAGACGCTGGGCTGGGCCAAATGGGGCCAGGGACGCTGGACTGCTGCCGCGGGTTGTCAACTCCCGGACCTCTCGCGCCTCGATTCGATGCTCAACACCCATCATGTTGGACCAGCGGGCCGGTCCGGACGGTTCTCGACGCCGCGGCGACATCCCCGAATGCGTTACCGCAACGCAGTCCGGCGAATCTTAGCCGTTGTCGGATTGGGGCAGTCAAGCCCGGAGCGGCCCAATCTGTGATTTTTTTCACAAAGTCCCCCAAAAAGGGCCTTATTAGCCTCGCTAACCTCCTGTGTGATGCGGAAACCATTGGTAGAGCATGAAGTAGATCAGCACGCCGGTCACCGAAACGTAGAGCCAGACCGGGAGCGTCCACCGGGCCACCCGCCGATGCTGGTCGAACAGCCCCTTGTGAGCACGAAACAGGGTGATTGCGGCCAGCGGGACCACGGCCGCCGCCAGAATCGTATGGCTCGTCAGGATCGAGAAGTAAACGGGCCGCCAGACCCCCTCCCCCAGGAACCTGGTCGTCCCCACCTGGACGTGATAGGTGAGGTAGCCGACGAGAAAGAGAGTTGAGGCCGCCAGCGCCGCAAGCATGAACGCCCGATGGACCCGCCGGTTGCCCCGCCGGATGAAGACGTAGCCGAGGACCAAGCAGACGGCGCTGGCCCCGTTGAAGCAGGCGTTCACCGCGGGCAGACCCTCGAGAGAGATCACCGGCCGGGAGTCTCGATCAGTGTCTTGGCGTCCGTCGCCAGCCGGGCGATGTCGTCCTTGTCGGTACCCCGGTAGTAGCCCCGGATCTTGTTCTCCCGGTCGATCAGAACGAACCGGTCGCTATGGACGAACTCCTCAGGCACCTCCGAGGTGCCGAGCCGGAACCCGTTGCGGCTCAAGGCCACGACATCGGCCCTGTCCATGTGGATGAGCCTCCAGACCGGATGCCGGACGCTGTACTTCGATCCGAAATCGGCCAGCACCTTCGGCGTGTCGTGCCCCGGATCGACGGTGAACGATGCGATGCCGAAGTCGGTGGAGTCGCCAAGCTGTTCTTGGAGGTAACGCCAGTTCTGCATCAGTTTAGGGCACACGCCTGCGCACCGAGAGAAAAAGAAGCCTGCGATCCAGACTTTGCCCTGGTAATCCCTCTGCGTGGTCGCCGTGCCGCTCTGGTCGACGCCCTCGAACTTCGGCGCCGCTCCGTAGTTGTCAAGCGGCTGCAACTCTCCGCCAAAACCTGCCGCTGCGGCCTCGCCGCTCTTACTCCGCAAGTAAAGAAGCGCGGCGATTCCGAAGGCAAGCGCGAGAGTCACGAAGACGACGAGCAGTCTCTTTGCAAGCGCGTCGGGCGCGGAATTCGTGTTCACAACCCTACTATACGAACATCAGAAGCACGAAGAACACAACCCATGTCCCATCCATGAAGTGCCAATAGGAAGAGAACAGTTCCACCGCTAAATGTTTCTTTTGGCTAAACACCCTCTGCCGTGCCAGATGGTACACGTATGCCGACCAAAACAGTCCGAAGACGACGTGAAAAGCGTGGACTCCGGTCATCAGCAGGAACAGCGAAGAAAACGGGTTCTTCGGATCGAACATCCCCGCATCGTAGAAGTTCATCCAAGCATAGGCCTGAGATGCGAGGAACGCCATCCCGAGCGCCATCGTTAGCCCGAGAAGCCTCGACAATCGCGGAGCGTCGTCGGCCCGAATGGCGCGAAGGCCTCGATAAGCCGTCCAACTGCTGATGAGAATGAACGCCGTGCTGAACCACAGCGCCTTCGGGACGACGAAAACGTAGTTCGGCTTCTCCGAGAGGCGCACCAAATACATCACGGTGAGCGCGCCGAACACCATCCCGATGGACGCGAGCCCGAGCCACACGCCGAGCCTCGAAACGCTCATTCCATCGTCGGGCTCAGTCGGCTTACCGTTGCCGCCGCCGTTGCCTCCCAGGTCGCCTCCGCCATTGTCATCACGGCGCGTTCCGGATCCTTTCGGCTCGGCGGTTGTCTTCCCCATCGCTTCCGAGAGAGTGTACCGCCGAGCGTTTGCGCGCCTGTATAATCCCCCGCAGGAGCCCACAACTCTTTGAGCGCCTACCAGAGGATCGCCCGAATCACCATCGCCGCTACCCTGTTTCTCATTGGCGTTGGAGGAATCGTTCGGGGATCCGGCGCCGGTCTCGGGTGCCCGGACTGGCCCAAGTGCTTCGGCATGTGGTTTCCACCCACGAGTGTCGGTCAGATTCCCCCTGAATGGTGGGCGGCGCATCCGAACGCTTCACCAGCCGAATTCAACGTCGTCCACACGATGACGGAGTACGTGAACCGACTCATCGGAGTGTCCGTGGGGCTTCTCATCCTGTTCACCTTTTTCCGTTCGCTCAAGTACAGGCGAATCCGTCCGGCAGTCACCTATTGCTCTGCTCTGGCTGCCATCTTCGTCGCATTCGAAGGCTGGTTGGGGGGGGTGGTCGTCGAATCCCAACTCAAACCTCTCATCGTGACCGCCCATATGCTTTTCGCAATCTTGATTCTGCTGCTCTTGCTTTACGCAGCCTACATCGAGGCGCCTGAGAAGTCGGCAGTCGTGCTTCCGAGTCCCGCGCGCGAGCGGTTGATCTGGCTCGTTGGCACGCTCTTCGCTGTGTCCTTCGTGCAAATGCTGATAGGAACGCAAGTCAGAGAGAGCATCGAAGAAGTTGCGGCCATCCTCCCCAACCTGTCGCGTGACAAACTCCTGGAACAAGTCGGATTTCTGGACCACTTTCACAGGAGTTCGTCATGGGTAGTCCTCGCCCTTAGTGCGGGAGTCTTCTTGCTTTGCCGGGAGGGCCGCGCGAAGACGGATCTCGGCAATCAATCGAACCTCAATCTCGCGCTCGTCGTCGCGCAAGTTCTCGCCGGAGTCGGTCTTGCATACGCGGGCCTCCCCCCCGCCCTTCAGGTCGCCCACCTCGTCCTGGGCGCGAGCATCATCGCGTCGCAGTTCTGGTTTTTGCTAAGGCTGACGCGCGTCGGCGCAACCTCGCGGATCGAAGGCGCTTCGTTCGCCGCCTAATCATCCTCTATGCCGCCGGCGCCTGCGGCTGCCCTTTTCGGCGCTTTCGCGCGAACTTCCACCTGTTCTCGCTGTATTCGTTCAGGATCGCGGCGTAAGCCTCGGCATGCTTTCGATTCGAGACCACGACGCGAATCGCCTTCTGTTTTCCGATGTACTTCGAAAATGAGTCCATTACAATCCTCGCTCCCTCCTCTGGGAGAATTCGAGGTTCGAAGTAGTTCCAATCGTCCACCGGGTCCACGACAATGACCGAACTTCCGTGATGCTTCCTGTGCTCGCGCATCGCGCCATACACACCGCGCTGAAACTCCTCCCGCCCGGTGATCTTGCGCTCGTCGTACGGGTTCGCTACGATGAGCCTCTTTGCAGGCATCCACTTCAACTCGGTAGACACAGCCCACCCCGGCGCGATCGGCGCCAGCGATCGAATCGCGTTTTCGACGATGTACTGCGCGCGGTCTTTGACGTACTTCGCCGATCCATGACCCAACCAGCCCGTCTCGTCCGAGAAGACGATGAGCGAGTCAGCGCGCGGCACGCGTCGCATCGACCATGAAGGAACCAGGAAGATCGAGAACTCCGTGCCGAGCAGGTCCTCCATCGCGAACGGCCTCAATCTTAAGAAGTAGGCAGCCCCGCCCCCCAGAACGAGCAACAGTAAGGGAACGCCGATCTTGACGATCGGGGGAAGTTCAGCGAGCCAACCCATGCCCCGGATTATCCACCAGCGGGCGCGCGCAAGTTTCCGCCGTCAGTCCTTCGAGCCGCGCGACAGGACGATCATGCCGATGAACGCCAATCCTGTCAGGCTGAGCGGCGCAAGCGGCGGCGCCTCCGCTTCTTTCTCAGCCTCGCCTCCAGGCCCCTCGTCTTCCCCGTCGTACGCGAGCGCCACAGGCAGGCGACCCTTCTCAGCAAACAGAGTTTGAAACTTCGAAGCCTCGAACTCTGTGTGCTTGTATAGGCCGACCACACCCGAGATCGCAACGGCAAGAAACGCGATCATGGCGATCTTCCTCGATGCGGGCGCTACCAATCCCATGACAGAAGCGATCACGCCGACACCGCAAGCGATCGTTGGGACCCACGCGATCGGCTCCTTCGCGACCACCCCCGAATGAAGGACTCTCACTTCCAGAAGCGTCATCGCGAAGCCCCCAAAGAGGAGAAACAGAATCAATCGATCACGAGACATCTGCTTTTTGACTCCTTATCGTTAAGAGTCCCGTCGCTGCCGAAAAGCCTCAGGCGCAGAGCGCCCAGGCGAGGAGTTGAACCGGCAAGTAGAGCACGCTCGCCTTCAGCAGTTTACGAGCCGACAGGTCCGAAGGCGACAGAACGAATCCCGAAGATGCGCGCAGGATCACGGCCGCGCTCGCTATCGTTGCGACCAGGTACCAGCCCTGCTTTTCAACGAACAGCAGCGGCCCAATGGACAGAGCGACCAAGACCAAGGAGTAGTTGAAGGAGCAGCGCGCTGTCGCCGCTGCGTCGGCGTCAGGAAACGGCAGCATCTTGAACCCCACGCGTCCGTAATCATCGCGCAGCAGCCATGCGATGGCCCAAAAGTGCGGGAACTGCCAAATGAACTGTAAGGCAAAGAGCAGGATCGCTTCAGGACCGACGCTGCCACGAACCGCGACCCACCCCGCAAGCGGAGGGATCGCTCCGGGAATCGCTCCAATCGCCGTTGAAAGGTGCGACCGACGTTTGAGAGGCGTGTACGCAAACGCGTACAGGAGGATCGAGGAAAGGCCGAGCAGCGCAGTCGGCCAGTTCACAAAGACCGCCAATTGCACGAATCCCGCAAGTGCCCACGCGGAACTGAGCCACAAACCCTCGACGCGATTCATGCGATACGACGGTATCGGCCTCGATGCAGTCCGCCGCATCTTCGCATCGTAGTTCGCTTCGAGCACTTGATTCAAACCGTTCGCGCCGGCAATCACGAACCACGAACCTAGAAGCGTCGAAACAAAAAGCAGTGGTGAACCGCTCGTGAGTCCTCCCGCCAGCACCATTCCGAAGAACGTCGTGGTCCAGACCAACAGCGTGACGCGAGGCTTGCTGAACGCCCAATAGTCCGCGAACGCAGGCCAGGCAACAACTCGCGCGCCGGTCCGCTCGACGTTCTTCACTCTTCGGACCCCTGGCTCCGCGCAACAGAGTTCGGCTCGGGTCGAACCGTGTGCATGCTCTCGTTGTCACGTGCCGCCCGAAGCCGAGCCGGAATTCCGAAAAGAAATCCGAAAAAACCCCCGCGCCGGCCGAGATCGATCGTCTTTCGGCCCGCGTGGGCAAGGAAATCCCTACGGGACACTGGGTCCTTCGGGTCGGAGTGCGTTGGGTTCGGCATCGTCGGGCCGCGAGTGGCTCGCGCTCGGCGGATTCTACTTGACTGCATCTTGCGTGCGCCGATGCTCTTCGCTCTGGCCCGACAAACGAAGAAACTCCGCAGCGATCCAGCCCAGCGCGTCGCTCTCGCCAACCCCTGTCAAGGTCCGCGGCTCCCCGAACGACGCCGAGACGCCTCCCAGAGCGGGCCTCGGCAACACCCTCCCAAAGGGGATGATTCTCTCGGTACCACGCAAACCGCAGCACACCACGGGAACTGCCGCCATCCTCGCGATGAGGAGCGCTCCCGGCAGGATCGGCTGCAGATTTCCATCCTCGGAGAGTTGCCCCTCTGGAAACATCACGACGCACTCCCCGTGCTTGAGCAACTCGACGGCACGGCGAATCGCTGCGCGGTCAGGTGTGCCTCGCTTCACAGGAAACGCCCGAAAAGCTCGAATGATGGGACCTAGAACCGGGACTCTGAAGAGTTCCTCTTTCGCCATGAAGTACGTCGGCCGGGGCAGCGCGTGCCCAACGACGGCAGGGTCGCAATCACTCCTGTGATTCGCGGCGACGAGTAGGCCTCCGCTCCGCGGTACGTTCCCGCGCCCTCGCACCTTCACCGGGCCGAAGAGCAGAAGGAAGAAGAAGAGGAAGGTCTTTCCGATCGGATAGAGCACCCACCGAAACACGCGCCCAGATTCTATCCGCCGAACAGAGATAGGAAGTACTCGTGCACCCGGCGATCCGCCGTCAGCTCAGGGTGAAACGCCGTCCCGAGCAAGCGCCCCTGCCTGACTGCGACCACCTTCCCTTCGACCTCGGCGAGGGACTCCACCTCGGGCCCGCACTCCGTGACGATTGGCGCGCGGATGAACACGGCCGGGAATGGAGACACGAAGCCCTTGACCGGGATCTCCTGCTCGAAAGAGTGCACCTGCGGCCCGAACGCGTTCCTCCGAATCGTGATGTCCAGCAGGCTTAGCGTGAATTGATCGCGGCCCTCGACCCTCTGAGCCATCAGGATCATGCCCATGCAAGTCCCCCACGCAGGCATGCCGTCCCGGCAACGCTCGGCGATCGCCTGATCCAAGCCGTGCCGCCTGAGAAGAATGCCCAGCGTCGTGCTTTCCCCTCCGGGGAGGATCAATCCCTCACAGCCCGCGAGGTCTTCTGGCATCCGCACCTGGCGCGGCTCCGCCCCGCACGCGGCTATCGCGTCGCAGTGGAGTTGGAAATCGCCCTGCAGCGATAGAACGCCGACAACTCTGGGCACGCGAGGTTTATACCCGTCGCCTAAATCGCTTCCTCAAGAATGCCGCAGCGGCCCCAATTCCCAACACGGTGAGGGTCGCTGGCTCCGGAACGGGCGCAGCCCCCGACTGAATAGCAGCGTTCTCGCGGACAGAGTAGTCATCCACGCGCGTGATCATCAGGTAGTCGTCGTCCTTCGGTTCGGGCTGAAGGATCGAATCGACGAACTCCTGACTCAGGCCACCGCGGGTGTCACCCGCGGCCTCCATGCGAATGTCCATACCCGGGAAATTCCACAGCCGGAGAAAACACGGGCCGGTAAGGATTACAGGTTACGGGTAGTTCTGCCGGATGACGCCCGAGTACAGGAGGATGAGCAGCCCGATCCCAAGCGCGACTCGATAGACGATGAAGACGGCCGTCGTGTGGGTGCGCAGGAACCGCAACAGCCCTTCGATGGTGGCCCAGCCGACGAAGAACGCAGCAGCCGTGGCGACGACGACCTCGACCAACCCCGCGGACAGCAGGTCCGCCCGAAACTTGACCGCCTCGTACACCCCTGCCAGCAGGATGGAGGGGAAGCTCAGAAGAAAACTGAGGCGCGCAGCAGTCGCCCGATCGAAACCGAGGAAGAGGGCGCCGGTGATCGTACTCCCGCTTCGCGAAACGCCAGGAACGAGAGCCATCGCCTGGAAAAGGCCGACCACAAGTCCGTCCCACCACCGAACCGTGTGCATCTCTCTTCTGTGACTCGCGGTCATCTCCGCAACCCAAAGCAGCAGCGCAAGCGCGATCAGCGACAGCGCGATCACGGACATCGACCGAAGTGTGGACTCGATCTGATCTTGAAAGAGGAGGGCGCAGAACACGATAGGGAGAGTTCCAATGAAGACCGCCCACCCGAGCCTGTATTCCGGTGTGTCTCGACCGTCTTTCGAGACGAGCCCCCGCGTCCAGAGTCGTACGGTCCGAACGATGTCGCGGCGAAAGTACACGAACACGGCAAGCAGCGTTCCAAGTTGGATCACCGCGGTGAACGGCGCGCCGAGTTCCTTCGATGGCCAATCCATCAAACCTCTCGCCAATTCGACGTGTGCCGTTGACGAAACGGGCAGGAACTCAGTGAGTCCCTGGACGATTCCGAGAATCAAGGCCTCGAGGATGTGCATGCGCTCTTAACTGGACAACTTAACGACCAGGATCGCCGCGCTGCACAATAGAATTGCCGCAGCGTACAACACCCAAACCGCCTGTCTCTGCGATAGACCCCGTCCCAGGAGCGAGTGGTGGAGATGCCTCTTGTCGGCCCTTGTGATCGGCTGCCTGCTCGCGATCCGTCGTATCACGACGAAGATCGCGTCGAAGATAGGCACTCCGAAGAGCGTCAGAGGGACCAGCAGCGCAACCGCAGCCGCAGTCTTCACGACCCCTTGCACGCTGAGCGCCGCCAAGAAGAACCCAAGAAACTGAGCCCCCCCCGTTCCCATAAAGATTCGCGCCGGATGGTAGTTGTAACGCAAAAATCCAAGACAGGAGCCGACCGCGCCGGCGGACAGCACTCCGACGAGCGGTTGCCTGTAGAGGCTCAATATGAGCATCGTTGTCGCCGTGATCGCTGCTATGCCCGCCGCTAATCCGTCAATACCGTCTATTGTGTCCATCGTCTTCGCGATGACGAACACGAAAACAGCGGTGAAGATAACAGAATTGAGTTCGCTGAATGCGATGTACCCGCCCGGCGCGTCGTTGGCCATAAAAGGAACTGAAAACCCCTCAATCCTGATGTTTCCCAGCGAAGGATGCCCTAATGCGATTCCGCAGCCCAGCAGAAAGAGCGCCTGCCACGAAGCGGGCAGTTGAAACTTGTCATCCAGCATCCCGAATGCGACGATCGCGAAGCCGATGCCCATGATCCATAGTGAATTGACCGTGTAGGGCCCCACCAGGGCTGCATCCGGGGAACGATGCGACATCGGGTACACGAGAAGCCACGCGACCAGCACTCCAAGATAAATGGCAAGCCCCCCCCAGCGTGGAGTCGGCTTGGAGTGGATTCGTCTCTCCTCACCAGGCTTGTCAATGGCGCCTGCCACTATTGCCAAGCGGATGACCAGTGGAGTCGCAATCAGCGTCACGATCAATGCGATCAGGAGCGCAAGCGCAAAGGTGCTGGAAACCGCCTCCCCGAACATTATCGCGCCGCGTTGATGAGTTCGACCTTGCCGGAACTGAACCGGTAAAGGTCCACGCCGGCCAGCGCGAAGAGTTCAAGGGCTAGATCATCTGGATAATCGCCTTCGAAGACGACGCGGCGAATCCCGGCGTTAATCAGCAGCTTCGCGCACCCGCTGCAAGGCTGACAGGTGACGTAGATGCTCGCGCCGCTGCAGGAGACTCCGTTCGCGGCTGCCTGCGCGATCGCATTCTGTTCGGCGTGAGCGGCAAGTTGACAGCGCTGCGTGATGTCGCAGCCGTACTCCTCGCAGTGCGGCACACCCCGGGGAGCCCCGTTGTAGCCCGTCGCGAGAATCCGTCGGTCCCTTTCAATCACGGCCCCGACGCTCCGACGGCGACAGGTCGCTCTCGTGCTCACCGTCTTTGCGACCTCGATGAAGTATTCGTCCCAGGAAGGCCTGCCGGCCATGCGCGGCATTATGTCAGACCGAGGCGCAGGGCCCGAATCGGTATCCTCAATCCGTGCCTCACATCCACCTCCAGACCACGGCCGGCCTCACCGAGCGAAGCAGGGCGCAGGAACTCTTGGCCTGCCTCGTCGAGACTCTGTCAGGCTGCGAGACCATCGACTCCGCCTCCGTCAAGGCGTACTGGACCGAGCTCGAGATGTTTGCCGTGGGACGCGGTGCGCCAGTCGGCTTCGTTCACTGCCAAGTTTCAATCCTCGCCGGAAGGCCGCTCGACCTGAGGCAGACGATCGCCCGGGCTCTGTACGACAAGATCTCGAACTACTTCGAGGCAGAGATCTCGCAGGGCGTGGTCAAGGTCACGCTCGAGTTGCGGGAGATGGACGCCGGGACCTACATCAAGTAACGCGCCGAGCAGCATCCCACCAAATAAGAGCGCGGCGCGGGCCATGAGCCCGCGCCGCGTTTGCAATCAACGCGCGCCTGAAATTACGGCGTGAAGTTGACGTGCACCTTGTCGTAGAACACTCGGAACGCAGCGTTGCTGAGAATGCCGGTGTTCTTCGCAGCAATGCGGACGCGGACCATGCCGTCGACCGGATCGACGAAGTTCGCCAGGTTGCCGGTCACGCTGTAGGTCCTCGTCGTATCCGCGGTGGTCAGAAGGTTCGATCCAACCAGCACGAACTGATTCGTGCTCACGTTGAAGATATACACCCTCTCTTCAACACCAGTGCTATTGCAGCGGGACTCGACTTCGATGTCCATCGTGGAAGGCACACCCGCGACGCAAGTCCTCGCCCTGAATTGGACGGGGTTGGCGGCCGGGAACGGGATGATTCCGCGCTGGATCGAGAAGTAGACGTTGTCGCTCGACCGCATGTTCGAAGGATCACCCTGAACGTTGACGCCGAGTTCACCGTTGATATCCCAGATCGCTAGCGAGCGGGACTCCACGCGAATCTTGAAGTTCGACTGAGGACCGGTCGCGCCGAACCACCAAGCGCCCCACGTGCCGGGGTGCTGCGGCTGGTCGAACCGCCAGAAGAAGTTGTTGCTCTGGCCTGAGACCGACGGGTTGAACAGCAGGAAACCTGCTCTGTCACCCGCAACGCCCGCCATGCCGGCCACGTCGATGGTCACGGTGAAGCTCGCCGGAAGATCGAGATCCGGAAGCGGCATCGAGTAATCGTTCGCGCCAGCAATCAGGGGGATCGGACCGCTATCGAACAGCACCGTTCCAGGATTGTTGAGGCCGCCTACCCACAAGCCGTCGTTGGCGCGAATGCGAACGTTCATCGTTTCGTCGCCTTGCGGAGTGGTCAGGTCGACGCCAACACCCACTGTGAGCGTGGTGGCGATCCTGTGGAGGCCTTCCAGGTGGACGTCATCCCCGTTCTCGTTGGTCGATGCGTCGGGGAAGTAGAAGCCCAGGTCGTTGACCGAGTTGTCATACGGATCCAGCGGGCAGCCGCCGAACGACAAACTCATGCTGAAGTTCGCGATCGGAGCGCCGCCGAAGTTGTACGCCCCCCAGGTGCCAGGACCGCTGTCGAACTGCCAGAAGCCATCGGCGCTGGTTCCACTCGTCGGCGGGTCATAAATCGCGAGACCCGCTTGGTCACCCGCGATGTTCGTCATCCCGCCAAATTGCACGGTAACCGTGAACTTGTCCGGGACGAGGACGGCGGGAACCTCAACGTTAATGACGCCGGGGCCCTGCCGAAGCGGCTGCGGAGCGCTCGTAAAGAGGAGCGTTCCGGGCTCGCCCGGGACGGCCGTTCCGTCGTTCAGGTAGACGCGAACTGTGGCGGTTTCGTCCCCTTGCACGACGGCCAGGTCTGCATAGTAGCCAAGGTGAATTCCAGTGAGCCTTCTGGACGTGCCAACACCGGTGATGTCCACTTCATCCCCGTATTGCTCACCGGACGGATAAAAGAACCCTGTGTCGGTTCCGCAGTTGCGGTAATTGTTCTCGACCGCGCCAAACGCTGTAGCCGCTAGCGCGATGAGACCAGCAGTAAAGGCGAATTGCCTCATGCCTATCCTCCGTTCTTCAATGATTTGCAATCATCGAGCCTGGCGTCTGGACTCGGCGCCTTCACGCCGCCTTGCCCAAGAAGCCCCAGGCCCCTTTGCTGGCATTCAGTTTACACCAGCCCAGGCCCTCTCACCCCCCTATTTAGCCTGGGTTTTCAAATCCCCCTACCGCCTAGAAGAGCCCGGGTTGCGGCCGGGAAACCGGCACACCAAGGAGGTCCGCCATTTGCCGCGCATTCGTCACGGCTTGGGCGCCGTAGTGGTTGTTGAAAAACACGTAGCAGTCCCGATCCGGCTCCGCAGCGAGGATGTCCGCCGCCCTCCCCGCGAGTTCCTCGCGACTGTAAGAGTAATCGTATCGCTCCCACGCCTCCTCATGTCCGTACCACTTGGCGGCGTTCCTGCCGTGAAACCGGTAATAGCCCACCGGCCCGAATCGCGTCGGCTCCCAGCGAGGTAACCCGCGAACAGGAGGGGCATCCACGCAACAGATTGCAGCCCCCATCGCCCCCACCCGAGAGGCGTTCTCAGCCTTCTGCCACTCCGAGTTTCGCGTCTCCACGACGAGTGGCGTAAGTCCATTCGCAAGCTCCTCGATCTTGCCGAATGCCTCTGCCCCGGGTCGGAACGAGTTCGGAAACTGCGCTAAATAGCATCCGAGCGCGGAGGCTGAATCGAACACCCCTGCTTGCTCTCGAGTTCGCGCGAGGCCGTCCTGCAACTCCCCCCCGCTTTCATGCGTGAGGCTTCTGTGAAGTTTGAGGGTGAAGCGGAACCCTCTCGGCGCCCTGCTCACCAGCGAACGCGCCGTCTTCTCTGACAACCAACCATAGTAAGTGGAGTTGATCTCCACGCAAGGAAATTCGAAAGCATAATAGTCGAACCTCTTTGCGGAAGGCAGCCCTCCCGGATAGTAGCGCCCGGTCCAATCGTCGTAACTGAATCCGCTGGTGCCGACGAAGAAACGAGCGGCCTTAGGCGCTTCGGGTTGTCCGGTTTTCAATCCGCTTCTCGAAAGTTCCCAGTACGACCATGTTCACGTAGATTCCAGGCGTGTGCACATGATCCGGATCGATCTCTCCGATCTCGACGATCCGCTCCACTTCTGCGATCGTCACCTTCCCGGCCGTCGCCATCATCGGATTGAAGTTTCGAGCGGCCTTTCGGTAAACCAAGTTCCCGGCCTTGTCCGCAGTGTGCGCCTTGACGATGCTGATGTCCGCCGTCAAGGCCGTCTCCAAAACGTAGTGCCGGCCGCCGAATTCTCGCACCTCTTTCCCCTCTGCGACCAAAGTGCCGTAACCCGTTGGCGTGAAGAACGCCGGAATGCCGGCCCCCCCCGCTCGAATTCGCTCTGCGAGCGTCCCTTGCGGAGTGAGTTCCACCTCCAATTCACCGCTGAGAAACTGCTGCTCGAAAGTCGCATTCTCTCCGACGTAACTGGAGATCATCTTGCGAATCTGCTTCGTCTGCAAGAGAAGACCGAGACCAAAGTCATCCACGCCTGCGTTGTTGCTGATGAACGTCAGGTCCTTGGCGCCCAATTCTCGGATCGCGAGAATGAGGTTCTCTGGAATGCCGCATAGGCCGAACCCGCCCGCCATGAGCGTCATCCCGTCTTTCAGCCCAGCGCGAACCAGGGCCTCCTTGGCGGACGAAACGGTCTTATCCACTCCCGCGGTTTATACCCACAGTTCCGGCGACGCACACCCCAGCCACTTGGGCGAAGACGAGACCGCAGCACCCTCCGAATCCGCGCCCGCCCAATAGAAGAAAAACGAGGGACGGGAAACCCGTCCCCCCTGCATTTCCGCGAGTCCGTCTTATGTTGGCGAGCTTCGCGGCTCTCCTTTATCGTCCAGGCGTCCCTGGACACCTGTCAGTTTACGCCTTCTCCGCCCGAAAAAGCCCCCCAAAACTGCTGGGTTTGCTCGCAGCCCGGCCGGGCCACTCCCCCGCCTCCCGCAAGAAGCCCTTCCTGCCCAACCGACAATCAGAGGAAGGAGTCTCCTATGTTCGGCCTCTTGTTCTATGCGGCAGCCTGCCTCTTCGTCGCGTTCCTCCTCGTCGGAGTCACGCGAATGTTTACGAAGGTCAGCAAGATCGGCGACAACCCGATCGCGCTGAAACTCGCGATCACATGGGTGGTGTTGCTCGCAATTCCGTACATTTGGGTCGAGGTTCAAACGGCCATGCACCGGAAGGACTTCGAAACCGTCATCGCTGAACTTGCAGATGCTGGATCTCTCTCCGGGGAACCCACCTTCTTCCGCGTCCAATATGAGTTCGGCGACCGCGCCAGCCTTGTCGTCGTCTCCGAAGTGACCGAAGACTGGGGCGGAACGGCAAGAAACATCTATCGGGTCGTCGTCCAGACAGCGGAGAGGCCGACGGCTTCACGGTGCCGCCCTACTGGTAGGTATCCTCTCCACGAAGTGATTGACACTCACCTTTCGGAATCCCTTGGCGAGGCGAAAAGCCGACTCGATGCCATCGGAGGTCATCTTTGACACGGCCTCCCTTCGTTCCGAAATTGCCGAGTTAGAAAGCCACACCAACCAGCCCGGTTTCTGGGACTCCCCCTCCGAAGCGCAGGCGACGATGCGCAAGATCGCCGCTCTGAAAGACCGCGTCGAACCGTACGAGCGTCTGCGCAAGGCCCTCGACGACATCGAAGAACTCCGCAGCCTCGTCGAACTCGAGAAGGAGAGCGACCTGGCGATGGCCAAGGAGATCGAACGCCTGACGACGGCATTTCTCCGCGACCTGGACGAATTCGAACTGCGTACGCTCCTCGGTGGAGAGCACGACGCTTCCAACGCGATCATCGAAATCGGAGCAGGCGCAGGAGGCACCGAAGCCTGCGACTGGGCGCGAATGCTGTTCCGCATGTACGCGCGTTGGGCCGAACGCAAGGGATTCGATTTCGAACTGCTTAGCGAAACGCCCGGCGACGTCACGGGGTATCGAAACGTCGCCTTCAAAATATCGGGGCCGTATGCATACGGATACCTCCGATCGGAGCACGGCGTGCATCGACTCGTCCGAATCAGTCCGTTCGACGCCGCAGGAAAGAGGCACACGAGTTTCGCTGTCGTTAACGTCATGCCGGAAGTCGCCGAGTCCGACGTGAACATCGCTCCCGAAGACCTGAAGATCGAAACGTACCGCTCCAGCGGCGCAGGCGGACAGCACGTCAACAAAACCGAGTCCGCGATTCGCATCACGCACCTTCCCACCAACATCGTCGTCACTTGCCAAAACGAGCGCAGCCAACACAAGAATCGGTCGACCGCGATGACGATTCTCGTCGCCAGGCTCGCAGAACTCGAACGCCACAAAAGCGAGGACACGCTTCGCCAACTTCGGGGAGATCTCACCTCCGCCGACTGGGGAAGGCAGATCCGCTCGTACGTCCTTCAGCCCTACAGCCTCGTCAAAGACCTAAGAACCAACTTCGAAACCGGCAACGTCCAAGCCGTACTCGACGGAGAGATAGACGAACTCATCGGCGCCTTCCTGCGCCACAGGTAACGAGATATGGAGTCGGGCTCGGGAACCCTCGGCAAGTACCAGATCATCCGAGAGATCGCTCGGAGCAACGACATCGTCTACGAGGCCTGGGACCCCGCAATGAACCGCCGCGTGGCCCTCAAAGAGCTCATGATGCCGACGGGCGCCTCCGACAAGCAGAAACAGGAGCGCATCGCCCGGTTCCAGCGCGAGGCGAAAGCCGCAGGGTCGCTCGCCCATCCAAACATCGTCACCATCTACGAAGTCGGCATAGACGGAGATCGCTTTTTCCTCGCGATGGAGTACCTCGAAGGCCAAACCCTTCGGAACCGGCTCGACGCAGAAGGCTTCTTGAAGCAGGATGAGGCGATCGAAATCATGCTCCAGGTCCTCGACGGGCTCGCGTATGCGCACGAAAAGGGCGTCATCCACCGAGACATCAAGCCCGACAACATCCAGTTGCTGCCCGACGGGCGAGTCAAGATCACCGACTTCGGAATCGCGCGCCTGACCTTCGAGCCAACCCTCACAGTCGACGGACAGATTTTCGGCACTCCGAGCTACATGTCTCCTGAGCAAGTCGTGGGGCGAGACATCGATCACCGAAGCGACCTCTTCAGTTGCGGCGTCGTCCTCTACGAGGCGCTCACGGGCCGCAAGCCGTTCGGCGGCGACAGCGTCGTCAGCATCTCGCACGAGATCATGCACCTCGATCCGCCGGATCCCCCGCAAGCGAGTTTCAGCGTCGCTCAGCTCCTTCGCCGAGCCCTCGAAAAGAGCCCGGAACTCCGGTTCGCATCCGCCAAGGTCATGGCATCCGCATTCCGGGAAGCGCTCGCCGCGCTTCGCGCGGACCCAACGGTAGCAGCCCCCCCCACAATTCCGGGCGCCGCCGCTACGGGACAGATGCCGACATTATTCAACCCCTACTCAGCAGGCCCTTCGCCTTACCAACCCACGCCCAATGCCCCCCCCGTTATCACGACTCCAACCGCGGCGGCGAATCCCTATGGCCAACAGTACGGCCAGCCGTACGGACAGCCGTACGGTCAAACCACAACGGGCATGCCAAACGTCCCCATCCCTTACCCGCCGGATTGGATCGCCCCCCCCAGAAAGCCGCTCTTCAAACCCGAAACCGCCGAGTTTCTCCGAAAGACGACTTGGGTCGTCATCATCGGAGGGGCGATCATTGCGCTCGGGTTTGCCATCGTCTCTGGACTGACCGTCGCGGCGGACAGACAGCAGAAGGAACGCGCGGATGAAGCGACCGTCGCCCGATCCTACGAGAGCGCGGTCGAACTCATCGAACAGGACCCGAACGCGGCGATCGCAGAACTGACAAGCCTCGTCTCGACGGCGCAATCGGACTCTTGGCGAGCCAAGTTGTCGCGCGCCCTCTCGGATGCCTACATCGAACGCGCCGAACGATCCACGAACCTTGACTCCGCGAGAACCGACTACCTCAACGCGGTCAATGCGGACACCTCGAATCCCACGGCCTACGCGAAACTCGGCACGGCCGAAGCGGAGATCGCCGCCGAGTCTTCTGACCTAAATGAGAAGGCGCAGTGGCTCGATCAGGCCCGGGAACACCTTGCAGTCGCCGTACAGTTATCCGGCGGCCCGCAACAAGCCACGGACCTCGCGCGCCAAACCTCCTCGGTCTGCAATCAACTCGCGCGAATCCTCATGACGCAATCGAGATGGATGGACGCGGAACTGGTGATCCGCCAATCGCTTGAATTCGCGCCCGAGGGCAGCGAACAAGCGAAGACCGCGGCTGATCTGCTGACGAAGTTGGGCTACTGACCCATGCCCTGGAGGATTTGACCCTCGCCGGAGTCGTCCTTCTCCCGGAAATGCGCACCGATCTGCGGCGCAGCCTGCGACAAAGCGACGCCCAACATGCGCGGGGTCATCGTGTTTGCCGGCCCATGAAAGATCGGCGACCAGTAGTGAAGAAATCCCTCTTGAGCCAGCATCGTCATCGCCGAGCGCACCTTCCCATCCGATACAGCGAACTTTCGCGTGTTCACAATCTTGTTCGGCATATCGCGAATGAAATTCGGGCGCAACTCCTCGACGATCTGACTTAAAGCAAGCACGAATTCGGCTCTCGTCGCGGGCTCGTTCGAGGCCTCAGGAAGACTCAATCCCCCCCCCTCGCCTTCGAGTTCGAACGCCCTCCGGATGTCGCGATGGACACGGAGCATCACTTCCCGAAGTTCTCTTCGAGTCACAGGCGCCGTGCCCAAGTCCGGCTCCTGATGCCCATGGCCCTCGTGCCCTTCGCCGCCTTCGGCGATCCCCGGGTTCGCCATCGAACTTCCAGCCTCCGCGCCTCCGGTCTGCGCGGTCGGACGAAGTGCGAAGCCAACCGCCACGACCAAGGCCGCGATCGGAAGCAGCGTCAGCGCTCGGCGTCTCATCTCGACCCTGATTTTGCCAGAACGTGCATGTTTTCGAGCGCCCGTCCCGTACCAAGCGCCACGCAGTGCATCGCGTTCTCGGCCACCCGGACCGGGATGTCCGTCTCGGCGGAGAGCAGAGCGTCCATCCCTCGGAGCAGACCACCGCCCCCGGTGAGGACCATTCCGCGCGTGATGATATCGCTGCTCAGTTCCGGCGGCGTTCCCTCCAACACGGCGCGGACCTTCCCGACGATCTGCCGCAGCGGATCGTGAAGCGCCTCGCGGATCTCTTCGCTGGTCACTTCCACAACCCTCGGCAGGCCCGCCATCAGGTCGCGTCCGCGAACCTCCAGCGTCATCTCCGGATTGAGCGGGTACGCCGATCCGACCTTAACCTTGATCTCTTCCGCCGTCCGCTCACCAATCATTAAATTGTACGCGTGCCGCATATGCCGCGTGATCGCCTCGTCGAATTTGTTGCCCCCGATCCGCAGGCTCTCGGAAATCACGATGCCGCCCAACGAAATCACCGCGATGTCCGTTGTGCCCCCCCCGATGTCCACGATCATGTTTCCACCCGGAGAGTCGATCGGCAATCCCGCTCCGATCGCCGCCGCCATCGGCTCTTCGATGGTGAAGCACTCGCGCGCTCCTGCTTCCTTCCCGGCCTGAACGACAGCCCGCTTCTCGACGTTCGTACACGCGCTCGGCACGCAAATCATCAGTCGCGGACGAATGAGCCGCCTCCGGCCGCACACTCGATCAATGAGAAACTCGAGCATCTTCAGCGTGTGCGTGTAGTCCGCAATGACGCCGTCCTTCAAGGGGCGAATCGCGACGATGTTTCCCGGCGTGCGCCCGATCATTTCGCGCGCCTCTTCGCCAACCGCCAAAACGCGCTTCGTCTGCGTGTTGAGAGCGACCACCGTCGGCTCTTCAAGCACGATGCCTTCGCCGCGCTTGAAAACGAGGATGTTGGAAGTTCCCAGGTCAATGCCTAGGTCAGTCGCAAGTCGAATCAACGGCTTACGGACTCCCACTCGCCCGATGGAATTCGTTCGATCTTTGCTCCTAACGAACATAGTGCCTGTTCAAATCCTTCATAGCCACGGTCGATGTGATGGACGCTCTTGACGATCGTCTCCCCACGAGCGCCGAGCCCCGCGATCACCAGTGCTGCCCCCGCCCGCAAGTCCGTCGCTTCGACGACGGTCCCTTCTAAGTGGTCTACGCCCGTAATCACGCTCGTGCGCCCTTCGAGGCGAACTTTCGCCCCCATCCGGTTCAGTTCGCCGATGTGGCCGATGCGGCTTTCATAAATCGTCTCTTCGACCGTGCTCACCCCGTTCGCTGTTGCAAGCACAGCAGCCATCGGCTGCTGGATGTCGGTCGGAAATCCCGGATACGGCATCGTCTTGATGCTCACCGCCGTCGCGAAACGGTTCCCCAGCACTTTGATCCAGTCCGGACCGTGCTCGACCGAGACACCCGCCTCCTTCAACTTGCTCATCACGGGCGCCTGATACTCCGGCAGGATGTCTCGAACCGTCACCTCGCCGCCTGTCGCGACCGCCGCAAGAAGGTACGTACCTGCCTGCATCCTGTCGGCCGGAATCCTGAACTCCCCGCCGCCAAGCCGCCTCACGCCCGAGATCGTCACCGTGCTCGTGCCCGCTCCTTCTACTCGCGCCCCAAGCCGGTTCAGAAAGTCGGCGAGGTGAACCACTTCCGGCTCCATCGCCGCGTTCTGGATGACCGTCTGACCCTCGGCGAGGCACGCCGCGGTCATCAGGTGCTGCGTCGCGCCGGCGCTCGGGAAGTCGAGGTAGATCTCCCCGCCCTTCAGTTTCTTCGAAGTCGCCTCGTACTGTCCGCCGACAAGTTCGATCTTCGCGCCTAAGATCGAGAGCCCTTTGAGGTGGAAGTCCACGGGCCGCGCCCCGATCTTGCACCCGCCGGGCTGAGGCAGGCGCGCCTCCCCCAGCCGCGCCAGCATCGGACCCAAGATATAAAAGGATGTCCGGATGGACCGCACCGTGTCCGGGTCAGGATCGGTCCGACTCAGGCGACTCGCGTCAATGGTGACCCGGTCGCCCGCCCTCTCGACCGACGCCCCCAACTGCTCCAGCAGCCGGAGTTTCGTCTCGATGTCGCTCACCAGCGGCAGGTTCGTGAGCGTGACCGGCTCCTCTGCGAGGATGACGCCGGAAAGGATCGCCAAGGCCGCGTTCTTGCTGCCCTTCACGGAAACCTCGCCGGATAATGGCCGACCCCCTTGGATGCGAAAGACGCTCACGCGCGCAGGTCCTCCCATGGCTCCGTCCTTGGTGCGACGCGCTCCGCTTCCATGCTGTGTTCGCGCCGCATCTGCCTCAGATTGTACCGGACCCGGCCCGCACGCCCCCTCCATCCCCACGGCGAACGCCTCGTCTTTCATATAAAATCCGGCGGTGAGGCGATTCAACAGTGAGGGGATCGACCGTCGCGACCTCGTGATGGTCCTCCAAACTCCGGCGCTCGTTCGCAAAGCGACCGTCGCCAACCGCTGCCTCATCTGCTGCTCTTACGGAGTGAACGCAGCCGGACTTTGTGAAGGCTGCAGCGCCAACCTCACCGAGCAAGAGTACCGAGCCGCATTGCCGTGGATTGAAGGCACAAGAACGTGATGGGCGCTGTCATCGCCGTCCTCGCGCTCATCGCGATCATGGCTGCGTCGGCAATCCTGCTCAAACGCCGCGCGAAATCCTCCCCCCCTCCCATGGCGAGAGTCGAATACTGGATTTACACCAACGCCGAAACTCCGCCGGACGAAGCCACCATCCTCGACCGCATTCTCGCCAAGAACCCTCACTCGAAAAAGGGCCCACCGGTCGGCACGAAGGAAGGCATCCTTTTTAGCGATGTGCGCTTCCACATCGGCGCGCTTCGGAGACGCGGCAATGCGCTTCTGTTTCGACCCGACCTGCTGTGCGATTCCGACTCGTCGCCGCCCGATTGGTTCGCACAAGCTGTCGAAGATGCCACGCTTCTCATCAAAGTTCTCTTCGTTTCGGAGGAGCCCGTGCAGGCGAGACACTTCCTGCAAGTCGTCGTCCACTGCGCAGACGCCATCGCAGACCTCACAAAAGCCACGGCGACCTACGAAACCGAATCGCAGAGATTCATGAAGCCATCCGAACTCTATCGCCTCCTCGACTTGGATTCCGACGGAGCCAGGTTCGATCTCCATGTCGACGTGCGATGGGACGAAGTGGAAGAAGGAGGCGTCGCTTTCACGCGCGGCATGGCGACCGGCGGACTGCCCGACATCAAAATGGAGCGCGTGCCCGACGACCACCGAACGCTCGCGACCTTCCTCGTCGAAGAGTCCGCGCGTGCCGCCTGGGATCGCGGCGCGATCGAGCCGCTCGAAATCAACGGATTCGGCGAGCAGTTCATCGTCGAGTTCTCCGAACCCATGACCGGAGCCAAGACCCACCGGAACCGAGTCGTCGCGCTCAAAGCCTCCCGCCGCATTCCCCTCTGACCTGAGTAGCAGAACGACTCGGCATCCGGCCGAACGAGCGCTCTTTCTCTCGATCCACCCGTCCGGCGCACGACAAAGCAAGATGAATCCCTCCCCTGCAGAGCCCTCCCAGGACACCTGGGGCGAGATCGCAAAAACGAAAAAACTCGCCTCCCGGAGAAACGTATGTTACAGTGTGGAGTAGGGGTGCATGGTAGTCACTATCTCTCCGCGAAACGCCGAGGAAGGACAAGTATGAGCACATTTAGCCCATACCGATCGATCGCGGGCATTGCCGCCTTTGCGCCTGCAAACGGCGTGAATGCGGGCAACTACAACTACTACTTGGCCCAGTGCGACTTTCTCGCGGTAGTGAAGATCATCGGCAACGCAGGAGAGTACTCCTTCGGACCAGCGGGCGATGAAACCTACGTCAGAAGGGTGAACGCAGAAGTCATCTTGCCGCTCTATGCCGAAAGGAGTCGAACGACAGTGCAATTCGTAGGATCGGAGGGCCCCTCGCCGTCGGGCCAGTTCGACTCCAACTTCGTCCCCGGAGAACTGCGTTTGTGCGCAGCGGTCGCTCCCGACGCGAATCTGAGGGCGTGGCGGACAGAGGAACAGTACGTCCAGCTTGAGAACCAGGATCAGTTGTACATACCCCTGCCCTCATCG
>QEUM01000023.1 GCA_003577165.1 Armatimonadota bacterium | reverse complement strand
TGAACTCCACCGTCGCGCTCTCACCGCCGGCAATCAAATCCGCAAGCGGCGTTGAAGACGTCACAACCTCGACAGTCCCCCCGTCGCGAACCGGCGTCCACGGAGCAGCCTTAAACCTCTCCACAGAAACTGAACTGTCCAGGCCGGCCAGCACCTGTACCGTCTCGTCAGGGTCATACACGACAGCGTATGCCCACTTCCTCATCCCATAGTAGTTGTTCACCGCCCGCGCCCACTTCAGCCCTGCGGCCTTTTTCAATTCATCTTCCTCCCGCTCTTGCCCCTTCACTTCAAGCGCGATCATCAGTCCGCTTCTTAGCCGCACGATGAAGTCCGGCCGGTGAACCGAGGGCACACCCTCACTGTTTGCATACGGGATAGTGAATTCCAGGTGATCGTTGCGAGCGAATGCCTGCACATCTTCGCACCGCTCCAACTGACCGGCAGCAACCTTCTCCCAGAGCGGCGAATCGAGAACCACGTGACTGATGTGGCTCTTCGTGGTCGGGATCACCGGCCGCGTCGTCCTAAACATCACATCCCGCGTCGATCCCTCCGGCCGATACCGCTCGATCCTTGGCAGCACAAGCGGCGCTCCATCTTCGCCTGCTTCACCGAGGTGCGGCTCCAGCGCATTGATGATCAGGCTCTGCCATGTCGTGAGCGCGATCTCCTCCTTGGGCGCATCCTCAAAGATGATCCTCTCGCCGACATATCGCCGCACGATCTCCAAAACCTGAGGAAACAGCATCTTCCGGCGCAGGCTATAAGCCTCCTCTGACACCGCAACCCGCCGGTTGACGATCTCGGCAGCCATCGAGTAGATCGCCGACTGGATCCGAGCCACTGAGTAATACGGCACGCGAGTGTGCACCGCCGTACCCCCTAGCGCCTCGGGGCGCCCGATCATGAATCCGGCCAGCGTCCCAGTCTCGACATACGTTGGCTCGCGTGCGCTCCCAACCCGAATAGAAGGCACGTTCTCCCAATCGCAGACCACCCTCCGACGAAACTCGGACAGATACCCCTCCACCCGAGGGAAGGTGATTTCGTATTCCGCCTTCCGCTCCGGTAGCGCTCGCACCAAGCGGGAGGGAGGAGGCGGCTTCGCCCCCCCCTTCACGACCTTCACAGGAATCACTTGAAACGGCACGCCGTAAATTTCTGCGTACTCCGGCTCCAAGAGCCCCGTCGAAGGATCGACCTGATAACTTCGCCTCCGAAGCGCACGCCCGACGACCTGCTCACACAGAAGCTGCGAGGTGAAGGCGCGAAGCCCTATGATCTGCGTCACGTTGCTCGCATCCCAGCCCTCGGTGAGCATCGAAACGCTCGAAACAAACCTCACGTTAGCGCCCGGCATCCCCTCCTTGCCGACCGAGTTCAACATGTCTCGCAGTCGGACTTCGCGATCCTTGACCGTTTCGCCCTCCTCGACCTTCTCGATGTCCTTCAGCGCCTTGCTGTCGAACAAAAAGGAGACCTCCCGCCCATCCTTGTTCACGAAATGATCGAACTCCCAATTCTCTCTCGTCAGGAGTTTGAAAACTTCAGCAGAGACGTCTGTGTCTTGGCAAACCACGATCATGCACGGCGGCACTTGCGAACCCCCAGCAACCCAAGCGTCGTAAGTTCGCTTCCAGTTCCCGATCATCGTCACGCAGGCGGGCTCGGCCTTTTCTGCCACCTTCGCGGGATTCCCCTTGCCCCGTCCGAGGGACTTGTATCGGTCTTGTGTTTCCAATTTGTCGTTGATCCACCTCCACAGGTGGAAATAGGCTGCAGGCGACTTGCCGTCCGCGTGATTGTCGTCCACAGGCATCACGGGGATCTTCACAAGGCCGCTCTCGATGGCGTCCAGCAGCCCGAAGTCGCTGACGATCCACGGGAAAGGTACTCCCGCGGGATAACCGCTCCCATGGATGTAGTACGGAGTCGCCGAGAAGTCCGCGCACACCATGATGTTGCGCGCCCGGTTTATGGCCTCCAACCCCGTGATCCATTGCGCCGCGCGTTGGTTCTCCCTCTTCGCTTCGGCATCCGGTCCCGCTTGCTTCTCCTCGGCCGACTTCTCGATGGGTCGATAGCAGTGATGCCCCTCGTCGTTGATCACGAAGATCCTGCTCGTCGAGCCGAGTTCCTTTTTCAACAGCCGATTCGCAAAGGCGCCGTCGCTCTCTCTTCCGAGTTTCTGAACCCCCCTCTTTCCCGTGTCATCTCGAGCGGACAACTCCTGACGATGAAGGAAGCAAATCCTGGCGCGACCCAAATTGCCGGCGAGACTCGGCGGAACGAGTTCGAACACATCGTAATAGTTCCCGTCGCTTCCCGGCTTCAAAACTGCCAAGCGATTCCGAACCGTGAGACCCGGCGCAACAACCAAGAAGGCATCCGTGAACTGCGTGTCCTGTGGGTACTGCGCTTTGTTGAGCGTCTGCCAGGCGATGACCATCGCCATGCACACGGTCTTCCCCGTTCCGGTCGCCATCTTGCAGCAGTAGCGCAAGAAAGCCTCATGCGCTTTATCCAGCGGCACGGTCGTTCCGTCATGCGTCTCCACAGTCAGTCCCGCCCGGTCCGCCGGTCGGGATTCTGTCAGCCAGATTAGAGTCTCGACTGCTTCGCGCTGACAGAAGAACAGCCTCTGCTCACGCTCTGTCGACGCCCAATGTTCCAACAGTTTCCGAGTCACAGGAGTGACGCCGGGATATCCGCTGGCTTTCCATTCACCAACGCGTCGCCGAATCTCATTGACCGCAGGCATTTCGATGAACTGCTCTTCCAACAGAGAGCCCTCGCCCCTCTGCCCCTTCGAGTTGAAGAAGTAGCCGGCGGGCCTCCTGCCCGGCTTTCGGACAGGATCATGCTGCTCGTGCTTGTCCCAATCGATCGTGTCCCAATAGGACGATGGCTCGTCATACGGCCCGTTGATGATCGGGTCGTCAATAACCGCCGCGCCCGCGTTACGCGCTAGTTGAGCCGGATCGTAGAGCGAGCTCACCCTTTCAACACCGCTAACCAATGGCTTCTTCAATAAACTTCACGATTCGATCTTTGTTCGCACTCAGACTCGAAAACTGTCTGTCACATACGTCCGTGAATCGCGCCAGTACTCTCCGGTTGATCTCCTCTTGGTCTTGGAAGATGCCAACGCCCCGTACATTCAGCCCCCATCGCTCGTATTGGTGCAGCGTGATGGTCGCATCACGCACCTTCTCATCGTTGCCGAGTGCAAAAATCGCGAGCGGCCTCGCAATCCTGTTCACATAGCAATCAGCAGGGTACATCTTCTCCGTGTCGTACTGAGCTGAATGCCAGTCGAATTCGCGGCGCTCTTCCGGCACAGCGGCACTCATAAATGTTCGAAAATCCTCGAAGAATGCAGACTTCACCCGCTCTCTCGACAGGTAGGTTACGTCGGCGATTCTCATCAGAGCCTGCACGAAAGTGTAAAGTGCGTCTCCGAACTGTCCGTCCTCAACCCAAAGCAACAACACTCCATTCGCATCCTTGACCGAAAATGCAGTCAGCGCGTTCGTTATGACCTTCTCACGAGTGCCCTTCCGAAGGTCGCGTTCGTCGAGGTCGTACGTCAGATGCATAAACGTATGGCCTTCATCGCTAAGTACCCACTGGTTCTCCAGTTTCTTTAACACGATAGAAAGGTGATCGCCATCCTCGAACATGAATGGCGTGAACACCCGGAATCGGCCGACGCCCTCGCCTTCGATCCTTACCTGTTCGCTAACTTTCCGACGAAAGTCCTCTGTGATCGTATCCATCATCATTGGTCCTTGCCCTCTTCAAACAAGCTCTTCTGGTTTCCCCTTTCGATCTCGAAACCACAATCAGAAATGAGACACTCCAAGGCTCCGTTCACGTCCGAGTACCTGGCAGTTGGCTCAGCGAATGCGTCCTCACGAAACCCCGAGTCTTGATACCGCTCCGTGGCAGTGTGGATGTGAAAGTCAAAGAACTTGCTACCCTCCAGCCTGTTGGTGTGTTCGTGACTTTTGCCATTGTATCGCCGGAGCCGAAACCAGACGTTCGTATTGGGTGGCTTATGGGCCAGAATCACCGAGAAGTCTAGGGGGTTCTCCGAGCTCTCTCTGATAATGACTCGAAAAACGGAACCTCGCGTTCCGGGTAGTTCCACTTCTGCTTCCCGGTGCCCACGTTTGGTCTTCTGCTTTAGTCGCTGTAAGTAATCAGCCGGAAGCGTCTTCGTCTCTTCTATCAGGGCCGCAATTTCGGCGTCCGTCATGGAGCCACCGCCACTCCAATCGTTTTCACAACCGCATTTCCTCTCGCGTCGATCACCTTCACCTGCACCCTCTCGCCAGGCTTGAACGGCAGGCTCACCAGCGTCCGCATCGCCTCGAACGCCTCAGGATCCACAGTCCCCCGAAGGTTCCGCTCGAGTTTCTCCCAGGAATCCTTCTTGTTCGGAAACAGCGCCTGGCAGATGCAGAACGACTTGCCGTCGAAATCATGATCGATGAACAAAGCGTGGACGTTCGCGCCGCTGTCGCTCTTCGCTTCGCCGCTCAGAGGGTCGTAAAGGTCCACGCCGCGCAGCTCGATAAACACCTCTCCCTCCTTCAAGCCCTCTGCGCGCTT
>QEUM01000007.1 GCA_003577165.1 Armatimonadota bacterium | reverse complement strand
TCCGGCGAGATGATTTGGCGATCCGAACGCGACGGGTGGGGGCGTCTCTATCGAATCGACGCTTCGAACGGTGCCGTGAAGAACGCCATCACTCCTATGGGCTGGGTCGTGCGCGGAATCGAGTGGGTGGACGAGAGCGCAGGCAGGATCTGCTTCAGCGCGAACTGCACGAGAGAAGGCGAGGACCCCTATTTCATTCACTTCCTCACCGTGGGGCTCGACGGCAAGGGCTTGACGCGGCTGACGGACGGCCACGGAACGCACCGGGTCCAGTTCTCGCCGAACAGGGCGTACTACGTGGACACCTATTCGCGAGTCGACTCTTCGCCCATGCACGAACTGCGCCGAACTCGCGACGGCTCGAAGTTGATGACTCTCGAAGAGGCGGACTTGAGCGACTGGAAGAAACTGGGCATCCCAATGCCGGAGCCGTTCGTCGCAAAGGGCCGAGACGGAGTGACGGACATCTGGGGGATTGTCGTGCGGCCCTCGAACTTCGACCCGACGAAGAAGTATCCGATCATCGAAAACCTGTATGCGGGCCCGCAGGATTCCTTCACTCCCAAGTCGTTCAGCCCGCTCCAGGGGATGCAGCGGCTCGCGGAACTCGGCTTTATCGTCGTGCAGTGCGACGGAATGGGCACTCGCAACCGCGGCAAGAAGTTTCATGACGTCTGCTGGAAGAACCTCGCGGACGCTGGATTCCCAGACCGCATTCTATGGATGAAGGCCCTTGCTCAAAAGTACGACTACATGGACATCGAACGCGTGGGCGTGTACGGCACCAGCGCGGGGGGGCAAAGTTCGACGGGCGCGCTTCTATTCCATCCCGAGTTCTACAAGGTCGCCGTGTCGTCGTGCGGATGCCATGACAACCGAATGGACAAGTACTGGTGGAACGAGCAGTGGATGGGCTATCCGGTCGGCCCCCACTACGAGGCGCAGTCGAACATCACGAACGCGGCGAAACTGCAGGGCCGGCTCCTGTTGATGGTGGGCGAGTTGGACACGAACGTTCCGCCCGAGTCCACGTTCCGACTTGTGGACGCTCTGATCAAGGCGAACAAGGAGTTCGAGTTCGTCGTTCTGCCTGGGCAGGGACACACGAGCGGGGGGGCGTTCGGCGAGCGCAAACGCCGGGACTTCTTCGTCCGCTGGCTTCACGGCGTCGAACCCCCGAACTGGAACGAGGCAACAGGTCTATCACAACAATCCCCATGTGACGCGGCTTGAAGCGATCAGACAATGACCTCCGCCACTGGCCGCGATCTCGGTACACCGCGTGCTCCGCCCTCTTCTCGGGCGGAGCACGCGGGCCATCGAGGACACTGAGCTATGTCCGTTCGTCCAATCCCATTCTCCGCAGGATGTCGTGGACCTGACCCTTCGAACTACCCGGTGCCTCTCCTGGGAGATAGAGCATCACGCCGCCTTTACGGTAGCGAATCTCGATGTCACCGGCGTCTGCAAGCTCACTCGTAACTTCGACTGGATCGAGTGTCGGGAAGTACTCGCGAAACGCTTCGTTGAATCCCGAATAAACCGAGTGAATTCCGCGGCTTTTCGATGGATCGCGGAGCGTCTTAATTGCGCGGAGGACGAACTCCTTCGGATTCAGGGGCCGTGAGCCTTGTTCGCTTGCCATACCCAGGGTTGCCGATTCGACAGTGCCTAAGCCATGTCCTTTCACAGCAGTAGCTCCGCTCCCCTCGATCCAGAGATCGAAGTCTCGATGGCCTCGAGGATCTCCATTGCCAGTATGCCGAACGCCTTCTTGCCCGTGCCCCGCATGCCGGCGTGGCCACCTGAACTCCAGAAGGGGCTCGCTATCACCGGCCCGACTCCTGGCAAGGTCGGCTTCTCAAGAATCGTACGAAGGTTGTCCCTCGTAAGCACCCTGCGGCCGGATTCGTCAGTTGCGAACTCTGCGATCCGAGGAAAGACCTTGTGCAGCACGAAAACGCCCGTCGTCTTCTGAAGCACATGACCGGCTGGGTCGAGAAAGGCCTCATCACAAAGATCGTTTATGGCGTTCCAGTAGTTGCGGAGCGCACTCGCGATCACGTGAGACTCCTTGCCCTGAAAGTAGACGTCTTTTAGAATAGGTTCCAGCGAGTCGGTAAACGACTTCTTATTGATCACTGTCTCATCCTTAGGCTCATTTGGCTGGCGAATCAAGCCGTACCATGGCGAAGTATCGTCATCGTTAAGCGAATTTGCTATCTCGATGGCCTTGGTCTTCCACTCTGCGCCACGAACCACAGCCTTTAGTACTCCGACGCGCTGCATATCAAGAAGCGCCCGTCTTCCCTCCGTCTTAGCTGACTGCAAGAGGTGCTCCTCAGCTAGACTCGGATTGATTCCCTTTTGGGTTCGGTTTATGATGACGAACTGTCGCGCTTCCTGAAACGCATCGGGCTCACACATCACGACGATGGGAACATCGTAATCGCCGATTGATGGATCTTCAGCAACGGCAAGACGAATCCCGTGGGCACGATGCTGTCCATCCACGATATATCCGCGGGAATCAGGCAGATCCAATGTGCCGTCATCACCCGCGACGCGACCCTCACGGAAGTTGAGTAGGATTGGGAGAGGCGAAACACCGTTCATTCTTACGAACCTGGCAAATTCCCTGGCGCGCGCCTCCGTGAGCTCTCGCTGGTACCCCTCCGGATGGCTCGCGCGAAACACATCTGGAGCCCAAATTCCACGCTCGACTAGATCTGCCAGTTCGGAGGCCTTGACGCAGCCCACTGCGAGATGCACACCTGCCTGGCGAAAGACTGTCCCGTTGATTTTCATTGATCCTCCTTTGGGATCGCCTTTTGAGATCCCGAAATGGGATCTTATCACGATTAATTCGTCTTTTTACCTGGTATTTTTACCTGTTTTGTGATCCTCCGACCGGCTATCGGGGTCGGTTTTCGGTTGCGGGTGACTGCCGGACTCATTGGGACTACCACGATTCTTGCCGCGAGACATCGCAGGCATTGCTAACGATCAGGGGCGTCAGCAATCGCCGGTCTCAATCCCCGGTCAGCGCCGGATGCCCGATCTCCTTCGACTTACAGCGTAAACGCCTCGTCGGCCGTGAAGACGCCCATCGCCCGGAACTTCGCGTAGCGATCCGTGCGCAGAGTGTCGCGGTCGTAGACCATCAACTCCCGGAGGTGCCGGACGACCGCCTCCTCGACGTTCTTCGCGGTCTCGGCCGGGTTGCGGTGCGCGCCGCCGAACGACTCCGGGATGATCTCATCGATGAGGCCGAGGTCCAGCGCATGCTGCGCCGTGAGTTTGAGCGCGGACGCGGCCTTGTCTCCCGCGGTCGGCTCACGCCACAAAATCGCCGCGCAGCCCTCCGGCGGGATCACTGAATAGATCGAGTTCTCAAGCATCAGCACGCGGTTGCAGGCGCCGATGCCGATGGCGCCTCCGCTTCCCCCCTCCCCGATGATCACGGCGATCGTCGGCACGCCCACCCCGAATAGCGAAGACATCCCCGCTGCGATCGCTTCGCTGATCCCACGCGACTCGCTGTCCACTCCCGGGTCGGCGGCGGGGGTGTCGATGAATGAAATGACAGGCAGCCCGAAGCGATCCGCCATCTCGAACATGCGAATCGCCTTTCGATAGCCTTCCGGCTTCGCCATGCCGAAGTTTCGAAACTGTCTCTGCTTGAGGTCGCGACCCTTCTGTTGGCCGACGATGACGCAGGATATTCCATCGATCTTCCCAAGCCCGGCGATCATCGCCTTGTCGTCGCCGTATCTTCGATCCCCATGCAACTCGACCCAATCGGTGACGATCGCGCGAACGTAATCCAGCGTGTACGGTCGGTTGTCCGCTCTCGCGACGAGCGTTCTCTCCCACGGGCCGAGTCGGCCGTATTTGACTCGCAAAAAGGTGTCGCGCTTCTTTTCGAATTCCTCGATCTGCTTTTCGAGTTGAGCCGCCTTGTCGGGGGGGGCCTTCGGGACGAGGTCACGAAGTTTCTGGATTCCCTCTTCGAGGTCCAGAAGCG
This sequence comes from Armatimonadota bacterium, assembly GCA_003577165.1. Classification (GTDB taxonomy): domain Bacteria; phylum Armatimonadota; class Fimbriimonadia; order Fimbriimonadales; family ATM1; genus ATM1. The sequence continues at coordinate 161,891 of QEUM01000007.1, read as the reverse complement.
GCTTCTCCCATTCGTGCCAAGTCTTTGCCATCTTGTTTCGCTACAGGTTCGCCGAGAGATGGTCCACGACGCGCGCGAGCGTGGATCGAAGGTCCTTGCGCTGAACGACCGCGTCGATCATCCCATGTTCGAAGTTGTACTCCGAGGTTTGGAAGTTGTCCGGAACTCGGCCGACACCCGCCTGTGCGCTGACGCGCGCCCCCGCAAATCCGACGAGCGCTCCCGGCTCGGCCAGGATGACGTCGGCGAGGCTCGCGTAACTGGCGAGCACTCCGGCCATCGTCGGGTCGGTAAAAACGCACACGAAAGGAACCCCTTCGTCCGACGCTTTGCGGCACGCGGCGGCAGTTTTCGCCATCTGCATGAGCGAAAGCAGTCCCTCCTGCATCCTCGCTCCGCCGGTCGCAGTGAAAATGACGGCCGGAATGCGCCTCTCGATCGCAAGTTCGATCGTGCGGGCGATCTTCTCTCCCGCGACGCTGCCCATGCTGCCGCCCATGAATGCGAAGTCCGCGACAGCAGCCGAAACGGGACGCCCTTCGATCATCGCGGTGCCGCGAATGACGGAGTCGTGCCGACCCGTCGCCTTCGCGCCCTTCTCCAACTTCTCGCGGTAATCGGGAAACTCGAGTGGGTCGCACGAGCGGAGGCCGCGGTCGAGTTCCTGGAACGTTCCTTCGTCGAAGGTGATCCGTATGCGCTCGTCCGCCGAAATCCTGTGGTGGTGTCCGCAAGATCCGCAGACCCTCAGGTTCCTTTCGAACTCCTTCGAGAACAGCACTTTGCGGCACTTGGAGCACCGCAAGAATGCGTCCGATTTCACTTGCATACGGCTTAAATCGCCCGGAGGCGGGTTCGGATTCTACTCTACGGCCAGGTGAAGAACCTGTAATAGCCATAGCCCATGACGGTCGCCACGAACGCTACGTTCGGCCACAAGAGGAGGGGCCTGGGCATCACGGGCCGGTACCGAAAGAGGTACTTGGTGAAGAAGTAGACGGCCCCCAGCCCGAGGTACAGGAACACGATCGGCCCCATCGGATGGGCAGCGAAGGCGTCCGCGAGGTTGCCGTGCATGATGTGGGCGAAACTCGTGGTCATTCCGCAGGTGGGGCAGGGGCGGCCCGTCGTGGCGAACACCCCGCAGGGTGGCAGGCCGAGCTGCATGTGGGTGCCGTGGCCGGCAGGTGAGGGCGTCAGGAAGCTCGCGACGACCATCACCCCGACCCAGAACAGGAACAGGATGGCCTCGGGCCAGAGGTCGCTCCTCGGCACGTTGCGCTCGATCCACACCAGCGGAGGCTTGATCCGCGTGGTCATCCGCTTAGCACCTCGATGGGTAGAACGCACTCGGGCAGCCATTCGTTGCGCTCCCTCCGGGCTACCGCGAAGAATCGGCCCTGTTCGTCGAGGAGGGCGATGCGCTCCGCACCCTCGTGGACGTTGAGCGAGAACTTCTGTCCGTGCTTAGCAGAGGTCGCCTGGCCCTGCGCCAAACGAACCGCCGGCAAATCGAGGGCGCCGTCGAGCGGCAGGAGCCGATCCGCGGAGACCTCGTCGGGCGCGCACGCTTCGCCCACGTGAAACCCACCGAGGCTGATGCGCCGGAGTGAGGAGAGGTGTGCGCCACAGCCCGCGAGCCGCCCTAAGTCGTGTACGAGCGATCGCACGTACGTTCCACCGGAACAAGAAACTCGGAACGATGCGCGGCCATCGTGAAGGCCGAGGATGTCGAACGCGAACACATCAACCTCGCGCGCTGGCCGCTCCACTTCCTCGCCCTTCCGCGCGAGTTTGTACAGGCGTTGTCCCCCGACCTTGACCGCGCTGAACATCGGCGGGGTTTGCGAGATTCGACCGGCGAGGCGCGCAGCATGGCTGCGCAGAGATTCGATCGTCACGCTCGACGCGTCTCTCGTCTCAACCGGCTCGCCTTCCGAGTCGTGCGTCGTGGTCTCGACGCCGAGAGTCATCTCGCCGACGTACTCCTTCGGCTCGAGACGCAGATATCGCATGAAGCGAGTGGCGTGGCCGACTGCCATGAGAAGCAGGCCGGTGCACATCGGATCGAGCGTCCCGGCATGGCCGACGCGCTTCTCGCCCAACACGCGCCGCACCTTCGCGACGGCGTCGTGCGACGTCCAGCCTGAGGGCTTGTCTACGAGCAGGAATCCAATCATTGGGATTTCGAAATCGCTTCTCTCAGCGGTGGGAGCATCGCTTCAATCGCCTCATGCACACTCGTGTCGAACGTGCATCCCGCAGCGTTCTTGTGCCCCCCCCCTCCGAACTTGGAGCACACTTCCGCCACATCAATGTCGCCACGCGACCTCACGCTGACGCGGACCTTATTCGGCTTCGGCTCGCGAAAGAGAGCCGAGATGCACGCTGTTTCCACCCGACCGATCTCATTCACGATGCCCTCGTTGTGCTCCTCTATCGCATCGGCGGCGGCGAAGTCCTCTTCTGTGAGATAACTGTAAGCGATCGCTCCGTCAAAATCGGTCTTGAGGTTCATCAAGGCGCGGCCTAAGAGCAGCACGGCGGGAAGCGGCTTTTTCTCCCAAACTTCCTCGTTGATCTGAGTGAGGTCGCCCCCCCGCTCGACGAGGTCGGCGGCGGCGCGCAGCGAGTAGGGGTCGGTGTTTCGGAAACGGAACCTACCCGTGTCTGTCGCAATGCCCGCTAGGAGGCACTGCGCGATTTCCGGCGAGATCTCCATGCCCAACTGAGACATCACCTCATAAAGCACCAAGCAGGTCGCCGAATAGTCCGGCCAAACGAGGCTCACGCCCTGAGCCGATTCTTCGATGATCTCGTGATGGTCTACGATGGCGATTCGAGGCGCGCGATCGAAGAGAGACTGGGCTCTGCCAAGCCGGGACATTACGTTCAGGTCGACGAGAATCCCGAGGTCGGGAACCATCGTGGACTCCTCTGGGGCGCGGATGGACTGCCAGCCGGGCAGGAACCGAAGGTTTGCCGGCACCGGGTCCGCACAGACGACTTCGACCTGCTTCCCGAGCGCCTCGAGGCCTCGCTGGATCGCCAGCGCGGCGCCGATCGCGTCGCCGTCAGGGTGAAGGTGCGGAGCAACGAGCACCCGCTCCGCCGCGCACACGGCGTCACGGAACTCTGAAACGTCCCTTCCGCTCGGCTCTTTCACCGTCCAACTTTACCAGCGGCCCTCGGCGGGGGCCGTTTAGGGATAATGTCGGGGCGAGCGCGCCCGCGCATCCGACATGCCCTTCAATCCGTTCACAGACGACCTCCGCATTCGAGCCGTTCGGCCGCTGGTACCGCCAGCGGTGATTCTCGAGGAGATTGCCGCGTCCGAAGCCGCGCTCCAGTTCGTCGCCGACCGCCGCCGGGAGATCGCAGACGCCCTTCACGGCCGGGACCCGCGGCTCGTCGTGGTCGTCGGCCCGTGTTCGATTCACGACGTCGAGGCCGCGGAAGAGTACGGCGAAAGGCTGCTCCAACTCTCACAAGAAGTCGGCGACCGGCTCATCTTGGTGATGAGGACGTACTTCGAGAAGCCCCGCACGGTCGGCGGGTGGAAGGGGCTGATCAACGACCCCGATCTGGACGGCAGTTACCACATCAACAAAGGCCTCAGGATGGCGCGCGGCCTGCTTAAGAGGCTCGCGGAGATGCGCGTCGCGGTCGCGGTCGAGTTTCTCGACACGATCATCCCTCAGTATCTCGCCGACCTCGTGTCTTGGGCCGCCATCGGCGCGCGCACGACGGAGAGCCAAGTCCATCGAGAACTCGCGTCGGGGCTTTCGATGCCAGTGGGCTTCAAAAACTCGACAGAGGGTTACACTCGCACGGCGGTAGACGCCGTTCGCGCTGCCGCTTCGCCGCACTGGTTCCCGTCGGTCACGAAGGAAGGAGTGACGGCCATCTTTCAGACATCCGGAAACGACGCCTGCCACGTCATCCTTCGCGGAGGGCACAGAACCGGACCGAACTATCAGAGGGAGCACGTGAACGAGGTCGTTCAGCAGCTCCTCGATCACGGCCTGCCCGGCCGCGTGATGGTGGACTGCAGCCACGGAAACAGCGGAAAGATCCCGGCACGTCAGCCTGCCGTCGCGGAAAACGTCGTTTCGCAGATTCGGGACGGATCGAATCAGATTTTTGCAGTGATGATGGAGAGTTTCCTCGTCGAAGGACGGCAAGACCTGTCTTCTCGCGAGCCACTCCGATACGGACAGAGCATTACCGACGGCTGCATGGGCTTCGAGGAGACGATGCAAGTCATCGATCTGCTTGCCTCCGCTCAGAAGCAGGCGTTCGTAAGATAAGCGGAACTTAACCGAAATTCCGTCCGTCCTGGTAATTACGAAGCGGCGGTTTCGTCTTTCGATGAGGCCGATCACGGGGGAAGTCCGGTGAAAATCCGGCGCTGTGCCGCAACGGTAAGGCCATTGGCCAAGCCCGAATGCCCGTACCGCTGGTTGACGCGAGTCACCTACGAGCATAGGATTACGGTATGGCCAAGTGGTCTGGTTTCTCTCCTTGCTCCACGGTGGACGCGGAGTTTAGGAGAAGAAAATGAAGAAGACTCAGGGATTCACCCTCATCGAACTCCTCGTCGTCGTGGCGATTATCGCTCTGCTTAGCGCCGTCCTCTTTCCCGTGATGGCGAGCGCGCGAGAATCCGCCAAGAAGACTGCGAGCATCTCCAATCTACGCCAGATCTCCGTCGCATGGCAGATGTACAACGGAGACTATGACGACACGATCATGCGGGTTCGCATACCCGGCGACGGCAAAGACTACTACTGGTGGGGGAGTTGGGACGGCGTTCGCCTCGACGAACGGGAAGGACTTCTTTTTCCGTACATGAACAACAAGGGCGTGCAGGCCGACCCGTCGTTCGATGACACGCTGCGCGAGGCGATCGGATTTACAGGTTATGGCTACAACTACGCCTACCTCAGCCCCTCGCGATACGAACCTCCGACTTGGGAGGAGATTCCGGTGCGCGTAATCCTATCGCAAATCCGGGACGTCTCGCAGACGATCGCATTCGCGACCTGCGCGCGCATCAACAACTGGGCGTACTCGAGGCCGACGCTCGAAGGAAACGCCTACTTAGAGCCGCCAAGTTCGAATTACCCGACGTTCCATGCGAGGGCAAACGGAGTCGGCGTCATCGTCTGGTGCGACTCCCACGTGACCGTGACCCGCCCCGCGTATCGCAATGGCTCGTTCGGTTACGGATTCGAGGCGGAGGACTTCCTGCGCGAGCACCTGGGAGACATCGACGAGGATGGATCATTCTCAACCGACGAGCTGTTCGACTTGAACTGATGGCGCATCAGCGCGGAAGCGAGAGTTTGTAGAGGCACTTCTCGTAGACTTCATCTACAGTGATCTCTCGCTTCCGCGCGTCGATGACAGCATCGGGCTGATTCCACGGCTCGAATACAAGAGGGTCGGCGAACGAGTACACGCTCACGCACGGAGTGCCGTGAATTGCGGCAACGTGGGATGGCGCGCTGTCGTTCCCGAAGTGGAGGCGCGCTTGGGCGATGGCAGCGCACAGTTCGTCATAGCCCGTCTCTCCGACGAGGTCCACGTCGGGTTCGCACTCCGTGAGGAACCTCGGCGTGTAACGCGCGTCGATCTTGCTCCCGACGAGCACGATTCTATAACCGTCTCGGCGCAGTCGAGAGGCCACGGCTCCAAAGAGCGCAGGGTCCCAGATCTTGTTTGGGTTGCTTGCGCCGACGTGCACAGTCACATAGGGTTCCGCGGGAAGCGTCGACGCGAGATTCTCGATGCCGACTTGCGGAGGCTCGAGCCGGAAGTTGGTGTCGAGATGGGCGTCGATTCCGGCGGCTCGCAGCGCGGCCATCCCGGCGACATACTTCGAAGAACTCGACTCCATTTTGAGAGCGACGCCGCCCTTCTTCAGGATCGAGCGGTGCTTCCCGACACTCACCAGTTTCTTCGCCTTGACGGACGCTGCAGCACGCGATGCGACTCGCAGCCCGTGAATATCAATCACAAGGTCCACTTCGAGGTCGCGAACCGCTCGCCTCGCTCTGGCGACTTCCCAGTGGTGGCGAACATCCCCCGGCATCGGCCAGGGCGGCGGCATCTCGTAAGAGATCACGCGATCAATGAACGCAGACTTCTCGGCCACCTTGCGATGGGGGCCACGAACCAGCAAAGAGATTTCAGCCTCCGGAACGGCAGTCCTCAGCGCATGCTGGATCGGAAGCGTTTGAAGGAGGTCACCGAATGCGGAAAGTCGAACGAGCAGGATTCTCATGGTTCATGGCGCACATGGCCGCGCATATCGCTGCTGCCTGCGTGATCACCTTGAGGACTGCGGGCCGCCCCAATTATGGCCCGCTCAGGGGCCGTCAATCCCCGAGGTGCAGCGTCTGAGCGGCGACCGCCATGTCCTTGTCGCCTCGACCGCTCAGGTTCACGACGGCGACGCCTCCCTTGGGGACTGGATACGTTCGAAGCGCCGCGAAAGCATGCGCCGACTCGAAGGCGGGGATCAACCCCTCCATGCGCGAAAGCCAAACGAAGGCGTCGAGCGCCTCCCCATCCGTCGCGGCGACGTACACGGCGCGGCCCGAGTCCTTGAGGAACGAGTGTTCGGGCCCGACGCCCGGATAGTCGAGCCCGGCAGAGATCGAGTGCGTGGGAAGCACTTGCCCGTCGTCGTCCTGCATCAAATAACTGAACGAACCGTGGAGCACGCCAGGCGCCCCGGACGTGAGCGGAGCGGCATGCTCGCCCGAATCCAGCCCCCTCCCCCCGGCTTCAACTCCGATCAACTGCACGGACTCATCCGCAAGGAACCCGCTGAAGAAACCGATCGCGTTTGATCCCCCCCCGACGCAAGCAAACGCCGCGTCCGGAAGCCTCCCCGCCTGTTTGACAATCTGCTCCCGGCACTCAATCCCGATAACCTCTTGAAACCTGCGAACCATCGAGGGATAAGGGTGCGGCCCTACGCAGGAGCCGACGATGTAGTGCGTGCTCTCGACATTGGTCACCCAATCTCGCATCGCCTCATTCGTCGCGTCCTTGAGCGTCTTCGTGCCCGATGACACGGGCACGACCGTCGCGCCGAGCAATCGCATGCGGAACACGTTGATCTCTTGCCGACGAACGTCCTCTTCGCCCATGTACACGACGCATTCGAGCCCGAACATCGCGCACACCGTCGCGGTCGCGACGCCATGCTGGCCCGCCCCTGTTTCCGCGATGATCCTCTGCTTCCCCATCCTTCTCGCGAGCAGCGCCTGACCAAGAGCGTTATTGAGTTTGTGCGATCCCGTGTGACACAGATCCTCCCTCTTTACGAACACGTCGAATCCGAGTTCACTCGATATGCGGCGCGCATGCGTGAGCGGCGTCGGGCGACCGATGACATGTCTGTGATAGGAACGCAGTTCTTCGCGAAAATCGCTGTCGGCCCAATACCTTTCGAGCGCTTCGGAGAGTTCGTCCAGCGCCGGGATGAGCGTCTCGGGTACGTACCTGCCGCCGTACGGTCCAAATCTCCCCGCGCTTTCTCTTAGGTCGGTGGGCATTGCGACATTATGCTTCAGAGCCACTCGAAGCAGAACTCGACCGTTTCGACGTTAGGCCAATCGGAGACCGTCGTTTCGATTGCCGCCTTCGTCCTCTCGATCCCCCGCCGGGATGTTCCGACGAGGGCGATTGCGATCTCCGCACCACGATGGGAGTTGGCAAGGCCGGCTTCACAGACGCTGCATCGGTAATCACGCCTGATTCTCTCCAGCAAGGGCCGCAAAACGCTCCGCTTCTCCTTGAGGGAGTTGGCCCACGGCAGGCTGAGCGTCGCCACGATGAGCGCGACGTGGACGGTCACTTGCGAGGCTTCCTCACGATGTCGGGAACGTGCCTCCGCCGATCGCGATAAATCTGCACGGACTCTTGATCGACCTCGTTCGGGTGAAGCGCGAGGGCAACGGTTCCCAAACCCGCGGTCACGTAATGCTCTCTCGCAAGCCGAAACGCCCGGAGTCCGAGATCGAAGTAGTTGGGCGTGATCGCGTTTGCAATCGCTCCGCCTTCTGCGTCCCGGAGAACGCTCTCGCACGACGAGACCGGAATCAGGGGCTTGTCGCCGCGCTCCCTGAGCGCCAGGTAGGCGACCTCCCCGACCGGCGTGACAGCGTCCGCCCACGCAAGCGACTCTTCGTCGACCTCGTCGAGCGAAAGAAACTTCGGACGAAACTCCTTCCACTCAGACGAGCGTCGAAACACCTCACTCTCGAGTATCTTCCTCGGAATCGGATCATCGCTGAACACGAACAGGATGTTCTTCGCGTTCGGCGTCGTCTGCTCACGACGGATGTTCCAGAGCTTTGCGATGGCATCGCAGTCGAAGGTGACCGTCGCCACGCGGCCGCTCGCAGCGGCATCGACCCCGACGGTGACGACGGGCCGCCCCGCTTCCGTAAACGCCTCCGCCAATTCGGCCGCAGCCTGGCTGTCAAGGGCGACGACCGTGACCGCCAAGTGATCAAGGCTCGGCACGTCGCCCAACTTATCTTTCGCCGTTCGCAATTGCGAGGTCGAATACGGGATGAGGATCGCCTTCTCTCCGAACTGAGCGGCCCCGGCCTTGAATCCCTCGCCGACCTCCGTCCGCCACTCGCTCTCCCCCTCCGGCACGAACATCGCGTAGACAGGCGGACTTGCCGGTTCGGTGACGCCCGAACATCCGACGAGCAGAAAGAAGGGTGCGATCCAGATCCTCATCCGATCAGTTCGTGGGCGAATTCTTCCGGGTCGAACGCCCGAAGGTCTCCAGGATGTTCTCCGAGCCCGACGAGTTTCACCGGAATGCCAAGTTTCTCCTTGACGCCGATGACGGCCCCCCCCTTTGGGGTTCCGTCCAACTTCGTGATCACTGCCCCAGTGACTCCCGCCGCTTTCGCGAACTCTTCCGCTTGACGGATCGCGTTCTGGCCGGTGTTTCCATCCAATACGAGCAGCACCTCGTCCGGCGGCCTTCCTGCCGCCTTTTCTGCGACCTTGATGACTTTTGAAAGTTCGCTCATCAACGAGGCTTTCGTGTGCTGCCTGCCAGCGGTGTCGGCGAGCACGTAGTCCGCTCCGCGCGCCTTCGCGGCCGTGATCGCGTCGAAGATCACCGCGGCAGAATCCCCCCCGGGCGCGCCGCGCACGAAGTCCGCACCAACTCGCTTCGCCCAAGTCTCCAACTGCTCGATCGCTGCGGCACGAAACGTGTCCCCTGCTGCGAACAGCACCTTCTTCCCTCCCTGGATTAAACTGTGCCCCAACTTCGCGATGGTCGTCGTCTTCCCTGCGCCGTTCACGCCGATGAAGAGGTACACGGTGGGCGGATTCGGCGAGATCGCGAGCTCTCCGGCTTCGTCCTGCAGTCGGCTCGAGATTTGAGCCGCCAACTCGGATCGTATGTCACCCGCGCTTTTGACTCGGTTCTTCTTCACGTGTTCTCGAAGCGCGTCGAGAATGTCGTGCGTGGTGGTCACTCCGACATCCGCAGAAAGCAGCGCCTCTTCAAGTTCTTCGAACAGCGCCTCGTCGACGACTCCCCTGCCGAAAAGCCGGTCGATTCGATCTCGAAGTCCGCGGAAGATGCCCAGGCGCATGCGGGCCGAGTATATCCCGCCCTATCTTGGCGGCCCGGCGGGATGCGGACCTTGGATGAGCGCCAGCCGCGCCTCCGCTATCGGCTCACCGTTGTAGATGACGTCGAGCCGATAGTGGCCGGGCCTGGGAAATGTGAGCCCGTCGATGCGGAACATCTCGAAGAGAGTCACGGGCCGGCCTTCGATGCTCCTCGGAATCACGAACTCGCCTTCCACCCCCATTAACTGCTTGCCGTCCTCGTCAATCAGGATCATCTTCACCTCCGCCGTCGAGCCCGACTCATACGGCTCGAATTCGAACTCGGCGGTGATGAAGAAAGTCGGATGCGTGAGGGGGAACTCCGGCCCGCCGATCGTGTCGAACATTCCGATGACGGACCCCTTCGCACCGTCCACCCGGCAGGCGTAATCGCAGAACTTCAGCAGCAGCACCCGCATGGCCCATCTTGACACGAATGGCCCCACGCCCCAACCTTCCGCGTGCCTTGCCGAGGGTACATTGCCCGCGATGCAACTCTCCGAAATCGAGCGCGGACTTGTACTGCTCGGAGAGAACCTCCATCTTCTTCGCGATCTTCCGGACGCAAGCATTGATCTGATCTACATAGACCCTCCCTTCAACACAGGGTCGCCGCGCAGTCTCGACGCAATCGAAACCCGCGAATCGGAATCGGGAGGCAGGACCGGTTTCAAGGGAAAGAAGTACGAAAGCAAGGTCGTCTCATCGAGGTCTTATGACGACTCCTTCGACGACTATCTCGGCTTCTTGCAGCCCCGGCTCTTGGAGGCGAAGCGCGTGCTCGCCTCGCACGGAAGCCTCTACTTTCACATAGACTATCGCGAAGCGCACTACTGCAAGATTCTGCTCGACGAAATCTTCGGCCGCGATAGCTTTCTGAATGAGATCATCTGGGCATACGATTACGGCGGTCGCGCAACGAAACGCTGGCCTACCAAGCACGACAACATCTTTCTTTACGTCAAGGACCCAAAGAACTACTACTTTTCGCTCGACGAAGTTGAGAGGATCCCCTACATGGCGCCGAGCCTGGTCACGGAGGAAAAGAGAGAACGCGGCAAGACCCCGACAGACACGTGGTGGCACACGATCGTGTCCCCGACCGGTAAGGAAAAGACCGGATATCCAACGCAGAAGCCCGTCGCGATCTTGAAGCGCATGATTGCGGCATCCTGCCCGCCCGACGGCATCGTCCTCGACTTCTTCGCGGGGAGTGGCACTGCGGGCGCAGCCGCCCTCGAGTTGGGGCGCAGGTTCCTGCTCGTCGACTGCTCGAAAGACGCCTACGACGTGATGAGATCCCGGTTTGCGAACGCTCCCGGCATCAGGTTCGAGGCTCGGCTCCAACCGGCGGAATAGGACAGCCGACTGCCGTCGTCTCTTTCACCGTCACCTTCCCCCCTCCGAGAAGTTCGTCCAGCGCGATTCGCAAGTCCTTTCGATACGGGGTCCTTACGGGTGGTCCGTGCTCGACGTATGACCCGTCAATCCGCCCGCGATAAAGCAGGGCGTCTCCTCGAACGACCGCCACCTCAGGAGTAATCGAGGCGAACACCTTGCGAACGACTTCATGCTTGACATCACGCACGATCGTCGCCTTCAGCCCAAACTCCCGTGCGTGCTTCTCCACAGCTTCGACTCCGTGCGCCGGATCCACATATACGATATAGAAATCCACCTGACGACGCGAATACTCCTTGACGATCCGCGAGATCTCAGGCGCGTACCGGTTCGCGATCGGGCAATCGACCGTTATGAAGAAAAAGCAGGAGGGCAGTTCGGCGCGAATGTTCACCGCCGACCCATCGAGCGCCCTGACGGAAGTCAGGCCGAGCGCTTTGTCAGGAAACGGCTTCGCCTGAGCAAGGCATGAGCCCAGGGCGACGAGAGCGAGAATTCCGGTAAACACCTTGTATCAGTATGGACGACCGTCGGCCTCTCTGGAGTTCCGTGCTTCCTGTGTCGTTCACCGCCCTCGCGGCGCTCGTCGGAATCAAGGCGCAGACCGGACAAACCCCCCCGACCTTCAATGAGCGGATCGCTCCCATTCTCATCCGGAAGTGTGCGCCATGCCATCACGAGGGGGGCGTCGCTCCGTTTCCTCTCGTGAGTTACGAGGACGTTCGAAAGCGATACGATCTCGTTCTCACCGTGACGATGCGACGCGCGATGCCACCGACAAGAGGCGAATCGGATTTCGGGACGATCATCACCGAGCCAAAGTTAACGGACGAGGAACTCGTCGCCCTCCAGCGCTGGGTTCGCGCATCCCTTCCCGAAGGCCGACCAGAAAGCAGGATTGCGCCCCCCGACTTCCCTTCGTCTTGGCGACTCGGAGAGCCTCAGACAGAAATTCGGGCCGGCTCCGGATTCACGACGTCCGCCGAGGGGGGGGCGTACTGGAACGCGTACCCGATCGAAATGGACAACGACCGCGAACTTTTGGTGCGCGGCTTCGAGGCTCTGCCTGCCGCCAAACGCGCCGTGCGCCAGGTGATCGTCTTCTGCGACATGAACGGCGCGCTGTGGGACGAGGCCGTCTCCACCGGCAAGCCTATTTCGACATTCGGCAGCCTCTATGGAGACGGCATCGAGATGTTGGCGGCGTGGGCGCCCGGTTACAACCCGTTGCTACTCGACGACGCTGCGATCCGCATCCCCCCGCGCGCGAAGTTGGTCGTTCAAGTGCTCTACTACCCCACCGGCAAACCGGAGGACGCCTCCGTGCGGTTGGGCTTCCACCTCGCGACTTCGCCCGGCACGAGACGCGCGACCTGGCTGCGTTTCGGAAGGGAGTACTTCGAAATCCCACCAGCGGTATCCCTCGAACTGAGCGATCCGTGGACGACTGACAAGGCAATCGACGTCTTCGCCGCTCAGCCGGAAGCGAGATACCAAGCGACGATGGCGAAGTGCATTCTCGTTCCGCCCGACGGAGAACCCAAGAACATCGTCCTCATCCCGTCTTGGGATATGTATTGGGGTGGGGCGTACAACCTCGCATCGCCCGTTCGGGTGCCCGCCGGATCGCGGATCATCGCATCGACGACGTACGACAACTTCCGTCACCACCGCCAAGATCTCGCGACGCCGACGAAGCCCCTCTACTCGGGCCGCGGCATGGAACACGAGGTCTTCCGCTGGTGGGTGCTCGTCGCCCCCGCTCGCCAGTAAACTCTACGGGCGCAGGGTCCACGTCACGCGATCGATCTGCGCTACCCACGATGCGCCCGAAGTCGGTCCAACAGCGGAATAGGACACCTTGGCCCTGACCTTCCGCGTCCCCGGCTCCACATACGCGCTCCGATTCGACGCGATGTTCACCACGCGCGTCGCGTCCGTGGTGGAAGCGGTTTGCGAATCCAAAGTTTCCCAACTGTTGGTCGCGAAGTTGAACAGTTCGATGCGCTGCGCGAGACCGGGAGTGTTCACTGACGCCTCCAGTGCGAACGTGAACATATGCGGCGACTCGGAGGGAGCGACGGATTCGAACAGCACCTGAAGAGGTGGATCGCTCGGACTTGCACCCACGCCCCGTCGAATTTTCACATACTGATTGTCGCTCTGCTTTAACTCATTCAAGCCGCCGGACAGCAGCGCGCCGCGCAGGATGTTCATCACATCAGGACTCACGACGCGCGTCACCGCCTCGCCGGGATCGAGGATGAACAACCCGCCCTCGATGTCGCTCACGATCACGACGCCGCTCGGGAAGAAGGGATAGGTGTTCCACGCTCCGTGGTATCCGACCTGGTTGTTGGCGGGATAGGTGTCGAACCAGCCGACCTGCACCGGATTAGTCGGATTGTCGTTTGTGTCGAAAATTCTCAGGCCAGAGGTGTAGTTCGCTTGATACAGGAAACCGTGAATCTGATACTGGTTGTGATCTGTTGAAGGCATTCCGCTGGAGAACGTCCGAACGAAGAACGCGGTCTCCAGGCTCGATACGTCGATGACGATCGTCCGCGTCGGAACGTTGAGTTCCTCCTCGTCGAATTCATCGTCCACATAAAGATACTTCTCATCCCGGCTGAGCCACGCCTGGTGGCAGTAACCGATATTCGGGTACGGCACCCGCTTGATGAGGAACGGGCTGTTCTTGTTCGTGACGTCGTAAATCTCGATCCCGCGGCTCGTGCTCGATCCGAACAGAACTTGGCGCCCGGCGTACGGCCCAGAAGTGTAGGTGTACGGCATGATGTCGTGCTGGTACGTCGGAGTCATCGAATTCGGGCCGACGCGCACCGGATTCGCTGGATTCGCGAGGCTGAAGCACATCGTTGTTCCGGAACCCTCATTCGAGCCGCAAGTGTAAAGGTAGCCGCTGACCGTGTCGACCGCGACGTTGTGGCTGCGTCCAGGATTCGTGATCGTTCGAACCAGCGTCACGTCGTGATTGTCGATATCGGAAAGATCGATCACTTGAATTCCGACTCCGCTCGCTTCCGACACGACGTACGCGTAGTTCCCGTAAACCTTCACATCAGCCCACAGGGAAGACGTATGCGGGATGCTCGCAAAGTAGACAGGGTTGGCCGGATCGGTGATCTCGACGAAGGCGATCTTGTTGCTGCAGCCCATCAGCGCATACTCTCGGCCTGAGGGCGAAACGTATCCCCAACAGCTGTTCCCATTCGCGGCCTGCAATTGCGTCAAGTTGATGTGCGCGCGCAGCGCCACCTTATCCGATGTGAACTGAGCCGAAGCCGCGCTGACCATCGCGGCCAGGGCGATCACTCCCGCAAACCTACTGGAAATCCCGTTCATGCCAATTCCCTCCGATCCCAACACCGCCTTTGTAAGACGGAAACCGGCTGCTCGGAAGTTCTGCTCTCAGGCGCCCCGCCGTGAGAGTCGGAGTCTGTCGAGAAGCACGGCTCCTACGATTATGGCCCCGGTCACGATCTCCTGAACCCAGTTCGGGAGTTCACATTGCGAGCATCCAGAGGAGATCGTACGCATGATGAGTGCGCCAAGCAGGCTCCCCAAGATCGTTCCCTGGCCCCCTGACAGGCTCGCGCCGCCGATCACGGCTGCTGCGATCACTTCCAATTCGAGCCCCATCGCAACAGTCGGGTCGCCCACGGTGATGCGGGAAAACATCATCACACCCGCGAGGCCAGTGAACACGCCACCCAGCACATACACCAGGAATTTCACGCGGCCAACTGGCACGCCGCACAATCGAGCCGCTGACTCGTTTGAGCCAACCGCCACGACGTGTCGGCCAAACGTGGTGTGACGAAGCACGGCCGCCATCAACACAGCGAGCGCCAGCATGGCCCACACTCCGGGGGGGAGAATCATCCACTTCTTGTCCGGCGAAAGAACGGCGAGTAGGCTGCGAATCCACGTCGTTTCGACATGCACGGTCTGCTCAGCAGCGACCCCCTTTGCGAGTCCCCGCGCGATCAAAAATATCCCAAGCGTGACGATGAAGGGCTGGATTCGCAGCTTCGAAACGAACGCACCCGTCACGCAGCCGGACAGAACTCCCGTCGCCACTCCCAGCAGGAGCGCCACCATCGGGGGGGCGCCCGCGCGCAAAGCCACGGCCATCACGACGGTCGCCAAAGCGACGACTGATCCGACGGCAAGATCAATCCCGCCGCTGACGATGATAAATGTCATCCCAATGGTCGCCGTTGCGACGATGGCCGTTTGGCGCGCGATCGTCTCCACGTTCTTCATCTGCGGAAACGTGTCGGGCCTCAACGCGCTGAAGAGCGCGAAGATCGCGGCGAGCGCGATCAGCAGCCCGAGCACATTCGAGAGGCCCCTCATCCTCGCGAATGCGCGACTCATGCGCCGACTGCCTCCTCCATCAGATCATGCTCAGAAGCGCTCCGTGCGTCTCGCGGCACGCCGAGCCTGCCCCTGCACATGACAGCGATCCTGTCGCAAACGCCGAGCAGTTCCGGCAGGTAACTGCTCACCATCACCACGGCCTTTCCACCCGTCGCGGCGCGATCGATGATCTCGTACACGAGCCGCTTGCTCGCCACGTCAATGCCTCGCGTCGGCTCATCCAGCAGTAAAAGGTCGGCGTCGAGATCGAGCAGCCTTGCGATCGCCACTTTCTGCTGATTCCCGCCGGACAGTTCCGACACCGATTGCTCTGTGCTAGCGCACTTGATGCCGAGATCCGCGACCCAGCGTTCGGCGGCCGCCTTTCGCCGCGCGCTCGAGAGCCAACCCCACCGCGAGAATCGATTCACTCGCGGCAAAGTGATGTTCTCTGAGATCGTCAAGTTGATCGCGAGTCCCTCCTCTTTTCGATCTTCGCTAACCAGTCCAACGCCCTGCTCCCAACGGTCGCGGGGGGGCGACCAACCCAGGTAACTTCCGACCCGAATTCGACCGCTCCGAATCGGATCGAGCCCGAACAGCGCGCGAATGAACTCCGTCCTGCCCGCGCCGTTGAGTCCCGCGATGCCGAGTACCTCTCCACGCCTCACCTCGAGGCTCGCGCTCGTCGGAAGCCGCGCGCCCCGAAGGTCTTCGGCCGACAAAAGCACTTCCCCGGGTCGGCGGTCCGAGCGAACGTACAGATCCTCGATCTCGCGCCCGACCATCATGCGAACGATCTCGCCCGTTCCGAGGCTCTCCGGATCGCCATCGCCCGTCACACGTCCGTCTCGCAGCACCGTAACACGATCACAAATCTCGGAAATCTCATCGAGAAAGTGAGACACGTACAACACGCCCACGCCCTCCGAGCGAAGGGTGCGCAGCGCAGCGAACAGTTCTTGGACGTCCGAGGCTCCGAGGCTGCTCGTGGGCTCGTCGAACAAAATGAACTCGCAGCCCGCGGCCAACGAGCGACAGATCTCCACGATCTGACGCGCTGCGACCGGAAGGCTCCCGAGCGGAGCATCCAGGTCGAGATGGTCATATCCGAACCGCTCGAGGCTCTCCGAGGAGATTCGCCGGATCTCCCGCCAATCGAGCAGCCCCCCCCGAACCGGCTCAAATCCCAGAACGATGTTCTCCGCAACCGACAAGTGCGGGCAGAGCGCCAACTCTTGGTGAACCATCGCGATGCCTGCGCGCCGCGCTTCGATCGGACTGCCTGGCGCGAACTCCACGGAGTTCAGCGACATCCGACCACCGTCCGCGCGAAGCACGCCAGCGAGGATGCGCATAAGCGTGCTCTTGCCGGATCCGTTCTCACCGACGAGACCGTGAATCTCCCCCCCGCGGACGGCGAGGCTCGCTCCGTCGAGCGCGACCGTCGCGCCGAATCGCTTTGAGATGTCCGTTGCCTGAAGGAGGCTCATTCGCGCGGAGGCGACAGGAGGTCCGCGATCTCCTTCTCGTTCATATTCTCCTTCGTCGCAAGCGCCGCTCCCGTGTCGATTCGCTTCTCAACGCTCTCTCCCCTCAGTTTCGCGACCAGGGTTTTGACCGCGAGATAGCCCATGTTGAACGGGTTCTGAAGGACCAGGCCGTGAATCTCTCCGCTCTTTAGCCCCTCGATGAGTTTGTCGGACGAATCGAAACCGTAGAACCGCACCTTCCCGGCCCAACCGTTTTCCTGCAGAACGCGCAGCATCCCGAACGTCGAAGACTCGTTGGGGCAAAAGATGCCGTCAATCGAAAGCGAGCCGTCGGGCTTTCCAAACGGCGCAAGCAGATTTTCGCCGGCCTTCTGCGCGGTCTCCGTCGTCGGCCCCGCATATTGGTTGCTGCTCACGACCTCGATGCCCGGAAACTTCTTGATTGCATCGAGGAAGCCCTCTTCTCTCTGATGCGTTGACGCGGAGCCCTCGGCGTAGCGGAGCACGACGACCTTGCCCTTCTCACCCAGTGCCTTCGCCATCGCATCGCCTGCGATCTGCCCGCCCTTGAAGTTGTCCGTCGCGACGAAACTGACCGTGTCCCCCCCGTCAAGATCGGAGTCGAAGATCAGCACCGGCACGCCGCCGTTGACCGCGTCCTGCACCGCGCCGACGAGGCCCTTTGAATCGAGTGGAGCGAGGACGATCCCATCCACGCCCTTCGCCACGAAGTCCTCTACGACTTGAATCTGCTGCTCGAGGTCGTTCTCCTTCTGCGGGCCCTTCCAGATGATGTCCACCCCCAACTCATCGGCGGCCTTCTTCGCGCCCGCATGGACGGCCTTCCAAAACTCGTGCGTCGTCCCTTTCGGGATCACCGCGAGCGACAGTTTCTTCTCTTCCCCTCCGCCCGCCGACGAACTCCCTCCACTGCCGCATCCGCCGAGCACCAGCGCGGCGAGGCCCATGCAAATCCCGATTCGAGTTCCGAACATCTTTCCGCCTCCGATTTCCTGACCCGTAACTATTCGCCCGGAAGCGCTCCGCTCCTGCCGCCGCGCGGGGGTATGTTCACGCCCTCATGTCCAACACCGTCCGCCTGCCGAGAGACTCCAATCAGGCCCTCGGGCTGGGCGAGTTCAGCGTGCGGTTCCTCGACGGCTCCCTGGGCCCGGGGCCCTCCGACGAAGTAGTCCGAAGGACCGCGCTCTTTCATGCCGACGCCTTCCTGTGTGGCGCATCCGCCCTCGCCCTGAAAACGAACGCGCCCACCCTCCTGCGCGCAGAAGCTCTGTCCTACGAAGACGCGAATGGAGCGACGGTCTTCGGATCGAAGACGCGAGTGAAGTCAGAGAAGGCAGTCGTCGCAAACTCGTCCGCGGTTCGAGAATGGGACTCGAACGGCACGAACTTCGGATACAACCCCGCGCTCGGTCATACGGCTGGCGAATTCGGACACAACGACTTCTATCCCGTGGTGATCGCGGCCTGCCAAGAGAAGGGCCTCGACGGACACGCTGCGCTCCAGGCGATGATCCTGCTCGACGAAATCCGCGGCAGGCTCGCCGAAGTCTTCAGTCTGAAGAGTTACAAGATTGATCACGTCGTGCATGGGGCCATAGCGTCCGCAGCGACTTACGGCGCGCTGCATGGCGCGACGCCCGAACAGATCGAACACGCGATCGGCATGTTCGTCGCGCACTACATCCCTTGGCGTGCGATCCGAGCAGGCAAACAGTTAAGCGATTCGAAAGGCGCAAGCGCTGCGATAAGCGCAGAGGCCGCAGTGCTCTGCGCGAAGCGCGCGATGCGCGGATTCATCGGGCCCAAAGACATCTTCCGAAACCCGGAAAGCATGTTCCGACAGTTCGTCAAAACGAGCGGCGATTCACCGTTCGATCTCGTGCTGAGCCATTCCGGAGACGACTTCGCCATCATGGGCATGCACTTCAAACTCGGCCTTTACGAGCACCAATCCGCCGGCGCCCTTCAGGGATTGCTCGACGCAATTTCGGCAAAACCGTCGCTTCTCGAGCGCGGGGGAGCGAACATCGAGTCCATACTGATCCGCGCCTACGAGCCGGCCTTCGGAATCATCGGCGATCCCGCCAAGCGAGACCCCAAAACGCGGCAGTCAGCCGACCACTCGATGGTCTACATCGTCGCCACGATGCTCCGAAAGGCATGCGAACTGTACCAAGAATCAGCGGAAACCTTCACAACCGCGGGCAGCACCGACGATCTGTGGAGGGCTCTCATGCTCTCGCCCTTCGACTACTCGCCGGAAGCGATCCAGGACCCATCCACAAGGGCCCTCATGGCCAAGATCTCCTTCGAACACGGCGGCCCGGACTACGACGAGAAGTACCCCGACGGCATTCCAACGTCTCTCGAAATCCGTGACTCGCGTGGCGTTGCCGCGGAAACCGGAATTGTCATGTATCCCGCCGGCCACGCGAGGAACAAAACCGCCGACCTAACCGGAATTCTCGAACACAAGTTCCGACTGCTTGGCACGCTAGCCGTCGAAGACAAAGAGACGCTCGACAGACTTCTGGAGCGGCTGCGGAACTTGCCTTCGGCGACCGCAGTTCAACTCCTCGATCTCTACGACTTTCCGCTTATCGTTCGAGAAGGCTACGAATAGGGACTACTTGACGATCAGGCTTTCGAAACTCGCCGTCGCTCCGTCTGGATCGTTGTAGCGCAGCTCAAGGCGCTCCGCGCCCCCCCGCTCGAAATAGGACAGCTCGAATGGATACGTGCCGGGCAGTAGATAGGCATCTCCGGAAGACTCTGTATAAGCCTGCGGCCGATCCGCCAACACGACGTCTGCACCTGCGATGCGAAGGCGGCTGCCGTCATCGCTCCCAACCGTGAAGCGGTACCTCCCCTCCTTCTGCACGCGGATGAAACCCATGAACTGAAGCGCGAACGCCTCGTGATGCGCCCACGGCGCGATCGTAATCTCCTCCGCGTTCCCCTCTTCAGTGATTCCAGTGGAGAAGTCCGGCAATTTGTCATATGCGCCGAGTTTCATCTTGAATCGTATGCCGACAACCTGAGCGACGACCGGCACACCCTTCAGGCATCGGACCCTGACGACCGGCTCGATTCGCTTCCCGCCCTGAAACATCGCGGCCACGATGTCGCAGGTCTGGGTGACCTTCACCCCGTCCTTGTACAGCGCTGATTCGGCCGTCGGCAGGCTGCCGTCGGTCGCGTACCGCACCTCGACCCCCGGTATCGGCACGGTCGCCAGTTTGACGGTCGCGGAGCCCTCGAAGACGATTAGGTTCGCCTCCGCCGTGGGCGGGGCCGAGTAGAAGTCGATCTTCCTCTCGATGAAGATTGGGTACCAGCCCGCGAGACGGCGCTCGAAGTCGTCCCAATCTCGCCGATGCTTCGGAGTCCAAAGCACCTCGGCCATCGCGAGGATGCGCGGATAGATCATGTACTCCACTCGGTCGAAGTTCGGCATCCACTCCGTCCAAACGTTCGCCTGCGCGCCGAGAACCAGTTGTGCCTCCTCGGAGTTCAGTTCATCCGGAATCGGCTCATAACCGTACACGTGCCGTGTCGAGGTTCCCTCGTAACCGTAGTCGAAATAGCAATGGGACGTCGGGCTCATCACGACGGTGTGACCCGACTTCGCGGCCTCGATCCCTCCCTGGATTCCGCGCCAGGACATCACCATCGCGTTGGGAGCCAGCCCCCCCTCCAGAATCTCATCCCAACCCATCAAGTGCCGGCCCTTCGAATTCAAATACCCTTCGATCCGTCGAATGAAGTAGCTCTGAAGTTCCTCGTATGTCTTCAGCCCCTCGGTTCGCATTCGGTTGGCGCAGTCAGGACACTTCGACCAATAGAACTTGTCCACCTCGTCGCCGCCGATGTGAATGACCTTCGACGGAAAGAGCGCCATGGTTTCGTCGAGGACATCCTCCAAAAACTCGAAAGTCCTCTCCTTCCCCGGACAATACGCGAGAACACGATACGGTCGATCTGGCTGCTTCTCGATGCTGCAGCCGACTTCCGGATAAGCAACGACGCCCGGAAGACAGTGCCCCGGCATCTCGATCTCAGGAACCACGGTGATGTTGCGATCGGCAGCGTACCGAACGACATCCCGTATCTCATCTTGGGAGTAATAGCCTCCGTGGAGCGGCAGTCCACTGTCCTTCTCGTGAAACTCGATGTTCGAGTAGTTCCAAACTTCGCCCTCCCTCTGAAGTCGCCATGCCCCCAACTCCGTGAGTCGAGGGTACTTCTTCACTTCCATTCGCCAACCGCCGTCGTCGATCAGGTGCCAATGGAACACGTTGAACTTCAACTCGGCGAGGAAGTCGAGGTATCTCTTGATTTCTTCGACCGTGAAGAAGTGACGCGACACGTCGAGGTGCATTCCTCGCCACTGGAATCGAGGCTTGTCGACGATGAGCGCGCAAGGCAGTTCCGCAATCCTCGACCGATTGCCGGGCAAGAGTTGCGCCAGGCTTTGGACGCCGTAGTACACGCCCGCGGCTGTCGGCGCGGAGATGGCGACTTCGTCGCGAGAGATCTCCAACCTGTACCCTTCAGCTCCCAGACTCGACTCAGAGGCATCGACCTTGAGCGTAATGTCTGCATCGCGAACGCCGCTCGCTTCGATTCGCGGGCGCCAGCCGAGCCGATGGGAGAATAAGCCCGCGAGTTGCTCCGCAGCAAAACGGGACGCAGAATCGCGCTCGATGACCGCGCCGCGCTCGATGCGCAGCGTTCCGCCTGTCGTGACGGCCTGCATCGGCCGGGGAACGATAGAAAGAGTCGCTTCACTCGGAGAGGTCATTCCGACGGCAATCATCGCAGCAAGCAGCATACGGCCGTTTTAGCGCATCGAAGAGGGCCGGCATGCGGTTGGAGGCGAGCGGCCGGCTGGCACGAGGCCAAAACGGCCTCACGAAGAACGAAAGCGACCCACGGCATCCGATCAGCCGAGAACCTGAGCCGTCGTCTTGAAGTGTACCTTTGCGACTTCCGGGAGCCTCTCGGTTCCATGCTTTGCGATGAATCGCTTCCCCGCGACGATCACCTGCGGCCCTGCGCCCTTTGGAAGTTCGACTTCGAAACTCTCCGATAGCCGGCGCAGCCGTCGAAGGAACTCGTCTCGCGCGAGGATGGAGGCCGCCGCAACTGCGATATCCTCCTCCGCCCGAACGCGGCTTTCCAGCCTCACCTTCCGGCCGAGTTCGAAGAGCCGTCGCTTCACAGCATCCGGATCGGCGAACTGATCGCTCACGATCAGCGACGCCGGATGTTGCGCCAACACGTCCTCGATCGCTCGCGCGTGACCCCACGCGAGCAGGCGGTTGAGGTTCCTCATCTTCGCGTACAGCTCGTTGTACTTCTGCGGGCCGACGACGACGGTCTTGTGCGGGCACGCCTTGCGAATCCGCGCGGCGAGTCGCGCAGCGGACTGATCCGAGACCTTCTTGGAGTCCTTGACGCCCTCAAGTTCCGCGAGGTGTTCCGGCCCAACGTAGCACGCGGCAACGACGAGAGGGCCGAAGTAGTCCCCCTTCCCGCTTTCGTCCACGCCGATCCGCCCCTCGCTCACGCGCGCAGATTACCGGCAGAAGCGCCAAACCATGAACGGGCCGCCTGATCCGAGCGTTGGCCGCGATACACGACAGGCCAGAACTGCGTCGCCCGGCTCGCCCGAAACTCCCAATGAGCCGGAGGCCGCAAAGAGGAACTGGCGGAGAGAGAGGGATTCGAACCCCCGGAGGCTTGCGCCTCAACGGTTTTCAAGACCGCCGCATTCGACCACTCTGCCATCTCTCCGCGAGGGCGATAGGTGATACCCGACCCGCGAAGCGCGATGCGCAATCCGCAACGCCGTTGATTTCGACAAGCCAGCTGTGGAGTCTCGACTGGTATGATCAGATTCAGGCGTTCCATTTTGGAATCTTCATTGGTGCCAATGACCTCAGTCGCATCCGAACGTGGTGTAGTCGCCATCATTGATGTCCTCGGCTTCAAGTCCGCCGTGAAAACTGATGCCGATGGCGTCCTCTCGACTCTTGAGTCCGTCGCAAAGGCAATCGAGGAAGAACAGAATAGCTACGACAACAGTCCTGACGCCAGCTTAGAGTCCGTCGCGGGCCACCTCAAGCCAAAGCTGAAACTTCACCGCGCATCCCTCGGAGACACGCTTGTCATTGGCCTCGAGATCAACACCACATCGGTCGAAGAATACAGACCGGGGGCTAGCAGCCTCGACAGCCTTTATGGGCTGCTTCACATGGGCAAGATACTGAATACGGTGCTACGAACGGCGATTGGGACCCCTGCACCACTTCTCTATCGCGGTACCTTCGCACTTGGCCATTTCGTAGTGAAAGAGAACATCTACTTCGGCGACGCCGTCTTTGAAGCAGCTGAACTTTACGGACAATCCCAGGCGGCGATCGTTTGGGCGGCCCCAAGCGCGATGGAGATACTAGAACTGGTTCTGGACCCGACGAATGAACTGTACGATCGCGCCAGTAAGATCGTCAACAGTGATCGATCCATTCGGGACCCCTGGGTCAAGCATGACATTCCGCTCAAGTCAGGAGGCTCGTACGAGTCACTTGCTGTCAATCCGTACTACGGAGCAGAAGGTGAACTCATGGAGATCCAACGCCAGGTGCTTAGGGCGTTTAGTGGACATGCTCCCGACGTCCTCGCGAAACGTCACAACACGAAGAAGTTCCTTGAGGTCGCCCGCAAGCAAGCCGAAGAAATGGCACGCGCCAAACCCGGTTAACAGGGCTTTTCGCTCTTGACCTTCCTCAACCCAATTCTGCTTCCTCCTGCACTCATTTCAAGTGGACTGCCCTCAGGTAGGCGAGAAACCTCTTCGCTTCCCTCGGCCCGCGCAGCCGAATCATCAGCCTCCCCTGCGGGTTCGCGAACTGCGCCTCGAACCATCGGCTCCGCCTCTTATGAGTCGTGAGCGCCCAGACGATCAGCGACTTGCGCGGATTCAGCAGCGCGAGCGGCCGCTCGACGTTACCGTTGCAGAACTTCTCGCGCGTCACAAATCGCGTCGCGCTCCTCTTGAGAACTCGGTACAGCACCAAAGGAAGCGGCATGTCGAGCCAAACAACCGCGTCGCACCGGCTCCACGTCAACTTCTGCGAACTCGTGTAGTTCCCACCGATCACCCAATAATCGCGCGTCACCGTCGCTTTCACTTTCGCAAGAAACTCCTCGATGGGCCTCGGCTGCCACTTCGGAAGCCACCACAAATCGTCGAGGTCCGTGTAGTTCAGTTTCAGCGATTCGGAGATCTTCCGGCACGTCGTCGTCTTTCCGGCGCATGTGGATCCGACGACGAGGATTCGTCGGCATGCCAAGAGAAGCCGCCACTCGCGCGGCGCGCCCGCCTCGTCGCGCGAAGCCGCAACGGTCTCCAGCATCCGGCGATTGTACGCGAATCAGCCCTTGCCGCGAAGGGCCCCGGAGCGCAGAACCAGACCCCACGCTCAAACCACCTTCCCGGTCCGGAACACGTCGAGGTCCGGCTCCTCGAAAACGAAACGCGGATACGCTCCCGGACCGAAATTAAGATCGATGAGCGGGCGGACGATCTGCTCGTTCATCACCTTCTCCGCAAGATGCTTGCGCAGCCCGGCCAACTGCATGATGAGCACTTGCAGGTGCACCTTGCCAAGTGCGAGCGACCCGACGCGCTGCGAGTCTTCGGTGGTCAGAGTCTGCCCCAATATGGCGCGAGCGATTTCGCGGTTGTGAAAGTCGAGAGCCTCGACGTAGCCCGACGGCGCGATTCTCGACGCCTCCAATAGCGAAACCTCGACATCGTCCGGATACACAACGGCAGATTGCCTCTGCAGTTTGTCGAGCGCGTCGAGCAGGGCTGATTGCGCATCCTCCGGCAACCCGCGCTTGAATTTCCCGAGAACGGTCGGCGATGCGAACTTCTCGAGGTGCGCGCTCCACTGCCGAATCAACTCTCTCTTCACGAGCCAGTGCCGATAGGCCGCAAGCAGGTCAGGCTCTCCGAACGGATCGCCGTATTTCGCCCCATAGGTGAACACAACGAACTTGCCCTTCGGCAAGCGAACTTCCTTCTCCCCCGGCACTCGGAGCGAGAGTTCGCGCACGTTGAGGAACTCGTCAACGTCGAACGAGAACAACGCGGGGTCCTTCGGCTTCAGCGACCGAAGGCGAATCGTTCCTTCGAACTTGCGCTCCGAAATCGCATACACTTTTTCGAGCACCGAGTACCCCTTCGCGAGCGCGTCCATCGAGTCGAACAGGACGGTCGTCGCATCGCCATCGAGTTCTTCGAACACGTGCTCGATGAATCGCGCGTTGCGCTTCGCCGTTTCGCTCGAATCCGATGGCACCAGTTGCCATGGCACCGCGAGCGCGCCGAGTTTCTTCACCGTGATCGCGCTCTTCACGAGCGGGTCCCGCAGCATCTCATCGTATATCGCGAGGCTCGGATCGCTCGGCGGCGAAAGCGCGAGGCGCGAGTTCGCCAGTGAGCGCGCCAACGCGGGAGCCGCCTCGCCCAACTTCGGGCGCATTCTCTTGAACTTCTCGATCCACTTGATCACTTCGTTAGTCCTCCTTGTCTTGCTCGGGCGATGAACGTCGGGGGGGCGGCCCGCACGATGGCGTGATTCGCCAGCGCGAGCGCGCACACCAAGTCGTCATGGAAGCCGCCGCTTCCGGAATAGCGAACTCCCCTCTCGGACGGAGTGGCCTCGTAGTGCTCCAATTCACGCATGAGGTCGGCCGACGCGAGCAGCCGAATCCTCCTTTGTTCCAGCGCCCACACGAGCCCCTCGATGAGTTCGGGCTTGCTTCTCGCCGTGAACTCGAATGGGAGAACGACGAAGTTGCGCGCGAAGCCTGCCAACTGCTCCGCCACCACGTTCCCCCCACCCGTCGCATCGCAGCAGACGACGCCCGCCTGGCATCGTCCCGCGATCTCCACGATGCGGCGAACCGACTCCGACCAAGACGCGTGAGTCCACCGCCCGCACTCGATCACCTCGGCGCGATCCCGCGTGCCGCGCAGCGCGACGAAGGCGGTGTAGTCCTTGTATCTCGCCCAGTCCACGCCCATCACGACCGCCCCCCCGCGCACGGGCTCGACCGCGAGCGCGTCGTGCAGCGCGTCCATGGGAAACACCGTCGTCAACGAATCGCAGAACTCGGCTTCATACTCGGTGCGATAGGCGCGCTCGGTCAGCAGTTCTCTCTGCAGCGCGAGGTAGGTCCTGTCCACTGCTGGGTTCTCCGCACTGGGAGACCTGCGGCTCCAGAACTCTGGATGTCCTTCTTCTCCCAAGCGGAAGTAGCGGTAGAACACGTTTCGTCCGAACGGAGTGCTGACGAGGGACATCCGTCCTCCGCTCGCCGCAAGCATCGGCATCGCGACTTCTGTGATGAGCGACTCATGAACGAACGCCGCCTCGTCCACCAGGATGTGATCCGCGCCTCGCCCGCGAAGAAACCGCGGCTCGTTACCGGATCGCGCGTCCACGACGTGGATGATCTTCTTCTTGTTCGTTCCGTCTTCGTAGATCCGGTGCGTCGGGTGGGGGGAGAGGACGGACGTGAAGGCGACGCCGAGCGCGGTGAGCATCCATCCGATGCGGTCGAAGACCAGGCGCGCCTGTTCGAGCGTCGGCGCGACGGCGAGTTGCCGGCTCTCTTTCGTCGAGGCCACGCGGAGGGCGATGTCGGCGGCGGCCGCGTCCGTTTTGCCCCATCTCCGCCCGCAGGCAAGGATGCGGAACCTCGCCCGGCAGAGGAGGTATTCGAGTTGCCCGGCATGCGGCGTCCACCCCGCCCGCTCGAGCCTTCGCAAAAGTCGCTTCATCCACCCCTAAGGCCACCCGACACCAATTCGTCAACCACCCACCGGCGGAACGCGGCGGGCCCCTCAGGAACCGGCTCGAAACGGGGCCGCCGCCAGATTCCCCGCATCTTGACCGTGACTCTTTTCGCCCGAGGGCGTCATAATATTGTATAGATATTGTAAGGACACCGCATGATCAAAAGGCTTATCAAAACCGGCAACAGCGAGGCCCTGATTCTCGACAGGACCCTACGAGCACACCTTGGCCTTGAAGGGAGCGTTGAGATCCGTCTCAGGGAGAACGAAATCGTCCTGACGAAGCCGAAGTCGATCGAGGAGATCGCCGAGCGAATAGACAGACGCTACGGCAGAGCGCTGAAACGCCTTGCCAAGTGATCAGCCGGAGCCAGTCTTCCTCACTGTGGACGAGGTGATACGGCTCCACGACTTCTCGATCGAACGGCACGGCGGTGCGCATGGAATTCGAGATCTCGGTCTCATCACCAGCGCTACTCTCGCCGCCGCCCAGACTTTTGGCGGAGAGTTCCTTTGTAAGACCATTGAGGACATGGCCGCCACATACTGGTGCAACCTCGCTCAGAACCACGGCTTCCTCGACGGTAACAAGCGCACAGGCGTGATTGCTGCGATCGCGTTCCTCGAGCGGAATGGCCTGACCCTAAACGTCGGCGACGAGGAACTGTACGAGGTGGCGATGCTCGTCGCAGAGAGAGGAATTTCAAAAGACGCCGTCGCTCAATTCATCGCTCGGCACTTAATAACCTTGGACCCTTAGGCGGAGCATCCGGCCCCCCAAAAAAGCACTACGCCCCCCGTCGGGGGAACGGGGGGCTGGTTTTGAGGGAGGAGAGGAGACGACGAAAGCCTTAATGTCCCTCGGCTTCTGCGTCTATTCGATTGTCACTTCAACAGGCAAGTCGCTCGGCGGTATCGCCGCGAATCACTCGTCTTCACCGGCGGGACGCCGGTACTGCATCTCTTTTCAAAGTCGTCAGCCTGCGCTGTCCACTCTATTCAAACCCATCCGGGCCTAAAAAGTTCCCGGAGGTTCGGGGGTGGGGCCTATCGCACGAGCGCGATCAGGTCCTCGATCCGCTTCGGCGCGGCGAGGATGTACAGTTGCCCGTCGCGCTCCCAGCAGAGCGAGTTGAGTTTGCCGACGGAATGGCAGCACACGTCCGACATTCCGGGCACCGGATCGCCGCCAACGCACGACCTTCCGGGCAGCACGAGAAGCGTGTAAACCGTCACGCCGTCGGTGTAGATGAAGCGTCCGATCGGCCCGTCCACGTCCTCGATCACATCGGTGCGGACAAGCTGCAGCAGCCTCTGCGACAGGCTCGGCTTCTCGATGTTCGTCCCGAGTTTTCGGGACACCCAATTCGCGCCGTCGCGCTCGTTGCTGCCAACGAAAGCGGGCCCGGCAGCCGCCGCAGACACGGTCGTCGCGAGCGAATCCATCGGCGTTCGCGACCCGGGACTAATCCGGTTCATGTACGCGGCTGCGAAGATCGCGACCGCGACGACGCCGACGATGGCGAATCGAAACTTTCCGAAGACGGCTTCCGTCTGCTGAACCCGATCGATTTCCCGCAAGCGGCCGCAACATCCGTCCCAGGCTTCGTCGCAGGAGTGCGAAGGAAGTTTGTCCCGAAGGACGGATTTCATCTGCATCACGCAGAGGTATTCGTCTTTGCAGTCAGGGTCTTGGTCGATGAGGACTTCCACGCCGGGAATCTCTTCAGCGGACAACTCACCGTCGGCGAACGCGTGGACCTTCAACTTCGAATCGAACTCGTTGGGCATCACAGATATCCTCGCGATTTGGCGTAGTTGAGGAGCTCCGAACGGAGCAGCGCGCGTCCTCGCGCCAGCCGGGATCGAACCGTTCCGATCGGAACGCCGAGCGCATCCGCCGTTTCCTCATAACTGAGGCCTTCGACGTCGGTCAGCAACACAGCGGCTCGATACTCTTCGGGCAGTTTCTTCAAGGCTTCTTCCACTTCTTCGCCGAGCAGGCCGTCGAAAAGTTCTGCGGCCGGATCGGCTCTATCGTCTACAACATCCATCGGGCCGTCGTCGGTTTCCAACGTTCCGATTTCCGGCTCTCTTTGTCCCTTTCGGTACCGGTTGATGAAGAGGTTGGTGAGGATTCTCAGCAGCCAGGCTTTGAGGTTCCTGCCATCGAAGCGCTCGAAGGCTTCGTAGGCGCGGACCATGGTTTCCTGTGCGAGGTCCTCGGCCTCTTCACGGTTCCGAGACATCCTCAGGGCCGTGTTGTAGACGGAGGGAAAGACACCGCGTACCGCCCGCTCGAATTGGTCGCGTTTGGAACGCTTCCCCCAGAGCATCGCCGGGCGGCAGTGTACCTTTCCACCCGGTTCAACACCCCCAGAAGGCAGGGCGGTTCCACGCGCGGGCGGGAAATATGCCGGGTTCTGGGCGGCCCCGGCGCGAGTCCGGCCGCGCCCGCAGCCCTGGGCCTACTTCACCGTGTTCGAGCCGAAGTTGTCGCTCCCCGCGTGCGAGTTCGTCACAGCCCAGGACGTCGAGTTGATCACCAGGTTGACGACGTAAAACCCGTTCGACGCCGGATACCTCTCGCTCTCGTTCCGGAAGATGCCCTTGAAGTAGCCGGAGTAACTCGCGGCGTTTCCGGCGCTCTCGAAGAACCCATCGCCGTCCGGGTCCGTGCCGGCCAGTCCGGTCGCAACCAACCTGTACTCGTACACAAGGTACGTGCCCTTCGTGCTCTCGCCCGAGCCCTGAGGCGCGCCCGCGTTCCACAGCCGAGCGTAGTCGCCGGGATTCTCTCTCGACGGATAGGTCGCGTCCTTCCCCTTCGCCTCGACCGTGAACACCGTGTGCTCGCGGTTCCAGTACCCCTTCTGGTTCTGCCAGTTCGACGCGTTGTCGTCGTACATCTGCACGAACGCTTCGTTCTTGTTGTTCGGGTTCTGACCGCTGTTGGAGTACCAGTTCGTTAGAAACGCGTTGAAGTCTTCGTAGAAGGTCGGTCTGTTCCTGACCAGGTATATCGACCCGTCCCGCTGCGGGACGACAATCGCACTGTATCGCGCGTTGCGCCCGTTTTGCGCGTCTGAAAGGGTGTTGTAGACCGAGACGGTTCCCGTGTATCCGAATCTCTCGGTGCTCGCGTAGAACGCCTCGGGGCCGCTGGCGAGCGGCAGAGCAAGGCCGGCGACAATCGAAATCAGCACTCTCGTCCTCCTGCGCTGTGCGCTTGCGATAGATTCTAACACGAGCGCGGCAATTCGGAAAACTTCGTCACCCTAAGAAAGCCCAAGCCCGGCAAGAATGCCGGGCTTGGGGAGAGGAGCAGCGTCCAATGAATTCTGCTTAGGCTGCGGTCGGCTCGAGAACGCCCGCCAGTTCGCGGCGAAGCTGCGCCCGGGCGCGGAACAGCCAACTCTTGATCGTGCCTTCCGGCGCGCCGACCTTCTGCGCGATCTCCTCGACGTCCAACTGCTCGTAGTGCCGCATCATGATGATCTTTCGATACCGCTCCGGCAAACGAGAGATCGCCCGCAAGACCTTGCCCTGCAGTTCGCTCTGCTCGGCGTGGTCCTCCGTGTCATCTGCGCTTTCGAGCAGGTGCGCGTGCTGATCGAGCGCGTCGTGCGATCTGTGCTTGGACCTAACGATGTCCGTGCACACGTTCGCGCAGATCCGATACAGCCAGGGCTTCATCGGGCGGCTGGTGTCGAACTCGCCGATGGAGCGGAGGGCCTTGAGGAAAGTCGTCTGGGTCGCGTCCGCCGCGTCGTCCTGGTTGCCCAAGACGCGCAGAGCGAGCCCGTACACACCCCGGTAGTGCGTCCGGACCAGGATGTCGAACGCCAGCCGGTTCCCCCCGGCCGCTTCGGCGATCAGATACCTCTCGTCCCGTGATTGCGTTGTCATTTCCGTCTCCTGAGGGCCGTTTCCAACCCTCGTGACTATTCTATGCGGCCGGCCCGCCCCGCGATACGGATTATGAACCGAATGGGGCCAAATACCTAAGATATTCTGAAGCCAGGCTCAAGAATCTCAAGTGATTCCCCGAGGAGGGATCAGAAATCTTGGCCCGGGGCGGGGCGAAAGGCCCAGGGGCGGGCTCGGTGGGCCATAATCCGCCGGAGAAAAGCCATGCCACGGTACGTTTCTTTAGGGAAGATTCCGCCCAAGCGGCACATCGCGTTTCGGAAGCCGGACGGCGGCCTGTATTCGGAGCAGGTGCTGGGCGTACACGGTTTCAGCGGGATTCAGAGCATCGCCTACCACATCAACATGCCCACGCGGGTCAAGGCATGGGAGGCGCGGGGTCCTGTCGGCGTCGAGTTCTTATCCCACGAGCCGCTCCGGCACCGGCACCTCAAAACCGCCGCCCTCAAGCCCTGCGGAGACCCGATCACCGGACGAATCGCCCTCCTCGGCAACGGCGACGTGGTCTGGCACCACGTCTGGGCCGCCGACTCGATGGACTACTTCTTCAAGAACGCGGACGGCGACGAACTTCTGTTCATGCACGACGGCAGCGGCGTCTTCGAGTCGCAGTTCGGCGACGTGCCGTACAAGCCCGGCGACTACATCGTGGTTCCGCGCGGAACGATCTATCGCATCAAGATGGACTCCGTGCCTCAGCGGATGATCTGCATCCTCTCCACCACCCACATCGAGATTCCGAAGCGCTACCGCAACAACTACGGCCAACTGCTCGAGCACGCGCCGTTCTGCGAGCGCGACATTCGCCCCCCCGTTGAGTTGAAAACTTACGATGAGAAGGGCGACTTCAAGGTCCTGGTGCGCGCAAGGAACGAACTCACCGAGTACACCTACGATTTCCATCCGTTCGACGTGGTCGGCTGGGATGGATACGTCTACCCGTGGGCCTTCAACATCAACGACTTCAGCCCGATTACCGGAAAACTGCACATGCCCCCGCCCATCCACCAAACGTTCGAAGCCGGCAACTACGTGGTGTGCAGTTTCTGTCCGAGGATGCTCGACTATCATCCCGAGGCCGTCACCGTTCCTTACGTTCACTCGAACATAGACAGCGACGAAGTCCTCTATTACGTCAACGGCAACTTCGGTTCGCGCAAAGGCATCGAAGAAGGCTCGATCACTCTGCACCCGCTCGGCATCCCGCACGGCCCGCAGCCTGGACTCGCAGAAAAGTCGATCGGCGCGACGCGAACGGAAGAACTCGCCGTGATGCTCGACACCTTCCGCCCCCTCTATTTGACGAAGGACGCCGTCGCGATCGAAGACGGCGAATACTGGAAGAGTTGGATGTCGTAACAGGCGGTATCGCCGTTTGAAAACGCTACGGATTGATGTAGTAGTTCCGCATCATGCCCATGTCCTCGTGTTCGAGGTTGTGGCAGTGATAGACGTATAGCCCGGAAAAGTGAGTGAACTTGATGAGCACCTTCACGCGCTCGCCAGGCATGACCATGATGGTGTCCTTCCAGCCCTCGTCCACGTAACCGTAGCGCACCGTCTCGTAATTCGCGGCTCCCATGGAGTCTATCGTTCGTTCGAGGACTTGGAACGGCGGGCCGTGGGTGTGCATCGGGTGGATCATCCTCATGCCGGAGGAGTCGTTCCGGAACTCCCACACTTCGAGGTCCCCGAGCCGCACTTCCTCATCCGGCTCCCACGATTTCATTTCGAAGAGCCGGCCGTTCAAACGGAACATGCCATCCACGACGGAGATTTGGAAAACTCTCGGGTTGTCCCGATTGACGGCTTGGTTGACATCGTATCTATCGATCTGCGATAGATACGGAGGCAGAACCAGGGTTTCCTGCTGCTGGTACACGACCTTGAAGTTCATGATGTCGAGCGGCGCGCCGTTGACCGGGAGTTGACCGCCGCTCGGCCCCTGCGCCGAGAATTGCAGCGACTTGAGCAGAAGTTCGTCGCCTACCTTCTTGTTGCGCAGATCGAGCCAAACCTCGACCCTCTCGCCAGGGGCGAGCATCAAGTACGGCTTCTCGACGGGAGATTCCAGAAGGCCTCCGTCCGATCCAACGACAATCATCGGAGACCCATCCCCCCACCCAAGCTTGTAAACCCTCGAATTCGAAACGTTGGCGATTCGCAGACGATAGGCGCGGGTGTAGCACTCGAGTTCGTAGTTCGGGACGCCGTTGACGAGAATCTGATCGCCGAGGAAGCCCGCCATCCCTCCGACGTTGTAAAGAAACTGATTGCCGACGTCGAACCTGCGATCCTGAATGACGATCGGCACGTCGCAGGCGCCTTTCGGAAGACCGGCGGCCCGCTCTTCGGCGTCATGGACGATGAACAGACCGGCGAGCCCACGAAACACCTGCTCTCCTGTGAGCATGTCCGGGTGGGGGTGATACAGATAGGTGCCCGCGCGATTGACGATCGTGAAGTCGTAGTTATAGAAGGAACCGGGGCCGATGGCGTTCCGCGGATGCCCGTCGGAGCTCGGGGGCACGTCGAGCCCGTGCCAGTGAACGACGGACTCTTCCGAAAGGTTGTTTTGGAATCGGATTTGGAACCTCTGTCCCTTCCATCCGCGAAGGATAGGGCCGAGGTACGAGCCGGGGATCGGCGTCACCGTGTCGTACGGCCCGGCGAGCCTCTGCGCCGTGAATCGCCAAACGTTCGTCGCGCCGCCCGGAAGAATCTGCTCCGTGCTCGGCGCGGCCGTGAGGGTGAGCCGAGCCGGACGCGCGTACTGCGCGATCGTGCCGGGGAGGATTTGCGAGCGCAAGGCGCGTGGCAGCCCCCCGACCGCAACTGCGCCGACTCCTAAGCCAGCGGCGCGCAAAAACGCGCGCCGCGACCAAACATCGCTTTGAGGGGAGACTCTCCGTTTTCCCATATGTGGGGGCAGGGCCCTACATAGGAGAGTGTACAGCACCCGCGCGGGTTCGAAGGAAAATCCGGTACCCGGAAAAATCCCGGGAATCGCCTCGGCACTTCTGTGTCCACGCCGTTCCCCGCCGACGGGGGCAAGGCAAAGCACGCCGACTATCGGTTCGGAAGCCTGGGCAGCGGACGGCTGTGGATTTCGTCTCCCCGGAAGTACACCACGGTCGCGATGCCGTCGGACGTGAACCGAAAATCCGGTCGCTTCTGGAACACCTCTTCAGACGCATACCGGAGAACGATCAAGTTCGGCGTCGCGTCGCCGATTCCCAGGTCGCCTTCGAGGCGAAGTTCGTTGCCGTTTGCGATCAACGTCGCGGTCCCGACTCGCTCGAAGTCGAAGTCCTCATCCTTCAGCGTCCTGACGAATACGCCGGCCGGGTCGGTCTCATCGAGCCCGAGTTGCGTGTGCCCGCCGAACGTCGCGATCAGCGCGCGTGAATGAACGGTTTTCTCAGAAGGAGAATCAAAGTAGACCTCGATGGTGCCGCGCCCTCCTGCCTGGAGCGCGTTGCCTTCGAAGGTCAAGGTGACGACCGCGGTACGCCCTTGTGTCTCCACTCCTGCCCGTCCCAGCCGAAGCGACGGCGGTAACTCCGAGTAGATCTCCTGGCGCGGGCCGTCGCCACCGGGCACGAGGCAGGTGGAGCCCGAATAGGCGTGGATTCGCGGCTGCGGCGTCGAGCAGGCCGTCAGTAGGACGACCGCGACGCAAGTGCCCACCGTGACGAAGCGCTTCTCGGTCACGCCAAAGATTATGGCGACGACCAAAACCCACTCGCCCCTCGCGCCTGGGCGCAGCACCTCATCGCCGTCCCTCGATTCCGGCCATACTTGGAGCGGCGCGAGAGCGCCGAGGAGGGACGAATCTGATGCTGCCGGTTACAATGTGGATGGCGCTCGCGCCGGGGGTATTGATGCCTGCGACTTCCGCTTCGAATTTCGACGACGACGTCGAGTTCCTCAAGGAACACGTGAAGACGATCGTTCTCACCGACACGTCGGGGAGAGCAAAGGTGGCCGTCGTTCCCCAATATCAGGGCCGCGTGATGACGAGCACGGACGGCGCGAGCGGGATGAGTTACGGATGGCTGAACCGCGACCTCATCTCAAGCGGCGAACTGCGCGAACACATCAACGCGTTCGGGGGGGAGGATCGCTTCTGGATCGGCCCCGAAGGCGGCCAGTTCTCGATCTACTTCCCGCCCGGATCGCCGTTCGATCTCGAACATTGGCAGACGCCACCGCCGATCGATTCGATCGCCTATCCGACGGTGGCCGCGACGAAGGGATCCGCGACGTTCGTAAAGCGATTCGAATTGCAGAACTACATCGGTTTCAAGTT
This sequence comes from Armatimonadota bacterium, assembly GCA_003577165.1. Lineage (GTDB taxonomy): Bacteria > Armatimonadota > Fimbriimonadia > Fimbriimonadales > ATM1 > ATM1. The sequence goes on along the minus strand of QEUM01000007.1, from coordinate 126,805 downwards.
CGACGTCGAGGTCACTCGCGTCGTGCGCGTCGTGGAGACCCAAGAGGCGGAGAGGCTGCTCGGCGTGGACATCCCGTCGGGAGTTCACATGGTCTGCGTCGAGACGAAGAACACGATTAAGAACCACGGCAAGACCTGGGACGAAGACACAGGACTGCTCTCGATCTGGATTTTGGGAATGCTGAACGCATCCCCCACGACGACCGTCGCAGTTCCATACGTGACAGGATCGGCGAGCCGCCTCGGCCCGATCGTCAACGACACCTATTTCGGCAAGGTCCCCGCGGATCGCCTCAAGGTCGAGGGGGGGGTCATCTACTTCAAGGGCGACGGCAACTATCGAAGCAAGATCGGAGTCTCGCCCCGACGGGCGAAAGAGACTCTCGGCAGTTACGATGCCACCGGGCGCGTGCTCACTCTCGCGCAGTTCACCCTGCCGGGAAACACGACGCGATACGTGAACTCGATGTGGGAGTTGCAGTCGGAGCCCTACGGGGGCGACGCCGTGAACAGTTACAACGACGGGCCGCCCGCACCGGGCGCGGCGCAGATGGGCAAGTTCTACGAGTTGGAGTCCTCGTCACCGGCTCTGCTTCTGGCGAAGGGAGCCTCCGGAACGCACTACCACCGAACGTATCACTTTCATGGCCCCGAGGCCGCGCTCGACAAGATCGCGAAGGCGACGCTCGGCGTGGGGGTAAAGAGAATCGCCTCAGCGCTGTAATCCCGTCGCCCCTCGAACTCGGCCACCAGACCATGTGCTAGTGTGCGGTCCGCACACTAGCACAATCGCTCTCGTCGCGGTCCCGCGCGCCGCATCGCAACCCGCAACACCCCACAAACCAAATGAGCCCCGTTCTTGCGAACGAGGCTCAATGCTCCTTATCCGGATCGGTACGCCGCGCGATAACCGTCGCTTCGCGCGTGAAGTCTTTACAGCTCGACCAGGGAGTTCGGGCTTGCGCCCAATGTTCCCGTGAGGAAATTCTGCTCCCTATAAAGGAGGTGATCCAGCCACACCTTCCGGTACGGCTACCTTGTTACGACTTAGTCCCCCTTACCCCCCACACCTTCGGCCGCTCTCTCCTTACGGTTGAGCCACGGACTTCGGGTGCAGACAATTCAGGTGACTTGACGGGCAGTGTGTACAAACCCCGGGAACGTATTCACCGCAGTATAGCTGACCTGCGGTTACTAGCGATTCCGCCTTCATGCAGTCGAATTGCAGACTGCAATCTGAACTGAGGGCGTATTTTTGGGATTAGCTCCACCTCGCGGTATTGCTGCCCTTTGTTGCGCCCATTGTAGCATGTGTGAAGCCCCAGACGTAACCGCCATGCCGACTTGACGTCATCCTCACCTTCCTCTCCGTTACCGGAGCAGTTTTTCGTGAGTCCCCGGCTTTATCCGCTGGTAACACGAAATGAGGGTTGCGCTCGTTGCTGGACTTAACCAAACACCTCACGGCACGAGCTGACGACAGCCATGCAACAGGTGTCTTCCGGCCTACCTTGTGGGTAGGGGGCCGCATTTCTACGGCTTACCATCGATGTCAAGTCTGGGTAAGGTTCTTCGGTTAGTATCGAATTAATCCACATGCTCCACCGCTTGTGCGGGGTCCCGTCAATTCATTTGAGTTTCAACCTTGCGGCCGTACTCCCCAGGCGGGATACTTAGTGCGTTTGCGACGTCACCGAGGGGGTCGATACCCCCGACGACTAGTATCCATCGTTTAGGGCGTGGACTACCAGAGTATCTAATTCTGTTTGCTACCCACGCTTTCGCGCCTCAGCGTCAGTTGGCGACTAGTGACCTGCCTTCGCCGTTGGTGTTCCTCCCGATATCAATGCATGTCACCGCTACACCGGGAATTCCAATCACCTCTTCGCCACTCCAGCCCGCTCTTTACGCCCAGTAAATCCGGACAACGCTCGCCCCCTACGTCTTACCGCGGCTGCTGGCACGTAGTTAGCCGGGGCTTATTCGCCAGGTACCGTCAGATTTCTTTCCTGGCAAAAGCAGTTTACATACCGAAATACTTCGTCCTGCACGCGGCGTCGCTGCGTCAGAGTTTCCTCCATTGCGCAAGATTCCTAACTGCTGCCTCCCGTAGGAGTCTGGGCCGTGTCTCAGTCCCAGTCGGGCTGATCGTCCTCTCAGACCAGCTACCCGTCGAACCCTTGGTGAGCCGTTACCCCACCAACAAGGTGATAGGCCACAAGCCCCTCCCAAAGCCGCTTGCGCGTTTTAGTCCAAAAAGGATGCCCTCCTCGGACAACATCCGGTATTAATCCCTCTTTCAAGGGGCTATCCCGGTCTTCGGGGCAGGTTGCTTATGTATTACTCCGCCGTTCGCCACTAGGCCAAAGGCCTCGTTCGACTTGCATGTTTTAGGCACGCCGCCAGCGTTCGTCCTGAGCCATGATCAAACTCTCCGTGATGAATCGTTTGAATGGTTGATGACGGTGCTGTAAAGCACGTAACCGAATCCGGTTGTCAAGGAGCACGCCCCAGAACTGAGGCAAGGGAGATTATAGGCACATCCCTTCCCGTTTGTCAAGTGGGATTTTTCCACCAGCCCCAAAAACCACGGCGGGCCGGGGCAGAGACCCCGGCCCGTCATGCCACCTGCGCCCCCTGCCTAAGGCCGTGTGAATTGCCAGTTCGTCAGGTCGAAGCGCACCGTCCACGGCCAGCCCGTTGCCGGACCGTTCTGCCGGTACGTCAACCGGGCCCGAACCCGCCGAGTGGACTGATTCACGTAGTTCGAGATCGTCCCTTGGACGACCACCTCGTGGGTCTGGTCGCTTACGCCTGCCGTGCCCGAGTAGAAGTTCACCCATTGGCCCGTCGAGTAGTTGTAGAGGTCCACTCGCTCGTTAATGCCAACCGACGTGCATGCCGTCTCGAAGAGGAACTTCAGTGAGTTCGGGTTTGCGATGGGAAGAGCGCCCTCCACCATGACTTCCAAAGGAGGCACCTGCGGGCTCGCTGCGACTCCGGGCCGGGCACTGTAGTACACGTTGTCGCTATACCAAGTGTCCACATGATCACCGCTGACGTGGTTGCCTCGGACGAGTGTCAGGCTGACCGGCAGCGCCACTTCGACCGGATTGCCCGCATAGATCTCGAACAGGAAGTTGCTCTCGTAGACGTTGCCGCCTTCGTCGCCGAGTTGGTCATGCTCTTCAAACTCGTAGATGCTGTTCGGGTTACCGCCAGGCAGATCGTCGTACCAGAAGTAGTCCTGACTGGATCCGAGAGTCACGCCTCCGATCGAAAACAGGTTGAAGAGGTCAATCCGGAACGGCGCCTCGGGGTTCGGCGGATAGCCGGTCCACATTCGGAACTGCTGGCATAGATAGCACTCACCGTCCGGAACGTTCACCGCCACGACGGAGATGTCGAACGTGATCTTGTACGCGCCAGGCTGGAGGTTGTAATCCTGCAGCGCGAAGCGGCCGCCGAAGTCGGCAAGCAGCCCCGCGAACTCCATGTTGCCCGGACCCGTGTTCCCGAGATCCGTGTCGTAAACCTTCCATCGCCAAAGGAAGTTGCCTGTGTACTCAGCGTAGAGGCCAGTCGTGATCCACTTCCAACTCGCGCCTGCGCCGGTCGGCGACATGACGATGTCGTCCGCCGCGCTCGGCATCGTGTAGGGATCGGTGTAGAAGTACGTGTTCGTCCCGTTGTCGTTCTTGTAGACCAGCGGCGGGACCTGTTGCGAGAAGCCGACGTTCGAGTCCTGCTTCGAAGCGGGCGCCTTGTCGCGCATGGTCGAAACCCGTTCGGCACGGAACGGGATGACGAGCCCCACGACGGACCGCCGTTTCCCCGTCGCCGCGTCCACGACGAAGCCGTGTGAAAGAGTCATCTCGCCCGTGACCACCGCAGGCTGAGCGGGGGCGACGGGCTGCAGTGTCGCGAGTGCAATGCCCAGTGCCGCTAACATATTTGAAGTGCCTCCTCAATCAGTATACAAAACGTGTTTTGAGCGGCAATTCCTGTCGCCCATACCCTAAGAATGTTCTGGGGGCGTTTGGGTTCCCGGTTATTCGGAAACGAGGCTGAGGGCGTCCGCGATGTTCCTGAGTCCGCCGACTGTGACTCCCGGCTGCGAGTAGTCCTGCTTGCCGGTTCGGCTCGTCGCAGCGCGCCGAAAGCCCATCCTCGCCGCCTCTTTGAGCCTCGCTCCGACGGAACCCACGCTCCGGATCTCGCCAGTAAGCCCGACCTCGCCGAAGACCACCAGGTCCTCCGGCAGAGCCGCCCCTTTGGCCGCGCTCGCGACCGCGAGCAGAACCGCGAGGTCGGCGGCCGGCTCGCGCACCGTCAGCCCCCCGACGACGCTCACGAACACATCCTGGCCCGCCAGTCGCACCCCGCCGCGCTTTTCCAGCACTCCGAGCGTCAGGAGCACGCGGTTGAAATCGAGACCGGTCACGGTTCGCCGCGGCGACTGCGTGTAATTCGGGCTCACCAACGCCTGCACTTCGAGCAGAACCGCGCGCCGGCCCTCCATCGCCGCGAATACGCACGAGCCGGGCGCGCCGGCCTGCCTCTCCGCGAGCAGGAGTTGCGACGGATTCTCCACTTCGGAAAGCCCCGACTCCGTCATCTCAAAAACGGCGAGTTCATCCACGGAGCCGAATCGGTTCTTCGCGGCGCGGATCGTCCGTAGACGACCGAACCCTTCGCCCTCGAAAACCAGCACGCAGTCCACGAGGTGTTCGAGCACCTTCGGCCCGGCGAGCGACCCGTCCTTCGTGACGTGCCCCACGACGAACATCGCGATTCCCGCCTCCTTCGCGAACGCGTGCAGGACCGACGCGCAGTGGCGCACCTGCGAGACCCCGCCGGCGCCGCCCTCGAGTTCTGAGGACGACATCGTTTGAATGCTGTCCACTATGGCGACCCGCGGCTCCGTGCCCCGGAGGATGGCGAGCGTCTCCTCGAGGTCGGTCGAGGTGGCCAGTCGGAAGTTCTCGCTTAGCGCGCCGATTCGCTCCGCCCGCATGCGCACCTGAGAAGGCGACTCCTCGCCGGAAATGTAGAGGACGACCTCGCCCTCATGGGCCATGGCGGCGGCGACCTGCGTCAGGAGCGTGCTCTTGCCGATGCCAGGCTCCCCGCCAACGAGCACGATGGAGCCCGGAACGAGCCCGCCCCCCAGAACCGCGTCGAGCGCGGGGATGCCGGTCGGCTCGCGCCGCGCGTCGAGCGACTGGACGCTCAGGATGTCCGGCGCCTGGATCGCGATCCTCTCCACAGCCTTCCCGCCCACCGACGCGCGAACCACCTCCTCGACCAGCGTGTTCCACTCCCCGCAGTCGGGGCACTGGCCGAGCCACTTGGGAGAAGAGTGCCCGCAGGACTGGCAGAGGTACGCGGACTTCGCCTTGGGCATGCTTCCGATTGTAGCCGCCCCCGGCCGCGCGCGGAGCCAGCCGGATAGGCACAGACCCGCCGCAAAGAGACGCCGATCTACCCCAGAGGGGAGGCGACGCGCGGCAAAGGAGAGACGATCTGCCCAGGAGCCTCGCTGACCTGTGGAAAAGCGGCGGTGACGAGGGGGAGAGCGGCGTTGATCCGGCCCAAATCACCGCTGATATCGGCCAAATCAACGGTGATCTGGCCGATTGCACATTCGACGAGCGCAATCGTCGAATTGCGCAAGGCTGGCGTCGGGGCTCCCAAAGCGGTCCTGGCGGCCGACCAAAAGAACGAAATCCCGGCCGAAGCCGGGATTTCATTACGCAACGCGTTGCTTGCTGGTCTTAGGCCTTGCGGCGGCGAGCAGCGAGCGCGGCGAGGCCGGCGCCCAAAGCGAGCAGGGTAGCAGGCTCGGGAACCACTTGGCCCTCGATGATGATGTTGTTATCTCGGGGGTCCGTTTCGCCGAACATGCCGGAGTTGCCCCAAGCCGTGCCGAGGCCGAATCCGCCGCCCGGATTGCGGTAAGCGGAAGCATCGCCAACCTTAGCGACCTGGATGCCGAACGCCTGACCAGCGGTGCCGAACGCAGCGACCGGCGTGAGGCCGATCCACTTGTCGCCGGCGCCGACGTTGATGCTGCCGGTCCAGACCATGTCATAGAGCGTGAAGCCACCAGAGTTGGTGCCCATGTTCGTCATGGTGACGGCCACGGCGGTCCCGGTGGTGGGGTCATCGCCCGCGCCCGGAAGAGCGCCGGTCTTGTTGAAGATGTTCAGGCGAGCCGAGTTGACCGCGCCCCAGGACGCGCTGGACGTCTGGAGTCGGATCGTGATCTTCTCCATGATCCAGCCCGGGCCTGTGTTCACGTCATTGACCTCGTACGTGCTGAACGTTGGGAAGTCGGCGAACTCTTGGTTGACGTAACCGTTCTGGTTGACGTCAGCCGCCGGCTGGTTCCAAAGGACGACGGCGTTAGCGGATGCCACGGCGCCGACAAGGAAGGCCGGAATAAGAAGCTTCTTCATTCGAATTTCCTCCTCTCGGAATGTATTTAGCCCCTCACAGGGTGATTAGCCCTCTGCGAGGCAGAACTCCACCCGAACGGCCCGGCCAGCTAAAGCTTGTCCGAGCCTATCGGTGTGAATGGACTATACCAAAGAACGTCGAATCTGACAACCCCGTTCAGGCCTTTTCCATCAAAACCTGGCAATTCCCCGTAAGTGTGGGGGTTCAGCCTGTGGAAGCCCCTCAAATCGCCCCCGCTCCGGCCCTCTTGAGCAGGGCCTCGACGGCGGCCTTGAGCATCGGATCTTCGCCGGCAGCGGCCGCATTCGGGTCGTAAGGAACGGGGATGTCCGGCTTCCTTCCATTCCCCTCGAGGTTCTCCCCATCCACCGTGTACGCACCGGCGAAGGGCGTCCGCAGAGACCCGCCGTCGAACAGAGTCCAGGACGCCGTGCCGATGACCGCCCCCGGCGTCGCCACGCCGACGACCGGACCCACGCCGAGCCTCCTGAACCCCTCGGCCAAGATCTCCGCGTTGCTGAAACTGGATGCGTTGATCATGAGCGCGGACGGCAGTTCAACCGACTCGCCTCGATAGAGGTTTTCGCTGATGCGGATGTCGGAATCGCGATTCGCGCGAATCAGCCACAGCCTTTTCACGAGCATTCCGAGGGCGAGATGCGCTGTGTTCCCGCCTCCGTTGTATCGCACGTCTATGATGAGGCCCTTCTTGTTCTGCGTGAGAGTGCGCACCTGTCGCATGAACAGTTCATGGCTCGGCATGCTCATCCCTTGGATGTGCAGATACGCGATCTGGCCACCGCTGTATCTGTCCACGAGCGCACGCGACCGTCTCACGAAGTCGTCGTACGACAGGCCCGTTAGCCCGCTCACCGGGATCGGCTTGATGAACACCTCTCGCGTCTCGCGGGATCGTCCGATGACCGACAGGCGCACCTTCTTCCCGACAGTTCCGAGCAGCAATCTGTCCATCGGATTCGCTGCGCTCAGTTCGACGCCGTTGACCGCGACGATGCGATCGCCGGGTTCCAATTTCGATTGAGGGTGGTCGGCCGGCCCCCCCTCCATGACTCGCGTGACGACGTACTCGCCGGTCGCCTCAAGCCTGGCCCAATCGGGCTCCACCGCGAGCGATCCCGTGGAATCGTCGCCGGTCGTTGGCTGCTGAGTGGGGCCGGATACGCCGAGGTGCGATGCGTTGAGTTCGTGGACCATCTCCTGCATGAGGTCGTAGAACTCAGCGCGATCGAACGCGTGCGGCAGCACGGCTTCATACGCGCTCTTGATTGCTTGCCAGTTCTTTCCGTGATGCTCTCTGTCGTAGAAGAGTCTGTCCATCACCCACCAAATCTCATCGAAGAGCGCCTTGGCTTCGGAGTGTTGGTTGATCTCGAGGCTCGCGGAGAAGGATCGCGTGGACACCGTCCGGGTCGCGAGCGCGACAGAATTGACGCGGCCGGCATTGAGGAAATACAGTTTTGAGCCGTCGGGGCTCATCCAGAGGTTTGACTCTGTGCCGGGAAGCGAGGTGATTTGGGTGGGGGCTCCGCCCGACGAGGGAACGGAGTAAATGTCTCCATCCATCGTCGCGTACAGAGTCGTCCCCGACTTGTCCGAAACGACTTCGCCGACATCGCCCGGCGCGCCGAGGCTTCGGTAACGCTCGAACAACCCCCGCTCTTGGACTTCGATTTTCGGCTCGCCCTTCGGTTCCTCTTTCGCGTCCAGTTTGTCGAGCGCGTCTTCGAGGAAGCTGAGCGGCTGCGGCACGAGATCGACCGCCCATAGCCCCACCGTTTCGGTCTCTTGCGAAGGAAGGGCGACGACCTTTCCGTTGTTGGTCACGATCGGAACTCCCGTTCCTCGCGCAGCCATCGCAACCAACTGCGACTTGCCGGTTTCGACGTCCACGAGATAGATGTTCGTCCCCCCCCTTGACGTGGGCGCGGTGACCGCCAAGTGCTTGCTGTCGAACGCCCACGAGTACTCGGGCAGACCGAACAGCGCGCTGTAGTACTCGCCCTTATGGACGACCTTCGGCGCGCCTCCGTCTGCAGGCACGACGCACACTTCGTTGAGGCCGCGATGGAAGGCGAGAGTCTTTCGATCGGGACTTAGCAGAATGCCCATCTCGTCGGAAGGCGAATCGAGGAACGGCCTCGCCTTCCCTTCCAGATTCATGAGGTACACGTCCTTGTTGCCGTTCTGAAGCGTGACGTAAAAGAACTCCGTGTCGGACTTCCAAACCGGCTCCTCGTCCCGCCCGGGAAAGGTGGTCATTACCTTCGTCGCGCCGCCCCCCTCCGGAGTCATCAGAATCTCTCCGCGCGCGGAGAGGAGGAGCCGCTTCCCGTTCGGTGAAACGCTGTAAGACGAAGCCCCGGCGGTCAGCGCCAATCGCGTGATGTCGTTGTATCTCTGATCCCCCGGCACGTAGATGTCCACTCGCTTCTCGCGGCTGCTTCTCGTGTCGAATGTGAAAATCGAATGTTCGTGCTCATAGGCGATCATCGCCCCGTTTGCTGAGATGCAAGCGTAACTGACCTTTCCCGTCGTGTGATTCGTGATTCGGCGCGCGCCGGTTCCGTCCGACTGCATCCGCCAGAGGTTTTGACTGCCGTCATCCGCGACGTACCAAATGGATCTCCCGTCCGGTGACCACATCGGCCAGAGTTGCGGCATGTCATCTTTCGTCAAGTTCCTCATGTTGGACAAAGGAGACGTGAAGTCCGAGATCCAGATGTCCGCCGTGCCGCTTCCCTTCTGCCCGACTCGCCGCCATTGCCCCGGTCCACCGCCGTAGTTGTAAAGCATCTTCTTGCCGTCCGGCGAAACAGATGGGAAGAACTCGAATTCCATGCTGTCCTGCGACAGGCGAATCGGCTCGCCGCCGGATGCGGGCACCTTCATGATTTCGAGGCTCCCCCACCCCTGCGTGTAAAACAGCACCCACTTGGAGTCCGGCGTCCACCCCATCGCGTAATCGTTGGCGCTGAGAAAAGTAAGACGGCGCAGTCCGCTTCCGTCCGCAGCCATCACGAACACGTCCATGTTGCCGTGACGCGTGCTGGTGAACGCAATATGCTTTCCATCCGGACTGAACCTCGGCATCGTCTCCGCTGCCGGATGCACGGTCAGCCGCTCCGCGCGACCTCCCTCACTCGACACGCGAAAGATGTCGCCCTGATAAGAGAACGCAAGGGTCTTCCCGTCGGGAGAAAGAGAGGGATAGCGAGTGCGCTTCACCGGGCCTTCAAAAGACACGACCGCCTGCGTGGAGGCGATCATCGCGAGCGCGCCGCAGACGCATAGAAACGAGCGGATCATCGTCGGCAGGTTACACCACGGGGCGCGTGCTCGTGGCAAACCGTGCGGCGGGCGGCGCGATTCGTGCGTTAGAGAAGGAGATGATCGTTCGCTTTCTCATCGGCGCCGTATTAGGCGCAACCGCCGGCTTCGGCTACCACCTGCTCATGAAGGCGGCAGGCTCCACGTGAGCCTCCTGCCGCATACCGGCGTTGCCGGTTCTGGTGGGAGCGGTCTTAGGCGGCATGACGGCGATCATCTCTTCCGATCCTGGCCGTAAGTAGAATCGCGCCCATGCAAGCCACATTGGAGTGGACGGGCAACGGCAAGGCCTTCGAAGCCACACCGCCCTCCGGATTCAAGATCGTTTTCGACACTGACCCTGACTTCGGCGGGACGGGCGCCGGCCCCATGCCCCTCGAAACCATGGTGTGCGCCATCGCCGCCTGCACCGCGCTCGACGTCCTCAGCATCCTTGAGAAGAAGCGCCAGAAGGTGACCGCATATCGGGTCGAAGTGGACTGGGACCGCGATCCTCCGGGCGACTGGCCGCGACCGATCAAGGCGATCCGCATCCGCCACGTCGTCGAGGGCGAAAACATCGAAGAGGCGGCGCTCGCCCGCGCCATCGAATTGAGCGACCAGAAGTACTGCTCCGCAACCGCCACGCTGCGCTTCGGGCCCACAATCGCAAACGAATGGCAAATCATCTAAGTCCGGAGTTGGACCGCTACCTTGTGGCCCACCACGCCAGCCGCAGCCCCATCCTTCGAGAGATGGAGCAGTGGGCGAAGGAGAACGACTTCCCCATCTTCGGCCCCGAGTGCGGCCGAACCGTAGCCACTCTGTCGGTGGCGATCGAGGCGAGGCGGGTGTTCGAGATGGGCAGCGGCGTCGGGTACTCGACCGTCTGGTTCGCCGCCGCCGTCGGTCCGACCGGAGAAGTCGTCCACACGGACGGCGACGCGGCCAACACCGAGGCCGCTCGCGGGTACCTGGATCGCGCGGGATTCCTGGATCGCTGCCGTTTCCTGAACGGCGACGCCCTGGAACTGCTCGCTCAGGAGCAGGAGCCCTTCGACTGCATCCTGATCGACGTGAACAAGACCCAGTACCCCCTCGCGCTTCGCATCGCAACTGAAAAGTTGCGCTATGGTGGCCTCATCTTCACGCACAACGCGATCTGGAGCGGTCGAGTGGCCGACACCTCGGACCTGGAGCCTTCCACCGTGGCCATCCGCCAGTACAACCGCGACGCCGTGGACCACCCCGAACTGATGACCTTCCTCGACCCGATCCACGACGGTCTGGCGATCAGCCTGAAGGTGGGCGAAGCCCACGCCGCGGTGAAACAGTTGTAACGTTCGCCGCCCCTCGGCACGTCGAAATATGTGACAGAACCCGTCCCCGGTGGGTCGGGTAGCATTTCGCCTCGAGCAGACGGAGGATGAATCGCAGCATGAAAACGTTCAGCGCGCTCGCTCTGGTCGTCGGCCTGACAGCCACGGCCTATTCGCAAGCCCCGTTCACGATCGTCAGCCCCAAGAACGGCGCCACCGTTCGAGAGGTTGTCGAGATCGCCATGCCGGACGGCAGCGTGCCCCAGGGCACGTTCATCGGGGTGATGGTGGACGACAAGTTTATCGAAGCCACAGTACCGGTCCAAGTGAAGGACCGGCTGGTGTATCGCCTCGACACCAAGGGGCGGGCCATCCCTGACGGGCAGCACACCCTGACCATCCGCCTCTACGGCAACGTCGGTGGGAAGCCGGCCGTGGTCGAGGAGTCGTCCGTCCAGGTGAAGGTCGGCAACCACGAGGGTTTCAACATCCCCGAAGACGGCACCTACGTTCACTACAAGTTCACTCCTGGCCGCAAGATCTCGTACACAGTCGAGATCGGCCAACTCGTGTCCACCCTCTCCGAGGCTCGAAACAGGATCGGCGGGCGCGCGGCTGAACTGCCCGTCGCCTTCGAAAAGATCCGCGTGCTCATTGCGTGCGATGACCGAAAGCCGGACGGCACCGGCCTGATCCGAACCCAATTGCTCCCGTACGCGGGCAAGGACTACGTTGTGGCGACCGTCGATAACGAGGATAGGCCGACGAAGCGACACGAAGCCGAATTCGCCCCCATCTACAGGCTCCTCACCAAAGCCGGCCGCGAAGTCTACGCGGACGCCCCGGCCTGGTACGGCATTGAAGGATTCGTCGGCCGCGACAGCCTGACCGACCTCTTCGTAATGCTCCCGCTCCCTCTGCTCCCTGAAGACAAGGTCAAAGTGGGCAGCACCTGGCGTTCCCAAATCCTGTTCCAGGTCGGAAGCCTCGCAGAGGCCCGAGAGAGCGGGAAGGCGGCGGTCGGCATCGCCGCGTCCGGCCGACTCGTGAACTTCGAGTGGGAGCAGGGCAAGCGGTGCGCGAGGATCCATTACGAACTTGCGTTCGCCGAAGGCTCGCGCGAAACGCCGACTCTGCGAATGCAGGGCCGCGAGTTTAAGAACGACCGCCGCACCTCCTACGAGCAGGACGTCTGGGTCTCGCTCGATGAGGGCGTGCTCGTTCGACAGGACTTCCGTGTCCAGGCTGACTTCAAAGTCGAGCAGCCCTCCGCAGGCCAGACGCCCGGCGGCCGCACCGGCCCGCAAATCGGCGGTGGCCCCCCGGGAACCGGCGGCGGCGGATCGGTCGGCAGCCCGAGCATTGACCTTTACTCTCCTGCAGGCGGCCAGAGGCGCGGCGGCCCTTCGATGGGCGGCGGCGCACCTCAGGGTGGCGGCCCGCAGGTCGGAGGCGGACCCGCAGCAGGCGGACGCCAAGGCGGAGGCGCGACCTTCGTGCGGCAGACGCTCTACGTGCGCATGACGATGGAGAAGTAGCGCGGCTTAGCCGATACCTTCTCATGACGCATGGCGAGTGCGCCGTATTCATACGATGACGAGGACGAACGCTTAGAGTCCGAGGAGAACGAAGGACACAAAGCTACACTCGTCGAGCATTTGGAAGAACTGCGAACGCGAATTATGCGTTCGCTTTTCTTTCTTATGGTCGGCTGGGTGGGGGGCTGGCTCCTCGAGCCTTATGTCTACAAGTTCCTGACTCAATTCCTGCGCGACCCGGATCTCATGCCGAAAGGCATGGAACTTCCCAAGCAGGTATTCACGAACTTCGCGGAGCCCTTCTTCCTCAAACTGAAACTGTCCTTCGTCATCGGACTTCTTCTCACGTTCCCGTTCATCGTCCTCCAACTCTGGGGCTTCGTGAAGCCTGCCTTGAAGCGCAGCGAACTGAAGGCGATGCGAATCGTCGCGCCAATCAGCGTCGCTCTGTTCTTCATGGGAGTTGGCTTCGCGTGGCTGATCATGAAGCCCGCCTTCAGTTGGTTCTTCAGTTTCCTGCCGGACTTCGAGGGAACGGAGTTGCTTCAGGACCCAGGCACGTACATCGTGTTCATCCTCAAGATGATGCTGGCCTTCGGCGCGGGATTCCAGTTGCCGCTTGCCGTCTGGTTCTTGGGCGCGATCGGCATCCTGACAGCAGATGGCCTCTGGAAGAACTGGCGGTTCGCAATGGTCGTCATCGCAGTCACGGCTGCGATCATCACGCCATCGGGCGACGCGTTCAGCCTCATCATGATGTCCACGCCGCTCTGTCTTCTCTATCTCGCGAGCATCTACGCCGTCCGCGTCACGGAGAAGCGCCGCGCACGACGACTGGGCTATGATCCGTTCGAGTAAGTCCCCCCCCGGGTCGCTCACGGAAATCCTCACCGCTTCCGAATCGTACGAAGGACAGATTGAAGCCGTCGGCTTCCAGGAACCGCGGGACGCCGAGTTCGCCGACGTCGAGCGTCCGTTGGACCCGAGTTTGCGGGAGCACCTGAGTGGCCTGGGCATCACTTCGCTCTACTCCCATCAGGCGATCGCGTTCGATCTCGCAGTATCCGGTCACGACGTTGTCGTTGTAACAGGCACTGGCAGCGGCAAGTCCCTTTGCTATCTGCTTCCGGTTCTACACACCCTCACCTCGCTTCCGGCGGGTAAGTCGCTGCACCTGTTTCCGACGAAAGCCCTTGCGCACGACCAACTCGAAAAGACGCAGGCGATGCTGCCCGTCGGCATCCGCGCCTCCGCATACGACGGCGACACTCCGCAGGAGAAGCGCAAGGGCATTCGGCAATCCGCGCAGATCATCCTCACGAATCCGGACATGCTCCATCTCGCCATCCTCCCGAATCACTCGGCTTGGAAAGCGTTTTTCAAGAATCTGCGCTTCATCGTCGTGGACGAACTTCACAACTACTCCGGAGTCTTCGGTTCGCACGTCGCGCTCGTCCTTCGCCGGCTGCTCCGATTGAGCGAGTGGTACGGCTCGCGCCCCGCCGTCATCGCGACGTCTGCGACGATCCGAAACCCGGTGGAGCACTTCCACGCTCTAACTGGGCGAAGCGCGGAACTAATCCAAAAAGACGGCGCGCCATCGGGGGGGCGCGACTTCGTGATGTGGAACCCTCCCGAGTTGAAGGACGGATCTCGCCGCAGCACGCTTCGCGAGGCTGCAGCCGTTGCGTCACACCTCATCGCTTCTGGAAAGCGAACGATGATCTTCGCGCGGTCTCGGCTGGCGGCGGAACTCGTGCTGGGACACTTGAGATCGCTCCTCGAAGACTCCACCCCGGAGGCGGCAAAGCGAATCGACAGTTATCGCTCGGGCTACACGCCCGAAGACCGTCGAATCATCGAGAGGAAATTGCACTCCGGCGAACTGCTCGCCATCTGCACCACGACCGCGCTCGAACTCGGCGTGGACATCGGCCACCTCGACGCGGTCGTCATCGCGGGGTTCCCCGGCTCCGTCGCAAGCATCCGACAGCAGGCGGGAAGGGCGGGACGCGGCGCGAAGCGCGGCTTTGCAGTTTTTGTCGCGAACGAAGACGCGCTCGATCAGTATCTGATGCGACACCCGGAGCGACTTCTGGGCAGCGAAGTCGAAGCCGTGCGAGTGCGTCCGGAGAACCCGTTCGTCCTCGCATCACAGCTCAGGTGCGCGGCGCATGAGCGGCCGATCGCTGCGTCCGAATTGGACGAGTTTCCACCCGGCGCTCTGCAGTGCGTCGAATCGCTCGAGGAAGAGGGGCTGCTGAAGCGTTCCGGCGGCCTGTGGTTCGTGCCGGGCCACGAGTCTCCTGCGGCATCTGTGGACATTCGAGGCGTTCAGAAGAACTCTTACGACCTCCTGCTCGAGGGAGAGAAGATCGGCGACATGGAGGAGTGGCGGACCTACCAAGCCGCCCATCCGGGTGCGATCTATCTCCATCGCGGCGAGTCGTACAGGGTCACGAAACTCGACACGATCTCGCTTAACGTAGAGTTAGAGAGGGCAGACGTCGGTTACTACACTCAGGCTCTGGCCGAGACCTCGGTGCTGCCGAAAGTCGAGTTGGCTTCCGCGCCCCTCGGCGAAGGGAATGTTCGCTTCGAGGGCGTGGATGTCACGACGATCGTGACGGCATACCGGAAACGTGAACTTCTCACGGGCGAAGTGCTCGAGGTCGCCCAACTCGACATGCCGCCTCACACGATCTCGACCATCGCCGTTCGAGTCGGCCTGCCTTCCAGTTTCGCGGCGGACGATCCAGACGCGCAGGCGGGAGTTCACGCGCTGGAGCACGTTCTCGTGTCGCTTGCTCCGATCATCGCGCAGTGCGATCCGCGGGACGTGGGCAGCGCGTTCTATTCCTCTTGGCTCGACCACACCGGGCCTGTCATCTTCGTGCACGACAGTGTGCTGGGAGGCGCGGGCATCGCACAGGCTCTCTTCGAGGATGCAAGGGCTTGGGTCGCCGCCGCCCTCGATCTCCTTGAGTCGTGCGGCTGCACCTCGGGATGCCCCGGATGCATCCTCAGCCCTCGCTGTCCCTACTCGAACGAGGCTCTCGACAAGGCCCACGCGGCAAAGGCCGCCCGCGCTCTTCTGAGATAGGAAGGAGTCGAAGGATCTCCAAAGCCAACCGGCAGGCTGGGAAGCTCCCGGTACACTTTTTTGTGGAGTCTGTTCACGGCTCCTCGGTTGTGGTGCCTGTGGCAACGCATGACGCGCTGCTGCAATTGACTGCCACCGACTATGCCTTACGCATGTGAGGGCGACCTCGCTTTGAGTCAAACCGCGCATTGAACCGCCGACATTCACCTCATGCCCAACGCCACGGTGAAATGGGTGGGCCGGACCCCCCACGCGTGGGAAGACATCACGACGGGTGCTTCCACGGGATCCGATACCTAAGCAACAACCGGGTTCAAGCCTTGACTGCCGTCCGGTCTCCCCTGTCCAGGAATCTCCGATACCATGTGTCCAGACTCCACACAGCCTGATCCCGAATCTGCTGGCTCCTATCCCGCGCCGCCAACAGCTGGAGCATCATGAGCGCAGCTTCATCCGGCTCATTGGAGAGCCGGAGACAGAGCGCAGACCGGACGCTGACCGCTCGGTCCCTCATCGCAGAGTGAAACTTCTGCCAGAGCACTGCCTTTGGGGCTGGATCGTCGACGGGAGCGCGAGCATTGCTAACCGCAGCAGCTCGAACGGTCGCGTTCTGATCTGAAAACGCTTCAACAAGCAATGGCCAGTCTTCTCGACGTTCGCAGAGGCCGATAATTCTGATCGCTTCAGCCCGGACTCCGGCCGCGGGATCATTGGTAAGCCTCCTTGCCTCCAATAGCCCTGACTCACGATCTAGAATCCCTATCGTGGTCAGGGAAAGGCACCTTAGGTTCGAGTCTGCGTGAGTCAACTGGGCACGCAGCGCTGGTAGGCTAGATTCGTTGCCAAATGTCGCTAACAGACTGGTTGCCAGAATCCGATCAGACAGGATTCCGCTTCCTAGCTTACGCTCTAAGAATTCACGCCCAGGCGCATTTAGGCGCAAGTTAGTTTCGATCTCCGCTCGTTGATCTGTATTCGCGCTACGGTAGGCCTTGAATAAACTTTCAATCTCTGATTCGCTTCCTGTTCGTTGGGCCGATGCTGACAGAACGCCACCCAACGACAGGCAAAGTAAGCACAGACAACTCAGGGTTGATCGTAGATTGGGTCGATGCTGCTTCATTTCTTTGATCCGATGATCTTCACTTCGGCCTGATGATGCGCTTGATACAATCACCAATCCGGTATAGAACGTCATGGAATATGCCCGACCGGTTTGAACGCCGCTTGTTGTCTCCGCGACGACCCGGCCGTTGACAGTATGGTAGGTTCTCTTCACACCCGCACCTCGTGGCTCGTCGAAGATCGCGACTTTTAGGTCAGTATAACACCGGCCCGACAGTGCCTCACGGAACTCCTCCACTGGTTAATCCTCGACTATCAGGATGGCCCGCGCTCCGGCCGCGACCACGAAGGGCCAGTCTGGCTTCGTCCGATCGCACGGACGTTCTGCCTGTGGCCCCGTGCGCACGTGGCTCGACTTGTGTGATCACGGCGCGGCGGTGATGGATGCCCGAGTGCAGTCCTCTGAGCGTTGCAAGCGCGTGCAAACACCAAACCAAACCTGCCCCCTACCGCTCTCCCCGCACTCCCGGAGATTGCGGGCAGCGGCATGCGGTCGAAGCGGCCTCTGTCCTCGTACTTCCAACCCCAGAAAGGGTGTGGCAGGAGGAGCGCAGCATCTCCGGTCTGAGTCGCCGAACGAGGCTCTCGACAAGGCCCACGCGGCAAAGGCCGCCCGCGCTCTCCTGAAATAGGAAGGAGTCCAAACCGTGGGCGGCGAATCCCGGAACGCCGATGATCGCCAAGGTGCTGACGGCCACCCTGAACGGCATCGACGCAATCGGAGTCACCGTCGAAGCCGGCCTGAGCGGGGGGATGCCGCACTTCACAATCGTAGGACTCCCGGACGCCGCCGTGCAGGAAAGCCGGGAGCGCGTGCACAACGCGATCCGCAGTTCCGGGTTCTCATTTCCTCAACGCCGCATCACGGTCAACCTTGCGCCGGCAGACCTGCGCAAGGAGGGCCCCGCGCTCGACCTGCCCATCGCCCTTGCCGTCCTTGCCGCAGATGGACAATTGGATCTCGCCTCTTTCGAGGGAACGATGGTGGCTGGCGAACTGGGTCTCGACGGAATCGTGCGGCCGATTCCCGGCGCAGTCAATATCGCTCTCTACTGCCAGAACAACTCCGTGCCACGGCTCATCCTGCCGGAAGACAGCGCTCCGGAAGCCACGGTCGCGGAAGGCGTCACGGTTTACGGCATCACGACGCTCCGCCATGTTTGCGACCTCCTCAACAGCCCTCACTCATTTGACCCTGTGGAAAGGCCGGAGTTCGCACTGGACTCTCGACCCGAGTACGACGTCGACTTTGCGGACGTGAAGGGACAGGCGCAGGCGAAGCGCGCCCTCGAAATCGCAGCGGCCGGCGGTCACAACGTCCTCCTCGTCGGTTCGCCCGGCAGCGGCAAAACGATGCTCGCCCGAAGAGTGCCCACCATCCTCCCCCCCCTTACGCAGCCGGAGGCGGTGGAAGTGACGCGCATCTACAGCAGCGCCGGGATGATGGACGGCAAGCGCGGACTGATTTGGGAACGTCCGTTTCGCGCGCCGCACCACGGCGCGAGTCACGCGGCCATCGTGGGTGGGGGGCGCGTGCCGCGGCCCGGCCAAGTGAGCCTTGCTCACAACGGCGTGCTTTTCCTCGATGAGATGCCGGAGTTCGATCGCAACGTCCTCGAAGGTCTGCGACAGCCGCTCGAAGACGGCATCGTGAGCGTCGCACGCGTTCAAGCCTCTTTGGAGTTCCCCGCGGAACTGATGCTGATCGGAGCAATGAACCCTTGCCCGTGCGGATACCACGGCGACCGTATCAAGAACTGTTCCTGCACCATTGACGCCATCCGCAGGTACACGGGTCGGATTAGCGGGCCGCTTCTCGACCGCATAGACCTGCACGTGGACGTTCCGAGACTCACCGAAGACGAACTGCTCGTCGCGAAGTCCGGCGAGGGTTCGGAGCAGATTCGCGCACGCGTTCAGGCCGCGCGGGAAAGGCAAGCGGCGCGCTTCGCAGGCTCCAAGAACCGCACGAACGCGCGCATGAGCAGCAAGGACTTGAAAGAACTTTGCCCTCTTTCCGAGCCGTGCAAAGAGTTCCTTCGCCAGGCGTCCGGAAGACTCGGCCTATCGGCGCGAGTGTTTGACCGCGTCATCAAAGTTGCGCGGACGATCGCAGATTTGGAAGGCGGCGACGAGATTGAAGTCAATCACCTTGCAGAGGCCGTTCAGTACCGCTCTCTCGACCGATATCTAACCTGAGCCGGATCCCGCAAACAAGCAAGTAGGCGTCGTGGAGTTTCCTCCACGACGCCCAGAGCGTCGCCAGGTCGAACGGAGCTTACTTTCGGCGGCGGCGCGCGGCGAGTGCGGCGAGGCCGAAGCCGATCGCGGCGATCGTCGTCGGTTCCGGAACAATCAACTTGTCCTTGCTGATGATGAAGGCGCCCCCTGGGGCGAGTTGAGTGTCCCACTGCATCGCGAACGTCGCATCGCCAGGGCCGAACGGAGAGCCCGTGTCGAGCAGGTTGTCCGGATTGGCATCGTTCAAACGGTCAAGAATGCTCGGGAAGGAAGCGATCTCCCAGTGCGTCACCGGTGGCACAGCCCCGACGAAAACGCGGCTGCTGTCCCACTGTGTAATGGTTGTCACTGGCGCCCCGAAAGCCTCGGCTCTGTCGCCGCCGGCCGTCCCGTCCAGGTCAAAGTCGTCGTACTCGAAGAGCGACAGGTGGAAGGCTCGGTCCGTACGATTGATGACGCGAATCGACTCCGCGATGTCCGACGTGTTACTGCCGGGTGTGCCACCAGTCAGCACAAACGTCATGTCAACCTGAACCAGCGCGTTCGAGTAGCTGATCACGGCGATGTTCGAGCCGTATAGCGTGACGTTCGGCGCGCCGATGGCGTCCACCGACACTTCGGGCGACTGGTTGATCCGAATCCAGTACCACTGCTGGAACAGGTGGTCGACTCCGTCCACCATCCAGGTGCCCATTCCCGCCTGACTCGTCTCGTCGATTTCGACGAGGCTGTTGCCGTCTGTCAGGGTGATTGCCGCAGCCGCGGGGCCGATAACCCCTACCGCTGCGAAAGCGATGGCGATCGTCCTTTTCATGATTTGCTCCTCTCGAATTAGTTCATACGGCCCAGGGCCGAAGGCAACGCCCTCGCCCGGCCAGTTACAGCAATTATAACGCAGGTTGCCACAAACCGGATTAACCATTTTCGCGAACCCCAGGAGAATTAAGATTCAAACCTGGTCAGAATACGGGCGTGCCCCGTCTCGTCGGACTTGACCTCGGTACAACCTCTTGCAAGGCCGTCGCCATAGACGAGGCCGGACGCCTCCTGGCTTCGGCTTCCCGCGAGTACGAACTGCTCACACCGAGGCCGGGCTGGACGGAGCAAGACCCCGCGGATTGGTGGTCCGCTGCCCTGGACTGCCTCTCACACCTGGGAGAACGGCCCGATGCGGTCGGTCTCACGGGGCAGATGCACGGCTCGGTCTTCCTCGATGACACGGGTTCGGTGATTCGGCCTGCCTTGCTTTGGAACGACCAGAGAACCGCCGCCGAGGCGGCCGATTTCGAGCAACGCGTCGGCCGAGAGAGGCTGATGCGGATCACCCGGAACCCGGCCCTGACCGGGTTTCAGGCGCCGAAGGCCCTCTGGCTCAAGCAGCATGAGCCGAACAACTTCTCCCGTTTGGCAACTCTTCTGTTGCCTAAGGACTACATCCGATTCCGCTTGTGCGGGGAGAGGATCACAGACACCTCCGATGCGAGTGGAACATCACTGTTCGACGTCGTGCAGCGGCGCTTCTGTCCCGAACTGGCCGAGGCGGTCGGTCTGGGCCTTGGGCAACTGCCTGGCTGCGTCGAGGGGTTCGAACCGGCTGGTCGTGTGTCCTCGGAGGTCCTGCCGGGCTGGGCCGGCGTTCCGATCGCAGGCGGAGGTGGAGATCAGGCGGCCGGAGCAGTCGGCACGGGCGCCGTCACGCCCGACGTAGTCTCCGTCAGCCTCGGCACGAGCGGTGTTGTGTTCTCCGCGCAGAACGACTCGGCCTATGACCCCGAGGGCCGGGTTCACACCTTCTGCCACGCCAACGGGTCCTGGCACTCGATGTCCGTGATGCTCTCCTGCGGCGGGGCCCTTCGCTGGGCGCGAGACACCTTTGGCTTTGCCGGATATGACGAAATGGCTGCGCTTGCAGCCGAGCGAGATCAGACGGAATCTGTGTTCCTGCCTTACCTCGCAGGAGAGCGAGCCCCGCACAACGATCCCAACCTGCGAGGCGCATTCCGTGGGCTGAGCCTGACCGACGGACGGGCGGAAATCGCCGGTGCGGTCTTCGACGGCGTGACGTTCGGCCTGTGCGACGGCCTCGATATTCTCACGGAGATTCGCGGCGGCCACCGACCGGATGCGCTCCGAGTGACCGGAGGAGGAGCGGCGAGCGACTACTGGATGCAGCTCCTGGCGGACGCCACCGGTTGCGTCACGGTGCGAATCGAAGCCGACGAGGGCCCGGCTTTCGGGGCAGCCCTGTTGGCGGGGGTCTGCGCAGGCGTCTGGCCGAGCGTCGGGCAGGCTGCGGCGGAAGCCGTGCGGGTCGGGCGGGAATTTCGGCCCGGCCCCGAGCAGGACGCGGTCCGGGAAAGGAGGATCAGGTGGTTGACACAGGTGAGGGAGCACGTTCGCCGTGGAACAACCGGCGCATGAAATGGGTAGCAGGGTTGCTGATCACCTCCGCTCTCGTCCTATCGGCCTGTTCGAACCAGTCCGGCTCCACGTCGGTCCAACAGGGGCCTGAAGGATCTCCGTCCCCGACGAAACTCGCCTCGATGAACGGCTTCGAAGGCCGGTATCGCCTCGAGATGGAGATGCCAAAGCCGAAGGAGGGTGACCCTATGGCGGAGTTCGCCGAGGCTATGGCGGAGTCCATGCTGGATGGTTCCTATCTGGAGCTTCGGTCCGGCGGCCAGTTCTCCATGAAACTCATGTTCGACATCGAAGGCGAATGGAAGCAGGAAGGCGAGTTTCTCCTGCTCCACCCCAAGAAGGTGATGGGGATGGACGTCGAGGAAGCGAACAAGCTGAACGGCACAAAGGAATCCGGCTTCAACGAGCCGATGAAACTCAAGCCATCCTCCGACGGCACGCTGGTGGCAGTCAACGACCCCGGCAAGGAGAACGAAGGAACGCTTCGCTTCATCCGGGACGAGAAGGCTGGCAAAGGCTAAGCTACGGCGTTTACGACAGTTCACGGGCCCGGCGATCGCCGGGCCCCGTTTCTTTGCGGCGGGATACAATCTCGGCGTATGAAGTTGTTCCTCGACACCGGCGACATCGCAGAAGTCGAAAAGGCCGCCGAGTGGGGCGTGCTCGACGGTGTCACGACAAATCCGACTCTCATCGCGAAGACCGGTCGAGGATTCAGGGAGACGGTGCTCGACATCTGCCGCGCCGTGCCGAACGGCGCGATCAGCGCGGAGGTCGTTGCCACCGATTACGAGGGAATTCTGCGTGAGGCGCAAGAGATATCCTCCTGGCATCCGCAGGTTGTGGTCAAAGTTCCCCTTATCCGCGACGGAGTTCGCGCTGTCAGCGAATTGGCGTCGCGAGGAATCAGAACCAACGTCACTCTCGTATTCTCCGTCACCCAGGCGCTGATGGCTGCCAAGGCGGGCGCGACCTTCATTAGCAATTTCGTCGGCCGAGTGGACGACATCAGCGGCGAGGGAATGGTCGCGGTCGCAGAGTCCGTGCAGATGATCGAGACCTACGGATTCGATAGCGAGGTCCTCGTCGCAAGCATCCGGCACCCACAGCACGTCGTGGATGCGATCCGAGCCGGAGCGCACATTTCAACTATGCCGTTCTCTGTAATGAACGCGCTGTTCAACCATCCTCTCACGGACATCGGACTCAAGCGATTCCTCGACGATTGGAACGCTGCTGGTCTCGAGATTTTCGAGGGAGCGCTCAAGACTTAGTCTGGATTCCCAGAGGGGGGCACCAATGACCAACGGATCCGACAAACGAGTAGCCGCATCAGCGGCGCTCGGAATCTTCATTTGCGTCGGCCTCGCGCTCGCAGGGTTCTTCGTTGCCAACGGAGTTGCAAGGCTCCGCAGCATGGATCGAGTGGTCTCCGTTCGCGGCCTCGCTGAACGAGAGATGCCAGCCAACATCGCAATTTGGCCCATCCAATTCACAGATTCCAACGACGACCTCGTAGCCCTGTATGCGGCCATCCAGCAGAAAGCCGAGGTGATCGCCAAGTTCTTGGAGCAGCACGGACTCGAAAAGAGCGAAATCACGGTTTCTCCTCCTTCCGTGCGCGACAGGAGCACGGAGTCGTCGGAGGTACAGAAGGGACCGCGCTATACAGGTACCGCCGAAGTGACGGTGTACAGCGACAAGATCGACGCCGTTCGATCCGCGATCCAAGAAACCCTCGACCTCGGCAAATTGGGAATCGTCATTTCAGGGGGTTGGGAAAGTGAACCCACCTACCTCTTCACGAAACTGAACGACGTAAAACCAGAGATGATCGAAGAGGCGACGAAGAACGCGCGAGAGGCCGCTGAGAAGTTCGCAAAGGACTCCGGTAGCCGATTGGGCAAGATCCGCAGCGCGAACCAAGGCCTATTTGAAATTGACGACCGCGATCCAAGCAATCCCCACATCAAAAGGGTGAGGGTCGTTACGACGGTCGTTTACTACTTGGCAGATTAGCGACGCCCAACGAGCGAAGCCTTTCGTTTGACAAAGCGAACGGCGTCCCTTCCGGTAGATCGGGAGGGACGCCGTTCAAGTTACGGATCGTTGTGTTAGTTGTTGCCGCCCTGAGTGCCGGTGTTCGCTCCGCTGTCTCCAGCGTTTCCTGCGTTGCCCGCTTGGCCGGTCGATCCTGGCTGTTCGCGCTCCCTAACCTGTTGCTCGAGCCTGGACTTGTACTCTTCCCAAGCCTTCTTCAGGTAGGGCGGGACGATCATGATCTTCGCCTTCAGCAATCGGTCGAGGACGAGTTTGTCGAGATCGATCGCAGCCTGTCCTTCCTGCATGGTCAACTGGCGGCGAAGGTACTCCTTCTCGATTTCGAGCAGTTTCCTCTGCTCTTCCTTGGTCTTCGACATCACGTAGACCATCACTTGCCGATTCCCAATCGCTTTCCACGCGCTTCTTCGATTCTGGTCCGTCTCTTCAATCAACTTCAGCAGGTCGGCTTGGAGCGACTTGACGGGAACCGGACGCGGTTCGCGCGACTCGACTGGGAAGGCTCCCTTGGTGATGGAGGAGTTCGGCGCTTCGCTGTATTTCGCGGCGACGTCGGGGAATGGAATGCCGGCGGCTAAGTCCTTGTCGACTTCAGCCTTCTTCTGCGGAGTCGAAACGACGATCCATCGGAAGGTCACAGTGGCGGGAGTAATGAACTGCTCCGGGTTGTCCTTGATGAACTTCTCCACCTCTTCGATGGTCTTCGGCTCCACTCCCTGCGTCAGCAGTTTCTCGCGCGCAAGGTCCACCATCAACAACTTGTCGATGTCGTCTTTGGAAAGCCCAGCCTCCTGCAACTTAGTGAGGAAGTTGGCCTGCATCGTCGAGCGATCCTTCTTCTCTTTCTCGATCTCCTGCTCGGTCGGCAAGACCTTTTCTTCACTCGCCGCTTCCAGCAGAGCGCGCTCCGTGAGGAGGGATCGCATCGCCTGAATGCTCAGGGGCTCTGCGAGTTGCGCTGAAACCGTCTGTCCGTTGATCGTCACCGTAACCGTGCTGAGCGTTTCGAGCCTCTTGAGGTACTCATCACGCGAAATCTTCTGCCCGTTGTAGTCGGCAATGGAGGAAGACTCTGAGCCACCTCCGCAGCCGCATCCGGTGGCGACGAACGCGCACAACAGGACGGCCGAGCAAAGCATCCATCTTGGATTCATATCGTTTGCGGTCTCCTTAGGGTTGGGGGGTTCGACGCGTCCCGGAGGGGTCGCGCCGCAAGTGGGAAAAGGATACCCCTTCCCGGACCCGTAGGCCCCGGGGGGAGAGACGGCAAACGGCCTGCCAATTCAGGCCGCTCGGTGAATTCCCTTCGGAAGCAGATCCGCTGTGACCCTCGTTTCACCCGGTCCGGCGAGCACAACGGCCCTCTCGACCACGTTCTCGAGTTCGCGAACATTGCCGGGCCAGCGATAGGCCTTCAGAAGGTCCAAAGCATCGGGCGCAATCGCCGTCAGGGGCTTACCGTTCGCCGACGCGTACTTCCTCAAAAATAGCAGGGCTAACGGTTCGACGTCCTCCGTCCGCTCGCGCAAAGGCGGGAGTTCGATGTGAAGAACTTGCAGGCGGTACAGCAGGTCCTGGCGGAACACGCCCTCGGAGACGGCGGCCTCCAGATCGCGGTTCGTCGCCGTAATGAGGCGAACGTCCACCGACTTCGGCGCCGTGCCTCCAAGACGGTCCACCTCGCGCTCCTGGAGCACCCGTAGAAGCTTGACTTGGATCGAGAGTGGCACTTCTCCGATCTCATCGAGGAAGAGCGTCCCTCCATCTGCCAACTCGAATCTGCCTGGCTTTGGTGTGTCAGCTCCGGTGAACGCGCCCTTCTCGTGTCCAAACAGTTCGCTCTCCAAGAGCGTTTCCGGCAGCGCCGCGCAACTCACGGCTACAAAAGGCTTGTCGGACCGCGTGCTGCATTTGTGAATCGCACGCGCGATACGTTCCTTGCCTGTGCCGCTCTCGCCGGTAATCAGCACCGTCGCTGTGGAGTCGGCGATGCGCCGCACGAGATCGAACACCTCTTGCATCGCCGGGCTCTCGCCGATGATGTCGTCCAATCCGGAAGGTGTGTTCGCAGGTTTCGTGGCCGACTTCGGCTTCTTCGTTTGTGATATCCAATAGGCAACATGCTTTCGCATGGCGTCGAGATCGAACGGCTTCGTGATGTAATCCGCTGCTCCGGCGCGAATCGCTTCCACTGCCTGCGGGATCGTCCCGAACGCCGTCACGATCAAAACGGGGACGTCCGGTTTCTTCGACTTGATCCGCTTCAGAAGTTCCACGCCTGTGATTCCCGGCATGAGCACGTCGGAGATGACCAGCGTGTAATCCGTGTTCGCCAGCAGTTCGAGCGCATGCTCGCCGCTCTCAGCTGTCGTCACGACATAACCGGAGCGCTCCAACGCCGCCTGTAGGATTCGGCGAATGTTTGGCTCATCGTCAACGACCAGAATTCTGGGTTTTTCTTTCAAGCGGACGCCTCCAGCGGCATGCGAATTTCAAAAGTGGATCCTCTGCCAACGCGCGACTTCACGTGAATCGCCCCCCCGTGCGCCTCCACGACGCGGCGCGCATTGCAGAGGCCGAGGCCCGTACCCTTCGGCTTCGTGGTGAAGAAAGCGGTAAAGAGTTTCGCGACCTGCTCGTCGGTCATTCCAATTCCTGTGTCCTTCACTAAAATCCTCACGAAGCCCTTGGACCGTCGGAGTCCAAGTGACAACTCTCCTCCGTCCGGCATCGCCTCGATCGCGTTTCGGATCAGGTTCCTTAAGGCCTGAACCAACTTGGGGCCGTCGGCTTTAATTATCGGCTTCCCGGCCAACGGTCTGAACTCGATGGACACGTTTTCCGAGGCCTCGAGCCTCGTTCGCGAGGCCAGAGTCTCCAGAAGCGCATTCAGGTTCACGTCGTCGGTGTGCAGGCTGAGTGGCCGAGCGATCTCCAAGAACTGGTCGCACAGGCTGTTGAGAGCGAGCGCTTCCTCCTCGACGACGGAGGCCCACTTCTTCGCTCCCTCCAGGGAATTGTCCGCCGCGATCATCTGCGCTGCGCCGCGAATGCTCGTTAGCGGATTGCGAATCTCATGCGCTAACGCAGCAGTCATCTGGCCGATCTCCGCCATCCTCCGACTTCTTTGCAATTCGCGCTCAGTCTCTAACTGCTCCGTGTGATCTTCGATAACGAGCAGCACCCCGCCCCTCGGAACCGGCGTCGTGTAGGCAGTGAGATACCGACCGGCTACCTTCGGCAGATCGTGCCTCTGCGTGATTCCCCGAAGCGCGCTGTCGTGCGCAGTTTTGAGCGCGCGGCCGAGTGTCTTGGGCAGCCGGCCCACGATCTTCAGCCACGACTCGCCGACGATGTCGGAATCGCTTTGGCGCAGGAATCGGCTCGCTTCTCCGTTTGCTTGCTCGATCCGCCCCACTGCGTCAACTACGAGCACACCAACGTGCAGGCTGTTGAGGATGAGGTTGGTCTGCGCCGCCATCGCCCTCTCTCGCTCCGCGGATGCGTGAAGTCGAGCGACCAGTCTGGCGTTTGCGAGCGCAAATCCGAGGTGTCGCGACAGCGCGGTCGCAGTTCGCGCGTCCTCTTCCTGAAACCTCGGCGTGCCGAGGTTCCGCGTCATGTTGAGAACGCCGACGGTCTCGCCGTCCGTCGCCGTGAGGGGCGCGACGATCGAGGAGCCGATGGGCGGCCCGCCGCTTCGACCGACTTGAGGATGATCTACGGGGCCGTTCAGGATCAGAGGCTCGCCCGACCTCGCCACCGTGCCCGCGATCCCCTCTCCAAGCCGGAAACTCGATGCGCCGGGCAACTCCCGGTCCGCCCCCGACTGCGCGGCCAGTACGAAGGCGTCCGAGTCCTCGAGGCGGACGAACAGGGACACCCCGTCAGCCGAAAACCAAGCCTTGCAGAGCTTTGTGACCTTCGAGAGATGGGTCGAGAGGTCCGCCGGGCTGAGGCCTGCTCCCAGGTCGAAAAGCTGCCATACGTCCTCGCCGGGCATGTGCGCAGGTGCAGCCATATATAACAATCGTCGGAATCCGGGACGCACCCCACCAGGTTCCCAGCCCCGAATGGTGCGCCCGCCCCGTCTCAGGGATGTAAGATTTCGCGAATCAAGGAGGATGAAATGAAACGATTTGGATTAGCCGTCGCCTGTGTGTTGGCAGCCGCCGGGGCCAGCGCCCAGAACTCTGGTCAGGCGCCCCTCGGGCTGCTCGTCAGGGCGGGCTTCTTCTATCCCAGCGACACGGTCGCACGAGAGGAGGGGAAACAGTGGTTCACTTTTGGCGCCGAACTGGACCTCGGCAAGGTGCCCCTCATCAGTTCCGCCTCGAATCTGCGCTACTCGGTCTCGGTGGACACCTACTCCAAGGGCGGCTTCACGGGCGTGCCGATTCTTCTCAACTTCACCTCGTACTCGAAGGACTTCCACATCAGTTTCGGCGTCGGGGCCGCGGCCGTGGATCGGCCAGGGTTCGACGACCCGATGAAACTGGCGTATCAAGTGGCCATCGGATGGGATTTCAGCACGGGGCCGACCGGGACGACGGTCGAACTCCGTTGGCGGAGCATCGCGGATGTGGCCAGCAGCCTGGACGGCGTCGGCCTGACGATCGGCGTCCGCCTCTAACGTCCGATTCGCCTTCAAACCAGGCGGCATTGCCGGGCGGAAGGGTGAACCTTGCGCCCGGCGGAGCGTATGTGTGTACGGAGCCGCGCAGGTGGAACTCTCGACTGGAGCCATTCGATTGACGCAGCGGACTCACGAGGACGCCCTTTTGGACGGAGCGCTCATTGACCGGTGCCGCAACCGGGACGCAGAGGCCTTCGGGCTGCTCGTGGACCGCTACCAGACGCGCGTCTTCGGATATGTGCGCCGGATGGTCGGATCGGCGGAGGACGCCGAAGACATCGCTCAAGAGGTCTTCGTTCGTGCCTTCCAGAACATCGGCAGGTTCGACGGGCGCGCCTCCCTCACGACCTGGCTGTTCAAGATTGCCAGCAACCTGTGCATCGACCGCTCGCGGCGAAAGGGGCGAAGGCCGGAAGAGGCGCCGCTCGCGTCGGTCGAAGACCCCGAATCCGGGGCAAAGGCGAGCGATCCGAGATGGGACCCTGAAACCCACCTTGTCGCTCTTGAGATGGAAGACGCTGTCGAAGGCGCCATCTCTCAACTGTCCGACAAACTCAGGAGCGTTCTGCTCCTCCACGATATTGAAGAAATGAGTTACGACGAGATCGCGAGCGCGTTGAAGATACCGGTGGGAACCGTGAAGTCCCGGCTCTTCCTCGCACGCGGGCACTTACAGGAAGCCCTCCGCGGGTTTATCGAGGCGGGGGCGTGAATATGACTCGAGAAGAACTGAAGCAGAAATTGGAAAGTGGCGAATCTCTCGCTCCGGTGGAGCGCGCACTCCTCGACGCCTACCTCGAGGACGGGAAGACCGATCCAGCCGTCACCGCCTTGAAGTCCGCCACGCAGCACGAGCCGAGCCTCGCATGGAGGGCCCGGCTGAATGATCGCCTGGCTGCCGTAGCCACGACGAAGCGCAGGCCCAAGACCTGGTTGCTCCTGCTCCCCGCGACGGCGGTCGCGGCGGGCCTCTTCGGCGTGTTCCTCCTCACCCGAGTAGGACAGGACGCGAAGAGCCCGGAGGCGCTGGCGAAGGAGAACGCGGAGACGCTCGCGCGGTGGCACAAGGAAGCCGTCGCGGCGACCATCCTGCCGGGCGACGGGGTGAACCTCGCCGGCATTCAGGCAACCGCGTACCGGGAGCAGGATCGCGCGGACGCGATCCTTTACGGCAAGGAGCTGGACAGGCTATGAAGCTCGTCGCATTTATGGCGTCCCTCGCAATCCTCGCCACGGCAGTCGCCCAAAGGCCGAACCATCCGCCGCCACCGCCTGACGGCCCGATGCAGATACTGAAGCGGATCATGGACGCGCAGGCGTCCCTTCGCTTCGCTGGCACTCGCGTGATCCGGGTCTTCCTGGAGGGCCGCCGCGTCGAATTGAGCGAGGTCGTCCTCCGAAGCGGACTCGATTCCAGAACGACCTACCCTGAGAACAGCCCGAGGGCCGGCTACATCGTCGTCGAACGCCGAGGACAGAGACTTGAGTACGACCCGGGCCGCAACGAGATTCGAAGGGGCCGAGGCGGCCGCGACCTCGCCGTGCAGCTTCTACAGCAACTCATCGAACTGGTGAAGCAGGGGCACGTCGGGGTCCAGGAGTTTCCAGGGGGCCAGGTGGCCGGTAGGCCGACCGTCGGCATCCTCTTCCGAGATAGAAACGGCAACGTCGCCCGCAAGTTTTGGATTGATCACAGGACTGGGCTTGTCCTGAAGGGCGAACAGTACGGTCGAGGCGGCGATTACCAGGGCGGATTCGAGTTCGTCCGGGTCAACTACGAACCCGTCTTCAACCCGAATTGGCTCAACCTTCCGGAGGTTCCAGTCGTCGACGAGGACTTCGGGATCGACGTCCCGTGGCGGATCCGCGTGCCGACGTGGATCCCCGAGGGCTTTCACGAGACCGGCCGGGGGCTCCGAAGACTTCGCGGCGCCGACGTGGTCCTGATCCACTTCAGCAATGGCAAAGACCACTTCTCAATCTTCCAATCGGAAACGAGGGTCAACCTTGAAGTGCCGAAGCAGGGGCCGGAGCGGGTCCTCAACTTCGAGAGCGTGCGGGACGGGCCCCTCTGGGCCGCCGTCGTCGGAAGCCTCGAACGCGAAACACTGCGCAAGATTCTGAAGTCTCTACGTTAGGCCGACTCGGACCCAGGCGTATATAGAGACGGCCATAATCAGTGGAACGAATGTCTACACGCGCCGCCTTGCGCACGGCCAAGCCGAACGGCACCAAGCCCCGCTGGAAGAAGTGGCTTAAGCGGGTCTGCTGGACTGTCGCGCTCGTCGTGTTCGTATCGGCGCTCAGCTTCAGCGCGTGGATCTACTCCGTGATGGAGAGCAAGAAGCCTCTCGTCGCTCACCTTCCGCAGATTCAGACCGACCTGTCGCGCGAACCGACGATGATCTACTCCGCGGACGGGGTGCTTCTCTACCGAATGTCCACGGAGCATCGCGAGCCGGTCGGCTGGCCGGAGATCCCCAAGACCGTCTTCGACGCCACCATTGCGGCGGAGGACAGAAGGTTCATGGATCACCGCGGCGTCGACTTTACGGCGGTCCTGCGTGCCCTCTGGGTGAACATCACCTCCGGCTCCGTGCGTCAGGGCGGCTCGACGATCACCCAGCAGGTGGCGAAGAGGCTGCTGACCAGCGGAGAGCGAACGTTCACACGGAAGGTCGAAGACGCCTGCCTCGCCGTGCTCATCGAGCGTGAACTAACGAAAGAGCAGATCTTCACGCTCTACGTGAACCAGATCTACTACGGAGCAGGAGCGTACGGCATCAAGGCCGCTGCGTCCGTGTACTTCAACAAGCCGCTCTCCGACCTGACCGTCGCCGAAGCGGCGCTCCTCGCGCGAATCCCACGGCGACCCTCCGACGAAAACCCGTTCGTCAATCCGGAAGCCGCAAAGAAGAACCGCGACATCGTCCTCGAAATCATGCGGGAAGAGAGCATGATCTCCGAGTCGGAGTACCGCAAAGCTCTGGCAGAGCCGGTGAAAGTCGTCAAGCGTCAAGAAACGCACGTTGGCATTCTCGCCGCGCCCTATTTCGTAACCTACATCCTGGATCAACTTCGCAAGGAGTTTCCCAGCGAAGACTTCACGCGGGGCGGATACAAGATCTACACGACCCTCAATTCGAAAGCGCAAAAGCACGCTGAAGAGGGCCTCAAGCGCGCGCTCCAGAGAAACAAGGGCCGACGCGTCACAGAAGGCGCAGTCCTAGTGATGACCACATCAGGGGAGATTCTCGCGATGGTCGGCGGAAGCGACTTCAAACGCTCGCAATACAACGCGATCACACAAGGCCGTCGCCAGCCGGGGTCCGCATTCAAGCCGTTCGTCTACGCAGCCGGCATCGAGATGGGGTTCTTCAAACCGAACTCCATGGTCTCGAATGCGCCGTTTGTCTTCAACGGATGGAGGCCGAAGGGCGGCGGAAAAGGTGGATACGTAAGCATCCAAACCGCGATCGTCAGTTCCATCAACGTTCCCGCAGTACACGCGGGATGGACGGTCGGCCCGGACAACGTCGCACGCTTCGCGAAGGAGACTTTCGGTTTTCGTTCTTTCCTCGACCCAGTGCCGTCACTGCCGCTCGGGTCGAGCGCCGTCCGCCCACTCGAAATGGCGGAAGCCTACAGTGTCTTCGCAGCGCACGGGAACAGAGTGATTCCCTTCGGGATTCGGAGAGTCGAAGGCCCAAGCGGAATCGTGCTTCGCGAATACCGACCGAGAATCGTCTACAACGTTCTCAGTGAAAACACTGTCGAGCCGATGCGTGACATCTTGCGCCGCGTCGTCCTCAACGGCACAGGCCGAGCCGCTTCGAGTGTAACGAACGCGGCCGGAAAGACCGGCACGACGAACGACCACAAGGACGCCTGGTTCTGCGGCTACACCGATCGAGTCATCGGCATCGTTTGGGTCGCGAACGCGACTTACGATCCGAAGCGAAATCCGCCGTGGCACTACGGCACGATGCGAGGCGTATTTGGCGGCGAGGTTTCGGCCCCCCTCTGGGCAAGCGTCATCAAGCCGATCCAGGAGATGCTCGGCGAGAAGTCGAACGGCCACAAGCCGAAAAGTTACGGCGGCGGCGAAACCCTCGAAACGTCCACAAACATCTGCCTCGATTCGCAGATGCGAGCGACGAAGGCCTGCCCGCGCCAGGAAACGCGCACCATGAAGACCGCCGAGGCGAAGGCGCTCGAAATCTGTCCGATGCACGGCACACCGGGAGACGACCCGCCACCCATAGACATACCGGAGACGGACCCCGATCCGCCGATCACAGATCCGACGCCCCCACCCGCTACGGACGGCGGAACCGTGACGGTCGAAATCTGCGTCGAAACAGGCGCGCGCGCAACGCAGTACTGCCCAGTCAAACGAATGGAGACTTTCCCGCGCAGCGCTGCGCCGACGGCGGAGTGTAGAAAGCATCGGCCCGAAGAGACCGCCGATCACCCCCCCCGAAGATGGCCATAGACCACGGCAGCGAGCCACGGAGACGGGACACATCCCAGTATCTCCTCCCCGGCGTCACTCTGTGCTGCTTCATGCTTCTCCTGCTTCGGCTGTGGTACTTGCAGGTCGTCCGCGGTGAAGAGTTGAGCCGTCTCGCGGCGGCGAACAGAACGATCAGCGTTCCGATTCCCTCGCCGCGAGGGCAGGTCGTAGACCGCTCAGGCCGTGTGCTCGCGGCAGTCAAGCCGACGCTCGCCGCAATGGTCACTCCGAAGGAGATCGCCGACGACGCTGCCGCGATACAAAAGCTCGCTCGACTTCTTCACCTCCCCCCCGATGACCTCAAAGAGGACATCCAGGAGAATCTCTATCGCGGCTACCTCCCGTTTCCTGCAAAGGTCGGCCTGACTCCCGAAGAGGCCGTCGCCGTTGAAGAGCAGAGGGCGTTCCTTCCCGGAGTATTCGTGCGAATGCACTCGATTCGGAGTTATCCGCGTGGACGAGCGTTCGCTCACGTTCTCGGATATGTCAGCGGCTTGGATCAGGAGGACGTCGAGCGACTCACGCAGGCCGACAAGCCCTTGCCCACGTTCGTCGGCAAGGTGGGAGTCGAATTTTCACGCGACTTCGAGCTGATGGGGATTCCTGGAGCGGAGTCCATCGAAGTGGACCGCGCCGGCAGGCCCCTGCGGCCACGCGAGACGCGGGCCCCCCTCCCCGGGAACAAACTCACTCTTACCCTCGACGCCTCGCTCCAAGAAGCGGCGATCCGCGCGCTCGCCGGCAAGCGCGGCGCCGTCGTCGCGATACAACCCAGCACAGGCGAAGTCCTCTGCATGGTCAGTACGCCCAGTTATGATCCCAACTGGTTTGCGCGAAAGATCACGCGGGCCGAGTGGAACTCGCTCGCCAACGATCTGCGCCTGCCAATGCAGAACCGAGCGCTGAGCAGCGCTTTCGCGCCCGGAAGCACGTTTAAACCGATCACTCTCATCGCCGCGGTGCGCGCCGGCCTCGTGAGTCCCGGAACGACCTTCGTCTGCACTGGGTCCATCATGGTCGGCAATCAGCGTTTCCGCTGCCTGGGACACCACGGCCGCGTGAATTACGAGACCGCCGTTGAAAAATCCTGCAACGTGTTCTTCTACGAACTTGCTCGACGGCTCGATCGGCAAAGCATCGTTCAGGTCGCGCAGCAGTTCGGACTCGGAGACCGAGTCGGCATCGAGATTCGCGGCGAGCGGCGCGGCACGCTTCCGACAGACGAATTCGTCCACTCGCGAAATCTCCAGTGGTACCGCGGAGACACTCTGAACCTCGGCATCGGCCAGGGCTATCTCGAAGTGACGCCTCTGCAGATGGCGGCGTACGCCTGCGCGCTGGCAAACCGCGGCGTCGCCTATGCGCCGATCCTCGTCAAAGCCTCCACGCCGCCCGGAAACTCTCCCCCCCCTGCGCCAACGGAGAGCCCCGTTCGCTTGAGCGTGGATCTTTCCCAGCAGTGGTGGGATCGGGTGGTGCGCGCGATGGTGCGCGTCGTCGACTCCGGAAGCGGCGTCCGCGCCCAGATTTCGGGCGTCCGAGTCGCAGGCAAAACCGGCAGCGCAGAACATGGAGCCGACCAAAGGCCGCACGCGTGGTTCATCGGTTTCGCTCCGGCGACCAACCCGGAAATCGCCATCGTCGTCGTTGTCGAGGAGGGGGGGCGAGGCGGCACGGAGGCCGCGCCGGTCGCGGGTGACGTGATGAAGGCCTACTTCGCGGGACGCAACGCGGCCTCAGCCCGAAGCCGATAACTCTTCGACGCGCGACTCGATCTGCTTAGCGTCCTCGACGCGGCCGAGACTTCGGAGCGTCGCTGCCAACTTCGACGCAATCTCCTTCAGCTGCTCGAATTTGCGACGCGCTTCAGGAAGCGACTCGCCAGCCAAAACGATCTCCTCTTCGCTCAGCCCCTCCCCAAACCGCTCCTTCTGCCGCAGCAGTTCGGCGAAAGTCCTCTCGTGATATTCGACAAGCACCTCGAATGCGCGCCGCAGGTGCTCGGCTTCGCGTTCCTTTTCGCCACGCGACGAAGCCAGTGAAGCGAGAAACACGCGCGGCTCGACTGTCGAAGTGTCGACGAACGAAGGTAGAGGATTCAGGCGGAAGAAGTCGGACCCCTCCATCTCGACGAGTTTGAGCGCCACAGCCTCGGCTGTTTCCTGCTCTCCTGCGCCGATGAGAAAGTCGAAGTACCGTCTCCGCCAATGCGGATTCGACGGAGAGAGGGAGATGGCCGTCTCGAATGCCGCGCTCGCGTGGTCGGTTTCGCCGGCTTCCGCGTAAGCGTCCCCGAGGCGGGCATAGGCGGAAGAAGTTTTGGCCAAGTCTGCCGCCCGCAGCGCGAACTCCACCGCAGACTTCGCCTCCCCCCCCGCGGACGCGAGTTGGGCGAGGATGGAGTATCCGGTCGCCATGAGCGGCGAGGCGGCGACCGCCGACCGCGCTCTGCTTTCTGCCGCCTCGCGATGGCCCTTTGTCATCGCGTCGAGGGCAACAGAGTTCTGAACCGTGGAGTAAGCCGACGTGCCGAAGAAGTAAAGGACCGCGGCGGTCAAAGGAACGAACAACATCAGGCGCGACGAAAGGGGAAGCCTCTCGGGCCGCGCGCCGTCCGGCGAAAGAAGCAGCCCCACCCCCAAGACCACGAAGAACAGAATCGAGAACCCCGGCACGCTGAAACTCGAATCCGTAATCGCCAACGCGCCGCCTGCGAATACCGCGCCCACGACGCCGGAGCGCAGCGCAGCGCTATCGCGCGACAGCGCCGGGTGGGGGCGACTGACGAGGTACAGCCAGTACCCCGCACAAGCAAGGAACAGCAGCACGGCGGGCACGCCGGCCTCCGCCGCAATCTGCAAATACGAATTATGCGCAAGTTTCGGCGCCTCGATCGTGCCGACTTTGGCGTACTCCGGTTGAAACGACCCCAGCCCGACTCCGAGCATCGGTCGAGACGCAGCCAACCGCGCCGTCTGCGTCCAAAGAGTCATGCGGAACGCCGTCGAGGCCCCCCCCTCCGCGCCGACCGACGCTGCGCGGCCCACGCCTCCACTCGCGCCCGACGCGGCGCGCGTCAAAGCAAACCAACCTGCACCGAGCAGGCACGCCGCAAGCAGCGCAACGGCCATCCCGCGAGCCACCGGCTCAGCCCTTCTGCGCGACTCGACCCAAGCGAAGGCAAGCATCGCAGCCACCCCGATGCCGGCTGCGAGCAGCCCCCCCCGCGAGCCGGTCAGCCACAATGCGCACACGATCGCGCCAGAGCCCAGCGCCGCCGCGACCAACACGGCGAGTTTCCGGTCCGCGCTCTCGACCTGACTCCTCAGGACCGCCGCCGCAATCGGAAGCGCAAGCGCAAGCATCGAAGCGAGGGCGTTCGGATGATGCCACCCTCCGAAGATGCGCCAGTTCGCATCGAACTGCGCGGTCGCGGCATACTCGAGCAGCCCTGAGAACGCCACACAGGACGCCCCCCCGAAGAACGCCCACGCCGCCCTGCGAGGACCCGTCCCCCTCCCCAAGCACATCACAGCGAGCGTCATCACGGCAAGGTAGAGAGTCCACCGGCAAAGTTCCCAAAGCGCAGTGTGAGTGCGCTCCGACGCGAGCGCGGACATCGCCAAGATCACCCAGAACCCGAACGTCAGGCCCATCAATTTCCCGACCGGAAGCTGCAGCACCGCGCCCGGCAACCCCTGAAGCAACAGGGCGACAAGAAATGGAATCGAAAGGACGAACAGCGACGACGCGGGCTCCAAGCGAGAGAGGAAGGTCACATCGAACCAAGATGCGAAGCCCGGCTCGAGGGGCATGGGATCCAAAGGAATGCGGCCCGCCATCCACGGCGTGGCGAACAGCCCAAGCAAAAACAGAACGGTCGCGACCCGCGAAGCCGTCACGCCCATCCCAACTTCCTTCGCAGCGCGTCGAAATTGTTCTTCGTGATGTACATGGACTGCCGCATCCACAGGAAAACTCGAGAGGCGATGATCGCGAACGGACGCAATATCGGGTTCACCTTGTGGAGGTAGTGCTTCCTGTAGAACAGATACATGCTCTTATGGAACTGGCGGATCATCCGATTCGCCGCCTTGTCGGTGGATTTTCCGATCGCGTGGGTGATCACGGCGTCCGGGAAGTACATCACCTTGTAGCCGAGTTGCCACGCGCGATAGCAAACGTCCACATCCTCTAAGAACATGAAGAACGCTTCGTCGAACCCGCCGAGTTGCTCGTAGGCTTCCCTGCGAATGCACATCGCTGCGCCGCTCACCCAGTCCACCTCTCGCGGCTCGTCATGCGGCCACTCCTGCATTAAGTACTCACGAGCGTACCGGTTGTTGGGAAACAGTCTTCCAAGTGGCGTATTTCGGAACAGCGCGGCCATCGGAGTCGGGAACCTGCGGCAACTGAACTGGAGTGACCCGTCCGGGTTGAGAAGTTTCGGTCCCAAGACGCCGACGTCCACGTGCTCGCCCATGAACGCCACGATTTTCGCGAGGGCGCCGTCATGAACGATCGTGTCCGAATTGAGCGGCATGAGAATTCGCCCATTCGCCTCCTTCATCGCCAAGTTGTGGCCCTTGGTGAAGCCCAGATTCGTTTCGGAACGAATGAGGCGCACCCAGGGGAACTCCTGAGCGGTCATGTCGGCGCTTCCGTCTGCGCTCGCGTTGTCCACGACGATGACCTCGAACTGCGCTTCGTCCCTCACGCGCTCCAGGCTCGCGAGACAGGCCCTCAGGTCTTCCCTCGTGTTCCAACTGCAGATCGTGATGCTCAGGTCCAGGGTCGGCATGCGAACGTTTGGCCGCGGCGCAGACGGCCCCCCGCCGCTCGACGAGCATGATAGCCCAGCGACGCTGACGTGACGGTCGGAGATCGGCCGTCAGACGGGTGGAGGGACGCGCCGCGCTACGACCGAAGACGGCTCGTCACTTCACCCGAACCACGCGGATGCCGTCCACGATGCGATCCCATTGCTCCGCCACGTCCCGCAGCGTCACCAGCCTCTCGCCACGGAACCTCCGCTCGTCGTCCATCACCAGCAGACCCGTCTCCGCGAGTTGAGCGAGCATCACCCTCGACCAGTGGCGATCCGGAACGTCGCTCGGCGGCGTCCTCGGCGCGCCGGAGGGGGGGACGACGCGAACTTCCACCTGGGCCGGTGGACCGTTCCTCTCCCCGAGCACCTTCCAAACGTAATCCGGCCGCGCGACAGACTCGAGCACCGACGCCAAAGCGAAGGCGAACTGATACCGGCTCGACGGGTCGTTCGGTCGGAACGTGCCGTCGGGATATCCGGTCAGCAGCCCGGCCGTCAGCGCGTACTCGATGAACGTCGCTCCCGGCAGGGTCGGAGGCACGTCGCGCGGAAGTGTCCTCGGCGGAACGTCCGGTTTCGCGACGCGCGCCTTGACCTCCTTGAACAGCGCGTCGAATTTCGTCAGCCTCAGTTCGTCGCCCACCTTTCCGCGGGCCGCACGATCGATCATATCCGCGGTCTCTTTGTGGAGTTGTCGTGCAAGAGCGGCGATGAACCAGCGGGGAACGACGTCTCCATCTGTCCACACTTCGATCGGCTTCGCCTGGCGCAGCGCGTAAAGGTTGCCATCGAACGAGGCAACGAGCGCCGTGTCGCCGACCACCACCGGAGATGCGTGAACATAACTTCGAGTTCGGAAAGTCCACAGAGGCTGCGTCTGCTTCATCTCCTTGTCGAAAGCGTAGAGGTTGTAATCGCGGCAACCGACGAGCACCGCATCGCCCCAAATCGTCGGCGACGAATAGATGTCGTCCGGCGTCTCGAACCTCCCCTTCCTCTCCCCGGTCTTTCTGTCGATCCAGTTGAAGCCCTGCGTTTCACCCGGACGCACCGAGACTGTGCCCACATATACGAACCGATCCGAAACCGCAGGCGACGAGTGAACCCATCCTTCAAGTTGCGACTTCCAGTTCTGCTTTCCCGACTGCAAGTTCACCGAGTACACCGCGCCATCGAACGAGCCAAAAACGACTTCGTCTTCCACAACCGTCGGCGAAGAGTCCACCGCGCCTTCGGTGATGAACGACCACTTCTCGATCCCCGTCCGCGCGTCAATGGCGTACAGATTCCTGTCCCCAGATCCGATGAGCACGACGCCGCGACTGACCGCAGGAGACGAACTGATCTCGCCGCCCGTTTGAAACTCCCAGAGGGTCTCCCCCGTCTCGGCATCCAATGCGAACACTTTCCCATTTCGCGAGCCGATATACAGGGCGCCGCCGCTCACGATGGGCGAAGACGTGATCAGCCCTTGAAGGTCCCGTCGCCACTTGAATCGGAAATTCGCGCGCTCCAGACAAAACACCGTTCCATTCGCAGTCGCCGCGAAGACGTAGGGGCCTGCGACGGCAGGCGACGTCCACCAAGACGGCCCGAGGCCGTAGGCGAGCAACGACTGCCCGGTTGACAAGGCGACGGCCCGCAGCCCCGCCGAATCCGTGTTGACGTAAATCGTGTTGTCGAGCACCACCGGAGAGGCGAACGTTCGTCCGATCGGAAGTTGCCACGCAAGGTACGTGTACGGCAGAGTGTTCGGCAACCGCGTCGCTTGTGGCTGCCGGTCGGCCGTGCGGCCGAATGCAGCCCACACCCACGCGTCCTTTTCGGGAAGCGAAACGTTCGTCGTCGGGTCTTTCGGAACCGCCTTCACTTCCGCCGGCAGCGACTTCTTCAGCCACGCGTAGAGGTCCTCTCCATCGCCAGGCTCTCTCACGGCAAGGATCTCGCGTCCGGGGCCGATCAAGAATGTCAAGGGAGTTTCGATCGGCCTTCCTCCCCCCCCGCCCGCGTTGGGCCGAAACGTGCGGTAAAGGCCGGGCCTCGGAAATGTTGGCTCCCAATAGATGTGAGGATCGCCCCACACCTTCTGCTCACTCGCGTCCAGCAGAACGCTCGCGTCTTCTGCGCCCTTCTCTCCAAACGGCACAATCGCAACGGCGTTGCACGGATAGGAAACCCCGAGCGCGGCCCGTTGAAGGGCCGAGAGTTCCTGAATGAACGTCGCCTCGGCTCCGTCCTTCGGCCTCGGCGAGGTGAAGTGCACGATCGCGACTCCGTTCGTCAGCAGCCGGTCTTCCAACGACCCGGGACTGCGGCCCGGCTGCGGCCGGTAGGGTCGAGTCTCGATGGAAAGAAGGGGGATCTTGCGGGTATCCGGAAGTTTGTCTCCGACACCCAGGTCTCCCACCGGAGACAGTTGCGCGCCGAAGGCGGCGACGATTGCGATGGTCATCGTCATGGACTGCACCTCATGCTTTCATCAGAAGCACCCATACGGAGTACGGCCGATCCGCCCGCACTCCTCGCTCCTCAATCTCCTTAGACTTCCCTCCCGCCCCCTCCTCTCACGCGATCTCGGGAGCATCGCGCGGAGGCCAGACCCTACGGGTATTGGACGACGTAGTCGTACTGCCGCTGCTCATCATCTGCCGACTCGCTGCGGTGAATGCCGCCATCGTCCTGGAGGTCCCACGCGACGCTGTAGATCAGAAATCCCTCCTTCGTTCGCCTGTAGCGAAGTGGCTTGCCGACGATCGGATCGACGAGTTCCACTCCCAACGCGCCGAGATCCTGCGGAAATTCCCCGTGTTCGCGTCGGTAGGCCAAGAGGAGACAGTAACCCTTACACATTTCCGTTCGCGCCTGAAGGACGATCCTTGATCGGACAGCCGACACAGCGGCCAGGCCTCCCTGTGCGGCGAACCAGTAACTCGGGTCGTTCGACTGGCGATACCGGCCATAAACTTGCTCGACGAATGAGATTAGTCCCCGATCGTCCGCGGAATAATTTTGCAGCCCATTCAATATCTCTCGATAGTATTGGATGACCCTCGTTTCCCAGCCCCTCTTAATCGCATTGAAGAAGACATTCGAGAGTCCTCCCGACTCGATCGGCTCTGCGGCTCCGTACTCCTCCGCCATCGCCTTCACATCGCCAATCGTTCCGAGGCCGCGGATGGTGGCGACGAGAATCACGACTTCGCCCTCCAAAGCCCTTCGCACGTCGGGAAGCGATTGCTGCGAGAGGATCCGTTCGGCCATTTCGTACGCCCGCGCATCGCTCGAGTTCTCCTTGAGAATCTTCCGGAGCCCACTTTGAACGATCGCCGTCGGCGAGGTGCTGGCCATTTGCGCGATGGCGGAAGGTTCCCTGGCCATGAATTCCGCCAACCTCATCGCCGCCTTCAGGTTGCGCTCCGCAGAATCGAATCTTTTGGCGCGCGACAGCAGCACTGCATGTGACGTAAGGACCTTTGCGGCGATCCGCATGCCAACAAACTCAGGATACGTGATCCTCGTACCGACAGAATAGTCCTTGCCGAAATCACAATGCGGGAGTTTCGCCGCCTGGATGACTGCCTCGAGCTGCGGCCCCACGTCCTCAATCAATTTGGCAACGACGCGCACATCAGTTTCGGACGCCGTGGCGAAAAGGCCCTCTATCGCCTTGCCCGCATCGGCGTCTTCGTACGCCCTGTTGATGATCGCGCACGCCTCGGCGAGAATTGGCGCAGCGTTGGACGAATCGTCTATGGGCCGGTCAGGAAAGAGGTCTCTCGGTTCGAGCGGGATTCCCTCTCGTCGCGCCAATTCTCTCTCGGCATCCAGTTGCGCTCCTGCGGAGGCCAAATCTTCCTGAATGCGAGAGCAGAATCGCGCGACAAAGAAAACACCGATCAGCGCGAAGCAGACCCCCGCGAAAATCCACGGCCACACGCGGCGTTTCCGGGCCGCGCTCGTATGGCGATGAACCATCCGTTTGCCTCCCTACTACCCGGAAAAAAGATACCCGAACGTCGCGCAAATTGGGGCCCTCGCAAAGGGATTGGTCGGCGTGGCCTCTACGCACACTCCGTCAGGATTGGCGCTGTTCGCGGTCCAGAATAAACGCAGCCCGCGCAGCCTTCGCGTCACGTCCTCCGAAACCCAGCGTCCCAACCGCGTGCGCGAACCAGCGCTCCCAACCATATCAAACCAAACAGCGGCACCAACAGCGGCCAACGCCACCACTGCCCAAACCACTTCCGCAAATACCGAATGAGACTCCGATGCGACTCCCAGATCATCTTCTTGCGAACCTGCTTCGTGCTCGCACCTCCGTAGTGGATGAGCCGCACGTCCGGGGAGTACAGGATCATCCATCCACTCCTCCGAAGGCGATACAGCAAGTCCACTTCGTTGAAGAAGATCGGGAACCCCTCGTCCAGCAGTCCGACGGCATCGAGAGCGGACTTCCGAAACAGCAGAAACGTCCCCATGGGCTGCTCCGCCTCGCCCTCCCGATCGTAATCGAAGAACGCGCGGCGGTACGCCCCCATCGAGCGGCTCGCCGGGAAGGCCCTCCCAAGCCCCAGGATTTCCGCGAGAATCGTGCCGGGCGTCGGGAAGCCTCGCACGGAGGGCTGAGTCGTCCCATCGGGATTCAGGAGCCGGCCTGCAAGCACGCCAACGTCCGGCCGCGCCTCCATGATCTCGACGGCCTTCGTCAGAGTGCCTTCGAGCATCTCCGTGTCCGGGTTCAGGGTGAGGAGGAGGTCCCCTTTGGCCTCTCGGATCGCGAGGTTGTTGCCCGCGGCGTATCCGAGGTTCCCGCCCGAGCGGATCAGCCTCGCCCACGGATGGTCCCTCTCCACCGCCTCGGCCGAGCCGTCCGTGCTGGCGTTGTCCACGACCACCGCCTCCCAGTCTCCCGGCGGCGGGTACTTACGTAACGATTCCAAGCACCTCAGCAGATGGTCTCGGGTGTTCCAGTTGACGATGAGAACGCTCAGCATGCCTGGCCCCGGGTGCGGTCCGCCGCGCGAATCTTAGCCTATGGAGGACCGCCTTACCGCCCGACAACCTTGCGGGGGGAGACGGCTCCGGGGTATCCTGGCGTATCAGCTGTCGGGAGTGACTCATCAGCACGCTCCACGGCACCCACCGGAGGGAGAGGTAGACAGCCTATGAGATATTTGCTCACGCTTGCGCTCGCACTGATTACAGCGGGCGCCGCGCTCGCCCAAGCAAGTTACACCGTTCAGAAGGGCGACACCATCAAGAAGATTTCAGAGAAATTCGGCTGCAAGCCGGAAGCCCTGGCCGCAAAGAACGGGCTTAAGACGAGTTCCCCGCTGACGGCGGGCAAGAAGATCGCTCTGCCGACGGCAGCCGACAGTTACGTCGGAGCGGCGACGGGCAAAGTCCAGGTCATCAAGCAGGGTGTTTCCGTCCGCAAGGCGCCTTCGACCGAAAGCCCGAAAGTCGCTGAAGCCGCGAAGGGCGCAATCGCGCAGGTCATCGGGCGCGAAGGCCTTTGGTACAAGGTCAAGTTCCCGAACGGCAAGTCCGGATACATCCGGCGCGACATGCTCGGCATCGCGAAGTCCACAGGTTCTGCCCCCGCTCCAAAGGCGACTCAAGTCGCAATCGTCCAACGCGGTGACACGGCCGAGCGCCTCGCCAAGCGATACGGAACCACGGTCGCGGCGATTAAGAAACTGAATCCAAAGACGAACTGGCGCGCGCTCCAGATCGGGCAGAAGATCAAACTTCCCGTTTCGACGAAATCGGCGGGACGGCCGACTCACGCGCCAAACGGCGAGAAGATCAATTACATCTCGACTTCACAAGTCATCGTCAATTTGAGCGGCGCAACAGTTCGCACCGGGCCGTCGACAGGACATGGAAAGGTCACCGTCGTCAACAAGGGAACCGTCGCGACCGTCCTCGGCCGCTCGGGCGCCTGGTACAAACTTAAGTTTCCAAAGGGCACGATCGGCTACATTCGCGGCGACCTCCTGAACCCGTATCGCCGCGGAGATTCTCGCGACACATACGTTGCCGCGCGAAACAACAAAGCGGCTCCCGCCGCGATCAAGGACCCTTCGATGGTCCTCCTCGTCAATCGCGCGAAGCAACTGCTCGGAACGGATTATGTGTATGGCGGAGAATCCACTCGCGGTTTCGACTGCTCGGGATTCGTTTGGTATCTCTACAAGTCCATCGAAGGCGTGAGCCTCCCGCGACGCGCGAGCCATCAGGCTGGTGTTGGCGGGTCGGTGTCGAAAGACCAACTCGCGCCGGGCGACATCGTGTTCTTCAAAACGCGCGGAGCGGCGAGAATCAACCACTCGGGAATCTACATCGGCGGCGGGAAGTTCATCCACGCAAGCAGCGCAAAAGATGAGGTTCGAATCGACAGCCTGTCAAGCGGATACTACTCGCGAGTTTTCGCAGGCGCGAAGAGGGTGAAGACTACGCTCAAGACGGGATCCGGCTCGAAGACGACGCCGTTGCCCAAGGCGAACGGCAAATCGTCGAACTCGGAAAAGAAGGACGCCGAACCGAAGGTCCAGACGTCCGAATCCGCCGACGCGAAGCCGGCGAAATCGCCCTCCGCGTCCAAAGACTCGAGCAAGCCTCCAGCCACCGTCCAGGACGCAGGCTCCTCCGGCAATTCGGGGGGTAATTCGACGGGATCAGGCGGCGGCACTGGGGGCTAAGCTCCTTTCGCCGTTTCCTCCGATCACGATCTCT
The DNA here is from genome assembly GCA_003577165.1 of Armatimonadota bacterium. Classification (GTDB taxonomy): domain Bacteria; phylum Armatimonadota; class Fimbriimonadia; order Fimbriimonadales; family ATM1; genus ATM1. The sequence goes on along the minus strand of QEUM01000007.1, from coordinate 82,490 downwards.
CGCCGACATTGCGCTGCGCCTTGACTTGGCGCCGCCTCGTAAATCACACTTAGCGTTCTCGTCTGCCCCGGTCGTCTAGCGGTTAGGACATCGCCCTTTCACGGCGAAGGTCGCGGGTTCGAATCCCGTCCGGGGTACCACTCTTCAAAGTTGCCCGCGGTCGCAGGCAGGGATCGCCGTTGTCACGGCCCAGCGTCACGTCAGCCGCCGTTTCAGAATCGCAACCGCACGATCAACGTCAGGCTCCGAATTGAACAGGTGGCAAGACAGCCGCAAGCCGCCGACCTTTGGAAGGCCCTTGATCACCAAGTTTTCCTCCGCCAACAGTGCTGGGATCAGTTTTGGGATTTCAAACTTGTCAGCGACTTTGAAAGCAAGCAAAGGAGTCGCAACGGATCCGTCACGGGGACTCAGTACCTCCACAGGCAAAGACTGGATGCGGTCGTAGGCGTAAGCATGAAGTCGAAGGTTGTGGCGCTCGAGCGCCGGTATTCCGATGCGGTTAACGTAGTCGATCGCCGCGCCTAATCCCTGGAAGCCCATGTGGTTGATTAAGCCAGTCGAATCGTTTTGTGGCTTGGTGTCAGTCAGGCGTGTCAACAATTCAAGCCCCGGTGCAGCGGTGCGACTGACGTACATGAAGCCGGTGCCCTTCGGTCCGAGAAGCCATTTGTGTCCCGGCGCAGCATAGGCATCGCATCCGATTCTTGATATATCCACCGCGATGTTCCCGACGGCTTGTGCCCCATCGACGATAGACACCACGCCGCGGCGTCGAGCCAGTTCGCACAGGCCGGCGGCAGGCATGCGGAGCCCATTTGTATAGAGCACGTGAGAGAACGAAATGGCTCGCGTTTTCGGTCGCATCGCTTGAGCGAACCGGCTGATGATCGCCCGGGGGTCTCGCTCGTCAAACCCGATCGGAATGTCCTCCACCTCCACGCCATGAGACCGGGCATGGAACTTCCAGCAGTTATGTCCACCGTCGTGCTCCTGATCGGTGCTGAGTATGTGATCGCCTGGCTGCAGCGACAACGCGAACGACAAGCGGTTCATTGCATCCGATGTGCAACCCGTGAAGACAAGGTCCTCCTTATCGCAGTTGAGCAGCCCGCCAATTTTCTGGCGAATTTCATCGAGCCGCTCTGTTCCCCGTGCATACGATTCTGCGACAGGTGATCGCTCGATCAGGTGCCAGGTCGCCACCATCTTCTCCAGCACCTCCTTCGGACTCGGCCCAACAGAGGCCGTGTTCAAGTACGTCATGTTCGCCGGAAATGCGAAATCGCTGCGGCGCGCCAGCCCTGCCCTCCCGCCGAATTGCGGAAGCCAACTGGCGAAAGAGTGCGAAATACCCGCCAGACTTGCCGCTACTGCAGAGGCGATGACGGATCGGCGAGAAAGCGGTGGGCCCGGTTGCATCGCGCCATCTTACACAATCAGGTGTCGCAGCCCATCGTAATGCCTTGGGCGATACTGGCTTCTCGCAATCCTGAACTCAGAGGACCCCCGCTGCAGAGCCGGCAAGTCCTTATCGCGAGATGGCGAAAGAGCGTCCAGTGCTCGCCGGTCACTGTGCAGCATAAGAACGACCGGAACACCTTTGCGACCTGATGGATCGCCTGATCACCGCTGCCGCGCGGACACGCTTCACCTCTCGCGCCAATGCTTCCCAATCAGGCAAGCGATCACAAGGTACCGGCGAAAGCCCGGAGCCCGAGATCCACTGTCGGCGACCCGGTCCCCCCTTTCGGCGCTCAATCATCGCATTTGTTTGTTATACTGGCCATTGTAAGGGGGGAAAAATGGCTCTTGAAGGCACTTCCAGGCGCTTTCGCGCCCGATTCAGCACGTCCCGCTGCGTCACACTCTCGCTTCTGACGCTTGTGGCCGCACAGTCGGCTCTCGCACAGGACCCGGTATTTATTACAGAAGAGCAGGCGCGTCGCTCCGGACCAGGTCATCCGTGGCAGGGCGGGCCTGGATCTGTTAATCTGTTTTCGCTCGCTAAGCAAACCGGACTTCATCTCATCGGATGGCGAACGAAAGGCGGGCTTCCCATTTCCTTCGACCTGTTTCACAATAGCCAGGCAAGAGTCTACGACCCCACGCTTGGAAAGAAGTGGCTGCACTCCTGCAACACTCAGCTCCAGGTTTGGTCGGAGGGGGGGGCTCTGCGTGCGGCGATTGTGTGGGGAAGGCACACCATTCAGATGTTCACGAAGACGCAAACGTGGAGACCTCTTGACGGCTACCGTGACAGTCTCGTCGAACTGGGAAACAGCTATGAGCTTGTCCTCAAAAACCAGACCGTGCTACACTTCGGCCCGCTCCCTCCCCTCGCTTTCGTTCCGAGGAGGAGCGTCATCGAGCGCTTTCGCCTAGAATACATCGAGGACTCGAGCGGCAACCGTATCGAGTACCAGTACGACGCGATGAGCAGACTCGTACGCGTTGAGGATTCGACGTCGCGTGCCCTTCAGCTTCACTACGGCTCAGGCCGACTCCAATCCCTCGACTTCTCCACACCCGGCGGATTCACGCGAACGTGGACGTTTCAATATGACCCGAGCGGGCGGATCAAGCGCGTCACCCTCCCCACCGTGACGACCGACTCCGGCCCGCAGACGTACTTTGTCGAATACGCCTACGATGCCAATGGCAACATCGTATCAATCACGGATCCGCGAGGAAACGTCTGGCAGTACGGCTATCAGGGAAACAGCATCTCTTTCGAGCAGTGGCCTGGCAACTCGAGCGCGCAGCGAGTTCTTTACATCGAACAAGGCACGTTACGAACCGTCACGGATCCGCGAGGCAACTCGACTCGCTACGAATACGATGGCCTGTCCCGGTTGATCCGAAAGGAGAACGCCTCCTTCTTCGACGTCACCTGGGAATACAACCATCCTGACTTCCTCTGGTCACCGAGCGGAGTGACCCTTCCATCAGGAGATCACTACCAATACGCCTACGACGCCAACGGCAACTTGACGTCCGCCACTGATCCGGCCGGCGAAACTTGGAGCATGACCTACGATTCGCACAACAACCTGACTCAAACTTTGGAGCCACTCGTTACCGATGCTTTCGGCAACGTAGAACCTGCTCGACATCGGACCGACTACCAATACGACGCTATGGATCGGCTCGTTCGCGTGAATCGGTACCGAGATCAGATGAACTACGACTCGTCTCTCTTCTCTTACGACGCCGCCGGACAACTCGTGAGTTACACCGACCCGCTCGGACGCATGTGGTCCTATCAATACGACGCCTACGGGAACATGACGCGCGTCCTTACGCCGGCTGGAAGAAAGACGCGCTGGCTCTACGAGAGCGGACTCATAACGCACGGACTTACCGTCCCGAACGCCTGGGAAGACTCCAACGGCCTTCGAACGGAATTGCTTCGAGACGAGTGGGGCCGGCTTCGCATAGTCGACTTCCTCAATGAACCGGACCGCCGCTACTCCTACGATGCCATGAGTCGCCTCGTCAGGACGATCGACGCGGTCGGCCAGACCGACTACAGTTTCGATTCCCGTGGCTGGCTCGTCGTTATCGCCCGCGGCCCGTGGAACTGCACGTTCGGATATTACGCGAACGGATTGCTCAGCTCGCAAACCGACAATTCGCCGACAGGGCCGCACGGCATCGTCTACAACTATGATGCGCGCAACCTGCTCACCAGCATGAACGACTTGGGCATGGTGAGCCAGTACACTTACGACGCGAACGACAGACTCATCTCAAGGATGCTTGCCAACGGAGCGAGCGCGACTTACGGATACATGAACTGCCGACTGTCGAGCGTCATGCAGCAGGATCGCGTTGCGATGCCCATCGTGACGCACACCTATCAGTACCAAGACAACGGCGCCCTCTCACGAATCAACGAGACTGGCAGTTCCACACGGTATCAGTACGACTTCCTCAATCGCCTGATACGAGAGGAGCGAAGCGCGGGCCCCGCGTTCAATCACACGTACGCCTATGACGCCGTAGGGAACCGCATCCAACACAACCGAAGCGGCGTACTTACAACTTATCAGTACGACATGGACGGCCTCCTCACGCAGGCAATCCCGCAGGGCATGGCGCCGGAGATGTATCAGTATGACGGGAACGGCAGGCTTGTGCAGCGCATTCGCAACAACAACACGGAGATCTTCCAGTTCGCGTACGACACTTCCGGCAATGTGCGCGGAATGACGCAGTGGAATGGGCAAGCCTTCCTCCCCTATCGCAGTTACCAATACGACGCCCTCAACCGCCGCGTCATTCGGGACGTGTTCGTCGGTGGATCGCAAACAGAGCGCCACGACTACTATCAAGTTCCGATCGAACTGGTCTCACTCAGCCTCGTGTCATGCGAACCGATTCGGGTGGACAAGAACATCCAGGGACAGCCTTCGACGGAGTTGCTGACTTGGTCGCACGGCATCCAGCGATCGAACAACTTGACGGGAACGGACTATTGGCCCGCCACCGACGGACTCGGCAACCTGCGCGGCTACACAGGCGCTAACGGCTCGGCCGGAAACTATAGTGTCGTGTACGACGCCTTCGGACAAGTCGTCCAGCAAACCGGCCAGTCTCGCGTGTACGGCTTCGGCGCAGATCGCGGTCTCCGAACGGAGGGAGATGCTGGCCTCATGTCTGGCACAAACAGGTTCTACGATCCGAAGATCGGCCTGCGCATTCCTACAGGACCTGCGAGCGGTTTCGTGGACGCTGCGGACTATCTCTTGTGGATGCAAGCGGTCGCCCAGGCCCGGGACGACATCGCCGACAGAGGAACGAATTCGACCTTCTCCGTCTCGCCTAACGGAATCAGCCCATGGATCAACGCTGGTGCCGACTTCATGCCTCGGACGCCGTCGCTCTCTGATGGCGACTACAACAGGTCCTCATTCTTCGACGTGTTCGTTGAAGTGGACCTACCGGCGATCCAACGATCGTCCTACCCGCAAAACGGCGGGACATTCACGTCCGAGTTCTATGTCCAGCCGAGATTCACATTCACTCGCGTCGAGGGAGGCGCAGCCACGCCGTCCGGCATGCACGGACCAGACCTGAGCCCGTCCTCCCCTCCGGGGAGACTCAAGAAGATCCCACAACTCGGCGGCCCGATCGGATGGTGGCCGTTCTGGTTGCCCCCCTGGTAAGCCGAAATCGGTCTCAGTTCCTCCGACAAACGAGCACGCCTTTTCCGATAGGCAGGACAAAGGCGTGCATCCGCTCGTCCGCCCTCGCACGCGCGTGACACGCGCGCCGAAGATGGCGTAGAATTCTTGGCGAGAAAAGCGATGTCCATCCGCCCCGTCAAGAAACTCATCAGAGCCAAGCCCACCATCGAAGGCGCAGGCGTCCACCTTCGGCGCGCGTTCGGTTTCGGCAGCACGTCCGACACCGACCCGTTCCTTCTGCTCGACGACTTCCGCAACGATAACCCAGACGAGTACCTCGCTGGCTTTCCGTGGCATCCTCATAGAGGAATCGAGACCATCACCTACGTGCTCGCCGGAACGGTGCAGCATGGCGACAGCATGGGCAACAGCGGCGAGATCGCAGCGGGCGACGTGCAGTGGATGACCGCGGGTCGCGGCATCATCCACCAAGAGATGCCGAAGGGCGACGTGCAGGGACGAATGCACGGCTTTCAACTTTGGGCGAACCTCCCCTCATCCCTAAAGATGACCGCGCCGCACTATCAAGAAGTCAAATCTGGGCAAATTCCCGAAGTGGTGGAAGACGACGGGACGCGCGTGCGAGTCGTCTGCGGCACGTTCTGGGGCGCGACCGGCCCCGTGGACGGCATCGCCGCCGAGCCCATCTACCTCGACGTGTACGTCCCCCCCGGAGTCAGGCGCCCTCTCCCAATGGACACGCGGCGCAACGCATTCGCTTACGTGTTCGAGGGCGCCGCGAGTTTCTGCAACGCTTCCGAGCCATTCGACGTTCCGACCGAGGGCGTCGGTTGGCTCGACACGTCGCCCCCCTCCGAAGCGGACAACCGGTCCCTCATCCTCTTTGATGCGGGAGACGAGATCACGCTCGAAACCCGCGACGAAGGCGTGCGGTTCCTGCTCGTATCCGGCAAACCGCTAAAAGAGCCCGTCGCATGGTACGGCCCCATCGTCATGAACACGAACGAGCAACTCCGCCAGGCCTTCGAGGAACTCGAAAACGGCACCTTCCTGGGATAGTTCCCGCGGCTTGAAGGAGGTTCCAACTCAGGCGTCGTAAACCCAAATGACGATGACCTCGCTCGCAATAGTTGCCCTCTGCCTCCTTCCTGCAGCGCCGCAAGACCAGGAGCCGCTAAGCCAGAACTTCGAACTGAAAGCTGGCAGCGGCAATGTCTACATGGGCGGGGGAATCCGTGCCGAATTCAAAGTCGAATTCAAGTTCCTCGGCGTGAAGAGCGATCCATTCCTGGGCGCTTATGCTTGCACGAACAGCTGTAAAGGGCAGAAACACCTCGCACATCCCGAGTGCGACACGTCTTGCGACATCGCGTGCGAAAGCAACCACGTGAGGGGCCCCATTCTTCCGACATGGGTGCAGCCAAACGAAAAGGGTTGGGAAGAGGCGATCAAAGCCGCAGAAGCACATGGGCTCAAAGGGTCGCTTGCGAACGAATTCTATTGGCAGGTTGTTAGAAGAGGCGGCGGAGAAGTCCAGGGCCCCGGCGTCCAGCTAAAGTGGAGATGCTGGAACAAGACGCCTTGCTCTACCTCCAAACGTTGCATCAAGTACAACGTCTACTCACGAGTTGTGCACGTGAAGATATCTCGTGAACAAACAGCGCCGGACGGCACGATGACCGTCACTCCCGGCGGACAGTTCGATGCTGCATGGACGGAACTTTGGGTGCCCACTGAAGAGTTCGTCGAACTACCGCCGGTCGTGAATTGCCGATGCTCAGTCGTAAAGTCAATCAAAGACGGAGGAGACTTCGACGAACCCACACCGACGCCTCCACACCCAGGACAGCCACCGAACGAGGAGTACATCGAGCCAAAGACTCCGTTGATCGAAGACCTCGAGCCACCGAATTCTCCAGGTCTCGAACCGATCGGTTTCGAAGGCCCCGTCATCGGCACGGATGAAAACGGAATTCCAGTAAGTCCGAACGTGCTGCAACAGTTCAACTTCAAAATCACACTCGATGACATGAACGGCGGAGAGGTCACGTGCGAGAATCCGTTCCCAGTTCCGTTCGACTTCTGGATCCCTGCCGGCTCGGTCTGCGACACGGACAATGACGGTGTGCAGGATTGCCTCATCATCCGGCCCTGCGTGATTTATCTTCCATCCCTCAGCATCTTCTCGCCCGACGGCCCGGTCCGTGTGACGGCCAAGTTGCGAACCATGTGCATGGAAATGTCCAAGCATGAGCCGAGCAAGTCCACAAAGTTCAGTCTGATGCCGAACTCCGACCCTGTACTTGCACGAATAGGCCATCAAATCTCGCGCTCCCGGTTTATCGGCTCCTGGGACCAAGCCAAAATCTGGATCTACACCGACGGCGCAACCTACGAGGACATCCAAAAGCGCCTCCTGCCGGCGCCTGGGAAGGGCTCCTACGCCAGGGCTCTCTATGAGGCCGCAGTGGCGGGAACGAACTTCGACGCGCCTAAGTGGAGCAAGTGCATCGAGCCAACACTGCTGACGGCATACGGCAGCAAAGGAGCCACCGTGTGGCTCGCGCACCGCATTGCGCGCACTCCTGCGAGACTCTCGACTTGGGTACGTAGCGGCGCAAGCGAAATGGCGCAACTCTTGGGTCCGAGTGCTACTGAACAGGAAGCGCACCACTTCGCGCGCGTCGTGAGCATCTTTGCCGCTTCGCAGAACGTCGAAGCGCAGCGAGCTGCCATTGCAATCATGTCTGCGGTGCCGAGCGCAGCACGGGAAAAACTCGCCAAAGAAACCCTCATGTCTTTTTGGCTGCTGTGCCTTTCCGAAGACAAAGCCATCGCCGGCCAGGCCCTCAAACTCCTGAACGCTTGGAATCCCCCGGAGAAGGAGATCATCCTGCTCAACGTGCCTAAGTAGGCGCTACTCGAACTCGTATCCGGCGAACCGCTAAAAGAGCCCGTCGAGTTGTACGGCCCCATCGTGATGAACGCGAATGAGCAGCTCCGCCAGACGTTCGAGAAACTCGAAATCGGCACCTTCCTCGGCCCGCGGTAAGGGCGCGAGTCAGCGCCTACAAAAAAGACAAGCGACCCTCGGAGATGTCTCCGAGGGTCGCTTCGATGACGGGCGCTATGCGAAACTACTCGCTTCCCAAAGCGCTCATCGCGCTGGCGTTACCAGCTTCGCTTGCGTCCGCCCTGGCGGTAATTGCCGCCGCCGCCACCGCCGCCGCTTCGCTCTTCGCGAGGTCGCGCTTCATTGACGTTGAGCGTTCGGCCGTCGAACTCCTTGTTGTTCATCGCAGAGATCGCTGCATCCGCCTGATCCGCGTCCACGTCCACGAAGCCGAAGCCTCGACTGTCCATGATGCGGGTATTGCGTCCGCCGAACGGGGCAAACGCATTCGCGAGCGCCGCCTCAGATGTGTTGTAGGAGAGATTCCCTACGTAGAGTGTTTTTGTAGCCAAAATATGGCCTCCTTATGTGGCCTCGAATCGTTCGAGGCGTAGTCTGTTCCGGTTCGTGTCAATCGCAATCTCTTCCAGGAACAGGCCAAGAGGCATGAAACTGAGTGGGAATACTTCGGACAAAGAATCGTAACGAGGCTCATTATACCCCTGGAACCGCCCCCCTGGCCCAAAACAAGGCGATCGGTCCCCAGCGGAGCCCATAATGGCAGGGTGAAGACTCAGCCGCCGAGGCTGCCGACCATCATCCAAGGCGGCATGGGCGTCGCCGTTTCAGGCTGGCGCCTCGCGCGCGCCGTCTCAATCCGCGGACAGTTAGGGGTCGTCTCCGGCACAGCCGCAGACGCGGTTCTCGCCCGGCGCCTTCAGCTCGGCGATCAAGGCGGCCACATTCGAAGCGCCCTCGACGCATTCCCGATTCCGGAGATCGCGGACAGAGTCCTAGACAGATATTTCCGCCCGGAGGGTCTCAGGGCCGACCAGTCGTTTCGCTCAAAGCCCGTGCCGACAGTGAAGTTCTCGCAATCGCTCACAGACCTCACTGTGTTGGCGAACTTCGTCGAAGTCCATCTCGCGAAACGCGACCAAGACGGTTGGGTCGGCATCAATCTCTTAGAGAAGGTCCAACTTCCAACTCTTCCGGCTCTGTTCGGAGCGATGCTCGCAGGCGTGGATTTCGTTCTAATGGGCGCTGGCATTCCTCGTCAGATCCCCGGCGTCCTCGATTCCCTTGCTGCGCTGGAGGAAACGAAACTGCGGCTCGATGTCGCGGGTTCTCCCGCAGTTGAATCTAAGTTCGCCACATTCCATCCCACCCACTACATCAGCAGCGACACGCCAGAACTCACGCGGCCAAAATTCCTCGCCATCGTGTCATCGAATGCTCTCGCCACGCACTTGGTCAAACGCTGCACGCCTCCGGTAGACGGCCTCGTCATAGAGGGCCCGACGGCCGGCGGACACAACGCCCCCCCGCGAGGGCCCCTGCAATTCGATGAAGACCGTAATCCCATCTACGGACCCAAAGACGACCCCGAAATCGAAGCCATTCGCGAACTCGGAGTGCCCTTCTGGCTCGCTGGCGAGTACGGATCGCGAGAAAAATTGCACCGTGCGCTGGAATTGGGAGCGACGGGCATACAAGTCGGGACTCCCTTCGCCTTCTGTCAAGAGTCCGGACTCGCGCCCGAAATCAAAGCGCAAGTTCTCGATGCCTGCGCGAACGGCACCGCGCACATCCGCACCGACGCCGGCGCATCTCCCACCGGATTCCCGTTCAAAGTCGTGTCGCTTGAAGGTTCGCTCTCAGAGCAGTCCGTGTACGAAGCGCGAGAAAGGATTTGCGATCTTGGATACTTGAGGCAGCCCTACCTCACCGAGAAGGGAACGATTGGATATCGCTGCGCCTCAGAACCGATCGAAGACTTCATCGAAAAAGGCGGCAGCGCAGAGGAGACCGAAAATCGCAAGTGCCTCTGCAACGGGCTCCTCGCCGCTGTCGGCCTCGGGCAACGTCGGAGCGGCGTATCGGAGCCGCCCATCGTGACGGCTGGCGACGATCTGCGCAACATCGCGCGCTTCCTGTCGAACGGCAAGCGCACTTACACTGCCGACGACGTGCTCGACGACATCCTCGCTGCGTCCGACGTCGCCCCGCCGCAAGAGGCTCGCACCTGAGGCACGCCCTCGACCCGCCCGTCCAGGATCCCTGTGAACCGTAGCGCGCCGACTCACCTGATTTGCGTTAGACCCGGTCAATCACGTGTTGAAAAGTTCTCAACTCCCATCCACACTGTTCTCATCCTGCCTGTCAGGAACGATGGGGGGCGGTAGAACAGGCTCCGGCTTCACGAACAGCTTAAGGAAGACCAAACACAGCAGCGCAAGTAACGAGACCGCGAACCCGCCGAAGAAGATGATGTAGAAAAGCATCCAGACCCACATCGGGTCGCGATCCGAGCCCCCGAAGAACCCCATCAAGGCGCAGCCACTTACAAGTGGCGAGAGCGTCGCAACCGAAGTCAGGCGATGGGCCAGTAGCGCTTTTTGATCCTGAGTCACTCCGGAGCCGCCCTCGGAAGTATGGCACCCCGCGTCGCGAAGTCCCCCATCGCGAAGTCGCCCTGCGCTTCCGTCAGAAGCAACCATGAATCGCAGCCCCCAGCGAATCAGGAACGCCGCGATCCGTTTCCGGCTAAACTAACCGCGTGCACTTCGCCGCGGCCGCCTTCATGCTGGCCCTCGGCCAGACGAACGTCTTCCCCACCGCGGAAGACAAACGAGAGATCGAAGAACTTCTCCGGTTCCAGCGTCAATATGGCGACGGAATCTGGCCGGGATTCGCGCGAGCCAATATTCCGATCCTCCTTTACGATGAACAATTCGAGTATCTGATCGGGCATCCGTCGCCTCCGGAAAGCTGGACTCGAATCGAAGTCGGATTCCTTCCCGGCAAAGACCTACATCGCCGCCCCCCCCACAAGCCGTCCGCCTTCACAGTGCGCGTCGGAGACGTCTGGTGCGCCAGTTTTGCCACATTCGACTACATGACGAAGCGCCTCCAATCCGGGCGCGAGTTGCACATCGCGGCGACCATCCACGAGATGTTCCACGCCTTTCAGGCGCAGACCGCTCCCGACCGATTCAAAAGCGCAATGGCCGTCTACGCCTTCGAATCGAAGTACCCGGAGAGTGACTCAACGCTCTTGGAGGACTGGAAGAGAGAGGGCTCCCTGCTGGCGGACGCCCTCGCAACGGCCATGTCGGACGAAACGCGCAGCGCCGTCGCCAACTTCCTCGCCTTTCGTTCGGAAAGAAGGAAGCGCGCCAAACTGGACAAAGACCTGATCGCGTATGAAACGCAGTTGGAGTGGCTCGAGGGCATGGGCAAATACGCGGAAGTCCGGATCATCGAACTCGCGAGCCTCGACACGAAAACTCCTCCGCTCTACGATTTGAGCGCGGCGACGAGGCGCAGGATGTCCGACTCGTTTCAGTTGCGCTCGGGCTTGGCGATCGCGAAGGGCGACATCCGGTATTACCAAACCGGACTCGCGCAGGCACGCCTCCTCGACCGCCTCCTGCCCAAGTGGAAAGAGGTCGGTTTGCACAAGCTCTGGCTGGAAGAGTTGCTAGTGTCCATGCGCTGATTCAATGCTCGGCTAGCGCGAACGCCTCGGTTTGCGGCCAGCTGGCCGCTTAGGAGCACTCACAAGGCCCTCTGATGTCCGCACGCTAGCTGACATGGGATTCCGATCGGCTGCGCGCGCTCGGAAACCAACGGCCAGTGACCGGCGATGATCACTGGGCAACGGTGCGAGCTAGTTCCTTCGACTCGATGAGCCTAGGGTTCGTATGGGGCGTTCTCCTCGCGGATCGTGAACGTCCGTCCGGGTTCCTCGGGCGGCTCCATGCCAAGATAATCGCGGTATATACGGTCTCGATAATCGCCACCCAACTCGTTGACTGCATCAATAAAGGCCTCATAGGTTCCGGGACCGCCCAAGGCGTCCCAAAACTCTCGACCAATCAGGACCACAGGATCCGCCTGCATGTTAAACCAGCGCCCGGGGATCCCCCACCTGTAATCGGTTCGTTCTCTGCCGTACGGGTTATAGGGAAGAGCGTAGTAAGCCCCCCCCACCTGTGTCGGATCCATTGCATACAGTTTCAGGATCTTCTCCTTGCTCACCTTCGTCTGGTCGCTGTTGGGTAACGGTGCTTTCAACTCAAAAGCCATACCCTTTTTCGCGTCAATCGACCACGCGTACACATCGCAAATCACTTCTGTGGGTATAGGTTCGCCCCCTCCGTCTAGCACGTACTTCAGCTCGACTTCCCAGTCGGGTCGAGTTCGCTCGTCCGTGGTTTCGCTCCGCCCGTGTTCCAACTTATTAAGAACCTCTTGGATTCGCTGCATGCGCTGCTGTCGAACCGTCCCCTTGATACGGTATCCGATCTCAGCATTACCCATGACTTTGCGCGCAACTGCAGCCGCAATTCTCTCCCACACCTTCCCGAATGGCGTCACAAAGCGCCGCTCAAAGTGTGCCCCCTTGAAAATCTCATCAGGAACTAGCGCAGCATAGATTGGCTTCTTGGCTCGATGCTCCTCCACGACGAAAGGGTCCCTTATCATGACTTTGTGCATCACCCGGGACATGAGGTCGCGAATGACTCCCTGAATCGCCGACTTTATTTCCTCCTTTGCCGCCATCCGTCTACCTCTTCCGCCACACGAAGACCGACTCGAAGAAAGGCGTGCTGCGGCGTCCCGTCCTTCGGTTTACGTGTCGCTCGACTACACCCTCGACGTGAACATTGAGCATTTGAGCGATTCTCGGATAAAGATTGTGCTTGTCGCCCGCAACTATGATTAGCGGCCCCCCCTTTGGCATTCGGTCTAGGAATCGACCAAGTACTGCGGCAATGTCCTCCATGTACTGTTGCCGCGCCTTCAGACTTGAACCGGCAACTGCGGCTCCTATTTCCTCCGACCTTCTGTCTTTTAACCCAAACAGATGATAAGCATACGCATGCTGCTCGTGGTAGTCGATCAATCCCACGTACGGGGGGCTCGTGAAGACTCCGTCGATCTTTGGGATGTCTTCCTGTCTGCTGTCACCATGGATGATTTTCAACGACGCATCGGTGCGAAACTTCTGAAACTCAGCAACTCGCTTGATCGTGTCTTGGGAGTAACGGATCAAGAACTTAAAGGCATCCCTCGTGGGCTCGCAGATCCGCCGATGCTTGTAACAAAAGTACGGCTCCGTTACAGGCTCCCTCGGGAAGTCAAGGTCGAAGTGGGTCGTCAATCGTGCGGATCGAGCCGACCGTGAAAGCAGTATCTTGAGGACATCTTCGCACGAATATCGCTGCGTGCAAATTACATGTCGGAAGGCGATAAGCTCCCGCAGCGCCTCGGGTGCGAACCATCTGCGCAGGTACTCGCTGTCTGGTTCCTCCGTCTCATGCGGCGTCTCTTCAAAGATGGGTAATGCATCACCTTCCTGCAACAGCGATCGTGTCCTCGCAAGTGCATCATGTACCTCTTGTCTCAGCACGGTCGGATCGCAACTCGCCGTCTTGGCGTTCATCAATAGAACATTGAATGCGGAAATGTCGTATCCGATCGAACGGATTCCAAGCTCATTTGCCTGCACTAGCGTAGTGCCAGAACCGGCGAAGGGGTCCGCAACTATCATCCCGGGCGAGAAATACTTCCGCAAGAAAATCTCGACCAACTGAGGAATGAACTTGCCAAGATACGGGTGCAAGCGGTGGACATGCTTGGTCCTTTGCCGCTCTGGCAAGTCGCGCTCTCGCCAGTTGAGGTTCAGCTCCTGGAGGCATGTATCAGCGGTAACGGTGTCAAATTCAACGAACGGAGGTCCGCAGTACTCTGGACTGTAGGTCGATCCGTTCAGCGTAGCGACCGATGATTCCGCCCCCGCCTGGTCGCCGTTCGCTGACCCGTTTCGGCCGTGGCCTTGGGTCTCGGAATCGCTCTCAGGCTCTTCGAACAGCCTGAGGGTCATTCCTTCGCTGGCGTTCGACGGCTTACTCGTGCGACCAGAACTACTCCGCATCGTGTTGGCTCTATCCTCCTCGTGCCTTTGTGACACTCAGCCAGACTACCCGGATGAAGCACGCGTGACTGGGTCACAGTACGACCTTGGGCAGGCGAGTGCTCACTTCCCACGAGGTTGCCCAGGGTCCTAGCCGCGATTGGCGATCGGTCACGACCTCGAGGACACTACGCTGCTGCAGGACACACTTCGTGCAACCCACAACAGGCAACGTTGCGCCGACCTCTGTACATCCGTCAAGCGCGGACACCCACGCAACCGCCGACTCCGAACCCCGCTGAATGTCGATCAGGACATCCGTGTCGACGATTCGCAATCTCAGGCCCTCCTGCGCTCAGCTTTCCGGCGCAGACGGCGGGCATGCGCTACCGAATCCGTGATGTCCCCACGACTGCCGATGACTCCCTCCCGCTTCCAGACCGCAACCGCCTCCGCGCCAGTGATCGTACGAGCCGGCATTCTGGCTGACCTTTCGAGGAGTTCTGCCGCGTACTCCTCGACCTTCAGCCCGAGTTCTTCAGCCCGCGCTCGGAGGCGAGCCTGTGTCTCTTTGGAGAGGTTCACGTGCAGATCCACGCCCCATATTGTACTTCCGAGGCCAGTTCGCCCCCACCGTCCATAATCCGCCCCATGCAAGTCGCCAACCGGCCCGATCATCCCCTCGAAGACGCCGCCTGCAAGGAGGCCACCGGCAAGACCATCGCCCAGTGGTTCGCGGAACTCGACGCCTTCGGAGCCCTCGACAAGGGACGCCGCGAATCCGTCAACCACCTCTACTCTTCCATCCCCGGCACCGACGTCTGGTGGCCCACCACCCTCGCCGTCGAATACGAAAAGCACAAAGGCATCACCAAGAAGGACGGCCTCCCGGAGGGCTACACGATCTGCTGCACGAAGACCATCGCCGCGCCGGTCGAAAAGACCTACGCCGCCTGGACCGACTCCAAGGGATTCGCTTCGTTCTTCTGCGCGAGCGGAAAGCAGGACGCGAAGGAGGGCGGGCAGTTGTCATGCGGATGCGGCTGCAAAGGCGCGTTCTCGCGCGTCCGCCCAAACAAGGACCTCCGCATGACCTGGGAGCACCCTGGCGCGAGCGCGCCCATGACACTCGACGTGCAGTTCCAGGACAACAAAGGCAAGACGCTGATGAACGTCATGACCTCGCGCATCCAAACGCGCGCCGAGGCCGACGGCCTGCGCAACGCCTGGACCGACGCCCTCAACCGCCTGAAAGCCCTGGTGGAATCTTAAGCCCTCAGTCCCCTGCCGAAGCTGCGCAACCTTGTCCCGTCGGGTGAGTCACGGTCCTCTTAGCTCCCCGGCGCGCGATCTCGCTGTGCCTCGTTGCCCGCAGAACGCACCTTAGCGCCCAGGCTGAGGTCGGTTTATGCGTGCGCGGACGGCGGCAAAGTGAAGGGAAGGATGCCACCCCCCCGCAACGCCTCACATTCATGCCTCACCCTTTGTCGCAGGGACGGTGAAGTCAGCCCTCAGGAACTAGCCCACAGTCCATCCCGTCGTAAGATTCGACGCCGAATCGATTCGCCAGCGCTTCGAGTTCTTCATTGCGCTTCGAAAGCGTGAGCGGTGTGTGCACCTCGACTTTCTCCACATGTAGAATTGCGTCACCGTCTTCGCTGTCCGTATCCTCCAGTCGAACAACCCGATAGCCTTGGGCGACAAGATGATCAGCAAGCCTTCCCAATTTCTCTTTGCTGGGATCGAGAAAGAAGTATCCCCATAGCATGGGACCGTCCACTTTGTTTCCCCAAGTGGATCTCATGCCAAGGAACAAGTCTCGCAAGCCGGTCAAACTAAACGGCATTCCTTTCCTCCTTCGATGTAGTCTCCAAAGGTACTGTCGCCAGTTCTGCGGTCGGGCAGCCCCCGCCCAATAATTTGTACCTCACCCCGAAAGTCCCCTCTCCCTACCCCATCGAAAGACCGCCTCCGTGCCTTGACGATCCCGGCTGAGATGGCCTAAGAGGCATGACCCGCCGCAAGACAGCCTCCGACGCCCCGCACGCCCCCCGGCGACTCGTTCCTCCCCCGGGCCGCGGAGCGACTGGGGGAGGGGGGTTGCGGGAGTGGACCAGTCAGCCTGGATGCACTCTACGAGCCTATAGTGGCAATCACGTATTCCACTCCCCCTTTCTTGCACCACATTTCAGTCGCCTTCCGTTTTCGCTTCACGTCGTCCGAATCAATCCGGCTGGGGTCCTTCACTTCGATGAGTGCCCTTCTGCCATCCGAATACTCCACCAGGAAGTCCGGGCAATTCCGCATCCCTTGCGCCTGCCCGTTGCCCCAAGAAACCGGATCACAAGCCAAGTCGGCTGCTCCGGAGCTAAGGGCTCCAGTCGGAGCCAGAGTACGGACTACCCCTTCGCAAATGACCACGCAGAAGCGCCTTGAACAGTTTGCCGTGGTTGGGGACCTTGAGGTGAAGCAATTCGTGCACGATGGTCTCTGTTCGCACGCGTGCAGGCTGCGAAAGCAGAGCGATATCGAAAGATAAGCGACCGTTGGTCGAACAACTTGCCCACTTATTTCTCATCGGCCGGATATGGATTTCGCGAAACTCAACTCCGATTCGGTTGGCCCAGGCTGCAACTTCCGACCTGAAGATTGCCTTCGGAACGATTTCCTCGAGTGGCGGCCTCACCTCATGCATCGGTTGCCCGCTCTCCCACGCGGATTATTTGGTCCACTACGGTTTTCACTTCGTCAGTCTTGAGTCCACCTTGCAATAGCATAGCGTAGAGTCGTGTGCGCGCCTGTTGATATTGCGCCGTACTGGTGCGCCAGTGTGGGGATTCCTGGAAGACTTTATCCACATTCAGTGCCAAATCCTTGGCTGTTGGAATCCCCAGCCGCTGCAGCTCCCAGAACACCGCAAATGCGAGCCTGCCCAAGCCTTCTTCCTTGCTCGCTTTGCGCGCGCGCATGATGTCGCGGAAGAGTTCGCGAAGCTGTTTCAGCGCTTCCTCAGTTTCGATTTGGCGCTGCTGGAACCGCTCCACGACTACTTGTGCCAGTTCGCCGATCGAGCCAAGATAGGGCTCGGTCGCTTCGTGTAATCGAACTTCCTCTTCTATGGTCTTGACTAAGTTGAAGACCTTGATGATGTCGGGCTTCGAACTCCCTGACAGTTGGTCAAGGGCGTTCTCATCCAGTGGCACGACCTCCAGCGGAGGGCTAATCTCCCCTGCTTCGGTGTGCTTGTGAACAAGGTCAATGGTCTTTCGTAGAAGTTCCCTGTCGGTCGGCGTTCCGGGATCATAGGCTTCCTTAACAATGAGATAGACACGAATCAACTCATCGTATTCCGCAAGGAACGGCCGAAGAAACGCAGAAGGCGCGAGAATCTCGAAGACATCCTGCAATCGGTAGATGTATTGGTAGAACTCGGTACGGTTATCTTCGTCGAGAAAGTAATCAAGGATTGCTTCCACTTCCTTGTCGCCTTTGAGTCCGGCGCATAGAGAAAGGTATCGGTCACGGCCCAATTGCATTTCGGAAGCGAAGAGCTCTTCCAGAACGCCGATGTCGTCTATGACTCCGCTGACGTCCGCAGAGTCGAAGGCGAGGGCTTTCTCCAAGTTTTCGAATATGCCGACGAAGTCGAGCACCAGCCCACACGTTTTGCGTTTATGCTCATCCACAAAGGGCCGATTGATGCGCGCGATGGTTTGCAGGAGCACGTGGTCGCGCATTGGCTTATCCAGATACATACAATAGAGAATCTCTGCGTCGTACCCCGTCAAGAGTTTCTCGGTAACGATGAGAATCTTCGGCAACGCGTCGGGCTTGCGAAATTCCTTCCGAATCTGCTTCTCGCGCTCTTCCGAAATATGGAAACGCTTCATCAGTTCCGAATCGCTGTTCGAGTCGCTATACACTACCTCCGACCACTCGCTCGGCAGGTGCTCGTCAAGCGCGACCTTATAATGGGCGCACGCTTCCCGATCCACGGCGACCAGGAACGCTTTGTAGCCCATTGGATCCACGTTCAACGTGAAGTGCTCCCCAACGAACGCCGCGACTCTCTCGATACGCTCCGGCTTCTTCAACATCGTGCGCAGCGTTACGGCTCTTTCCAGTACGCGGTCTATCTGCTGCATGTCGACCGCGACCCCCTGGATGACGACCATGTCCAGGAACTCGCGTTCGAGGGTTTCACGGTCCACTCGCAAATCGTTGGGCGCCAGCGTGTAGTGTAGTGGAACCGTCGTACCGTCTTCAATGGACTCGCGAATGCTGTATTTGTCGAGATATCCCTTCTCGTCGTCTGTGCCGAAGGTTTTGAACGTGCCCTTTCCGTATGCGGTTTTGTCTATGGGCGTGCCGGTGAAGCCGAGAAATGTAGCGTTGGGAAACGCTCCCATCAGGTAACTGCCCAAGGTTCCGCCCATCGTGCGGTGTGCTTCATCTATGAGGACGACAATGTTGCTACGCGCACTCATGTTAGCCGGCATCTCATCGAAGCGATGGATCATTGTAAGGATGATGCCGCGCTCGTCTGACTCCAACATCCCCTGCAAATGCCTAATGCCCTCCCCGATCTTGTAAAAACAACCTATGGCGTCTAAGTTCTTAGAAAGTTGATCGAGCAATTCCAGGCGGTCCACGATGAGGAGCACGGTGGGGTTTTCGAAAGCGGGCTCCTCTGTGAGCCGCTTGGCTATCACCATCATGGTATGGGTCTTGCCGGAGCCTTGCGTATGCCAGATAAGACCACGAGTCTTCTGCTCGCGCGCACGGCCGATGCTTCTCTCCGCTGCCCGCATTTGGTGCGGCGCGAGGACGATCTTTGACAGTTCGTCCTCTTTCCTTACGAACTTCACGTAGTCGTTAAGCACACGAACTGTTCTCGGTGGCGCGAGGAAGTGCTTGACGAGCGTCTCGTAGTCTCCAGCGGTCTCGTCCTTCCAGTTCAGCCGCGCCCTCGCCGAGAGGTTCCACGTGGGGCCATATAAGAATCGGATGAGATGAGTCGCCGCATAAACCTGGGTCAACGCGACGAATTCGGGCGATTCGCGATGATAGCGCTCTATCTGGTCGAGCGCCATGCTCATTGCGTCCTGAACGTGTGGCGCTTTCGCTTCGGTTAAGAGAACCGGAATGCCGTTGACGAAGAGCGTGATGTCGAACCGGTTCGGCTGGCCCCCTCCGTTGTCGAATCGAAGTTCCTGAGTGATGTGAAACACGTTGTTGCTCGGGTCGTACACGTCCAGCAGCGTGACGTTTCGCTCCCTCTTCGCGTCGGGATCGAACATGGTCTTCTGTCCACGAAGATAGAGCCACGCGTCCTGGTTGCCTTCAATGTTCGGGCGTACCCGCTCGAGCCGCGCGGCCAAGTTCTCCGCCATTTCGTCGGTAAGCCAACCGGGATTCATCGCGCAAGCCTGCTGCTTGAAGATTTCGTAAAGAAGCAGGCCGTTCTCGCCGCACCGAAGTTCAGACGCCTTGGCGGGCTCGAGATACGTCCACCCGACCTCTTGCGCGTACTCTATGAAAGGGCGTTGAACCGAGCCGCCTTCCGAGCCGATTGGCATCAATCCGGCCCCTTCATAAGATGCTGCAGTTGCTCAACCGTGGTCGGCAACTCTTCGTGTATCAATGCCCAGACACGTCTATCGTCCACACTTCCATACCCGTGAGCGAGAAGGTTTCTGAAGCCGACGAGCCTTCGAGACTCTGCAAGGGCATTGAACAGATCGCGGTCTACCTGCCGTAATTGTGTGATTGCTTCTCCAACGACGAACAGTTGCCTCTCTACCGCTGAACGAAGAAACAGATCCGACAAGTAGTCGGCTTCGGTCTTGCCCTCGATGAATTGATTCACGGCCTCCGCTGCCTGCAGCGCGTCGAGAACCAACTTCTTTGCTTCAGGCAGCAAAGAGCAGTACCTCCTGCTCCTCAATGTTTCGCTTGAAGTATGGGTTCTTGATGGCGCAACGTTCAACTAAGTCCACTTCACGCTTGAGCAAGGCTCTAAGATCTTCCCAAAAGTCGAAGTATTGTGCGGGCAGGCTAAGGCCTGGTGGCGGGGGCAAGAACTCGACGACGAAGTCCACATCGCTCGTTTCAAGGGCAAACTTGCCGCTCACCGCGGAGCCGAAGACCCACAGGCGCTTCACCGCGTACTTGCGGCAAAGTTCGGCGATCTTCTCTCTGGGCAACTCGATCATGGACCTCTATTTTACAGATTCTTGCCGGAATTGTGTGACGCGGGCCACGCTGGTCATGAGAGGGTTCGCGTGCTGCACACTCGAGTTCCGAGCCGACCCGTGCTCCGCCACCATGTACGTCTAGTCTTCCTCCGCCAGCTCACGCACCCGGCTCAATGCCACTCGGTAGCCAAACCTCTGAAGTCTCTCCGCCGCTTGCGTAAGATTGAGTTGCGCGAAGAACGGAAGTGATGCAGGCCAGTTCCCATTCCGATTTGTGATGATAGCGAACACGACCTGGTAGTCTCCAGCCGTCGGGTGCGCTTCGGGAATGAGATCGCTGTGAGGGTTCGAGCATAACTTTTTGGCCGCCGCTCGAAACCCTGAGTCATAGAGAAATGTTTCTCCTGAGACAGCACCTTGCGCGAACAGGTGGCTCAAAGTTGCCGATCTTGTGCGCCGCTTGACGTGCACGAATTGCCTGCCTTTGGTGAACAGGTCGCAGAACTCGACACGGGAGTTGCCTACACGGATTAGTTTGTTCGCGGAATCGAAATGTGCATAGCCGCGCTCTTGCGCCACGCGCAGATTGTATGGTCCCTCGCGCTCGCCGGGCTTCGCATCGGGAAAGACTGGCGCGCCTTTAGCGAGCTGACCTACTTTTCCGGCAGTCCGGCTTGCGAAATCCTGCTCTACTTCGAACCACTTTCCTGCTGTTAAGATGTAGACGCGGCTGTCTACTGGCGTCTGCCAAATGAGACATTCGTACAGTGACCAGCGGTCCTCGCTCTGCTGGGCACCCGCGTACCGTACTCCGACGTGGCATCTCTTCAGGTCCTCGATAGTCACCGGTTGCATAGCATCTTGGCGCTGTCGCGACTCGCGTTCTTGAAAGAAGTTGCTGAGTTCCAACTCTGGGAAGGCCCGCGCCTGCGCGCGAGATGAGAAGGTGAAACCCTCGACTCGTTCCCAGTCCACGACTTCTGGAGCGGCAAGTGTAACGTCGCTCAAGCCCTCGTTCACGCTTGCGATGAGACGTTGATCTAACGAAGCGATATCTTGGGGATCACGAACAGGGTGCAGATGGTCCACGAATCCGAAGCGTTCTTTGTAATCTTCCTTCGTGTACACTTCAAGGGCACGGACACACGTATCTGCAATGTCATTGAACTCAACCTTCGCGACAATGACGAGCGTGTCAGAGCCTGCCACTCTCTTCGCGAACGACTCATCTCGTGGTACTCCGGTGACGGCGCTGAGGAGATCTTGCATGGGATCTAAGCCAAATGCAGCAAGCGAAGAACCTGCGCTCGTTTGCGTTCGCCTTTGAACGACCAAGTCTTCGAATGTCTTTACGTCGACACTCCTTAGCTTGTCGGGATCCACGACGTTTAGGCACACCTTGAGGCCGAAGTCTCGCTCATAAGCGTCTGGATGAAGCAGAGAACGACCATATCCGAAGATTAGGGCAAACCACCGACCGCTCGCATGAACGAACAGAACTGCCGAACTACTAGCATTGTAAACACCCTTGATATCGCTGCCGAACCCATCCGATACAAACCTCACCCACTTAGGTTCATTGGAATTCGAGGGTCGCACATACAGATGCCCTTCGAAGCCGACCGCCCTTGGCACCTCGTAATGTTGTAGACTATCCGGCATTTTCAGCGCGGTACGCGGTAAACCCCCTGCATTCTTAAGAAGGTAAATCGATAGATGTCGAGTCTTGACTCTATGTTTCATCGTGAGGCTCATCATACTGCCGGACGCGTACTTGGCCGCTCATGAGGTGGTGAAGGAGGCATTGAAAGAGCGAATCGAGCGCCTGATGCCTCCTTTGCTCCTTTGCTGACTTTGCCTCGATGGACAACACTTGTTCCGCAATCGCCGACTGTTCGTCAAGCGGAGGCACTGGAACTTTCGTCTGCCGCAGAACATCAACCTGCAAGTTGAACTTCCCATCCGCAGCATGCTTGCAGCACGACGGAAAGTCCACGAAGGTGGAAGTCAACACTAAGCGGAGGTAAGCGGGAACCACCAGTCCGCCGGGAACTGCTTTGAGAGCAAAGGAGGCGAATGTCGCCTCGTCGAATGGTAAGTTTGAGACAACGGCGAGTCGACCAACGTTTCCGACAGAGCCGCTTGAGCCAACTATCAGACAATCACCGTTTGATACGTGTTTGTCCCTTCCGATTTTTCGGCGGATTCGGTACTTGATGTCGTAGTTCACAGAGCCACCGCGAATGTTGGGGATCGCGATAACTGGGATACCGCTTTGATCCTCCTCGCTCCTCCTCCAGGAGGTTCCGCGGACGAAAGATGCGACACCGTCGCCGAGCATTCTCACCTCCCAATGCTCGGGGATTTCGCCGATTTCGGTTTGTTTGAGCTTCACGTTCGGAGCTTCGTGGATGGGGACGGGGCCGTAGGTGAAGAGGTGGCGCATTAGGCTCTTTCTGAGCTCTTTGGTGGCGGCGATGACCTTCTCGGTCGCCTCCTTCGCCCGCTGCACAGTCATCAGCACATCCGCAATCGCCCGCTGCTCTTTTAGGGGCGGCAACGGAACCTCAAATGACGCCAGGCGCTCCTTGGAGAGATTGGGGATCGTACTGTTATTACCCTGACCCTCCATGCGGCCCCACAGGGTAAACGCTGCCTGCATCCAGAACATGTAGAACCGCGGATCGACATTGTCGTTGCGGGCTCGCAACCGGTGAATATGGTTTTGGTAGAGGCAGCGGGAAAATTCTTCTTCCCAAATGGCCGTTCGGCCGATGTCACCGCCCTCGCATGTAAGAAGATCACCTGGCTGAAGCTGCAAACGCGCTGCCTCCGCCGGTGAAAAGTACATTGAATCTACGTTCGTCAGGTCCAGCCGACCCCAGAAGACATTCGCAGTTCGGAGAAACGGCAAAGGCTGGCCGTTCCGGTCCCTTCGGTTCAAGGCCTTGCCCTGAGTGATGTCGAAGAGATCCCCTAGTCTCGCGGTGGGCCATCCGGCCCGATCCGGAAGACATTCCGCGACAATTTCCGAGCCCATTTCGTCTATGTTAACAATCATGCCGAGACCGAAGAACCACGGAAAGGACTGGTCTCCTTCCGACGTTAATCAACTCAAAGACCTGGCGAAGGAGAACACGCCGACGCGGGTCATCGCGATTAAGTTGGGCCGGACTGCCGACGCAGTGCAGTCCAAGGCGACCCATGAGGGCATTAGCCTTAAGCCAACCAACCAATCGCCATATAACCGGCGGAAGAAATAGTCTCATAGACCAAGCGCGCCTAGAAGATTGCGGAGCCGTTCATCCGCTTCCGCCCGCTCTTCTTCCGCCTCCTTCAACAGCACGACCGCCTCTTCCAAAGGAAGAATATCTTCGGCTGCGCCGTTCGAAACGTAGCGGCTCGGCGAGAGGTTGAAGTCGTTCTTCGCAATCTCGAAAAGGGGCACGAGTTTGGAGAACGCTTCAATCTCCCCTCGCGAAAGCCCCGCCTCCGCGATCCGCTCTATGTTCTTCTCGGTCAGTTCGTTCTTCGGCCTTCCTTTCTCGCACTCGCGGCTGGCGTTAATCATGAGGACCGAACCTCCACCACCTGCTCCCTCTTCCTCTCGCTTCGCTCCAAGAGGAGGGGGGGATTTGTGCAGCACCATAATCACGCTGGGGCCGGACATGTTCGCGAAGATGTTGCTCGGCATCAGAATGACCATCTCCACCAAGTTCGCCTCGACGATCTTCTTGCGGATGTCCCGCTCGCGGTCCGAACCCTGGTTGCCGCTGCCGCGCGACGCGGCGCCGGTATCGATGATCACGACCGTCCTGCCGTTCGGTTTGAGCGAAGCCAGCATGTGCTGGATCCAGCCCCAATCGGCGGTCGAATTCGGCGGTATGCCGTAGATGAACCGGCCGTAAGTGTCGTTCTCGTACGTCTGCTGTCGAAATGCGTCCTGATTCCACATCGGGTTCGCGATGACGCGGTCGAACTTTTTGAGTCCGCCATCCGTTTCCAGGAATCTGGGGTGGTTCATCGTATCTCCCAGGCGAATGTCCGCCTCGACCTGGTGGATGAACGCGTTCATTTTCGCCATCGCATACGTGGCAGCGAGAATCTCCTGACCATGCAGCTTGACCGGCGGCACCTTCGCAGGAAGTTCCCAATGTCCGTTCCTTTCTTTACCACACCTTTCGAGCAATTCGAGGTGCGCTTTGATCGCGAGGGAGAAAGAGCCACAGCACGGGTCGTAAACTTCCATGCCCGGCTGAACATCGAGGAGTTTGGCCATGAGACGAGCGACTTGTCGCGGAGTGTAGTATTCGCCGGCGCTTTGGCCGCTGCCGGCTTGGAATTTCGCGATGAGGTACTCGTACGCGTCGCCGATGATATCGGGCTGTACGTCGTATAGACCCAGCCGATGCTTATTGAGCACTTGCATGACTTCCGCGAGATGATCGTCGGTTACAACGCGCTGTCCCGCGGCAGTGGCATTGAAATCAATTGTATCCAGCACGCCTTCGAGGGAAGGGTTCTGCTTCACGAAGGCGCGCATCGCGTCGGTGAGTCGCTGGCCGAGCCCGGATCGCACCTTGATGAGCTCGCTCCATCGCGACTCTTTGGGAAGGAAGAAACGAACGAGGGAGTGGTCGTTCTCTGCAATCTGGGCGGCTTTCTCTTTTGTTTGCATCAGTTCCTTCGCCAGGCGTTCAACTTCGTCCTCGAACACGTCCGAGACTCGCTTGATGAAGATGAGGGGAAGGATGTAGTCCTTGTAGCGCGGCGCGTCCACCGGCCCACGAATCTTGCAGGCGGCGTCCCAGAGCCAATTCCGGAGCGTGGAAAGGTCAAGGGTTTTCGCCCCTGGCAGATAAGGCTTGACTTTCTCTCTGACTCTACGGGTGGCCATTGCTAACAGTTTAGTCTATGGTTTGGCTCCCCGAAAAGACCGCCTCCCGGCCTTGACGATCCCGGCTGAGATGGCCTAAGAGGCATGACCCGCCGCAAGACAGCCTCCGACGCCCCGCACGCCCCCCGGCGACTCCCTCCTCCCCCGGGGCGCGGAGCGACAGGGGGAGGGGGTTGGGGGAGGGGGCCCCTGCACCGGCCGAGGAACCCTGTGGAAAACCCGCGGGTTGCACGCCCTCACATGCACGCTTTTCCACGCGCGGAGCGTGCACCGTGCAACCGTGCACCCTCGGCGCACAGGCGGCGGAACGAGGGACTGCAGGGGACCAGCGGGCGGACCCAACCTGCACGCCCTCCCTTGCGCGGGGCGTGCAGCGTGCAAGAGTGCACCCCCGGCCCACGGCAGCCCACGGCGGCCCACCGGCCCAGGCAAGCCTACTGAGATTCCATATTCAGCCGAGAATTCACATGACGATTCTGCGGGGATTCGACCCCCCGCAAGGTGGCTTTGAATGAGCATTCGCATCAACACGAACCTCCCGGCGATGAACGCGCTGAGGAACCTGACCTCGACCAACGAGGAGTTGGGCAAGTCCATCAACCGCCTCTCCACGGGGCTCCGCATCACCAGCGCGGCCGACGACCCCGCCGGACTCGTCATCAGCGAGAACCTCCGCACCCAGGTCCTGGCGATCGACCAGGCGATGCGCAACTCGCAAGACGCCATCAACATGACGAAGACCGCCGAGGGCGCGCTCAACGAAGTGCAGACTCTGCTACGCAGCATCCGCGCTCTCGCGGTGCACTCCGCCAACAGCGGCGTGGTGGACTCGAACGTCCTCAACGCGAACCAATCGCAAATCCGTTCGGTGATCCAATCCATCGACCGAATCGCCTCGCACACGGCGTTCGGCAACAAGAAACTGCTCGACGGCACGTCCGGCGCGCAAGCCGCCGTGACGGCGCCATCGTACGTGGACAGCATCTACATGGGCGGATCGTTCAACGGGCATCCCGTCGCGAACGGCGCCATCACCGTCGACGTCATCACGCAGGCTGCGCGAGCCGTGATCGCAACCGACGTCACCTATGCTGACGCGAACTCGATCGTCCCGCCGGGAACGATCACCCTCAACGGCATGACGTTCATCTCGTCAGGCTCCGACACCCTGCAGGACCTCGTTACGCGAATCAATCAGATGTCCGGAACGACAGGCGTCACGGCTTCGATCACGGGTGGGGGGCCCGTCTCGATCACCTTGACGCAGAACGAGTACGGAGCGAACTTCCGAATTCAACTCTTCGACACGGCAGGGCTCATCAACTCGACGAGTTACTCCACCGCAGCGGGAGTGGACGCCGTCGCCGATGTCACCGTCACAACGAGCGATGGGCCGGAAACCGTGCAGTTCCGCGGCGGTCGAGGATTCGGCGACAGCGGACTCAGGCTGACCGACTCCTACGGCAACGCGATTCGTCTCACGGAGGACGGCAACCTCAACATGTCCGGCCCGACGCAGGTTGGCGTCGTCACGGCCGGCGCGATTCAGATTCAGTTCGGTCCGAACGAGAACCAGGCCGTACAACTTTCGATTCCGAGCCTCTTTGCGAAGGACCTCGGAACGGGCGCAGTGCCCGGCGAGTCGATCGCGACTCTCGACGTCACGACTCCAGGGGGGGCGGAGAATGCGATTCGCATCATTGACGACGCCATTCGCCAACTCTCCGGCATCCGCGGCCAGATCGGCAGTTTTCAGAAGGACTTCCTCGAAAGCAACGTGCGAAGCCTCTCCATCTCGCGTGAGAATCTCGCGGCGACCGAGTCCACGATTCGCGACGCCGACATGGCGATGGAGATCACGGAGTACACGAAGCTCCAGATACTCCAGCAATCCGGAATGGCGGTTCTTGCCCAAGCGAACCACATCCCTCAGAGCGTTTTGCAGCTCCTCAACGGAGCCTAACCTCCCGTCCTCAGTAGTAGCGTAAGCCGGGCCCGCCAGGGTCCGGCTCTCTTTTTCAGTCGCCGTTTTGACTGACATGCTCGGCGAGCTTGCGCATCTGCTCGTCTTGAGTCAGCGCATCGAGCATTTCGTCCAACTCGCCATCGAGGAAGGCTTGGAGATTGTGCATGTCTACTTTGATCCGATGATCCGTAACCCGGCTTTGCGGAAAGTTGTAAGTTCGAATCTTCTCGCTGCGGTCTCCGCCGCCGGCCGCGCGGCGCGCCGCGCCCTGCTCCGCCATCCGCTCTTGTTCGCGAAGATCGTACAGTTTGGTTCGAAGCATGCGCATCGCCCGCTCTCGGTTCTGGATCTGACTGCGTTCGTCTTGGCAACTGACGATGATGCCGGACGGCTTGTGCTTGATCCGCACCGCGGATTCGGTTTTGTTGACGTGCTGTCCTCCCGCGCTGCTCGAGCGGAAGGTGTCGATCTCCAACTCCTCGGGCTTGATGTCGATGTCCACCTCTTCGATTTCAGGCATCACGACGACGGACGCCGCGCTCGTGTGGATGCGCCCCTGCGCTTCCGTTTTCGGAACGCGCTGCACTCGATGCACTCCAGTCTCGTGCTTGAGCACCGAATAGGCTCCCGGCGCGTTCACAGACATCGAAGCATAGGAGATGCCGTTGATGCCGGTCTCCAGTTTGTCCAGGATTTCGTATTTCCAACCCTTGCGTTCGGCGAATCTCGCGTACATTCGCAGCAGTTCCGCGGCGAACAGCCCGGCTTCGTCTCCGCCGGTTCCCGGTTTGATCTCGATGATGACGCTCTTCTCGTCGTTCGGGTCTTTCGGAAGCAGCATCAGTTTGAGCGCCTGCTCTTTGTTCTCAATCTGCTCTTTCAGGCAAGGGATTTCTTCCTGAGCGAGTTCTTTGAGTTCGGGATCGGACAGCGCGGACTCTGCGTCGTCCAGCGCCTTTTGAAGCGATTTGAGTTCCTTGTACGCGCGAACGATCGGCTCCAGTTCGGCGCTTAGCTTTCCGATTCTCTGGATGTTCGCCGGATCTGCGACGATTTCGGGATTCTCGTAATCTCGCTGCAGTTCCTCATAGCGTTCTTCGATTTCCTGAAGGCGCTTCCACATTGGGGAGCTTTAAGGATACCAGTTAGTCGGCCCACTGGCGAACGATCCCCTGCTGCGCGGACTCGAGCGCGCCGAGGACGAGCCTCATCGTTCCGAGGTTGATCTCTCCGGAACAGGCCGGCTCTCGGTCGTCCGCGATCGCATCCATGAGGTCGGCCATCGGCCCGAGGAACCCATCGGGGAACCACTTCGCCGTGGGCTTCGCCTCGATGCGCGTGCCGTCGCGACGCTCCAACCGAACGCGTTCGAAATCGCACCAAGCGCTGCCCTCTTCGCCGTCAGCATACAAGCACATGTCCCACGGACTGTCCGTCATCACTTTGTTGTTGAAGTTATGTTCCGCGATGAGGCCGTCTCCGAAGTCCACGATGGCAGCGTAGATCACGGGGCTGATGTGGAGTTGACCTGGCACAAACGCATGCATCGCCGCAACTCGCCTCGCTTCCTTGCCTGAGAAGTAGCGAAGCAGATCGAAGTAGTGGATGCCGTGATCCACGAGGGTCATGTTCTCTTGTCGCACGTACCACTTCTCGGGATCATCCTGCCAGCCACGCATGTCCAACCGCAGGTAGTTGAGGCGGCCGATCGCGCCGCCTTCGATCCACGTCTTGATCTGCCGGTGAGTGCCCGCCCATCGCGCCTGCTGATTCACTTGGTACTTCACGCCGGACTCCCTGGCTCGGCGCACGTACTCCTGCGCCTGCTCCATCGTATGCGCGACGGGCTTTTGCAGCAGAATGTGCTTCCCTGCTTCGCACGCGCGGCGGAACACCTCGCGTCTTCCGTACATGTGAATCGCGATGTCCACGATTGCGACCTCAGGGTTGCTGAGAAGTGTATCGAGCGATTCGGCCACCTCGTCGATCTCGAACTTTTCGGCTGTGCGCTCTGCGGCTTGGCGATCGAGATCGAAGCAACTCACGACTCTCAAACCCGCCGCTCTGTAGGCGGGCAGGTGAGCGATGTTCGCAATCTCGCCACAGCCGACGATGGCGATGCCGAGCGACTTGTCCTTCGGAGGCTGTGGCGCGAGCCTCTCATCGCTGACCGACCAATCCACGGCGTGAGTATATCTCGGTACAATTGACTCGCTTGCAGCCCACCGCAGTCTACGTCCACATCCCGTTCTGTCCGTCGAAGTGCGGCTACTGCGACTTCAACAGTTTTGCGATGTCGGGAGACATCGTGGAGCGCACCGCTCGCGCCATCGAAGCTGAAATCCGGAGGTCTCCTCACGCGGGAACTCCTGCGAAGACCATCTTCTTCGGCGGCGGAACGCCCACGTTTATCCCCGCCGATTCGCTCGCAGCCATTCTTCATGCGGTGTTGGAAGTGCATCCGCCGATCGAGGGTTGCGAGATTACGTCAGAAGCGAACCCTGGCACGGTGGACAGCGAGAAATTCAAACGGATGAGGATCGCTGGATTCAACCGGCTCAGCATCGGCGCCCAGAGTTTCCATGACGATGAGTTGCTGAGACTCGATCGCGTTCATTCCGCGAAGGAGACGCGGAGCGCAGTTTGCGCCGCGCGCGATGCTGGGTTCGAGAACATCAACCTCGACCTCATGTTCGCTTTGCCGGAGCACTCTCGATCTCGTTGGCGACGCAGTCTCGAATCTGCGATCGAACTGGATCCGGCGCATCTCAGCCTTTACTGCCTCACGCTCGAACCGAACACCCGGTTCGCCAAACTGGCGCAGCGCGGCGAACTCATGCTTCCTTCCGAAGACGAGCAAGTCACCTTCTTCGAGGATGCGTCATGCATTGCCGAGGCCGCAGGATATCGGCAGTATGAGATTAGCAACTACGCACGACCTGGCTTCGAGTGCCGGCATAATCTCTGCTATTGGCGATGCGAAGAGTACATCGCATACGGCCCGGGCGCCGTGCAGCGCGTAGGGAACGCGAGGTGGACGCACATCAAACACCCGGTCGCCTATTGCGACGCCGTTGAGCACGGCGCCGACCTTGCATGCGAACGGGAAACGCTCTCCGAAGCCCAGCTGCGACTCGAGAGGATCATGCTCGGAATTCGGACGACCGAGGGACTGCGCGCGGACGATTGCGACGTCAACCGCGAGGGTGCGGAGAAGTGCGAAGCCAAGGGATGGATTGCAATCGAAGACGGAAGGATCGCGCTCACCGCAATGGGCAGAAACTTCTGCAATCAAGTTGCGCTGGAATTGTGCTAATTGTCGAGCAGGTTCTCAAGTCCGATCACAAGCCCCGTCAGCGATTTGCACTTTCGGAGCGCGAGCAACACGCCTTGCATGAACGAAGTTCGATCCAGGCTGTCGTGACGAATGGTGAGCACTTCCCCAGGGCCCCCGAACAGGACGAGTTGGTGGGCCACCAAGCCGGGGAGCCTCACGCTGTGGATGGGCGTGTCGCGGTACGTGCCGCCGACTGCTCCGTCCACCTTTATCACCTCCGTTGCTGGCTGCTTCGGAGGTCGCGTGCGGTTCGAGGCGATTAGCTCGGCCGTGCGGATCGCTGTGCCGCTCGGCGCGTCCACCTTGCGATCGTGGTGCATTTCGATGATCTGCGCCTCGGGAAGATGCTTGGCCGCTTCGGCCGCGAATTTCATCATCAGAACGGCGCCGATTGCGAAGTTAGGAATGTACAGCGCTGGGAGGCCGGTGTCGTTCGATGCGTTTCGAACCGCTTCCAACGCGCTGTCGCTAAGTCCGCTCGTTCCAATGATCGGAATCGATCCTGTGCGAAGCGCGTCCACTGCGTGCGCTGCGGCGCTGGAAGGGTGAGTGAAGTCCACAACCGCGTCCGGCTTCGTCCGCGCGAGTTCTCCAGCGAGGTCGTTCGTAAGCCGCAGATCCGTTCCAGCAACTGGGTTGCCTGAGTTCTTGTGGTCCACGCCAAAGACGAGTTCCATGTCCTGCGCCGCGAGAATCGTCGCGCAGGTCTCGCGCCCCATTCTGCCGCTTGCACCGATCACTCCCACTTTCATCAGAATCTCCTCCTAAACGTCGCAGCGGCCGAGTCGATCCTCAGCGGCATCCCGCCGGCATCTTGCCAAACTGTATATGCGCCGCTACTGATCTTGTGCGCGTTGAGGGTCTTGCCACCGATCTCGAGCCTCACCTCGCCCTCGTACTTCGCCTCGGTCTTGACCCATTCGAGTTTGTCCACGTCGAAGCGAAAGTAAGACGAGACTGCTCCGACCTTCGGCTTGAAAGTAAAGAACCAGAACTCGCTTTCTGCTGCAATCTGGGCGCCGGGAGGCGCGACGACGGATTTGAGTTGTCGGCTTCTGCCCTCTTCTATGACGGCATTCGCCGTGGACCCAGTGAAGGTAACGACCACCATCATCGGGTTCTTGTGAAATCGTCGCAGGTACTTGCGCGTGGGCGCGGCTGTTTTGCCGTACTCACTTTCCTGCTCGATCACGACGCGATTGGCGCCCTCGCCGATCTCCGTCCGCATCTTGTTCCGGATGCCGCCCTGAGGGAGCAACGTCACTTGGACCACCGCCGTTCCCACAGGCTTCCCCTCGACCAGGATGTCCAACGTCGCGTTCCTTGTCGTAGCCTGGACGACGGCGACAGCGGCGACCCAAACCATGGAATGGGTTTACCCTATCACCCGGTGTAGAATCCGACCCATTCGCGGCACTTACCTGAATGCGGCAACGGTTCTCGGGGGCGGGTTGTTGGGGCTCGCTGTCGGCAACTCGCTGCCATCGGATTACAAAACGCTTGCCCAAGCGGCGATCGGAATCGGAACGATCGCCATGGGCATCCGGATGTTCCTGGGCACTGGGAATTCGCTGATTCCGATCCTCTCGCTCATCGTTGGGGGGGCGATTGGGCATCTGATCGGGATTCAGGCCGGGTTGGATGCGTTGGGCGGTTACGCCAAGGATCGCTTAGGCGCCGGCGGCCGATTTCAAGAAGCGTTCGTGAGTTCGAGCGTTCTGTTCTGTGTGGGGCCGATGACTCTCCTCGGCTGTCTGGAGGATGGACTGAGAAAAAAGATCGATCTGCTGTCGATCAAGTCGCTGCTGGACGGAGTCTCTTCGATTTTCTTTGCAGCGAGTTTGGGACCTGGGGTGCTGCTGACGGTGGGAACAGTTTTGGTTGTGCAGATGCCTCTGACTCTCGCGGCTTCGAAACTGAGGCCCCTCGCAGATCGCAAAGAGATCCTCAACGAAGTGACGTCGGTGGGGGGACTGATCTTGATGGTGATCGGACTCGGTCTGTTGGAACTAAGATCGCTCCCCTCAGCGGACTTTCTTCCGGGGCTGCTGCTGGCGGGATACGTCGCTTCGCGGTTAAAGCCTAAGTCAGAATGAGACTGTGTTCCTTCATCGGAACGCCGCTACCGACCCACATATACTGAAGTTTCTGCGTGACCTCTTCGACGAGCATCCCCTCGTGCAGTAGTTTGGTGAACTCCTCTTTGGTGAATCTGAAGTAAGGAAGTCGGCTCTTGTGTACGCCCTGCTTGTCCTTGCGCAACTGTGCGAAGAGGTCGTACGAGTAGCAGGAAACGCAGATTCGACCCGTCGTTTTGCAGACCCGCGACAGTTCCTTTACGATCATCGAACGCTTCTCGCTGTCCATCACATGCTGCAGCAATTGCGAGCAAACCACCTTCGTGAAACTGTCGCGCTCGAAAGGAAGTTTTAACGGATCGGCGAGAATGAAACTTGTGTATCGAAAACCGGAGTCCGCAATCGCTCGCTGACAAACTCGCAGGTTCTCGAGGCTCGGATCAACGCAAACCATGCGGCGCGGAATACCTGCGAAGTGTACGCTGAGCCGTCCCCTGCCGGAAGCAACTTCCAAAAGCCAATCTTCGGCGGAGAGGTCGATGGCGTTGCGAAAAGCCGAAATCTCAAACGGCTTGAACATCCTCTCCAAAAAGCCGGAGCCGAGTTCGCGCCGCCTCGCTTCCCAGGCTCGCACGTCGGGCATCGCCAGGGCGTCGGGCTCCACCGGATCCTGCGGTAGGAAATTCGCAATGCCGTCTTCGATCTTAAACTGCCGACCGGTGGCGACGCATGTGAGCGTTCCCTCCAAGACGCGCTCGTCCTGTTGAGATGTAGCCGTCAATTCGAACGCCGACCCGGTTTCCGGGCAACGCAGCAGTTCGATGACGTCCTTAATCATTCAGCCTCACTCGGCGGTCTCGACGACGGCTCCTCCGCAGGTCCTCTCGAGCCAAGAGTTCACCCGCACTTGAGTTTTCGCCGACGCTGGCGCCGATTCCTGCCGGGCCGCCCAGCCGGCTGCCCCCGATCTCTTCGCCCGTACCGTCCACACTGTGTTAACGGCCATCGGCCCCTCTCAGTGTTTGCAGGGCCTCGAGAATCTTCGTGGCGATCCTCGTCGAAGCCCCGCTATGGCCCTCGACGAGCGCCCTCCCGGTCCGGCCCATGGCGGCCCTCTTCTCGGCGTCGCCCAGAAGCCGATCCACTTCTGCCCTTAACTCCTCGCGGGTCGAAACGGCGACCGCTGCTCCCGACTCCAACGCCGCCTCGTAGGCCTCGCGAAAGTTCTGCATGTGCGTGCCGCAGACCACGGGACAGCCAGCGGCGAGAGGCTGGATGAGGTTCTGGCCCCCCAGATCCTCGAATCCTCCTCCGATGATGGCGAGGTCCGCAACGGCGTAGATGGACGAGAGCTCGCCGTAGGTGTCGAGAATCAAGAGGTCCCTTGCCCTGTCGCCGGCGGAACGCACGACGGGATTCCAGCCCAACGCCTTCGCAAGCGCAGCGATCTGCCCCGCGCGGTCGACGTGGCGAGGCGCGATGATGACTTTGGCCCGCAGACCTGCAATGGCGCGAAGCACGAAGTCTTCTTCCCCCTCTCCGCGGATGCTGCCGATGACGACGATCGGCAAGTCGCTGGAATCTTCGAAAACCGATCGCCAGTCCGTCGGGGGTGTCGAGGGCAACGGCTCGTCGAACTTCGTATTGCCGAGCACCAGAACGTGTTTTCCACCGAGCGCGGTGATCCGCTCTTTGTCAAGGTCCGACTGCATCCAACATTCGTCCACGTTCGCGAGCACGCGGCGGTAGAAGAATGCCCAGCGCATGGCTTTGACGAAACTGTGATCTGAAATGCGCCCGTTTGCGATGAACGTCTTTGCGCCAAATCTCTTGGCGAAGTGAAGGAAGTTGAACCACAACTCCGTCTCCATCATCACCACGATGTCGGGCCTCGCTTGCGCGACAGCGCGCTTGCAAGCCCACGGGAGGTCGAACGGGAAGTAAGCGACATAATCCACCAACGAATTCTTGAGACCCAATGCGATCTCCTGGCCCGTCGAGGTTGTCGTGGTGAGCAATATCTCGCAATCCGGCGATGACTCTCTCAACTTGGAGAGGATGGGCTTGGCCGCCATCACTTCGCCCACGCTCACCGCGTGAATCCAGATACGCGGCCGGGTGGGGGGCGGAATGTCGTACTTACCCCAGCGCTCGGCCCAGTTCGGCGCCTCGGCCCGCCGCTTCGTCCGCTTCACGTGCCCAGGCAGCCAGACAGGAATCAGAAGCGTAAGCAGCAGGCTATAGAGGAGCCGGATCATGCGTAACCCATCGCGCGCTCGGCTTCGTCCTGCAGTCGGTTGAGTTCGTTCTCACACCTTTGCCGAATCTCTTCCATCTGATCTTCGGACGCCTCTTCCGGAACCGAGATCGGAGATCCGATGAGGATCAAGCATTTAGCAAAAGGATAGGGGATCATGTATCGATCCCAACTGTTGAAGAGTTTGCGGGGCCGCGCACTCGCAGCCGCAGGGATGATGTCCGCGTTTCCCTTCTGAGCGAGAAACAGGATTCCACGCTGCACGACCTGCGACGGGCCCCGCGGTCCGTCCGGCGTAAACACGAACACCTCTCCCCGTTTGAGAACGCGAGAGCACTCGATCGCAGCTCGGACTCCGCCCCTCCCCGTGCTCCCTCGGATCGTTTGGAAGCCGAACCGCCTAAAGATGCGGTTCTGCATTTCGCCATCCCGTGAGTGGCTGATGAGCGCCCAGTAGTCCCGGTTTCTGAAGTGAAGGGCCGCAAGAAACGTCCGGCCATGCCAGCCTGCGAGGATGCGACCGCGCGCGCCGCTCAGGAGGTTTTCTTCCCCCACCACTTTCAGCCGAAGCGTGAACCCGATGAGGCGGGCAACGCAGTAGACGACGGTGGCGAAGACGGCCGGCTGGATTCGTCGCCACCAACGTCGCACGCGGCGAGTTTACTTCGGGCCGGTAGAGAGTCGGTATCGTAGCAATCATGCTCCGCAGATGGGTCGCGCTCGTTGGCTTTGGATGTCTGCTGGGCGGATGCACGGCCGCCACGGGGACCGGCTCCGCCAAGTCGCCGTTCGACTACGACAAGTCCAAGCCGCTGGAGGCGAAGGTCGAGACCCCGAAGTCGATCCCCGGTGGCGTCGAACTCTCTTTCACGATTCGGGGGAGAAGCGAAGCGGTCCCAGCGTTGCTCTGCCTACCGAAGGCGACGTCTAAGAAGCCGCCGCTCCTCGTGCTGCTCCACGGCCTCGGCGGCAACAAAGAGCAGACGAAAGCGATCTCTGCCATGGCGGTTGCAGCCGGTTACGCGACAGTCGCCCTCGATGCGCCCCTGCACGGAGAGCGGGCGGCGAAGGACGGCAGCATGATGGCCGGCGATCTCAAAGTGATGCGCGAGCGTTGGGTTGACGCGGTCGTCGACTACAGGCGAACCCTCGATTACCTTGAGTCGCGAACCGACGTGGACACGACGAGAGTCGTCCTACTCGGAGCAAGCATGGGAGGAATGATGGGCGCGCTCCTCTGCGGCAGCGAAGAAAGAATCGACGCGGCTGCGCTGATCGTGGCGGGTGGCGATTTACGTTTGCTCGCGGAGACGAGCAAGCATCCGATCGCGCCAGAACTCAAGAAAGCAATCGAAGCCGTTCCGAAAACAGATGCGGATACCCTCTTGAACGACATTGATCCAGTCCAGTGGATCGGGAAGGGCCGAGCCCGTCCGCTGCTGTTCGTGAACGGGAAGTTAGATGACATCGTGCCGGAGAAGTGCGCTCTGGCTCTCATCGCTGCGGCCCGCGAACCGAAAACCGTCATCTGGGACAACGTGGGGCACTCCGTGTCGCCGACGACGATGCCGAAGATCTACGAGTGGCTTCTCGCCAACACGCCGAAGTCGAACGGCGGCGAGTGAATTCCCGCATCGGTCACGATCGCGTCAATCAGCGCAGCGGGCGTGACGTCGAACGCCGGATTCCACACAGGACAATCGCGCGGCGCGATTTGCTCCGATCCAACGTGCGTTAGTTCCGCTGGTTCGCGTTCCTCGATCGGTATCTCTCTGCCCGATTCGATGCGAGGATCCACGGTTGATGTCGGGGCCGCCACGACGAACCGCACGTCGTGCGCTCTTGCGAGGAGTGCGAGCCCGTATGTGCCGATCTTGTTCGCGGTGTCTCCGTTTCGAGCGATTCGATCTGCGCCGGCGATCGCCATGTCCGCTCGGTGAGTCTTCATGAACCACGCCGCCGCGCCGTCCGCGATTACGCGGAAAGGGATGCCGTCCCTCTGCAGTTCCCAAGCGGACAGTTTCATCCCTTGCTGTCTCGGACGGGTCTCAAGCAGCACGGCTTCCTTCAGTTTCCCGAGCGCGTGCGCCTTTCTTATTACTCCGAGAGCCGTCCCAACGCCGACTGTCGCAAGCCCTCCGGTGTTGCAAATCGTCATCACGGTCGCATTCTCAGAAAGGAGAGATGCGCCGTTGGCGGCGATGCGGTCGTTGGCGTCGGCTTCTTCCTGCAAGAGGGCGTGAGCCTCCGCGAGCGGATCCTCCGCTGCGAACACGCGATCCAGAGCATGAAACAGGTTGACCGCAGTGGGACGAGTGGCCGCTAAGCCGGCCTTGGCGATCACCATGTCCCTCCCCTTGAAATGGGCGAGGGCGAGGCCGTAGGCCGCTGCGATCCCGATGAGAGGAGCGCCGCGAACGGCCATGGACCGAATCGCCTCGGCGACCTGCTCCCACTCTTCCGCAACGATCCACTCCTCCTTTTGCGGCAATTGCCTTTGGTCGAGAATCGCCAATTCTCCGGACTCCCACTTTACGGGATCGATGGACACGAAGGCGAGGATACCGCTGAGCCGCCGGGTCGTCTACCGAGCCTTGCAGAGAAACGAGGTAAGAAGCCGGTGGAGACGATGGAAGAGGCGTGCCGCTAATTTCAAAGGTTGGACGCAAACGCCCGCGCGCGCTGTTCGCGCTCGCGACCGTCTACGTGATTCTCGTCGTCGGCGGGCTCACGATGGTTTATCCATTCCTGCTGATGGCTGCGACGGGGATGAAGGGGCCCACGGACTATCAGGACAACAAGATCGTTCCCGAGTTCTGGAGTGATCGCGAAGAACTTTTCAAGAAGTACGTCGACGACAAGTACTTCGGAAACGTTGATCTCGCCGCGCCGTTTTACGGAGAAGCCGAAGCGCTGAGAGCCTTCTCGCCCACGAAACTCACCGAGCCGCTCAAGCCAAATGCGCTGGACTCCGCGGATGCGCAGATGTACGAGAAGTTCCTCCTTTCCCTGCCAAACCACCTTTGGGAGCCGGGATTCCGACTCGGGGCGGGGAGGATTCATTCTCGCCTCACGCTGAAGTACCTCGACTTTCTGCGCACGAAGTTCTCGAGCATCGAGGAGTTGAATCAGGCTTACCTCGAGGAGAATCTGGTGTTTCAGACGGTCGTTCCGCCGACCGAAAGGTATGCCAGCAAAGATTGGAAGCCGTCCAACGATCAAAAGTGGATGGACTGGACGGAGTTCAAGAAGACGCTTCCGGCGGAGTTTCGAATCCCCATTACGAAGCGCGGCTTATGGCAGTACTACCTTCGTTCCACCTATCGAAACCGGATTGAAAACGTCCCTCCGGACATCCGGGGGGGCGCGAAGGAGTTCGCCCAAATCGAGCCCGATGAGGCGAACCCGGCTTACCGGACGTGGATGGCGGAGGGAATCCCCGAAATCTATCGCGGGGACAGCGCGGACGCACGGTGGCTCGCCGTGAGCGGATCGACTCAACTCCCTGCGGCCGCCTATGACCGGCACTTCGTCGAACAAAACGCCGAGCGGCTCAAGCGGGAGTTCTCCTCGCGCAACTACTCGTTCGTGCTCGATTACATTTTGATCCACGGTCGCGCGATTTGGAACACCGCGCTGTTCTGTTTTCTGGCCATCGTCACACAACTGATCGTCAACCCGCTCGCGGCCTACGCGCTGTCCAGGTATCCGATCAAAGCGACGGGCAAGGTGCTGCTGTTTCTCCTTGCTACGATGGCCTTTCCCGCCGAGGTGACGATGATCCCGGGATTTCTGTTGTTGCGCGACCTCGGGCTCCTGAACACATTCGCAGCGCTCGTTCTGCCGATGGCCGCGAGCGGCTATTCCATTTACTTGCTGAAGGGGTTCTTCGACAGTTTGCCTCGCGATCTATATGAGAGCGGTTCTATCGAGGGTGCGAAGGAGACGACGCTGTTCGCGAAGATCACTCTGCCGATGAGCAAACCCGTTCTCGCAGTCATCGCGCTCCATGCATTTATGGCTGCGTACGGAGCGTTTCTGTTCGCGTTTCTCGTTGCGCAGGATCAGCGGATGTGGACGCTCATGGTGTGGATTTATCAGTTGCAGAGCCGCGCGCCGAAGTACGTGATGATGGCGGCGCTCACGTTGGCGGCGATTCCGACGCTTGCGGTCTTTTTGGCCGCGCAGCGAGTCATTCTCCGAGGCCTGATTCTGCCGGGCGAGAAGTAGACCTTCGTACAGTTATCGTCTATAAACTTGCATTTTTATGGACCCATCGGCCAAGATTCAACCGTGGGCGACGCCACCGGCATCGGCAAGTTCCTCCTCATCGCCGGCCTCGGCATGGCCGGGTTGGGGCTGCTCATGATGGCGGGCTCTCGAATTCCCTGGCTGAGGCTGTTCTCGCTTCCCGGTGACGTGCGTGTCGAAAGGGACAACTTCACTTTCTTCTTTCCCATCACTTCGATGCTCCTTCTCAGCGCACTCCTGACGCTGATCTTGTGGATCGCAGGCTGGTTGCGACGATGATTCAGGTTGTTACTTTCGACGCTGCAGGCACGATCGTGGATCACCGATGGGATCCAGCTGGCGTTGCCGTGAGTTCCGCGAAGCGTCTCGGCATCGAACTCCCGGTAGACGCGAGGGAGCGTTATGCGCGCCTGCACTCTGCGGCACGTGAGAAGCACGTCGAAGTGGAGCGCAGGGGTGACCCGGCGGAGATTCGCCGGTTTTGGCAAGGCCTTCTCGAAGACTGGCTGATCGACATGGGATCCGATCCTGCTCTGGGTCGGGCGATGTTCGAACTGTGCTCTTCGACCGTGTTAGGGCCGGAGAGCGATTTGTGGAGCCTCTATGACGACGTCGTTCCGACTCTCGACTCGCTCGGCAACGTGCGCGCAGGCATCATCAGCAATTGGGATTCGTCGCTGCACACCGTACTCAAGAACCTGGGAATACACGACCGATTCGATTTCGTGATCGCTTCGCTGGAGTTCGGCGTCGAAAAGCCCGACCGGAGGATTTTCGAAGAGGCCGTCCGAAGGTCCGGCGTCTCACCGTCGCAACTGCTTCACGTAGGAGACAGTTACGAAGACGACTACCTCGGCGCGACCGACGCGGGGCTCCAGTCTCTTCATCTGGATCGGTTCTCCCCTTCGGATCGGTCTGCGAACCGCATCTGCACTCTCATCGAGGTTCAGGAAGCCCTATGAGACTGACCCTGTCGGACTTCGACTACGACCTTCCCGAAGAGGCGATCGCGCAGGCACCCGCGGAGCCTCGCGATTCGAGCCGTCTGATGGTGATCGACCCGTACGAAAAGCGTGTCGAGCATCGAATCTTCCGCGACATCGTCCACGAACTCGAGCCTGACGACGTTCTGGTTGTGAACGACACTCGGGTGTCTGCGCTCCGCGTCTACGGAACGAAGGCGACCGGCGGGCGGGTGGAGCTCCTGCTCATGCAGAACATCGGGGACAGCGCGTTCGAGGCGCTCGTGTCTCCGGGCAGGAGGCTGCAGCCGGGCGCAGTGATTCGAATCGGTGGCGGGCGGGCGATCGTCGAGGACGTAAAGCCGGACGGACGGCGAATCGTGCGCTTCGACGATGCCACTCCCTGGCGAGAGGCCTTGGCTCAACTGGGCGAAACTCCCCTTCCGCCATACATCCACGACCGAACTGCAGATCCGGACCGATATCAGACCGTTTACTCGGCAATACCCGGAAGTTCCGCTGCTCCAACCGCCGGGCTCCACTTCACCGAAGAGGTGTTGGAGCGCATCCGGGAGAAGGGAGTTCGCATCGCTCGCGTGACCCTCGACGTCAGTCTCGACACTTTCCGACCGATCCGCTCGGAAGACCCAGCCGACCACAAGATGCACGGGGAGAGATGGACGGTGAGCGAGGAGGCCGCGGAGACGATCAACGACTGCAAAGGCTCCGTGATCGCCGTGGGCACGACATCGGTTCGGACCCTCGAATCCGCGGCGGTGGACACGAGGCGCGTGGCCGCAGGATCGGGAGTCACAACTCTATTCATCACGCCGGGCTACGAGTTTCAGGCCGTGGACGGCCTGATCACGAATTTCCACATGCCTCGAACTACGATGCTGCTCTTGGTGGCGGCCCTCTGCGGACGGGAGATGCTGATGGCGTCATATGAAACCGCGCTCAGCGAAGGGTATCGCTTCCTCAGTTTCGGAGATTCGATGTTCATCAAACCAAGGAGGACACATGAGAAAAGGTGATTTCGACCCTTACGAGTATATCGAGCAGGCGTTTCGCGACCTTCCTTCGGGCAAGACGGAATCGAAGAAGGAGCCGAAGCTCACTTCAGGCGAGGCCGCTTCGACGCCAAAGCCTGCGAATCGGCCGAAGGCCAAGAACTCTGCAAGCGCGCTCGTCGAGGCGATCCGAACTTCCGGCGCGCGTCAGAAAGAAGCCGTTGCCGTGACCGCCGGCGAGCCCACCGACAAAAAGCGGCTCAAGCGAACGAGCATGGAAGCGCCGAGGCCCCGGCAGAGAAGGACGAAGCCGAGGAAACCAGTTCTGACAGATGAGATGGAGAAACTTTGGCAGGCTGTGCCGAAGAACTTGAAGTTTCTTGCCGGTGTATACGACGACACCGTCACTCAGAAGTACTACACGAAGAAGTTTCGGCAGTCTCGGGAGGACCTGATCCGAAACATGGTCGACCCGGAACTCACGCTCGAAGACGCTTCCCGTCTCCTGGGCGTGTGTCCTGCGACGGTCCGGCGCTACACAAACCGCGGTTGGCTCTCGCACCACCGGACGAAGGGCAACCAGAGGAGGTTTCGGCTGTCGGGCGTCGTAGAGTTTGTCGAGAAGTACGGGAGGAATCCTGAGGGGTAGTTTGCGCGTCGCGGTCTTTTCCGACAGTTACACGCCCATCGTCAACGGGGTGTCGATCAGCATCGAGGCCCTGGTGGAAGAGTTGCGTGCGAGGGGCCATTCGGTGCACATCTTCACGTCGGCCTTTCCGCGTCACAAGGACAGAGACGCCAACGTTTACAGGATGCGGTCCATTCGGACGCCGTTCACCCGCGACTATCCGCTGGCGGTTCCACCCTTCTATGGGACGCTGCGGCAGTTTCGCAGGCACACGTTCGACATCATCCACACGCACACGCCGTTCACAGTCGGGTTCGTCGGGCTCCGATGGGCTGAATCGCATGACCTGCCGATCGTAAGCACGTACCACACGCTGTACGAGAAGTATGCCCACTACATTCCGTACTTCCCGAAGTGGTACACGTTCAACAAGATTCGCAAGCACACACGGTACTACTACAACCTGTGCGATCATGTGATCGTCCCGAGTGAGGCGGCGTTACGCTCATTGCGGCGGAACGAGATTCGCACGCCGATCACGATCATTCCAACGGGGATACGGCTGAATCCGAAGGTCACTCAGCAGGAGGCGAGGCTGCGAGTCGGCGCGCGTCAAGACGAGAAGATGCTGCTCTACGTCGGCCGCATTGCGAAAGAGAAGAACATGGACGTGCTCGTGCATGCGGCGAAACTCATTCTCGACGCGCGCGACGATGCGAGGCTTTGGATCGTCGGGGACGGGCCCTACCGTGCGCAATGCCAGATGCTCGTCCGAAACCTCGGAATCGGCGACCGTGTGCTCTTCACAGGGTTCGTTCCGAGGAGCGAGGTGAGTCAATACTACATCGCGTCGGACATGTTCGTGTTCACGAGCATGACCGAGACCCAGGGCTTGGTGATTGGGGAAGCGATGGCGCACGGAGTGCCCGCAGTCGCCGTGCACGGGGGTGGGGCAAGCCTGGCCGTCGAAGAGGATGTCAATGGCTTCGTAGTGCCGAACAGCCCGCGTGATTTCGCGGAGTGCGTCCTCAGGATCCTCTCCAATCCCAGCCTTCACGGGCGCTTGAGCGAGGGCGCAAAGAGGAGCGCAAAGGCGTTCTCCATGTCCGACATGTGCAACCAGGTTCTCGAGGTCTACGAATCTGCGATCCGCCAGCGGGCATTGCCGACAGGCCTATCCACACCGTCAGATGAACTCCATCAGATCACGCACTGAGCAGATCGAGCGGGAGACGCTCGCCCCCTATGCGTCGCTTTCGGCAGAGAGTCGCGGGCGAGCAGTAGAGGAGCAACCCGATTCGGTTCGCACCTGCTTTCAACGAGATCGCGATCGCATCCTGCACAGCAAGAGTTTTCGCAGGTTGATGCACAAGACTCAGGTCTTCATTCGGCCGGAGCAGGATCACTATCGCACTCGACTCACCCACACGCTCGAGGTGGCGCAGATATCGAGAACCGTCGCGCGTGCTTTGAGGCTCAACGAAGATCTGACCGAGGCGATCGCGCTTGGGCATGACGTCGGGCACACGCCGTTCGGCCACGCCGGCGAGCACGCGCTCGACGAAGCGGTGCGCAGTCTGCGCCCGAATTCGGGATTCAAGCACTACGAACAGAGCGTGCGGGTGCTGCAACAGCTCGAGCGCGACGGACAGGGCCTGAATCTATGTGTCGAGACGATTGAGGGCGTGGCGGGGCACAGCAAGGGCAGAACGGACATCGGCGAATTCGATCCAAGCGAAACGCCGTCGCTCGAAGCCGCCGTCGTCCGCCTCTGCGACCGAATCGCGTACTTGAATCACGACTTGGACGATGCCGTCCGAGCCGGATGGATGTCGCTCGAGGCGCTACCTAAGGACTTTCAGGATCTGGGAGCCAGCCACTCGCAGCGAATTTCAGCAATGGTCTCGGACATCATCGAAACGAGCGCATCGAGGCCGGCGGTGGAGTTCAGCGCAGTGATGGCTCGGCGTTTGAACTCGATGAAGGAGTACCTTTTCGAGAACGTCTACTTGACCTATTCAAAAGAAGTGCCCGATGTGAAGAAGGCGCAGCACGTGGTCACATCTCTCTTCCGTTACTACGTGGAGCATGAGGACAGCATGCCGGAAGCCTACACGGGGTTTCAGGGCGCGATTGATTATCTATCCGGCATGACGGATCGTTTCGCAATTCGACAGTACGAAGCCCTTTTCGTTCCCTCTGCCTGGGCTTAGGAAGGTACAATTCGCGACCTCCTCAATGCAGCGCATTGATTACGATTCACTGAACCCAGAACAAAGATCGGCAGTCCTGCACGAAGGCGGGCCGCTCGCCATCTTCGCCGGCGCCGGCAGCGGCAAGACGAGGGTTATCACGTACAGAATCGCCCACCTGATCGAGCGAGGCGTTCGCCCGTCGAGCATCTTCGCCGTGACGTTCACAAACAAGGCTGCGAGGGAGATGAGGGAAAGGGTTGAGTCCTTAGTCGGCGACTCGGCGCGCGGAATCTGGCTTGGAACGTTTCACAGTATGTGCGGCCGCATATTGCGGGAAAGCGGACAGCTCATCGGCGTGGATCGCAACTTCACGATTTA
This sequence comes from Armatimonadota bacterium, assembly GCA_003577165.1. GTDB lineage: Bacteria > Armatimonadota > Fimbriimonadia > Fimbriimonadales > ATM1 > ATM1. Next base: position 38,146 of record QEUM01000007.1, on the reverse strand, counting down.
TGACGATTCCGATCAAGTCTCTCTTGTGCGGGCGATCATCAAGAAGTTGGACATTTCGGATCGCTCGATCACGCCACGGGCGGTGCTGAGCGAAATCAGTCGAGCCAAAGAGAAGCAGATCAGCCCGGAGGCGTACGCGAAGGACGCGATGAGTGGATTCGAGTCCTTCGTTGCCGACATCTATCCCGAGTACGTCGAGCAACTGAGGAAGAATCGCGCCCTCGACTTCGATGACATGGTGCTCTTCGCTCTCAAATTGCTCAAGGAACGGGCGGATGCCAGACAGGCATACCAGCAGAGGTTCCAGCACATCTTGGTCGACGAATTTCAGGACGTGAACCAGTCCCAGTACGGCCTCGTGATGCTATTAGGTGAGGAGCACAAGAACATAACAATCGTCGGCGATGACGACCAGTCCATCTATTCCTGGCGCGGAGCCGATGTGTCGCTTATCCTCCAGTTTTCAAAACAGCTGCCGGATGTGACGGTCGTCACTCTCGAACGGAACTATCGCAGCACCAAGCGCATACTGCAGGCGGCGCACGAGGTGATCAAGCATAATCGCAGTCGCGCGCCCAAGATCCTTCGGACGGATAACGAGGCGGGTGTTCCGGTGACGCTCACCGAGGTCGGTACTCCACGGGATGAGGCGATGCTCATCGCAAACGTCATTCAAACAGGCGTCGCAGAGGGCGGACGGAAGTACGGCCACTACGCGATCCTGTTCCGCACAAATGCTCAGAGCCGCGAGTTTGAGGAAGTGTTCCGCTCCGCGCGCATTCCTCACGTTGTCATCGGGGGCCAGAGATTCTACGAACGCAAAGAGATCAAGGACATGCTGGCCTACTTGAAAGTCACAGCCAACCCGAACGACACCGTCAGCCTGCTGCGCGTCGTCAACGAGCCGCCTCGCGGGATTGGGACCGTCACTCTCACCAAGTTGGAGGAACACGCACAGGCGATTCCGCTCTGGGATGCCCTGCAGAGCGGAGAATTTCAGCAGGCCCTCAACCAGAAGCAGGCGGATGCCATCAAGAAATTCATCCGGTGCATTCAGCGCGCAAGGGAGATCGCGGAGTCTGGGCGCGTCGCGCCTGTGCTCTTCGAATTGCAGAAGGGGAGCGGTTACGCCGACGCGCTCCGCGCAGAAGACACGCACGAGTCGAGAGCACGCCTTGAAAACTTGCAGGAACTGCTCAACGCAGCACAGCGATACGACGAGGAGCCGGGCGAGCATGACCTGGTCACCTACCTGCAAGAGATCTCACTGCTCTCGGACATCGACCAGTTGATCGAATCGGAGGACGCGGTGTCGCTGATGACCGCCCACTCCGCCAAGGGCCTGGAATTCCCGATCGTCTTCGTCGCAGGACTCGAAGAAGGGGTCTTCCCTCACTCCCGCTCTCTGTCGGCTGTGCGAGGAATCGAGGAAGAGAGAAGGCTCTGCTACGTTGCGATGACTCGCGCAAGAGAGCAATTGCACCTCACCTGGTGCGTGCACCGACAGCAAATGGGATTCTCCACGTCGCCTCAACTCAGTCAGTTCGTGCAACAGATTCCCACCGAACTTCTGACCACTCTGGTGGAGCGCACGAAATTGGAAAGCGCGCGCCCTCGCACTCAATCAGTTTCCGCCTATGAGTATCAGCGCGCCCAGCACGGGCGCGTCCCGTCGGCGAACACGGAGACGGCTTGGAATCCTCCGTTCGAAGTGGGCACCCAGGTGCGGCACCCGGAGTTTGGAGTTGGGTTCGTCGTGCACTGCATTCCCGTGCAGGACGATAGCGAAATCACGGTCGCGTTCCCTGGAATTCACGGTACGAAGAAGTTGATGAATCGGTACGCAAGACTTGAGAAGGCCTGACGGCTCCGCTCACCAACGCGGCAGCAGTTTGAGCGCTTCCGCAAGCCTCTCTTCATATTCCCTGCGAGAGATCTCAATTGCTCCCAGGGCCTCCAGATGCGGCGTGATGTATTGGACGTCGATGAGCGCATAGCCTGAGGACTCGAGGCGCTCGACGAGCCGCCAGAGCGCAACCTTGCCGGCGTCCGTAGCCCTATGAAACATGGACTCGGCCATGAATGCGCCGCACAAAGCAACCCCGTACACGCCCCCTACTAACTGTTCCCCCACCCATGCCTCGCACGAATGTCCGAAGCCGCGCTCGAAGAGGCCGGTGTATGCGCGAACGAACTCCTCGGAGATCCAAGTCTCCTCCCTGTCGGCGCAGGCCCTTATCACGTCGGTGTACCCCTTGTCGAAAGTGATTTCGTATCTCTTTGCGCTCCGCTTCAGGCTCCTGGACGCTCGAAACCCGCCGACCGGCAGGATTGCCCGCCGCAACGGCCGGAACCAGCAGACTTCCCCGTCGCAGTCCATCGGGAAGACGCCCTGCGCGTATGCGCTTAAGAGAAGTTCAGGAGCGAGGTCGTCGTTCAACCGAAGAGTCGCCTCCGCGCCTGTTCGAAGAACCACGGTTTGCTCTTACCTGTGACGCTCTTCAATGCGCTGTCGAACGCGGTGGTTCCCGTTGCAGTGAGCAGGAGCATCCGCCAGAAGGAGTGCTTCTGCGAGCGCTCGAAGACTTTGAGAAGCGCAGGTTCGCCAACGACGGAAACGACCTCACCCACGACGAGGCCAGCCTGCTGGTAGGCTGCGAGCACGCTGTCCGCGTCCTCGAAGTCGGCTTCGTCGCTTCGGACCTTGAAGTTGAGTTCCCTCGGAGACAGCCAGGGCCACCGTCCAAGGCGTATCTCTTGGAGTATTTCATCGTCCCTCTCCCCTGCGAGGTGTACGGCCACACCTTCGTCGAACCATGGCTCAACATACTCCCCCCCCGTAAGCATGCTCACCACGTGGACGTACTCGTGGCTGATGGCTGCGGACAATTCGACTTCGTCTTCGAGTACGTAAGCGGGAATGCAGATCTTAAAGAATTCGTTCTTCCGAACGCAGTAGCCGTCGGGGTTCGTCGCGAACGGGGTATCCACGTCCTTTGCAAGAACCGTGACGCGAGTTCGCGCCTGCGACTTCCAAGCGAGACGGTCGCACACGGCTTGTATGGAGCCCTGAGCGAGCCCGGTCAGGCTGTCCACTCCCATCCAAGCCTCGGCGGGGATGAACTCGACCTCGAGGTAGTCGTCGATTTTCCGAACGGTAGACCGCGCTCGCGTGACGGCTTCAGCCTCGATCTGCCGGAACCAGAGGGCATACTCCCCTTCCTCGCCCAAACCGGCGTCGAGGGCCGCGTTGTACGCCTCTGTGACCCGGTCCTCGTCGTACAGCCTGAGGGCGACTCCGAACTCGATCCGGCTGGGTGGCACCCGCCGGTAGCCAATGACCACGGCCGTCAATCATGCCCCAGGACCGTCCGGCCGTGCGGTATCCTTATGGACACAATTCGTGGAGACAAGGTCCAGGCCTCTTTCCTGACATACGATTTTCAACCCACTCACTTTCGACCTGAGACCGCACTCAATTCTGCGGCGAGCGAAAGAAGCGCTGGCATCCTCTCCCAAGCGGTGACCGATGAATAAAGAAATCATCGTCAACGTCACGCCGCGCGAGACTCGAATCGCCGTACTCGAAGACGGCCAACTCATGGAGTTGCGGGTCGAACGCGAAGAGCGCGTCGTTGGCAGCATTTACAAAGGAATCGTCCAGAACGTCCTGCCAGGAATGGATGCGGCGTTTGTGGACATTGGGCTCGAACGAAATGCGTTCCTGTACGTAGCCGACATCCTGCCGGATGAGGACACGGGCGGCGAGAGCCCGGCGAGCATTAAGCGATCCGAATTAAGGAGGCGGCAGATCAAAGACCTGCTCAAACCTGGTCAAGAGATCATGGTGCAGGTTATGAAGGGGCCGCGCAGCACGAAGGGCGCGCGCGTTTCCAGCCGCATTGCGCTCCCTGGAAGATATGTCGTCTTGATGCCGACGGGCAACCACCTCGGAGTCAGCCGAAAAATCGAGAGTCGGGAAGAGCGCGAGCGACTGAAGAGGATCGGCGAGAGGATTCGTCCGGAGAGCTACGGCCTCGTCCTACGAACCGAGTGCGAGCATCGAACCGAACGTGAACTTCGCGCAGACGTGAAGTACCTCGTCGCCAGTTGGCAGAAAATCATCGAAAATTCGAAACGACTTCGCTCCCCTGCGTGCCTCTTTAGGGACCAAACGCTGCTGTACCGGACCGTTCGCGACATGCTTGACGAGAACGTAAACCGGATGGTCATCGACGACCCCGACGAATACGAAAAGGTGCACGCGGTCGTGGACATGGTGCTCCCTGCCCTCAAGGAGAGGGTTTTCCTATACGACGAAGAGCAGCCCATCTTCGATTACTTCCCGATCGAACGCGAACTCGAGAAGTTGCTGAAGAAAAAGGTCTGGCTCAAGTCCGGCAGCCACCTTATCATCGACGAGATGGAAGCGATCACGGCGATCGACGTCAACACTGGCAAAAACGTCGGATCCACCAATCTCGCGGACACAATTCTCAGGGCCAACTTGGAAGCGGCGGAAGAGGTCGGACGGCAGTTGCGGCTGCGCGACATCGGCGGCATCATCGTCGTGGACTTCATCGACATGACCGGCGCGTCTGACCGCAAGAAGCTCTTGCAGCACTTCACGGAGATTCTGAAGCGAGACCGAGCGCGAACGCGCGTCGGAAAAGTGAGCAGCCTCGGCCTCGTGGAACTCACGCGCAAGCGAACCGATGAGTCGGTGACGGAGGCGCTTACGACGACGTGCCCCAGTTGCCAAGGCAAAGGGCGCGTGCCCAGCAACGAGACTGTGTCCCTTTGGGTCGAGCGCGACCTTCGTCGCGGGCTCCACGAGCCGGGCGACGCGTTCCTGGTCGAGTGCGCCCCCCCGGTTTGTGAAGCGCTCATTGGAACCGACGGCGAGAACGTCGAGGAACTGGAGCACATCCTGCGTCGTGGCCTGTACATTCGAGCGAACCCGCTGCTCCCCTTCGAAGAGTACAAGATTCGATCCGGCACCATCGAGGAATTCGAGCGAGAGGTCATGGGCTATCGCCGCGCCCAGGTCGTCGAATGCAATGTGCGATGGAGCACCTACGATGGAGTCTCGAAAGCGGTCGGTTGGACGGACGACGGATACTACATCGAACTACTCGACGGCGAGCCGTATCTCGGGACTTGCGTCAAGGTGTCGCTGCAGGACATCCGGCGCTCCTTCGCGGTCGCTGTGGTCATCATGCCTGGAGTTTCGCGCGAAGCCGTCGAGCGTTAGCCCTTTCGGACTTTCTCCTGATCCGACGCGTGCAGTTGCGTCTGCACGATCTCGTCGGCGAGCTTGACGGACGTCGGTTCGGCTGTGTTTCTCAAACGCTCCAGGAGTTTATCAACGTCTTCGCGTGTCACAGGGCCGATGTATTGATCGCCAACTTGCAGAACGGGAGCCCGGTCGCAGGCGTCGAGGCACTCGACCTCTTCCAGCGTGAACATTCCGTCCTCTGTCGTCTCGCCGTAGTCCACTCCAAGCTTCTGCTTGAGGTAGTCCGCGATGCGATAGGCGCCGCAAACGCTGCAAGTGAGGCAGGTGCAGACTTCGATCAGGTGCTTCCCTACTGGATGCCCGGGGTGATACATCGTATAGAAGGTCGCCACGCCCTCCACCTCGGCGTAACTTCGGTCCAAGCGAACCGCAACCTCGGCGATCGCGTTCGACGGGAGCCACCCACCGTACTCTCTCTGCGCGATCCAAAGCGCAGGCAGCATCGCCGACTTCTTGTCGGGATAGTGCGTGAGCAACTGCTCCAGTTCGCGCACCGCTCGCTCAGAAAACTTCAACTCCACATTTTCGGGTGGTGGCGCTTTGGGCCGGCTGTCACGGTAATTGATCTGGATGATGTCCATTATCGATCGATCTCCCCTAAGACGATGTCGATGCTGCCGATGATCGCCACGACGTCGGCGATCAGATGCCCGATCGACATCGGACGCAGAGCCTGCAGGTTCATAAAACTGCTCGGCCTCATGTGGAAGCGATACGGTTTGTTCGACCCGTCGCTCACGATGTAACAACCGAGTTCGCCTTTCGGCCCCTCGATCGCAGCATACGCTTCGCCTACAGGCGGCGCGAATCCCTCCGTCCAAAGTTTGAAGTGGTGAATCAGCGACTCCATGGAGGTGTCGAGTTCCTCGCGGGGGGGCGGAACGACCTTTCTATCGGAACTCGACCATGGCCCCTCCGGCAATCCGTCAATGACCTGCTGGAGGATCTTCACCGACTCCCGCATCTCCGCGAGCCGCACCAAGAATCGGTCGTACACGTCGCCGTTGCTGGCCACAGGGATCGCAAAATCATACAATTCGTATCCGCAGTACGGGTTCGACTTCCTGAGGTCGAAGGCGAGACCTGCTGCCCTGGCGATCGGCCCGCTGCACCCGTATGCAAGCGCCTCTTCGGCCGTCATCACCCCGACTCCGATGGTCCTTTCCTTCCAGATCGGGTTGCTGACGAGCAATCCCTCCACCTCTTCCAAAGCCGGGGAGAATTCCTTCAGGAACGCACGCAACTTCTCTTCGAAGCCTTCCGGCATGTCACCCCGCAAACCGCCGGGCACGATCCACGACGGCATCATGCGCACGCCGGAGAACATCTCGAACATGTCGAGGATTTTTTCTCTCTCACGGAATATCCAGAAGAAGGGCGTCATTGCTCCGAGGTCGAGAGCGTGCGTTCCGAGCCAAACACAGTGGCTCGCGATACGGCTCAATTCGGCCAGCATCACGCGAAGGGCCTGACCTCGCGGCGGAATTTCGATGTCGAGAAGTTTCTCGACGGCGAGCGAGTACACGAGGTTGTTGCCGTTGGCGGACAAGTAGTCCATGCGGTCGGTCATCGTCACGCACTTCAGATATTGCTGGTACTCGCCCTCCTTCTCCATCCCCGTGTGGAGGTAGCCAATTTGGCAATCCAGGTTGACGACGGTCTCGCCCTCCAATTCGAGGACGACCCGCAGCACGCCGTGTGTGCTGGGGTGCTGCGGCCCCATATTCATGATCATCGTCGTGTCACTCGTTCTTTCGAACAGTGTTTCGGTCGACGGCATGAAGGTTTGTTCTTTCATCGAATTCTCGTTGCGACTATCGTCCGCTCACGTCCTCCGAGCCGGTTCGTCCTTCGAAACTCTCCCCGGCATGCGGAACCGACTCATCTTCGACGGCAGGACCCACGGTGTTCTGAGCGAAAACGACGTCTTCGCCCCCGAGGGGAAAGTCCTTCCGCAGCGGATGTCCCACCCAGTCGTCCGGAAGGAGGAAGCGATGCAGTTTCGGATGTCCTCGGAAGCGCACACCGTAAAGGTCCCACACTTCGCGCTCCGGATACTCCGCGCCAGGATAAACGCCCACGAGCGTTGGGACTTCCTGTCCGTCATCCACGCCGATCTTCAGGAAGATTCGCGAGCGGTATTTCAGCGAATAGAGATTGTAAATCACCTCGAAGCGGCCAGGCAGATCACGCTCATGCGGCCAACTCGAATAGTCCACGCAAGTGCATTCGACGAAGTAGGTGTATTGGAGCCTCTCATCGTCCCGCAGGAACGTCGCAACATCGGCAATCGATTCCCGATCGACGCAGATAAACGTGTCGTCGCGATACTCTTTGACCCTTATGATCGCATTCGGAAACCGCTCGCGAACGCAGACGACTTCCAAGCGTTCGCCCTGGTAAATCGGTATCGGCATCCCTAAGCGCCCCTCGCTAAGTCGGGCTCGAGCGCGATCTCCTCAGTGTCGCTCGGACGAACAGGGCCCAGTTTTTCGGGTGCGAGCGTCTTGCTCTCTTCCCATTCCAACGCGCCGCTCCGAATCACGTATGCGTCTCCCAAGAACCACAGGGCCATGTAAACCATCACGCCCCAAAAACTGTATGCGGCGGCCGGACTTCCTGCTTCGACCCAATCTTTGAAGACGGCCATCCAACTCCAGAGGAAGACGACTTCGACGTCGAAGAGAATGAACATCATCGCGACGAGATAGAACTTGACTGGAAATCGCTCGCGCGCATTGCCGATCGGAGCCACTCCGCATTCGTACGGAGCCTGCTTATAAGGCGTGACCTTCTTCGGACCAAGAACCCACGAGAGAGTCACCATCGCCGTGCAGACCAAGCCTGCAACGGCGAGCAGCAAGACGATCGGCAGATACGGGTTCACTCGAAGAGCCTCATGCGGACGGTCGCGCAGGACGAACTGAAGGCGCGAATTCCGACCACTTTTGCGGAATCGAGTTTACCCACGGCAGGCAAATCACCAAACGGGAATGACCCGATCCTCGCCTTCCCCCAGCATTGCGTCCAACTGCTCGACGTGATAGATGTCGTGGAGGGGAATCATCGCAGCGAAGTCGGAGGCGGTAAGCCACCCGCGCTCGGGGTGGCGCGCCCTTCGGTGCCAAGCCTCCTCGGGGAGCGACGCGACGTACTCGATCGTCTTCGCCCGCTCCGATTTCCACGTCTCGAGGGACTGCTTCGGGTCGGTCGAGGAGTATCCCTTCTCCTCCGCTCGGGCGACCTCGTCATACGCTTCGACCGCCGACTCGGGACTCTCCACGGCCGTTCGAATGCGGTCCCGCATGATCGGCTCCCAATCGGCCAAGTGGGCCATCACTTCACGAACGGAGAACCGGTCCGGAAGGCGCTCGTCGTAGCGGTCCTCGCCGAATCTCACGAGAAGCCTCTCGATCAGTTTCGGTGTGACCTCCATGCCGACCCTGATGTACGGGCTCACTGTCCGATTCTGACGCGGGGCGCCCGCGAACTTCCAGGCAAACTATAATCAGAGCCCGATGGACATCTACGACGCCTGGAACGAATCACTCGAAGAGATAAAGCGCCAAGTGACAGGCGTCAACACCTGGACAGCCCTCAACGTCGCGGTCCCCGTCGCCCTGGATGACGGAGTATTCGTCCTCGGATTCCCCCGACAGGATGCGACCCTCATCGGACACCTTCGGATGGCGGGCACTCAGCGCATCATCGAGTCGGAGTTGTCCAAGCGGATCGGTTCGACCGTGCGCCTCGACCTGATCGAGGGCATCACGATCAACGACTGGGAGGCGAAGAAAAGGCGAGAGGCCGAAGCCGAGAAGGTGCGCGCCCGCGACTCGGAGCGCTACACGCACGAGCGCATGTCGGCCCAGGCCTGGGAGGACGTATACGAGTCGCTGAGCCGTGAGTACGCTGCAACCCAAAACAAGGCCATGCCCCAGTTCAAGGCTGACCTCCTCGAGCGCTGCATACGCATCTGCGCTGAAGCGGTGGGAGCCCGCGAACTGGATGACGCCGAGCATCGCAACTTCGCCCGGTGCCTCGACCGAATCGGCCAGTACTGCGACGTCCCCTCTGCCATCGTCGCGCGGCTCGTCCTCGAACGAACCGGCAACTCTTGATCGAGGCTGTCATCCTGGGCTGTGGCACGAGCCACGGTGTGCCCATGGTGGGCTGCGGGTGCGACGTCTGCCGGAGCGACGACCCCCGAGACAAACGAACAAGGTGCGGCCTCATCCTCCGGTCCCCCACGACGACGGTCCTGGTGGACGCCCCGCCGGAACTCAGGCTGCAACTCGTCCGGGAGAGGGTGACCCGCCTGGACGCGATCCTGATCACTCACTCCCACGCCGACCACATCATGGGCCTGGACGACGTCCGCCGCTTCAATGAGTTGCAGGGCGGGCCGATCCCCCTATTCGCCCAGGAGTCAGTCCTGAGGGACGTGGAGCGGGTCTTCCGGTACGCCTTCGCCCCTCCGGACCAGCCAGGGGGCGGCCTCCCCAGTTACGACCTCAGACCCGTCTCTCAACATCTCCAGGTCGGCGACATCCATATCGAGACCTTTCTCGTTCTGCACGGCTCCCTTCCTGTGCTCGGAATCCGGGCCGGCGACTTCGCCTACATCACGGACGTCAGCCGAATCCCTGCCGAGGCCCGTGACCTTCTGACAGGCCTCGGAACTTTGGTGCTGGATGCGACGCGCGAGGCCCCTCACCCGTCTCACCTTTGTCTGTCGGAAGCCATGGAACTGGCGCAGGAGATCGGGGCCGTGACCACCTACTTCACCCACCTCTCGCACGACTTCGGCTACGAGGAGACGTCCGCGAGACTCCCGCACGGCCAGCGTCTCGCTTTCGACGGACTGAGGATCCCGGTCGCGGGCGGCCATTCTCAAGGAAGTTCATAGAAATCCCTAAAGAAGTACTTGCGATTTGCCGCAAATGAAAAGAGGAGGAGTACCGGGGCGAGCCGAGCGGCATGCCCTTGTCGTCGACGGATGGTTGGATATGAGTCGCTCCGATTGCGAGGACGCACACCCAGTGGAGGAGCCACTTTGCCGAAGCTAATCGGACTGTGCTGCGCCCTGGTGGCGCTGGCAGGTGGTATCGTCGCGCACGTTGAGCCGGGCACGGCCCTGCTCAGAGCGGCGATCGCCTTTGTGGCCGGCAGCCTCTTGACCCAGTTCTGGTACGTCTTCTTAGCCGCGAGGATCACTTCCGCAACCGAACTACTGCAAACTACAATGGATACGGAAGAAGCACCATCTCCCGAAGCGGAAGCAGAGGAAAAGGCAGCGTAGCAAGGAGAGATACGAATGCCCGGCTTGGCGAAAGAACATCTCGACCGTTTGTGGATAGCGTTCAAGGAGCAGGGCGATTCGACCGCTCGGGAAGAAATCATCGGCAACTACGCCCACCTGGTTAAGATCACCGCTGGGCGCGTCGTGAGTTCGATGCCGAACGGACTCGACCGAGAGGACTTATACAGCGCCGGAGCATTTGGACTAATCAAGGCGGTTGACCAGTTCGATCCCGGCCGAGATGTCAAATTCGAAACCTACGCGATTGCGCTGATCCGCGGAGCGATCCTGGAGATGCTCCGAGGAGAGGATTGGGTACCCCGCTCGATACGCGAAAAACTCAAACTTCTCGATCGAACGCTTATCGAGTTGGAAGGCAAGTTGGGACGCGCCCCCACCGAAACCGAAATCGCTGAGTCGATGGGTGTCACCGAAGACGAACTCTCGATCATCATTCAGCAGGCATCCAGGACAGGCGTGCTGTCGCTCGACGATGTAATGGCGAGCGTCGACGGCGAAGAACACATTCACTTTATTGATCTCATCGTGGATGAGAACTCCAACCCGGAGCAGGAAACGGAAGGCCGAGAGGTTCGCAGGATTCTCTGCGAAGGAGTGGACAAACTGCCGGAGCGCGAGCGCCTCGTGGTCGCCCTGTACTACTACGAAGGTCTAACGTTCCGTGAAATCGGTCAGGTGCTGGGGGTGAGCGAAAGTCGCGTCTACCAATTGCACACCCAGGCGATGACGAGAGTCAAAGCCCATATTCATGCCCAAGGCGGCATCTACGCCGCCTTCTAATCCCGACCGGAGGCCAACCATGGCCTTTGATTCACCGAACATCCAGCGAGTCGACCCCTACAGCAGAATGGCGGATCGCGTCGCCCCGACGGAGCATCAGCGCGACCGTCGTCGCCGACACGACCAAGAGTCCCAAGATGAGCCGACGGACGTCGTGGAACTGCACGACCCCGCCCCACCCGAAGACGAGGATTCCTCGCAGTCTGAACCCGACGACGGCGAGGCGAAAACTGACCTCGACATCTCCATCTAAGGTGGCCCCACGGTTGCCGGGGGTAATCTTTCCTCACCGATGAATCGAGACCTGGGCATCAACCGATGGATTGTGATCATCGTCCTGCTGGCGATCGGAATCGCTCTCGCGTACTACTTCTCCGGCTCAGGCTTTACAACCGAGGGGCAGAAGGTGCGATCGGCATCCGACGTCCAGAAGACGGAAGCGCCGAATCAGGGCCGCTAAGCGCGGCCAGAGCCAATAAGGAACGAAGAGCGAAGGCGGGTCGTGCCCTCCTTCGCCCCCCCTGCTTCGGGCAAGCCGCTGAGGCTACTTGCCTTCTTTGATGTCCGTAGCCTTGTTGAAGGTCTCTTCGTTGATGAACTTGAAGAGCTTCATGCCGTTGTACTCGGCAACGAACTGATATCGAGTCTGGGTCGCTCCGCTTTTCGTCTTTCGAGTCGTCTTCTTCTTGACGATATTCGCTTCAGGCACCTTGACCTTGGAGCGGCTCTTCACATCGTAAAATTCGATCATTGATTCCTCCCATTCGCTTGGCCGGTGCGGACCGGCCGCGTCGCTGATTTCATGAGTTCGCGTACGATTCGTCGTCGGCCTGACTTACCGGGGCGGGCCCCGGCGGTCGCTCAGCCTACACACGAGACGATTTTACGCCTAAGAAAGAACCTCCGAGGGCGGAAAAACGGCCTCAAACGACATAATTTGGGGGAGAGTGGACAGGCTCGCTTGTAACGTCGTGGCCCCGGAGGAGGCCGAAGCATTCGTCCTCCGGGCGGTCGAGCGGCTCAAGCAGTTGGGCATGAGGATCACCGAACCCAGGCGGATGGTCCTGAAAGTGCTGGCCACGACGCGCAAGCCTCTCGGCGCCTACCAGATCCGGGATAGGGTCCTCGAGAGCGGGGGGCGGATCGACGTCGCCAGCGTCTACCGAATCCTCGCCAGCCTCGTCGAGAGCCACCTCGCCCACCACATTGGGGCGGTAGACGGCTACCTCGCCTGCAGTTCCCCTCACGTCGAGGGCGAGATCCAGCACCTCATCTGCGAGGACTGCGGATGCGTCGAGGAGCTCTCCATGCCCTCCTCGGTCAGCCGAGCCATCGACGCCGCCCTGGGTGGCACAGGCTTCGAATCCCGCGTCACCCGAGTCGAGGTCCAGGGGGTCTGCGACCACTGCCAATCGGCCCGCGCCCAGGGCCGGAAGACCAGGCAAAACTGACAGCGACGCCCCATCCGTGATAGACTCGGCTCAGTTTTGCGGCTTTTCGCCGCTTTAGGAGCGTTTTCTACCGATGCCGATGCCCTCCGTCATCAACGTCGGGTTCTACAACTACGTCGTGTCCAGTCAGATCGTGGCCCTCGTGAGCAGCGAGTCCGCGCCCATGCGGCGGCTCGTCCAGAGGATGCGCGAGACCGACCACCTGATTGACGCGACCCAGGGCCGAAAGACGAAGTGCGTGATCTTCACCTCCGGCGCCCACGTTGTGCTTTCGGCGATCTCCCAGGAGACCCTGGCCAAGCGGCTTCTCAGCGCTGAGATGGCGCCGGAGGAAGAGTGAAGCGAATTCGAGAGTTGATCGAGAAACTTCTCGGATACATCACGGAAGACCTCGGGATCGATCTTGGGACGGCAAACACCCTCGTGTACGCCGAGGGCCGCGGGATCGTGCTTCGCGAGCCCAGCGTCGTGGCCGTGGACAACGATTCGGGGGCGGTGCTTGCCGTGGGCGAAGAGGCCCAGAGGATGCTCGGGCGCACACCCGCCTCGATTAAAGCGATACGTCCGCTCAAGGACGGGGTGATCGCAGACTACGACCAGACTCAGGCGATGCTTCGCTACTACATCGGCAAGGCGGAGCAGCGAAAGTGGGCGCTCCACAAAGTCGTCGTTGGAGTTCCGAGCGGAGTCACGGAAGTCGAACAGCGAGCGGTTATCGAGGCATGCCTCCGCGCAGGCGCGACGCGCGCCTACGTCATCGAGGAGCCCATGGCGGCGGCGATCGGGGCCGGACTCCCGGTGGCTGAGCCGACCGGCTCAATGATCGTGGACATTGGGGGGGGCACAACGGAAGTCGCCATCATCTCTCTCGCAGGCATTGTCAGCAGTCGCAGCGTTCGCGTCGCGGGAGATGAAATTGACGAGGCGATTTCGAATTACGTGCGCCGAGCCTTCAACCTCTATATCGGGGAGCGCAGCGCGGAGAAGGCGAAGATCGAAGTCGGCGCGGCTTATCCCCTTGAAGAGGACCTTACGACGGAAGTGCGTGGACGAGACCTACTCACCGGTCTACCCCGCAGCGCGATCATCAGCAGCGAGGACGTCCGACTTGCGATTCAAGAACAACTGTACGCCATCGTTGATGCCGTCAAGTTGACGCTGGAGTCAGCCCCCCCGGAACTTTCCGCCGACATCATCCATCGCGGCATCGTTCTGGCAGGCGGCGGCGCACTGCTTCGCGGGATCGACAGGCTGATTGCGGATGAAACCGGCATCCCGGTTCTCGTGGCGCACGACCCGCTGAGTTGCGTCGTCATCGGCACAGGTCGGGTCTTGGAGGAAATCCAGCACAACCGGCAACTTGAGAAAGTTCTCAGCCAAGCGAATCGGGAATGAAGAATCGCCCCCCCTGGATGGTCATCACAGCCCTCATCGTGTTGGGCTATGGAATCGGCTTGATCCAGACGCGGGCGAAAGACGCCGGGGGCGTCGACCTCTTTTCGCGGGTCGCACAGGGAATCTGCCGCCCAGGCGCCGCCTTCTTGACCTACGTGGCCGACTGGACCGGAGGTCTCGCGTCGGGTGTCTGGAGGGCGCCCGCGCTGACGCGCCGCGTCAACGAACTCGAAAACGAAGTTGCTCGACTGAAGTCCTCGATCCCGGAGCGAATGGCGCGCCTCGAGCGAGAGAACACCCGACTGCGAAGTCTGATGGGCATGCCCGCGCGGCTGATGGAGAAATCCGTCGGGGCGGACATCATCGGATATTTCCCGGACCAACACAGAATTCAACTGAACGTCGGTGAGAATGACGGAGTCAAACCGGGCGCGCCGGTTGTCGCCCCGCGCGGTTTGCTCGGCCAAGTCGTCGAAACGTCGAAGACGATCTGCTATGCGAACCTAATCACGAACCCTGAATTCAGCGTCGGCGCGAGAGTGGCTCGCACGGAGTCGCAGGTGGTCGGCATAGTTCGGGGGAGGGGGGACGACATCTTGATCCTGGAAGTCTATCCCGAAACGGCCGACGCTCAAGTCAACGATCGGCTCATCACTTCGGGGATCAGCGCAACATATCCTGAGGGGATCCTCATCGGTACTGTCCTGGAGGTCTCGGTCGATCGGAACTACGGCATCCGCCAAGCGCGAGTGATTCCTTCTGCGAACATGGCGAAGGTGCGTGAAGTGCGGGTGTTGATTCGGCCATGAGGCAAGCGCTCGCGCCCGCGATCTGGCTGGTGGCCGCCGCGAGCGCCCAAATCGCGCTTAGCGAACGGATCGGCCTCGGCTTTGCGCGGCCGGACTTCTTGCTCCTCTGCTCGATTTTCCTGTCGCTCCGAAGCGAGATCAACGGCGCCGCGGCCGTCGGGTTCTTTGCCGGATTCCTGCACGGCGCGGTTCTCAACGCTTCGCTTGGAATGCTGGTTGCGTCGAGGACGCTCACCGCAGTGATCGCGTCGAAACTCTTCTCCGCCCTCATCGACCCGGGGCCGTTCACGGCGGCGCTCGTCGTCGGGGCGTGCTCTCTTTTCGCCGGCATCCTCGCTCTCTTCCTGGGGAGTCCGCAGAACATTCTCGGACATCTGGCGGCTACAATAGGAACGGCGATTTACAACGCAGTTCTCGCCGTCCCAGTGTACTGGCTCACCGTGCGAACGGCGAGAGCCGGGGCAAGGGGCTGACAAAGAAGTCAGGAGATTCTCAATCAATGTCATCCGGTACAAGCGACCCGAACAAGCCAAACGTGCTCGACATGGCGAGGCAGCAACTCGCAGTCGCAGCCAAACACCTCGACCTCGATGAAGGGCTCCACGCAGCCCTGGCTGTGCCGAAACGCCAACTCATCGTTAACTTCCCCGTCGTAATGGACAACGGAACGGTGGAAGTGTTTCAGGGTTATCGAGTTCAGCACAATCTCAGCAGAGGGCCGACTAAAGGCGGCATCCGATATCACCCCGATGTGGACATCGACGAAACGACCGCGCTGGCCATGTGGATGACATGGAAGTGCGCAATCGCCGACATCCCCTACGGCGGCGCGAAGGGCGCAGTCAAGGTGAACACGAAGAAACTGAGTCGGCGAGAACTTGAGAAACTGACTCGGCGCTACGTCTCGGAAATCGGCATCATCATCGGCCCAAACGAGGACATCCCCGCGCCCGACATGGGGACGAATGCCCAGACGATGGCATGGATCATGGACACCTACTCCATGCAGAGAGGCGCCACCTACACGGGCGTAGTCACCGGTAAACCGATTCCACTCGGCGGCTCTTTAGGACGTGAAGAGGCGACAGGACGCGGTGTCGTCACCAGCGCAGAGGAAGCCTGCAAGTTCCTCAACATCAGCATGGACGGCGCGCGAGTCGTAGTCCAAGGATTCGGCAATGTTGGTAGCCACGCAGCGCGGCTCATCGAGGAGAAGGGCGCAAAGGTAATCGCCGTATCAGACGCCACTGGCGCGATCTACAACCCCGGTGGCCTGCCGATCCACACCTTAATCTCGCGATATGCTCATCGAGAGGGCGGCATTCGCGAGTTCGCGGAGTGCGACAAGATCACCAACGAAGAACTTCTCGAACTGGATTGCGACATCCTCATCCCAGCGGCTACCGCAGAGCAGATCCACGAAGGGAATGCGAACAGGTTGAAAGCGAGGCTTGTCGTGGAAGGAGCCAACGGACCGACCACGCCGGCCGCAGACTCGATTCTGAGCGGCAAGGGTGTTTTTGTCGTGCCCGACGTTCTGGCGAACGCGGGCGGTGTGATCGTCAGTTACTTCGAGTGGGTGCAGGACCTTGCCGCCTTCTTCTGGGAAGAGCATGAAGTGAACGCCAAACTCGAGCGCATCATGCGGAACAGTTTCCATAACGTCTTGACGACGATGCATCAACACAAGACCGACATGCGCACGGCTGCGTACATCATCGGAGTCAAGCGCGTCGCGGATGCGACGATCACCCGAGGCATCTACCCGTAGCGTGAGCAGCGCCGCAACGGCACAGACGCAGAAGAAGCGGGTCGCAGTCCTCGGATCAACCGGGTCGATCGGAAAGCAAACGCTTGAAGTGTTGCGGATGCACTCCGAACGCTTCGAGGTTGCCGCGTTGACGGCCAACTCCAACGTGGAACTCCTGGGAGCGCAGGTCGAGGAGTTTCGGCCCAGTCGCGTCGCGATGTTCGAGGAAGATGCCGCCCGAAGTCTCGCATCAAAACTCGGTATTCGCGTTGACTCAGGAATCGATGCCGCGACAGAAGTCGCAGCGTCCGACGACATCGACATCGTGGTCGTCTGCGTGAACGGAGTGGTCGGCCTTCTGCCGACTCTTGCCGCTCTCGACGCCGGGAAGCACATCGCCCTCGCTAGCAAAGAGGTTCTAGTCTCCGGGGGGGCGATCGTCATGCCCCGCGTGCGATCGGGAAGGGGCACACTCTTGCCGATTGACTCCGAGCACTCGGCGATCCTGCAATGTCTCCTCGGCTCTCCGAGCCTCACGTCGTCCGTTCCTCGCGGCGGAAACCTCGCTGAAGGCGTCGAGCGCATTTACATCACTTCGAGTGGTGGGCCGTTCCGAAACTGGACACTGGCCGAATTGGAAACCGTGTCGGTGGATCAGGCGCTGAATCATCCGACGTGGCGAATGGGCGGCAAGATCACGATCGACTCGGCCACCCTCATGAACAAAGGCCTCGAGTTAATCGAAGCCTGCTGGCTGTATGACGTGAGCCCAGACGTTGTCCAGATCGCAGTTCATCCGCAGAGCGTGATCCATTCGATGATCAAGTTCCGAGACGGAAGCATCTTGGCGCAGATGGGCCATCCGGACATGAAACTGCCGATCCAGTTCGCACTGACCGCGCCGGCTCGAATGCCCTCCCCGGCAAAACCTTGGGAACCGAACCACACGCCCTCCTTGACATTCGAGCCCTACGATGAGTCGGTGTTCATCTGTCCTTCGCTGGCTCGGGCGGCGTTCATCCAGGGCGGAACGAGCCCCGCATTTCTCAACGCTGTCAATGAAGAGGCCGTTCACGCATTTTTACGCGGACGGATTCGCTTTCTCGACATCCAACGGGCGTGCGAAAGATCGCTCGCGAAGCACCCGGTCGGCGAAGCAACGCTTGATTCCGTGCTCGCAGCAGACCGGGAGGCGAGGCTGTGGTTCGCGTCGGAATATGTCTGACGCTTCAAGACTCCCCAGCAATTTCGCCGGACTGTGCCGCACCCCACGCCGCATTGGCATGCATTCTGCCCCCTTCCCTGCAAGCGGCGAAGGACAAGTACACGATCCAAGGTGCAGCCATGCCAGATAGTGGGACACCCAATTTCAGACGCGCCTTCCGGGGCTACTCGCCGGAGGACGTAGACGAATTCCTTCGAGACAGCGCGAAGGAATTCGATCAGCTGCGCACGGACCTGAAGATACTCAGGGCCGAGCGTGATGGCTTGAACGCCGAGTTGGCTGCCCTTAAGGAAGAGCGAGCGATTCTCCAAGACAAGGTCGCCGCTTTGGAGGCGGCCCTTGAGTCCGCGCACACTGAGGCCCACAAGACGCAGATGGAACTCAACGAACTGCGGCGATCGGCGACTTCCACGGATGACATCCTCCGCGCGGCCCATGATGCCGCGACGAAGATGATCGAAGAGGCGGAACAGAAGTCGAAACAGTTAGTTCTCGACGCAGAGCGCCGAGTCGAGACCATCTACACGGAAATGCGCGAGCGGCAGCAGGAACTCAACGAAAGGTACGAACGCACGAAGCGCGAATTCCATGACTTCCTGGAATCCGCAAGGCAGCTGTCGTTGTCTTTCCAACGCAAGTTGAGCGAAACGCGCGACCCCTTCTTAGGCTGATTCCTTCAGCTGCCCGCCGAAAACGCTCCGCAGCCGATCGAGGAAAGACGTCGGTTCTTTGCGCGCCGGTTCGGACGTAAGAAGCGATTTGGCGAGAGCGCGAACGTCGCTTGCGGCCATGCTCGTTGGAGCGGCCAACAAGAAGGGCTTCCTGGTTCGAATGCACTGAATCGCCTTCGAATCATGCCGCACGAATCCGAAGTATGTTGGCGCTTTGTTCAGAAACTGTTGGCAGATGCCCATCAACCGGTTTGCGACTTGCTCGGCCTGAGCGGCAGACTCCGCCATATTCATGACGAGTTGGATCTTTGCATTCGGCTTCCGACACCAAAGTGTCTTTGCGGCAGCGTAGGCGTCCACGACGCTCGTCGGGTCGGGAGTCGCAATCAGAACGACCTCATCTGCGGCTTCGCAGAACGCCATGACCGCGTCGTCAACTCCGGCGCCTGTGTCGAAGATGAGCAGGTCGCAATCGTCGGCAAGTCCGGCGATCGCCGTCAAGAACCGATCCAACTGAGGACCGTTCATGTTGACGAGCGCCTCCACACCTGAACCGCCTGCAACCAGCCCAATGCCGCCAGGCCCGCTCATGACGATTTCCGACAGCTGCTTCTCCCCAGAAAGCACATGCTGCAGCGTGTAAGGCGCACGCGCCCCGAGCACGACGTCGAGGTTGGCCAGGCCGAGGTCTGCGTCGAAGACGGTCACACGTCTGCCGAGTTGCGAAAGCGCGATTCCGAGATTTGCGGACAGGTTTGTCTTTCCGACCCCACCCTTGCCGCTTGTGATGGCGATGCTCTTCATGGATTATTCACCTACGTGACTTGAGTGCGGACGGCCCTATGCGCTCTTACGAAATAGAAAACTCAGGAAACCTCTGCGCCGTGCAGTCGCTGGCCCCTCTTCAAGGCTATCGAGCAGTTGCTCGCGGTCCCGACCGACTTCTGCCGGACTCGTGACCTGCGTCGTCGCGCAACGCCACGAACAAGACTCAAGCGCGAGTTTGAGTTGCAGGGTCGAGGAGTAGCCAACTGGCGGATCGGCGCATAGACAGCGGAACAGGATCTCGACCATCGCGGACGGTATCCAAATGCCCTCCGATTCGAACAGACCCGATAGCGCCGCTTCCGTCGGCATGTGAGCCGAGGCCTTCGCCGGAGCGCGGCCAGTCAGCAGAAAATGCAGGAGAGCACCGAGAGCGTACACGTGTTCGGACAGTTCGTGATTGGTCGCGACTCCGGGCGGCAGTCGAAACTCGGATCCGATCGCTTCCAAAGGCGCGATGCAACACACTCCGCCTCGGCCCACTAGCACGTTCTCCGGACCGATGACCGTCGCGCCTTGGCCGGCTTGCACAAGTTGATCGACGCCCACCGCAAGTTGCGAAACGATTGCAGCGGCTTGTGCGGGAGTGCGATTGCCTCGCGTTCGCACGATGTTCGCAACCGATTCGCCTCTAACAGGCTCCATGACCACCCACCCGCAGCCTTCGAAGTCGAACCAGTCGTAAATGCGGAGCAGCCCGCTGCCGTTGCAGCCCGCGAACGAACGAATCCGCGTGAACGCCTCCGATCCCTCGTCGGCCAGGGCCTGACCGAAAAGCAGACTGACTTCGCGACCGAGCGTGTTGTCGTATGCATCCGCCAACATGCCGTCTGCAGTAGCGAACCTCGGCCACACCCGGCTGAATCTTTCGGGGGGGGTTCGCATTCCAGCGGCGGAGGGAGGAGCCCCTTCAGCATCCAACCGATACCACCTGCGAATCGCGGAGAGGAGCGAAGACCGCGGCGCAATCATCATCTCGATTCGCACGCCCGATGCATGGCGAATCGCGTCGGTCGCCAAGACGTCGAGCGGATCAGCCGACACGCAGTGGAGTACGCCAGACTCGACTTGGACCGGCAGGATTTCCGCCTGGACGGCGATCTCTGCGTCCACCAGGTCGAGAGCAGAAGACTCCGGCTGAAGTCCGTGCAAGTCCGTGTACTCGTAGCCGTATTGCTCGGCTAAGCACTTTGCGATCTGCTCTTCGTCCGCGAAGCCGCGTTCGACGATGACCTCGCCGAGCCGGCATTGCAGGGTCTTCTGCGCTGCCAACGCGACAGCGAGTTGCAGATTCGAAATGATCCCTTGATCGACGAGCAGCTCTCCGAGCCGCTGATGGTTGCCCTTGGCCATGTGTCCTCCGTGGCGCGAAAACAGGTTAGTCCCTCTGATTATCGGGAGGGCGGACGGCCGGAATCAGTGGAGTTTCGCGGGAAATCCGGTTACGCCGCGCTGCCCTCGTCGAACAGGCTCGTCTTCGAGAACGCGATCCTCTCCTCGGCTGTGTGCTCTGCCTGCACAAGACCTGCCGGAAGCACCGTGTGCTTCCCGTATTTCCGGTTGATTTCGTCGATCGCGCGGCACAGCCTCTCCCGGGAGTCGTTCGACTCGAAGAGGGATCGCGGGACCTCTGCCCGGGGCGTGAGGTCGCTAAAGGTGACCGCCACCTGATGGGGGGCTTCGATCACCCCCTTGCGATACAGGTCCCTGAACGCCTCGAAAACCTGAACGGTGTCCGAAGTCGGGGGCAGGATCGCCTCCGCTTCCCAGTCTCCCGACCGGCATCGGATCGAGTAGTGCACCCGCCGGCTGGTGAGGCCCTCGCTCCTAAGCCGGGCCGTGGCCTTCTCGATCAGGCGGAGCATGACCTTGTACGCGCCGTCCCGGCTCCTGAACTCTGGCGGAAGCACATGGCTGTTGCTCAAAGACCTTCGAGGGCCGGCCGGGTCCGGGATGTCATGGCCCCGAAGCAGATGCCACCAGCGTGCGCCCAGCACGCCTCCGAACGCCCGACGCAGGGTCCGCTGATCAGCGGCGAGAAGGTGTGCTGTGGTGAAGATGCCCGCCAGGTTCAGTCGCACGGCGAGCCTCCGATTGATGCCCGGAAGGTCCGTTAGCTTGAGTCCGCAGAGGCGTTCGGGCAGGTCTTCGGGAAGGAGATGCACGAGCCCGTCCGGCTTCTGCAGTTCAGTCGCAAGTTTGGCGAGGAACGGGTTGGGCGCCAGCCCGATCGAACTCGTGAGGCATGGCCCGACCGCGTCGCGAATCGCTCTCTTGATGCGCAGGGCGACCTGCCGCGATGCCTCCTCACTCGCCTCTGACTTCAGCAGCCGGACCCGCAACTCGTCGATGGAGCAGACCGAGTCGATCGGAGCGACGCTCTCCACGGCCTCCAGAATCCGGTCGTGATATCGGACGTAGACCTTGTGATTGCCCTTGATGAGCCTCAAATTCGGGCACATCGCCTTCGCGTCCCCGATCCGAGTGCCAGTCTTGACGCCGTATCTCTTCGCCTCGTAACTCGCGGCGATGACGAAGGAGGAGTCTGCCTCCACTGGGACGACGGCGATGGGCACGCCTCGCAGTTCGGCGTTCTCCTGCTGCTCGACCGAAGCGAAGAACGAGTTCAGGTCGAGGAACAGCCAGCGGTAAGGGGCGCTCCCATCCATAGATGTAGATATACGTCTACTATAGTAGACGGTCGGAGCAGGGATTTAGTTCCGCAGCCCTAAGGCATCGGGCGTCTGAGGCCGTACTGCTTCGCGGCTTCGACGGCCGACTCGTAGCCCGCATCCGCGTGCCTCAGTACGCCGATCCCGGGGTCTGAGTCGAGGACTCGGCCGAGGCGTTGTGCAGCCTCGGGCGTGCCGTCAGCGACGATGACCATGCCCGCGTGCTGCGAGTAGCCCATCCCAACGCCGCCTCCGTGGTGCACCGACACCCATGACGCGCCGTTGACGGCATTGATGAGCGCGTTCAGGAAGACCCAATCGCTAATGGCGTCGCTTCCGTCTCGCATCGCTTCCGTCTCACGGTTGGGTGAGGCGACGGATCCCGTGTCCAAGTGATCCCGTCCGATGACGACCGGCCCCCTGACCTTCCCGCTTGCGACCATGTTGTTGATTGCGATGCCGAGCGCCTTCCGCTCGCCGAGGCCGAGCCAGCAGATGCGCGCCGGGAGACCTTGAAACGCAACGCGCTCCGAGGCCATGTGAATCCATCGTCGCAGAGATTCGTTATCCGGAAAGATCGAAAGGACCTCATTGTCTATCGCCGCGATGTCCGCCGGATCACCGGAGAGAGCGGCCCAACGGAACGGACCCTTCCCTTCGCAGAACAAAGGCCGGATGTACGCAGGCACGAAACCTGGGAAATCGAACGCGTCCGCAACGCCGGCATCGAAGGCGACCTGCCGTATGTTGTTGCCATAGTCGAACGTCACAGAACCGCGACGGAGGAGTTCCAACATCGCTTGAACGTGGCTAACGATGGACTCCGTCGCCAAACCGACATACTTCGCCGGATCGGACTTCCTCAATTCCTCGGCTTGCGCGACGGAGAACCCGCTGGGCACATAGCCGTTCAATACGTCGTGCGCGCTGGTCTGATCGGTGAGCACGTCAGGCGTTACACCGGATTCGATTAACTCCGGGAGGACGTCGGCCGCGTTTGCGCAAAGAGCCACGCTCAGCGCAACGCCCTTCTCCTTCGCATCCAAACACCACTCGAGGGCTTCGCGAACGCTGTGGGTCGAACGGTCAATGTACTTCGTGTCCAGTCGCTTCTGGATTCGTCTCTCGTCTACCTCGATGCAGAGAGCCACGCCTTCGTTCATCGTTACGGCGAGGGGTTGAGCACCCCCCATTCCGCCCAGCCCTGCAGTGACAGTAAGCGTTCCGCGAAGCGACTCGCCGAACGACTTGCGCGCGACGGCGGCAAACGTCTCGTACGTGCCTTGCAGGATGCCCTGGCTGCCGATGTAGATCCAACTGCCTGCGGTCATTTGACCGAACATGATGAGACCGCGCTTGTCGAGTTCCCGAAACACTTCCCATGTCGCCCATTTCGGAACGAGGTTGCTGTTGGCGAGCAGAACGCGCGGCGCATTCTCGTGACTTCTGAGGATTCCCACGGGCTTGCCGCTTTGCATTAATAGCGTCTCGTCGTTCTCAAGTTCGGTGAGGGCTCGAACCGTCGCGCGAAGGGCGTCCCAGTTTCGCGCAGCTTTTCCGATGCCGCCGTAGACCACGAGATCCTGTGGGCGCTCGGCCACTTCGGGATCGAGGTTGTTGAGAAGCATGCGCAGGGCCGCTTCCTGAATCCAGCCCTTGCAGTGAAGTTGTGCGCCGCGCGGCGCCCGAACTTCAACTGGGCCCGAGGACTGGAGCAACTGCTCGACCACGTTCGCTACGGCTTGCATACCGACATTCTATCAGTCGGACCGCTCGCGACGCGAGTTTAGGAGAACAGGTTGCTGCCCTTCGAGTTCGGTGGCAGGCCGAGGGCTTCGTAAGCCCTCTCCGTCGCCATCCGGCCTCGGGGGGTTCTCTGGAGGAAACCTTGCTGCAGGAGGTATGGCTCGTAGACGTCTTCGATCGTTCGCGTGTCTTCGCTGATGGCTGCTGCGAGCGTGTCGGCGCCGACCGGTCCCCCCCCGTAGTTCTCAATAATCGCGCGAAGCAGCGCTCGGTCAATTCGATCCAGACCTCGCTCGTCAATCTCCAGCTGCGTCAGCGCAAAGGACGCGACTTCCCTGTCAATTGCGCTTCGTCCGAGGTGTTGAGCGAAGTCGCGAGTGCGCCGCAACAGCCTGTTGACGATGCGCGGCGTCCCCCGGCTTCGTCGCGACAGTTCCGTTGCGCCTTCCGAGTCCAGTTCGATTCCCAAGATCCCTGCGGAACGAACGACGATTCGCTCGAGAGACGGCTGATCGTAATACTCGAAGTCGTGGACGATTCCGAAGCGATCGCGCAGCGGCCCGGTGAGCAGTCCCGCGCGCGTGGTCGCGCCGACGATGGTGAACCTCGGCAAATCCAACCGGATGCTTTGCGCGCCCGGGCCCTTGCCGATGACGATGTCGAGTTTAAAATCCTCCATCGCGGGGTAGAGGATTTCCTCGACCGGTCGGCTCAGCCTGTGAATCTCGTCGATGAAGAGCACGGTGCCGGATTCGACATTCGTTAGGATCGCCGCAAGGTCGGCGGGCCTTTCGATTGCGGGGCCGCTCGTGATGCGGATCGGCGTTCCCATCTCCTCCGCAATGATGTTTGCGAGAGTCGTCTTCCCGAGTCCGGGGGGGCCTTTGAGCAAGACGTGGTCGAGTGGTTCGCGGCGCTGCAGAGCGGCGGCGATGAAGATGGCGAGGTTGGCGCGAATCTTCTCCTGACCGATGAACTGATCCAGGCGGCGCGGGCGCAAGGTGAGATCCAATTGCGCTTCATCTGCGATTGCGGCGGAGGTTACGATTCGATCTTCCATACGGCTACCTGCCTGCGTGCTTCAGAGCGAGCGGAATGAGAGTCCTTGCATCCGAAGACTGAGCCTCTTCGCGCGCCTTCGTCGCGGCGCGTTCCGCGTCGTTTCGCTTGTGGCCCAAAGCGACGAGGGCTTCCACGACTTCGTCCTGTTCGACGGCCGCGCGGCGAGGAGCGACCTTTCCGAGCAGAGAGTCTTCGCGGACCTTCTCCTTTAGTTCGATGCAAACTCGTTGCGCCAGCTTCGAGCCCACGCCGGGCGCGCGCGTGAGGGACTTCCAATCATCGGACAAGATGGCAGCGACTGCTGCCTCCTCGCCCACGCGGCCAATGAGGGCCATCGCGATCTTCGGACCGAGCCCGCTCACGGTGAGCAGCGCATCGAAGAGATTGCGCTCGTGTATGGATTGGAATCCATAGAGCGAGATTTCGTTTTCGCGAACGATCTGCCTGGTGTGCAATTCCACGTGCGCGCCTCGAGGCGGAAGAAGCGCGAGTGCGGATTCGCTGACGAACACCTGATAACCGACACCACCGCACTCGACGATAATCGAGCCGGGAGACGTGTCCGCGATCTCACCCCTTAATAGAGCGATCATTCGAGGTGGTTGTACCCGCCTTCGGCGGAGCCAGTCGCGGACGCAATAGTTCGTACTCGGTGTCGCTCTTGCGATATTGGAACGGTTGGCCGTTCACGGGACTCTTCGCCGTTTCGCCGAATGAATCGAGGGTGTCCGGAAGTCCGAGGGCGAGAATCTGGATGTGCAGTTTCAGGAGCCGAAGGCTTTCGAGCCGAAGCGCTGCGATCGTAGGCGCGGCTTCGAGCCAGGGCCGCATGACGGATAAGTACAGAACGGCGAGTGGATGCTGAGCCGGATCCGGCAGGACGAGGGGCGCCGCTCGGCCCTCGCTCGCGGCGTCCAGGACTTGTGTCGCGGTCGAGACGGCCAACTCGCACTCCTGGGCTATGACGTCTGCAGGAATCGAATCGGATTCCCCTGAGGTGCGTTTTGCGAATTGTCGCAAATCCCGGAGCAATTGCTCGTCGGCTTGAAATCGGCCGCTCGACTGGCCGGTTACCCCTTGGACCAATTCGTCGATCTGCTTTGATTCCTTGGACTCCGACAGGGACTTGCACCACGCGGCGAGGCGCGCCCTTTCGTTGTCGAGCGCGGCCGTGGCCGATTGCGTGACGCTCTCCAAGCGGTCCAGTTCATGAACGAGGCGTTCGGACAGATGCGAGTCCAACTGCTTCCCCACGGAGACGAGACCCGTTCCAAGCATGTCGGCAACGCCCGCCGCGGCAACGGAGGCCGATACGGACTCGGTCGAAAGGTAGTCGGAGGAGTTGAATGCCGCTCTCAGGACCGCGGCTGCCCGCTCCGGCTCGTTCCGGTCCACCGCGTCGGCGAGGTCCACGGCGAAAAGGCGGCCGAGGCGGAGAACCTCCGGAGCCCGCTCGATGGGGAACATGGAGACCGGGGGGTCGCCAGCGAAGCGGGAGCCTGCCGGGACGTTGCGCAGTTTTTCGAGCGCGAGGCCGACGGCTTCGAGGTACTTCTCGCGGTCCGTCCGGGTCGAGGTTCGCTCAAGGGGCGGTTCGGCGACGGCGGCGGTCTTCGTCAGGTCGAGGGCCTGGGAGATGAGTTGGCCAGCCGTCAGGGTCTCGGCGGGCTGAGGCGCGCCGTTGGTGGCTGCGTCGGCATCGGGCCGCTTGCAGCCGAACAGGCCCAGGGTGAGCCCGAGGGCAAAGAGCGTCGCGAGTCGGAGAGGGGTTTGCAGAGAAGTCACCTTTCGGCGGTTCGGAGTCCGTCTCCTTCTACGCAGGCGCCGAGCGTAGAATCCCAGGCATGACCGAGGAGGCCCGGATATTCCTGGACGAGTACATTGCGCCGAGAGCCGCCGACCTGGATTCTGGCCCTGAGGCGCTCCGCGCCGCGCTGGACGAGGCGGCGGCCCGGGGGCTGCTCGGACTGCGGGCTCCGACGGAGTTCGGCGGCGAGGGCTGGTCCGACGAGCGGTTCCGCGAGTACCAGGAGCATTGCGCCAGGCGGAGCGGAGCGTGGGCGTTTCTTCAGACTCAGCATCAGAGCGCGTGCTCGTTTGTCGCGAAATCTCCCAACGAATCGCTCCGCGCGGAGGCGCTTCCGGCGCTCGCATCGGGGAAGATGCGGGCGGGCATCGCATTCGCGCAACTTCGACGACGAGGGTGGGTTCGTCCTGGATGGCACGGCTCCCTGGTTCACCGGGTGGGGGCTTTTCGATTCGTGCGTGTTCGCCGCCGAGTTGCCGGATCGGTCGTCGGTGTGGGCGCTCGTTGACGTGTGCAACCACGATGCCATTCGCGCATCGGCGCCGATGAGGCTTGCAGCGATGGAGTCCACTCAGACGGTTTCGTTGGAAGTTAGCTATTGCTTTATCATCGCCCCCCCGGGTGGATCCATGAGAGCGACGAGTTAAACATCGCGCTGCAGTCTCCGTTCGCGCTTGGGTGCGCGCGGGCGGGGATCGACGTTTTGCGAAGCGCATTCGAGAAGAAGCCGATCGAAGCGATTCGCGTCGCTGCGGAGAAGTTGGAGCGTGAACTGGATTGCGTTCGGGACGAGGCGTACGCGTGTATGAGCGATCCTTCCGACAAGGAGCGGGCGCTTCGCGCGCGCGCCGAAGCGATTCGGATGGCGGGCCTGTGCGCGCACGCGTGCGTGGTCGCTTCGTCGGGCAGCGGGAACTCGATGAGTTCGCCCGCGCAGCGGGTGTATCGCGAGGCGATCGTGTTTTCGGTGTCGGCGCAGACGGAGGCGATCCTGGCCGCGACGCTCGAGGCCCTGACGTCTCGGTGAGGCGGGCTGGGCCAGAGCGAGAGACGGAAGGGACCTAAGGGACATTTGGATTCGGGCGGGGGTTGCACGGGTGCACGGTGCACGCTCCGGGTGAGGGAAAGCGTGCAGGTTCGCGGCGGATCCGACGGCGGTAAGCAAGGGGCGGAGGGGACTGAATTGAACTCAATAGCGGTCGACTCGAGGCGGGGGTGCACGGGTGCACGGTGCACGCTCCCGGTGAGGGAAAGCGTGCAGGTTCGGAGGTGGCGGGCGGGTTTAGGGCGGCAGGTCTGTGGGGCATTCTCTGTCCTCTCGCTCGCGCAGCGGCGCGGTCAACCTATATAGGACAGGGGAGGCGGAGGGGTCAACCGGCTCGACGAGGTTTCTTCTTCTGAGTTGGGCGAGGAGGTTTCGCACCCGGCCGTGGTGCTTGCCAGTTCTGGAGGCGATCTGCCTCGCTGTCGCGGGGGCGGTTCGCAGGCACCTGAGGATGGCCTGCGCCGTCGTTTCGCTGCCGCGCCGTTTTGCATCCTTGCATGCGGAACTCGAATGCGCTTCGTATTCCCATCTCGCCACCTCTTCGGGGGGGGCTTCGCGATAGTCAAGGGGGTCTGACGAGAGGAGCGTGATGTCGCAGTTCGCAAACGCGCCTCTTCCGGCGCACACGAGCCTGATGGCGCGTGAACCGTCGGGAGCTTCTCTCGGCCTCATGTGGATGTGCATGCTTGCGGTCGCGAGTATTTGCGCGCTGTCTGCAAAGCGATCGGCGTCGCGACCTCGTGTTTCGGATTTGGTGAGGTGGTGAAGCACGAGGACGACGAGGTTTCGTTCGGTCGCAATGTCTTTGAGGCAAGTCATGACGCGGCGCGCGGTGGTGTTGTCGGCGAGTGAGCCTTTCGTGATGCTGCCGTGGAGGGAGTCTATGACGAGCAGGCGCGCTTTGGTTTCGGAGATCCAGAAGTCGAGCGCTTCCAGCGCGATTTCGGAATCGAGGTGGGGTTTGCGGCGAGAGGCGTAGAAGGGGACCGGGGATCCGTCTTGGTGCACCGGCATTCGGGAGACGAAGAAGGCGCGTTCGAATTCGTTTTCTTCGTATGCGCACCAGAGGACGGGCGCCTGTCGGGTGGGGCGGTTAGCGAAGGGTTGGCCGGAGGCAACGGCGAAGGCGATGGCGTTCGCGAGGCTGGTCTTTCCGGCCTTGGGGGCGCCGCCGAGGACGACGAGGTAGCCGATGGGGAGGAGGCCTTCGACGAGCCATCGGGGGCGAAAGATCTCGCGGGCGTCTTCTGGGGAGGGGAGGGCGAAGTAGGAGCGGAGGTGGTCTTCGTGGGCTTGTTTGAGGCGGTGGTTGTCTTCTTCCCTGTATCGGGCCTCTTTGCGGAGGACGAAGGCGAGGGGGTCTTCGGGCATGTGTCTTTGGGACGGGGGGCGGGTGGTAGTCAAGGTGGGGAGCGTGGGGATTTCTACGGACTCAGGCCGCAAGGAGATCGGTTCGCTTGCGAACAGGTTCGACGGCGGCTGGCTGGAGTTTCGGCGGGTAGCCGGATTGGGCGAATGTGCGTTGGCCGGCGCTTCGGGGGAAGGGGACGAGGACTACGCCCGAATTGACACACGTTCCGAGTTCGGGGATTTCGCGGAGTCTGGGGCGATGCCGTGACCGTGGAGGCTCTGCCAATCCGGGAGCCGGAAGGTGGCAGCTCCAAGATGACATTCCGTCCGACATCTTAGCCAATTGCGTGGGCCTCGAGTGCAGATCGTGCCCACTGCGCGCTTTGCCCGGACAGATAACGGAAACTTCGCGGAGCTGTTGCGCCCGGCAATACATCCCGGAGCGGGACAGGCTGGCTCAACGGTGCAACACGCGCCAGCTCAATAGCCACCGCGATGTCGCACGCGCCGAAGTAGTCAAAGAACCAGTCGGCACGGATCGCGCCGGCACTCGCACACTTCTTCCAGATGTTGGGAGGTGTGTCTTCGTGTAGGTTTGCGATCTCAATGACGGCAACGATTGCGGAGATAGGTGCTGTGGCGTAAACCACTATTATGCGCACATCTCGCTGGAATTTGACTTTCCTAAACTCAAATCGCTTCTTGCCCTCCAATATCGCTCGCACGTAACGGGGATGAACAGAAACTAGGACGGCCTCCTCAGTCTCTCGATTAGCCATGGCTTGCAGTCCTCTTTGACCTTAGTAATGGACTGAGGCGGTGCGGCAATGACGCCCGCTTTGACCAACTCATCTCGGGTAATCGGCAGAGTGATCGGGAGCAAGCACTGTCGAAACCGGATCGCGAGGACTTCCCTGTCAAGGCACATGGATGCGATCTCATCAGGGGTATAGACGGTTCGAGCTATCACAAACGTGCCGATTTTCTGAGGATCCCGACTTCGAATTGCTCCCTCAGTTACTCCGAGGCACCGGACTGCTTGTTCGTCTTCGCTCCTGTAGAAGAGCAGAACGGCACCCGGCTCTGGGACGGCGATTGCCGAACGGCTAAGATACGCCTTACGGATGCTGTTCCCATATGCTTCTCGCCCAGGGAACAAAGTAGGCGAACGCTCAAGGTCGGGAAAGAGCATGCGATGGTACTGCGGAATAATCGGGACCACGTATACTGGCGGGCCAAGGATATCCACCGCAGCAGGGCCATACCCTACATGATAATCGAGAGCATCATTCGTTGCCTCAGAGCAAATGCCAACACGGAGCCGCTTGGTTAGGACGAGTTCTCCTGTCGATCTCAACTCAGGCTCGATACGAAATCCAAACTCGCCCAGGAGGGCGAGCAGGGCATCGTATTTCGGAAACGCGGTTATCAGAAGGCTATCGTATTGATTCGCCAAGGCATAGGTAAACAGCGCTTTCATTAGAAGTTCTCCGTACCGCTTGCCACCATGGTGAGCTTCAACCTTCAGGCTGCACACCTTGAGCGTCTTTGAACCGATAGGCTCGGCTGTTTCGTGGTTTACGATAACAACACCGGCGATATGTGTGTTGTCCTCGCTCGGTATGACCCAGGCTTTTCGATGTTCCAATTGATACTTCCTGAACCAGTCGTCAAAGCAAAGGTAATCCTCACGAAAGGACTGCCAAATGGGATCGCGAGGATCAAGGTCGAGTGCGTGCACCGCACGAACGACCGGAGGCGGTTGAACAGGGGTGTCGACGAGGCCAGATAGCTGCACAATCGCGTCAGACAGCGAGAGGATTCTATCAGGCCCAAGTTTGGCCACAGCCTTGCGCGCCAGGCGCTTGTCCTCGGTGACGATAGCATTCACGGCATTCCGAGAGAGAGCCTCGATGAGCTGCTCGTCCACCCAATCGTTCGTGGCTCCTTCTGGGGGCACCCCGGGAGAAATTGGAAGCGTAGGGTACTTCTGAAACAGAAGCATGCGCGCGTTGCGTCGTTCATCGGTGGCGTCTTGTGCAATGTCCACGCGCTAGGCTGGGTGAAGCCAGAGGGTGCACTTCGCAAGGGAAGCTAGCTGGCTGAGGTGAACCGCGCGTTCGGATTCGCGTGTAATCTCCGAGGCAGCAGTTGGCTCGAGTGGGATGAGGATGTTAGTGTCAATTAGCAGTTTCATCTGCGCGACACAGGAAGCGGTAGCAGCGGATCTAGCACCGTCCGCAAGCACCCGGACTCCACGGAGTGGGACTTTTCCAGTGCAGATTCCGGGGCCAGGATCTCGCTAACGACGCAGGGGGCAGACTTGAGCGGTACGACACAAATCGCGCCAACCAGGCGATGCCGGATGTCGGGTCTTGAGTGAACGATGAGTATGTTGATATGAGGCCCGCCGACGCGTCATGAATGAGTTCGCAAAACGCGGCGGCCAGCGGCAAGCCTTCCGATGCGTGGCTGACAAAAACGCCGCGAACTGTTCTTTGATGAGAATCGCCGCCGAGACTCCCCCGGGAGCCACCAAAGCCACTGCCTGCATGTGATGTCATAGTCGTCGAACCTCCGCTATGTTTTCGTTGATTAGTAGATCAAAGAACAAAGCGTGCACCCTCGCTTTCCAGCATGTCGAACGGGTTTGTGAAGTTAACCCCGACGGCTCGACACACATCCGGGATCTTTACGCGCCTGCGAGACTTTGGATCAGGTGTCTCTCTTGTGACAACGACGAAACCATAAGCGAGGGCATGAGCGATTAGCCAGTAATCGGACGAAGCAAAGAATGCGGCCTTGGCCGCATCGGCGAACGGTTGGCCCTGCACCCATGCGCTGACTGGCACTGTCGCCTTAGTTACCGCCCCGTCAACGGGGAGGAAGAACGCAGCTGTCTGGTGGCTAGCCCATATGGCGAGGTCGTCGGTTCCAACCAGCAGGTCGGTTCGGACCTGGTCAACGCTGAACACGACTCCGTCAACATTCGCCTGGGCCAGCCAGTCCCAGAAACCCGGGCACACCGCGAAGCGATAGAAGAGATTCTTGGCTTCGATGAAGATGTTGGCATCGAGCAGGTAACGCACTTACGAAGCCACCCCTAACGATTTAGCGAGTTCCATGAACGTCTCGGACCTTTTCAGTCCAAGAAGTTGGAACGCCTCTTTGAAGGGCACACTGCCCTCTAACGCTCCCGCAATGACCGCGCGGGCGAACCTGCGTCCGATGCGACTCCTTTGAGTGAGGTAGAAATCACCGCCCCCGCCGGAAACACGATCCGTGAATCTTGCCTTCTCCGCGTCGTACAGTTCGTCAAACTCGCTGCGAGACAGGAATGCGGCTTCATACGCTCGGATTATAAGAACAAGGCTACTCGTTTTGTATCGTCGCGCGAGTCGCCTAGCTTCTTCTATGGGCTCCTTGGCAGGATCCCACTTGGTCTTGAACTCGGCCATGGGCACAAGCACTTCGGCTGCGACCGCATTGCAGAAGCGCTCGACCTTTTCGCTTGTTTGTAGGCGCCAGTTCGAAACTCCGGACACGTTCAGCCACACGTGCGCCAGTTCGTGCGCAAGAGTGAACATTTGGGCCGCCTTCGTGTCGGCAGCATTCACAAAAATGAGCGGAGCAAACTCGTCGCTAATTGTAAAGCCACGGAATTCGGTGACATCGAGTTTGCGATGAGTGTTGTTGCCGACAATTCCGTTGCGCATGATGAGCACTCCAGCCGACTCTGCATTGTCGAACATGGTTCGCAGAGCTTCCTCCCAGGTTGCCATTTGTGCCCTTTGGGTAGTGTCAAAAGCTATGGCATCGCGAATCTCGGCACCCACCGATTCAGGATTCGAGTTGAGAGTGGCTCTGCCGACGAACGGTAAAGGTTCCTCGTCGTATTGCAACAAGTGCTCGCGGAACCAGGACTGCCGCAGTTGCGCTTGGTAGACCGTGTCGAGCAGGTTTGGACTCGGCCTTTCGGGAGGATGGCCCGCCACAGTCCGGAAGTCCGGGATAGGCAATCGTTCTTCTGGAGGTGTATCGAGGAACAGGTAACCAATCGGGGTGTACGTTTTCTCCGCGAGTCTTTCGAGGTGCTTCAATTGAATTCGACCGCTCTGTTCCCAGATGATGATGCGATCGGCTTTCTTCCAGCCGAGCCGAGACGCGAGTTCGGACGGGGACAGAGATACGCGTTCTCTGGCCCATCGGAGGACATCGGGTTTGGCGTCTACTTCTACTGGCATTGATGGATCTGCTCGGCAGAGGTTCTATTCATGATCAGAGGACCCCGGGCTTCACGGTAGCTCGTCCCTGTGTTCCAAAAGAGATTGTATCAGCGTTGGGACACTTGCGAGGAGGTCTTGCAGGGCTTCCTCGCGGGTTTCCCCGACGCCCGTGATCACGTGGCCGAGTTGGGGAAACACGGCCAGGTACCCGCCCCCATTTTCCGCAGGCAGTGGCACGATCTCCGCTTTGTAATTCGAAATTGTGTTCTCAAGATCTTTCATGCTTCTCGTCCGTTTGAGATTAGTGCCTGAAATTTGCCAAGTTCCTCGCTATCTGGTCTTGAAGCTGGTCGGACTCTTCGAACTGGGCTTTGAGTTCGGTTCTGAGTCGGGTGAATGATTCTTCGAAGGTTCTCTCGTCGAGGTCGGTGGAATCTGCGCCGACGTGTTTTAGGAAGATGGGGCCCGAGACGACGTGCTTGTAGAGAGCCGCGTCAATGTTCATCCGAAGCTTGTCGGCGGCTTTGAAGATTTCGGCTTCGAATCCGAGGGCTGTGCTGCCCTTGGCAGACCTGCGAGCCCCCTTCGGCTTTGCCGGCATAGGACGAGGAATGGTACCCGTGGGGTCAAGGGGGATTGCGCGTAGGGCAACTGGAGCAACGGTCGGCGGTGGGCGTTAGACCAGGAGCCGGCGGAGGTGGCGGCGAGGGGGGTTGGAACTTTGGCCGGCCGTGAGGATAATTATTAGGCATGGTTTCGGTTCGTACTATCGATGAATTCACTACAGGCAGAAGGCTCGAAGGTCCGACCGTGGAACTGCCGTCGTTCGAGGTTTCGGTTCGAGAGTTGATCGAGTCGAGGGTGCGCCAAGAGGTGGACCGCTACAATCGAGAGAAGCCGGGGACGTACTACGGCCTGATTCAGCCCACCGACACGGAGGTGCTGCTCAACGGGCCTGTGACTCGACGGTTCAAGCCGGTTGATCCGGAGCGACAGGTCGAGATCGCGTTGGAGGCGTTCCGGAAGCAACAGATTCTCGTGCTGTTGCCCGGAGGGCAAGCAGAGTCGGTTGACCAAATCGTTCGATTGAATGAGAACGACGAAGTCAGTTTCCTTCGACTTGTACCTTTAGTCGGGGGTTAGAGTGCGCCTGCCCTGGAGCAAGAGCGAACCCCGGATTTCTCCGGAAGTTTCGTCTGCGCTCGCGCGGTTCCTCGACGCAGGCGAGGAACTCGCCAGGCGAGACTTTCGGCAGTACGCGTGGCTTCGGTTCCAGCCGATGGATCTTCCGCACGCCAATGATGTAATTCGCGGGGGGGATATCGGCGCCGAGGTTTTCGTAGAGCTGGCAAGGAGAGTCAAGCAAGAGGCGCGCAAGTTGGGGAAGAAGCGCAGGGGGGGGTTCTTGTCGGAGCATGCCACTCCTGAAGGGAGATTCTACTGCAGGACCTGCGAGGAGATTCTCCGATACAGGCCGACGTTTACCGACGATCAACTGGTCGCTCTCCTCGAGTACACGGAGGGCATGTCATGGCCGATGTCGCCGCTCGATGATGAGAGGTTTGCGAGGATCGTGACTCGGAAGATCGCCAAAGATGGTCTGAACCCGAAGATCGCTTCAGTCGGCAGCGCGCTGGTGAGGCGCCTGGCTCGCAAGTTCGACGCAAGCACCCAGCGGGCTCGACTGGACCTTGAGCGTGCGCTGCGGGGTGAGGACCCCAAGGCGATCCGCCTCGATGAGAACTGGCAGATCGTATTCGAATCGAACGATCTGTATCCCTTCGCAGAAGCCGCAGCAGGCGCGAAGGGCAAGTGCCCGTCTCCCGCTTGGCGAAACAAGGTGGATCCGCTTCTGAAAGACGGGCGTGAGCAATTCTTGGATGCCTTTGAGAAGGCGGTTGATGCGCTGAGGAAGCAGGACGAACCAGTCGAGGGCCACAGGTCGGATATGCTGCGCGGATTCTGTTGGATGGCGGGACTCTCTGGGGGGGATCGCGCGACGCGACTGCTCGGGGAGATGCTGCTTGTGTGCGGCCAGAAGCTGCCGGGGGTGGGCGCACGCAGTCAGAAGGGATTTACGAGTTGTTTGACTGCACTCGAAACGATCGGAACTTTCGATGCGTTATCCCAACTCGCTCTGGCGAGGCCGAAGGTGAAGACTCATGTGCTTCTTACCGCGTTGGAGGACACGCTTGAGCGAGCGGCAGCCTCACAAGGCATCTCGATCGCAGAAGTGGAGGAAGCCGTCGTACCCACTTGCGGCCTCGATGCATCCAGTCGCCGCACATTCAAGATTGGTGACGTCGAGTCGGAACTTTCGATCGAACCGACTGGGGCGGTTAGCATCGAATGGCGGAAACAGGGCAAGGCGCTGAAGTCCAAACCGAAGTTCTCCGACGGAGATAAGCGTGCAGCTTCAGAGATCACTGCGACAAAGAAAGCCATTGAGGCGGCGCTTCGCTCGCAGAAAGCGCGACTCGAATCCTTGTTCCTTCTTGAACGGTCGTGGCCGTTCTCGGTTTGGAGAGATCGGTACCTCGATCACCCGCTGATTTCGAGCCTGGCTCGACGACTCATCTGGAGATTTCAGGGAAGTGGCTTCGATGTGCTCGGAATTGCTCCTGACGGCAAACCCGTTGACATCGAGGACCGGACGATCCACGGGCTCGACGACAACACAGCAGTTCGCCTTTGGCATCCCCTGGATTCCGGTCTGTCTGCGATCGAGGCGTGGAGGGAGTACCTCGTTTCCCACGAGATTCAGCAGCCGTTCAAGCAAGCCTACCGCGAGGTGTACATCATCACCGACGCGGAGCGAGTAACGCGCACTTATTCCAACCGATTCGCGGCACACATTCTAAAGCAGTATCAGTGTGCTGCGCTAATGAGGCAGCGCGGGTGGAGGTACTCGCTGCAGGGCTATTTCGACTCCATTAACACGCCCAGTCTCAGTTTGCCGTCTGCAGGCTTAGTGGCTCGGTTTGCGGTGGATGTGCCGTACTTCGACGGCGGGCAGGATGCGAACTACGTAAGCGATACCGGCATCGCTTTCTACGTGGTGACGGACCAAGTACGATTCGAGCAGCAGGATGGTTCTGCTCCCGTTCCACTTGAGGAAGTCCCCCCCCGGCTATTCTCGGAAGTGATGCGGGACATCGACCTATTCGTGAGTGTGACGAGCATAGGAAATGATCCGACCTGGCAGGATCATCCCGAACCCGACAGGTTTGGCGAGTACTGGAACTCGTTCGCATTCGGCATGCTGTCTGAAAGCGCCCATACGCGAGAAGCCGTCCTTCGGCGGCTTTTGCCGCGCCTCTCTATCTCCGACAAGGCTCACATTGACGGACGATATCTCGTCGTGAGGGGGAAGCTGCGAACCTATAAGATCCACCTGGGCAGCGGGCACGTTCTTATGTCGCCTAACGATCAATACCTTTGCATCGTCACAAGACAGAGCGCGGCTGAGATCTCACATCAGCTGGTCTACTTGCCGTTTGAAGGGGATACCACGCTTGCAATCATCCTAAGCAAGGCGTTCATGCTCGCGAACGACACCAACATCAAGGACCCCACGATCGTGAGCCAGATCATGCACCTGTAGGCGGCGATCGAGGATGGACACCTCCGACGGGGGTGGTTGGCATGCGTTCTTGGGCTGCAATGCGTCGGCAGGGAGTATGATTTGTGGCGGTATGAGGTTCGTTGTTGGGGTTTCTTGTGTCGCGTTGGCGGTGGGTGGCGTTGTTGGGTTGCCTGTCGAGGAGAAGGTGGCGTTTACGTTTCGGGGGGTGGGGTACGTGCATCGGTACAGCAAGGACGATTTGCACGAATACACTCCGAAGGGCAAGCCGAGTTTGGAGAAGTGGGCGGACATGGTGACGGTGAACGTGTATCGAAACGTGAAGGATGGGGAGGGGCTTGCCGCGACGGCGAACGGAGTGCTCGAGACATATAAGGCGAATCAGGCGATGGTTGTGCGCACGGATTCCGTTCCGCGGACGGAGAAGCGGGAGGCGGAGCATTTGATCGTCGTATTGTTCCCGCGGAAGGAGTTCATCGAGGCGGCGTTCGCCCGGTTTCGCATAGAGGGGGGCGCGCGGCGTGTCCATCGTGTATTCGCACCGCGTGTATGGGACGAAGGCGGGGAATGCGATGAGCGAGTGGCTCGGCAAGAACGGGCCTGGAATCGAGAAGGAGTTGATGGGGATGAAGTCGGCTCCGATTCCTCCGAAGTGATGGGTTCGGCTCGCGGGCCGCTTTGATAAGAGGGGGTGGGGCGCGCGCTGTAATGCGCCCCCCCGGCGGCTCGTCTTCGGAGGGTCAATTCCGGTTGCCGCGACGCAGCACGAAAGACGAAGTTGGAGCGTTACGCTTCGGCCGTCGTAGGATCGATCACCGCGTGCACGGCGGAGACGGCGTCGGTTGGGAACCCGCCGCGCTTGGCGTGTTCACGAACCAGGTCTTCGTTTTCCGCGATGTAGACGCAATAGATCTTGTCGTCGGTCACGTAACTGTGGAGCCATTGGACTTTGGGCCCCATCTCGTTCAGCACTGAGCAGGACTTTTGCGAGATGGATGTGAGTTCCGCAGGCGAGAGTTTCCCGGCTCCCGGGATGGTCCTTTCGATTACGTATTTCGGCATGGTGAGATCACCTCCGTCGAGGGGGAGGATACCGGGGCGAGTCGGGCGGGAGGCAAGGGGTGGGC
>QEUM01000006.1 GCA_003577165.1 Armatimonadota bacterium | reverse complement strand
GTCTTCGAACGCAGCGGCTCGAAGTGGCTGGCCGTCGAGCGCGTTTGGGTCTGCGCCGTATTCGATGCAGATTCGCATGCCCGTTAGCGCGTTCGGATAGTGGCCGGCCATTCCAGAAACCCCTGCAAGGCGACTGAGAATGTCCGTATCGTCCCACGGCGCGATCGGGTGGTTGAAGGAGCCGACTTGTTGCTTGAGTTCATCCAACTCGGACCAGCGCCCAGCAATAATTGCGCGAAAAACCCGCTCGCAGTCCGGCCTGCGGTCTTGTTCAGCAACACTTGCCGGCACTTGCAGGCTTGTCAGCACCGCCGAGAGCGTGAGGATAATAGTGATTGCCATTTCGGTTCCTCCTGCTGATCCAAAACGCTAACCGTCGCAAGGACGACTTCGACGTCTC
Organism: Armatimonadota bacterium; assembly: GCA_003577165.1. GTDB lineage: Bacteria > Armatimonadota > Fimbriimonadia > Fimbriimonadales > ATM1 > ATM1. Next base: position 117,824 of record QEUM01000006.1, on the reverse strand, counting down.
GGACCACGTCGTCCGCCGGCACGATGATCTCGCCCGAAGGCACCGGCTCTGGATAGAGGGATGTTAGGTCGTATCTCATGAGCTTCTGATTTTATCCCGCCACGGCAAGCCGTGGGGGGATAGAAATTCTCAAAACGGCACTTGACGATCGCCTCTGGGGCGACCTGATGGTTTGCGCGCGATGAATCGGCGCGCGAAACACCAAGGAGGTGCCAATGCAAATCGAATCGCTCCCCGAGTGGGAGCCGCTTCAGCGCATCCTGACTTCGGCGGGAGCCACGCCCGACGCGAGCGAAGTTCGACGCGCCGCGGCGATGCTCGGGCCAGGTTGGAGCGGTCGCCGCGCGAACCTCGCGAAGGAGGACGCGCAGCGAGCCGCGCAGGAGATCCTTCGCGCATGGTCGGACGCAGAACTCGGCGACGCGCCCGCTTACCTCATTCAGGCTGCGTCGGGCGACGCGCTCGAATGGAGAGATCGCAGGGCGAAACTGTTCGAAATCGGAGAGTACGACGATCGCGGACTTCGCGTCACGCAGGAAGACGTCGTTCGACTCGCGCAGAGTTTCGATTCTCCCGTCCCGATCCTCGTCGAGCACGTCGAAACGCCGCTGCGCCTCGGCTATCTCACGCAAGTCGAGGCGGCTGGGGGCGAACTGTTCGGCAACCTCGCCCTCACGCCGGAAGCCGACGACCTCATCGAAAAGAGCGGAGCGAAGTCGCTCAGCATTTCGGTGAGCCGAGACCTCGATCGCATCTTTGAAGTCTCGATCGTCGCGAATCCACGCATCGAGAGCGCGAGGCTGTTCTGCGAAGACTTCCGCCAGACGTCGCTCGCGAAGGACGCGCGAAGAGAAGTCGTGATGCTTCGCAGAGAACTGGACGAAGCGAAGGCGAACGCGCTTGTGGAATCCCTCTTGCGCGAAGGGCGTATCGCTCCCGTGTCTCGTGATGCGGCGATGCGTCTGCTCGCGAGCGCTCGCGCCGCTGGCTGCTTCGAGCAGGCCGAGGCGTTCTTCACTTCCCTTCCCAAAGCGATTCAGTTCGGCGAGGTCGCACCGGCAGCCAAGCCTGCGAACCTACCCGACGAAGTCGCGCAGTTCTATCGGACCCATTTCCCCGATCTCGACCTTTCGGAAATCGAAAAGAGGAGGACAGCATAACCTATGGCAGCGCTTGCTCAAGCGTTTGAGAATTACGCGAAGCCCGGCATCGTCGTGAACTATAAAGTCGCCGCCGCGACTACGATCTACAAGGGCGCGCTCGTCGGCGTCAATTCGTCCGGTTTCGTCGTGCCGATGAATCACGCGACGGCGAACTTGAAGTTTCTCGGCTTCGCAGAAGAGACGGTCGTCAACTCGGGCGCGGACGGCGACAAGTCCGTGCGCGTGACGAAGACCGGAAGCGGCGTCTACGTGGACCCGTCAGGAATCGTCCAGGCGGACATCGGCAAAGAGGTCTACGCGAAGACCGACAACGAGGTGCAGATCTCGGCCATCGGCCTCACGAACGCATACAAGGTCGGAACCATTCTCGGCCTCGAGACAACTTCCACGGGAGTCGCCGGAGTGCGAGTTCGCGTGGACAACTACTCAGTTTAGGAGGAAACTTTGGCAATCACGAAGAGCGACATTTCGAACCTGCTTCTCCCCGGATTGAAGACGGAGTTCGACCTCGCTTATGCGAGGCGCAGCGAGAACAGCGTCGTAGACCTGCTTGCGACCCGCGTGATGACGACGGTTTCGTCACAGAAGTACGCTTGGCTCGGGAGCATCCCCGGCATGCAGGAATTCCTCGACGAGCGTCGGCCCGCGGGGATGAAGGAATTCAACTACACGATCGAGGACAAGACGTTCGAGGCGAGCATCGCGGTGGATCGCAGGGCGTTGGAGGACGATCAGTACGACATGATTCGCCTGCGCATTCGCGATCTCGCGGAGCGCGTCGCGGACCATCAACACAAGATCGTCGTGGAATCCCTGGCGAAAGGGTTCACGCAGAACGGCTACGACGGCGTTTCCTTCTTCAACACGGCGCACCCGACGGTTCCTGGAGCGACGTACGGCAACCGCACGAACGTCGCGCTCTCAGCGACCGCGCTTCAGACCGGCATGTCTTCCATGGCGCTCGCGCCGGACGACTCGGGCGAGCCGCTCGGCGTCGTGCCCGACACGCTGCTCGTCGGTCCGAAGAACCAATGGACGGCGATCGAACTCATCGAGAGCCCCATCGTCGTTTACCGAGGGAACACGACCGACTCCGCTCCGAGCACGCCGTACAAGAACGTGTTCCAAGGCAAGTTGCGACTCGTTGTGTCGCCTTACTTGCGCGACGCATACGACGACTACTGGTTCCTTCTCGACACGTCGCGCACCGTGCGTCCCGTGATCTTGCAGCAGAGGAGCGACGTCCCTGTGGAGTTCTCCGCACTGGAGGGCGGCAGCGGGAGCGAGTCCGCTTGGTGGCACGATCGTTACTACTACGGCGTTCGCGCGCGATACAACGTGGGCTACGGTCTCTGGCAGACCGCTTACGGCTCGATCCTATAGGAGCGCAGACGAATGATGCAAGTGGATCCTTTTACCATCGCGGCGCTCCTTCTCAGCCTCGGGGTCGGCGGAATTGTGGGAGCGGTGGCTGCTGCCGTTCTTTCCGCCGGCCGATTGCGCGAAGCATATGCGGCCTTCGAGACGAAGTTCCGAGCGTACTTCGCGGGACGAAGCGACGCGGAGAGCGTCGCCTTGGTCTCGGCGTTCGAAACGCTCGGAGCGGAGATCGAGGCGGCTGCCTCCGCGCTCGAACGGCTGAAGAGGGCGTTCAAGCGGCGATGACACCAAGCACGGAGGCGCTCGCGCTTGCGGGCGCCTTCGTCACCGCCTCGCTCTGGATGATTCGAACGAGTTTTCAGCAGCAGCGCGCGTTCGCAGAGCGATTCATCCGACATCTCGAATCGAGCCTCGAGGCTCTGAAATCCGAAACGGCGTTCACGCGCAAGGCCATTTGCAGGCTGACCGGCGCGGTGCGCCGCAACTCGCAGCTTCTTCGAAGACTGGTTGAAAAGGAGGAAGACGATGGCGCTCTCGGTGAGCGTTAGTTCCGTCAAGGCCAAGTGCCGCATTACGGTGAGCGATTTCGACACGGAGATTTCGAACTTGATATCCGAACAGTTGCCGGCGATCGAGTTCAGCGTTTTGGCGGCGCACATCGCGGACACGGGAAACGCCGGCCTTCAGAGCACTCTGAACCTCGGCGCGACGGAGATCATTGCAGGCGAGTTCCTTGCTCAGGCGTTCCGCGAGCCTGGGTCCTGCGAGTGGCTGTCGTTCGGCGACGTGACGATCGCGTCGCGCCCCCCCGGGCATCTCGCGCGGGACATCGCGGACCCCTACGGCTTGAAGGCGCAGGGATGGGAGCGGCTGCGGCCGTATCTGAAGCCGTCGGTCGCGCACGCGCTCGCGACGCGTCCGAACGTGCGGATCGCGAAGAAGCGGCTCACCGATGAGGAGAGCGAGCGATGGTAGAGATTCAACATCGCATTCGCAGGCTTGTGGCTCGCGCCGGGGAGACGTTCACTGTGGGCGGGAACCCACGGAAGGCGCTGATCGGCATCGTGCCGCCATCGGTTGCGGCGCGGTATGCGCCTCAGGCGTCGGTGGACGCGGCGACTCGGCCGATCCTGCTGTTCGTGGTGCCGGACGACGACTCGACGGTGGCGACGGACACCTTGGTGTTCGACGGGCGGAGTTTGGCTGTGCTGAAGATCGTCCGGCGGACGTTCCGGGGCAGCCTGGCGTGCAAGTTCATCCTGGCGCACTGAGGGGGCTGGGAACGGGTTGAGCTGGTATTTATACCAGATTCTGATGTCTCTCTCTCTCTCTCTCTGCACTTCCGGCGCACATAATGGCGCCGGGAATATCGGCACCCAAGGAGGAAGTGATGAGTCTCAATGGGCAAGGAAGGAGCAGCAATAACCGAAATTGGCTGGACAGTGTGGGTGCAAACGTTGCGCGTAATGGCGCGAAGTACTACGCGCTGGTCATGACGTACGCCCTTTTGGCTTGCGCTCTAATGGCCAACAGTTCAGACACCGGAGCAGATCCGTGTGGTGGAGCGAATTGCAATGGAGAGGCCGCGTGCAAAGTCACGGGATGCATCAACATCCCAGGCGGTTCACACAAGTACGTGGATCCCCAGAACCTACAAGGATGTATCAATCAGTCCGTCGGCTGCTACGATTCAAGATGCTCTGAATTAATCTGGCATAATCACTCCAATTGCCAGGGCACCATACCTGAAGTGATCCACTACTACCGAAAGTCTTGCGTGTACTACGATCCCGGGCAGAATCCGGGGGGTTGATTTAGTGGACCATGCGTACCGCACGGGATAGCGATTCAGCTCGCGGGCTGACCCTACTGGAGGCGCTCATCGTTCTCGGTGTGATCGCGCTCATAGTGGCGATTGCATTACCAGTCCTTGTGGGGGCGAAGCGAAAGGCACAGATCACCACATGTACGGGCAATCTGAGTCAGATCGGCAAAGCCCTCGCAATGTACGCTGCCGAGCATGACGAAACTCTGCCGCCGTACTGGCTTCACAGCGTCGACATCGAGTATGGGGCGACGCAAAACCGCTACAAGATTATTGCGAGGCCGAAGGAGTGGCAAAGATGCGTCGCCGGATATGGCGTCGCTTCCGAGCAGTTCTGGTGTCCGCTCGACTCACATCGCGGGACTGAGTTTCTGGCAGCAGGTGAATCGCCCGGCGACCGAAGGAACGTATATACGAGTTACGACACCGTCAAGATCGCGAGCGAGCAATTCGTTGATCCTGACGCACAAACCTGGGTGATTCGCCTTTCTGCGCTGCAGCAACCGTCGGACATGGTGTACCTCTTCGATCACTATTGGGAGGACCTGGAGCCTGCGCCGATCGGGGAGGAGCAGCCGGTCACGATGCGGAGCGCACACGGCGACGGGACGAACATGCTGTATTTCGACTGGCACATCGAACACCACCGCATCGGAGAGTGGTAGGGCAAACTCTCGGACGCCTGCGCGCAGTCATTTGCGCGAGCTAAAAGAACACGGCCGCAGAATCTGCGACTCGGATCGGAACGGTTATCACCATCTACTGTCGATACTCCTCTCGTGAGCCTTCAACGTTGAGACGTGTCGATGCTTGAGGGGGCCGGGGATAGCTACTGAGTATTTCTCATTCTTAGCGATGCGAATTGTTGACAACTGAAGCGAGCCATATTACACTACTCTCTGGAGCGTTGCTTCATGGACAGTCAACTGGGGGCGGATTCGCATGGCGGAGTGATCCGGCGAACGACGCGTCGGATCGCTCGCAGCGCCTGGATTGGGCCGGGGATATTGTGTATCGGCATGGTAGCAATCACCGGGCTTCAGGTGTACCGCACGGACCGCCGAGAGGCGCCGTCGGAGCGTCGAATCGACCAACGATGGCACTCTCTTCCTCCTGATCTGCCTCTCACTCTTCCCCTTCGCGACTACTGGGGCAGAACGATCCGCTCTGGCAAGGACCTCTTGGTGATGACTCTTCCCTGCGGAGGATGCGGACAGCTGGAATCACTCGTCGAGCAAGTGTGCGAAGTGGTCGATCTAATCCCCGTAATCGTCGCGCGCGAAGTGCCCCAAGCTGCCGCAAGTTGGCGCGAGAAACACCCCAAGTTGCGCTTTATCCTGGATGCGACTGCAGCGTTGGTGCCGAGGAAATTCTATGACGAGGCTCCTCAGATTCTCGTCTGCAACACGACAACTGGCGTGACGTCGAGCCCTCACAAGAATGAAACGATGGAGGAATTCATCCGCAAGTTTAGGAGGAGGGGGTGAAGCGCAGAACTGAAATGGGCCTTACGATCATTGAGGCTCTCGTTACGGTATCCATTATCGCCATTCTCGTCGCGATCATTACGCCAGTCATTGTGTCTATGCGAAACGCGGCCAAGATTCAGACTTCGGTTTCCCGCTTGCAGGCCATCTATCTCGCCGTCGAAGTGTATAGGCAGGACTACGACGGCACAGACACATATCACTCGACATACAGATATGGGCTCCCTCCATGGAGCTACTTCAACCAAACGCTGCTCGGATTGCCTGCGTCTGTATGGGAGAGCCCTTGCGGACCGGATGAAACGATTCGCTTCTCGTCACTCGCCTCGAGAGACGGGTATATCCATTACGCAGCTTCGATGTATGAGGACATCGTCGCAAGCTGGCCGGGAGGTGTCACGCGGGGTTATTTCCCTCGATATCAGGAGATTTCGGTGTTGGCACTTGACGCGTTTTGCAACAAGCCCGGCACTCACATGCGCGCACCGCATACCACCAAGCGCGCGCTCGCAGTCCTGCTGAGCGGCCAGGTCATTAACCGTCTGCAGAAGGGAAACGCCGGCTGGCTGGATTGGTACTCGCGCGTTGCCGAGTAACACACGCGGCGAAGAGAGGACCGCGCGGGCATGAAGCATCAAGCACGTGAAGCACGGACCCGAAGTCGGAACAAGGCGGCTGCCACCGTTGCCGTGATTGCGACGATGGCGGTTGCCGTCTGGCTCTGGCTGCCGAGGCGTGCGGAGGTGGATCTCGAACGGGTTGCCAGAGACTCGCTCGCCGCCGCCGTCTCTCGAAATGCCACGGAACTGCTCCAATTGATGAGCCCGGAGGAGGTTAAGGCGCTCAAACTTGACTCGGCTCGCCTGGGAGCGTTTCTGAACTTCTGGTCCACCAAACTTTCCGGTTTCAAGCCCGACGGAGGCGTCGAAGTGATGGCGTTTCCCGAATCGTACGCGGTGCACGGTGTGCAGCGGTTTGCGCACGAAGACGGGAGGCGGACGAGTCTGGCGTTCCAGGTCCACGGAACAGACGATCACCCGATCGTCCTGCCTGTGATCAACGGCCTGCTCCTGTCGGCGATGATGGCGGACTTCCCTGCAGATAAAGCGCGTCCTTCGGGGCGCGAGCGCGCTCGGTTCATGGCGACGTACCTCGGCGACCACGCCAGGGAGTTGGAGGCGACGGGGCTGAGCGGAACGATGGTGAACTTCGAACCTGGTCAGCTGCGATATCAAACATGGGAGCAGTACCGGCGTTGGTGCGCCGACCACACACGACCAAGAGGCGAATAGCGCGATACAATGGGGGTGTGGAAGCGCATCCGGTGATTGGCCATGTGCACCTGAAGGTGTCGGATTTGGAGAGGGCGGTTGTGTTTTATCGCGACGTGCTCGGGATGGACGTGCAGCAGAGGTACGGCGCGGCGGCGGCGTTCTTGTCGTGGGGCGGGTATCACCACCACCTCGGATTGAACGTCTGGGAGAGCCGAGGCGGCTCGCCGCCCCCCCGGAACTCAACCGGCCTTTATCATGCGGCGATCTTGTATCCGGATCGCGCCTCGCTTGCGCGCGCTGTGAAGCGTGTCATCGAATCGGGAACGCCGATTCTCGGCGCGGCAGATCACGGGGTGAGCGAGGCGGTGTACTTGAGCGATCCGGACGGAAACGGACTCGAACTGTATCGCGACAGGCCGGAGTCGGAGTGGCCGAGGCGGGGGGGCGAACTCGTGATGGTGACGGACCCGCTCGATCTCGACGCGCTTCTCGCGGAAGCCGATTGACGCCGAACCTCTGCGGTCACTTCGGCGGCGGGAGGTTTACGACCGCATCCAGTTTTTCATCGAAGAGGGCGAGGTGACCTCCATCCAGGAGCGTGTAGAGGCTGACCACAGGCCCCTTCGCGATGTTCATTTTGAGCAGAGCGCCGAGTAAATCTGCTTCGAGGAACGCTCGCTCCCGCCCCCGCGTGTCCATCAGTTCGAGACGCGATCCTCGATCCGACCATGCGGAGAGAGACGCGCAGATTTCGCCGCTCTCGTGGTACACGGCGATCGCTCCCCCGCTGTCGCCCCTCACGAAATCGAGGACTTTGCGGCCCTTTTCGTCAAAGAGTTCGATTTGGCCGCCGGTCTTGTCGCCGGTGAGTTTGAGAGCGGGGACGTAGTCCTGTCCCTCTGCGGAGCGTCCGTAGACGTATCCCTCGAATCCCTCTTTCGTTCCATAAAAGAGGGCGGCGGGCTTTCCGTCTTCGTTCACGAAGCGCAGCGATTTGAGTGTCAACTCCCGCGAATCCTGCGAGAAGCCATAAGCGAAGATCGCGCCGATGGCAAGGAGCAGGATCGCAATCAAGATCTGCTGCATCCGTAGCAAACGTTCAAGTCGTTCGATGCGTGCATGGACTGATTCGGCCATGCAGAAAATCTACCGCGAAGCGGCTAACCCATGTTGAATTCAGGCATGCCGAACAGGAGTTTGCCCATCTCTCCGAGCAGAGGGGCGGCCTTGGCCGGCGTGAGCAGGGATTGCGGCCCGCCGCGTTTTTCGCACGCGTCGGCGAGCAGTTCGAGTTTCGGTTGCGGGATCGAGGCGTCGAATCTGTCGGCGAATGCGCGCGCGACTTCGAGCGAGTTCGCGCGGCCGGTCCCATTGATCTGCTTCGCGACGTAGTCCGTGAGAGGCCGCACCTCTTTGTCATTTCCGAAGAGGAGGTCCGCAGTCTGCATTCGCGCGAGCATGGCCGCCGAAGTGATCCACTTCTCGCCCCACTCCCATCCGCCGACGTCGGGCGGGTAGAGGAGCAGCATTCCCTGCTGGTTCATCCATCCGACGAGGAAGCCGGTGGCTCCCGTGATTTCGTTTGCGATCGGCGTGTCGAGTTTCGCATCCGGTTTGCGGAGCGATTTGAGGATGGGCTGCAGTTCGAGTTGTCTCAGCAGCGCGACGGTGAAGTCCACCGGCGATTTCACTTTCGTGCGAACGCACTTGGCGCTGTAGAACTCGTCGCTCTTGGCGATTTCATGAAGCACTGGGCGGATTTCGTATTTCGATGACACGAACGCTCGCTGGAGCCGCGCCTTCACCGACGGCTCCGGGTTCGGATAGGCGAAGAACTCCCACAATTTCGTGGTGACGTTCTCCGCGGTCTCCGGTCGCGCGACGAGCATGTCGAGGACATCGTCCTGGTCGAAGTTCCCCGTTTGACCGAGGATGGTTTTGGTTCCCGTATCTTGAAGAAGGGGGACGATGATGAAGAGGATGAGTGGCCCCCCCTGCTTCACGGTTCGTTTGATTTGATCCGGGTAATCACCCTTCTGCGGATCGAGCCAGGTGGGGATCGCGCTCCATCCCGTGAAGGCGCGCGCGACCTCTTTCACGTCGCCCTCCGTGTATCCCTTGCTCATGGTGAAGAGTTCGAGCAGTTCGCGCGCAAAGTTCTCGTTCGGGCTGAACTTGTTGCTCTGACTCAAATCGAGCCATTGCATCATCGCGGGATCGCGACTGATCGCGCCGAGCATCGTCCGGAAGTTGCCGCAGGCGTGTGAGCGGAGCGTGTTGAGATACTCGAGCATCATCGGCCCGAATTCCACTTTGGCTGCGCTCACCGCGAAGTGGTCGTGCCAGAAGAGCGTGAGTTTCTCCTCGACCGGACGCCGCGTCATCAGCATTCGGTAGGTCCAGTACTGCGCGAATCGCGGCGAGTCGAGGTTCAGTTGGTCGCCCTCGGTGAAGGCGAACTCCCACGGACTCGGGTCAATGCCGGGATCCACGGCGTCGTAATCGAGGAGTCGGTGGATCGCGCCTTCGAGTCCCAACTTCTCGAGTTCGTCGAGTTCGGCCCGCGTCGCTCCGAGGCCGAACCTTCGCAGCAGGTGGGCGATTTTCTCTCGCAGGGTCAGGTCGCCGGCCATGCCTCCATTTTGCGGCAGATCGAGCGGTTTTGAGTCTGGGTTATTGAATTCCTTGGCGGATTAGGCCCTCGGGCCCGCTTCGGCTTCCGGGAGGGCGACGCCTCGCACCCAGCCTGGTAACCTGGCGGCGTCCCCAAGATAGGAGGGTTTTCAGACTTTATGGTTCTTCTCACTGCAATCGCAATCGTCTCCGCGCAAGGCCCCGCCGTCGAGGGCAGACTGCTGAGGTTCCCCGACATCCACGGCGACCAAGTGGTCTTTTCTTATGCCGGAGACCTTTGGACAGCATCGGCGAGCGGCGGCATCGCTCGCAAACTGACGAACGACGCGGGCCCCGAAGTGCGCGCCAAGTTTTCGCCCGACGGCAAGTGGCTTGCCTTTACGGCGACCTATGAAGGCAATGCCGACATCTACGTCATGCCGAGTTCGGGCGGCGAGCCGAAGCGTCTCACGTATCATCCCGGCGCCGACACGATGGTGGATTGGACGCCGGATGGCAAGGCGATCGTGTTTCGATCGGCGCGCGAATCGGTGACCCAGCGTTACACGAAACTTTTCACGATTCCCGCGACCGGCGGGACTCCCGCCGCGCTTCCGATGGACGAAGGCGGCCAAGGCTCCGCGAGCCCCGACGGAAAGACGTTCGCCTATGTTCGGATGAGCACGGAGAACGCCGCGTGGAAGCGATATCGCGGCGGCAATCAGAGTTTCATCTCGTTCTACGACACCGCGAACCACCGCTACTGGGAGATGGACAAAGACAAGTCGGCGTCCATGTGGCCCATGTGGGTCGGCAACAACGTTTATTACGTGAACGACGGCGACGGCGTGTACAACCTGTACGCGTATGACACTCAATCGAAGAAGTCGCGCAAGTTGACGAACTTCAACGACTACGATGTGAAGTTCCCGAGCGAAGGCACGGGGACGATCGTGTTCGAAAGGGACGCGAGGCTTTGGAAATTCGATTTGAAGTCGAATCAAACCAATCCAATTCCGATCACCGTCTTCACCGATCACGTTCGTGCCCGCCCGCGCCGCGCGGAAGTTGGGAACGAAGTCGCCGATGCGACGATCTCTCCGAGCGGAACGCGCGTCGCGCTGGAAGCGCACGGCGAAATCTTCAGCGTGCCCGCGAAGGAAGGCCTGACTTACAACGCGACGAAGACCGCCGGAGTGCGCGACAGATTCCCGCGATGGTCACCGGACGGGAAATGGATTCTCTTCTTGAGCGACAAGACGGGCGAATACGAGTTCTACAAACAGAAGTCGGACTTGTCCGAGGCTCCGATCCAACTCACTTTCGGTGCAAAGATCGGCTACAACGCAGCGACTTGGTCGCCCGATAGCAAGAGGGCGTTCTTCATGGACATCGGGAACACGCTGTACGTGCTCGACGTCGAGGCGAAGACCGTCACGACGGTTGGATTCGCCGAGTGGGGCGGTTACCAAGACGCGGTGTGGTCACCGGATAGCAAGTGGCTGGCGTACTCGAAGGCGAATGCCGAAGGGCTCGGCCAGGTCTACCTGTACAACGTGGACTCCCGAGAAGAGTCGTTGGTGAGCGATGGGCTCTTCCAAGACCAGACTCCTGTGTTCGACGCGGAGAGCAAGTATCTGTTCTTCGCTTCTGCGCGGGATTTCAACCCGGCGATCGGAACGTTTGAGTTGTCCTTCATCTTCAGCGACGCGTTCCGCATTTATGGATACACGCTGAGGCCGGACGTGGCCTCTCCCTTCGCTCCGAAGAACGAGATCGAGAAGGTCGCCGACGAGGCGCCGAAGACGGATCCTTCCGGCGGCCAGGGCGGAGACGCCAAGCAGGCGGCCGCGTGGGATCTGAAGTTCGACCGGGGCAGGATGTTCGCTCTTCCTCTCCCCCCGGGGAACTATGTGCTTGCGGCTTCGGCTCCCGGACGGCTGTTCTACTTGTCCGGGCCCGTTCTCTTCCAGTTCGACTTCGCAGGCAAACAAGCGGCTCCGATTCTGGAAGGCTTCCAAGCGGGCGAATTTTCGCCGAAGCGCGATAAGTTCGTCTACATCGCCGGGCCCGTCGTCGGCGTGATTCCCGTCGCTCCCGGTCAGAAGGTCGGCAACGGCCGCGTGAACACGGGCGACATGGAGACGACGATTGATCCGCGCTCCGAGTGGACGCAGAGCTTCTGGGATGCGTGGCGTTACGAGCGCGACAACTTCTGGGCGCCGACGATGAACGGCATGGACTGGAAGGCGATGGGCGACAAGTATGCCGGTTGGCTTCCGTGGGTCGGTGATCGCAGCGATCTCGACTACTTGCTCATCGAACTGCTCGGCGAACTTGCGACTGGACACTCCTACGTGATGCCCGGCCCCACCCCCGGAAACCCGCCGATCGGAACCGGTCTTCTCGGTGCGGACTATGAACGGACGCCTTCCGGAATTCGATTCAAGAAGGTGTTCCGTGGTCAGAACTGGGATTCCGGACGCCGCGCACCGCTTAACGAGCCTGGAATGAACGTTCAGGACGGCGATTACATCGTGGCGATCGACGGCGAACCTGTGGGCCCGAACAGCGACATTGATCAGATGCTCGTCGGAAAGGCGGACAAGGTGGTCGAGATCTCCGTGAACAGCAAGCCGGGTATGGACGGATCGCGAAAACTGCTCGTTCAGCCGATTGCGAGCGAGGCTGGTCTGCGAAACGCCGACTGGATTGACTCGCGGCGCGAATACGTCGAGCAGAAGTCGAACGGCAGGATCGGATACGTGTACGTTCCGGACACGCAGTTCAGCGGCATCATCGAGTTCTACAAGATGCTCTATGCGCAGTGGGATAAGGATGCGCTGATCGTTGATGAACGATACAACGGCGGTGGATTCATCCCCACGTTCTTCATCGAAATGCTGCAGCGGCAGAACATGGCGTGGTGGAAGCCTCGCTACGGCAACTCGTTCCGCACTCCCTCTCCGGCCGTGCTTGGTCCGAAGGCGATGCTGATCAACCCGTACGGTGGCTCCGGCGGCGACGCGTTCCCCTACTTCTTCCGCAAGGCCGGCCTCGGCAAGGTCATCGGAATGAGGACGTGGGGCGGGCTCGTGGGAATCACGGGAAGCTACTCCTTGATGAGCGGCGGCGCGGTGACGGCTGCCGAATTCGCGGTCTGGGACGTCGTTGATGGAAAGCCGCAGTGGGTAGTCGAGAACATCGGCGTGTCGCCCGACATCGAAGTGGACAACCGACCGGACCTCGTGTTCAAGGGTCAGGACCCGCAGCTCGACAAGGCGATCGAAGTGCTTCTCGACGAACTCAAGCGCAACCCGGTCAAGCGACCGAACCATCCTCCCTTCCGAGGTGGGGGCGGTTAGACCGAGAGGTCAGTCCTGAGGCCCTTCTGAGCGGCGCAGTTCGAGGTTCACGAACTGCGCCGCTCATCTTTCATACTTCTTGCCTTGACGAGTTCGGAGGCGAATCGCGGGAAATGGTGCGCCGTCATCGCGGCGGGCGGTTCGCTCGACTCGCAGCTTGCTCGCGAATTCGGATCGGCGTCGAAGGCTACTGTCGAGTTCGAAGGCAGGCCGTCCGTTGCGTTCGTATTGGATGCGTGCTTGGAAGCGGGGCTGTCTACCACGCTGGTCGCAGACGAGTCGGTCAGGGCGTGCATTTCAGATTACTCGGATCGCGTCGCGTTCGCGAACCCAGGAGAGACGAACATTCGATCGGCGCTCCACGGCCTTGAGACATCGGGCGCAACGGGCCCGGTGCTCTATCTGCCTTGCGATCTGCCCTTGGTGCGTTGCGACTTCATTCGGCACTTCATCGAGGCTACTGAGTTGCGGATGCACGCCTCCGGGGGAGAGTGGTTCTCGGCTGCATTGAGTCGTAAGGAAGAGGTCGAGAGGCTGCTGCCGAGCGCGGAGTTCCGATACATTCGCTTGCGCGAGGGGAGGTTCGCGGCCGGCGGAATGTTCGCCGCGTCGGCGAACGGACTTCGGAGGGCGTTCGGGGCGCTTGAGACCGCTTCCTCTCGCAGGAAGTCCATCCTCAGACTTGTCACCCGTCTCGGCGCTTTGAATCTTGTGCGATATCTGTTGGGGCGCGCTTCGATTTCAGACGCTGAACGCGCGGTCGGCAGAGCATTGGGGGGGGATGTGTTCGTCGTCGCGGACTGTCATCCCTTCACCGCGATGGACTTCGACACGGTCGAGGACCTTCAGTATCTTCGTCAGAGGTTCTCGTCTTTACGGCTCGAATAGGCGAAGCGCCTCCGCGCTGCCCGGCTTCAACTGGATGCGGTCGAACGTGTCGAGGGCGGCAGCGAGCATTTTGCGTATGTTGCTCTTCGCGGACTCTGAGAGTGGCTCCCCCTCTTCCGTCAGAACGGGAAGGTCCATCTTCGCGCCGATGCGCTCTGCGGCAGTGAAAAGCCTTTCCAAGGACTGCTCTGGGTCCGGGCTGCAGGGCACGGTGAAACCGATGTCCACTCCGCGGATCGGCGCGTCCACTCCGAACACCTCATCGCCCTCGTCCGGGAGGATCGTGAGCAGCGGTTCCGGCCAACCCGATTGCCGCCATTCCAGTACGCCCGAGGAGCCCATTCGGAACCCCACTTCGTATGCGGCGACCACGAGCGCGGTGAGGTCGAGTCGAGGCTCGAGAGTTCGCAAGAGCACGTCCACGCCGATGTCGAGCGCGTCGCGCACTTGTTCGAGGTTGTCGGCGGCTTTGGCCGCGTCTTCGGGTGGGGGGAGAGGAAATGCGCGTCTTCCGAGTGCGCTCGCATACTGCTCCGCGCGCTTCCAGAGTTCCGATGCGGAGGCAGCGGTGAGTTTTCCAGATGAGGTCACGAAGTCCCATGCGAGCGCCATGCTGTCAAAGGTCATGGAGTTGTCGCCCGACCAAAGCGGTCGCCACCGCCTCTCGCCCGGCGCCATCACATAGACCTCGGGCTCACCGAACGAGGCGCGAACGGTTGGTTCGAGCAGTTCGCGCGCGCGATCGCCGGGAATTAGGTTCGAGCCCGCGATTTCAATGACGAACTGAACTTTGTGGTACGGCCCGGTTTCGGGCTTCCAGGGGGCGAGTCGCAGAGGAGCGAGGGCGGAATCGCCATCCGGCTCGAGTTGCTTGCCGAGATAGGCGAAGAGCTGCTGTTCGTTCAATCCTGCTCCTCGCTCGCCTCCTCCCAGTAAAGAATTCGCGCGCAGTTCTCGCACGTCTGAAGGCTGACTCCCGCCTGCACGTCGGCGACGATGTGGTGCGCGATCTTGCTGCGACATTGTCCGCACTCATCACCATGGAGGGGGGCGATGCCTACTCCGTGATGGTGCTTGCGGATCGCCTCGTAGCGCGTCAACAGGTCTTCGTCGCATTGGGCCGCGGCCTTGTTCCGCGCGCCGAGGAGTTGAGACATCTTGTTCTCGTAGTCTTTCTTGATCGCATCGTAGCGCGAGGTGTACTCTTCGTACAGCCGGCTCGCGGCCTCGAAGTCCTGATGCGCGTCGTCCGCTTCAAGCTTTGCGGGCTCGACGAGTTCGTAGAGTTCGAGGAGTCTGTCGTCGTTCTTGGCGACTCTTTGAGCGAGGTTGGCGACCTCTCGGTCAATGGCTTCCGCGTCCTTCGCGTTGTAGACCCCCCCGGAGTAGAGGCGCTTCTTTTCGGAGTCCGACTTCTGCGACAGGCGGGAGTTTTCGAGTTCGAGGTCCTTGATCTCGCCCCGAATCTCGGAGAGGCGATGGTCGAGTTGCTCCTTCCGGGCCTTCGCCTCGTCGAATCTCTGCTTCGCCTTGCCTCCTGGGTCCAGAGAGGCGAACTTCCGATGCAGCTCCTGAATCGCCGTGTCAATTCGTTGGACTTGGGCCAGCTTCTTCAGGGCCTCGTTTAGCATCTGGCCGATTATAGCGGCATTGAAATGGGGTTGGCATTTCCGGATTAATGCTGTACTCTATAGGGTAGGGCCTCTGCCCTCAGGGTGGGTTGATGGCGAATCAAGAGTCCAGTGTTCTGGACCAGGCGTGCGAACTGGCACGAGAGGGCCGGTTCGAGGATTCGGTCGCGCTGATCGAGGCCTGGCTGGGCGAGCATCCGCGGGACGCTGTGGCCTACGACTTCCTCGCCTGCGCCCTCCACAAACTGGGCAGGAAGAAGGAGTCCCTGTCGGCGTGCCGCAAGGCCGTGTTCCTCGACCCCCTGAACCCGAAGCTGCTTTTCAACTTGGCGGTGGCTCTGTGCGACCAGGGTCATCGGGCGGAGGCGCTGGCGACGGTCGAAAAGTGCCTCGCTCGCGATCCAGACCACCCGGGGGCGCAGACGCTGAGGGCTGCGCTTTCCAAAGCCGTGGTTTCCGCGGAAGGAATCTGAAACGGGGCGGCGAATCACCTAGCAGCCGACCGGGCGGGGATCCGCCGGGGGTGGCCCATGCAAAGTGTTTTTGCCCACCTGATCCTGGACGTGCAAAACATGGAGCGGTCCATTGGATTTTATCGGGACTCGCTCGGCTTCTCGCTGCGCGAGATGAACGAATGCGATGGGCATCGTCTCGCGTACTTGGCGACGGGTCATCTTGAGATTCTGCTGTTGGAGCAGCCACTGCGCGAGCGGACCCCCATTATTGAGAGGGGTGGAGGGGTTGTGCTCAACCTGCGCGTGCGGAACCTGCTCGACGTTGCGCGTGACCTCAAGGCTGCGTCCGTATCCGTGCTCCGCGACGTGGAGGACCCCCTCTTCGGAGAGAGAACGCTGTTGATCGCCGATCCGGACGGATATGCAATTCTGCTGACCGAACCGGTGGGAACCGTTCATTGATGAACGACCGTTACTTGAATGTCGCCCTCGTCGGGCCCTGGAGGAAATCATGCCTGAAGATTCGCCCAATCGCCGCTCATTGTCTCGACGTAAGTTCCTGCGGGGAGCGGGAACCGCGATCGCCGTAACCGGAGCCGGCGCATTGATCAGCACGAAGGTCAACGGCGACGCCACCGAACCTGCCGAGCAGGGCGGGACCGCTCAGGAAGGGCTGGTGGACGTGACCTTGAAGGTCAACGGCAAGACGCACCAACTCAAATTGCAGCCGCGAGTCACCCTCCTCGATGCTCTTCGAGAGAGGCTGCAGATCACGGGGCCGAAGAAGGTTTGCGATCGAGGAAACTGCGGAGCGTGCACGGTGCTTCGTGATGGCAAGCCGGTTTACGCTTGTCTCACTCTCGCCGTCGACGCGCAGGGGTCGGAGATCACGACGGTCGAAGGATTCGGCACACCTGAAAAGATGAGCGAAGTGCAGCAGGCGTTCGTCGAGAAGGACGCGCTGATGTGCGGGTTCTGCACGCCTGGATTCGTGACGGCGGTGACGGCGGCGCTCAAGAAGAACCCGAACGCGGACAACGAGGAACTGAGGCGCGCGTGCCGTGGGAACATCTGTCGGTGCGGGACATTCAACCGGGTTTTCGAGGCCGCAGTCGAGGCCGCGAAGAAGATGAAGGGAGCATAAGAGATGCAAGACGTTCGATGGAACGATCCGAAGACCACCCAATACGTTAACAAGCACGTTCCGCGCGTGGACGGGCCCGGCAAGGTGGCGGGAACCGCGAAGTACACCTTCGACATCGTCCTGCCCGGAATGCTTTACGGAAAGATCCTGCGGTGTCCGCATGCGCTCGCGACGGTGCAAGCGATCGACACAAGCGCGGCGAAGGCGATGCCGGGCGTGCGAGCGGTCATCGAAATGGCGCGCGAAGGCGCGACGATGAGGTACGCGGGACAGGAAGTCGCGGCCGTCGCAGCCGACAGCGAGGAGATCGCACTCGATGCGATTCGCGCGATTCGCGTGAGTTACGACGTTCAATCGCATGCTGTGACGACGCTTACGGCGATGAAGGACGCGTCGCGCGTGTCCGCGCCGGAAGAACAGGCGCGCGGCCAGGACCCAGGTCAGTTTTGGTCGAGCGCAGCCGCGGTCATCGAAGAGGAGTACTACTGCCCAGTTCGGGGACACCTGTGCCTCGAATCCCACGGAATTGTGTTTCGATGGGACGCAGATGATCGAGCGACTTGCTGGGTTTCGACCCAGGCGGTCCACGGCGTCGCTGGAGAACTCTCCGGCGGGCTCGGCATTCCGCAGGAGAACCTGACTGTTATTTGTGAGTACATGGGTGGGGGGTTCGGAAGCAAATTCGGTGCGGGCGTCGAAGGCGCGACTTGCGCGCGATTGGCGAAGGCCGCAGGAAAGCCGGTCAAACTCATGCTCGACCGGTACGAAGACCAAGTGGCGGGCGGCAATGCTCCCGACGCATACATGAAATGCAAGGCGGCAATGGCTGCTGACGGAAAACTCTTGGCGATCGAAGCCGACCTTTACGGCACGAACGGCCCGGGCCGCGGGTGGGGGGTTCCCTTCCCGTACATCTACGGCGTGCCCAATTTCCGCGTACGCACGCACAGCGTCTCCACCAATGCGGGGGCCGCGCGCGCGTGGAGAGCGCCCGGACATCCACAGGCGAGTTTCCTGATGGAGTCCGTGGTGGATGAACTCATTTGCAAACTCGGCCTGGACGGAGTGAAGGTTCGTCAGATGAATCAAGGGAGCCAGGTTCGAAGCGCGCAACTCGAACTCGGCGCGGCCAAGATTGGCTGGGAGAGGCGCAACAAAAACCCCGGACAGGCGACGGGCCGATACCAGCGCGGCATTGGCTGTGCGGTGAGCACGTGGGGCGGCGGCGGACGCGGCGGTTCGAGGTGCGACGTCAAGATCGGCCAGGACGGGTCGGTGTGGGCCGGGATCGGGACGCAAGACCTGGGCACCGGCGCGCGAACGGTTGTCGCGATGATCGTTGCGGAGGACCTCGGTCTGCCGCTCGAGAGGGTGAAAGCGGACATCGGCAAATCGTCGCTCGGCTCTTCCGTGGGATCCGGAGGTTCGGTGACGACGGCTTCGATCGCGCCTACGATAAAGATGGCTGTGCTCGCTGCGCGTGCCCGCCTATTCGAAACGGCTGCGCCGCTCCTCGGCGTCACAGCGGGAGAACTTGAGTGCGCGAAAGGCCGAGTGCAGGCTCGCGGGAATCCTTCCAAGTCGCTGCGCTTCGAGGAAGTGTGCGCGAAGTTGCCTGCGGGAGGAATCTCCGAGTCCGGCTCCTGGAACGGCGCGCTGCAGCAGGGGGGGGTAGCCGGCGCGCAATTCGTCGAAGTGGAGGTTGACACTTGGACAGGCAACGTGCGACCGATCAAGGTCGTCGCGGTCCAGGACTGCGGTTATGCGATCAACCGCCTGACGGCGGAGAGCCAAGTCATCGGAGGCGTGATTCAGGGGCTCGGCATGGCGCTCCTGGAGGATCGCAGAATGGACGTGCCAACGGGAAGGCAACTCAACGCGAACATCGAGTCCTATAGAGTGATCGGAGCGATGGAGGTGCCGGACGTCGAGGTGGTCCTCTTCGACACGCACGACAAGGTCGCCGGCATCGGCGAGCCGCCCGTGATTCCAACGGCGGCGGCCACGATCAACGCAATTTACAACGCGACGGGGGTCAGGATTCGCACTCTGCCTGCAACGCCGAAGCGTTGGTTCGATGCACTGGGAGCAAAGTCATGAAGAACTTCAGTTGGGTTCGGCCGAAGACTCTCGCCGAAGCGTCGGCTTCTCTGAAGCAGAACGGCGCGGCATTGAGTGGCGGCGTCGAGTTGTTATGCCTGTTGAAGGAGCACCTGCTCGAACCGGATCGCGTCGTCGACCTGAAGTCTGTCAGCGGGATGCGAGAAGTGGACGGTTCGAACGCATTGAAGATCGGCGCGCTTGCCACGATGGACGCGATTGCGAACTCTTCGTCCATCCGGACGAACTTTCGCTGCGTCGCCGAGGCGGCGGAAAGCGTTGGTTCTCCACAGATTCGGAACGTCGGAACGCTCGGCGGCAATCTCTGCCAGAGGCCGAGGTGCTGGTATTTCCGCGACTACCATGTCAAGTGCCTGAAAAAGGGCGGCATGGCTTGCTATGCCGTTGCTGGAGATAACGAATACCATGCGATCCTGGGTGGGGGGCCGTGTCACATCGTGCACCCAAGCGACCTGGCGCCCGCGTTGATCGCCTGCGACGCGGACGTTCTCACGACGGAGCGCAGAATGAAACTCTCGGAGTTTTTCCATCTTCCCGACTCGGACGTGCGAACCGAAAACGTGTTGAACTCAGGCGAGTTGGTCACTGGGGTCGAGGCGCCTGCGACGATGAAGGGCTGGAAATCAGCTTATTACAAGGCCAAAGAAAGGCCCTCGTTCGACTGGGCGCTCTCAAGCTGCGCCGTGAATCTGAAGGTCAGCGGGACGACCGTCT
Organism: Armatimonadota bacterium; assembly: GCA_003577165.1. Classification (GTDB taxonomy): domain Bacteria; phylum Armatimonadota; class Fimbriimonadia; order Fimbriimonadales; family ATM1; genus ATM1. Next base: position 97,764 of record QEUM01000006.1, on the reverse strand, counting down.
CCGACTGCCGCATCGTTTTAGGTGGCGTCGCGCCGATTCCGTGGAGGAGCAAGGAGGCGGAGGACTTCCTCAAAGGAAAGTCGGTGACGGGCGACGTCGCGCTCCGCGCCGGTGAGGCCGCCGTCGCCACCGCCAGGCCGATGTCGAACAACGCGTTCAAGGTGAGGCTAACGGCAAACGTCGTTCGGATCGCGATCCTCCAGGCGATGGGAATGCCGGCGGAGTAGTCGGGTGGAGACCAAACCGAGCCGCATCACGGCGTGCGCGTTTTTGCGCTGCAAGCAGGACACGTATGAGCCGCCGCTCGTCGAGGGCGAAGAGCCCCAGAGCAGCGTGCCGCGGGTCTACTGGTGCGGGAAGACGCTCGGGCCGTTCGGTCCGGACGGCGAGTTTGTGGACGTCGCGTCTTGTCAGGCCGAACGCGAGTGCTTCTCCGGCACGATCGCAGGCGGCGGCATCCCGATGGACGATCCGCAAGTTTAGTTGTCGTGACGGAGCGATCGCGACAGCCGCGCGATGACAGGCTCCATCGCCCTCTTCTCGCGGGCAGGAAACTCCCAGGCGAACGAGACGTACCAATCCTCGATGATCAGAGTCTTCTGAAAGAACGCGAGGTTACCGCTCCGACCTGCGATTTGGAAGCCGTTTCGGAGCAGTGTCGAATAGGAGATGACTCCGCCATTCGATTTCCAGTACTCGATCGCTTCGCTTCTCAGCAGTTGGCGATTCAGTTCGAGCACATTGAATGATGCCCAGACTGTGAGTTTGTAGTCTCCGGTCGTGGAAGTGAAAACCCTTCCATCGCCGTTCGCACTTTCGGGTTGCGCGGTGACGAGAGAGGATGGGTACTCGATGGCATACCCGAACCGACCATTTCGATAAAAGGCCCATTCGACACCGGAGCCCGCAGATGACGCGACGCCAGCCGGATTCAGTGCCAGGGCGCACAAGATCAATGGTGTCATTTTGTTCGCTCCCAATCTTCGTATTTTATGCCTCGACCCGTTTCGAGATACGACTTAAGCGAATCCATCGCCCAAGACCACCCTTTGCGCAGGTCTTCGACTTCTTTCGAACTGGACAAGTTGGAGTGACCCAGGGTCACTCCGCACTTCTCGCCTTTGTCGGTGAACCGGACCTCGACGACGCTACCGGGCTTATGGTGTTTTGAGTTCCACGTAAATCGAATTCGCTTCATCGGAACGATGCGTCGGAACTCGCCGTGATCACCGTCGCCGTTTGAGAATTGGCCGCCCTCCACGAATCGCTGCTTCGCGTCGAATGTGAACCACTTGTTGAGTTTCGATGCCTTCGCAAAGGCGTCCCATGCCGATTCGACGGGGGCGGAAATCGTCCGACTTACAGAGACTTGATACCCACCGTTGCAAGACTGATTCACGACTCGGAGTCCCTTCTGCCGCTCGTACTGGACGGTGATCATCTGACTCCACCAGCCGCTTGTGCCGTGAACGTCCCGCAGGTGCTTCGCAGCGGCTGCATGTCCCTTTTCAGCCGCGCCGAACTTGTCCAGCGCCTTGTACCAGTGCGCCCACCCGTGTCCCGTGGCCTTCTTCACGGCGGCATCGCTAATCGAGGCGTCTCCTGCTGTCTTACCGGGCATTTTTTGGCGTCTCCAAGGAACTGCGAAGTTCCGCTCGGCGTTCAGTATGGCGTAGAGTAGCGAGAAGGCTTCATCACGACCGTGAGAATTAAGAGGAATATCCGGCGCTTAGTCCCGAGCCTCGATCAAGGGCACGAGGCGGCGAAATACCAGGAAGGCGACCCGCCGACGGCGGAAGGCCTGCCGACGAACGTCGTCGTCAGCCCAGACACGCAGCGCGAAAATCGCCTGCCTCCAGGGCAGGCGAGAACACGGAAGTGGCCGATTCTCGACGCCTACGGGCCACCGGAGATTGACCTCGACGAGTGGAGTTTGATGATCGGCGGGCTCGTCGAAGAGCGGAAGTCGCTTACGCTGGAAGACTTCCAAGCGCTGCCACGCAGGTCGGTGTTTGCCGACATGCATTGCGTGACCCGGTGGTCCCGACTTGGCAACTTGTGGGAAGGGGTCCCGACGGCCGAACTGAAGAAGGTCGTGAAAGTCGCTCCCGAAGCGAGCCACGTTCTGCTGTACGGCTACGATGGAGGTTGGACGACCAACGTGCCGATCGAGGAGTTCTTCCTTGAGGATTGCCTGCTCGCGGACCGGCACGACGGCATGCCGATCACGATCGAGCACGGCGGGCCGGTGAGGGTGGTGATTCCTCGGCTTTACGCGTGGAAGAGCGCGAAGTGGGTCCGCGCAATCGAGTTCATGAGCGGCGACAGGCCAGGCTTCTGGGAAGCCGGTGGCTACCACATGCACGGCGATCCGTGGAGAGAGGAGCGCTTCCGCACCTCCTGGTGAGTCCGAGGACCCGCCGAAAGGCATCATAATCTGCCTATGGCGAAAGTAGTAGTGGCATTCGCGGCAGTTGTCGCGTGCCTTGTCATCGGCTGCTCGAAGGTCGATGTCATCGGAAAGTACAGGATGGAAGTGGACTCCTCCGCGATGAAGGACGAAGACAAGGCGCAAGCCGAATTCGCCTCAGCGATGCTGTCCATGGTCACGTTTGAATTCAAGCCCGAAAGCAAGTGCGTGGTGACAGCCATGGGCCAGCCGATCGAAGGAACCTACTCCATCGAAGGTGGAACACTAACGATGAAGATGACCGGCGACACGGCAGACAACATGCCGAAGAGTTTCAAAATCCTCGATGGAGGCAAACGGCTCGAGCCCGTGCTGACGGAAAAAGAAGCAACGGATATGAGGGGCATGAAGCTGTACCTGGTTCGGGCGACCGAGGAGCCGGAGAAACCCGCGAAGTAGGTCGGCCAACGATTAGATGTCGGCTTTTCGTCGAAGTATTATCTTCGGCACGGGAAGCAGACCTTCGTCTCGCGGCACGGGCGCGTTCGAGTTCCGAAGCAGCGCTGCGATTCTCCGTTCGGCTTGCTGAACGTAGTCTTTCAACTGCTGTTCCATGTCGGAGCGCATCTCTTCGAACTGATCGAGCAGTTGTAGGACGATCTCGACGCCGGCGAGGTTGACTCCCAGGTCTCGAGTGAGCCTTTGGATTCTCCGAATGCGCTCCACATCCTCTTCTGAGTAGAGGCGGTTCTTCTCGGATTCTCTTGCGGGAGTGATCAATCCCATTCGTTCATACGCGCGGAGCGTTTGCGGGTGGACGCCGCAAAGTTTTGCGGCGACGCCGATACGGTAGACGGGCTCTCGCCGCTTCTCGTGGTCGCTCATTTGTCACCCCGCGCTTGCATCACTTCTTTGAGGAGCGCTTCTTCTTTCCTCGTGAGGTTCTTCGGAACCGTGATTCGAAGGCGCACGAGGAGATTCCCATGCCCTCCGCCCATCTTCGACAGGCCCTTTCCGCCAACGCGGAACACCTGTCCGGTCTGGCTGCCGGGAGGCACCTTCATGTCTACGCTGCCATGCAGGGTCGGCACGATCACCATGCCGCCGAGGGCCGCGACTGTGTAATCCACCGGCACTTCGGTTTCCAAGTCGTCCCCTCTGCGCTTGAATCGCGGGTGGGGGCGAACTCGAACGACGACATACAAATCTCCCTTCCTGCCGCCTCCGGCAACTGGACCGCCACCTGCGACGCGTAGACGGGTTCCGTCTTGGATGCCTGCCGGGATTTTGACCTCCATCCGCCGCGTTGCAGAGATCGATCCGTGGCCGTGGCACGTCGGACACGCCTGGCGGCTGTAGGTGCCTGTACCTCCACATGCAGGACAAGCCTGTGCGAACCCAAGAATTCCGCGCGACTTTCCGGATCCACCACATTGCGGGCAGGCGGAGGACTTTTGCGACGCGACGTAACCGCGCCCGTCACAAGTCGAGCACGCGTCCTCGACTCGGTACGTGAAGACGCGCTGGGTTCCCGTGTCCACCTCTTCGAGCGTCAATTCGACTGTTTGCTCGACATCGTGCGGAATCGAGACGCCTCCCCCGCTCGGGCCGAAGCCTCCGAAGAAGTTCTCGAATATGGACTCGAATCCTGACGGCGCACCTTCGAAGTCGATTCGAAATCCCTGTCCCGCGCCGGGTTGGAAGTTGTCGCCCATTTTCGACGCGGCTTCCCAGTTGTCTCCGAAGCGATCGTAGAGTTTGCGCTTCTTCTCGTCGCTCAGGACGTCGTACGCCTCGGAGATCTCTTTGAACCTCTCCTCAGCAGCCCGACTCTTCGGGTTTACGTCCGGGTGGTATTTGCGGGCGAGCCGTCGATAGGCGGACTTGATTTCCTTTGCGTCCGCATTGCGGTCTACTCCCAGGACCGCATAGTAGTCTTTGCTCGCCATGCCGTTGGTTGAATTCGGTCAAGGTGGCGGCGCGGCTGAGCCGCGCCGCCACGAATCACTTAGTTGTTGCTTCCGTTCTGGGCCGCGATCTGGATCTTTCGAGGCTGAACTTCGTCGGCTTTCGGGAGAACGACGCTCAGCACACCGTTCTTGTATTCGGCGGTGATCGCGTCGGCTTTCACCGGGACGGAGAGGCTGAAGGATCGCTGGAAGGAACCGTAACTGCGCTCGATGCGAACGTAGTTCTCACGGCTCTCTTCCTGGGCGAACTCGCGCTTTCCGCGGATGGTCAGCATGTCGCCGACAAGTTCGACCTCGATGTCCTTCTGGTCCATACCAGGCAACTCTGCGATGAAGGTGATCTCGCGGTCGGTTTCCTTGACGTCTACCGGCGGCGACCAACCCTTCCTGAGTTCGTCGGCATCACCCCAGACTTCGTTCATCAACTTCGAGAGTTGATCGAAGGTTCGGAATCGGTCCAGTGGCGAATATCTCGTGATCACTTTCGTTCCTCCTATCTTCATTGGATTTGTTTTTTGTTCGTTTTGCATTCTGAGGAGAATAGTCATGAATCACTACCCTCCTTGAATTCGGCATCGATGACGTCGCCGTCGCTCGGAGCAGCGGCGCCGACTGGCTCTTCCTCTTTCGGAGGCTGTTGAGTCGCCGTGGACTTTTCGTAGAGCCGCCTTGCCAGTTCGTGCTGCTCTTTCTCAAGTTCCTCGAACTTGGAGTCGATCTCGGAGATGTCGTCTTCGGCAATCGCCTTTCGCAGCTCCGCGATTCGCTCCTCGATCCTCGTGCGCTCTTCGGCGGAAACTTCGTCACCGAGTTCCTTCAGGTTCTTCTCGACACCGTACGCGAGGCTGTCGGCCTGGTTCTTCTTCTCCGTTTTCTCGCGCACCTTGGCGTCTTCGTCGGCGTAACTTTGCGCTTCCGCGACCATCTTGTCAATCTCGTCGCGCGACAGGTTTCCACTTCCGGTAATGGTGATCTGCTGCTCCTTGCTGGTGCCGAGATCTCTCGCTCGTACGTTCAGGATTCCGTTGGCGTCGATGTCGAATGTGACCTCGATCTGCGGAATTCCGCGTGGAGCGGGCGGGATGCCCATCAGGTGAAACCTTCCAAGAGACTTGTTGTCTGCGGCGCGCGTGCGCTCGCCCTGTAGAACGTGGATTTCCACTTCCTGTTGGTTGTCCTGCGCGGTCGTATAGACGCGGCTCTTCTTCGTCGGGATGGTCGTGTTCCTCTCGATGAGCACGTCCGTAATTCCGCCGAGGGTTTCGACTCCCAGGCTCAGCGGCGTGACATCGAGCAATACGATGTCCTTCACTTCGCCTCCGAGGACGCCGGCCTGAATCGCCGCGCCGACCGCCACCACCTCGTCCGGATTGACTCCGCGGTTCGGCTCCTTGTTCGTCAACTTCTTGACGAGGTCTTGGACCATCGGCATCCGCGTCGAGCCGCCGACGAGGATGATCTCATCGATGTCCGCAGGGCTCAACTTCGCGTCCGCCAACGCCTGTTCGAACGGCTTGCGGAGACGATCTACGAGGTCTGCCGTCATCTCTTCGAACTTCGCCCGCGTGAGTGTGTGCGTAAGGTGCTTCGGCTCGTTGTCAACCGATGTGATGTATGGAACATTGATTTCGGTCGTGACCTGACTGGAGAGAGCGATCTTCGCCTTTTCCGCCGTGTCGCGAAGCCTCTGCAGCGCGCCACGGTCCTTGCGAAGTTCGATGCCCGTCTCCTTCTTGAATTCTTCCGCCAACCAGTCGACGATGCGGTTGTCCCAGTCATCGCCGCCGAGGTGAGTGTCGCCGTCGGTCGCTCGAACTTCGAACACTCCTTCACCGACGTCGAGGATCGAAACGTCGAAAGTTCCGCCGCCGAGGTCGAACACGAGGATGGTCTCATTGGCCTTCTTGTCCAATCCGTATGCGAGGGAGGCTGCTGTCGGTTCGTTGATGATGCGGAGCACTTCGAGGCCCGCTATCTCGCCGGCGTTTTTGGTCGCCGTGCGCTGAGCGTCGTTGAAATACGCCGGCACGGTGATGACCGCCTTGTCTACCTTTTCACCCAGGTAAGCCTCCGCGTCCGCCTTGAGTTTCTGGAGGATCATCGCGGAGATCTCCTCCGGCGTGAACTCCTTGTCCGCGGCGGGCAGGTGAACCGCCGCATTGCCCTTCTTGTCCTTGACGAGGTGGTACGCGACGCGCTTGGATTCCTCGACGGAATCGGCGTATGTCCGTCCCATGAAGCGCTTGATCGATGAAACCGTGTTCTCCGGATTCATGACGGCCTGGTTCTTGGCCGTGATGCCGACGAGGCGCTCGCCATTCTTCTTGAAGGCGACGACGCTCGGCATCGTTCGCGAGCCCTCTACGGTCGGGATGACGACCGGCTCACCTCCTTCCATCACGGCGACCACCGAGTTGGTGGTGCCGAGGTCAATTCCTACTGTCTTTCCCAAAGTCAGGTCCTCCGAATGTGATTTTTGCCATTCAGTCTATCGGCTATTTAGCGCGGTTTGCGTAGCTTACTTGACTGTGGTGCTATCAAGTACAACGCCAAGATACCCGATCGGGTTCCAAACTCGGCGAGTTTCGTAGGGAGAAATGCCCGATTCGGTGCCGACAATTACAGCCTGTGAGGCTGCGGAAGACCCTCTCTTGGACCATGGTTTTCTCTCCGGTCCTACTTCTGGGGTTCATCAGCGCGAACGCGCGCCTCGGTTCGAGCGCCGTTCCCCTCTATCCCCAGGGGCAGGAGGGTTACGGGGACAGGCTGGCTCAGTATGAGGGCCTGATTCGGACGGTGAGCAGGGTGCGCGATGCCGTCTGGCTCGACCCCAACTCGCCGGAGGCCATTAAGGTCGTCTCCGAGACGATTCGCGAGGTCGAGAGGCCTCTGCCACTCCTCGAAAGCACCCGCCTGGACCTGTCTGCGGACGAGGACTGTCGGATGCCGGTCGCCCGCGCCGTTCAGACCGCCGCTGGTTTGCTCCGCTCTGAGTTCGCTTCGGCCCTCCGCGAGAGGGACAGCCGCAGAGTGGTCCGAGCAGGGATCGCGCTCCTTCGGACGTCGGAAATCCTGAAGTACGCAGACCGTCAAAGCCACATTCGAGAGAGCGCCGCGACGACACAGGCCGTGCGAATGCTGCGATCTGCGCTCCCCTTGCTCAAGCCGCACGAGCTAAGCGTGCTGAGCTCGGCCCTCTTGGCCATCGAGTCGACGCGTCCGCATCTCACCTCGATGTTCGAGCGAGACCTGCACCTGTTTCTGAGGCTGGGCTACTCGTTCAAGATGAACCAGAAATTCATCGACGCTGCTCGCGTTGGCAGGTCTGCACTCAACGACGTGCAGGCCGGCAAGCCGCTCGCGAAGTCCCTCGACAGGATCTCCCAGTGGGATGGTGGACCCGAGCGGGAGCGACTCTGGCTCATGCTGGCCGCGTGGGAACTGTGCATTCGCGATGAGGTCGAGACGTTGAGGGCGGTGCGCGAACTCGCCATCGAGGCGCGGTTTCGAGAAGTCAAGGCTTTGGGCGCCGATCCGCGCGATATGCCGGGCCTCGGAATGCCGCCGGAGATGTTGGCGGACCCTGCCACAGGGCTGGAAGCCGTGATGCGGCTCAGCCAGCGAGGGGTCGCCTTGGAGTGGGGTCAGGCAAACGCCGATTGCCTCGCGCCCGTTCGCACGCTCTTGGCGCGCCGGTAAGTCTCTTACCGAACCCGCACGAGGTCGCCCTCGACGGCGAACTGGTAGCCAGTCCCGTCCAGAGCGCGAGCGAGACATTCCTCGACCGAAAGGCCAGTCTCCAGGTCAACTTCGACCGACTTCTGACCCCGGATCGTCGCTTCGATCATCTTCCCGTGGGCGGCTGCGATCTTCGCGAGCGCGCCTGTAAGCGTGCCCTCGTACCGACCGGACAGCGGGATTCGCTCTCCGCCGCCCAGGAACAGGGCGACCACACGCTCCGTATCGGACGGCTGGACCCAGAGGGTCGTCGCTCGATCCGTCTTCACTTCGAGCGGAATTCGTACTGCCTGTCCAGCCTCCGTGGTCTGACGACCAATCGGGGTGGCGTCGGGAGGCGGGAGTGAGTCATCGCTCGCGCCGCCTTCGAAGATGAGCAGTTCTCCGTCCTTCGTCGGCAGATATCGCACCGATAGTTTGCCGTCTTCGAGCTGAATTTCGGGCATGGCGACGAGGGTGCCCCCGTTACCTGTGACTCCGGCCTGGATGCCGTTGGTCCCGGTTGACCGGATATAGCCGACGTAGCCCGTAATCACAATCGCTACCGCGGCCGCGCCGAAGGCGAGCGACCTCAGCCAGCCGATTGCCGGCCGGCTTTTGGACTTCTCTTCCCACACCGCGCGGTCGAGGCGTCGCTGAACTCGCTCGGTCAGGTCAGCCGGCGCCTCGACCGGCGGCATGCTCCCAAGCGCTTCATAGACTCGGGAGAAGAGGCGGTACTCCTCTGCGAGAGCGGGGTCTTCGGTCAACCGGCGCTCGAATGCCTGCTTCAGGCCCGCGGAGAGCGTGCCTTCCAGGTGCTCGCTGAAGAGTTCTCTTGCCTTATCTGACGTCATCTGTGGGTGTCCTTAGAAACACCGTTTCCCATGCTGCAGTTCGTCTGACTTCATCACGCTTGGAAAAGTTCCACCACTGGCTCCAGGATTTCCCGGAGGGCGAGGCGGGCGCGGTTCAGCCTGCTCTTCACCGTTCCGACCGGCATGTCGAGGGCTTCGCCGATCTCCTCGTAACTCAGCATTTCCACGTGGAAGAGGACGATCATCGCCCTATAGTGCTCGGGGAGGCGCTGGATTGCGGCGTTGATCGCCTCGGCCTGAAGGGTCTGTTCGGCGCTCTCGTGGGGGCTGGCCGAATCCGATGCCACCTGCAGCGAGAGTTCACCCTCCTCGGTCGAGAGGACCTCGTCGAGGCTCTGCTTCTGCCGAACCTTGTCCTTCTTCTGCTGGTCCAGGAAGGCGTTTGTCACGATTCGGAACAGCCAGGTCGAGAAGCGGCTTTCTCGTCGAAATCGCGCGAGGTTGGCGTAGACCCTCGCGAAGGCCTCGGCCGTCAGGTCGGCCGCCTGGTCTTCATCTCCGCAGAGGCGGTAGGCGAACTGGTACGTGCGAGCCTGATAGCGGTAGACGAGGTCGTCGAGCGCGTCCCGGTCCCCTTTGAGCGCCTTCTCCACGAGGGCGCCGTCATCAACGTGCCTCTCCGTCATTGCGCTTGGCTCGGCGTCTTCCTACGCCGTGCCAGTTGGAGGGCCTTCTCCTCCTCAGGCGTGAGGTTCTGGTCGCAGCGGCCGGCCTTCACGGCCTTGCAATAGATTCGGGTCTGCTCGCGGCCCGTGATGCTGTTGACGACGACTCCGTCGCCCTCCTCGTTTTGGAGGGCAAGAGCGAAACTCTGTTCGCCGCCGACGTCGCCGAAGGCGTTGTAGCGGACGAGTCCGACCCCGCTGACGCACTCCATCGCCTTCTGCTCCAGTTCTGCCACTCGCTTGGCCAGTTCGTCGGCGCGCTTTTCCAGGCGCTGCTTCGATCGGAGGTGTTCCTGAAGAAGTGGCTCAAGCCGCTCTCCGGAGGTGCCCCGGAGCGCCTCGTGGATCAAACTCAAGTCGCGTCTCTGCTTGAGGAAGACGAAGAGCAGGAGGATCCAGGTGACTCCGACCAGCGCCGCGAAAATGCCGAAGTATTGAGGAGCAGCCTGCGCTAACATGGGTCGGAACGCCGACGACCGGGGGCGCCGCGTGTATCATTCTACCGAGCATGCAGATCGACCTGTCGAAGTTAGGGGACCCGGGCGAAGGCCCCCGTCCTATCCGGCAGGGCTGCCTGCAGAGTCTCGGCAAGCAGGGCTTTCGGCTGGCCCTGATCTTCGTCTTCCTGTTCCTGGTCTTCTACTTCCTGAACTTCCAGACGGTCATCGTGCAGGGCGTCTCGATGGAGCCGACCTTCCGGTCTGGACAAAGGGTGCTGGTCTGTAAGGCTCTCTGGCTGGTCGGTCCGCCGAGGGACGGGGACGTCATCGTTCTCAAGCCGCAGAGTGAGGGCGAGTACCTCATCAAGCGGGTGTACCGGGTCGAGGGCGAGGAAGTGGATGCGGCGATGCAGCCCGAAGACTGGAACTACATCGTAGACGGACCTTATCGAGTCCCCCCCGGGCACATTTACGTTATAGGGGACAATTATGAGAACAGCGAGGACAGCCGACACTTCGGACCCAAGCCGGTCACGGAGATTCTTGGGAAGGTGATCGAGTAGTTGCGCAGATTTCCTACAGGGCGGTGGCAAAAGCGCCAACTGGAGTTCCAGCCGGCGCCTGCACGACCGCCGTTTAAGCCATTTGCCGCCCTCATGTTCGTGTGGGACGGCGGCAAAGTCTTACTGACGAACATACCGGGGAGGGGTTGGTGCATTCCGAGCGGCGGCGTCGAACCGGAGGAAGATCCGAAGGACGCTGCGATCCGCGAGACGATGGAGGAAGGAGGCGCGGAGGTGACGTGTGTCACCTACTTGGGCTGCTACCGTGTGATTGAAAAAGGCCACACGCGTTGGGCCTCGGCCTTCGTGTCTCGCCTTGCGAGCTTCGTCGACATCCCGTCAGACAGCGAAGCAACGGATCGCAGGCTCGCGACAATGGAGGAGTTACCGGATATCTACCACCACTGGGATGCGCTCCTCGAAGCGGTGTTTCGCTATTCGAGTGAGGTCATTCATCGTCAAAGATGAAGGGCCGGCCGAAAGGCCGACCCTGGTCGTTGAAATCCTGGTTCGAAACCGAACCCGCCTATCGGATTACCAAATATCCGACAGGGAATCTCGAAGCAGACTGTATGCACCCGCCATTGCCGCCCCTGCGACAGCCAATGCTGCAATCGTGTACCACATGGATTGTTCCTCCTCGATGAAATCTCGCAAGAGGTTCATTCCGTGCGTGGGTGTAATTCTGAGAATCATTACCCAGAGAATTTGCCGGTTCGCCTGCGATTCAGGTAAGCCTGCGAACGGTTGCTTTGCCGTCAGAACAGTTACCGGCAGAAATGTTGCTGAAAGCAACGATAACAGGTGAATATGAAACGCGTTGTCAGCGTCAGCCTCGGATCCAGCAAGCGCAACAAAGCGAGCACCGCAACAATTCTGGGGGAGGAGTTCTCCATCGAGCGCATCGGAGTCGACGGCGACCTGAACGCATTCGCAAGCAAGTTTTCGGAGTTGGACGGACAAGTGGCAGCCTTGGGAATCGGCGGGGCGGATCTGTACCTCTGGCTTGACGACCGCAAGTACACCTTTCGCCAGATCAAGAAACTGGTTGCAGGAGCGAAGCGCACACCGGTCGTGGACGGCAGCGGACTCAAGCACACACTGGAGAGGAAACTCATCTACTCGCTTGCTGAGTCGGGTGAGGTGGACTTCGCTCACTCGAGCGCTTTTCTCACGATGGCCGTCGACCGCTTCGGCATGGCGAGGGCGTTGTGCGACGTCTGCCCTCGCGTCGTCTTTGGCGACGTGATGTTCGGCTTAGGATTGCCGATTCGCCTGCGAAGTTACCGGGCTGTTCGATTTGTCGGCTCCATCGTCTTGCCGATCGTCACGCTGCTTCCCTTCAAGTGGTTCTATCCGACCGGGGAGAAGCAGGAGCAACGAAAGCCGAAGTACGAGTGGGCGTTTCGGGAGGCGGACGTGATTTGCGGCGATTGGCATTACATCCGGCGGCACTGCCCCGACCGACTCGACGGCAAGACGATCGTTACGAACACGCTGCGAAAAGCAGACATCGAGTTCCTTCGCACCGCGGGCGCAGCGAAGGCGATCACCAGCACCCCGCAAATCGAAGGGGAGTCGTTCGGTACAAACGTGATGGAGGGAGTGATTGTCGCTCTGTTAGAAAAGCGCCCGGAGCAACTGACGGCAAGGGACTACGAAGATGCCTTGGACCGCATCGGTTGGAAGCCGAATGTGATCCACCTTTCGGATCAGTCGGGGAGCGCTCTGGCGTAGCCGTCGTATCGGACTTGGCCTGCGAGGATAAGGATGCCGTCAATGAGCGGCCACAGCCAGAGAACGCCGCAGGTGCAGATCGTGCAAAGCAGTTGCAGCACTCCGATCGCGTGGTAACCGAGGTAGATCCTTCCGATCCCCGGCAGGAATATTTGTAGAATTCCCGCGAGCACGCGACTGTACGGACTCTCGTAGTAGGCGGCTATGCCGGCCTGGCCATACATCTTGCTCATGTTGTACTTAGCAACAGGGTCCAACTCCGTTGAGGTGGGCGCCCTCTCTGGTGGCCTTTGGCCTGGGGGTGGAGGGGGAGGCGCATGGATGTGCATGTGCGTACGGAGTTCGGGCACATCCTCGGCGAGCATCCAGTCCCGCATGCCTCGCTTCCAAACGTAGGTTTCCTGTCCGACGACGCCGGACTCGACGAGCTCTACCATCTGCTCGCTGCTGAGTGGGCCTAATTGCCCGAACTGTCCGACGTAATACCACTCGTACACTGGCGCCTACTGTGTCTCAAGAACCCGCTGTAGATTACTACCTATTCGTCGGACGCTCGGTTGTGACCTGTCCAACGGGGACGAGGCAGCCTCGAACAATAGGGGCGAAAGGCCTACCTGACGTCTCGCTGACGCCTCAGGAAGGTGGGAATGTCGAGCGACTCCGCCGACGTGACTCCCACAGGGGCGGCCTGCTCTTCCCTCGCGGATAGTTCTCGTGAGACGGGCTCCGCCAGCATCTCCGGCATCGAGAGCGAGGACTCGAGAATCGCCCCACGCGATCTGTGGCGCTGTGATCCCATGCCTGCAGCCAGCACCGTGATGTGGATCTCTTCGCCCAGGTCTTCTTTGACGACGTGACCCATGATGATGTCGGAGTCGTCGGGGTCGACGAATTGAAGGAGCCTCTCCATCGCTGCGTTGGCTTCCGCGAGGGTGAAGTCCGGACCGGTGGCGATGTTGACGAGGAGCCGCTTCGCGCCGTTGATGTCCGTTTCGAGGAGGCGGCTGCTTGCCGCCGCGTCTGCGGCGAGACGCGCGCGGTCTGGTCCGCGTCCGAAGCCGAGGCCCATCATGGCCACGCCCGCATCGGTCATGACGCTTCTCACGTCCGCGAAGTCCACGTTGATGAGACCAGGGGTCAGGATGATCTCGCTGATGCCCTGGACCCCGAACCTGAGAACGTCGTCCGCGAGCCGGAAGGCCTCGACGAGAGTGGTCGACCGTTCAGTGATGTCCACGAGGCGGTCGTTGGGCACGGTGATGAGCGTGTCCACGTTCTCTTTCAATTTCTCCGCGCCGATCTCGGCTTGCCGTCTGCGCTTCGGCCCTTCGAAGGCGAAGGGCTTGGTTACGACTCCGACCGTGAGGATGCCGCGAGACTTGGCGACTTCGGCAACAACGGGCGCCGCGCCCGTGCCTGTTCCTCCGCCCATGCCAGCGGTGACAAACACCATGTCGGCGCCTTCGACAAGGCGCTCGATGTCGCGGAGCGACTCGCGTGCGGCCTGCTCTCCGACATTTGGATCGCCGCCGGAGCCCAATCCGGATGTCACTTCGGACCCAAGTTGGAGTCTTTGTCCGGCTCGGCTTTGACTGAGCGCCTGGACGTCCGTGTTCATCGCGACGAACTTCACACCGATGAGCCGTGCGGCGATCATCCGGTTGACCGCGTTGCAGCCACCGCCACCTACGCCGATTACTTTGATGTTTGCTTGCGCGTCGAACAGATTCTGAGAGTGCATTCGGTTCAGGCTCCCCGTTGGGACGCGGCACAGCCAGGGCCGCGCTTACCTATTTCGGACGCTCGAAATCGCCATTTCGCACCAAATTGAGTTGGAATGCGACGCGTCAACGAGTTTTGACGGGCGCTTGACAACGCCTCGGGTCATGATTCAAGATTGAATGAACATTCAATGAACAAAGCGGGCGCTCTCCAGTCGACCTCGCGAGAGGTCCAGGCCGAAGCCCGCCGCTGCCAACTCATCGAGGCCGCGTTAGAGCTGTTCGCGGAGCGGGGATTCGAAGCGACGACGATCAAGGACATCTGCGAGAGGGCCGGCGTCGCCCCGGGACTCATCTATCACTATTTCGAGAGCAAAGAGAGCCTGTTGCTGGAGACGGTGCGGGCTCAGGGCGCCGGGACCGAATTCTGCTCTGCCTTAGTGCCGGACCACACGAAGCCCGCAAGCACGGAACTGCTCGAGATCGCGAAGACGTTCTACAAGGTTCATCGCAGCAAGTGGCCGCTCATGCGGATCTTCGTCCGGGAAGCGATGGGAAACCAGGCGCTGTCGGACCGATGGATGGAGTTGATTCGCGGCTCCGTCGCCGAAATCAGCCGGTACTTAGACACCCGAGTTCGCGCCGGCGAACTCCGCCCCCACGATACGGAGATCAGCGCGCGGATACTGCTGCACACCTGCGGGATGATGTTCCTCTCCGGGGAACCCGAGTCTCGCTTGAAAGGCCTATGTGATGTGCTCTACCGAGGCATTCAAGCCGAACGGCCCAAGCGAGCAACCAAGAGGGGTGGGGGACGGTAATGAAGGGGCCAGTCGCCGTTGCGCGCTTTGATTGTCAGGAGGAAGGACCATGACCGTGTTCATCGTTTCATTAGGGAGCGTGCTCACTGCGCTTCAGACGCCACAGCCGCTCACACTGGATGAAGTCGTGAAGATCGCGAGGCAGAACGCGTACTCCGTCGCGACAGCGGAGGCCGAAGCGCGGCGAGTCGAAGCGTCGGTTCAAGAGGCCAAGGGTTCCGTGCTGCCAAAGATCGGAGTCAACGGAACTTACACGCGGTTCGCCGAGGAGAACAAAGTCGTCTTCGACCCGAGCCAACCGCCCATCACTTTTCGGCCCATCGACCGGAAGCTCATCCAACTGAGCCTTCAGCAGCCGGTCGACATCACCGGCGCATTCGGACTTGCGATCTCCGCCGCGTGGGCCCTCCGGCATGCGACCGATGCCCTCGTGATGGCGGCGGCAAACGATGCAGCCGAGCAGGCGAAGAGCGCGTTCTTTCAGGTGCTCGTCGCTGAGGACCTCGTGACCGTTGCGGAAGAGAACCTGGCGAATCGCAAACTACAACTGCAGATGGCGGAGCGGCGGGTCGCTGCCGGCGTGGCGGCGAAGTTCGACGTAATCCGCGCGCAAACGGACGTGACGGCGGCGGAGCAGGAACTGCTGCGCGCAAAGAACGGAGTCCAACTTGCCAAGTCGGCGCTCAACAATGTTCTCGCTCGGGACGTAAGCACACCTTTCGAATTGGCTCGGCCGGAGGCACCCCCCCCGATCCCCGACGACCTCGGTCCGCTGACGGAGATGGCCCGCCAAGGTCGGCCCGAATTGATCGCCGCAAGGATGCAACTCCAGTTTCGAAAGCGCTTTCGGCAGGTTCAGGAGAAGGGCAATTTGCCGACACTGACGATCAGCGCCAATCTGGACCACAACCCGGACGCAAAGGGTCTCGGGTCGGAGAGGGAAACGCTTTCGGCGACGGCGCTCTTGAACATTCCGCTCTTTGAGGGCGGTGTCACGAAGGCAAGAGTGCGACAAGCGCGAGAGGAAGAGCAGAAGGCCGAGATCGCCGTGCAGCAGACGCAGAACGCTGTCGATCTACAGGTGAAGCAGGCGTTTCTCGATGTTCAGACCGCCTACAAAGTGATCGAGGTTGCGAAGCAGAGCGTCGAACAGGCGACGGAGGCCCTCCGGCTCGCGCGCCTTCGATACGAAGCAGGCGTTGGAACTCCCCTTGAAGTCTCCGACGCCGCGACTGCTTTCGCATTCGCGAGAACAAATCTGGTACGTGCGGAATTCGATTACGCAGTTGCCTACGGCAGGCTTCAGCGAGCCGTCGGCAAGGAGGACTTGAAGTGATTCGTTGGTCGTTCATTCTATTGGCAATCCTGTCCGTGGTCGCCTCCGGGTGCCGCGACAAAGAGGCGCAAGAACAGGCGGAACGGCAGAAGCGGTTACTCGAGGACCAGACGGTCCCGGTTACGTTCACCGAACCCAAGATTGATGACCTCAGCGTCGCGCTCGATGTCAGCGGCCCATTGAAGTCGCTGGATGAAGTGCAGGTTGGTGCCGAAACGGCGGGTCGCTTAACAATGGTTGCAGTCAACGACGGCTCTCCGGTTCGCGCTGGGCAAGTCATCGCAAGAGTGGACAGCGTCGCATTGTCGCTTCAAGTGCAACGTGCGGAGGCGGGGCTCGCAAGAGCGAAGAGCCTGCGCGCCCAAGCCGAGCAACAGGCGAAGATGTCGCCGAAGTCCACGGAGGCTTCTATTCAGCAGGCGGAGGCGGCTCTTGCGCAGGCCCAGGCGAACTTGAGGCTCGTGCGAGCCGGTGCGCGAACGCAAGAGATCGAGCGAGCGAAGGAACAGGTCAACGCCGCGAAGGCGACGATGGAAAAGCGCCGCATGGATTACGACCGGATGCAGGAACTGTTCAATCAGGAAGTCATCTCGCGAAGCGAACTGGAGCAAGCCGAGTGGGCGTACAAGACGGCATTGGCCGACTACCGAGCGGCGGTCGAGGCGCTGGATGCGCTCCAAGAGGGCAGCCGGCCGGAAGAGATCGAGCGAGCGGAAGAGGCGGTGAGACAAGCGGAAGCCGGGGTGCGGGCGGCGAGAGCGAATGCGGACATTGACAACGTTCGACGAGAGCAACTCCGTGAGGCGAACGCGGCGGTCCGCGAAGCAGAAGCCGCGCTCGCCAGCGCGAGAAAGCAACTCGCGGATGCTGACGTGATCTCTCCGATCACCGGTTACGTTGTGGGCCGGCCCGCTCAAGTGGGGCAGGTCGTCGCGCCAGGCACTCCGATCGCGAGAATCGTGAGCCTGAACAGCGTGTACTTCGAAGCGAAGATTCCTGAGATGGAAGTTGCGAAAGTGTCAACCGGCCAACAGGTGGAGGTAACGATTGACGCGCTACCCGACATTAAGTTCACCGGCACGGTCGCTGCCGTCACTCCGCAGGCGGACGACTTGGGCCGGTTGTTCTCCGCTCGCATCGCAGTAGAAAACGGGCGCGGGCTACTCAAGCCCGGCATGTTCGGGAAGGGCCGAATTATCACCGAGCAAGTCCGTGGAGCAACGCTGATTCCAACGGACGCGATTCGAACGGAAGGCGGCAAGCACTTCGTGTTCGTCGCAGAGAACGCAAAAGCGAAACAGGTCGAGGTGCGAATCGGCCTCACTCAGGACGGGTACACGCAGGTGCTCGACTACAACGAATCCGGTAAGTTGATACTCGGCGGAAAGGACCTCTTGACGGACGGCGCAGCGATTCGCGAAGACACGGCGCAAGCAAGGGAGAAGTAGGATGGGTCTGACACTCGCTGCGATTCGCCGGCCCGTTTGGGTTTGGATGCTCATGATCTTCGCGATCGTGATGGGCTACATCGGATGCAAACGAATGCCGGTGGAGCAGAACCCCGAAATCGAGTTTCCTGTAATTTCGATCAGCACTTCCTACTTCGGCGCGAATCCGACCGAGATCGAGACTCTCATCTCAAGGCCGATCGAGGACTCCGTTTCTGGGCTTTCCGGCCTCAAGAGCGTGCAGTCGCAGTCGCTCGAGGGCCTGTCGGTCGTCACGGTCGAATTCGAACTCGGCACCAATCTGGACACGGCTCTCAGCGACGTGAACTCCGCGGTTTCCGCGATTACGGGGCAGCTGCCAAGAGACGCGGAAAGGCCGGTCGTGCAGAAGGTCAACATCGCCGGCGAGCCGATCCTCTATCTTGCAGCGGAAAGCAGCACTCTCACTCCGCTTCAACTCCGCGACATCATTGACGATCGGGTCGTCGATCGGCTGTCGAGGATTCCCGGCGTCGCCGACGTTGCCGTGTCAGGCGGTGAAGTGAGGGAGATTCGCATTGCTGTAGACAGGCAGCGCCTCCTCAGTTACGGCCTCGGCGTCTCCGACGTGCTCAATGCGATGCAGAACGCAACGCAAAACGTTCCTGGCGGACGAATTACCGACGGAAACCGGGAATCGGCTGTTCGCGTCAAGGGTGAATTCGAAAGCGTCGATGAGATTCGCCGTCTCGTGATCCCTGTTTCCGACCGCCAGGATCCGAACGCAGGTCCTGCGATCGTGCGCGTCGGAGACATCGCAACGATCAGCGACCAAGCAGCCGAGAGGACGAGTTTCGCGCGCATCAACGGCCGCGACGCGGCAATCATCACAGTTCAGAAGTCGCGCGACGGAAACACGGTGAACATCACCGATCAAGCCAAGGCAGCCCTCGCTGAACTTTCGAAGACTTATCCCATCCAGTTTACGATCACGCGAGAGAGCGCGAAGCAGGTGAACGAGTCGCTCGAAGATTTGGAGATGGCGCTGATTATCGGCATCATCCTGGTCATCGGGATCATCTACATGTTCCTGCACAACTTCAGGGGAACACTGATTGTCGCACTCGCCATCCCGACTTGTATCATGGCGGCGTTCGCGGCCATCTACGCATTCGGATACACCCTCAACACGATGACGATGCTGGGCCTGTCGCTCGCGATCGGCATCCTCGTGGACGACGCGATCGTCGTTCTCGAAAACACGTATCGGCACCTATACATGGGTGAAGAACCCGAGACCGCTGCGCTTAACGGGCGACTGGAGATAGGCTTGGCGGCGGTGTCCATCACGCTCATTGACGTTGCGGTGTTCTTGCCGATCGCGTTCATGGGAGGCATCGTCGGGCAGTTCATGAGGCCGTTTGCCGTGACCGTGGCGGCGGCGACCCTGTTCTCGCTTTTCGTGTCGTTCACCCTTACGCCGATGCTTGCGAGCCGGTGGTACAGGCGTGGTGAGAACCTCGAAGACAAACATGGGTTCGCGAAGAAGTTCGACAATTGGCTGCACGCGTTCGCCAACGCTTACAAGCGGCGGCTCGACTGGGCGCTGAATCACCGTTGGACCGTCATCGCCGTCGGGTTCGGCCTTCTGCTTGGCGTGTTCATGATGATCGGAGGTGGATTCGCTCCCAACCTGCAGGCTGCGATCAAGCAAGGAACGGGAATGCTGCTGCCTTGTATCGTGGTGGGCGCGGTGCTCGTTCTCATTAACCTGCTCAACCGCCGCAGGAACCTCCGACCGCTCGTAGGCGGAGCCTTGTTCGGAGCGGCGATGCTTGGGTTTACGGTGCTGGGCTACTTGCTCTCCGCGAACAAGGGCGGTCCGATCTTCGACATCAAGTTTTTCCCAGAGCAGGAGACCGGGCAGATCGCCGTCAACATCACGATGCCGCCGAGCGCCTCTCTCGAAAGAACGCTGCAGGTCGTCGAGCGCATCGAAGGGATCGCGAAGCGGCTGCCCGACATGAGTTACATCACGAGCAACATCGGATTCCAATCCGGAAGCAACTTCGGTCAGATTCGAGGCTCGCAGTACGGTCAAGTGCTCGTCACGCTTCGCGAAAAGAAGGCGCTCCTTGACGCGATCCAATTCTGGAAGAAGAAGGAAGGGCTGCGAACTCGCAGCCAGGAGAGCATCGCTTCGGACCTCCGCGAGATGATCGGCAAGGTCCCGGACGCGAATATCGTCGTTTCGTCGGGCGGCGGTTTCGGAATCGGCGCCCCGGTTCAGGTGAACATTCGGAGCATCCGACCGGAACAAGTTCTGCCGGCGGCGCTCAAGGCAAAGGAGACGCTCGCGAAGATCCCGGGGATCATCAACCTCGATCTGTCGTCCAAGCCTGGCAAACCAGAGTATCTCGTTCGACCGGACCGAGTTCGATTGGCGGATAACGACATCAGCGTCGGCCAGTTGGGAGCGGTAATGCGTGTCGCTTACGAGGGAAATGTGGACGCGAAATACCGCGAAGGCGGGCGAGAGTACGACATTCGGGTCAACATGACCGACGCCGTGCGCAACGATCCGAATGCGCTTGCGGCGATTCCCGTCACATTCCGACAAGGCAATCCAGTGTTCGTCGGCAACGTCGCCAAGATCGAAGGCGGCGTCGGCCCCGACAAAGTTGATCGACAGGATCGCCAGAGGCGCGTTACAGTCACAGGCCATCTGTTGCCGGGATACGTGATCGGCACGGTCGGGCGCGTGATTGACTCCGAACTCGCGAAGGCCGACTTAGGGAAGGACGTGGTCTTTAAGCAGGGCGGCGAGAACGAGATTCAAGGCAATGAAATGCCTTACATGGCTTTCGCGTTCGGTCTCGCTCTCATTCTCGTTTACTTCGTTCTGGCGTCACTGTTCGACAACATCGTCTATCCGTTGATCATCCAACTTGCACAGCCGCAGGCGCTCGTTGGAGCGCTGCTGTTCCTCATGATGACGAACACTCCGTTTGGAATCGTGGGGTTCATCGGCTTCATCATGCTCATCGGGCTGGTCGGAAAGAACGCGATCCTGCTGGTGGACTTCGCCAACACGCTGAGGGGCCGGGGAATCGACCGGCACAACGCGCTGCTCGAGTCCGGCGTAACGCGAATGAGGCCGATCCTCATGACGACGATCGCCCTCGTGTTGGCAATGATCCCCGTCGCACTCGCCCTCGGTCGTGGGTCGGAATTTCGGGCTCCGCTCGGCATCACCATCATCGGCGGCATGACGCTGTCCACGCTGCTGACGCTGTTCGTGATCCCGTGCACCTACACGGTGTTCGACGACTTCTCGAGTTGGATTCGAGGAATCCTCGGGAAAGTCACCGGTCGCGTGGGACGGCCTGAGTCGACGGAGTCCCTCCCGCAGCCGGCTGACCAGGAAGTGAAAGAGCCTGCCGCAGACCGATAATCCCTTAGGTGAACCCGCTCGCAGCGGCCCTTCTCGGAGGCCTGATCGCCTCGGGTGCGGCCCTTCATCGCCAGGATGCCAGCCCTCAACGGGCTGAGCGGGTCGCCGTCTCATTCCAGGAGCGCCCTTTGGACGGAGCCGTGCAGTTGGGGAGGTCGTGGGGTGAGAAGCGCAGAGGCGCGTGGCGGAGCGCTCTGCTCGTCCAGAGGCCGATCGGATGGTGGTTCGACGGCCTGTGGCGGCGCGAGATAGAGTTCGCATGGTGGTATTCGCCGGCGTACGTCTCGGCTCGCCTGGGATGCCTGTCGGAAGAGGAGTATTGGCCTGCCGGCGAGTTACAGCAGCGGTGGGACCGAGTGCGCGAGGAGATGGAAGGGGTGGTCGTGTTCTTCGTTCAACTTGCCGGCGCGCCGAAGGTGGATCCGATCGAGCAAGACTTCGAGGAAAAGGCTCGGCTGGATGAAGTTGAGAACTGCAGGTTCGTGCTGGCACCCGATGGCAAGGCGCTTTCGCCCATATCCGTGGACCTGGTGTGGCGCGAGGCGTCGAGAGATCGCAACCTGCTCAAGGGCTTTCCGTGGCACCAGTTCGCTCCAGGGGGCACTCAACTTATGGGTGAGTTCGAAGCGACCCGTAGGCGTCCGGTGTTGCCGATCGGCGACTTCCATCTGCGCCTCTATCGCGTCACCTTCTCGGCTCGGGAAGTGGCGACTGCCTCTGAGGCATCCGAAATGCTCTCACTTCGCGTGCTCAGCAGAACGAAGGAGCGGCGAGCGGACTTTGCTCTGACCTGGTCTCCGTAAGCCGGGTGTAAACTCGACCCATGCCGCCCACCGAGGAGGAAGTGCTGCAGGCACTCCGCTCCGTCAACGATCCCGACCTCAGGAAAGACATCGTGTCGCTTGGCTTCGTCAAGGACCTTTCGATTTCCGGCGACCGTGTTCAGTTCAAGATCGAGTTGACCACTCCGGCTTGCCCTGTGAAGGACCTGCTTCAGGAAGAAGCTCGCGGAGTGGTGGCTGCGCTGCCCGGCGTGAAGACCGTCGAGGTCGAAATGACGGCTCAGGTGCGGACTTCCGTCGAGAAAGGCGAAGTGCTGCCCGAAGTGCGCAACGTGATCGCAGTGGCGTCGGGCAAAGGCGGCGTGGGCAAGAGCACGGTGTCCGTCAACTTGGCGGTCGCGCTGGCAAAGACGGGAGCAACCGTCGGCCTGCTCGACGCGGATGTTTACGGGCCGTCGATTCCGCTGATGATGGGCGCGGAGCACGACAAGCCCTGGTCGAAGGCGGGTCGAATCCTGCCAATCGAGAAGTTCGGCATCAAGATGATGTCGTTGGGCTTCCTGCTGGAAGAGGGGCAGGCCGTGATTTGGCGGGGACCGATGGTGGGGACGACGGTATCGCAACTTTTGCGCGACGTTGATTGGGGCGCGCTCGATTATCTGATCGTGGATCTCCCCCCCGGAACGGGAGATGCCTCTTTGTCGCTCGCTCAAACGGCGCCGATCACCGGAGTCGTCATCGTCGCGACTCCCCACGATGTTGCTGCAAACATCGCCGGCAAGGCGGTGACACTCTTCGAGAAACTGAACGTGCCGCTGCTCGGCGTGGTTGAGAATATGAGTTCTTTTGCGTGCCCATCCTGCGGTACCACGACTCGAATCTTCGCAGGAATGAGCGGGGAGGAACTCGCCGCGTCGTACAAGGTGCCTTTCCTCGGATCGGTGCCGCTCGACCCGGAAGTCAGCGATTCGGGTGACAAGGGAACGCCCAGCGTAATCGCGCATCCCCAATCCGCGCACAGCGAGGCGTTCCGCGCGATCGCCGGACGGCTGGCCGCGGAAGTCAGCAAGTCGGCCTACGCGGAAAAGGGACTCGTGCGCAAGTTGGGAGCGGTCTGAGTCCGCGCCATAATTCCGGCGTGAACAGGGTCGGAGCCGCCATTCTCGGCATGATCGCCCTTGCCGGCTGCACTGCCGGCCAGCCCGCCCAAACCGGCGGCGACGCCGAGTTTCGCGTCGCGCTCGTATTCGACGAGGGGGGACGGGGGGACAAGAGTTTCAACGATAGCGCTGCTCGCGGATTGGAGCGAATTCCCTCGGAATTGGGCGGGAAGATCCAAGAGGTCGACAGCAAGAGCCAAGCCGATTACAAGACCAACTTCGAGCAACTTTCCATTGACAAGCCTGACCTCATCATCGGTGTCGGAAGCACGATGGAAAAGGCGATGTTCGAGGCCGCCGACAGTCATCCAGAACAGAAGTACGCGATCATTGACGTGCCGAGCGACAAACCGAATTTATTGGGATACACCTTCCGTGAAGAGGAGGGCAGTTTCTTGGTGGGAGTGCTCGCAGGTCTGACGTCGAAGACCGGCAAGGTGGGATTCGTCGGCGGCAAGTCCATTGATCTCATCAAGAAGTTCGAAGCCGGTTTTCGCGCGGGTGTCAAAGCGGCGAGGCCGGAAGCGCAGGTCGTTTCAAAATACACGGAAGATTGGTTCGACGTCGCAAAGGGAAAGGAGGCTGCGCTCGCCGTGTACGCATCGGGAGCGGACATCGTGTACCACGCAAGCGGGAAGTGCGGTCTCGGCGTGATCAACGCAGCGGAGGAGCGAGGGCTGCTGGCGATCGGCGTCGACAGCGATCAGGACGACTTAGCGCCAGGCCACGTTCTGACCAGCATGATCAAGCGGGTGGACCTCGCGGTCCTCGACGCGGCCAAAAGGGCCAAGAGCGGCAACTTCAAAGGCGGTACGGTCGTGCTCGGTCTCAAGGAGGGGGGGGTGGGCATCACGGAGATGCGGCACACAAAGCACCTCCTTCCGCCGCGCGCATTGGAGATCGTGCGCGCCTATGAGTCAATGATCAAGAACGGCACGTTGAGAGTACCAACCACGCTGGAGGAGGTCGAGAAATTCGTGCCTCCACCCGTGCAGACCGGTTGAAGTCTCCATCGAAGGCGCGTGAGTGATGAATCCAAACGATCGGAACGAAATCGGACAGGAGATGCGCGGTCTTAGTGACCGCCCCCTGGATCTCGATCTCGCTCAGGAAGAGGATGAGTATGAAGACGAGGAGGCGAACGAGGAAGCCGACGATGGCAAGCAGTTCGTAGAGTGCGGATACTGTTGGGCCGCGATCTTAGTACCACCTCGAGAGTTCGCCCTCATCGACGAGAACGGCTACTATCATCTGACGTGCGCTCTCTGCGGATCTGAGAATCTGCTTCCGCTCGACTTCGCCCCCGGTGATCCCGGCGAAACCGAGAAGAAGCGACTCCGTTACGCCGGCGTGCCGGATTGGACTCGGATCGTCCTGTGGGTTGCGCTGTTGGCCTTGATTCTCGCTTTGATGCCGATCATCTTCACGAAGCCGAGGCATCAGGTCGAGCCACCCCGTGAAGAGTACGAATTCGTTTAGTAAGGCAACATGAACACGTCTCGCCCAGTTCGCCAAGCGTTACTCACGGCGTTGGCTGTCGTGTGGGTCTCGGCGGCTTTGCAGGGCGCGGCTGGACAGGTGCCCACCTGAACCGGATGACCTGGCGAAGGCCGGCTGCTCGGTCCGGGCAGTGAAACGAAGTGGGCGTTTAGCGCGCGATGGGTGGACACGTCGCTCGCTCGTCCGCGATGGAGATTCACGGGCACGTACGCATTCACACAAGACCTTCTGCTCGGACTCGAGTTCAACCCAGTCGCCGATGAAGTCAACGTGATCGGTAATTACATCGCGATGCGCGAGACCCCGACGAACCCGATGATCAACTTCGGAACGTCAAGCGATCGCATCGGGTCGCCCGTCGGCACTCAGTGTTACTTTGTGACTGTCTCCAAGGGTTTTGTAGAAGCGAGGCTGACCGCGTATGCTTCGATCAACTATTCCGAGTGGGAGCGCGGCTTCAACCTCCCCTTCGGCGTCGACCTCGCCTTGAGCTCTGAGGCCTCGCTGCTGTTCTTGAACGACGGGCGACGCTCACACCTGATGCTGAATATCAAACGCAAAGAGGTCACGCTCGGACTGATGTGGGTGTGGTTTGAGAGGCCTGGGATTAGCCTCAGTTGGGGTTTCTGACCTCTTACCGTATCGGCGGCAACAACGAAAAACGGCGGCGCTTGCGCGCCGCCGTCAAACTTACGGAAATGTGACTACGGGTTAACTACGACCTGAATGGTGCCAGTCCACGGAGCCTTCAGACCGAACGCGTCCCGGATCGTGCAGGTGACTGTGAAGGTTCCTTCGAGGCGGAACCGGTGATATATCACTTGGCCGATCGCCTCATCCTGAATTCCGTCTTTCGCGTCGAAATCCCATGCGACGTCAAGGATCGAAAGTCCCGCTTCGGCAGACACCCACAGTGTGGCCTCATCGCCGAGAGCGAGGTTCATAGACGTCTTCGGAAGGAACCCTTGAATCGGAGTCTGGTCGTTGACGACGCGAACTTCACCCAAGTAGAAGGTGGCGGGGGCATCGCCAGCGAGTCCGACGCTGACGATCTGTTTGTTCGTCTTCTGGAAACCAGCGATGGCAGACAGAGGGATTCCCACTCGCCGCCACTTGCCGGTGCTGCCCGAGGCCGTCGCCAGGGGGAGAATTGCTTCGGAGAGTTTCTTGTCTCTCGTGCGGATCAGCAGCCGGAGGTGGGTCATCTGCTTGGGGGCTCGGGGAGCCGTGCTGCCTCCCTGGCCGCTCGTTCCGCCTCCGGTCGTCGGTCCACCGCCCGTGCTGGGTCCACCGCCGGAACCGGAACCGCCGACGGTTCCTTTGTTCTCGATGACCCACACCGCGACGGCGAGCAGGTTCTCCTTCGCGTTCGAGGCGGCTGCTACGTCAATCGGCTGAGAAAACTCGAGGATTCCTCCCTGGTGGAATGTGGCCGTCGTGATCTTAAGGGAGTGGGCGCCCAGCAGGGTGACTTCAGTCGACTCCTGGATGGTTCCGCCCCCCCAGGACTGGGCACGGATGCCGTCCCCAAGGGCCTGACCGCTGTAGACGCTGATATCGGTCGCTTGGCCTGTCGGCGCCACCGCTCCCAGTAGCGCAAGCCCCACGTTCAAACTCGTTAGCATTGGATTGACCCTCCGTGCAAATTAGCCTATGTCTCGTATTTGAATCCGCTCGATGGATTCGGCCCGTCCGTCCTCGGCGTTGACGTCGATGACTACACCACAGATTACTCCAGGACTCCTCGCAACCTCAAATCTGTGGGGCATCTGAGTGAGAAATCGCCTCAGGACAATGTCCCGGTCCATTCCGATCACCGAGTCTTTCGGGCCGCACATTCCAACGTCCGTGAGGAACGCCGTGCCGCCCGGCAGGATTCGCTCATCCGACGTCTGCACGTGGGTGTGCGTTCCGACGATTGCCGACACTCGACCGTCGAAGTGCCAGGCGAAGGCCATCTTCTCGGAGGTGGCCTCCGCGTGGAAATCCACGAACCAGCATCGGGTTTCGGACTCTTGGAGGATCGCCTCCATGGTCCGGAACGGGTCGTCATAGTCCCCCATGAAGACCCGGCCGCAGAGGTTCGCGAGCCCGAGCCTCAGGCTGTTCTTCTTGAGAACCGTCCACCCCTTGCCGGGGACTCCTGGAGGGTAGTTGGCGGGACGGACGATCTTCGATGAGGACTCGAGGTAGGCCTCGATCTCCTGGCGATGGAAAGCGTGGTTGCCAAGAGTGATGCCGTCGGCCCCCAACTTGATGAGCTCTTCCGCGATGTCGGGCGTGATCCCGAAGCCTGCCGCCGAGTTCTCGGCGTTGATGATCGTGAAGTCGGGTTCGTGGCTTAAGATGAGGTCAGGCAGGACGGCCTTGACCGCCTGACGGCCGACCTTGCCGACCACGTCCCCCAAAAACAGAATTCGCACGAGAGTAGCGCAGGGTACCCGCCCCTCGGCTGGGGCCAGTAGCGGGATGGGGGGCAAGGAGGCAAGGCAACCGAGCGGCCAGCCTCAGTCGCTCAAGCCGAGCCATTCACGCGCTTCAGTTAGGTCGCGGAAGACGCGGAGATGATCCGCGGGGAGGTCGTGCATCTCCTGATACATCCTCACCGTGCCGAACAGCACTTCACTCGACACAACGACTGCGATCCTCGCTTCTGGAGCCCAGTTTCTCAGTTGGCCGAACTTCCGGACTTCCTCGGGAGTCATTTCTGTGCTCGCCAGCGAGAAGTCGCACAGCACACGAAGCGATGGATGGAAGTCCGCATCTTGGGAGAACTTCTCGCGAACTGACACCAGTTCCTCGAAGGCAAGTTCACCCGTGCCTTTCAAGTATAAGACACCGTTCTTCTTGTCTATCGAAAACGCGAGCGGCATACGGCCACGGTAGATCCTCCTTGCGAAGTTTCTATTTCCCGACATCTGCCTTACGCCGAACTCGGCTCTTACTACGGGCGACGCGGTGCAGCGACTATGGTACCGCCCCTTCCGCCGATACTCGCAGGTTCGGCACCGGGAATTTTGAGTGGTTTTCGGGTTCTCCCGACTCGCTCCGCTTCGTCGGCTCCTGCGTTCTCAACCTCTCGCGAGTGTCGTTGGCTGCTAAGCAGTGCTCTGAATCCAAACCATGGCTTCGTCCATGTCGTAGAAGACGCGGAAGTTCTCAACCTCGTATGCATGCATCTGTTCGAACATGCGCACAAGTCCAAATTGAAGGGGTTCGGCAACGACAATAGCACGCTTTGATCCCGGGCCGAACGGCGTGTTCAGCGCTAAGGTACGCAACTCATCTACGTTGAGGTGTCCTGTGGATGCTCTTAGGTCGGCGATCTCGCGCATGGAGGGATCAAAGTCCGGGTCCTGTCGAAACTTGGATTGGAGTTCGAGAAGTTCCCGAAACTCGGGCTCGCCCGTTACGGTCAAGTAGACCAACCTCTCTGCTTTGTCAATGCGATATTCGTACGCCATGGGTCCTCCCAACCGTCGACGATTGGGCAGGGCCAGCGCCCTCGCACCTCACTGATGCCGAACACCTTCCTAAACGATCAGGCGGTTCTCAGCCATTATGGCTCGTGCGAGCCAAAAGGCGCACAAGTTCCGCTCGATTCGAAACCGGCATTCGGAAGGGAGCGCAAGCCAGCCGTCTCGCGTATCGTTACCCAGGAGAGCACGAGTGATCTCATTCTTTGTATCTGCAACGGCCATACTGGCCGGCCCCCCTCCCTCGCTGATCGCGTTCGCCTCCACGCGGGACGGCAACCACGAGATATACGTGATGCAGGAAGACGGCACCAATCCGGTTCGATTGACCTTCCGCAGCCCTGAGGACATCAGCCCAGTGCTCAGCCCCGATGGCCGCAAGGTGGCGTTCCATTCACACCGAGACGGCTTCCCCGGCGACCTGCACGTCATGAACTTGGACGGAACGGGCGAACTCGATCTTACGAATGCGAGTTCGGATCACGAAACTCGACCCTCCTGGTCGCCGGACGGAAAACACATCGCATTCCATCGAGAAACGCCGACCGACAGCGACATTTGGCGAATCGATCCTGACGGCACCAACGAGGTCAACTTGTCGAACACGCCGAACGGCCATGATTACGGCCCCAGCTACAGCCCGGACGGGTCGAAGATCTGTTTCTTTTCGACGCGCGACGGAAATTACGAAATCTACTTGATGAACGCGGATGGCTCGGGGCAGGTCAACTTGACCAATCATGCAGCAACGGACGCAGAGTGCGTGTTCAGTCCGGATGGCGACAAGATCGCGTTCAATTCGACGCGTGATGGGAATTACGAGATCTACATCATGAACTCCAATGGGTCGAATCAGACCCGTCTTACCAACCATTCCGCTCTCGACTGGTATCCGACCTTCAGCCCGGATGGATCCAAGATCATCTTCGTATCGAATCGCTCTGGCGATTACGAACTGTATTCGATGAACGTGGATGGATCGAACGTGCAGCAGTTGACCAACACTCAAGGCACGAACGAAACGCCCTCCTATCAGAGCCAGGGCAAACTCACGTATGCGAACGTTTTTTCTCTGCTGCGCGGGCGGCTCGTGCAGGGCGGATTAGCGAGCCTTCTCTTTCAGGACGATTCCAGACTCGTGCTGAATCCCGGAGTCGTGCTATCGCCGCAAGAGGCGCCCGCCTCATTCATCGTGGAGGGTCAGCAAACGCTCGGGTCTGTGTCGAGTCTCTTCCTCAAGGTGGAAGTGTCTGCAAGCATCTCGAACCTGCTCGTCCGAGTCGAAATGTTCGACTTCACTCATCAGGTGTGGGTGCTTGTCCAGGAAGCTCTCTGCCCTACGACCGACGCGATCCTGCGCGCGGATGTGGGCGCAACGCCAAGCGACTTCGTCGAGGCTGGCACGGGCAGACTGCGCGCCCGAATCGGCTTTAAGACCGTCGGGCCGACCGTCGTCGCGAACTGGCAGGCTCGAACCGACTTCGTCGGTTGGTACGCTCGCCCGTAGTCGCGCGTCAACTGATCTTGGCAGCGCGTCTATACTCGCATATGCGCTGCGAGGACTGCCCGCGATTCGACGCCGAGCGCGAGACGTGCAAGGACGGGAAACTCAATCCACGAACTTGGGAGAACGCCGTCGAAGCGGTGCAGATGTTCGGGCCTCGATCCATCTGCATGATGAACGACCATCGCGAGAGGATCATCGACGTGTTCAACGGAGCGACGCTCGAAGGCAAAGCCCCACGGCACTCGAGCCCGGTGCGCCTTCGATCCGTGACCGACGCGTTCAATCGCGAGAGGCGGCGGTAGACAAAAAAAGTCCCGGCCGCACGAAGCGGCCGGGTAGGTAGTGCCTCTCCTCCAAGTCGTCAGAAGATTTGGACGTGCTCGAATTTTGACCCAAAGATGGACTCGCTGTCCGACCCCATCCATTCGTCGAGCACGGTCGCATACACCTGGCGGAAGTCGGTATGCCACTTCAGATCGCCGCGGTCGAGGTTCACGAGGTCCGGATTCGAACCGATGAAGCCTCCTTTGACCGAGCCACCGACCACAAACATCGGCGCGGCCGCTCCGTGGTCCGTGCCCTGACTTCCGTTTTCCTGACACCGGCGCCCGAACTCGCTGAACACCATGACGGTGACCTTCTTCTCTTTGCCGATCGCCTTCATCTCGTCCATGAACGTCTTCACCGCGGTGCTGAAGTTGCCGAGCAACTGGGCGTGGGTCTCCGCTTGGCGGCTGTGAGTGTCGAACCCGCCCGCGGCGAAGTAGATCACGCGCGTCTTGGGAGAGGTTGCGATGATCTGCGCGATCTGCTGGAATCCGCGGCCGAACTCGTTCTGGTCATACGTGAAGTTCGACTTGTAAGAAGCGATTGACTTCTTCAGTTGAGCCATCGCGTCGAGCGCGGTTAGGTTCGCCTTGCGGATGAGGTCCGCGCTCGCGTTCGAGCCAGACTCCATGCCCTGAGCTTCCCTGAGCCTCATCTCCGCGTCGGGGTCTCCGACGAGTTGCTGCACGTCTGCGAGACTCGCGAAGCACGGCACCGACGCCTCTTGAGCGGAAAACGCTGCCGGACTGGTCCGCATGAGGCCGATCGCAAGAATCGGGTTGATCGAACCCTTCTTGAGTTCCTGGTCGAGATACTTGCCGAGCCATCCATACTTCTCGACCTTGTCCGGATTGGCCGTCTGCCAAATGTCCATGCTCCGGAAGTGCGAGCGATTGGGGTTCGGGTATCCGACGTTTTGGATGACCGCCATCTGACCCGACTTGAAGACTTCCTCTGCGCCCTTCATGGAAGGGTGGAAGCCGAGTTGGTCATTGAGTTTGATGACGGCGTCCTCTTTTTGTGCGAGCGTCGGTCTGAATTCGTAGTACCGCGAATCCGCGTAGGGGATCACGGTGTTGAGGCCGTCGTTCCCACCCGATAGTTGACAGACGACAAGGATGTTGTCGGGATCGACCTTGCCGCCACGCGCCAATTTCAGAATGTCCGCGTATGCGATCTTCGCCAACCAGGGCGGAGACGCCAGGCCGAGGGTGATGATTGCACCACCGCGAAGGAAGTCTCTTCGGCTGAAGTCGTTGCTCATTACGTCACCTCGTATCGTTCATCAGCAAAAATGAAATTCTGGTATCGCGAAGAGAACCCGCAAGGTTTCTCTGACAACCGTCGAGCCCGTTCGCTGGCCCGCAAGCGCGGCCAGGCCGCCGGCGGATTCGAAGGCCTTCGTCAGCGCAGACCTCCCTGAGGCGGGAACCTGCGCATCGAACAATTCTGCCATGGCTTCGATGGCGGCCGCTGATGTGGAGGCCTTTCGCTGATTGAGCACGTAGTCCGCGACGATGGCCGCTGTGCCTCCACTGGCCGCGGGCCTCTGCTGGAATAGGAGGTCTGCGACTCGAATTCGCTCGATCATCGTCGCCGAGGAGATCCACGCCGCACCCCAGTCCCATCCTGCTACGTCGGGCGGATAGAGGAGTTGCATCCCCTGTTGGCCCAGGGCGCGACCGAATCCATTCGCCGTTTGAACGACGCTTCGTGGGATCGGCTCGTTCGGCCTCGCATCCGGTTTTCGTTCGCGCAGCAGATAGGCGCCCAAACCCAATTGCCTCGCCAGAGAGATCGTGAAGTCAACGGGGTTCTTGATCTGCTTTCGAACGCATTTCTCGCTCCAGAACTCCTCCGACTCCGCGATCGCCTTGAGAATCGGCTTGATCTCGAATCCGCTGTCGAAATACGCTTTGATGAGTTTCTCTTGTACTTTGGGCTCCGGATTCGGGTAGGCAAACCACTCCCACAGTTTTGTAGTGATGTAGCGTGCGGTCTCCCTTCGCGGGGCCACGATGCCAAGCACGTCGTTGCCATTGAAGTTCCCCTCGTTACCGAGTATCTTCTTGATCCCCTCATCGTGCTGTCGCGGCAAGAATTGGTACGTCGTCAGCGGCTCGCCGTTGAGGACCTGCTGCTCGATCTCTTCCGGAGTCGGGCGGCCCAATCGCGTCCTGCGGAAAGTCCAGCCCGTAAAGGCGCGCGCGGCCTCCTGGATGTCTGTCTCCGTGTAATTGCCGATTCCCATCGTGAAGAGTTCCAGAACTTCGCGCGCGAAGTTCTCATTCGGCTTGCCGCGGACGTTCGTGTTGTTGTCGAGCCACCAGATCATGGCCGGGTCTTTGCTGATGGCTTCGAGCATTCTCAGGAAGTTGCCGTTCGCGTTGCGCCGAAGTGTCTGAACGTACTCGAGCATTATCGGCGCGGCATTCACTTTGGAAGCGCTAACCGCAAAGTGATCGTGCCAGAACAGGGTGAGTTTCTCTTCGAGAGGCCTTTGCGTGGTGATGAGTTGCGCCGTCCACCACGCAATCACTTGCGGGGGGTTAAGGCGAAGCAGCCCGTCGACGCGGCCTGCGTACTCATAGCAGTTCACGCCGTATCCGTCCGGGTAGTTCTCGTAGTTGATCAGCCGGTCGATTGCGCCGTCCACGCCGAGTTTCTCGTAGTAATCGAGCTCGGCGATGCTTGCTCCGAGGCCGAAGCGCCGGAGCAGATGCGCGATCTTCTCTCGAGTCGTCATTGCACGCCCTTCCTATTATTGTATGCCGTCCACCGGCAGATGGGTAACCGCAACGACGCTGGAGGGGCGCTTCGGTTCACTCCGCCTGCCAATCCGACCAGGCCCCAGGCTCTCGAGGGAGGAATTCGGCGGACGGAAAGGAGCGGGCCACGAGGTCGCGCCACACCTGCAGGTTCATCGGCAGTTCGCCGAGGGCGGCGAACTGGACGAGCCCGTTGCCGATTGCAGTCGCCTCGTACGGCCCCGCGTAGACCGGAACCCCTGCTGCGTCGGCCGTCATCTGGTTGAGAAGCGAGTTCCTGGCCCCGCCGCCCACGACGCGGATTGCGGTGAATCTGCTGCCGGTGAGCCTCTCCAGAGACCGGAGAGTCCTTGCGTACTCGGCCGCCAGATTCTCGAAGATGCACCGATAGAGTTCGCCCTCCGTCTCGACCTCGGCGTCGCAGAGAGAGCGGATCGCGGAAGGCATGTCCGGGGGATTTAGGAGGCTCGGGTGGTTCGGGTCGAACTTCGCCACGAAGGGCCGGGCCCGCTCGGCGAGAGCGACGCACTCCTCGGCGGTGCGCGCCCCTTGGCAGCTCTGCAGGAGCCAGAGGCCCATGATGTTCTTCAGCACCCGAAACCTGCCGTCCACTGTGCGCTCATTCGTGATGCCGAGATGGAGCGCTTCCGGCGAGGCGAGGGCCGTGTCCGATTCCGTGCCCAGGAGAGACCAAGTGCCTGAAGAAAGAAACGCTTCGCCGTCCGACCGGAGCGGCGCAGCGGCGACCGCGCAAGCGGTGTCGTGGCCGGCGGTGGCGATGACGGGCACTCCTTCGGCCGTGCGACCGCGAATCGCTCCCGCAGGGCTGATCGGAGGCAAGAGGCCGTCGGCCACCTCTGCCGCTTCGCACAGAGCGCCGTCCCAATCGCCGTTGAGCCCCATCAACTGAGAGGTCGAAGCAATGGTGCGCTCAGCAAATGGCGACCAAGGCTCAGCGCACAGCCGGCCCGCGATGAGGTCCGGCATCATTGCAAGGGTCGCCGCAGACTTCAGTTCGCGATCACCTCGGAGTGAGCGGGCGAGCAGTTGGCTGGCCGTGTTGAACACCCACGGCTGGATGCCGGTGCGTCGGAAGGCGTCCTCTCGCGGAACGCGTCTTTCTAACTCCTGAAGACCGGCGGCATGGGAAGCATCTCGGTACCGTATCGGATTGGCCACAAGTGAACCGGCTTCATCGAGGAGCCCGAAGTCCACCCCCCAGGTATCGACGGCGATGCACCGCGCGTTTGCGCCCTCGTGCAGAGAACGACGAAGTTGCTCGACGATTTGCGAAACGTTCCAGCGCTCAAAGCCCTCCTCGAACGTTCCCGGCGTGTCGAACCGATGAAGTTCTCGCACGGTAAGCGCGGTCGAGAGATTCACTTCGAGGGCTCTGCCCGTCGAAGCGCCCAAATCGAACGCTATTACGTTCACTGCGTCAGTTTCTGCCGATTTTCTTGAGGAGTTCCTGTATCGCCCGTTCGAGCTGCGGATCTTTGCCGGCCATGTAGTCCTCGTTCGGCCACGGGACCTCGATGTCGGGTTTCTGTCCCAAGTTCTCCATCGGACTGCCGTCGAGCCGCCAAACAGCGCCCATGGGCAGACGGATTCGCGTACCGTCTACGAGGCTGCCTCCCCATGTCCAGATGACGTAGCCCGGTGTCGGCATTCCGATGAGCGTCGCGAGCCCACGCTGCCGCATCGAGTATGGAAACATCTCCGCGTTCGAGAAGCTGTTTTCGTTGTGGAGGACCACGATGGGCTTATCCCACACGCGATCGCTCGGCGCAGTTTCAATGTGCGAATCTCGCGTCTTGTAGTAGCCGTGTGGCTTGCGCTCCAGCCAATCCACCAGCGAGTCCGCGATGTTGCCTCCGCCGTTGAACCGGACGTCGATGACCATTGCGGCTTTGCCGTTGGCTTCTTCCCAGAACTCCTCTTCGAAGCGAGTTCTGTCGCCCCCACCCATGCCGGCGATGTGAACGTAACCAAACCGGCTGTTCGAAGCCGCTTCGACGGATTTCCGGTTGCGCACTACCCATTGTTCGTATCTCAATTGCGAGAACGAGCCCGACGAGAGTGCGCCATATTTGACTTGGCGAGCGCCGGTTTTCGACGGCGTCGAATTGACCGTCAACACTAAGTCGCGTCCGCTCTGATTCCGGAGAACGTCCCAGAGACGCTCGTCGAGGGTCACGTCGACTCCGTTGATCGCGAGGACGTATTCGCCTGGCTTGATCTCGGTCTTCGCGTAGGTCGCGGGCGCGCGCTCAAAAGTACCGAGGACTCGGATGCCGGGGCCCGTGTACGAATAGTCGAATAGGAATCCAGGGTGCGCGTCGCTGGGGCCTTGAACGCCGCCTGGCGCAGCGCTCACTTCGCTGTGTGAGCCTTCGAGTTCGCCGACCATCATGTTGAGCAATTCGGCGAATTCAAGTCGGTGACCGACACCGTCCATCAGCGGCTCATAGCGCGTGCGGATGTTCGCCCAATCTCTTCCGTGGAAGTTCCCATCGTAGAACGCCCGGTTGTAAGTGCGCCAGAACTGAACGAACGCAGCCTTTCGTACAAGGTCGAGGTTCTGGATGTATTCCGCGCGGAACGTGACGGTGGTGATGGGGTTGTTCCCGCCGAGCGTCATCCGGAACGGCTGTCCGGCGCGCAGGCCGAATATGTTCTTACCGTCCTTACCGAGCGTGAACTCCGAGACGCTGTCCGTGAGTTGGCGAACCGACTTACCATCGTAACTCGACTCCATGAGGGCGTTCCCGCTCAGGAAGAAGATCTTGCCTGACTTGATGTCTGACTTGACGTTCCCGCTCACGGGGTTTGTGAACAGCCTTCTCTCACGCCGCCAGATCTCGTTGAAGTCGATTTCGACGATCACAGGATCCTTCGGCTCCTCGTACTTCATTTCGTTCTCATCTGGCGCGGTGTCTTCCGGTTTGAGCGGCAGTGCGTAGAAGCCTGCGGCTGCCCCCCCGCGCGAATAGTAGAGGAATTTGCCATCGGCTGACCAGGCAGGGTTGGCGTAGTCCACATTGAGCCGCGAGACCTTGCGCGCTTTTCCTGCAAGGTCCACGATCTCAAGCCACCAAACGCTTCCGGTCTTTTGCGCGGTTACCGCCAGCCACTTGCTGTCCGGCGACCACGCGAAGTCCCCCGCGCTCGTCCCGAAGAACTGACTGCCGGGCTGGGCGTACACGAGGGTCGGTGGGGTGGCAGCTTCCGTGTCATAGACGTAGAGGCCTCCTGTGTCGCCTGCCGTCCAGAATGCGATCTTCTTGCCGTCTGGGGAGAGCTGCGCGCCGAAGGCGTCGTCGCTTCCCATCCAGATCGAAGTGACCTTCTTGGACTCCACGTCCAGCGCGTAGAGTCTCTGATTGAAGTCTCGGTCGCTGATGAAGTAGATCTGCTTGCCATCTGCCGACCAGAGGATTCCCTCATCGATGCCCGGATACTCGGTGAGACGCTGTGCGTCATCTTTGTTTCGCCCAGTAGGCTTTTCGATTGGGACGGTCCAGATTTCGGAGTTTGCGACGAAAGCGAAAGACTTCTCGTCCGGCGAGACGACCGCCTCCGTCGCGCCGGTCGTCAACACCGTCGTCGTCTTTGCGTTCTGTTTCGGGTCTGCGTAAACTCGAATCGAGATTTCGGAGTCCTTTCCATTGGCGACGATGTGCAGTTTGCCGCCGAGTTCGTAAGCGATCGCTCCGCTCCTGCTGACGCTCGGTGTGCGGATCGGCTCTCCTATGGAGTTCGTCACACGCCTTCCCCTGCCGTCCAAACCGAACAGCCAGAGGTTCGGGGTTTTGTTCGCGCTGTCTTCGAACGTGATCGGTGGCTTATTCATCCACGGCGAACTCGGCGTCAACTCGCCCACTGTTACGGCGTAGACCGCCTTGCCGTCCGGAGCAAACTGCGGCCAGAGATGCTGAAATCCGTTGGAGCGGACGATGGTCGTCTTTCCTGAGCTGACGTCGATGAACGAAATTTGAGCGGCGGCCGAGCCGCTGTAGCGAGGCCGCGTCCACGGGAATCCGTGCCGCTGAGCAACGATCATTTTGCCGTCGGGTGAGAATCTGGGATTTGCAAAGCCTTGGTAGTCTTCGGCGACGCGCTTGAACTTCAGGGTTTGCACGTCGAGCACGTAGATTCCAGTCCACGGTGAGTCACGACGTGCTGTGAAGGTGATCATCCGCCCGTCAGGCGACCAGTCGGTTGCAATCTCGTTTCCGGATGAGTAGGTCAGTTGTCTCGTTTCCCCGCCATCTACGGGAATTGCAAAGACGTCGTAGTTGCCGTTGCGATCGCTCGAGAACGCGATCCACTTGCCATCCGGACTCCAGATCGGATTCGTGTCGAGTTCGACGTGATTGGTCACTTGGCGCGCTGTGCCGCCTTGAGCATCGACGACGAAGATGTCTCCGCGGTATTGAAAGGCAACCAAAGATCCGTCGGGACTGAGCGCGGGCCTGCGCACACCCACAATGCTCTTCGACTCAGGAACACCGATCTGTGCTGCGGCTGACACCGTTAGCAACGCCGCAATGGAAACGAAGCAGAACCTCATTGAACCCTCCGAATGGGAGATTACCGCGAGGCTGGGCCGACACGTTCCCCGCTCGGCGTTCGTCCATCCCGAATGTGGATGCGCACGAGGTCGTAATTCGTACGCTTTCGCCCGGCGATGACCTCGTCTCCTCTCTTCCCGATCTCTTGCGGGCCGACTTCGAGTCGGAATTCGTCTACGACGTGGAGGCAAGAGAAACGGCCGCCGGCTTCGCCTGGACCCTCATCCGGCGCCCCTTGGCCAAGACGCTGAAGTCTGGAGAAATCCTTCGGCCGTTCCAGCCCTGGCTCCAGGACCCAAGGGGCTACGTCGCGATGATTCGCGGTGAGCCGGTTGGGTATGCGGAGACGACTCTCGAACAACATCGCAATCTCGTCCGGGTCTGGAACCTCGTCGTGAAGCGGGAGCAGAGACGTCGCGGCATCGGAGCCCGACTTCTCGCGACGGTGGAGCAGGCAGCCCGACACTTCCGCAGCCGCGGGGTTTTCATTGAGGCGTTGAGTTGCAACGATCCAGGGATTCAATTCCTCCGGAAGCAGGGGTATGAGTTCTGGGGACTCAACACGTCTGCGCGGTCGAATCAGGACGTGCAAAATAAGGCCGTCGTCCTATGGTTAGGAAAGAAACTCAATCCCTGAGCGTCGCCCTTGCTGCCTCCCTTCTCCTCTTGGTCTCTTGCGGCGGGTCTGAACCGCCGAAACAGGAGGTCAGCGAGAAGCCACGAAAGTCTGCGCCTGAGACTCCGGTGGAGCCGACGACGCCGCGGCTTCCAGCGCAGCCGACCCTGAGGAACGAGAGCGGCGAAGTCGTTTGCCCTGTGACCGGCAAGCGTATCCCGGACTTGTCAAAGGCAGCCGGGTGGGCCGACTACAAGGGACTTCGGTACTACTTCTGCAGCCCAGCCTGCCCGGACGAGTTCGCCCGGACGCCCGACAAGTACGCGGTCAAGCGATAGCCTGCATCCGCACGGGCCCGTGTTTCGTCCATAATCCCGGGTTGTGCCCGACTTGGCCATGAAACGGGCCATCGCTCAGCGGGCGTAATCAGATATGCCGCTCCCAGAATGGGAGTGGTCAAACACTCAGGAGGTGTTTTTTCAAGATGAGCAAGAAACTGTTTGCACTGTTGGCCGGTGCTCTTCTCGTGGCCTCATACGCTCTCGTGGCGTGCAACAAGGCTGAAGAGCCTGCGCCGACTGACGGCGGAGCCTCGACGACCGAAGGCGGCGCCCAGCCGACCCCGACCGATGGCGAAGCGACTGACGGCGGAGCTATGTCGGGCGGCACTGAGGGCGGCACCGAAGGCGGCGCCGAAGGCGGAACCGAGGGTGGCACCGAAGGCGGAGCCGAAGGCGGCGCCGAGGGCGGAGCCGAGGGCGGCGCTGAGGGCGGAGCCACTGAGGGTGGCGCGTCCGGCGGCGGCTAATCACCTCGTCTAACCCAATCGCCGGGGCAACCCGGCATGACGAGATAGGCGGGAGCTTCGTGCTTCCGCCTATCATCTTTGTGAAGGAGAACTCCGAGAGCGACCCGAACTTCGCCGCATGATCACCCGAAGGGAAATGCTGGCAGGGCTGGGTGCAGCGATCGCGTTCAAGGACGACACCCTTCGAGTCGTCGAAAGATTAGTGGCGAACGTGCGGTCCTCCCCCAAAGGCATCGCGGAAGACGAAGCGTTCTGGGCACAAATTCAACAGGCGTTCACCCTCGACCGGACGATGGTGAACCTCAACAACGGCGGAGTCTGTCCTTCGCCTCGCGTGGTGCAGGATGCGCTCCGGCGCATGCTCGAGTACTCCAATCAGGCGCCCAGTTTCTACATGTGGCGGCATCTTGAAACGGAGATTGACTCGGTGCGCCGAGGCCTCGCCAAAGCGTTCGCCTGTGACGCCGAGGAAGTCGCAATCACTCGCAACGCGAGCGAAGCGCTCGAAACCTGTCTCTTCGGTTTCGACTTGGGACCCGGCGACGAGATTCTGACGACGACCCTCGACTACCCGCGCATGATCACGACGATTCAACAGCGCGAGAAGCGAGATGGGATCAAGATGGTGCAGGCCAAGATTCCCCATCGTCCGACCTCCCAGATCGAAATCGTCGAGGCGATCGAGCGCGCGATCACTTCGCGGACGAAACTCGTCCTCGTCTGCCATGTGATCTTTCTGAACGGTCAGATTCTCCCGGTTCGGCGAATTGTCGCGATGTGCCGCGCGCGCGGAATACCCGTGATCGTGGACGGCGCGCACGCGTTCGCGCAGTTTCCCTTCAGTCGTGATGATCTGGATTGCGAGTACTACGGCACGTCGCTCCACAAGTGGCTCATGGCGCCGGTGGGAACGGGAATGCTCTACGTTAAGAAGGAGAAGATCTCTTCGCTCTGGCCCTTGATGGCCGCGCCAGCGGAGAGTACGGCAAACGTCCGCAAGTTCGAAGAGATCGGCACGCACCCGGCAGCGAACCACAACGCGATCGCCGAAGCGCTCGCATTTCATGAGATGATCGGCGCGGAGAGGAAGGCCGCTCGACTGCGCTACCTTCGATCGATTTGGACCGAGCCGCTGCTCGGCATTCCTTCTGTGCGATTCCATACGAACCTTGCGGCCGAGCATTCCTGCGGGCTGACGACGGTCGAGATTTCAGGAATCAAGACCGAGGACTTGGCCAATTGGCTGTGGGAAAAGCACCGCATCTTCGTCACAGCGATCAACCATGACCAGTTCACAGGCATTCGGGTGACGCCGAACGTGTACACAACGCTTGAGGAGATTCGACGCTTCTCCGACGCGATGGTGATCGCTGCGACAAAGGGAATCGC
This sequence comes from Armatimonadota bacterium, assembly GCA_003577165.1. Lineage (GTDB taxonomy): Bacteria > Armatimonadota > Fimbriimonadia > Fimbriimonadales > ATM1 > ATM1. The sequence continues at coordinate 57,718 of QEUM01000006.1, read as the reverse complement.
TTAGCCGCCCTTCAGCAGACGCTGGAGGTTTTCGTACGACACCCTCGCGCTCTCTAAGGGCGCCATTTTCGGGTCGTCCATCTCAACGACGAGCGTTTCCACCCCGCTTTTCTCGCACTGGGCGAGCACAGGCTTCCAATCGATGACACCGAGACCAAACTCGATGTCCTTCTTGTCGGCCGCCATGTCCTTCGCATGAATGGAGGAAACGCGGTTCGCGACTCCTGCCAACACTGAGACGGGATCGGCGTCCGCGTATTGAACCCAGAACACGTCCACCTGCGCCCACAAACTCGGAGCCTCTCCAAAGAGCAGATCCCAACCTGTCGCTCCTTCGAACTTCTGGAATTCGACGGCGTGATTGTGAAATCCGACGCGCAGCCCGTACTCACGGAACTTTTGCGCTGCTTCTTCCAATAGGTTGCCCGTTTCCTTCCACGCCTTCGCGCTATTCCGTCGCTCGTCGGGAATCCACGGCACGATTACATCTTTGCAGCCGATGGCGAGATGATCTTCGATGGTCTTTGTGGCGTTCGCCGTCACGGCGTCCAAACCGACATGTGATCCGGACACGCGAAGTCCGATCTCGGAAAGATGATAGGAGAGCGCTGGCGCCTCGAAGCCGCCGAAGCCTGCCAACTCGACGAATTCATAGCCGATCTTCTTTACGGCACGACAAGCTCCCAAGAAGTCTTTCGCGGTTTCGGAGCGAATCGTATAGAGTTGCAAAGCGACGCGGAAGCGGTTCACCCTTGGGATGTTCCGCTTCCGCGCTCCGTTTCCTGCTCAGTTTGGACGCGTGCTACTTTTCGGAGGGAGGCGGCGGTCCGCCCTGCTGCGGCGGCCTCGGTCCGGGCAGTTCGGCTTTGCCGGCGATCTTCAGGTCGTTCTTCTCGATCTTGAAGATCTGGTTGCCGCTTACCACGTAGATGTACGCACCCTCGATCTGCATCGCGACTCCGCCGCCGCCACCCATCATCGGCCCTCTGGGACCCTGCCCAGGGAACGGGGGCTGACCTTGGCCGCCCGGAGGTGGGCCGCCTTGGCCGCCGGGAGGAGGTCCGCCCGGACCCGGTCCCTGCGCGATGGCCCAACTCAAAGGAACGGTAACGACTGCGCACGCGACTGCGCCGATCCAAAAACTTCGATTCATTCGTGCCTCCTTCACCTTCTTTCAAAGGCAAGATGCACGTTGATACGCGAAGCGGGGCCGGATGTTCACCCGTTCGGCGGCTTCTTATGCATCACGTCCAACAAGAGGGACTTGGCAGCGGCCTTGTCGCCAGCCGGGATCCTGCCGTCCAGAACCGCCTCAACGAGAAGGGACTTGAGTCGGCCGACTTCAGGGCCCGATTCGATCTGCGCGACCTCCATGATCTCCTCGCCCGTGAGCGGAGATTGGAAGCCTCGGTCCTGCGTTTCGACTTCCACTTGCGCAAGAAGGGCGCGAATGGACTCGAAGTCGATTCCCTTCTCAATCCTCCCGACAGCCCTTGCATCGCATTCGCACAAGGTCAGTAGCGTGTCCGTCGCATCCGCCATGTCTCGCTTGAGGCGACGCGCGGCGGCCGGTGTGAATACCGGCATGGAACCGAGCCTCATGTGGTTTCTCACGAGGGCGACGACGTCTCGGCTGACGGACAACGGGAACCGCAGTCTTCTAAGAACCGTGTCTGCGATCTCGGCCCCCACCCTCTCATGCCCGAAGAATCGTGCACGTCCTGATTCGTCAGTCGTCTTCGTGCCGGGCTTGCCCACATCGTGTAGCAGCGCAGCGAGGGTAATCCTCAATCTCTCCTGCTCGTCGCCGATGTCGAGTCTTGCCGCATTGTCCAAGACTTCCATGGAGTGTTCCCAGACGTCCTTCTCGTGGTAGCCGCCTTGCTCCACTCCCTGCATCGCCGCAAGTTCGGGCGCAAACAGTTCTAAGAGCCCGAGGTCCAGGAGATCCTGCATCGCGGCAGCAGCCGACTCCTGGCAGAGCATCTTCGTGAATTCATCACGAATTCTCTCCATGCTGATGATCGAAAGGCGCTGGGTCTCGCTGCGGATGGCGCCCCACAAACCGCTGACTGGTTTCAAACCAAATCGATGTCGAAATCTAACGGCGCGCAGCATGCGCAGCGGATCTTCGCTGAACGTCTTCGCAGGCTCCTGTGGAGTTCGCAGCAGTCTTTGATCCAGGTCCTGCAGACCCATTCCCAGGATGTCGCAGACCTCTTCTGTGTGAAGGTTTTTGAGGATCGCATTGATGGTGAAGTCGCGACGGAGCGCGTCTTCGCGGAGCGTCGCAGGTTCGACGAACGGCTTTCTGCTCTCACGAGGATAACTCTCGCGTCGTGCGGTCGCGAGTTCCACCTTCGATCCTCCGATGATGACCAGCGCAGTTCCGAATCTCGGATAGGTTACGGGCGCTATTCGTGAGATGCGATGCTCATAAAGATAATTCGCGAGTTCCAGCGCATCCGTTTCCAGGACGATGTCCACGTCTTCGGGAAGCGGCAGTCCAAGAAGCGCATCGCGAACATATCCGCCGACGAGCCAAAGTCGTCCCTCCCAGGGCGTGCTCCGGGTTGCGCTTGCGAGGACCTCGACTCCCGACACTTTCGGGATTGTGCCCGGCTTCCGGCGGCGTCTGCTATGATTTCAGCATGATGCCCGACTCGCTTTCGCGCCTCATCCGAGGCCTGATCGACTACGCGGGCCTCTATCCGCCTGCTCAACTCGAGATGGCCGGCGCGGTGAAGGAATTCTCCGAAATCCGCCAAGGCCCGCACTCTTGGATGGTTTCGCGATTCGTAGTGCCTGTCGCGAGGCTGGAAGAGTTCGCGGCGCAGGCAGCTCAGCACGGGCAGGACGTTCAGTGGCGGCTCGCACTTGTCGGAACGGCAGCAGACGCCTCGTCTACTGCCCTTCAAACAGTAGAAGCGGACCTGACAGCGGTGGATGAGTTTCACCACAAGTATCAGTCGCTCGCGACACCCGAGTGCTACGAAGTCAGACTTCCGGAGCCGTGCTTTGGCACCGAGTGGGCAAAGGTGGCAGACGCGTTATCTTGCTCCGTCGCGAAGATGGACCTCTTCGTCGAAGCGCCGTTTGGTGATCTGAGCGCGGGCGCAGTGGAAGCGATCGTCTCCACGGCCGCCTCTGCGGGAATCGCCTGCAAAATAAGAACCGGCGGACTGAACGCCGCCGCGTTCCCGTCCGTCGAATCGGTTGCGACGTTTGTCGGAGCGTGCGCGAAAGCCCGATGCCGATTCAAAGCGACGGCAGGACTTCATCATCCTGTGCGCAGCTATCACGAAAGCGTGCGGACTCAAATGCACGGCTTCTTCAACCTGTTCGTCGCCGCAGTTCTCGCGTTTTCCAATCGCATCGAAAACGAGAGGTTGAAGGAAGTAATCGCAGAAGAGGACCCGTCTGCGTTCCAATTCGACGGCACTCGACTCGCATGGCGAGGGATCGATGCGACGGCCGACGAGATCTCGACCGCGAGAGAGTACGCTCTTGGCTTCGGATCCTGCTCCATTGCGGAGCCCATCGAAGACTTGACGGCGCTCGGGTACCTCCCGATGAGCATCGTCTAACTCTCGGGTATCTTGGCCCCAATGTCGTCCGCTAATGATCCGGGCCTGCGTTCCTGGATTCCCGTTTCTGAAGACTCGCATTTTCCAATTCAAAACCTGCCTTTCGGCGTGTTCTCCGTCGGGGGCGAGCAGCCCAGGGTGGGCGTTGCGATTGGTGAGTTCGTCCTCGATCTGTGCGCTCTTTTCGAATCCGGGAAGTTGCGCGTTCAGGGACTGGAAGAGAACGTTTTTGCTGCTTCGTCGCTCAATCCCTTCATCGCGTGCGGACGCAGCGTGTGGACAGACGTGCGCAACACGCTCTCCAATCTCCTCCGAGAAGGCTCAGGGGAACTTCGCGACGATGCGAGCCTTCGAGATCGAGTCTTGATCTCTCGCACCGACGTACGCCTCCATCTGCCGATCGAGATCGCGGACTACGTCGACTTCTATTCCAGCGAGTACCACGCGACGAACGTCGGCCGGATGTTCCGGCCCGACAACCCGCTCATGCCGAATTGGAAGCACTTGCCGGTCGGCTATAACGGACGCAGTTCCAGCGTGGTCGTATCAGGAACCCCAATCAGAAGGCCGATGGGACAAACCAAATCCGATGACGCGCCCGCGCCGAGTTACGGCCCTTCCCGGCTTCTCGACTTCGAACTCGAGGTTGGGTTTTATGTGGGCGTCGAAACTGCGCTTGGATCGCAACTGGATGTTTCAAGAGCAGAGAGCGCGATCTTCGGCGTGTGCCTGGTCAATGACTGGTCGGCTCGCGACATTCAGAAGTGGGAGTACCAGCCGCTCGGGCCGTTTCTTTCCAAGTCTTTCGGAACTTCGGTGAGTCCGTGGGTGGTGATGCTCGAAGCGTTCGAGCCGTTTCGCTGTGACGGGCCCGTCCAAGATCCTGCCGTGTTGCCGTATCTGTCGCAATCGGAGCCTCGCGGCGTGGACATGAACCTTGAGGTGTGGCTGAAGTCGGCTTCCATGACTCAACCGCTGAAGATCGCAGCAACGAACTTCAAGCATATGTATTGGTCCATGGCGCAGCAACTCGCACACCAGACCGTGAATGGCACGAACCTTCGAATCGGCGACCTTTATGCGTCGGGAACGGTCAGCGGGCCCACGGAGTTCGAGCGAGGGTGCATGCTCGAACTCACGTGGAGAGGCGAACAGCCGATCCGCCTCGCAGAGACTGGAGAGGAGAGGAAGTTTCTCGCAGACGGAGACGAGGTCACGATGACCGGTTGGTGTCAGGGACAGGGTTACAGAGTCGGATTCGGCGAGGTGACTGGGCAGATTCTCCCGGCGATCGGTTAGTTTCCGACTTCCAGACCGCGCCCTTGCGACTCGCCCGCGCCCAACCACTCCATCAAAAACTCCCAGACGAGTCGGGCCGCCAACCGTGATGTCACATCGGCAGCGTCGTTCGGAGGCGAGACCTCGTAAATCCCAAACGTCCGCACGGCTGGAACGGCGGAGAGCGTTCGAACGATGCGCACGGCGTTGCGCGCGCTGATTCCCCCCGCTTGCGGGGCGCTGACCCCCGGGGCTTCGGACGCGTTCACGACGTCCATGTCGAAACTTACGTCGAGCGCCTGAACCTGTTTCCCAATCTCGTGAGCGCGCCGCAACGCCTTGCCAAGCCAATCGGCTGCGACGTCGTCGAAGTGCACCTCGCCCCCCTTCGCTCGAATGTAGTCCAGATGCATTGGTGAGCAAGCGCTGCGCTGCGCGCCGAGCCACAGAGCGTCCGCGCCGCGAATCCCCCCCTCCAACGCCCGCCAAAAAGAAGTCCCGGAATGGGACGTCGCGCTCGGTCGAACGTCCAGGTGCGAATCGACATTGACGAATCCGGCTCGTCCGGCCTGAATCAGCGCGGCTATGGGCGCGAAACCCCAGTCATGTCCGCCGCCCAAGAGGATCACCCGCTTTGCCCTTGCGAGGCATACCGTCATCGCCTCGATTGCGCTCTTGTGGTCCTTCTCCAACTCCGCGGAGAGTTCGAGGTTGCCGACGTCGGCGATCCTCCACGACGTGCTCGGCGCGACCAGGCGGTACAGCCATCGCCGAATCGCAGCGGGCGCAGAGGCCGCTCCTGCGCGGCCGCCGTTCAACACGATGCCTCGATCGTCCGCGACACCCAGAATCGCCGCGTCGAATTCCGACTTCTCGAACTCCTTCAACGTGGGAGTGGCGACGATGTCGCCGAGCCGCGGGTCGTCGGATGCGCCACGCTTGTAAGGCGTCTCCGTAAGAGGCGTGATTCTCAATCAAGACCCCCCACCGCTTGAGACGCGGCCTGCACAATGAGGGACAAGTCGAGATTCTCAATCTCCTCGCTCAGTGAGCGGTCCTTCTTGAGGGGAGCAACTTGGCCTCGCACCGCTTTCCATGCGGCGACGACTCCCTTTCCCGGACTTGCGCTCTCCAATTCCGCCCGCGCTTCGAGCGCTTGCGCCGCCACGACCAACTCGATGCTCAGGATGGCTTGGACGTTTGCAACGACTTGCTTTGCGTGCAACGCGGCGTTCATCGCCATGCTTACGTGGTCCTCTTGATTCGCTCCAGTCGTGATGGAGTCGACGCAGGAGGGATGGCACAGCACCTTATTTTCGCTCACGAGCGCGGCTGCTGTGTACTGACAGATCATCATGCCACTGTTGAGGCCCGCCTCATGGACAAGGAACGCAGGCAATCCGCGATTGTAATCCTTGTTCAGCGCTCGTTCGCTGCGGCGTTCGCTGATCGCGCCCAACTCGGAAACACCGATCTTTAGATAATCGAGAGCGAGACCGACGGGCTCACCGTGAAAGTGACCCGCCGACACGACCTCATCTCCGATGACCAATGGATTGTCCGTCACGCTTTGCAACTCGATTTCCACTACCTCTCGCGCGTGAGCGACGGCTTGGCGGGCCGCGCCGTGAACCTGCGGAGCGCAGCGGATGGAATACGCATCCTGAATTTCGTCGCAGTTCGCATGACTCTCGATCAACGCGCTTCCTTCGATGAGGCGCCGGATGTTCGATGCGGATCGAATCTGATGCGGGTGGGGGCGTAAGTTGTGCACGTCTTCCCGGAACGGATGGCGCGAACATAACATCGCTTCGAGGTTCATGGCACACGCGACGTCGGCTGCTCGGGCCAGTAACTCGCACATCGGAATCAGCCGGGCCGCAATGCCCGTGTGGACGTGCGTGCCGTTGATGAGCGAGAGTCCCAACTTGCTCGTGAGGGTCAACGGTGGATCGATGCCCTGCGCGAGATGGAGCGCGATGTGCGCGAGCGGCGCCAGATCGCCGCTTGCGCCGAGAGAGCCCCTACTGGGCACGCGAATCTCGTCGCCGTCGTTGAGCGATCGTACTATGCGCTCTGCAGCAGAGCCGTCCACGCCGCTCCTTCCGCGCAGATGCGTTGCGGCCGTCAGAAGCATCGCCGCGCGCACGTCGCGGCTTTCCAGTGGGACGCCCACCCCCATTGCATGGGAGCGAATGAGGTTCTCTTGAAGGTGAACTCTCTCATTGGGGGGGATCACCACCGACTTCAGCGGACCAAAGCCTGTGTTGACGCCATAGATGCTCTGACCGGATTCTTCGAGGCGCTCGAGGGCTTCACGGGACCGCTTCGCGCTCGCCTTCGCGTCAGGATGAATCTCGACGGCCGCCCCGTCGGCGACACGGCAGACCTCTTCGATCGTCAGGCCGCCTTCGGTGAGAACAACCGGCTGCATTTTGGGAGAGCATATCTTACGGGCAGATGCGCGAACCGCTCAGCCCTGGTGCCTCAGCCTCTCGACCTCTGCCTCGGCGACTTCCAACTTACGAATCTCCTCCAAGGTAGTCCGCAATTCCGCCGCAGGGTCTGCGCTCACGGTGGACGGAAACTCCGCTTGCGCGCGAGCGGCGAGGCGGGACGCCTCGTTCGCCATCTCTCTCATCTCTCTCACCAGGGCTTCGGCGCCGTGAAAGCGCGGCGTGAAGTAGTCTGCGCCCTCCACGACGTTCTCGTCGACCGTCAGGAGCAGTTTCGCCATCGCTGCGTCCATGCCAAGCATGGCTCGGTCTCTCGCGGTGCCCCACAGGGAGTCGCCTTGATGCGAGGTCCAAGATTCAGAGGCGAGGGCCTGCTTGCATTCGATGTAGGCTCTTGCTCCGGCGTCGAGGAGGCCTCCCGCCGCATCTCCGAGCGTCCTCCGAAGTCGGCGCATGCGTCGGAGTCGGTACAGCTTCTCAACCACCGCTTTCGCCTTTCCGACGAGGCGCCTCACTTCCTTCTCGTCCCGGGTCTGAGCCTGGCTCGCCCACACGAATGCGCCGGTCGTCACCGCAGCGAACGCGATGATCGGCACGAGGGCGAGTGAGACCACCCCTGTTCCTAAGAGCAGCGCGAGGTTGAGGCCGACGGCAATGGGCGCGCCCACGCCTGCGATCAGTCCGGCTCTCGCCATCTCCGGGCTGACCGGCCGCTGGCGCTCCAGGTCGAGGTACGCCTCCAGGAAGGGGTACTCGGGCTCCCGCTTGCCGAAGATCAGTTCGAGGAATCCGAACAGCCCGTCGCTCATCTGCCGAAGAGTTTACGGTATTGGGACTCGAAGGGCTGCGTCTCTTAGCCGAGCATGCCGGCGACGCTGGGCAGAACGTACGTGGGACGGGGCCTCGCGTCTGCCGAAATATTCGTCGTCACGCCGGAAAGCACGAGCAGGGAGTCACAGCCGGCGGCCCGAGCGCACGCGACGTCTGTGTCGACGCGATCGCCGACGATGAGGGCTTCATCGGGATGGAGGGACAACTCCGCAAGTAGAGGGAGAATCATCTTCGGGCTCGGCTTGCCTGCAACGACGTCGGGCGTTTTCCCAGCGGCGGTCGCGACGGCCGCGACGATGGACCCCGCGCCGGGCCTGAGCCTCCCCCCCTCGAGGGGATAGGTCGCGTCGAGATTCGTTGCCAAGAACTTCGCGCCGCTTCGTATGCGCCACTGCGCTTCGTCTATGTCATCGTATGTGACGTTCCACTTGATGCCGACGACCACCCATCCGGCGTCCTCTTGCGTCACGATTCGACATCCTTCCGATCGCAGTTCTTCGTGCAGACCAGGTTCACCGACTACGTACACAGTCTGCTCGCTAAGCAGGTTTGCCGCGACCGATGCAGACGAAACCACCTCCGCGGCGTCGGCTTGGAATCCGAGAGAAGACAACTTCTCGGCATGCTGCACGCGCGTGTACGACGAGTTGTTGGTGAGAAATCGGATGTGCGCGCGTGTTTCGCGCAAAGCCTGTATCGCTTCGATTGCTCCCGAAATCGGATCGGATCCTCGAAACAGGACGCCGTCGAGGTCGAAAGCGTAGAGTTTGTAAGTCTTCATGAGTCCCGCTTCGAGACGAATCCGGTGATCGCCACCAGCAACTCCCTCGCGCTGCACTCTGGCAGCCTCTGCAGGGCGAGAATGGCCTCGTTTCCGTAATCCTCTCCAGTACGAGACGCGGCATCGAAGGCCCCTCGTTCGCTCATCCAACTGGTGACCATGTCCAAGTCCTCGTCGGAAACGCGGTCGCCGAACCTGGATCGGACAAAGGCCTCCTCTTCGTGGCTCAACTTTTCGCGGAGCGCGATGAGTGGGAGCGTTGGGCAGGCCTCTCGAAAATCGGTGGCCTTTGGTTTTCCGGTGCGCGAGTCCTCGCCGCGGTAGTCCAAGAGATCGTCCGCAATCTGAAACGCAATTCCAATCGCATTGCCGAAAGTCCTGAGCGCAACGCAGGTGCCTTCATCCGCATCCGCAAGAAGCCCCCCCGCTTCACAACATGCCGCCATGAACGTTGCCGTCTTCAGACGCAAAATCTCTAAGTGATCTTCGAGCGCCAGGTCGAAGCGGCCTCGCACTTCGACTTCCATCACTTCGCCTTGGGACATGTCCACAACTGCGCCGGCAATGGTTCGGATGATTCGCAGGTCGCCGTCTTCTGCGAGAATCTGCATCGCCTTCGCGAGCAGCACATCGCCTGTCAAGATCGCCGCGGTATTTCCCCATATCGAAGCCGCCGATGGACGTCCCCTTCGGACCTCCGCTTCGTCAATGACATCGTCGTGCACGAGGGTGGCCATGTGCACCATCTCGACGCACGCTCCGATCTTTCTCACGCGATCTGCGTCGAAATCCCGACCTGTCGCCCTTGCCGAGAGAGATACGAGGAGCGGTCGAAGGCGTTTCCCTCCCGCTTCGCTCACATGACGGCCGAGCGACTCGACGGTCTCTGATGGCGACGCGAGAATCCCGGAAAGTAGACTTTCGCAGGCCTCCACGTCCTGGGCGAGTTCGAATGCCAGCTCCTCGCCGGCGATTCTTTTAGCTGCCTCGATATATGTCGCGTTCATTTCTTACCGTAATGGATGCAGATGTTGCCGAAGAAGAGGTTCGACCACTTGACGTCCGTGAAACCCGCCTGCCTCATGAGTTCCGCAAGTTCTTCGCGTGTCGCAAACTTCTCCGTGGACTTTGGAAGATACGTGTACGCCCGCCTCCGCCCGAACAGCGCGCCGAGAGCGGGTATCGCGTGATTGAAGATGAGCCGCGACATTGTGCGAAGCACGGGGTTTTGTGGGACAGCCATGTCGAGGCACACGAAACGGCCGCCGGGTTTGAGAACCCGCGCGATCTCGCGGAGCGCAGCGGCGATGTCGGGAACGTTTCGAAGCCCCCACCCAACCGTCACACCGTCCACCAACCCGGAACGAAGCGGGAGGCTGCATGCGTCACCGATCGACCAACTCGCTAGAATGCCCTTGGCTCGGGCCCGTTCCAGCATTGGGCTGCAGAAATCGACTCCGAGAACGAAGCCGCTCTCTCCCACGTGGGCGCGAAGCGGAAGCACGAAGTCCCCCGTGCCGGTGCAAACGTCCACGACCTTATCGCCCGGCCGAAGTTGCAGTTGTTTCGCGGCCTGCCTTCTCCACCTGTGGTGCAACCGAAGGCTCATCGCGGAATTCATGAAATCGTAGGTGGACGAGATGTCCGAAAACATCTGCCTCACTTGTTCCCGCTTCAGTGAACCGGATGCGAGCCATGGCTCGGTCGCTGCGTCCTTGGGCATTGCCGAAGCGATTCTACCGCTGAGGCATCCCTTCGGACGGAAAAGTGCGCGTCGAGGTCTGGCAAGTCTTACAGGGGCTTGAACCTGGCACGGAAGAAGCGCAAGTAGCGCGGTTCATAGACCATTCGCAGTCCCTTGACCTCGCGTCGGCGGTCGTAAGTCGCGCACACCGCTTCGGCGGTGACGTCCATGTGGGCCTGCGTGTAGACCCTCCGCGGGATCGTTAAGCGTGTTAGTTCGAGGCGCGGACGGTAATGCTCGCCGGTTTCCGGATTTCTTCCCGCGCTCGCGATTCCTCGCTCCATGGAACGGATTCCGCTCTCCAGATAGAGTTCTGCAGCCAGGGTCTGCGCGGGAAATGAATCTTGCGGGAGGTGCCTGTAAAACCGTTTCGCATCTAAGAAAATCGCATGGCCTCCGATCGGGAGGACGATGGGGATCTTCTCCTCGATCAGCCTGTGTCCAAGGTACTCGACTTGTCCGATGCGGGCTCGTATGTGATCGTCCTGAAAACTCTCGACAATGCCGCGCGCCATTGCTTCCATATCGCGCCCTGCCAGGCCGCCATAGGTGTGCAGTCCCTCGTAGACGACGACGAGATTGCATGCCTCTTCGTGGAGCTTGCGATCATTCGTCGCCAGGAACCCTCCGATGTTGACGAGCGAGTCCTTCTTTGCGCTCATTGTGCATCCATCGCTAAGGCTGCACAGAGATTTCACGATCTCGGCGATGCTCTTTGACTGATGTCCTGGCTCGCGCTGCTGAATGAAGTACGCATTCTCGGCGAGTCGCGTGGCGTCGAGATAGATAGGGATTCCGTACCGTTGCGCGATCGCCCGAACCTCTTTCAGGTTCTGCATGCTGATGGGCTGCCCGCCCGCCATGTTGACGGTGCCGGCAACGCTGATATACGGGATCCTCTCCGCTCCAACTTTCCGAATGAGCGTGCGAAGTTTGTCGAGATCGATGTTTCCCTTGAATGGATGCTGGCTCTTTGGATCGTGCGCGTCGTCGATGATCACGTCGACGAACTTCGCTCCGGCGAGCTCTTGATGCAGGCGAGTCGTTGTAAAGTACATGTTCCCGGGAACGTAGTCGCCGGGATCGATGAGACTTCGGCTGAGCAGGTGCTCCGCCCCTCTTCCCTGGTGCGTCGGGATCACGTGTTTGTAGCCGTAGTGCTTGCGCACGACAGCTTGGAGATGCTCGAAGTTTCTGCTGCCAGCATAGGCTTCATCCCCAAGCATCATCCCGGCCCACTGCCAGTCGCTCATTGCGCTCGTGCCGGAGTCCGTGAGCAGGTCAATGTACACGAGTCTCGATGGGAGGAGGAAGGTGTTGTAGCCGGCCTTGGCGAGCGCCTTCTGCCGCTCTTCGCGGCTGGTTAACTGAAGGGGTTCGACGACCTTGATCTTGAAAGGCTCTGCCCAGGATCGCTTTCGGATTGCGCGCGCCATGCTCAACGCAAGCATCCGTCAATATGGCGTCGTCATTCCATGACGGCTATCATAAGGAGCGCGTCCCTTGAGGATTAGCGACTGCGAGGATTCACGGGTCGCCCGTTAATTCGCACTTCCCAATGCAGGTGCGGTCCTGTGCTCAGGCCCGTGGAACCGACTGCGGCGATGGTCTGGCCCTGCTTGACGCTTTGGCCAACGCGCACGTAGAGTCGCGAGCAGTGTCCGTATAAGGTCGCAACTCCGCCGCCGTGGTCGATGATCACGCAGTTTCCATATCCGCCGTTGTATCGGGCCATGATGACGCGACCGTCGCCTGCTGCGCGTATCGGCGTTCCGGTCGACGCGCCGATGTCAAGGCCGTTGTGCATTCGCGTGTACTTGAGAATCGGATGCTTTCGCATGCCAAAGCCGCTGCCGATGCGCCCGCTGACTGGCAGGATGAACTTCCCTCGGAAGATGGGAACGCTGCCACTCGCCGCCGTACCGTAATACTTCGCTAACTCCGATTCGACCCTTCGGCTGTCCTCTTGCAGTTCCTCAAGTTCATTCATCAGGCTCTTCTGCTCTTGCCAAAGTTCGCTCAGCAATCCCTCTTTTCGAGCCTTGTGCCGATTGATCTCCTGCTTTTCGAAGAGTTGCTGCCGCTTGAGGACGGCGATCTTTTGGACGACTCCGTCGACTTCCTTCTTCTTCTTCGCAACCTGCTCCTTGGCTTCACGATACTCGCCAACGAGTTGCTTGTCTTGGTGAGCCATCTTCTGGGCGCCGTAGGCGCGGTTCGCGATGTCTGAGAACGATGACGCTCCTACGAACGCGGAAAGAGGAGTCGGTTTTCCGCGCAGATACACTGCGCGCAATCGTGTGCCCATAGCTCGCTTTTGCGTAGCGAGCGCCCTTTCGGCTTCGGAGAGTTCTTCTGCTACGACGGCCTGCCTTGCCCTCGCTTCATCGAGCCGCTTCTGCGTTTGCGCGAGTTTCTCCCTCGCAGTTTCCAAAGCCTGGTCGGCTTTTTCGATATCTGCCTTGACATACGAAGCAGCGCGCTTCGTCTGACTGATCTCCTTCTTAACGGCCTCCGCCTTCTTCTGAATCTGCTGGTGCTTCTTCTGGAGAGAGGTCTTGGAGGGCGCCTTGCCCTTTTGCGCGTAGATGCCTGGGACGAGAAGGAGGGAGATAACGGTGGCGAGCAGTAGCGTAATCTTGAGCTTCATAACCCCAGCCTCAGATACTTTCTAGCCGACAGGCCGGCCGAAAGCATACCCAGTACCGTCCCCGCGAGGAGGAGCATCAGGATGGCCTGGAAGGCCGGAAACTCGGCTTTCGCGCTCAAAAGCGGCCCGAACCACTCGGTGGTCTGAGAGCGGATGTAGGCGTAAATCCCCCACATGAGGATCCCAGCGACGAGCCCCCCGAGGGCTCCCTGGATCGCCCCCTCGAGGAGGAGCGGCCAGCGGATCGTGCCGTGGCTCGCCCCGACCAGCATCATCGTCCTCAGTTCCTGGCGCCTCGCAACGATGGTCAGGCGGATCGTGTTGTAGATGATCGTCCCGGCCGTGACGAAGCTCAGGAGGGTCAGGAGGCCTCCGACAATGCGCACGAAGCCCATCAGGGCCAGGGTGAACCTGCGCTCGGCGGTGGCATCGCGGATGTCGGGGCCCTCGGTCTCCGGTTGGAAGAACCGGTGCGCTCGGACCGCGTTCTTGATGCTGTCCGCCTTCGACAAATCGTCGAGGTACAGCGCGAACTGATTGTGGAAAGGGTTTGGCAGTTCCGTCGGATCGATGCCCATCTCTGCTGCGAACTTTCGCCAGGTGGCCTGCCTGGGAAGGAAGACCACGTCTGCGACGCCTTCGATCTGGCGAAGTTCGTTCGCCATCGCCGAGATCTTCTGATTTCCTTCGTCCCCGGCTTCGGGCTTGATCGAGAACGTGAGGGTGAATCCCTCCGACAGAGTGGAGAGGTGCGCCCTCAGCGACAAGTAAGCGAAAGTGAGTCCGCCAAAAATCAGCAGCGCGAGCGCGGCAGTATTGATCGCGGAAATCGTCATGCTGCCGTTTCGTCGAAGGGCGACGATCGCCTCTTCGACGAGAAACTCGATGCGATCAAGCAACGATCTGCTCCTCGGGAATGTCCTCGATGACCTTTCCGGCATCGAGCCTGACGGTTCGCTTGCGCAGGTCGGAGACCGACACCATGTCATGAGTTGCCATGATTACCGTGGTTCCTCTCGTGTTGATCGCCTGCAGAACGCCCACGATTTCCAAGCTCGTCTCTGGGTCGAGATGCGCGGTCGGCTCATCCGCGAGAAGAATCGCGGGGTTGTTGATCAACGCCCGGGCAATCGCCACCCTCTGTTGCTCCCCCCCCGAAAGTTCCGCCGGGAACGCGTCCGCGCGATGCAGCACGCCGAATCGTTCGAGCATCTCTGGAACCTTCTGCCGCACCTCTCTTCGCGCATGACCCGCGGCGCGCATCGCGTACGCGAGGTTCTCCCAAACCTTCTTGTTGGGCAACAACCCGATGTCTTGTGGGATGAGGCCGATGTTTCGGCGAACGTCCGGCACGTGCTTCCACGGGATCGCAGCCAAGTCGCGGCCGCGAACGATGACACGCCCCTGCGTCGCACGAATCTCCCTCAGGAGCAACTTGAGAATGGTGGACTTCCCCGACCCGGTCAGGCCCACCAAGCACACGAACTGGCCTTCGGGGATGGCAAGGGTCAGGTTCTGCAGAGCGTGGATGCGTTCGCCATACGTCACGGAGACGTTTTGGAACTCGATCACCGGGTGCGGATTATGACGGCTTTCGACCCGGCGCCTTCGGGTGGAGGGGCAGGCTTAGGGCGGAAGCCAGCGGCATCGAGCCATGTCGACCCGATCATCCTCGGTCCAATGCACCCGTTCCCGGGCGAGCCTGCGGCGCTGCTCCTCCGCAAGCCCCGGCCCTCGCCGAGCGATCGGGAGCCCTCCGTCCCGCCCGACGACGCGCCACCACGGGACGCCCTCGGGGCAGGAAGCCATCCACTGGCCGACAGTCCTGGCGGGAATCCGGCCGGGTAGGGCGTCGGCTATGTCGCCGTAACTGGTGACCTTGCCCTTCGGAATCTGGCGGACCAGGTCGAACGCGTGGTCACGAAGGTTCAAGTTTCAACTCCAAGTAAGTGGCTTCGGGCATTGGGTTGTCGTAATACGGTTCGGTCTCTCGGAAGCCGAGCGACCGGTAGAGGTCGATCGCTGCAGTCATCGTCTTGAGGGTGTCGAGCACCATCGAGGTGTAGTTTGCCGCCCTTGCGAAGTCGAGCAGGGCCGTCGTCAACCTCCGCCCGCGGCCAGCGCCGCGGAATTCGGGTTTCACGAACAGCCGCTTCATCTCGCACTTGCCGTCGCCGAGGGGGCGAACTGCGCCGCATCCGACCGCGTTCCCACTCTCCGTGAGAAGGAGCACGGTGCCGCTTGGCTCCGCGTACGCGCCCGGAAGCTGAGCGAGTTCGTCATCGAACCCCTGGAAGCAGAGGCTGAACCCGAGTTCCTCCGCGTACTCGGTGAAGAGGGCACGGACAACTTCAGCATCCTCCGGGAATCGGGCCCGGCGGATCGAGATCTGCGCGTTCGAGACGGTCACTTCCTGCAAGAATCATACGCTGATGGGAATCGTGAGTGGCGACTGGGTCGAATCTCGCATCCGCGTGAGGTACGGCGAGACGGATCAGATGGGGCATGCCTACTACGCCAACTACCTCTTCTGGTTTGAGGTCGCAAGAGGCGACTGGTGCAGGGCCCACGGCTTCACGTATACGAGCCTCGAAGAGAAGGGGCTGTTCCTCCCTGTCGTCGAGGCATGGGTGCGATACAAAGGGGAAATACGCTACGACCAAGAGATCACGATTCGGGTGCGTGTGGCGGAGTTCAAGCGCGCTTCCATCAAGTTTGAATACGAGGTGACGAGGGACGGGACGAATGGGGTGCTGACACAAGGGTACACCTGGCACGTTCTCATGAATCGAGACCGCAAGGCGACCTCCATTCCGGACTGGCTCCAGGCCCACATGACCACAACCGCGGAACGAGACTCGGCAGACGGGGCGTAAACTGAATAACTTGCCGCTGCATCCGTCCGTTGCCGACACGCTCCAGACGCTCGCCGCAGAAGCGGGCGCAGCGCCCCTCCTCGCGCTCGGACAGACCGTCTTCTGGGACGAGCCGCTCAAAGCGCTCCTGCCCTCCGTCGCAGAAGAAGCGGGCTTCCCGATCCGACTCATCGCAGGCGTGCATGACACGGACTATTTCGCGAAACTCCCTGGCGGGCTCGCATCGAACAAGCAATATGTCGCGTTGCCGAAAAACGACGGCTCGACGAAAGGATTTTGGAGCGCAGCGGCGGAGTTCAGCGCGATGTTCGGGGGGGAGACGCCCGTTACGCGCGAGGCCTACTCGGATGCAGGAGTTTTCCTTGAGAAGTTGGCGAAGGGAGATCCTGAATTCGTCGACAGGGCAACGGAGGCGTATGGATGGAGGGGCATTGCGGCAACCGACAGCACGCCGCGAGTCGCGGGCGAAATACCGCTTTCAGCGGTCTTCCCTTGTTTGAACGAGACGCTTCGCTGGGCCCTGGAAACGACTGTGTCGTCTTTGTGTGACGGAACCCAGCAGCATGAAGGGCGTGCTGAAGCGGCGCGCTTGCAGCAGATCGTCTGCGAAACGCTCGATGGATGTCACGGGCGAACGCTTTCGACGTTTTATGAGTGTCTGCTTCCGCAGATGCACAAGTTCGCCACTGGAGAGGAATGCGTCGCCGAAATCACAAGGACCTTTAAGTTGCTTCGCTTCGCGCGCGACAGTTGGCACTTACCGAGGTTCGAGTTCGTTTCCATATTTCTCGATCCAGCGACTGCCGAAGCGGCGAAGGGCGCGTACGATGAGGCCGTGCGGGGCACGGAGGTCTACCAACTCGCGAGATTCGGCACAGGAGCGATTCCGTTCGACCTCGTGATCCCAGGCGTGGGGCGCGGAACGATCCGTTTGACGCCCAAATTCCTGATCGTCATGACGCCGCAGCCCGTGTTCGTCGCGCTCAAATCGCCGATCGAGTCACTCGAAGAACTTGCCGCCGTTGTGGAGAGGAGGTTCGGAGAAGTCGCCCTCATTGGCAAGGCGATCACGCTCATCAGCATGCTCAGCAGAGAGTTCGTGTTCGCGTTCCACGAACACGCCTCCATGTACGTTTCCCACACCAGACGATTGCACGACATTCTCCTAAGAAACGGCATCCGCGTTAAGTCGAACCCAATACTCCGAATCCACCTGCATGCCTGGGATGCGCTCGAAGCGACGGACCGGTGGTTCCAACTTCCCGAAGAGATGCGACGCCCGTTCGGGTCGGAGCAAGTGTCCGGAAAGACGATTGCGCGCTCATGGAAGACGGTCATCGAGCAACAGCAGCAGAATTTGGATCGCATGAGAGATGCGCGAAGGCCAAGGCAATTGGTTCAGACGCTCGCGCGAATCAAGGGGGGGCGATGGGAGCCGCTCGGCGAAGAATATGAGAAGTTGAGCGCACAACTTCAAGCGCTTCGCACACGGACGCGCGACATCGGCCAGCAGATCGCGGGAGTCTACGAGCAACTCCGATCCATCAAAGCAGATTGGCAAAAGCTGGAGCGCGAAAAGGGCGATCACTTCCGACGGACCCACGCCTCCGGTCAACCTTCGCTCGACGACGTGAAGGCACGGGCTGAGTTCACGGAACGCATTCGCGAATTGCGGTTGCAGCGAAAAGCAGCGCGGGCAAGACTCGCAGATTTGCGCGCACAGATCGCGCGCGAGTTTCAGTGCGAGAGCGCGATCGCGGCGCGCGAGCGCAGGCGCGAGATCGTTCGAGAAGCAGAGATGGCGCGGCTGCGCGTCGTGCGCGACGCCCTGATTACGATTCGCGCGCTCGAACAGTCCAACGTTCGGCCGAGCGCGTGGTGGATGCCGCTCGTGACGCCGGATGGTTCTTGGATTCGAGGGATCAAAGAGCGCATGGAACTTCGACTCGAACCCCTAATAGGTGAAGCGACGTGACGGTTCCCTTCTGGAAAACGGTCAGCGTCGGAAACGACTTCGTTCTTGTTCGATCCGAAGACGTTGAAGGCTCCGAACTTGTCGAACTGGCTCGGTGGGCATGCCGC
The DNA here is from genome assembly GCA_003577165.1 of Armatimonadota bacterium. Lineage (GTDB taxonomy): Bacteria > Armatimonadota > Fimbriimonadia > Fimbriimonadales > ATM1 > ATM1. Next base: position 39,433 of record QEUM01000006.1, on the reverse strand, counting down.
AGAAAATTCGGCATCGGATCGGACGGGCTCCTCGTGGTGGATTCCCACGCGGAAAGACCGAGCCTTCGGATGTTCAACCCTGACGGGACGGAGGACTTTTGCGGAAACGGCTTGCGATGCGCGGCGCTGTTTCTGCGCAGGGGCGGAGGAGCGGATCGGTTCGTCATCCGGCATGGAGGGAAAGACGTGCCGGTCGGATTCGAAAAGGCCGGGTGGATCGACGTCCAGTTGCCCCCTGCGAGTTGGGCGCCGGAGGACATCCCTCTGGCACCCGGAGTCGGGGAGGTCTTTCTTCGGCAATTCGACGTGGACGGAGAATCGCTGACCGTGAGCGCGCTGTCAACCGGAACCGCGCATACCGTGGTGGAACTGGACTCTCCGCCTCCTGATGATCTGTTCGATCGCCTCAGCCCGAAGATCGAGGTTCACCCCTGGTTTCCTGAGCGCACGTCCGTTCTGTGGACGTGGCCCGAAGGCAAGTGCGGAGTCCGGGCGAGGGTCTGGGAACGCGGCGTCGGCGAGACGGACGGCTGCGGAACGGGGAGCGCCGCCATCGCGGCGGTGCGGTTCCGAAAGGCGACGGAGACGGGCGGACCCTCGGCGGGCGAGAAGGCGATCGCGGTCTTGACGAACGGCGGAGAGACCGCGGTCGGGCGCGGACCCGGGGGGTCGCTCATCGTGAGCGCGAGGGCCGAGATTCGGTACGAAGGCGCGTTCGACTGGCCGCCACGGCCTTAGCCACGGTCGCTGAACGGCACGCGGGATCGGGCCGCGATCTCCTCGGCAAGCGTCTCGTAGGGCACCTCGATTCCGTTTCGGAGCCAGCCGAGGGGCACTCGGTGCCCCGCCATCTCCAGCCAAGCGTACGGCTTGACGATGAAGGGCCTGTCGTCAGTCTCGAACCGGTAGAGGAGGCCACGTCCGGCGGTTACAGCCTTGATCTCACCGTACGCGAGGGTGCGCCCTCCCGACTCGAGGGACTCGTCGCCGAGGAGCACTTCGAACTTGTCGAGTTGGCGAGAAGCCACGGCGGCAACGGCGCTCTTGCCTTCGCTCATCACGGTTCCGAGGGCCTCGAGGATGCGGGCAGGGATTTTCGCGGGCTTCTCCGTCGCCTGTCGGTGAGTCCGCACCGAGGCTGTACCCATCTCCAGCCACCTTCCGATGTCGGCCGGCTTGTATCGAACCACCTGGCCCATTTCCTGGCAATGCTACGTCGTGCCGCATTCGGCCGTTGCGTTAGGTTCAGAACCGCCTCCGATGCGCCGAAAATTGAAGGGGAAGGTCGGCTCTCGGGGCGCAGCCGCAGGGTCTTACGGCGTGGATTTGACAAGGCGCAGGTTCTTGACGCTTTTGCTCTGGCTTACCGGGGCATTCGTGGCACTCGCGGTCGGTTACCAGTGGGTGACCGTTCGCTCGCTTGACAACATGAACGCGGATCTCCTCGTGGAGCGCGCGCGTTCGGCCAAGTCCCTTTACAGCCTCAAGCGCCAGTCGCTCGAAACCTACGCCTACGACTACTCGATCTGGGACGACATGGTGAACTTCGTCCAGACCCGAGATCTGAAGTGGGCGGAAGAGAACATAGACACGTCGCTCGAAACCTACCAAGCGGACTTTGCGATGGTGTTCGACAAGAGCGGCAAGCTCGTCTACTCTCAAAACCTCCGCGGCGAGCGGAATCGACCGGACGTGGACCTCACTCCAGAAGAGATCAAGTCGTTCTTCGAAGAGAAGAAGCAGATCGCCTTCACGCGCAAGACTCCAAACGGATTTGCGCTGATTCACGGCTCGACAGTTAATCCGGGCACAGACGAAGAGCGAAAGACCACTTACGGATACTGGCTCGTGGGTGGGTACTGGAACGAAAGCATTCTGTCTGCGATGGGCGATGTGTACTTTGGTGAAGTTTCCATCGCCGGTCCGCACGCCAAGAGCAAGGGCCCCGAAGATTTCGTGATTCCGCTTGAAGACTTCGACGGGACAATCGTTGCGAGTCTGAGGTTTCGAAAGCGCATCCCATTTCTCACTGCGCTCGAGAACAACAGCCTCATCACGCTCTCGCTGCTCGTCGCCTTCGGCGTACTTACAGTCACAGCGCTGTCGGTGTATTTGAAGAAGTGGGTCATCAGCCCGCTGAAGTCAGTAGGCCAGAGCCTGAAGGCCGGGACTCCGGATCCCTTGACGCCTCTCTACGAAGATCGGTCCGAGTTCGGCGTCGTCGCTCGATCGATCGCCGAGTCGTTCGCGCATCGCGAGGCGCTGCTGCACGAAATTACTCAAAGAAGGCGAACGGAAGCCGCGCTCGAAGAAGCGAGAGACGCGGCGCAGGCGTCGGCGCGCGCGAAATCCGAGTTCCTGGCTAACATGAGCCACGAGATTCGCACTCCGCTGAACGGAATCATCGGCATGACCGAACTCGTTCAGGAAACGGCCTTAGACCGGACGCAAAGCGAGTACGTCGAAACCATTCGCGGGTGCGGCGAAAGCCTGCTTGCGCTCATCAACGACATCCTCGACATTTCCAAGATCGAGGCCGGCAAGATGCACATCGAGGCAGTCGAGTTCGATCTTGCGCGTGTGGTCGAAGAGGTTGGAGCAATCCTCGCAGGCGCTGCACACGCGAAGAACCTCGAACTCGCGGTTTCCTACTCGCCGCAGATGCCGGAGATATTCCGAGGCGACTCGACGCGCATTCGACAGATTCTGATGAACCTCGTCGGCAACGCCGTGAAGTTCACCCAGCAGGGCGAAGTCGTCGTCGAAGTCGACTGGGTCGAAACGGACTGCTCGAAGTCGGTTCAGATCAAGGTCAGGGATACGGGAATCGGCATTCATCCGAAGCGCCAGCAGCACATCTGGGATAGTTTCACGCAGGCAGACGGATCCACGACTCGAAAGTATGGAGGCACCGGCCTCGGCCTGACGATTTCGCGACGCCTCGCGGAACTCATGGGTGGGACGATTTCGTTGGACAGCGAACCGGGGGTGGGCAGCACTTTCACGGTTCGACTTCCGCTTGAAGTGGGACGCGCGAGCACGAGGCCGCCGAGCGAAGTTCTGCGAGGCGTGCGCGCGCTCGTCGTGGACGACAACGCAACCAATCGCCGCATCCTGCAGGAGTACCTCGCAGCGGTCGGATGCGAAAGCATGCTGTTCGCTTCTGCGGAAACAGCGCTCGCCTACATCGACACGACGCCGGATCATGGCATTCGGCTGGTGCTTACCGACTTCCACATGGGCGGAATGGACGGCGTTCAACTTGCGAACGAACTTCGACGACGGAAGTCCACGCAGACCGTGCCCATCGTGCTGCTTTCGTCCATCGGATCGGCAAACGCCGAGTGCGGAGACCAGAACGCAGTCACGCTCTGGCTCACGAAGCCGGTTCGCAGGGCAGACCTGTACGAGGCGACTGTCGGAATTCTCGAAGGCAGATCCGAGAACCGGGTTCGCGCTCAGAGGCAGGACATTCAGAAGATCGATCACGGGTTCCGCGTGTTGGTCGCGGAAGACAACGCGGTCAATCAGCGCGTCGCTGCTCGGCTTCTCGAACGGCTTGGATTCGACGTTGCGATCGTAGAGAACGGGCGCGAAGCGGTGGAGGCCGCAATGCGCGGCGACATCCACATGATTCTGATGGACGTTCAGATGCCGGAGATGGACGGCATCACAGCGACGAAACTGATTCGCGAAGACGAGGCTCAGACGGGAAGGCCGAGGATGCCGATCATCGCCCTGACCGCGAACGCGATGGAAGGCGACCGGGACGTGTGCATCGAAGCGGGCATGGACGACTACGTGAGCAAGCCCGTGACTCTTGCGGCGCTTCAGCAGGCCGTTTCTCGCTTCGTCGAGTTTCCTGCCGCTTAGCCCGCGGGGCGTCCTTCGGGCTGCCGGACAGGGGCCGAACTGGCGGCGGGTATAGTTTCGGACCGACCGCGACCCAGTTCTGACTGCGGTCGCAGGAACCGTGGGGATATAGCTCAGCTGGGAGAGCGCTTCAATGGCATTGAAGAGGTCACGGGTTCGAATCCCGTTATCTCCACCAATTCTCCAGTCTCTCGTCCTCGCGTGACGGCTTTGTAACGCCGTTCGAGACATCGCTCGCAACCCGCTATCCGATCGCCCGGCTGCCCTGGCGGCGGCCGGCCCGTGCAGACCGGCGACCTTCGATTCGTACCTAATTGCCGGGGTTGCACGGGTGCACGTGCACGCCTCCGCGCGTAGAGAACCGTGCAAGGCAAGGGAGGCGATCTTGAACCGCGGTAGGCGTGAGTTCGTGGCGCGCTTCGACATACGACATTCGGTGTCCCACCTATCGGGTCAGGCTGACGGAGAAAGTCAACCTACGGACTCGAAAATCCGTGCGCGCGCTGTCCGCATTCGGGAGACATTGGCGAGAGCGGCGGCCGCGAACTCCATAGTCCGCGGCCTCGAGCGTGCGCCGTGAGAACGTAGGCGCATGTGGCCCCTGTTTCGCAGGGGCGTAAGGGCGTCGCGGTGAGAGGCTGGTTCCTTCGCCGAACTGATTGTGGGGCGGAGTGGGGGCCGCCCCGTTCGTTACCTCTTACTCATTCGTGATCACGACTTTGCCCTTGAGCATGCCCATTCCACATTCGAAGATCATCTCTCCGACCTTTTTGGGCGTGAACTTGACGACCTCCGGTTTGCCCGCCTGAAGTTTCTTCTTATACTTCAGGTCTTTGATCACGAGCACGTCGCCGCAGCCGGGATTCGCGCCGAGTTTGAAGGTCAACTCGACCGGCAGACCTGGCCTGACCGAGATGCTCGAGGGCTTGTAGCCGCGGTCGATCACGACAGTCGCCCGCTGGACTCCTTCCACGATCTTCGCAGGAACAGGTTTGTCTTCCGTTGTAGCCTTCTGGTTGTGTTCGTCGTGCTGCATTGACTTTCCACCGCAGCAGCCGTCGGCGTTTGGCCTCGGAGCCATCGCCAAGGCGATGACGGTTGCAAGGCCAATGAGAAGGACGAGTGTGATGCTGATTTTCATGTTCTATTTTCTCCTTGGCGCGGCGCTATATCCGCACCCCTAACTTCACGAGCAACGCCATCATGTCGAAACTTTCGTCTTTGATCTGGGACGAAAGAAAGACGTCCGAATGGCGATGCACGAAATCGTTCAGATATTCGACGATGTGCCTTAGTCCGATCACGTCGTAGGTTGCAGGCGCCGGCTCCGGGTCGCCGCCTGCGAACACAACCATGCGAATCCTGCACTCTTGAACGCCCACGTGGGTGTTTGCTCGGCCGTGCGAAACCACGCGCTGCGCAACGTCTCGCGGGTTCTCCTCGCAGCATCCGAAACGTCGGATCACCGTTTCGATCACACGAGGCGTAATAGCGTTCTCATTTAGCCTCGGCTTGCCCTCTTTCACTTCTCCGATGACCATCTGGATGCAGTGGGGCTCGATTTCGAGGATGGGATCGTTCTCGAGTCCGAAGCCACGATGCCCCTTCCCGCCTATCCACTGCTGCGCGTTTGGGAAGCGCACCGCGAGCAGGTCCACGTCAGTCAAGGAGTAGGCCCCGTGCTGCCCGATCCCCATTACAGGGTATTCGGTCACCGTGAAGAACCCGTTGAGCCGCAGGTATGCCTGAACGAGTCCGACTGCCGGTTCTATCTTCGCACCTCCCTCGTTCGCCGTCTGCTGGAGGTCACGAGACCGAAGAGCAGCCGGCGAGTCGGAAGACGACCAAAGGTAGTTCGAGCGAGCACAACTCTCGTCATTTCGAACCCGCATCCTCTACGGCCGTTTCAGACATGGGAATCTCTACTCCTCGCCCAGGAAATTCGCGGGATGAAGCGCGGTGTCCGCTCCGCATATCGTTCGTAGCGCTGACCAAACTCTGCCCGCAATTGCCGCTCCTCCGAGAGAGAAAGCCTCAGGTAGACGAGGAGCAGAATAGGGAACATGATGAGTGTAATCAGCGTCGGCCACTGAAGCAGGAAGCCGAACATCACGAGCACGAAGCCTACGTACTGCGGGTGCCGCACGACAGCATAAGGGCCGCCTTGCGCCAGGGTGCGGTTGCGGATCGCGCGATGCAGGATCGGCCAAGCCGCGGAGACGAGCCAGAATCCACCAACGATGAGTCCGTAGCTTGCGAGATGGAATGGGCTGAAGTGCGGGTCCCCTTTCCAGCCGAGCAGCGTGGACCAGAGGTGACCCGCATCATGTGACAGGGGATCCATGCCCGGGAAGCGAGATTGCAGCCAGGGCGTGATGAGGTAGATGGTCAGCGGCACGCCATACATCTCGGTGAAGAGAGCGACGATGAACGCGGAGAACGCTCCCAACGATTTCCAATCGTGCTTCGTTCGCGGCTTCGCGAAACTGAACGCGAACATGATGAATAGCGCGCTGTTGATCACGACAAGGGTCCAAAGCCCGTAGGCAGGCATCTCTGCGTGCTCCATCAGTGCCGATGTCCTCCCTTCTCCCGCGAGTTCGTCTTGCTGCCATGTCTGTGCATGAAGATGTGCAGAAGCGGACAGACGAGGAAGATCGCATAAGGGAGCACACCAAGGAAGTGGGCGGTGTGCTCCGTGATGAGAAAGAAGAGCAAAGCCGCAAGGAGCAACACGAGAAACATGCCCTGCCACGAGCTCCAGAACTTCGACTTCGAGTCTTCTTTCATAGGCTCCATTCTTGCCATCGTCCTCGCGTCAGGCGTTACGGAGATGGGCGCGCGAACGAGAGCCACCGAACATCTTCCGACGACGACGGTTTGGGGAGGTGGCGGCTGGCTTTCGTCGAGAGTAGCCTTCTCCATCGGGCGTTCGCGTAAGCGCCAGGACGTTGTCGAGCAGGCGAGCCGGGTCGGACTCGCAGACTACAACACCGCCATGCCCTCCGACGAAGTGGACCTTTACGGTCTCGACATCGTCGCAGATTCCGCCGGTGCCTACCAGAATGCCTATAGTCTTGCCCTGCTCTTGCGCGTAGTCGAACAACTGCAAGAGATCAGACTCGCCTCCCGCGAAGACGAGGATGTCGCTGCTGTCGACGACCATTCGTTGGCACTCGCTGGGCTTGCTGCCGATGAAGAGAACCAACTCATTCTCCCCGAGCGGTCCGACCACCAGTTCGTGCTCACGTGCGCTTGTGGCAGGAGATATCGCGACAGTTCTCGCCCCGAACTCGCGCGCCACCTCCGCCACATCGAGAGCCAGGGCCGACAGCGCCTCGTAAACGAGCGCCAGCCTGCATCTGCCGATCTCCGCCCCGAGAGTCCAGAGAGAGATTAGTGATTGCGGCGACGACGTGTGGGCGAAGCCGCCCACGATGCCAACCTGGATCCTCATCTCGCCTCCTTCTTTCCGGGCAGGCCGTTGTAGAGGGCGGAGGCGAGCCAGATGATCAGGTACACGACGATCGCGCCCGCGATGAGGCCGACGAACAGGCCGGGCCAGTCGACGGCGCGCATATCGCCGGAGATTTGGATGTGCGTGATGTCGGTTGCGATGCGCGACGCAAACTTCGGTGCGATTGCGACGAACGCCGAGCAGATCACGAAGGTGATGATGTACGTCAGCAAGGCCGCGAGGGCCAAGCGAGCAGAGTCCAATTTGCGTTCCATGAGGTGCGTCTCCAGCGCGGTAGATGGCTCAAGGAGAACCGGGTGCAGTTAGCCGCTATGCACGAGGTGCTTGCGTGTCGATGAGAACCCTTGCCGGCTTCTGACGCAAGTGCCGACAGCCGCAAGGTCAGCGGCTGGGAGGCGCGCGTTCGTGTTCCGAGGATGGCGGCGGGCCGTGCGGCAATCCGTCCGACTCATAGAACTTGATGCCGCAAATCCACTGCGTGTCGAACAGTACGGGTTGGGCGTGCGGCGGAGGCGCCACGTCGAGATTCAGTGGCGAGAGCGGAGTGGCCATCGCGGCGACTTCCGGCTCGGGGCTCGCGGGCTGCACCTGGCAGGAATCGGGGCCCTGGGCTCCCGACTCGCATTGGACGCCGCAGTCACAGTCCGGGCCCATGTCGCATCGATGAACGCCGGTTGCGGGCTCGTGGGACGCGGCCGTTTCCGCGGGGCACGCCTGGGCTTGGTACCTCGCCGTCGCGCCCGCGAAGATCGCGAGTGACAAGAGACTCGAGGCGATCAGCCGTGGCGTGCGGGCACGCATGGTCTGGGAGTTTCAACGCTGGTTTGGTCTGCCTGAGTTCCCCTTGTCGGCTTCGTTCGCTATGCGAAGGAATCGGCGCGGGCGAACGTGTGGAGTGTGCGCTCAGTTCTCTTGTGCAAGGCCAAAGGAGACTGGCAGACTGGCGAATCAGAGGCGCAAACTAGCCGACTGGGGTTAATTTCGCCATAATGGGCACCCGAATGGACCCCTCGTTTTTCGGAGCAGGGTGTGGTCCCGGGGGAGGGAACTCGCAGTTACGTCGCCTGGAGGAATTGCGGGCGATTGCTCTACGGTATCAGCTGGAGCCTTACCCAGAGAACATCTCCGACCGTGTGCGCGACATCCCTCTTGGGCTGATGGTGATGGTAGTTGGGGAGGGGAACTTCGGCAAAAGCAGCCTCATCAACTCCCTGGCGGGTCGGGAAATCGCCCCCGTTTCCATCATCCCGAAGACGTACAAGGTGGATGTTTACCGCGAGAGTCGAGACGGGTCGGAGTATGCGGTAGTCCGAAGAGTCGGCGAGGCTACCGGGACTCAAATGTCAATCGCCGAGGCAATCAGCATGTGCGAAGCCGAGGAGGCGAGACTGTCCGACGCTGCGCAACAGGGAGTCGATCGCGAATCGACGATTGTCGAAGTGATCTGGAATTACTGCGGGCTTCAGTTTGGGCCGGAAATTTGCCTAATAGACACGCCCGGGCTCGCTCAATTTAGCATTTCCTCCGACGTGGAAGTCAAATCACTCGTCAAAGGCCTTGGCACACCTTATACCATCGATGAAGTGTGGGCTCATTGGTACCACCGTTCCGACCTCGTGCTGTGGGCTTTCCAAGCAGACAAGATGGAGTCCAGGGAAACAAGGGACACGTTGCAGAAGCTCACTCGCACTTTCCACAAGCGCATCGTACCAGTCGCCACAAAAGCAGACCTGATACCAAGAGAGAGGTGGAATGAGGTCGTTGGTCGATTCAGATCAATCTACGAGCCGATACTGGGACAGCAGATCGAGCAGTCGCTGTGCTTGACTATTAGCGGGGGAAAGGGAAGAAGCGTCTGTGGCACTGGCATCGCTGAGCTTACATCGTTCTTGCGGAGGGTTGCGACGGAGAGCGCAGAGCGAAAGAGCGAGGCTGATGAAGCCTTCATCCAAGACGCTGCATCAAGTATGGAGGTGCTCCTGACAAAAAGCGCAAACCAACTGCTACAGAACCTCCGAACAATTGCGGATACGGCAGATGAGATAGCGTTGCGAGCTATGGCAGAGGTGCGACGAGCCGTTGATCGTGCGATCAAACAAGGGCATGAATACGTTCAGCAGAGGATTCCTGGGCTGCGATCTCTGCTGGCCGCGCTCTACAGGAAATTCCAAGCCGGACGATATAGCAGAGCGGAGGCCAAGTCCATCGCTGAGAGGGAAGTACTGAGTTTATTGGATGTGCCGAAGTTGGAGCGCATCCTAAATGACAACCTTACCAGGGCAGGGCAAGCGGTTACCTCCATGGCAGAGGCGATTTGTCACTCCAAGCAACTCGGGAGCGTGGATGTCGGTGCATTCGGCATTCCAGCCAAGGATTCATTCAGGATGAAGATGCAGGTTCCACACGTTCGTGTGCCTGATCGCATCAGTCTGCCCAGACTTGAGCTGCCAAATCCCGGCTGCTTACTCCCCGTTGCGGGTGCGGCAGTATCAGTTGCGTTGTTCTATCTCTCTCTGACGGGATAAGACTGTCCTGCAGGTCCAGAATTCTAGCATGACCATAGATGACTATTTCGAATCGCTAACAACGGCGCTTCGCCAGTACGTAGAGGCCTTCCGGAAATCAGGAGAGGAATTCGTGCGCGACGGCTTGGCAGAACCACTCGATGTGGAGGTACTCCGCGCGATCAAGGAGGCGACCGGCGCTGACCACTGGGATCTGCTCCGAGTTCTCGGCAAGTTGGACAAGGACCTTGAAGAGCTGAGGAGGCTTGCCCGTCATACAGAGCCAGCACCCGGGCATTACGAGAACTGGACACGCTACTGGATCACAGCGTCTCCGCAGATCGGCGTGGTACGGCAGCTTGTTCGGGAGATTCTGACGCCACAACTAGCACGAGTTCGAAGTCGGCTGGTTGAGTTTCGTACTTCCAAGCAGGTCTATCGCTACGTAACACCCCGCAAACTGAGGTTCCGAGTCGAAGGGCCCGCGTTCACCATGCCGGAGCGGCAGGGCCGTTTTCGTTCCCTGATGCGGACCGTTGTTCGGCTCATATGCCTGGGTTTTCGCAAGGCGGAGTTCGTAGGCAGTCTGGGCGGCGAAGCGTTTGCGAGTATGCTCCAGCGGGAGGAAGTGCACTCGGTGGTGCAAAGTGGTTCGAAGAGAACGATTCGGAAACTGATTCCACTTGAGGTCGACTTTGCCAGAGAGTTCTCACAGTTCGCAGCGAAGGATCCAATAATGGAGGCCGCTGATGTAATAGCCACGGAACACGTTCCAAACGCTGTTTTTTCGGGCATTGCCCGACACTTCGCGAATGCTGTGGAGGAGCGCATCCGGGCCCTGTATCGCACCTCGTTCCCGGCGGTTGAGGCGAGAGTCTCATGCATTTCAAACGGTTGGATCTCTCTTTCTCGCCGCATGCCACCTGCGCTGATCGCCGCAGTCAGCACGGCAGTCGCCTCGGTTTTGGCGTACCGATCGACCGGTCTGGGCTCGGGGTGGACAAGCGGGCCGACGGCATGGGTGCTAATTGGCCTACTGATGGCCAAGATGAGCTCACTTATGCTCCGTACTGAGCTGGCGAATGCACTGATCAGGACGGGAGGGCAGCAGCTGAGTGACGCGGCGATTCAGTGGGCACATCAGGTCGCAGACCAGGTAGACGATGACATGATGGCTTCAGTCGTCGCAAATGTCGGGGTGCAGCTGAGTCCGCGGCCTCTCCAGCGGGCACTCAGGGGGGAACTAGAGTGAATAGTGGCACTATCGAAGAGTGTACGACGTTGCTGAGGCTGTTGCAGGAGGAACGCGGGCTTTGCCACGTGTATAGAGAGGATAAAGCCCTGGCGGAAGCCGCCGATCTGCTCGCAGAATGGCTGAGTCAGCTGGCAGAACATTCCGATCGCTTGAGGGTTGTGCTGATCGGCGAGTTCAACGCCGGCAAGTCTACAGTTGTCAATGCGCTTCTCGGAAAGGAAGTGGCATTTGTAGATCCGTTTGAGGCAACGATGTGCGTTGCCGTCTACAAGCCTGATTCGGAAGAGTACGCCATACTCAAAAGAGGGGGCACCAACCAGAGGCTATCGCTTCCAGAATTCGTCAACTTGTGTTCAGCTCGATCCCTGGCTGACGTGGAATTGGCTGAGATTCACGTGCAATTTGCAGGCGAGTATTTGCTGTACGACACTCCTGGATTGTCGTCCCTCAACGAGCGACACGAATACTGGGCTGAGTGGGCCGTCAAGGCCGCCGACGTGTTGCTCTGGATCATCGACCCGAACGACATTCTATCAGCAAAGGAAGGTGCGTTCCTTATAGCGGCGAAACGAAGCGGCATTCCGATTCGGTTGATCCTCAGCAAGTCGGACACCTTGACCAGTCATGAGATTTCGGAGGTTGGGAAGGAAGTCGAAAGCAGATTAGGATACTCGGAGACGGATCTGATGGTCGTTTCAGCATTGACGCATACCCCTTCTTCGCCCGATCCTGGAATCGACGCACTGATCACGGAACTCGGCCTGCTTGCTGAGGAATCATCCGCTACAAAGGCGGCCGCACACGCGGCAAAAACGATCGAAGTCGTCACAGAGTGCGTGCGCATCATTGATTCCCTGCTTGAACGGAATGGTTCAGAGTGCGAGTGGCTTAGCGCGGAGCGAGATCTGATTGAAAAGCAAGCTCAAGCCGTCATGAGTGGACTCCTAAGTGACTTTGAACATCGGTTCCGAACTGCGCTTAGAAAGCATCTCCAGAGACACCTGTTCCGACAATTGGGCACTCGCGTTGCAGAGAATCCTGGCGACCTCGTTGAGAATTTAATAGCGAACTTCAGGACTGGCGAGGAACAACGGCTGATTTCAGAATTTGTCAAGTCGGTACATGAGGAAGCCAAGGCAATGTGGAATCGCCACTTTGCGGAGCGCGAGGCAGAACTTAGACGGCAAATCGAAGCACTGATGGAGCAAGGCCTGGAAGATCCTATCACTAAGGAGTTCTTGGCCGACCAACTCAGAGCGACGCGAGCACGACAAGTCGCGGTGGTCCGGGCGTTCGATTCTCAGAGCACTGACGACCGTCTCAAGCAGATGCAGTTGGCCGTCCTCGGTGGTGGGGCAGTGGCAGCGATTGCGGCAGCGAGCATGGTGCCGCTCCTAGTTGGGGCAGTAATTGCGTTCGGCCTGGGACTTGGCCGAACGCCCCGGCGGGCCGATCAGTCGGCCAACTCTCCCAGTGTGGAGGACGTAAAGAGGGAGGCCGAGATTGAAGAGCGATTTAGCGCGGTACTGGCCGAGGCGGCGAAAGATCGAATCAGCGATCCACTAGTTGAGTTTCTCAATGGGATTAAGGCGGTGGCGCTTGAGGAGATATCTATGAACCGGTACGGCAGGGGGCCGGACGAAATCGAGCAAACTCGCACGGTGCTCCTAGAGTTAAGGGGTCGCCTTACAGACGGCGGAGCCTTGCCCGTTAGAACTTGAACGTGAGCGGCTTGATCCCCTCCGAGGCCAGCTTGACGGCGTGTGCCGGATCTCCGAGGTAATGAAACGTGCCCGCAGAGTGGTCATGGAAGAACCCTGGCGTGTGCTGATGCAGTTCGCCCCCGTTCGCCCAGTGCCCGACATTGATCGCTTTGCTTTCGACTGTCGGCTTCCACCAACCGTTCTCAAATCCCGTAAGCTCCATGATCAATCCTCCTCAAGGCCTCACGAGCCATTTCATGGTGCTCGTTGAGGACAAGCGCTTGTACTAGTAACTCTCGCGCCTCGTCATGTCGTTGCCGTTTCGAATATACCGCACTCAAGCAGAATAGGAGATCAGCCTTCCTCCAGGCGGTGAGGCGGCCGGACTCACTTATCGCGTAGGCCTCTGCTGTCATGTCCCCGAAAATGAGGCCGAGGATTGTACCGATCCCTGGGTAGATTGCCGTGCCGGCGACAGCGCCCCCTCCCTTCCCGAGGAATCCCCACTTAAGTCTCGCCTTCGCCTGGTCGGTTTCGGCATCGATTAGGGCCCGCTTCAGGGTTGCCTCTGCAGAACCGAGTTCGCCCTCTTCGAACTCCCCCAGGAACTGGACCATGAACGCAACATGGTTCGCGCAGGAAGCACATGTTCCGTCACCCATGCAGCTATGGCAAGGATGCTGGCCCATTCGCCCGGTTCCATCACAAACCGCACATCGGGTCGACCCATCGCATGCAGGGCAACTGTTCAACTGATGCTTCGGTCTACGTTCCCGGCGAGTGACCGCTTGGGCAGATCGACATGACTCGCAGATAGGTTGGCTGGCCGTGCGAGCTGCGCGAAATGCCGGCATGCCGCAGATCACACACGGCAATTTTTCCAGGAAGCCTCCCCGGTTCGGAGATTCCATTTCAGTTCTTCCTGGCCATTATGATATCAAGCTTGGCTGCTGCTTTCATCGCGAGTGCCTCTGTGTTAGAGAGGTCCGCTTAGAGGCAGGCGACGACGCGGGACGTGGATCGCATGACGGCTCAGCACCGCCTCGTTTTCTCAACTCCGTTCCGCAGCACCGGGCCGGGACGAGGCGGAAGCCTCCTTCCGAATCGAGGAGGAAGCGTGGCCGCAGGAACCACCCGGGCGGGGGGCGCCGGATGAGGCGATGGCATCTGGTGTCATTCTAATCACTTCTGAACGTCCAACGTAGGTTAGGCGGACCAGTTCGCAATACAGTCCTGGACTGCTCAGATCAACGCGCCCGTCCGACTTTCCAATTGGGGTGCCGAATGGGTCCCGCTTGGATCACGATTCGCTGCAAGCTGCTCGGCGGGGCTAGGCAGCGACAGCGTCCGTCCGGTGCAGATCGAGGTAGGGCTTCCCCGTCCCGCCCCTCCCGCCTTTACGCTTCGTCAGGCAGGATCGGCGTCCCCTGTACGGTACGCCAGCAATTTGGGTTGAACGGCGAGGCTCCCCACCCGGTACTGAACGGAGACCAAACGACGGTCCGCGGAGCGGAAAGCCGCATTTGAGCCAGGAGGTCCCGCTTGTCGCGTACGTCCTTCACCTTTCCCTCTTTGATGCGACGTTCACAAGTGGCGACGACATCTTCGAGAGAGTAATGCTGACCTGTCCGAAAGTTGTGCCAAGAGCTGCTCATGCTAACGTGCCTCCAAGCTCCTTGATCTCATTTAATTACCTGAGTGCAGAGCCCGGATGGGGGCGAAAAATGGAGTGCCTTCCGACCCACGAGCCCGTGGACAACCTCGGCCAACCGCGTGACGTTACTTCAGCGACCAGGTGCGGAGGGTGTAGTCCATGCTGGAGGTGTACGCCGTCTTGCCGTCCGGAGAGATGGCGACGCCGGTGACGGGACGCTCATGCTTTTCGGCTTTCCACTTGACGCTGAAGTCCGACGCGTTCAACGCAACGACGAGGTTGTCCTGAGTTCCGACGATCACCAGCGTGCCGTCGGGGGTGATGGCGACCGCGTTCGCTTCGAACTCCGCTGAGGCTTTCTCCGTTCCCGACGCGAGGTCCCACGATTTGACCGCTCCGCCCCCACCCGAGACGAGAGTCTTTCCGTCGGCGGAGAACGCGATGGCTCTGCCCGTCGAAGAATGCTGCCACGATTTCGTCGCCTTTAGAGTGGCCGCATCCCACAGGTTGATCGAGCCGCCGCCGTCTATCGTCGCGACGAGTTTGCCGTCCGGTGACACTGCGATGCCGTTGACCATCCAGTTGTGTGGGAGTTTCTTCGCCTCCCCCCCGGAGCCCACGTTCCAAACTCGGGCCGCGTTGTCTTTGCATGCCGCGAATATTCGTTTGCCGTCGGGAGCGAACGCGACGCCGAGGATCGCGCCCTCGGAGTCGGTAAACATCTGGAGTTCCTTGTGCGAGGCGACGTCCCATATCTTGAGTTTTTTGTACATCTCGCCGGATGCGAGAAGTTTTCCGTCGGGACTGAAGGCGACGCAGTGGACTTCACCATCGTGGCCTTCGAGCGCAGCGACCGACTGCTTCGAGGCCGGATCCCAGAGTCGCACGGTGCGATCCACGCTTCCGGACGCGAGGGCCTTTCCGTTCGCGGAGATCGCGACGCAGGAGACCTCTCGCGTGTGGCCCGTGAGGGTCGCAGTGTCCTGCGAGACGAGCGCCACGAGCGCAAGGAACAGATACTTCACGGGCGCATCTTAGACGATTCTGCGGCGAGTCATACGAGTGCACTCGGCGCGGCGAGCAGCAACGGTGTCACTGGATGACCCTTGTGCGCCGCGTCTCGGAGTCTTCCATAACGAGGAACCCCGGTACCACGCCACTGACCGGGCCACCGACGAGTTCGACTTCGGACTGATAAGTCAGGGGAAAAACCTCCAAGGGGCTGGACTTGCCGAGGCAGGCGTAGGCTGCCGCGATCTCGGCTTGGTCTGGCGCAACCACACCATACCAAAAGGACACCGGACCGCCGTCGGTCACGATCGCCGGCTGAATCGTTCCGAGGTCCAAATCTTCGGGAGTGGGAGGAGTCAGATACCCGCGCATGAAAGTGCCGTCCGCCAACGCAAAGGAAGCGCGCACTACGAAGATGCCATCCCTCGCATCCAGGGATCCAGCGACTTCGTACGGACGAACGGTCGCTTCGTCCTGACCCTCTTCGCCCTCTTCGTCGAGCGCAAATTCCCAGACAGGGTGACGGTCTAAGTCTTCGAGTATGAGATCATACACCTGCTTGCGAATCTTGCCAACTTCCATCGTCCGCGCCTAATCACGGAGTGTATCCGCAGCAGCGCGGGGCGATTGCAACCTGTCTGGTCCTCCGGCTGTTGATGCCGGAGTCGCGCACTTCCACTCGGGTCCCGTGAATTCGCGGATGTGCGATCCGCTGCCGGATGGTCACGACCGAGCGCAGGACTCTATGCAGATTCGGATTGAAGTGTCGATGCGAACCCATGTGATGCGGCCATGGTGAAATCGGTTCCCGTGGACAGCCGAGCACGGACGAGCGGCACAGAACCCTGGCGCCGACTCGGACTTCGGCGGCCGCTCATCCGTGCCACCCGATTTTCGATTTAGGCTTCACCCCGGCCACCCGCAGGCCATCCCCGAAACTCGCCCGACGCGGCAGGAATGACGTGCGTCATGAGTAGGGAAGCGGTCATCCGCACTGTCCTTAGGTTTTGGTGTATGTGGACATCCAGAAATGCTAAAGGCAGTCGCCGGTCAGTCGACTGTGAGATCCGGCTCTGGCAAACCAACACGCATGAAGTAGCGCGCAAATGCTTGGGACAAGTGTTCACGATACGGAGATCTCAATCGTACACGAATTTTGCTTCGCAAGCAAAGCTCTTCCAAGTATGCTTTTGGAACAGTATATATCGTCTGGAAGCTCACAATCTTCTGAGCGAAGGTGAGCTCCGCGGCAGAGCACTTGTCTAGAAGATGCAGAGCGGGCCTTCGCCCCTTGGCCACGTCCTCACGGTCACTCTTTTTCGGGTATAGTTTGCTCGCGTCATCAAGAGCGCACAAGATAATTTGTCGGTCCGGGTCTTCTGAGCGCGCAAGGTCGCAACTTTGCGTCAACACGACCACGTCAAAAACGTTCACGCGTGTCAGGGTGGTTGCGGTCGTGTGTGGCTTTAGCTCACTGTACAGCCCAGTCGGCACAAGGGGAATTGGAACGTTAAAAAAGATGTCTCCTTGTTGAATATCCGGAAACTTGCCGACCTCGTACCAGCCGGAGGCGGCCGCAGGGTCACTCTTCACAGAGCCGTTCTGACTCGTCCGGCCTCGAAATCTTGCCCCGGCCGCCCAGAGCATATGGAATGGCCACAAAATACTGCGCATGGGGTTTGATTAGCGGAGCGTCATCGTCCTCCCAGTCAAGAGAATGATAAGCGGGCAAGGGCGCGTCGCTTATCTCAGAGATTTGCGACAGGACGGCAGCGAGGGGGCCCTCTACCTCCGCAATCGGGGCTTCGCTAAGGCTTTGAACCTGCGCGGCACAGTCACTTAGTGCGAGTGACAGCGGACGATCATCGCGCACCTGCGGCTGAACGTAGGCCGCATTATCGCCGCCCACCAGGCTTAAAATGGTTTCAGCGACGTTCGGAGGAATATCTGCGGTGGTTGGCGTCATTCGTTTACCTGCAATGCCCACCAGGACTTTGCCCTGGCTGTGAGCAGCTCGTTAAAGAATACTTGTAGTCTATCGTGGACTAGATCAATGGCAGCCATCTCTTCACCCGGCCTAGGGCGGAACCCGCCTGCCGTCGCGAATCGGTATCCCTGGAGTTCCTGTTCACCTTGCTTGATTGTGGCCTCTTGCAAGTCCAACGTTAGATCGACAGAATCTGGTTCCTGCCATGACTCCTGTACGTTGTAGACGCGGGCGGCGGCACTGATGCGCCGCGGAAACACGTTCGCTTCGAAATAGTCGTGAATGGATATGTCGCCTTCTTCAGGGCGAATGAAGTTTACGTAGACCATGTTTACCACCGAAACCGAGGGACGGGCGCCACAGACGGCGGCGAGGTGCTTGAAGAACTCTTCCGCGGTCACCTTCAAGGTGGGATACCGGACGTAGTCCTGGCCGCCGGGAATGCGTGACCGAATCCAACGACTTGCGAGCATGTCTGACTGGAGAGTCACGCGGATGGCATCCTTCTGAAACAGCATGCCGGAACCGACGGGCATCAGATTGACAACATTCTGCCCCGGCGGTAGTTCCCTTGCCGGTAAGTCGCTGGCCGCATAATCGGGGCGTACTCGCTCCGCCAACTTGAACATCGTCTCGAACCCCAGTGCAAGGGACTCAGCAAAGGTAAAACGGATGGCAGCCTCAATGAGTGGCAGGTTTGAAAAATCAAGCCTCACTTCATTTCATAGTTTAGCCTAGGCGGTTGCTTCAGCATGAGGGGACTAAGCACTTTGCCCCCATCCCCACTCCGGCAGGTGGCCTGAGTGAGAGTGAAGGGTACCTCGGGCAGAACGGACGAGCGATCCACTCGCTGCCAGTGACGACTGGCAGCGCGTCGATCGTGCGTGCCACCCGACGCCGCCATGCTCATGTCGTAGAGAGCGGCGGCGGTCTCAGGCCGCATAGAGCTCCTTGGCCGATCGCTCCGCGTGGCGTCTGAAAAAGGGGTTCTTCGCGGCGTTCCAGTCGACGACATCCGCGTGCCGCCCGAACAGCGCTTCGAGGTCGAGCACGAAGCCCATAAAGCGGTCGAAAGCGTTCATGCCAACCGGCGGCCCGAACTCGGCGAGAAAGTCGAGGTCGCTCGTCTCTGGGTTCCAATCCTCACGAAGGGCGGAGCCGAACAGCCGCAGCCGTTTCACAGCGGACTTGCGGCAAAGCGCTTCAAGGCCTTCACGTTTGGCTGCCAGAAGCCCTTCGACTTGCATGGGGCGATTGTAACGCAGCCGACTTCGAAGCAGGCGTCCCGGGCTCCTCATACCCCCCAGCGGGCTTCCGTACACCGCCGGGACGTCATCCTCCGTGCCAGTGGTCACTACCTCCAGCGCCGCGCTGACGCTCCGGATTGCCTGAGCATGGGTCGAGGGTGCATCGGGTGGCAGCGACCCGCTCCCCGCGCGTCGCAGGGCGGCGTCCGCTCGTGTACAATTGTGAAGACTCACCGGTTCGGAAGAAGGGCAGGAACAGGAGGTCAGTTGAGAAGTGATCGCCATATGCCACCGATGCGGAGCCCCGAAGGCGGCACCCATCGAGCGCTGCAGTACTTGTGGTAGCGCTCCCGTCAACGAGGAGGAACTCGTCCTCTCGTTTGCGCTAACCGATCGCCTATTGTCTAAAAGCGAGCTAACGAGGGCATCTCGCCTCATCAAAAACGGCCAACGAGTTGATGTCCCGCCAGAAATCAGGCTAGCCGTTCTCAGCGCCATCGCAAAGGCACGAGCGGAGGGCACGACAACACGAGGCAAGCAAGTCTCGAGTCGAGCTACATGGGGCATTTTTCTCGGTCTTGCCGCGATACTCTTACTGATCTTCAACCCTTGGCCTCACTATCAGTGGGCCTCACTTCTGGACACTATTCCAGCGTACGAGGGTTTTGTGAATCGCTTCCCATCCTCCGATTACACTTACTCGGCTAGGCAGAGGATCCACGTTCTTCGCGAGCCTGAGGTATGGGCCCAAGCTGACGCCTCTGACCAAATCGAAGCGCTTCGAGCCTATGTCCGCGACTACCCAGGTGGCCAGCACGCAAACGAGGCGAAAGAGAGAATCACGAAGATAGCTGATGCTCAATGGGAACACGTTTCCAGTTCACGTTCTGAGGCCGAAATCAGGGAGTTTCTCAGTCGGTATCCAGAGACAACCAAGGCGGCAGCGGCCGAAGCGCGCATTCAACAACTCTACGATGATTTGGACTGGGTCCGTGAGCAGGATTCGCTCGACCATTACAGACGTTTCGCTACTCGATTTCCGGACCACCCCGAGATCGAGTGGATCAAGAAGCGCATTATTGACCTTGAGGTCCGCGAAATTGCCGCCGGTGAATACGCTGAGATGCCCCGTGCGGAACCCCTGAGCTTAGGCGGCAGTTCCGCGTACATGGAGGTCGAAAACCAAACGGGGTATGAACTCACCGTCCGGTTCAGCGGCCCAGATTCCGAAAAGCTGATAATTCCAATTGGAGCGACGCGCAGCATCACACTACCTCCGGGAACCTATGCGGTAGCGGCGTCCGTGACGGCAGCAAATGTCAGGAACTACTATGGAACGAACACGTTGAGAGGCGGCCGGTACACGTCGAAGTTTTACATCGGGTCCCGGTAGGTGCGACCCACTCGCTACGATTGACGCCTGGTGCTGCGCCGATCATCCGTGACACTCGATTTTCGATTTCGATATCACGTACGCCGGCCGCCCGTCGCGCCCGCGCCCGAGTTCCGATTTCAGCCTCCAGCGCCGCCTAGAGCCTGTAGAACTGCTCCCACTCTTTGCGAGGCGGGGCGCCATCCAAGAGCGCATCGGCGACGCTGTGGTTCGTGATCCGCTTGGACTTCGGATCGAACTCGACCTTCGCATTGACGCGCTGGGCGATGACCCCGATCGCCATCGCCTGACAGAGCGGGCCCGCGACGGCGAAGTTCGAACGGCACGCCTCCTCCCCTCGGCAGGCTTTGAGGAAGTTCAGGAAGTGGTTGGACGGGGACCTCGGAACCTCGGGGAGCCGCAGGTCCTTGGCCCTGGAGTTCGGGAGGATCTCGAGCGTCGAGGCGTGCGAGCCGCCCTTGAAGGTGAGGTACTCGCCGTAGATCACCTTGCCGGGCGCGAGGGTCTTGGTGTCTATGGATCCGGTCGAGGGCGGCGGGATGTTGGGGTCCACGACTCCGTCGCCGAAGTTGCTGGGAAGGGTCGGGCGGTTGCGGACGCCGTCGTACCAGGTTAGCTCCACCGGCGGCAGCGAGCCTCGGCGGGGGAACTTGAAGGCGAGCGTCGAGGCCTGTGGGAAGATGAAGGGGCTGTGGCCCTCGATGAAGATCGGGTCCACCTCGATTGGAAGGCCGAGCCGTAGGAACTCGTGGGCGGTGTCGAAGATGTGCGCGCCCCAGTCGCCGAGCGCGCCGTTGCCGAAGTCGTACCAACCGCGCCAGTCGCCGTTGAGGTACTTGGGGTGGAAGGGGTGCTCGGTGGCGGTGGCGATCCAGGCGTTCCAGTCGATCCAGTCGGGGGTCGGCTCGCCGGGCATGTAGCCCGAGACGTCCATCCCATGCCAGCGGCGGGGGCTGTTCATGAAGGCGGTGATCTTGGTGACGTTTCGGATGATGCCAGCATCCACCCAGGCTTTGAACTGGAAGTAGTTGGCCTCCGAGTGGCCCTGGTTGCCCATCTGGCAGGCGACGCGGTGCCTCTTTTCGGCTGCCATGAGCAGCTCGATCTGCCGGAAGCTGTGGGCGAGGGGCTTCTCGACGTAGACGCCTTTGCCCTGCGCCATCGCGAGCATCGCCACGGGGAAGTGGGAATGGTCGGGCGTGACGACGCCGACCGCGTCGAACTGGCTGCCCATCTTGTCGAACATCGCGCGGAAGTCTCGGAACTGCGGCAGGCCGGGGAAGGCTTTGAGGGTTGCCTCGGTGCGCGGCGCTCCGATCTCGGTGTCGCAGAGGGCGACGATGTTTGCGATTCCGGTTGCGTGGAGAGCTTTGGAGACGTCCACTCCACGGTTGCCGATGCCGACGATGGCAACGTTCACTTTTTCGTTGGGCCCGATTCTTCGTCTCTGCGACTCAAGAGCCCCAAAGACGCCCGAGGGGAGAAAGGCGAAGCTTCCGGCAGTCAGGGCGCCTTTGAGGAAATCGCGCCGGTCGATGGGCTCGCTGAAGTTCTTCATCGTGGCTTCCGAATCTTGATGTTCCGAAACGAAACTCGGTCTCCGTGGTCCTGCAGTAGGATGTGGCCGTCTTTCCATTCGCCAAAGCCGGGGATGTTCTTGTATTTGCTCTCGGCGACAAGCCTGCGGAAGGACTCCGACCCTCGCTCGTACTCGAGCACCTTTTGACCGTTGAGCCAGTGCTCGACGTGCTTTCCTTTCACGAGAATTCTGGCGATGTTCCAATCGCCGATGAGACTTGGTTTCTTGGAAGCAGCCGGCGGGATCAGATCGTAAAGCGATCCGACGGTGCGGTTTCCATTTCGGCCCAGCTTGGCGTCGGGGTGCAGCGCGTCGTCCAGGATTTGGAACTCGAGCCCGATCGCTGATCCGGTCGCCGACTTCGCGCCCGTGCCGGTAATGGGGTCCAGGTTGGGCTGGCAGAAGTATTTGATGCCGCTGTTTGCGCCAGGAGTAATTTTGAATTCGAGGACCAACTCGAACTGGCTGAAGCGCTCCCGGGTGACGATGTCGCCCCCCCCAGCAGACTCGCCGCCGTTGCCCTTGAGTACCGTCAGTTCTCCGTTCTCGATGACCCAGCCATTTGGCGGAAAGTCTTCGAGCTTCGCGCCGCGCCAGCCGTTCGTGGACTTGCCGTCCCAAAGCAGTCGCCAGCCCTCCGCCTTTTCTTTTTCGGACAGCGTGTTCTGGGGCTTGTCTAAGCTCGTCAAGCGCAGATTTCGCCAGCGCACCTGCGCTCCAGCCTTCGAGGTGTCATTGCCGATGCCGTGGACCTGGAGGGCGATGAACCCTCGAGTTGTCATCGAGTCCTTGATCTGGGCGCACGGCGTGCCGTTGAGCCAGGTCTTGATCGAGTCGCCAATCGCTTCGACGCGGACATGGTTCCAGTCGCCCTGCTTGAAGAGTTTGCGGCCCTGCTCGGTGAAGGCCTTTTCGTCGCCGCCGAGCGCGCCCGGATAGAGCCATCCGCGCCGGCCCTCGTCGTAGATGCCTGCCGACCACCAACGGTCGCGCGCGGGTTCAGGATCGATTTCGATTTGATAGCCGTGCAATCGCCCGGCAGGGATGTCAATGCTCTTGCCCTGCCATTCCACTTTCGTTGCCGCATCGAAACAATCGCTTCGAATCTGAACTCCGGAATTCAATCGAGGATCAACCTTGAATTCGAACTCTAGGACGAAATCTCCGTAGGACTTCTCGGTGCAGAGGAAGCTGTTGGGCGTGTTCAGCACGCAAGTGCCGACGATCTCTCCTCCTTCGGCCTCGTACTTTGCCTCGCCGCCGCGCCTGACCCAACCTTCGAGGCGGGGGCCCTGGATGAGGTCGATGGGCTTCGCGGCGGCAGCCCCCTGGCCGGGATGGGCAAGGCACAGAAGGCAGAGCAAAGGTGACATCTTCAGAGCTTCCGGGCGTGTGGCCTCAGCGTGCGTGAAGGGTACCTCGGGTGGGACGGATGAGCGACCCACTCGCTGCGATTGACGCCTGGTAGCGCATCGCTCGGCCGCGCCGGCCGATTTTCGATTTTGACTTCACCCCAGGCATGCGCCGAGCGGCTACGGTTTGCCCCAGTTCCCCGATTGTGTTAACGCCACGTCACGCCCGCCAGGTCAGAGACGTCTTAATTGAAGAGCATGACTCCTGTTCGTACCGAAGCCGCCGCCAGCCTAGTCGCAGCGTTCGTCACAGTGACATTTCTCCCCGCGTGCGCACATCAAGACGACCTCTCGGAGCGCTCCTCCCACACCAAGAGAGCGCCTGTCGTCGTGACGAAGGACGAAATAGAACCTTACTTACCGTTTCCAACCATTCGGTTCACCATGCTTGGCTCGCGACCGGTGGGGCCGTTGGCTCCCCAGGAAGCCGAAAGTTACATACAGAGACTTCGTGATGTGCGCTACAGCGCGCTGTACGTTCCAAGACACTACCAAGAACTAAGACTTGTGATGACCGCAAGCGTAAAGAAACTGTCTGAGTACTTACTGTCGCACGATGAGGTTCTCGCAGACGAAGCGGCCTTCGAAGCGGCGCTTCGCGCCGATAAGAGACTCTTACCCCCTCTCGTCGAATCACTCAACCGAATAGTCGTCGTGATCTCCAAAGAGATGAAGGCCCCGCCGCATGGCCTTTATTCGCGTCGAACCACAATTGTCTCGGCAATCGGAAGGATCGGAACGAGCGAAGCACTCGATGTTTTGAGACAACTCGTCGAACACCAAGACATATACGTACGCCTCACCGCAGCGTACCTGCTTGCACAGCGCGGCGAGAAGCACGGTATGTCCACGCTACGGGAAGGCGTGTTTCTGACGCCTCAACTAGACAGACGCGTGCGCAGAAGATTTGCAGAAGCCCTCCTCAATATCGGATTCGGCACGACGAAATCCGAACTTGACGAGTTGTTTGACTCTCTTGATGGCGAAGCGCGCTACTTGTCTCCAATCCTCGCCAAGAGGGGAGATAAGTTGTCGCTCGCCTACCTCAGGGAACAATCAGTTAACAGGAACCGATATCACGGCGTGCGGAAGTGGGCTGCCATGGCCCTCGGGCAGGCTCGGGACAGGGCGGCGATTCCCTACCTCCTGCGGGCGCTGGGTGACAACACCAGAGAAGTGAGAGAGGAGGCCGAGCAGGCACTAAGACTCATTGAGGGCTCACCCTCGTCGGACGGGCGGCCTGAGCATGGGTGATGGGTACCTCGCTTGGCACCCACTTCTTTTGATTCAGACATCACCCCGGCCATCCGCTGCTCTAGCGTGGGAAGACGAGGTTGAAGTGCCCCTGAAGCACGCCGTTGGGGTCTTCCGAAAGACGTACCCGCCCCGTGTCTTGTCGGGTTAGGAACGGGTCACCGTGGAACACGATGCCGGGGAACGTGACGCCTCTTTTTGAACCCGGCGCCAGACCGTAGACGTGGATATGGGCGGCCTGCCTGCGGTTCGGATAGGGGGCTGGGCGGGTGGACTTCAGCATGTAGTTTCCACTCGTGTCGCTCTTGAGCCAACCACGCACGCTTCCGTGCCAATAAATCCACTCGCTCGGACGTGATCCTGATGGCCGGGGATAGATGCCCTTGCCATCCGTGTGGTGAATGTAGACGATCACGCCAGCAAACGGCGTCTTGCCATCGGCCTTTAGCACCTTTCCACGGATTTCCATGCGCTGGCCGGGGGAGGCCGGGGGAGGAATCGTCAGGACGTGGGTGAGGTTATTCGGCGCCTCGAGCAGCGGCGTCCACTCGGGCGATGGCCTGTCTTGCACCAAGGCAACGAGGGCAACGATCGGGATCATACCGAGGGATACTTTGGAAGCGGCAGCACTCGTTCCTCCGCTGGCTTCGTTGAAGCAAAACGTACCGTCTGCCGTCTCGATTAGCGCCTAGGTTGTGTTCGATCACGATCATCGTCTTGCCTAGGTCTACCAGGCGGCGGGTGCACGTGTGTTCATCACAACAATCGTGCATCCATGGTCGGCTAGGGGCTCCAGGACCGCAAGCAGGTTCTTCACGTCTTCGATTGGCTTCCCAGCTGCCGCTCCGTCCACCCACTGATCCAGACTGCGCCGAAGTCGTACGCCATGTGAGCGACGATGGCTAGAAGGAGCCCGCCGCTCAGGAACACGACGCCTTGCAGGGCAATCGCGAAGGCGACACCCCCAAGGAACCCGCGCCAGCCCTGCGAGCAATGCGAGAAGCCGAACGCAAGCGCGCTCACGACCCAGGCCGCCCATGGCTCCAGCCAAAGCGCCAACATCCCCGTGAGCACTCCCCTATATGCGAACTCTTCCGTGATGCCGGCGGCGAGCATCAGGGCCAGCCACTGAGGAGCAAATGCGGACGAACGCGCAAGGACCCGTCCGATGATGTTGGTCGGATCGGGAGGACGCCTGGACTCCGCCCAAGCCACAGCCATTCCGACCACCACGATCCCTATTGCGGCGAGAATGGGAACCGGCCCGAGCCGCGAGGGCCATGAGATCGGAATACCTGCGGCGGAAGCTGCGAGCCACGCCAGTCCGAAGATGATGCCCTGCAGGACGATCGCCTGGAGGGCCATCGCTCCCAGCGACGGCAATTGCTCGTCATCAACCGGATGGGCTTTCGCCTGACGCGAGTTGATCCAGGCGAGGAATGGCAGGACCAGCCCCACGAGGGAAAGGAACGGAAGCGTCAGCAACACAGCCTATTGTAATTCCAGCAACGCCCCCTCAAGAAACGCACGGTTTAGCCGCCTTCAACCTGTCGCGGCGACGTCCTCCCCCTTTCCCGTGGCGAGGCGATCAGCCGGCGCGAGGACGCGGCAGGCCGACCGGGTGATCAACCTGATCCCCACGGGGCAGCAAAGCACCTGCCCACGACAGTGCGCGGTCAGGGGGTCTTGCGATTCCCTCTCCGCCTCGCGGCGAGCAGAGCGAAGGACGCGAGAGCGAGGAGCGCGCTCGGTTCGGGGACGAGGCCTGCGACCCGGATGAGGTCGAGGCCCGTGTATCCTTCGATCGCCACGCCTCGGATCATCTGACCAG
Organism: Armatimonadota bacterium; assembly: GCA_003577165.1. Taxonomy (GTDB): domain Bacteria; phylum Armatimonadota; class Fimbriimonadia; order Fimbriimonadales; family ATM1; genus ATM1. The sequence continues at coordinate 13,252 of QEUM01000006.1, read as the reverse complement.
CGCCGACTCCGAAGGAGTCGAGATTGACCGGATGCACGAACAGTTCCGCGTCGAACGGATTGCCGCCGGACGCCCCGTAGTACCACGCCATCTGCACGCCGGTTCCGACCGCTTGACTCGCCGGAAGGACCATGAAGGAAGTGTAGTTCGTGCCGTCGAGCGACACCGCGATGCGCACCGGGTCGGAACTGTCTCTCGCGACGATGACGCCGAGGTCGTCGCCGGATTGGTTGACGATGCCGGTGTTGTAACCGATGCGGTAGTTGACAGGCCCCCCGTGACCGATGTTCGCGATCCCAGTGCGGACGTGTGCGCCGGTCAGGTACGCGGGGTTGCCGGGGTCCATGTTGAAGACGTTCAGCCAGTGGACCGCGGACCACGCGCCTCCGTCGGACTCGAGGAGCGTGTCGCCGAACTTCGTGTCGTCGAAGACGAATGGCCCCAGAGTGAGAGCGCGCCCACTCCACGCCACTAGAGAAAGACCCACCAAGCCGATGAGTTTCCAACCCATTTCAGCCTCCTTTTCTGCGGCTGCAAAGCCTGTATTTCCAGACGATGGTCTCTGGATCCTGGTTCCCTATTTAGGCGGCACCCTGTCCAGATGAAGTCCGCTCCGCGAGGGGACGGACCTTCGGCGGGACGTGCAGTCGAGATCTCCTACGGCCAGCGGGTTGCGGGGACGGTAATGGGTTGGCCGACCGAGAGGACGGCGATGCCTCGGCTCAGGCAGATCATCCAGAGTTCGTATCCGCCCGGCACGACGCGCACCTCCAAGTCTGCGATCTGGGTGTGAGGAAGTCCACCCCACTGCGGCGCGCCGCCTTCCGGCCCGGGAAACACGCCGACGCGCCTGCCGTCGTACCAACAGAGGCCGCCGTCGAAGTATTGGTAGGTGCTGATATAGGTCATCCAGACTCTTCCGTCCGGCGAGACTGCGTGCGGCGCGACGTACTTTCCGGGCATCGGCCAGCCCAGGTCGTACCGAAGCATCGTGTACGAGCCGGTGTTCGCATCTAATCGAATCAGCCCCCCACCCGAGCCGCCTGCTCCCAACTGCACCGTGCATCCGATCCAAGCGATTCCGTTTCCTCCAACCGCAATGCCGGAGAACGTGTCGCTTTGAGTCGTCAGTTCTGGAAAGTCGTCGATGGTGCGCGAGAACCGATAGACGCCGTCGGTCCTCAGGACCTCATGGCCGGTAAGCGCCCAAACGGTTCCGGGTCTATCCGGATCCTTGCGGATGGTTTGCCCCCACCCGATGATCGGGACCGACGACCAGGAAGTGCCGTTGTGAACATTGAGATTGAAGTACTCGCCGAGCGCCCAGAGCCTTCCGAGCGAATCTTCGACCATTTTCTCCGCGCCGGTCAGAGGTGGCAGCTGCACGAAAGCAGAGCCAGTCCATTCGAAGACGCCGTACAACCAGTTCAATGGCGAAACTGCGACGCGGCCGTTCGAGGGTCGGAATGTGAGCGCGTGACAGTTGTCATTGGGAAACGGCCAGTCGTAACCGAGGCCGTAGTGAGCCTGATTCCACCCGGTCCATCGCGTTCCGTCGAATCTCACCATCCCCCCCACCCCGGAGCCTGCGTTGGCGCCGGCGAAAATCGTTCCGGCTGGGCCGAGCGTCAGATCGCTGTTGAAGTTGTCGAAGTTCGACGTGTTCGTGACTCTGTATCTTTGCCATACGCCTGTGAGCACGTCCCGCCGCGCCGCGCCTCCGATGCCGCTCACCCAGACGTTTCCCGCCGCGTCGATGTCCACGGCGTAGGTGTAACCTCCTTGTCGCCACACACCGAGATTCGACCAACTTGCGCCGTTGAACTGATACACCCTTCCTGCTCCGTCCGCGAGCAGAGCGCGGCCGTTTCCGTACGCCTTGAAGGCCCAGATATTGAACGTGACTCCGTAGTAGGGTTCCGGAGGAGACACCCATGTGCCGTCGGGACGGCGGTAGTCGAGCGCGTCGTAGTCTCCGGGATTGCGGAGGCGTAGCGCCCAGAAGTTGCCGACGTCGTCAACGCAGTCCGTCCCGGGCATTCCGGCGACGTCGCCCGGCCTGCCGTTGGGATAAGTGACGTCGATCATCGTCCACTGCTGCGTCGTGCTGTCGTACACGAAGGTGTAATCCTGATAGGGGGGGCGCGTCGAGCACCACACGAGGTACCCGCCCGTGGACTTCGGCTGGACCGAAAGGAACTCGTTTCCGAATTGCCAGCGTGTCCAAGAGTTGCTCGCAGGGTTATATCGAGCCGTTCCTCCGTTGGAGAACCAAAGCGTTCCGTCGGGTGCGAGATCGATGTCCGTCGTTCGCTCGTCGATCAGCCCTGAATTCGCCTGCGTGAGCCGAATGATCGAACTCCCACCGACTGCCGGATTGAAGGAAAGGCCTCCCCGCCAGGTGCCCATCCATAGTTTGCCGGAAGCGTCCGAGATGATGTCCATCACGCGCACGACGCCGGTCAAGTCCGGGTGGCCGATGATTGGGTAGTCCACGTTCGAAAAGTTGATCCACCGGTTTTCGTTGTGCAGGAACTTCGAGAACCCCCCCTCCTCGAAGATGGGGTCGAAGCCGGCGATGTACGGATTTCCGTCGGGCGCGATCCAGATCGCTTCGCAGTAGTCACCCTGGATGCCCGTGTTCCCGACCCGGTAATACCGCCAGGAGGCTCTCGGAAGCGTGGTTTGTGCGAGCGCGCTCGCGGCGCAAGTCAGCAGAATCGCTGTCACCGAGAAGGAGCAGGTTTTCATGTTTCAACTCCCGGATTGATGCCCAAGGCGGCGCTCAGGCAGAGCGGTTTCAATAAATACAAGGAGCGATTTCTCCATTGACATGATACAGCGGTTCGCGCAGACGCGAACCGCTTCAAAGATGAAAATCATCTGATTTTGGAGGAGCATGATCTCCGTCATACTCTTCGATTCGGAGGAGCATGCGATTGGCGGAGATCATCCGCGGTTCACTGCGCTTCCTTATCCAAACGAAGTTTTGTCCCGACAATAAGGGACGATGAACTTCCGAGTCAATGACTCGCAATTCGGTCGGCGGTCCTCAATCGAATTCGATCGCCCCCCCGGGAACCGTCAGGGCGCAGTGCACTGCAAATGGAATTCGACTTCGGTGTCGGAGCGATTCTCGATGATGAACCAGGAAGATCCGGCTGGGAGGGTGACTTCGCCTTCGTAAGTCGTGGTGGGCGAATCCGCTACGAGCAGAACGTCGGAGGGTTTGAAGGCAGCACGATTGCCTGACTTCACAGCCTGGAACGCCTGCGAGGTCAGGACGATAATGCCGAACGGCGCCTGAGACGTCACGCGGAAGCGGATCGTGCCTCCCTTGCGGGCCATGACTTCGCGCGTCCACTCGGCGCGCGCTGGAATCTTCCGTGTTTGACTCAGAAAGACGTAGCCGCCCGTCGGGTCCGCTTCGGAAGTCTCGCCCGAACTGCACGCAGAAATCGCAATCGCCGCACACACGCCGCCTACCGCACAAAGGTGTCGAATCCAGACTCGCAACATGCCTGCTCCTTGTCGCAAGATTTCCCGATCCGAGTCAATTTTGGTCGAATCCGCGCGCGGAAGTCCAGGGCGCGCTAAGCGTCGTGCTGCACGGAAACCACGGCCTTGCGAAGTTCCGAGATGGCGAGGCGGCAGGCTGCGTCCTGTCCAAGCGCGCGGCCTTCGGAGAGCAGCGATTCGAAGCGGTCACCCGAGGTCGAACGGATGAAGTCCCGAATACGGTCATAGTCCCTGCGGTCCGCGCCGACCGGTCCCCCACCCATCGCCTTCTCGACCTCCATCGATGCGCCAAAGAGGCGGGCGGCGTTCGCGTGCTCCCCTCGGCGCGCGAGGAGGCTCGCGACTCCGGCGAGGCCGAGTTGCAGCCCGGCTCGGTTGACGAATTCGAGGTTGCGTTGGATGCCCTGAAACAGGAGGGTGGCCGCGCGCTCCAGCCAGCCCAACTCGAGACAGCAGTACGCGAGATTCAACTCGACCATTTGGATGGCCCAACTGACGTCGGAATGCTCGAATATGGCGAGCCCCTTTTCGTAGTACCTCGCCGCCTCTTCGTAATCACCCATTTCCCGCGCGATTTCGCCCAGGCAGTTCCACACCTGCGCTTCACCGAGTTCGTAACCCGACTTGCGAGAATAGGCAAGGCTTTCCATTAGCGCGGTGTGGGCTTCTTTGTGTCTTCCGACGAAGTCCAACCAGATTCCTTTGCCGCGCAATGCTTCGGCGAGCATGACCGGGTGTGCGGTTCGCTCGGCTGCTGCGATCCTCTTGAGAGCGACCGACTCCATTCCGCTTCGATCGTTTTGCGCGCGCCGCACCATGGTCATCACGCCATACAGATAAACCAGTTCGCAGTCGTCTTCGTGTCTTTCGAGGATTTCCGCGGCGCGATCGGACATCTCGCGGCATTGATTGAAATCGCCGCACATCCAGGCGAGCATCGAGGCGACGGTCAGGAGTTTTCCGACGAGGGGTTCGTGCCGCTCCGCGTCCACTGCAGCCAGCACCTCGGCAGCGCGCTCCCGGCCTTCCATCAGTCGGTCGGAGGACAGGCAAACGGTGCAAAGGCCGATGGCGAGCCACAGAGCGTCGGCCCCCTCTTCGGGGCAGCAGATCGCCCAATCCAGCGCCGATCGCAGGTTGTCCATTTCCGCGAACTCCCGGCGCACTTCGGAATTCCACCGTGCTTCATGATGGCGGCGGCGAATGCTCTGTGATTCGAGGCAGAACCACTTGGCGTGCCTGTTGCGAAGGTGTTCGCCTTCGCCGGATTCGAGCAGCTTCTCCCGCGCGTATTGTCGAACGGTCTCAAGCATTCTGTAGCGCGTCGTCATGTGGGAGTCGTCAACTTGGACGAGCGACTTGTCTACAAGGCGCGAGATCAGATCCAGGACGTCAGCCCCCCCCTGGGCGTCGTCCGCGAACACGAACTCCGCAGCGCTCAGTGTGCAGCCTCCTACGAACACGGCCAGCCGGCGCATCATCGCCCTCTCGTCTTCATCGAGGAGGTCGTAACTCCAGTCAATGAGAGACCGAAGCGTTTGTTGGCGTGGGAGCGCGGTTCTCGGCCCTCCTGTAAGCAGGCGGAACCTCTGGTCGAGGCGCTCGTTGATTTCGCTGAGCGAGAGAGTTCGCAGTCTCGCCGCCGCGAGTTCGATTGCGAGGGGAATGCCGTCGAGGCGGCTGCAGATGGAAGCGAGGGCCGTTGCGTCTTCGTCCGTTGGGGCGAAGTTCGGTCGGTGCAGCTTCGCGCGATCGAGGAGCAGGCGAACGGACTCGTATTGCAAGAGGCTTTCGAGGGTCGCTTTGGTGCGGGGCCCAGGAGACGAAAGCGACGGGACCCGATACGTGAGTTCGCCGTCGATGCCGAGCGCCTCGCGACTCGTTGCGAGCACGCGGATGCCCGGGCATCTGCGGAGGAGGGTGTCGCACAGGCTCGCGCAGGCATCGAGGACATGCTCGCAGTTGTCGAGGAGAAGGATGAGCCGCTTCGATTCGAGGTTGTCGGCAATGGATTCGATCAGCTGCCTGTCCGGTTCTTCGCGAACGCTTAGAACGCCGGCCACCGCGTGCGGCACGAGTGACGGATTGGACAGAGGGGCGAGGTCGACGAGCCAACAGCGCTCTCCGCCGGTTCCCCCCCCTGATGAACGATCTACTTCGAGGGCAGCCTCGAGCGCGAGCCTGGTCTTTCCGCAGCCTGCGGCTCCTGTAAGGGTGAGCAATCTGGTTCGAGCGAGCAGACCGCGCACTTCGTCCAACTCCTTCTCGCGCCCGATGAAACTCGTGATCGGCTTGGGGAGATTCGTGCCTTTCCCGGAGCCCTTCTGCGCGCGGAGGGGGGGGAAGTCTTTGGGCAAGCGCGGATGCAGAAGTTGATAGACGTTTTCCGTTCGCACGAATCCCTTGAGTCTCTGCTCACCGAGGTCCCGAAGCGCCGAGTCGGACGGCATATCGTCGCGCCCCAACTGAGCGGCCGCGGACGATAGGAGGACCTGACCGCCGTGCGCTGCCGAGAGCAGCCTCGAGACGAGGTTGAGGGGCGTACCGAAGTAGTCGTCATCTCGGAATTCGGCGGCGCCGGTGTGGACGGCCATTCGAACTTTGATGGGGGCTGAGTTTGGCCAGGGCTCGGCGTGCAGGGCAAGCTGCGAGTCGAGGGCCGCCGACACGGCGCCGGAGACGGTCGGGAAGGCGGCGCAAAAGGCGTCGCCGATGGTCTTGAAAACTCTTCCGCCGCGCGCTTCGACCGCGGACCGGACGAGTTCATCGTGCCGCGCGAGGGCGACACTCATCGCCTGCGGGTCGGCCTCCCAAAGCCGCGTGCTCCCTTCGATGTCGGTGAAGAGGAAGGTGACGACTTCGGAGTGGATGTATTCGTGAGGGCGTTGCGAACTCAGGGCTGGATGTTATCCGACGCAGGCGCCACGCCTTCGCTGGGGCGGGACTTTGTGGCGGAGGGTCGGGGGGTGGGTGCCTCGATCGAATGGACCGCCGGAGTGGAGCCCTCTGCTGCGACGCGTCGGGTGCGAGGCAATGGCCTAGAATGCAGTCCACAAACAGCTGGTGAGGCGAACTCGCCGCCCGAGAGCCTGAGGTATAGGTTTGATTCATGGCCACGATCTCCCTGAAAGGGGTCAATGAGAAGGACATCGACCTCCTCTTCGCGGAGGAGTTGTTCTCATCCGACGCGTTTTTCCGGTGGTTCCTGCTAAAGGCCGGTGTAGAGGATAGTTTCCACTTGTCAGCAATATCGCGATCGATCATCACGGCATCGGGTGAAACTGACCTCCACGTAGAACTTGAAAATGGGAATTCCAAAGTCTTCGTGTTGCTGGAGAACAAACTGGATTCCCCCTTCCGCCCGGGCCAGAGCGCTCGCTATCGTGAGCGCGCGGATGCGTATGTTCGCAGCGGGGAGTGTCGGAAGTGCCTTACAGGGCTCTTAGCTCCAGCGACCTACCTGCCGCATGATGGCTCTATGCTCGGATTCGACTTCGTGATCGAGTACGGAGATGTGCAGCTATGGTTTTCCGAACAGGCTGGAGCTGGCTTGAGGAAGAGGTTCAAGCGTGCAGTGCTTGACCGAGCAATTGAAAGATCCTCTCGAGGCTACGTAAAAACCCCAGACAGGCTAGTAAGCGAGTTCTGGATGAAGTATTGGGAGCTTGCCAGTATCATTGCGCCAGACTTGCGGATGGCGAGGCCAGACTCGCGGCCAGCAAAGTCGACCTTCATCTTCTTCAAGCCCGAATACTTGCCGAGTTCCATCAGGCTCATTCACAAAGTGACTCACGGCTTCGTTGATCTTCAGTTTTCCGGCATGGCAAAAGACATCGATCGGCTCCGAGATGAACTGCGACCTCGCATCGAGCCAGGTATGCGCATAGATCGAGCGGCACAATCGGCCGTCGTGCGAATCGAGGTGCCTAAGATCGACGTCACCGTTCCCTTCGAGGAGTCGGAGATCGCCGTGAGGGAAGGCCTATGGGCTGCCAAACTCCTGTTAGTCTGGTACAAGCAACTACATAGGGCGTGAAGAGGAACCGATGGAGAAACCACTCCGAACCATGGCACGAAGACGACCCACGATCTTCTTGGCCGGTGGGCGGGTGGGAGCATGGGTGAAGGGTGCCTCAAGTGGCACGGATGAGCGCGCCACTCGCTGCGATCGACGCCTGATAGAACGGTGCTCGTCCGTGGGTCCCATAGGCGACTGAACTTGGCCGTGGTCGAGCGCGAGGGTCCACGCGGGCATGGAGAGCGCTTTCAAACTTGATCCTCGTGAGATTGTGTTATTGGAATCGCTTCGTAGTCGCGCACGAAGTTCGGACGAGCGGTATGAAATCTCGCCCACCACGAACAGCGCTGGTCGCTCATCTGTGCAACACGATTGTCGATTTAGATGTCACGCCGGCCACCCGACGCACAGATGACTGTCACTGGGCCTTGTATTGGTCAAGAATCTTCTGGTGTTTCTCCTTCCTCTCTTCCCAGGTGAGCAGAGGTTCATCCGGGTCTTCCTCAACTCTCCCCTTGATCCCCAGCGCCTTTAGGACCGCGATGTCCTTATCCTGCCCCTTCAGGCCCGCTTGAAGCATCTCTGCAGTTTGCGATACATCGATGCCGTCCATCGCGGCTTCCATCAGCCAGGTCTGGCTATAGAGTTGCAGCAGGAGGCACTTGGGGCCGCTGTCGGACGCCGAGACTTGACAAGAGAACGTGTAGCGCAGGCCTGCTGGACCCTCGAACAGTGCGTCTGCACCGGCGACCCCTCTGTCTTCCCAGGTTTCGACATTGACGAGGCTGAATTTCTGTCTAAACGCAGCGGTACGGGGATCGATCAGTTTTGTGCAGAGTTGCGTCCAGGCTTCTTTACTTAGTCCAGCCGCTTCGATTTCGTGCGGAGGCGAGTAGGTATGTAGGTCAGACGATTGGCCGTTTACGAATTGCAGAAGGACGGACTTAGCGTGGTCTGCCAACGTGGCTCGTGGCCAGAACACATAAGCAGCCGCCAGGACGAAAACTGCGATGGCTCCGATCACGGCCGGTTTTGAAGTCAATCTGCGCATGGTACTAATACGCCGTGCACTCCGCGCCGCTGCAGATCCCTGGGCCGTTGTGGTCACGCCAACTCCCGGCGGGCGCAAGGTTCTGCGGTGGTGCCAAGCATGACTGTCCGTCTTTCAGGCATGTTTTCACCGTATACAGACATTCGCAGCAATGATTGAATTGCATCACACAGAACCACTGCGTTCCGGAACCTATCGGCGACGGAGAGCAATCGAGCGAACAAGATATGGGCGGACACCCGGAACCAGTTCAGCTGTGAGCGTACACCTGGGCCGCCACGATGCCGACTGCCACGCCCACGATACTAACTAATCCTAACCTGAAGCTTATGCTCATCATCTTCTTCCTCCTCCTTTAGAGATGTTCTCAGTCGTGCCACCAAGCACGCCTTGCGGGATCTCCCGCCTTTACCTTTGTCATAACCGAGCCGTTGAGGTACAAACCAATGGCACGGTGAGGGTGAATCATGGAGTTAGCGTTGTCCCAGTTCTCACCGAGCGGGTGGTGGAAATCCGCGACGAGAATGGACTCTTCCTTCCACACTCGTACGTACGGGACCCACAGTTCGAACTTCATTCCGCGATCTCTGGCCCATTCCCAATCTTCGGAGGTGTAACTCATCGCAAGATACTCCGGAGGCGCGCCGTTGGGGTAGGGGATCCCTCCGCAGTCGAACACCTCTTTCGTCAAGTACTTGAGTTTGATGAGCCCGTACGGATTGGGTGGCAAACCCATGTTCGCCCAGTACCCGTACTTGCCGTCACCGTCGTAATCAGATCGGTACAGGGCAATTCCGATGCCTATTTGTCTGAGGTTGCTTGCGCATTGCGACCTCTTGCTTGCTGCGATCGTCTTTGAAGCCACCGGAAAAACGACAGCCGCGATTACACCAATGATAGTGATGGAGATCAGCAACTCCACAAGAGTTAGCGCTTTAGAGCGACGAGCATTCATTTGAAAGTCAGCCTCCATTGTGTTCTGCGCTCGGCGCGACCGGCTTGGATGCCCACTCTGGGATCTGCGTTCCGCCGAATGTCGTGTCGAAGCGTACGAGACGATGTCGCGAATCGACGAGATAGTAGCGTGGAGTCCACACCGCGTTGAGGTACCGATAGAGAGTCAAATTAGGGTCAGCGACGATGAGGGCCTGATTTCGAATCCCCGCGGCATGAGTCTTGACCTTGTCAAGAGAATCGAAGTAGATGACGATTGTCTCACGGAGGCGCCTGCCTTTTGGGATCAGTTCCTCGGCGGTCTTGGCCGAGCAGTCGCTACATGATCCGGCGGCCACGATGACTCTCTGATGAATTGGGCCCGTCCCGTGCAAGGAGCGCCCAAACACATCGGTGCTGGGGAGCGGCGGCACAGTTCCGACTTCGGGATCTTGCGCTTCGGCGTATGCCGGCGGCGAGGCGCGTTGCCGCGGGTCACGTCCTGGCGTCACGAGCCCCAACTGATGACTAAGGACGAGCAGGGAGGCAGAGCAGAGCAGAGCAGAGCAGAGCAGAGCAGAGCCTGTTCCTGGCCCAGGGCTGGCATTGAAGGATGAGCCCTCCATACCCATACGCTCAGTATACACGGGAAATCGACGCCGTGCCAGAGATTTTTCGGAGTTCGGCTGTGGCCCTACTTGATCCGAGGCGCGGTTGTGTTGGCGAGGCGGATTGCGGCGGCCTTCGTGTCCAGGCCCGGCCGCTTCGTGATCGCGAACTGAACCCACCGATTCGCGACGTGAAGCATGAGCATGTCCCCCATGAAGTACGCCTTGCCTCCTAAGCCGGAGACCTCCGTCACTGGAGCCTCGAGAATCTTCGCCTGCTCCGTGACGTCGCTTACGAATTGTTCTTCGGTGTAAGGAATCGAACTGATTTGGAACATGGCGCAGATCGAATTCGACTCGTTTTCGATTCGCGTGGAGCGGAATTGTCCGACCTGTTCGGTATCCGTCAAGTGGACTTTTTGTTTGAAGATCTCGGATGCTTCTTCGTCGGTGAGGGCGTCATGCGGGTCGAAGGCGGTGAGGTCCGCATCGCCTTGCTGCGCGGGATCGGCAGTTGGGGGCTTCGCGGAAGACGAATCCGGGGCTCCGGGCTCTCCTTTCGACCCGCATCCGAAAGCAAGAGCGAGCAGCAGCGCGGCGAAAGCGCAGAGGATCGAACGACTCATCGCTCGATGTTACACCGTTGATGCGCGCGATGCTCCGCCTTCGTAGCCGTGCTAAGGAAACGGCGCTACGAATCCCCGTCGAAAGCGCGGCGCAAAGCGGCGATGTCAATCCTGGTCATCTGCAGAAGCGCCTGAAAGACGCGCGCGCGACGCTCCTCGTCTTCATCGCCCAGCATCTCTTCGAGCGCGGTCGGCACGATCTGCCAAGAGACACCGAACTTGTCCTTGAGCCAACCGCAGGGCATCTCATGCCCCCCCTCCGTCAAGCGCGCCCATAGCCTGTCTACTTCCTGCTGCGAGTCGCATCGCACCAAGAACGACACGGCCTCGGAGAATTGAAAAATCGGTCCGCCATTGAGAGCGATGAACTCCTGACCGCTCAATTCGAATGTGACGGTCATGACGGATCCGATAGGCTTGTTCGCGATCGGCGCGGCTGTCGCATCATAGCGCGTGCGTCCGACGATTCTGGAGTTCTCGAATATGGACACGTAGAACTGGGCAGCCTCTTCCGCCTGCGAGTCGAACCACAGGTGCGGCGTGATCTTCTGCATGTTCTATTGTGGGCTCGGCGGTCTGCAGATTCCCTCTCCCGCGAAGCCCACAGAGGAATAGCCCGGCTTTCGCCGGGCAACCCCGCGCCCCCAAGAGGAATTACGGGCGAAGAACCAGGCTGTGGTTGTTTCCCGCTGCGATTGCGACGACTCCCGCGAGCGACGTCGGCACGATGCTCTGGCCAAATTCAGGAAACACAGGTGGATCCGACGGCGGTGTTGTGCCGGCTCCCCAGCAGACGACTGTTCCGTCAATGCGAAGCGCCATGCAGTGCGTGCTGCCCGCGGCGATCGCGACGAAGCCCGCGTTCGGCAGAGGAACGCTGTGTTGACCGTAGTTGTTCGAACCCCAGACGACGATCGAGCCGTCGGCCTTCAGTCCCATGCTGAACCCTTCGTGGAATCCGCCCGTTGCGACGGCGACAAAGTCGGAGTTGGGAACCGGAATGACGCACTGGCCGAAATCGTTCCTTCCCCACGCAGCGATTGAACCGTCCGAACGAAGGGCCAGGTTGTGGTCGAAGTTAGAGGAAACTGCGACGACGTTCTTCAGCCCGCGCGGAGGCGAGCACTGACCAAAGTTGTTCCTACCGAAAGTGACGACCGTTCCGCCGGACTTGAGGAGTACGCTGTGCTCGCGGCCTGCGGACACGCCGATGAAGTTCTTGTTCGGGGAGGGCACGTTGCACTGGCCGAACGCGTTCCACCCCCATGCCACGGCGGAGCCGTTGGACTTGAGAACCAGGCTATGCAGGTTGCCGGCTTCGATTCGCGTGACTCCTGTGAGCCCAGCGGGCACATTGCATTGTCCCGAAGTGTTGAGTCCCCATGCGGCGATGGTGCCTCCGGAGAGCAGGGCCATCGAGTGCCCCCCACCGCCTGCGATGGCAGTGAAACCGGCGTTGGGCGAAGGCAGGTTCTGCTGCCCGGACAGGTTGCTCCCCCAACTCTCGATCGTGTACTGGGCATCCGCTGGGGAGGTGAATGCGGCGAGCACGGCGGCGGCAGCGACGCAGCCGACGCGTGCGATGCTGAATGGACTCCGAATCATGTAATTGCTCCTTCTGCCTTGCGGCGATGAGGCCACCGTACTTCCCTGAGCGTGATGGAACCGTGATGGGAGGGGCATCGAGAGCGGTTCCCGCAGGCCCGTGATGAGTCGCTTTCGGGCGAAAGGGGAATGCCTGAGGACGACACCTCAGCCTTCAGCGAGCACGGATAGTCCCAGGGCGGATGCTTCAGCGAACGTCAACTCTGCGCCCTGCCGCCAGGCGCGTTCAAACGTTGCCTTAGATCCCGCTGCCAGCCTTGCCGAGTCAATTTCGAGTCCGATTAACTTCGTTCTAACTGGTGCGAACTTCAGCGACAGCCTCGCCATACACGCCTCGGCCGCCGCCCAAAGTCGGGCGGCTTCCATGGTCCGTCCTGTTTTCGCAGCGTACACACCAATCGTGAGGAGTGTCCGGACCAGGCTGTACAGAGGATAGTCCAAGTCCATGAGTAACGAGTAGGCTGTCGCCAGGTGAGACCGAGCTGACGCCGGATCCCCCGATGACGGATCTCCGATGTGCAAGTGGACCTGCGCAAGAACTTCGTGTGCATTGGCGAGAGTCCACGGTTCTCCAAATGCTTCCGCAAGGCGCAGGCCTTCGAGTGCTGCTTCCCGGCCCGCGGAAAACTTCCCTTCGGCGATCTCGACACCAGTCTGGTACTGCCTGCATTGAGCGGCGAATCCCACCATCCCTAAGAGTTGGAAGGTGGCCTGACTCGACTCGAGGCACTTCCGCGCAGCTCGAGTGTCACCCACATCTAGAAGCGCGGATCCGAGATAGAGGTTACAGTGTGCAACTCCCGACGGCCTGCCTACAGATTCGAAGATGCGCTTCGCCTCCTCAAGCAGTTCGAGGCCTGCGTCGAAGTCAAGCGCTTCGGACGCGATGTCG
>QEUM01000022.1 GCA_003577165.1 Armatimonadota bacterium | reverse complement strand
GGTGACGTCGGTGACAAGCAGTGGTCAGGTGACTTCGCTCACCTACGATTACGAGGATCGGGTGACGAGCATCGCCTACCCGGGTGGGGGCGCGAACACTTTCGCGTATAGCGGGCTCGGGGCGAGGGTCTCGAAGACGGACAGCACGGGGTCTTACACTTACCGCCGCAACGGCTCTTCTGTCACGTCGCCCGTTCTTTCGGACGGATCGGCGGTGTACACACCGGGCATCTCGGAGAGGCGTTCGGGGGTGTCGAGGTTCTATCACTCCGATCTCAAGAACGGGGTGCAGCAGACGGACTCGTCGCAGACGTTCGCGGCGGTACGGGCGTACGACGCGTTCGGGATGCCTGTGTCTTCATCTGGACCGTGGGCTGGGCCGTTCGGTTATGGGGGCAAGTTCGGATATCAGTCCGATCCGGACTCGGGTCTGATGCTCTTAGGGCATCGCTACTACGACCCCTCTACCGGCCGGTTCCTGACGAGGGATCCGATCAAGGACGGGAGGAACTGGTATGCGTATTGTGAGGGCGATCCTCTGGTTCAGTTTGACGCGGCGGGTGAGGCCCCGTACCGAATCAAAGTACCTGGGGCTGACGTGATCATCGAAATCGATCTACACCAAAAGCCATTTCCAAACGCGCACATAGTTAATAGGCAAGGCAGGCGGACGACGATGATTAGACACGATGGAACAGTTCCATCAGCTCACGGGGGAAAGCCGAATCCGCCTATTCCCCGCAAACTGTGGAGGGCATTACATGCGCCAATGGAGGGTAAAAAGCTTTCGGCATGGGAGCAAATGATGAAGGTCATGAACCGCCGGGCAGGGTCGATCCCGCTCGACTCTGCGGGCCGCGGTTTGCGGGGACGCGGAGGTGGGACGATGGCAATCTTGATCGTGGCAACAGTCGCAGCATGCGAAGGCGCCATATATTCGCTGTTGTACCGATCGCGAGTGTACGGCCACATTAGGATCGCGGAGATTGACTCAGAGGATCCTGGGAATGTAGATGCTGACAGAGCCTTCCGGATCTTAGTCGGAGCTACGGATGTAGGCTAACCTGCAAGTCGCCCTCCGGCTTGCAAGCCCAATCGATCGGGGTGAGTCATGAGCGGCATTCAGGAAGCAGATGTAGACCGGTTTGTGGCACGACAAATGGGCGTGAAACGTCGTCGCATCCCAGATTCGATGATCGGACTCGTCCGACATCTTGATTTAGGACGCCCGGAGGTGACGTCACTTGAGGGAATCGGGCGTTTTAAGCACTTAGAAGTGTTGTTCATTGACGGTTCCAATGTCTCCGATCTGTCTCCGATTTCTGAACTGAAGCGACTCGAACATCTTGACGCAAGCGACACTCTCGTCCGTGATCTCAGTCCGCTGGAGAACTGCAAGAGATTGGCATGGCTACTTGTCAACAACACACCTGTCGAGGACTTAGGAGCAGTGAGTCACCTACCACGCCTCCAAGGCCTGTTTTGCGAGCAGACGTCGGTTAGGGACGTAGGTCCAGTGGCCAACTGCAGGTTCCTTGAGTATCTGCACGTATCTAATACTCAAGTTTCGGACTTCACGCCTCTTAGTGGGCACAGCCGCCTATTCGAGCTTGAAGCGCGCTCCACCCGGCTTTCGTCGCTCGAGGCAGTTGAGTTGCCATACCTGCATAACTTGGAAGTCGCCGACACGCAAATGACGTGTGACGGAATCCTCCGTAAGTACCGTTCCCTACGCGTCCTCGGAGCAGCCAGAACGCCGTGTGATTCGATCATGGGCCTTGGGAGGAGCGATCGCCTTGGCACTTTGTCGCTGAGCAGTACGCCGGTTACCTCGCTCGACGGAATAGATCAATTCAGGTCACTAGAAGAACTCTTCATTGCCGGCACGCAAGTTCGTGACCTCACGCCGGCTCAGAATTGCAGGAGGCTGACCGTGCTCGACATCTCAGGAACCAACGTGGAGGACCTTCGTCCGCTCCTCGTCCTCGGCAGGCTTGATGTAGTGTTCGCCGTCAATGCGAAGAGATTGCGACCGTCCAGAATCGAGGGTGTCCGATTCATTCGTTCGTGGCGGGTCGCTCGCCGCGACTGGAGGTGGCGCGATTGGCCGGACCATCGGTTGGTGTAGTCCGGTCTTCGGTGGGCTGGCAGTGTCGGAAGTTGAGCGGGAGTGACGCGATGAGCCTTGCGGTCGATTACGGCTACGGTCCTTGGACTCCCGTCCCAGGTACGGTGGAATCCCCAGTTCCCTGGCGCGGAGGATCACGAATCGGATGATTTGGCGATCCATCGTGCTGGGGGTGTTATGTGGCTTCTCGTCCGCAGTCCTCTTCTACGACGGGCCCACTCTCTACTATCAAGGCCTTGACTTCGGTCTTTCGTGGTCGTATGCGGTGGCGCTCTCCGTTTGGATACCTGCGGGAGTCGTAACCGTAGTGCTCATTGCCCTCGGTTGCCGCCGGCCGGGACCCCCGAGGCGGCTCTTTATCGCTTCGGCTGTAATTGCGCACATCATGATTCAGATGGTTGGATGGGCAATAGGTGAGCACTTACGATGGCCGCCGACTCCCGGTGATGTAATGGATGCGCTGTTCGGTTCGTTGCTAGTTTCGGCCATTAGCCTGGCGGTAATCTGCATCCCTGCACTTTCAGCTTGGGCGATTCAGAAGTGGGTTTTCTCTCGGAGCTCGACGAGAAGCATCGCCGCTCCGATGACTTGGCGATCCGTCTTGATTGGGGTGCTGTTTGGTTTCTCGTCGGTGATCCTCTTCAAGGGCTGGCCCGCGCCATATTCTCTTGGCCTTTCCTTGGGGACTCCGTGGTCGTACGAATTTGGCCCCTATCTTTGGGTACCCGCGGGCGTGGTCACCGCAGTCCTTGTTGCGTTGGGCTGCTGGAGGCCAGGTTATCCCAGACGAGTTTTCATCGTTGCAGGCGTAATTGCACACATCATGATCCGGTGGTTCGGATGGATCGTGGGGCTGGGTCCCGAAGAGTTGCCACCGACGTTAGGCGAATCGATATCTGCCTTCGTTGAGTTGGTGCCGACGTCGCTAGCAAGTCTGGTGTTGATCTTCGCTCCCGCGTATGTCCTCGCTTTCTTGGGCGGCGCGGTCGGAAAACGGTTATTCGCTCAAGGATCGACGGGGAGTTCGGAATAGTTCGGAGCATTGTGTCGTCCACGCTTTTGTGTCCAGCGGGGGGGTAGCCACGACACGGAGCAGGGCCTTGCATGCTGCACCCGATCACCGCGCCGATCTCAGGGGCAGCCGTTCGAGCCGATTGTAGTGCCCCGGATGATGGTGTGTGCACGGGAGTGCTTCGCCTGACCTGGCACCTGGCGTGCAGGTTCGGTTGACTGTGGCGCGAGTGATCACGGGGTCGAGGTGCGCCAGGCGAGTTTGTCGATCCGCACTTCCCACACGTTCGCTGTAATGCCGGACTGTCGCCAAGAGACTCGCGCGCGCACGCGATTCGTTCCGCCTTGAACGAAGTTGGACGGCACCAAAGTGCGATGCGCTTCGATGAGTCGGTCCACGCCCGATGCCGGGCCGGAGTCCACCGTCGTCCAGCGATCGAAGAAGAAGTCGTAGAGTTCGATCGTTTGCACGACGTTGGAGGGGGGGATCGCATTCGTCATCGCTTCACATTCGAAGGTGAGTCGAGAGATGTCCGCAGACGGGGCGATGCCCTCGACGACGATCTGCACCGGAGGGTCGGAGGGAGAGAGGCGTATGCCTTGTCGGACGATCAGTTTGTCCTCGTCGGAGGCCAATAGGGAATCGAGGCCCCCACCCGCGAGGATTCCTCTCGTGATTTGAAATTGAACGGGCGGGACATCGGACATCGGAATCCAGAGCGCCATATGCTGCGGCCTTCCTTGGCCGGAGTCGAAGATCCCGAGGTCTGTGAGAGTTCCGAACGATTCGAGGCGGTAGCAGCGAACTCCTCGCGGCGAACCGCCGAGCGTGGACTCGTCGGTGACGAAGACGTAGCGACCGTCGGTGATCACGTCTCGAATGTCGTTTCCGATCGTGTAAGACTGTGTGGAATTCGCCAGAGTGCCGTCTTCGAGCACCGGCAAAACGGTGAGAGTATCGGAGACGACGTTGCACACGAAGAGCAGACGGCCTTCGGGATGAATCGCGAGTTCGACGCAACTGTTGCCCCCGTTGGAGGCTTGATTGAGGAAGGCGAGCGCTCCGGTGGGTGAGACGGAGTACGAGCGAACAACTTGGCCCAGGGCGGTCGAAACGTAGAGATATCTGCCGCTCGGGTGCAGAGCGAGGCCCTGCGTGCTTCCGTTCGTGATCGTTTGCGTCGTGCCGAGATCGTAGATGGTTCCATCGGGCTGGACGCCGAGGCTTTTCACGTAATAGGAGCCGATGCCTCCGCAGAGGAAGACGAGTTTTCCGTCGAGGCTCGGCGCGACCTTCACGGGGAAGTCGCCGGCGGCGATGGTGTTGACGGGCAGAGTCGTGTCGCTTTGAATTCGGAACGTCGAGATTGTGTCGGCCGCAGCGGACGGAACGACGCCGACGCCGGTGGGAAGCACGGTGAGCGAGAGGGGGCCGTCTGCGACGAGGATCGGGAGGTTGATCTGCGTGAGGGAGCCGTCCGAGTTGATGACGAAGGTGTAGAGTTCTTCGGAAGTTTGCTGCGTCGCGTTGACGACGATGAGGTTTCTTCCGTCTTTCGTCACTCCGCAATCTTGAGGATTCGTTCCGGCAGGGTAGTTCCCGATGAGGGTGAGTGTGCCGTCCGCGTTGACGCGCCAACTGGACACGGTTCCGCCGACGTTGTTGACGACGAACAGGGTTTTGAACTGCGCCTGTGACGCTGCGATCGCGGCGAGGGCGAAAGTCGTCAGCAGGGCGCAGAAACGAGAGAACTGCCTATGCATCGTGCGAGTCAGTGTAACTCAGGCTTTCGGTTTCGGACAAGCCGGTGCTGGCTCGCTGGCCAGGCATTTCTGCGAGTTTGGCGGGGTCGTCGTCACAAAGAGTCCTTTCTGACGCGACGCCATGCTGCGGAGGGAAGGCCCGCATTCGCCGGCCGACGTGGAACTGGAGTCAGGTCGGCCTCATCCGTCGCCTCGAAACGAGCGCCAGAAGGCGCGGACTTCGGACTCGTTGGTCCAGACGCCTTCGCGGCCGTAACGTACTTTCGGGGCGCCGGCGTTGGGAAACATGCGCTCGAACCACTCGATGGCCTTCAGGCGCACTCCCGACACTGGATCGTCCACGAGT
>QEUM01000005.1 GCA_003577165.1 Armatimonadota bacterium | reverse complement strand
GAGTTGCGCCGCAACGTGGACATTGAAACACTTGTCTCCTCCCTCGGGGGCTGGAAACCCGCGTCGCGATGTCGGAAACCCGCCCGGGCCTCTGCACCCCTTCGTCGTTTGAATTTCGGACGAAAATGGTACCCAGCGGGTTCTGCCTCGGGGGGCCTTCTGCGTCGTTTGTTGCGGCCGAAGTCGATACGGCCGGGGGCGGCTCGGCTGTTCGTGTGAGCCGTCCCTTGGAGGGCTTCGCCCTCATGGTTGGTTGCCGCCGCCGCGGAGAGGTCGCATAGTGGTCTAGTGCGCCGCACTCGAAATGCGGTGAGGTGCAAGCCTCCGTGGGTTCGAATCCCACCCTCTCCGCCAGCGCATGCTCCGAATGAACGTGTCCCCCCTGTCAGCCAAACTCGGTCCTGTGGTTGCTGCCCTTGTGCCTGTCCCGCCGCAAGGTGATTTGCGTGCGTTCGCTTTTGGTCTGTTGTTCCAGAGCGATTCGGCCTTGATCAACCCAACTCGAGGGAGGCATGCCCAGACCCATCTTCGTGCCCTGCGACAGGGATTCGTGGCTCGCCATGAAGTCCCGCGTGCGGCTCCGCAAGCGACGGGCGGGTTCGATGGCCAGGCCTGATCCCTGGATGCGGTACCTCGACAACTGGTACCGGTAATCTTAGTCGTCATGCCTGGACGCGAAACGTGGAGCGAGGACGAATACGTGCTTGCTCTGGACCTGTATCTGAGGCGGGGGATAGTGCCAAGGGACGACGCTGAGCTCGTGGAACTAGCACGGCTAACGGGTCGGACTCAAGACTCTGTGCGCATGCGGCTGTCAAACTTTCGTCATTCTGATCCCTCGACGGAGCTTCGCGGTCTTGACGGCGGAGGAGAGGCCGTCCAGTCTGTTTGGGACAAGTTCGCAGATGATCGCGAACGCCTTCAGATGGCAGTAGCAGACGCCATTCCAAGGTTGGAGCAATTGCGCGCGGAAAACGAACACGTGCAATCGGCGGAACATGAGGTCCGTGACCAGTCTGCTCGTGACGGCAGGTTCGGCTGGGTCCCGTTTTACGAACAGATCGCAAACGGGCTGCTCGCCTTTCGAAATCGGAGAGCTGACCTTCTAAAGGGGATCGAAGAACTTTCAGGCCGTTCTGCAGGGCTGAGTTACTTAAAAGACCAGTACGAGGATGGGACCATCGGGCCACTGAAGGACATCTGCCCGTTCACCGTCATGGGAGTATTCAACCGAGGGATCACGCACGCCAGCCGAATCAAACTCGCGGCTGAGCTTGCTGGATTGCTCGGTGTCGAGGCAGAGGCTCCAAGGACGTTTGACGGCATACCAGTCCTTAACAATCAGAAGTCCATGTTCTTTTGGTGGGAGATCCATCGTGGGGCTGGTGACATCGATCTCCTTTGGGAGTTGTTCGAATCAGCATTACGATACGCCGATTCCGACTCCTTTCAGGATCGACAACAGTTCGCAAATGCCTTCGACGAGGCCATGAGCGTGAAGGGCGTGGGATGGAACCTAACGATGGGCCTTTTTTGGATACGCCCGCTGTTCTTTCTCACCCTGGATGGGAATTCTCGCGAGTACCTTGAGAACGTGCTAAACGTACGCGTTGGCCGCACTGGCCCAAAGGGATACTGTAGCGCAAGCGACTACCTTAGCCTGATGGATGACCTTCGCACCCGGTTCATGGACGAAGACTTTCCGGTCCGCTCCTTTCCCGAGCTTTCGTTGACTTCGTGGGAATACACAGGCAGTAGATCCGAAACTGGTGCCGGGAACTCCGAGCAACGGAGGGCGGCGGCAAGAAACGCATTCCTCCTGTCTTGGAATCCGACATACTGGGCTTGGGATGACTTGGCTGATGACGCTCGTGCGATTCAATCGGGCCGGCCCACTGAATCCGGAACCGGCAAGGATCGCTGGAGCGTTCGCAACAGAGATGTTTGCCGAGGTGACCGGCTATTCTTGATTCGCGTTGGCAAGGCCCCTAAGGGGATCGTCGGCTCTGGCGTCGCGACATCTGACGTATTCTCTGCGGCTCACTGGAGCCAGGAGCCTGGAAAGTCTGCCCAATATGTGCGTGTGAAATGGGACGCCCTGCTCGCGCCTGGTCAACCTCCGCTCCCGATCGAAGTCCTTGAGTCTGAAATCGATCCACACTTCCGGTGGACTCCTCAATCCTCCTCGGTGCGCCTTCCGCCGGACACGTGGGGGAGGCTGGAGGAGCGATGGGCGCAACATATCGGAGACGCGTCGCCTGTTGCGCCAACCCTCATACGGGACAGCGACATGGACTATTCGGTTCCATTCACGGACGTCGATGTTGTGCAGGATCTGTTCTTCGATCATAAGCTGGTGTTAAGTTGGCTTGAGCTTCTGAAGACCAAGCAGAACTTGATCCTTCAAGGTCCGCCGGGCGTCGGCAAGACGCTTATCGCGAGGCGGTTGGCCTACGGCCTGATTGGCACCAGAGCCGACGATCAGGTCGAGTGGTTGCAGTTTCACCAGAGTTACAGCTATGAGGACTTCGTGCAGGGCTGGCGCCCTTCGAAGTCCGGCTTCGAGCTCCAGCCTGGTCGCTTCCTCCAGTTCTGTCGACGAGCCGCATCGGCACCGTCAAGAGACTTTGTCTTGGTGATCGACGAAATCAACCGCGGAAACCTGAGTCGCATCTTCGGAGAGGTTCTTTCGCTCCTCGAAACCGACAAGCGCGGCTCAGGACATGCTGTAACTCTCTCCTATCAGAGCCACGAACTCGCGCAGCGGGACATGACTACCCCGTTCTTTGTTCCAGAAAACCTTTTCGTGATAGGCATGATGAATACTGCTGACAGGTCGCTTGCGATGGTCGACTATGCACTGCGCAGGAGATTCAGCTTCGTGTCACTCGCCCCGCAGTTCGAGTCGCCGCATTTCCGGGTGTTCCTTGAATCGAGAGGCGTGCCCAGAGGCCTGGTCGATCACATCGTCAGGACAATGAGCGAAATCAACAAGGACATTTGCGAAGACCGGCGGCACCTCGGCGAAGGATTCCAGATCGGACACAGCTTCTTTTGCCCGCCGGTTGGAGTTACCGGTGACTTTACATCCTGGTTTGCTGCCGTGGTTGAGCATGAAATCCTCCCGCTATTAGGCGAGTACTGGATCGACGCGGACGAAAAGGTCGCTGAATGCCGGGATGCCCTGAAGTATGTCGATTCCGATCGCTAATCTCTATTATCTTCTGGCCTACGCGTCGGACGTCTTGCCGATGCGCGGCTACACATCGGTCGGTGCAGAGCCGACCGCAAAAGTTCAAGATCTCTTTGCACGCCTGCTGATTGAGGAAACGAGCATTCTGCTTCGCAGGGGTCTCGATCAGGGCTACGTCGAGTCAACCTACGACAGCAAGGTGGTTCGAGGCAGAATCGACTTTGCCGAGTCCGTGCGCCGTTCCTTGATTCCGCGACGCGTCCTCGCTATCGACGTCGCAGAGCTGACTCATGACGTCCTCCACAACCAGATACTCAAATCAACGCTTCATGCATTGGCTCATGTGGAGGATATCGAGCCCGATCTTCGTCATCGATTGATCTCCATCGCAAACGCGTTACCTGACATTAGGAGAGTGGAACTCAACGAACAGGTGTTTCGGAGAGTCCAGTTGGGTGCGAACGCACGAGTTTATCGATTTCTGATGGACGTGTGCACCATAGTCTATGAGTCGCTGCTTCCCGACGAGAGGACAGGCACCCACCGATTCAGAGACTTCCTACGCGAGGACGGCCCCATGGCGAAGCTCTGGGAGAAGTTCCTGCTCAACTTTTATAAGAGGCACGCTGCGGGGTTCAGAGTTCAGGCGAAGAACTTGTCCTGGCACGGCTCGCGAGTGTCTTCGCCATCCATGCTTCCACAGATGCGGACGGATGTTTGGCTGGAGAGTAGGGATCAGGTCATCGTCATTGACGCGAAGTACTACAAGACGGCTCTGGAGCGTGACCGGTGGGACAGCAGCCGACTGAAGCTCCATTCAGGCCATGTGAACCAGATGTTCGCCTACCTTGCCAACGCTAGAATGGTGATCCAAGGAGATAAGAGAGTGTCAGGGGTATTGCTCTATCCGCTCGTAGGCGACGTCGTGTCGGTTCATGAGAAGCTGCATGACTTTCCATTGCAAGCGCGGACGATCGACCTTAGCGGTCACTGGTCTGAAATCGAGGTGAGCCTGCTCAGTATCCTCGATTCCAAGCGGTGGGTTGCGCCAGGCGAAAAGGGCCTTCCATAAGGTCAGTCCGAGGGTCGCGCAAGAGTTGGCTGGGAGGAGCGAGTAGGATAGGGGAGGATGGCGGGCGCGCTGATTCGGGTCCTGACGCTCCAAGGGGTTCCGCCGAGGCTCAGGGTTGCGGCGTTCTGTTCGGCCGGCGTGTTCGTCGGCTTGAGCGGGTACGTCTTTCACCTGTCGGAGGCCGCCAGTTACCTGAGCGACGATCCCACCGCCTGCATCAACTGTCACATCATGACTCCGCAGTACGCGACGTGGCGGCACTCGAGCCACGCACGGGTGACGACGTGCAACGACTGCCATGTCCCGCACGATTCCGCAGCACGGAAGTACTGGTTCAAAATGAAGGATGGAGCGAGGCACTCGTTCCTCTTCACATTCCGGATGGAGCCACAGGTGATTCGGGCAACGCGCGAGTCTCACGAAGTCATTCAGGAGAATTGCATCCGCTGCCACGTAGACCTCGTCGGAAACGCCCGCACTCCGATCGGGCACGATTTCGACCGGGCCTGCATGGATTGCCATCGAGAAGTTCCGCACGGCAGGCCGTCAAGTCTGAGCAGCACGCCGAATGCCGCCGTTCCCCCAGTTACGCCCGTCGTTCCCCGATGGTTCGCGGGCGAAGGCCAGAAGGAGGGCCAGTAATCGAATGAGTCGTTCAGGTCAGAAGAGAGAGGAAGGGTCCGCGAAGATCGGGTGGATCGTGTTTATCGGTTGCACGATCGCCGCGTTCCTTCTTGGGCTATTAGCGAGTTCGATCACCGAGCGCAGGGCAGAGTCGCACGTCGCGAGGCTCCAGTTCCTTCAGCCGATCGCGGAGTGGGAAGCCGACAACGCGAAGTGGGGAATGAGTTTTCCCCGCGAGTACAACTCTTGGGAATTGACGAAGAAGACCGAAGAGGCGACGAAGTACGGCGGCTCGAAGACGGTGGATTACCTGGCCGAAAAGCCTCACCTGGTCGTGATGTGGGCGGGATACCCATTTGCGAGAAGTTACAATTCCCCACGCGGCCATTACTGGGCCGTCAACGACGTGACTTCGACGAAGCGCGTGGATGAAAAGACGCCTGGCACATGTTGGACGTGCAAGTCGCCTGACGCTCCTCGGTTGATGGCGGAGAAGGGCGTTGGGACCTTTTACAAGACGCCTTTTGCGGCCTTCATGAACGAAGTGAAGAACCCGATCGGGTGCGCCGACTGTCACAACAACGAAACGATGGCGCTACAGATCAGCCGCCCCGCGCTCAAAGAAGCGTTCGCACGGATGGGCAAGGACATCACGAAAGCCACGCACCAAGAGATGAGATCGCTCGTGTGCGCGCAATGCCACGTCGAGTACTACTTCAAGGGAAAGGAAGATAAGTACCTCACGTTTCCGTGGGATGACGGGATGAGCATCGAAGGCATGGAAGAGTATTACGCCAAGACGGAGCATGTGGATTGGACGCACGCGATCAGCGGCGCGAAGATGATCAAAATGCAGCACCCCGACTACGAGGTGTACATGCAAGGCATCCACGCGTATCGCGGAGTCTCGTGCGCTGATTGCCATATGCCCTACAAGTCCGAGGGCGGAATCAAGTTCACTGACCATCAAGTACGGAGCCCTCTGCTCAACATCGCGAACTCCTGTCAGGTGTGCCATCGGTGGAGCGAAGAGGACATCCGCAATCGCGTGTATTCGCTTCAGGCCAAGCACGCAGAGATGCTGGAGCGGGCCGAGAAGGCCATCACGACTCTGCACCTCGAGATCGGAGACGCGAAGAAGTTGGGCGCTTCCGATGATGAACTCGCCAATGTGCGGACCCTCGTTTCTAAAGCGCAGATGTACTGGGACTACGTGGCGGCGAACAACGGCATGGGCTTCCACGCGCCTCAGGAGTGCGCGCGTGTGTTGGACAAGGCGCTTGGCTTCGCCTCGGACGGGCTGGTAGAAATTGCCAGGATTCGGGCCAAGAAGGGCGCGTTCGAGCCGGCAACTGTGCCGGATGTGGCTTCGAAGGAGAAGGCGCAAGCGTATATTAAGCCGTTCGTTGACGCGGCGAAGGCGGCCGCGGCCGCCAAGGAGGCGGCCGAGAAGCGGGCTGCCGAAAAGGCTAAAGCCGGCGGTTAGACTCTCGCCCGAATTCGCGGCGAGGCTCGACGCGTCTTCGAAAAGAGAGAGGCGAGCATCGTGCAGCACAGTTTCAGAGCGGACGCGGGAATCGTGGACCTGCTGGCCGTTTGCGTCCCGGCGCTGATCGCCCTCTTCATGGGCGTTCTTACGTTCTCTTTCTGGATGCGGTGCAAGGGAGGCTTGCCGAAGGCGGCGTGGTTTTGCGCGCCGCTCGTGTTGGCTACGCAGGCTGTGCTCTTTCGGCTCGCGTATGAGCAGACATCGCGCTTCACGTCGCTCACGTTTGAGGGGGGGCGCGTCGAAGCGGCTTCTCCGTTCTTTCGTAAGGTCTTGGAGTGCAACGCCGGCAGCGAGGTGAGGGAGTCCTCGACGTTCGTAACGCTTCGGTCCGGGAGGGAAGCCGTCGCACTTCCGGTCGCGGGCTGCTGGCGTTTCGGCGACCTCGAGGTGGACGCCGAGTATCTCGCTCGGGAGTACATCGGTCGCGCGCGTGCTCGCGGAAAGCGCGGGATTTAGCCGTTAGCGAAAGAGCCGGCCGATGTCGAGCCACATCACGCTGACGAACATCAGCAGGATGACGGCGAACCCCAACTTGAAGATGTTCTCCTGAACTCTCAGGGGAAGGCGTCTTCCTCGCCTGAGAGCCTCGATGCCCACGATGAGCAGTTGCCCGCCGTCGAATGGCGGGATGGGGAGGAGGTTTACGAAGCCGAGGGACACGCTGATGAAGGCGGCGACGATGATGAGGTTGAAGAACCCTCGGTCCGCGGCTTTGCCGGTCTCTCTTACGATTGCGATCGGCCCCCCCGCGCTCTCCTTTAGTTCCTTGGGTCGCGTCAGGACGCGCACGCTGCCCGCTACGATGCCCCAGGACACGGACCAAGCATCGCTCACGGCCTCGCCCAGCGGGACTGGCTTGTACGTCACAGCCACTTCGACGCCCAAGAGACCGACGGTGCGGAGCACTGGGTTACCCGAATTATCGAGGACGAGGCCACCTTTCTCGTCTATGACTTCCATCACTTCGCGGGAAGGCTGTGGCGTCACAGACAATTCGACGTTCTGTTGCCCGCGAAGCACGGACAGCCGGACGGGGACATGGGCTTTGTCTTGTACGATGTACTTGACCTCTGCGAATTTCTGCACCGGCTTGCCATCTACGGCAAGGATGCGGTCGCCCGCTTGCATGCCCGCTTTCTGTGCGGCCGAATCCTCAAGGAGGTTTGCCACAACCGGCTCAGAACTGGGCTCCGGGCGGCCGAAGGATGCGTAGGCGATGACGAAGAGCGCAAAGCCGCCGAGGTAACTGAAGAGGGGGCCGGCGAACAGTACAAGGGCCCTGGCACCGAGGCCCGCTGCATAAAATCCGTTGGGGATTGTCGTCTCGCTGCCGTCGGACTTCGGCTCCATCCCTTTGATCTTCACGAAGCCGCCGAGAGGCACGAAGGGATGGATCGTGAACTTAGTGCCATGCTCGTTCTGCCAGAGGACGAACTTCTTGCCCGCGGGGAGACCGAGAAGGCAGAACTCCTCGACGTCCATCTTCTTCCACCGCGCGAACCAGTAGTGGCCGAGTTCGTGGACGCTGACGACCACTGTAAAGGTCAGGAGGATGGCGAGGATCTGCCAGAGGATCATGAGTCCATTACTATACGCTCAGATCCGGGCTAAGACTGCAAGGCGGCCGGTCAATTCGGGAGCGGTTCGAAGTGGGCCGTGAAGTGACGGAGGAACTGGGGCTGCTTGGTGATCCTGAACCCGGTCGCCGCGTCCCGGTGTGCGTGGGCCTCGCGGATGACCTCGGCCACGTAGTTAACGTGGGACTGGGTGTAGACGCGACGGGGCAGGGCGAGTCGAACGAGTTCGTTCTTGGCCGGAGACTCCAGGCCGGTTTCCGGATCGCGCTTTCCGAACATCACTGATCCGATCTCGACGGAGCGGATGCCGCCGACGGCGAACAGTTCGACGACCAGCCTTTGACCTGGGTACTGGTGCGGCGGGATGTGGGGGTAGAAGCGCTTCGCATCGAGGTAGACGGCGTGGCCGCCGGGCGGCTGCACGATGGCAATGCCCGCCTCGTTCATCTTGTCGCCGAGGTAGCGGGTGCAGGCCAAGCGATATTCTAAGTAGTGCTCGTCGAGCACCTCTTCGAGGCCGACGGCGAGGGCTTCGAGGTCCCGTCCCGCGAGCCCGCCGTAAGTGAGAAAGCCTTCCGTGAGGATGAGCAGGTTGCGGGCGCGCTCGGCGAGCGAGTCGTCGTTCAGCGCAAGAAATCCTCCAATGTTGCCAAACGCGTCTTTTTTGGCGGACATGGTCGCGCCGTCGCAGTAAGAGAACATCTCTTGCGCGATTTCACGTGGGGTTCGGTGTTCGTAGCCCGGCTCGCGGAGTTTGATGAAGTAAGCGTTTTCAGCGAATCGGCATGCGTCGAGGAAGAAGGGGATACCGAACTCTCGAGCGATTTGTGAGACTTGCCGGATGTTGGCCATGCTCACGGGCTGCCCCCCACCCGCGTTGTTCGTGACGGTGAGCATGATCGCGGGGATGCGGTTCGGCGAGTGCTCCTCGATGTACGCCTTGAGTTTCTTGTCGTCGAGGTTGCCTTTGAAGGGGTGCGTCGAGTCAAGGTTGGTGGCTTCGTCGATTACGAGGTCGTCAGCGGTGGCGCCGCTGTATTCGATGTTGGCCCTTGTCGTGTCGAAGTGGTTGTTGTTCGGGATGTGCTTGTCGGGGCCACCGATCAGGCTGAAGAGGAGCCGTTCGGCTGCGCGTCCCTGGTGGACGGGGATGATGTGGCGCAGGCCGGTGATGTCCTGAACGGTCTGCTCAAAGCGAAAGTAACTCTTGCTGCCGGCGTAACTCTCGTCGCCGACCATCATGGCGCCCCATTGCTGGGCGCTCATGGCGCTGGTGCCGCTGTCGGTGAGGAGGTCGATCAGGATGTCGTCGGCGTGGATGAGGAAGGGGTTGAAGTGCGCCTCTTCGAGGATCCTCCGTCTCTCCTCGACAGTCGTAAAGCGGATGGGTTCGACGGACTTGATCCGGAAGGGCTCGATGATCTCGCGCACCCCTTTGGGTTCGCCCCGGGCGGGCCTGGGTCCTGTTAGCCTCACCAGCCGAGGAAATTGCCGGGGGACGCCAAACCCAGTAATTTTGCTTGGAAAACCTGGTAGGTCAAGCAGGAATAAGCCCGGTAGGAATCTCGGGTCGCCACGGATCGGCGCTCGGCTTCCCAAAACAGGGCAGCCCCCGAAGGGACGTGCCTCGAACACCTGAATCAAGGAGGAGACTATGTCGTTCCGTGTGAACACGAACCTTGGAGCGCTCAACGCGCTTCGAAACGTTGGCAGGACGGCCGATGAATTCGGCAAGTCCGTTACCCGACTCTCCACCGGCCTTCGAATCGTCACGGGTGCTGACGATCCAGCCGGTCTGATCATTTCCGAGAACTTCCGGGCGCAGATTGCCGGCCTCGAGCAGGCGATCCAGAACAACCAGGACGCGGTCAACTATGCGAAGACCGCCGAAGGCGCGCTCGAGGAAGTCGCACGACTTCTCAAGGACGCTCGCAAACTCGCGGTCGCCAGCGGTAACACCGGCGCCCTCGACGCACAAGCGATCCAGGCCAACCAGAACCAGATCTACAAGATCCTCGAATCCATCAACCGAATCTCCCAGCAGACGACGTTCGGAGTGAAGAAACTCCTCGATGGCTCTGCCGGCATCACCTCGACGGTGACCGACGCGGCGAACTACGACGCGATCCAGATCGGCGGCACCTTCGCCAGTTATGCAGTCAACACGAACGGCACCGTGACCGTTCAGGTGACGCAGGCTGCGGAGCGCGCCATGATCACAGGATCCGTTGACCTCTCCGCGAGCGGACTCAACTCGATCATCGGAGCCAGCACGTTCGTCGTCAACGGGTACACCTTCTCGACGGACGGAACAGAGACCCTGCAAGAACTGATCGTCCGATTCAACCAGCAGTCCAACACCACCGGCGTCAACTTTGGCTTCGACGGAACCAGCGTGACGATGACCAGCGCTCGCTATGGCAGCAATGCGACCATCAGTTTCACGGACACCGCAGGAGTCTTGAACACCGCCGGCAACGCGACGGATTCCGGCCAAGACGCGATCGCGACCGTTACCGTGACGACCTCGAACGGCGTGCAGTCCGCCACCTTCACCGGCGGGCGGAACGGCGAAAGTGGTCTGAGAATGACGGATAACTATGGAAACGCGGTCGTGTTGACCGAACAAGGGAACGTCGTTGGCGCCGCGGCTGCAGTGGGTCGAATCGAAGTGGGTCAAGCGTCATTCCAGATCGGGGCAAATGCGGGTCAGACCGTGAGCCTGTCGCTGAACAACATGATGACGAGTCAGCTCGGCGTCGGCGTAATCGCCGGTCAGACGCTCGCGACGATCGACGTGACGTCCGCAAGCGGGGTGCAGGACGCTCTTCAAATCATCGACGCTGCGATCTCGCAGGTCGCACGAACCCGCGGCGACATCGGTAACTTCCAGCGCAACATTCTGGAAAGCAACATCCGATCGCTCGGCGTGACTCGCGAAAACCTCATCGCGACGGAAAGTTCGATCCGCGACGTCGACATGGCAAACGAGATCACCAACTTCACGAAGCTGCAGATCCTACAGCAGAGTGGTTTGGCGGTTCTCGCGCAGGCGAACGCATCGCCCCAAGCGGTTCTCTCGCTTCTGCGATAGACAACTTCGCTCGAATAGGGGTAATCGAGGCGAGGGGGGCCCGGGATTCGGGCCCCCCGTCCTTTTTTCTTTGGGCCAAGCACGCGGGGCTCACCCCCATGTGCACGGGCCTCTCCCCTGGGGGGATGCGGCTAGCCCACAAGCGCGTGGGGCTCACCCCCATGTGCACGGGCCTCTCCCCTGGGGGGATGCGGCTAGCCCACAAGCGCGTGGGGCCAGACCACATGTGCTTGAGGCTAGATCACGTGTGCTTGAGGCTAGCTCAGGTGTGCTTGAGGCTAACTCACGTGTGCTGGAGGCCGGATCCTGTGGGTCGAAGTCCAAGGCCATGCTGGCGGCGCGGCAAAGGGATTGCCCGCAAGGTTCCTGGCTCAGGGGGCGGGCCGGGGTGGAATCGAAATTGGCGTAGGGTTATGTGCACCTTGGATCGGGATGAGGCGGTGCGGGCGCCGGTCCCCGGCAGCATCGTCCTGTACGCGCTCTTGAGCCTCGCGGACCTCGGGCTCACCCTGGCGGCGTTCGCGGTCGGAGCCAAAGAGGCGAACCCGGCGCTTGCCTACTTCGTGCCGTGGGGACTGTTCGAATTCGCAAAACTGAGCATCACGCTGCTGGTGTGCTGCATGGCGGTCAAACTGTGGTGCAAGCCGCTGACGGCGCGGGTGATGTTCGGTGGCAACGTGCTTCTTGGTCTCGTGTTCGCGTACCACCTCACGATTTGGATTCGGTAGCGGCGGGCGCTTCGATGGGGGTCACGGGGTGCGCCGCGCCATAATCCGGGCGCGATGTACTCCGACTTCCAAGATTTCCTCCGCGCTCTCGAACGGGCAGGAGAGCTGAAGCGCGTTCCGGTACCTCTGAGTCCGGAATTAGAGATTACGGAGGTCGCCGACCGCTGCATGAAGATGCCGGGGGGTGGGCCTGCGCTGCTCATCGAGAACCCGATCGGAAGCGACATTCCAGTCGCGATTAACGCATTTGGTTCGCGCAAGCGGATGAGCATGGCGCTCGGAGTCGGGGACGTCGAGGAGATCGCACTTGAACTGGAGAGCCTGCTCAAACCGGAGGTGCCGGTGGGGGCGCTCGACAAACTGCGCGCGCTTTCGAAACTCGGAAGGTTTGCAAAATCCCCCCCGCGCAAGGTGGACGGCGGCATCGCGCAGGAGATCGTGCTAACGGGCAAGGACGTGGACCTGACGAGGCTTCCGGTTCTCAAGTGCTGGCCGGAGGACGGCGGCCCGTTCATCACGCTGCCGATGGTGTTCACCCACGACCCGCTGACGGGCAAGCGAAACGTCGGGATGTATCGAATCCAGGTGTTCGATCGAAACACGACGGCCATGCATTGGCAGATGCACAAAGTTGGCGCGGAGCACGCTCGCCGCGCGGCGGAGAAGAAGTCGAAGATCGAGGCGTGCGTGGTGTTGGGGGGGGATCCGGTATACACTTTCAGCGCGATTGCGCCGCTGCCGCCGAGCATCGACGAGATGATGTTCGCGGGTTTCTTGCGGCATGAGCCGGTTCGGCTCGTCAAGGCGAAGACGGTGGACGTGTGGGTGCCTGCGGACGCGGAGATCGTCCTCGAAGGCGTGGTGGACCCGAACGAACTGCGCGTCGAAGGGCCGTTCGGAGATCACACGGGCTACTACTCACTTGCTGACATGTTCCCGGTGTTTCACGTCAGCGCGATTACGATGAGGCAGAGGCCGGTTTATCCCGCGACGATTGTGGGAATTCCGCCGATGGAGGACGGTTTCATGGGTCAGGCGGTGGAGAGGATATTTCTACCGCTCGTGCGACTCGTGGTGCCGGAACTGCTCGACATGCACCTTCCCGTCGAAGCGTGCTTCCACAACATGGCGTTCGTGAAGATCAAGAAGCGATACCCTGGACACGCGTTTAAGGTCATGAACGCGCTGTGGGGCCTGGGGCAACTGATGTTCACGAAGTTCATCTTCGTCTTCGATGAGGACGTTGATGTTCATGACTTGAGAGATGTGCTGTTCCGAATCGGCGCGAATTGCGATCCGAAGAGGGACTCCCTCGTCGTGCAGGGGCCGTTGGATCAGTTGGATCACGCCTCGAATCTCGTCGGATTCGGTGGGAAGATCGGGTTCGACTGCACTCACAAGTGGGCAAGCGAGGGATATCCGCGCGAGTGGCCGAGGCTCATTACGATGTCGGACAGTGTGAAGAAGAGAATCGACGCACTATGGCCGGAGTTGGGACTGTGATACGTTATCAATCATCTTTGGACGGAATCGCTGCGAACCACTTGGAGGGTTTCTGCGAGGGATGGGCCTGTCGGGTGCCTGGTCGCGTGTTGTTGCGCGCGCTTGACGCCAGCAGTTTCGTGTCGCTGGCGGTCGAGGAAGAAACCGGGTTAGTCATTGGAGTCGGCTACGCGATCTCGGATGGCGTGCTCTTTGCTTACGTGCCGATGTTGGAGGTTCGCAAAGGTTATCGCGGAAAGGGAATCGGCACGCGATTGATGCTTCTGCTGCTTGAGCAGTGTCAACAGCTCTACGGCGCAGATCTGCTATGCGACGCGTCGCTTCAGCCGTTCTACGCTCGGGTGGGGATGAAGGGCGTGTCGGGCGCGTGCGTTCGGAACTTCGAGGCGCTGCGCGCGACGTGCGCTGGTGCGGGTTCTTCGAGTTGAAGCGCGATCTGCGGAGTGTGCGCCCGGCGCGCGGTGTGAGTTAGACTGGGGCATGCCGGAGACACAAGAAGCGAAGCCGACGCGAAGGAGCCTGACAGCCGACGAGCCGGTCGTGACGCGGCACAAATTGTCGGTTGGCGGCAAGCAGGTCGGATACACGGCGACCGCCGGTTTTTTGCCGCTCGTTACCGAGTACGGGGAGCACGAAGCCAACGTGTTCTTCGTCGCGTACACGCTCGACGGCGGCACGAAGAAGCGGCCGCTGATGTTCTCCTTCAACGGGGGGCCGGGGAGTTCGTCCGTGTGGCTCCACCTCGGTGCGCTCGGCCCGAAGCGCGTGCAGATGCTGGAGGACGGCTCGATGCCGCCGCCGCCGTACAAGTTGGCCGCGAACCGTCATACGTGGCTAACGGAGACGGACCTTGTGTTCATTGATCCGGTTGGGACTGGTTACAGTCGGGCAGCGGACAAGGAGACGGGGAAGAAGTTTTGGAATCTCGACGGAGACATACAGTCCGTCGGTCAAGTGATCCGGCTCTATCTCACAAGGTATGAGCGGTGGACTTCGCCGCTATTTCTCGTTGGCGAAAGTTACGGCACGACGCGAGCGGCGGGCCTTGCCGGACACTTAATCGAGAAGGGAATTGCGTTCAACGGGATCGTTCTCGTTTCTTCGGTCCTGAATTTCCAAACGGCGAGTTTCACGAAGGGGAACGACTTGCCGTACGTGCTGTTCTTGCCCACTTATTGCGCGACCGCCTGGTACCACAAGGCGTTGAGCAAAGACCTTCAGCGCGACCTACAGAAGACGCTGCGCGAATGCGAGGCCTTTGCGGGGGGGCGATACGTCGCCCTGCTCGCCAAGGGGGATCGGCTGACCGCATCGGAGCGGAAGGAACTGGTGGAGCAGGTGAGTCGCTTCACTGGGCTTTCGGAGGAGTTCGTTTCTGGGACGGACGCGAGGGTGAACATCCAGCAGTTCTGTAAGGAGTTGTTGCGGCATGAGCGGAGGACAGTTGGCCGACTGGACAGCCGGTTCAAGGGGATGGATGCGCGAGCTGTGGGATCGGAGCCTGAATACGATCCGAGCATGTCGGCGATTCGACCGCCGTACACCTCTGCGCTGAACGACTACGTCCGGCGGGAACTTCGCTTCAAGACTGATTTGGAGTACCACATTCTCGGCGGCGGCTTCGAGGAGCCGTGGGACTGGAAGACGGGAAAAGAAGGGCATCCGGACACGAGTGAAGCCCTGCGCATCGCGTTCGCGAAGAACCCGCACATGAGGCTGATGGTGGCGAGCGGATACTACGACCTTGCGACCCCCTACTTCGCTACAGACTACACGCTGGCCCATCTTGACTTGGATGCGTCCCTTCGAAGCCATATTCAGACGCGCTACTACGAGGCCGGGCACATGATGTACATTCACGAAAAGTGCCTTGCGGAGTTGAAGAAGGACATGAAGTCGTTCGTGGAGTGGGCGTCGTAGCGGCTTGCCGGTAGAATCGTTGGGTATGCCTTCACGAGCAAAGCGACTCGAAAAGATTCCCCCTTACTTGTTCGCCGAAATCGCGCGGATCAAGGCGGAGATGCGGGCGCGAGGCGAAGACATCATTGACCTCGGCATCGGCGATCCCGACCAGCCCACGCCTGCCCCGATCGTGACGGCAATGCAGCAAGCGGTGACCCATCCTGCGACGCACCGTTACGACGAATCGGCGCGTGGATGGCAGACATTCCTCGATGCCGCAGCCCGCTGGCTGAGGCGCGAATTCAGCGTCGAAGTGGATCCAAAGTCCGAGATCCTCGAGGTTATCGGGAGCAAGGAAGGTCTGGCGCACTTGATTTGGGCTTATTGCGATCCGGGCGACGCGGTAATCGTCCCGGATCCGGGGTACCCCGTGTATCGCATTCAGGCGGACTTGTGCGACGCGACCGTCTACGACGCGCGGCTAAAAGAGGAGAACGGCTTTCTGCCGGTCTTGGAAGACATCCCCGTCGAGATTGCGAAGAAGGCGAAACTGTTCTTCACTTGCTATCCAGGGAACCCAACGGGAGCGGTCGCGCCTAAGGAGTTCTACGAAGACGCAGTTCGGTTCTGCAGGGACTACGATATCTTGCTTGTGGGCGATTTGGCTTATGCAATGGTGACGTATGACGGGTACCGGTGCGCCTCTCCGCTCCAGGTCGAGGGCGCGAAGGAACACGTCATCGAGTTCCACTCGCTCAGCAAGCCGTTCAACATGACGGGTTGGAGAATCGGCTTCGCCTGCGGCGGAGCGGATGCGCTCGCCCCGCTGAGCCGTCTCAAGGACAACATCGACAGCAAACAGTTCGCGGCGATCGCGGAGACGGCAGCGTGGGCTCTCGACCACGGAGAGAACCGCGCGACTCTCGAACTGTATCAGCGACGGAGGGACGTGCTCGTGCGAGGTCTGAAGGAGGCCGGGTGGGATGTGCCCACGCCTCGCGCCACGTTTTACGTGTGGGCGCGCGTGCCGACTTCGGAGACAAGCGCGGAGTTCGCTCGACGGCTCCTCGGGGAGGCGAAGGTGCTCGTGATCCCGGGCAACGGTTATGGGCCGGGTGGCGAAGGATACGTGCGGATGAGCCTGACGGTGAGCGGAGACGTCGCGGGCGAGAGGCTCGAAGAAGCAGCTCGCCGGATTGCCGCCGTTGGGGCCGTCGCAAGGGCATAGATGAGCAGTCGGGTCACGACCGCGATTCCACGGGCTGGAGCGCGGCAAGCGGGGCCGGGGGAGATCGTCGCTGACTCGGACTACTCGGCCAGGACTCGATTCGTCCGGTTAGTCGCGCTCGCGAACCTGGCGAGCCAGGTCGTCCCGGCGCTGCTTCTTGTCTACTGGCTGGCGGAGGGCCCGAATAGGTTCCTGGTCGGGATGTCCACCTCGGGGATCTTCCTTGCGGGCGTCCTGAGTTTCGCTGCGCTCGCGGCAACGCGGAGGGCGCCACTTTGGGCGCACCTCGTTCTGCTCGCGGGGACTTGGTTCTTCGGCACGGCTGCGGTGACCCTGGCGCTCGCGCCGCTCGGGGAGGCTGCGCCGCTGTTTGTGAAGAGCTGTGGCTGGGTGATGGTGGCAGCCTGGTTCGCGGCACTCTGGTACGTGACCCTTGCTGGCAGGGACTTCAGTTTTCTCGGGGTGGCTGCGTTTGCGATGGGGTCGGCGTCCTTGATGGCCGCTGGGTGGGCGTTCGCGACAGAACTCACTTGGTCCGAGGCGCTGACGGCGGCGATTGTGTGCATCTCACTGGTTTCTTACTGGGTGTTCGATTTGGCGATGATCTTGCGTCGGCGAAGGTACGGGGAGGAGGTCCAGGCTGTGGTGGACCTGTACCGAGATCTGTTGAATTTCGTCGGTTTCCCGGTACGCTTGCTTAGGATACGTAAGAGAAGCCTTAGAGAGCCGTTCACATGGTAGTCGTCATGCAGCCGGGCGCCACGGGCGCCGAAATCGAATTAGTCTGCCAAACCATCGAAGAACATGGTCTGGAAGTTCTTCGCATGCCGGGCAACGTGATGGCCATTGGCATCCCGTCGGCGATCCCGCCTGACCTTCGGGATCCCCTGCAGCAGAAGTTAGAAATCCTGCCCGGGGTCAGCAAGGTCACCCAGGTCAGCCGAAGTTACAAGTTGGCGTCGCGAGAGTTCCATCCGAGCGACACAGTGGTGACGGTGGGTGGGGTGAGTTTCGGTGGGCCGACGATTCAGGTCATCGCTGGGCCTTGCAGCATCGAGAGTTACGAGCAACTGAAAGCGGCGGCGACAGCGGTGCGCAGCGCGGGAGCGACCGTGCTGCGGGGCGGAGCGTTCAAGCCGCGCACTTCACCTTACGCATTCCAGGGGCTCGCGGTCGAGGGGCTCCAGATCATGAAGCAGGTCGGAGAAGAAGTGGGGATTCGGACGATCTCCGAGGTCATGTCTCCCGAAATGGTAGGCGTCGTGGCGGAGCACGTCGACATCCTGCAGATCGGCGCGAGGAGCATGCAGAACTTCCCCCTTCTCATCGAGGCCGGAAAGAGCGACCATCCCGTGATGCTCAAGCGGGGCCCATCGGCGACGATCGATGAGTTCCTATTGGCAGCCGAGTACCTGCTTTCGCACGGAAACTCCAAAGTGCTTTTGTGCGAGCGCGGTGTGCATCCGCTCGACCGGGGCTACACGCGCAACACGCTGGACCTGTCGGCCGTTCCGGTGCTGAAACACCACTCGCACCTGCCGGTCGTCGTCGATCCGAGCCATGGGACGGGTTTCGCCCGGTACGTGCCTGCGATGTCTTGTGCCGCAGTCGCTGCGGGCGCGGACGCTCTCATGATCGAAGTGCACCCAGATCCGAGGCATGCGCTTAGCGACGCAGCCCAGGCCCTCACGTCGGAGGGCTTTGCGGATCTCATGAAGAGGCTTCAGGCGTTTGCCGCAGCCGTGGGTCGCCCTCTCAGCGGAACCGAGCGGTACGCGGCAGCGAACTAAGCGCTTACAGCGGCTTTCTGCCGGCAAACCCCGACTCGACCTCGTGCCAGCAGGTGATCTCGGGTTCGCCGAGCATCCAGCAAAGGTAGACCTCCTTCCCATCGCGCACGGAAGGGAAGTCGAGTAGGCCCTTCTCGTAGTCCTTCACGATGCAGCCATAGGCCTCGATGTCCGCCGTGATTTCGCGGAGAGTGTCGAGGGCGTCCTCCCCCTGGGGTCGGCGGTGCTTTCCGTTCGTCGAGGCGACGCGCAGGGCCTGGATGGCCTCCGCCTTTTGGCCCTGAAACCTCTCGAGCGCCTCATGCATGCGAATCAGGAGGACGGTGAGCTTTGGGAGCAAAGCGTTCGCCTCCTCGACCGAGAAATGCCGGTCATGCAAGTACTCGGGCATACGCCTATCATTATCCACGAACGGTGCGTGGATACGACACAGGGACGGGAGGCGAAGGGGGAGCCGCGTCGAATATGATGCTTGCATGGAGCACCGTTATAGGGATCGGTCAGTTCTTATTCACGGAAAATTTCGCAGTGAAAAGTGGGACTTCGAAGACCACATCTTGCCCCCTATTACGACCTCCACAGCATTTCGCCTCAGATCGGCGGAGCGAGGGGCGGACGGTTTCCTTCAGTTTGCGAATCCTGATTTAGATCGCGGCGCCGTACATCCGATTTACATCTACTCGCGGCTCGATGACCCCTGTCAGGGCTTGCTCGAAGAGACGTTAGCATTCAGCGAGAAAGGTGAGACCGCCGTCGCATTCGCTACGGGGATGGCGGCGGTCAGCGCAGCGATTGGAATCCACGTCTCAGCAGGTGATCACATCCTTGCACACAACGCGCTTTACGGATGCACGTACAGCCTCATCACCAACTGGCTCAGTCGCTTCGGCGTGAGATACACGCTCGCGAATCTGAACGATCGCAAGACGTTGGAATCTTCGATTCGCCCCGAAACGAGAGTCGTTTATCTGGAATCCCCCTGCAATCCCACGCTGGAATTGGTGGACATCGAGGAGTTGGTGCGAGCCGTTCAGGGGGCGAACGCCGGACGACCCGACAACGAGAGAATTGTGACGATCATAGACAACACCTTTGCGTCGCCGTTCTGTCAGCGGCCTCTCACTATGGGCACGGACTTCGTCGTTCACAGCTTGACGAAGTACCTAAGCGGATTCGGAGCGGACATGGGGGGGGTGGTGATCGGCCGAAGGTCCGCGGAGACGGACCTTCTTCTGTTCAGGAAGGACTTTGGCGGGAGCATCTCGCCGAAGGCTGCTTGGAACATCTTGGTGTTTGGGGCGCCGACTCTCGCTTTGAGGATGGAGCGCCAGCAGGCGTCGGCGATGAGGGTAGCCGAGACATTAGAGTTACATCCTGCCGTGAAGTTCGTGCGATACCCGGGATTAGACAGTTTTCCGCAGATTGATCTCGCGCGCCGGCAGATGCGCGACATCGACGGCAATTTCGCGCCGGGGGCTATGCTGTACTTTGAGTTGGAGGGGGAGCAGGACGAAGCGTACGAGCGTGCGAAGCGAGTGATGAATCACTTGGCGGAGAATTCCCTGGCGATCACACTCGCCGTCAGCCTCGGCCAGATTCGAACGCTGATCGAGCACCCGGCCTCAATGACGCATAGTTCGCTGTCTTCGGAGGATCAGGCGGCAGCAGGCATCGCTCCGGGGGGGATTCGCATGAGCGTGGGTATTGAAGACGTGAGGGACATCCTGGCTGACCTGGAGGACGCTTTAGCCGCAGTGTGAGGAGCGCACGGCTTTTCTGGTTTGGCGCCGCTCTTGCGGCGCTGCTGGCCTGCTCCTTCGGAATCCGAGAAGTCAGGAAGCCTTCGGCGTATTGGACAAGTCCCGACGCGGATACGAGAACGATCTACCAGAAGATACAGGAGCGCGGCAGCGCGCTGAGTTGGTTCGCCACAGATTGGCCGCTCGAGAACGGGTTTTACAGGCCTGTTTCGACGCTCACCTTCGAAGCGGACGCTTGGTACCGAGGCAAGGACCTGGGTTCGTGGCGCTGGACGAATCTGCTGCTTGGTTTTGCCGCGTGTCTTGCGCTCCTATGGTTTGTTTGGGAGTTGACACGGTCGAGGGCGCTGGCGGGCGGCGCCGGCGTGCTGTTTGGCGGAATCCAGTCTGGGTTGTGGCAGTCGCTGGGAGTGCAGTACCTGGGCTTTCTGGCGATTTTTGGCACCGTCGCTCTTGCCCTTGCCGCGAGGGGCGAGTGGCGAAAGTGGCTTCTTGTCGGGTCTGTCGTTTGGCTTCTGAGCGCCGATCTGGGAGGCGCCTGGTTGGGACTCGACAACGGCGGTGTTTCCTTTGCGGAGCGCACGCTTGGATGGCCGCCGGGCCGGACCGCCGTCGTGATGACGGCGTTTTGTCTGGTGAGTCTTGCTTCGTATTGCCGATTCGAGAGAGATGGACTCGTCGGCTGGTGGTTCGCTTCGCTCGTCGCATTGTTGCTTGCGCTCGGCAGTTACGAGCAGGCGGTCGTGGCCCCGGCCTGCCTCTTGGGCTGCGCACTGGTGCTTCGGATGCGTGGAGTGGAGACTTGTTGGTGGCCTCACATCGTTGCATGGGTCGTGACGATCGCGTTCGTCGTGCTCCATCGGAGCCTGCTCGATTCGGAGACGTCGTATAGGCTCCAGCAGGCGCGGCCCTTCTGGGGGGGGATTCGCGACTTGATGCTGGTCGCGTTTCCGTCGCTCACTTCCATCCGACTGATGCCTCCGTTTTGGACTCCCGAAGTCGGGCCGTTTGGCCTTTTGCTCGGTGCGACTTGGCGCGCCATCGCGGAAGGGTTGTTCAATGTCAGCAGCCTGGTCGCGGCGCGAAGAGACTGGGCGCTTGCAGGCTTTGGGTTGCTCGGCTCGGTCGGCGCGTATTCGATCCTCGCCTTCCAGCACCCGTTCGGCCACTACTTCTATCTGAGCGCAGCCTTGCGAGCGGTGCTGTGGTTGGCGTTGATTCGCTTGGTGGTTAAGACCGCTTTCAGCGGAGGCGAGCTCCGAGGGCTTTCAGGGCACTAACTGTGCGCTCGCGAGCCTCGTTCGCCTCTTCGTCGGTGAGAGTTCGGTCCGAACGCCTAAGGACGACGGCAACGGCGATGCTGTGCATGTCCTCGGGCATGTCCTCGCTTCTGAAGATGTCGAATGGCCAGATGCGTTCGGCGAGCGAACCGAGTTCATTGCGAATGGCAGCCTCGATGGCTCCATAGGGCACAGATTTCGGTACGAGGAGCGCCATGTCGCGACGAACCGAAGGGAACGCACTGATCGGAGCGTAGCGAATGGAGTCAGTTCGTCCCGCGGCAAGTACATCGAGGTCGATTTCGGCGACGAAAGTCTCCTTGGGGATATCCAGGGCCTCGGCTACGTCAGGCAGGACCTGGCCCATGCATCCCAGGTCTTGGCCTCCTGCGGCGAGCCCTGCCTGTCTGCCTGGGTGAAATCGAGGATCGTCGAGCGGCTTGAATTCGATCTGCGCTTGCGAGAGGTCACCGAGCCGCTCGATGTGGCCCTTGAGCGCGAAGAAGTCGGCTGGGGGGGGCGGTCCGCCGCTCCAATGATCGTCCATCAGCCTGCCGGCGATCAGCATCGCGAGATGCGTGCGTTCGGACTCCGAGGTGAAAACCCGTCCGATTTCGAACAGTTGCAGGTTGCGGCCTCGGTTTCGTGCGGCAGCCTCCGCGACGCCGTGAAGCAGCGAGGGGCGCAGCATCGCG
Source organism: Armatimonadota bacterium (assembly GCA_003577165.1). Taxonomy (GTDB): domain Bacteria; phylum Armatimonadota; class Fimbriimonadia; order Fimbriimonadales; family ATM1; genus ATM1. Next base: position 145,682 of record QEUM01000005.1, on the reverse strand, counting down.
AGTTCGGGCGAAACTGGATTGCGGACCCGCGGCCCTCTTCCGAGATCGAGGGGCGAGGTGTCTCGCAGCGAGTGGGTCAAAACTTCGGTGAAGCCGAGGCGGAGCGCGGCTCGCCGGACGCTTGAAACGAAGGCCGACTTGCCGAATTCCCCGCCGACGGGCGTTGCTCCCGAGGGCAGGGCTTCGGGAATCTCGTCGTAACCCCAGAGGCGGCCGATCTCTTCGATGAGATCTTCTTCAAAGCCGATGTCCGACCGCCAAGAAGGGGCGGTTGCCATGAGTCCGTCCTGGTCTTCGGTCACATTGAAGCCGAGGGCAACCAGCGAAGAGCCTGCCGCAGCGCGCGGTACCGACATGCCGAGCAAAGCAGTCCACCTCGACTCGCGAACCTTGATGGCACGCGGCTCGTGGAACGGGGCTGAGACAAGGCACGTTCCCTCGACAGGGCTCACACCCGTTTGTTCCGCAAGGAGCATTGCAAAGCGGTTGAGGGCTCTCTGCACTCCTTGTGGATCGACGAATCGCTCGAAGCGGTAACTCGCATCCGTGTTCATTCCGAGGCGCGTCCGCGTTCTTCGGATGGATGCCGGGCTGAAGTGTGCGGATTCGAGCAAGACGTTCTTCGTGTTGGCCGACACTTCGCTGTCCGCTCCTCCCATTACGCCGGCGATCGCAACGGGCCTCGCGGCATCACAGATGACGAGCATCTGGTCGTCCAGGGCGCGATCCATGTCGTCGAGAGTTCGCATCGTCTCGCCGGAGCGTGCCCTGCGAACGACGATTCTGCCTTCCGTCAAATTGTCCCGGTCGAATGCATGCAGCGGCTGTCCGAGCTCGATCATCACGTAGTTCGTCGTGTCGACGACCACGCTAATGGGTCTCATGCCGCCCGCGACCAGCCGCGCGCGAATCTTGTCGCCGGATGGCTTGAAGGGAATGGACTCGAACAGTCGCGCCCCGTAGGCAGGACACAGTTCGAGATCTTCGATCGTGACGAGCGTATCCGGGAGCCTCTTCGACTCATCACCCAGTGCGAAGCCGTGGACGGCTTGTGCGAACAGCTCCGTTGGCGCGTACTTCGCCGGATCCTTCGCCGCCAACTCGCGTGCGAGTCCGAGAATCGAAAGGCAGTCGCCTCGATTTGGCGTGACCTTAAACACGAGAACCGGGCCGATGTCGGAGGACTCGATCTCCTCGACTTCCAATCCGAGCATCGTGAGAGTCGCTGCAATCTCGTTCGCCGATGCTTGCGTTCGGACGTAATCGTTCAGCCAGTCGACGGGCGCCCTCATGCCGGGAATTGCTCCAGAAATCTGAGGTCGTTCTCAAGAAGGAGGCGCAAGTCGTCGATGCCGTTCTGGCTCATCGCTATCCGTTCGACTCCGAGCCCGAACGCAAAGCCTGAGTAGCGTTCGGTATCGATGCCATACGATCGCAGGATGTTCGGATGAATCAACCCGGCACCACCGAGTTCGAGCCACTCGGAACCTGATTTGAACGGGTTGGTGATCGCGTATTCGACTCCTGGCTCTACGAAGGGGAAGTAGTCCGGTCGGAATCGCACCTTGACTTCTGGGCCGAACATCGCTCGCGCGAACGCGCCGAGGGTTCCTTTGAGGTGGTGCATCCCGATTCCCTCATCCACCATGAATGCGTCCACTTGGTGGAATGTGTGGCTGTGCGTGCGGTCCACAGCTTCGTTGCGGAAGCACCGGCCAATCGTGAACATCCTGAGGGGGGGCTTGCGCGATTCGAACACGCGGCCCTGAATGGCCGTGCACTGCGTTCGCAGAAGCCTCTGGTCGTCGATATAAAACGTGTCCTGATCGTCCATCGCTGGATGATCCGGCGGATAATTCAGAGCTGAGAAGTTGAATCGCACTTCTTCCAACTCGGGGCCGTCGAAGAATTCGAATCCGAGGCCGATGAGCGCCGACTTGATTCGGTCGGCGGCTTGAGTCATGACGTGAGGAAGCCCTGCGCGCGGCCTACGCCCCGGCAGAGTGATGTCCACGGCCTCGCTCGCGAATGCCTTTCGCTCTTCGGCGGCCTTGAGTTTGGACATTCGGTCCGCGAGCGCGGCTTCGAGCTTCGCTTTCGCTTCGTTTACCGCCCGACCGAATTCGCGTCTCTCTTCGGCTGGAATGGAGCCGATCTGCTCGAAGAGTTTGTTCAGCGATCCGTTGCGTCCGAGAAACCGCACTTCAACTTCTCGAAGCGCGGACAAAGATTCGGCCGCTTCGATCGCGGCCGTCGCTTCTGCTTCGAGTTCGGTTACTGACTTCACAGTGTTTGGACGCCCTCGGAAATTCCCTCGAAGGAGTGCTCCCGTTCCTTCTGCCCGGCGCCTCGCGTCGCTTCAGGCTGTCGGCTGGGAGTTTTTGGCGCGCTCGAGAGGACTCGAACCTCCGACCTACAGGTCCGCAACCTGTTGCTCTATCCACTGAGCTACGAGCGCGCGGGAGTGCAAGGATACCCGCGCCGGGGGGCAACGACCTTTGGGGATTCAGCCAACAAACGGCTGTCCGGCGCCAGGATTCGGCCGAAGACGACTGCGATTCACGATCACGAAGCAACTGGAGAGGGTTCGGCGGAGGTTCTGAATCCAGGGCCCGTCCGAAACTCGGTACGGCGAGACGTAGGTCGTCATCGGGCGGACGCGGCCGTGGCCGTTACCGTTGCCGTTGGAGTTGCCGGAACCGTTGCTTGTGGGCGTCATCACCTCGATCCTCAGCACGAATTCGCCAGGGTTGTCAAGGATCAGTTGCTTTGCGCGCTGAAGTTCCTCCTTGGTCGCGGCGAGCACCTTTAGGGAGATGACGCCGACGGCATCGTCGTCCAGCACGGTCGCATTGGCGGATTCGGAGGAGAGCGGCGAAACCGAGTGGGCGATGACTTCGAGGGCTCCGTCCGATGGCCCGCCTTCACGACGCCGGGCAAAGCCCCTCACGATCACCGTTTTGTCCTTCCCGAGTTCGGAACGCAGCTCCTGAAAACGCTTGGGGAAGACGAAGACGGGAACTTGGCCGGTCAGATCTTCGAGGGTGAATGCGGCGTAGGCCTCGTTCTGTTTCGTTCTACGTTCACGGTAGGAAACGATAACGCCTGCCAGCGTGACTTCGGTTTCCGAAGAGAGTTCGGCGAGCACGGAGGCGTTGTGGGTTGCAACGTCCATGATGACCTGATCGAAGCCGCGAAGAGGGTGGTCGCTCACGTACAGACCCATGACCGACTTCTCCATGTTCAGCAGTTCATGCCTGGAGGGGGGGTCGGTATCGGGCAGTGCGGGGAATCGCGGCTCGGACGGCCCGCCTCCGGCTGCGCCGAAGAGATCGGCCTGGCCAGCGAGACGGTCGCGCGCCATTTGGTCGGCGTATGCCAGCGCTGTATCCACCGCGTTGAGGAGTTTCGCCCGGTTCGGGTCGATGGAGTCGGTGGCTCCTGATCTGATGAGCGCGTCGAGTGTCGCTCGGTTGACGCCTCCGTGTGTTCGCGTCCGCAGTGCGAGATCAAAGAGGTGGACGAAGGGGCCTTCTTCGCGAGCCGCCAAAACGCCGCCGACGGCCGAGTCTCCGATTCCCTTGATTGCGGCAAGGCCGAAGCGAATGCCCTTGCCCTCGATCGTGAACTCAATGGATGAGCGATTTACGTCAGGCGGGAGCACGTCAATGCCCATTCGCCTGCACTCCTCGATGCACTGGACGATTTTGTCCTCCTTGTCGCGATAGACTGCCAGCAGGGCGGCCATATATTCGACGGGGAAGTTCGCTTTGAGGAACGCAGTTTGGTATGCGAGGATCGCGTAGCAGACCGCATGCGCTTTGTTGAAAGCGTAGTCGGCGAACGGCTCGAGGAGGTTCCAGATCTGCTTCGCCGTCGACTCTTCGACGCCGTTGCCCTTGCAGCCTTCGAAGAACTCCACACGCATGGAATCGAGGAGTTTCTTGTCCTTCTTGCCCATAGCGCGGCGCAGGATGTCGGCTTTGCCGAGTGTGAAGCCTGCCAGCGCCTGCACGAGTTGTAGAACCTGGTCCTGATAGACGATGACCCCGTAAGTCTCGCGCAGGATGGGCTCCATGCGGGAATCCAAGTACTTCGCCTTTCTTTTTCCGAATTTGCTTTCGATGTACTCGGGGATGTGGTTCATCGGCCCGGGTCTGTACAAGGCGACCATTGCGGCGAGTTCCTGGATGCTCTGCGGTTTGAGTTGGATCACGTACCGACGCATCCCATCGCCTTCTAATTGGAAGACGCCGATGGTTTCTCCGCGACCGAGAAGCTCGTAGGTCTTCTGATCATCGAACGGGATGGAGTTGATGTTGAGATCGCCCTTGCCGGAGGCCCTGATGTTCTCGATTGCTTTGGACAGGACCGTCAGGTTGCTGAGACCGAGGAAGTCCATTTTGAGAAGGCCTGCGTACTCAAGGACTCCCATCGGGTACTGAGTGAGGATGAAGCCGTCTTTGTGGCGCGTGAGGGGTACGCACTCGTCGAGGGGTTTTTGGCTGATGACGACGCCGGCTGCGTGGACGCCTGGATTGCGGAGTGCGCCTTCGACTTTGGCAGCCGTGTCGATCAGTTCGCGAGCGGAGGGGTCCGAGGAGTAGGCCTGTTTGAAGTCTGGGACATCCGCGAGCGCTCGTTCGATCGTCCAGCCTGGGAGCATGGGGATGAGTTTGCAGAGACGGTCCACTTCGGCGAGGGGCCGCCCAAGAGCGCGGCCTGCATCCCGCATCGCAGCCTTCGCGCCGAGGGTTCCAAACGTGATGATCTGCGCGACATGGTCCTCGCCGAAGCGCTGGCGGACGTATTCGATTACCTCGTCGCGCCTTGCGTCTTCAAAGTCCATGTCAATGTCCGGCATGGTGACTCGTTCGGGATTTAGAAAGCGCTCGAAGGTGAGACCATATTCCAGAGGGTCGACGTCGGTGATTCCCAAGCAGTAACTGACAAGAGAACCAGCAGCCGACCCCCTGACCCCGAAGTACACATGCTTGTTGCGCGCGTATTCTGCGAATTCGCGGACGAGGAGGAAGTACTTCTCAAAACCCGTGCGCTCGATGACGCCGAGTTCGTAGTTGAGCCGCTCCTGTGCCGCGTCGATGTCTCGCTCTACCCGTTCGCGCAGTCCGCGTTCGGCTAAGTCTCGCAAATGCGTCGAGAGATCCACGCCGTCGGGCACCAGAGGATCTGGGAGGTCGGCTCGCTCCGACTCGAGGTTCACGTCGCACATCTCACTGATGCGGAGCGTGTTCTCGTACGCTTCAGGATGTCGGTTGAAGAGCTCCCACATTTCGTCGGGGGTCTTCAGATAGAACTCTCGAGTGTCGAACTTGAGGCGGTCGGTTTGGCTAACGAGGGAGTTGGTTTGAATGCAGAGAAGGACGTCGTGCGCGTCGTGGTCCTCCTTGCAGAGGTAGTGCGAGTCGTTCGTGCAAAGGAGCGGTAGATTTAGGTCTTGGCTGATCTTGAGCAAGCCATCGAGTACGACTTGGTCGTCCGCAAGGTGGTGGTCCTGAAGTTCGACGAAGTAGTTCTCGGCGCCGAAGATGTCTCTGTACATCGCGGCCGTGTTCAGGGCCTTCTCGTAATCGTTGGCGAGCAGGGCTCGGCACACTTCACTGCTGAGGCAGGTTGTCGTTCCGATCAGGCCTTCGGAGTACTCGCGCAGCAAGTCGTGATCAATTCGGGGACGATAGTAATAGCCTTGAAGCGATGCAATCGTCGCCAACTTGCAGAGATTTCGATAACCCGTGTTGTTCTTCGCGAGCAGGAGGAGATGAAAGTTGCCTTGCTCATCTCTGCCCGATCGGTTCTGATGTCCTCCAGGTGCGACGTAGGCTTCCATGCCGACGATCGGCTTGACGCCTTGTTTTCGGCACTCCAGATAGAAGTCCATGACGCCGAACATCGCGCCGTGGTCGGTGATCGCGACCGAGTCCATGCCAAGTTCTTTGACCCTGCTGACCATCGGCTTCAGTTTCGACTGTCCGTCGAGCAGACTGAAGACCGTGTGGTTGTGCAGATGAACGAACGGTCGGGCCATGCGAGTAGTCAGGTTCAGTTATACGCCAAGGCGCGCCGGACGGGCCCGCACGTTGTGCGTGTCCGGAATGTCGCTTTGCGGCATAGGATAGGACGTGGCGAATTCGCCAACCGCCGCATCAATTGAACGAGAAGGGAGCAGGCGGGCCGGGCGCGAAAGTGCGCCCCGCGGTGGGCGGCGAGAGGGACCCTTTGGAGGGGCAGGAGCTTAGGAGGCGGAGGCGGCCTTCGCCCGCTCGACGAGCGCGGAGAAGGCTGCCGGCTCGGTGATTGCCAGGTCGCTGAGGATCTTGCGGTCCACTTGGACGCCCGCTTCCTTGAGGCCGTGGATGAACTGCGCGTACTTGATGCCGTTCGCCCGGCAGGCTGCGCTGAGTCTCGCGATCCAGAGTTGACGGAAGTCCCTTTTCTTCTGACGGCGGTCCCGGAAGGCGTATTGGCCGGCCTTCATGACCTGCTCGTTCGCGATCTTGAAGTTGCTCTTCTTTCGACCCCAGTAGCCTTCTGCCTGGCCTAGGATCTTCTTATGGCGCTTGTGCGCCACTGCTGCGCGCTTAACGCGTGCCATTTCTCGTTTTCCTCCTGTGTTTCGACCGGTTCCCAGCCCGAAGGCGGTGGCGGTAGAGAGCGCTCAGGATACCCGACGGGTCGGTGAGCGACATAAGATCGCCCCGCTGGAAATACGGGGCGACGGTCAGTTCTTAGATGCCGAGGAGCTTCTTGACCCGCTTGGCTTCGCCGCTCGCCAGCACGGGTTCCGACTCGAGGCGGCGCTTTTGGGAGCCGCTCTTGTGGAAGAACATGTGGTTGTTGTATGCCTTCCGGCGGGTGATCTTCCCGCTGCCGGTGATCTTAAACCGCTTGGCGGCTGTCTTGCAGGTCTTCAGCTTTCCCATCTTTGCTTGTCTGTAAGGTTACCTTGCCCGGGCTCACCACGAGGCTCATCTGCTTGCTCTCCGGGTTCATTCCGATCGGGCGATCGACCTTGGCCATCTCGCCCAACTGGTCGAGCATCCACTGGAGTTTGGTCGAGCCGAGTTCGGGGTGGGTCACTTCTCGTGCCCTGAATTGGACGGTGAACTTGACCTTGTGCCCCTCAGCGAGGAACTCCTTGGCCTTTCGGAGGGCGATGTGCAGGTCGCCGATTGCGGTCCCAGGTCGGAACTTAATGCCCTTGAGTTCCTGGGTCTTCTTTTTGGCTTTGCCTTCCTTCTCCCGCTTCGTCTGTTCGTACTTGAACTTGCCGTAGTCAACGATTCGGCAAACGGGCGGTTGGGCGTTGCCAGCCACGAGCACGAGGTCAAGCCCGGCTGCTTCCGCCATTTGGAGAGCGTGCCTCGTTTGGACAATCCCGACTTGGCTGCCGTCGGCGCCGATTAGACGAACGTCAGGGAATCGGAGGCACCGCTCGTTGATGATCGCAGAACTTTCCGGACGAACCTGCCTGACGTTTCTACGCTTGAAGCCAGCTATGTTAACACCTCGAAGATTTCACCTCTTTCTGCTGATGCAGACGGTCATTATATCGGAATCCCGGCGGGATGCAAAGAGATTCTCTCCTGAATATCCCCGGTGGGTGCAGCGCGGTGGGTGGCGGGTAGCCTCCAGGCATGCCCACCTCCAGGCTCGCCGAGGCCCGCTCCCCGTACCTGCGTCAGCACGCGGAGGATCCCGTCGACTGGTACCCGTGGGGTGATGAGGCGTTCGAGCGGGCGGCCGCTCTCAATCGTCCGGTGTTCCTCAGCATCGGATACAGCAGCTGCCACTGGTGCCACGTGATGCATCACGAGAGTTTCCAGGATTCCGAAGTTGCAGACCTTCTGAACGGCGGGTTCGTTTCGGTGAAGGTGGACCGGGAGGAGCATCCCGACGTCGATGACGCCTACATGGCGGCCGTGCAGCTCGCGTCCGGGCACGGCGGCTGGCCGATGTCGCTCTTTCTCACCCCAGATCGCAAGCCGTTCTTCGCAGCGACGTATATCCCGCGAGAAGATCGAGACCGGTCGGCGGGTTTCAAGTCTCTTCTTCGCGCCGTAAGGGACGCCTGGACCCAGTCGGAGGCGGACTTGCGAGCGGCGGCAGAGGAGTTGTCCTCTGCTGTGCGGGATTACCAAGAGCAGCGGCCAGCATTCAGCGGGAAGCCCGTCGGTGTGTGGCTCGCGGACCGCGCTCGCGATGCGCTGCTCGGCTCGCTGGATCGAGAGTACGGAGGCTTCGGCAAGGGGGCGCCCAAGTTTCCTGCGCCGGAGGCGCTTCTTCTGCTCATCGAGTTTGCGCTTAGAGGGGATGAAGCGGCCCGTGAAGGCGTCGTCATCACCTTGGACGGAATGGCGCGGGGCGCGATGCACGATCTGGTTGGTGGGGGTTTCCACCGATATGCGACCGATCGCCGATGGTTCTTGCCGCACTTCGAGAAGATGCTCTATGACAACGGGCAACTCCTTGCGGCGTACGCGCGCGCCGATCGGTGGGCGGATGACGGGCGCTTTGCCTGGGTCGCTGCAAGGATGGTCCGATGGATGGAGGACGAACTCCTGCTGACGAACGGAATGTACGCTTCCGCGCTCGACGCTGACAGCCCGAGCGGTGAGGGTTGGTTTTACTCATGGCGGCACGAAACGCTGGAGCGGCTTTTTGGAGAGAAGTGCGCGGAGTTCTGCGCCGCCTTTGGATGCACGAGAGAAGGGAACTTCTTCGAGGAAGCGAGCGGCGAGGCGACAGGCAGGAATCTGCTGCGAGGCGATCTGCAGCACGCGATTCGATGGGAAGCGGAACTCGACCTGCTGCGCGCGTCGCGCGACACGGACGAAGCGCCGTTTCGTGACGACAAGGCCCTCACGTCATGGAATGGACTTGCGCTTCGCGGGCTCTGCGCGGCCGGCAGGCTCGACGAGGCACAGCGGTTGGTGAAGATCGTTCTCGATCGGCCGGTCTCGCACCTTTACCTCGGGGATCAAGCGGGGGGGGCTCCCTACTTAGACTCCGCTCAGTTCGTGTTGGGCCTACTCGAACTGTGCGATGTAGTCCAGGATGGCGCGCTTCGGCAAGTAGCGGCCGAGCGTTTCGACGGGCTCGCCGAAGGATTTCGGGAGCACGGAGGGGGATGGAACTTCTCGTCGGATTTGCACTCTCCGCTCTTTGGAAAGTCGAAGCCTGCAATCGACTCGTCGGAGGGAAACGCCGCCGCGGCGGCGATCGAGTGCGAGATCAGGCTTGGGAAGTTGAGCGAGGCGAGGGAGGACCTGGAGTATTACGCAGGTTGGATCGAGGCGGGCCCTTCGATGACGTGTGGCCTGTCAAGGCTGATTCTTGTCTATGGGGAAGAGTTGTTCGGAGGCGCAGCGGTGCGAACAGCAGCTGGTCCCCCGCGCGCAGAACTGACTGTCGAGCCGAAGGATGTAAAGGTTCAGGGGGGGCAAGTCGAGGGCGTGCTCAAACTCAGTTTGCCAGAAGGCTGGAAGGTACAGGAGTCTCTGGCTGAGATCGACCTGCGCGTGGACGGCCTGTCGGTGATTGCGGTCGAGTCAGTCTCGGGGGCGAACTCTCTGCCTACGTGGAAGGTGCTGTGCAAACCTCCGGAAGGGGACGAGGGCGAGGCCGAAATCACGATGCGGTTGACTCTCTGCTCGGAGTCGGAGTGTCTTCCGACGGCCGACATCTCGTGCAAGTGGGTTTGGTATCGCCGGTGATCCCGCCTGCAATGGAGGCGGAGGCCGCATGGGCCTGCTGGTAGAATCCGCGCCGGAGTTAGCGACCCGATGACTGAAGTAATCATGCCGAAGATGGGCGACGCCATGGAAGAAGGCACGCTCGTCGAATGGCTGAAAGGTGAGGGCGCTACAGTCAAGTCGGGAGAAGTCCTCGGGAACATCCAGACCGACAAGGCCGTTGTCGAGTTGACCGCGCCGGCATCCGGGGTGCTCTCGGGCCTTCTGATTCAGGCCGGGGAGACAGTGCCCGTGGGCAATGCGATTGCCGCAATCCTGAAGGATGGGGAGAGTCTTCCGGACGGCTGGGGCGGATCGGCCCGCGTTCCCGAACCTGCGAAAGCCGCTGCCGCAGCCGAATCTCCTCGAGCAGAAGCGAAGAGTACAGCAACTCAAGTCGTGGAGAGACCTCCACAGCCTGCGCCGGTTTCGACGGGCCGCATCGTTGCCAGTCCCTTGGCGAAACGTTTAGCCAAGGAGTTGGGCGTTAGCCTCGAGGGGATTCGCGGCACTGGGCCCAACGGGCGGATCGTGGAGCGGGACGTGCGAATGGCGGCCCCTGGGCCGGGTCCTGCCGTCGCCGCGACTCCTTCGCCGGTCCGAGGCGAACTCAGGGACTTGACGTTCCTCCAGAAGATCACTGCCGAGCGGACGGCCGTATCAAAGCAGACCATTCCGCACTACTACGTGACGGTCGAGGCGGATCTGGAGGCATTGGAAGCGATTCGCCAGCAGATGAAAGCAGACGATCCGGAACTGAAGATCAGCCTGAACGATTTTTTCCTGAAGGCGTGCGCGATGGCGCTGGTCGATCAACCGCACATCAACGCAAGTTTTGAAAACGGGAAGTTGAAGATTGCGGACAGCGTCAACATCGGAGTTGCGGCCGCGGTGCCGGATGGCCTGACGATGCCGGTTGTGAAGAACTGCGAGGGCAAGACGCTTCGCCAGATCGCGGCAGAGGTTCGGGAGTTGGTTGCGCGAGCCCGGGAGAATCGGCTGAAGCCGGACGAACTCAGTGGGAGCACCTTCGCCGTGAGCAACATGGGGATGTTCGACGTCGAGAACTTCGCCGCAATCATCAATCAGCCGAACGGAGCCATTATCGCCGTTTCTTCCGCTCGGCGTGTCCCGGCAGTCGTAGAGGATGAGAACGGGGAAGAGGTCCTCGAAATTCGCACGAGGATGAAGTTCACCGGATCGTTCGATCATCGAATCATTGATGGAGCGCTTGGCGCGCAGTTTCTGAGTGCCGTCAAGGCGTATCTTGAAGCGCCGACGCGCCTGTTGGCGTGACGCTGTCGCAATCCGCAGCACGATGATCCTCTCACAACTCTCCGCCCTCGCCCTGTCCCTTTTTGCGCCAGCGACGGTCAAACTCACCGGCACGATCGAAACGGAGTTTGAAGAGATCTGGTCGGTGGCGATCTCGAGTGACGGCAAACATGTGCTTGCAAGCGAGTTCTCCGGACTCCGCGTCTACGATCTCGCAACAAAGAAGGAATTGGTGCATTCCGAGAGGTGGACGGAGCCGTGCGCACTCGCCTCCAACGCTCCGATTGCCGTTGCATTTGGCGGAGCGGAGATCGCCGCGCTTGACTTCCCAGGACTGAAGCCGAGCAGGAGTATCCCTCTCAAGGCAGTGGGCATGGACCAGTCGGCTCCGACGGCCATCGCCGTGACGCGAGATGGAAGCGGAGCTTGTATTGGAGATGATGAGGGTCGCTTCGCGTGGATCGACCTCAAGACTGGCAAGGTTCGGCAATTGCACCGATTCAAGGGTGGCCTTGTGAGCGTTGCGATCTCGCCAGACGGCCGAATGGCAGCGGCGTCGTCGAGCGACTCCGAGGTCCTCGTCATGAAAGTCGGCTCCGGGGAAGTAGCCGCGCGACTGAATGGCCTTGAGGAAGTCGTCGGAACGCTGACTTTCTCCGCGGACGGAAGCTCGCTCATCGCGGGCTCAGATGACGGAATCCTCCGACAGTTCGACGCGAAGGATTGGAGTGAGGTCTCGCGCGGGAGACATCAGGGGATCGCGTTCTGCGCGGTCGCTCTTCCTGGTTCAAGCCGAGTTCTGGTCGCGTCCGCCGGAGAGTCTTCGGAGAATTCGCGCATCTCGCTGCTCTCATTGCCCGGTTTCAAAACACTGGCATTCGCGGACGTGAAGGGCGGGATATGGTGGCTCGCTGTGACACCGGACGCGAGGACGCTCGTCGCTTGTGGCGAGTCGTCCAAGATTCGCATCTTCTCTGTTGCGGACTAGTCCGTGACTGAGCGCAGGCCCAAGACGATGGACTACCCGGAGGCGATCGCTTTCGTCGAGGGCTTGGGTCGTCGCGGATGGAGGTTGGGACTGGACAGGATGACCGACCTGATGGCCACTCTCGGCAATCCAGATCAAGAGTGTCGCGCTGTGCACATCGCCGGCACCAACGGAAAGGGGAGCGTGGCCTACATGGTGCAGGCGATCCTCGATGAGGCGGGCCTGGTTTCCGGCGGGTTCCTTTCGCCTTTTGTGTTCGATTACCGGGAGAGGATTCAATCCTCAGGAATATGGATCTCGGAAGAGGACTTTGCGCGGATCGCGAGCGAAGTGCGTGCGGCAGCCGAGTCTTTGGAGGACAGCGACGAAGGTGGCGTCTCCAAATTCGAATTCGAAACGGCCGTCGGCTTTCAATATTGGCGCGAGAAGGCGTGCGATTCCGTTGCGCTGGAAGTCGGACTGGGCGGTCGCTTAGATGCGACGAACGTTGTGACGCCCCTTGTGTCTGTGATCACGGAGATCGGACTTGATCATGCCGAACATCTCGGCGGAACGCTCGAGGCGATCGCGGGTGAGAAGGCGGGCATCATCAAGGCCGGAGTTCCAGTCGTATGTTCCGCAACGGACCCAGCGGCGGTGAACGTCATCGCCGAAGTCGCGGCGCGAGAGGGATGCGAGTGTTGGGTTCAAGGCGTGGACTTCGGGGTCGAAGGGGATGTCGTGACGACTCCCGTCGGTGTCGTGGAGGGCATCCGGCCCAGCATGCGCGGCGCGCATCAGATTCGGAACGCAGCGACAGCGGTCGCCGCGATCCACGCTGTGAGGAAGGAGATCTCAGACGACGCGATTCGACGCGGCATCGCGCGCGCCGTCGCGCCGGGGCGTCTCCAGAAAGTGAGTGAGAATCCCGAGATCTGGCTGGACGGAGCGCACAACCCGCAGGCCGCTGCCGCCGTCGCGAAGGAACTCGGCCCGTGCCACGTGGTCTTCAGTGCGACACAGGGCCACGACTGCGCGGCGACGCTTTCGGCCCTCAAGCCAGCGGTCTCTCGCCTGTACCTGGCGGAAATGCGCAACGAACGCGGCCGCAGGGCAGACGAGTTGGGGGCGTGCGCTCTCGTGGCAGGTCTCGAACCAGCCTTTTCGGGCGACCCGTCGTCGGCTCTCGCGGCGGCCAAGGAGTCGGCCGGACACGGGGGCCGAGTGCTGGTGACGGGGAGCTTCTACCTGTTGTCCGAGGCGTGGCACTCGGGTCGTCAGAGCGGCTGACCCTTGCCTTCGGCGCGCAGTCTCAATCAAGATAGGGGCATGCGATCCCTTGTTGTTCTGTTCGCGGCTGCGACCCTCATCGTCGGATGCGGAGGCGGGAGATTCGGAAATTCCGGGGCGTCGAAAGCGGACCACGTTCTTCACGCGACGATTCCGACGAACCTCACCAAACTGGATCCTGCGCAAGTCGAGGATGGGGACACGATCGAGGTGCTGAACCAGATCTTTGAAGGGTTGGTTCAATACAATGAGCACAACGAACTCCAACCCAACCTCGCAGAGAGTTGGACGGTGTCGGAAGATGGCCTGACCTTCACATTCAAGATCAAGAAGGGCGTGAAGTTCCATAGCGGCAGGGAGATGACCGCGGAAGACGTGAAGTACAGCTGGGATCGAGCCGCTACGAAAGAGGTGTTGAGCCCGACCGTCGAGGGCTACATGATGGACATCGTAGGCTTCGCGGAGGCGTGGGCAGGGACGGCTGACGGACTGTCCGGCGTGAAGGTGATCGATCCATACACGCTGGAAGTGAAGATCCTGCATCCGAAGGGGTACTTCCCGATGTACCTCCAGTACCCCTGTTACTTCGTCGTAGACAGGGAAAAGGTGGCGAAGACGCCGATCACCTCCGTCGAGAACATGATCGGAACCGGGCCATTCCGCATCACCGAATACAAAGAGAATCAGCAAGTCGTGTTGGAGCGGTTTGAGGACTACCACGGGGGGGCGCCGAAACTCGAGAAGATCGTCAGGCTAATCGCAAAGGACCCGCAGACGAGGCGCTCTCTGTATGAAAGCGGGCGCGCGGATTGGGTCGCCCTGGAGCGTCAGGACAAAGCGTTCGTAGATCAGAACGAGGAGCTGAAGCAGGCGTTGCAGGTCGTGGACCGCGCCGCGATTTGGTACCTGGGCTTCGGCCTTAAGGCGTACGAACAGTTCAAGGACGCGCGCGTGCGCAAGGCGTTCGCAATGGCAGTCGACAAGGACCGCATCATTAATGAGGGATTCGATGGGATCAACGTTAGAGCCGACGGAATCATCCCGCCGAGCGTGCCGGGCTTCGACCCGGACTTCAAGGGTCTTCCGTACGATCCCGCTGCCGCGAAGGCTCTCCTTGCTGAAGCGGGTTTCCCAAACGGGCAGGGACTGAAGCCGATCAAGTTCTACTTCCGCGCGGACCGCGCAGATCCTAAGATCGTCGCGGAGATGGTCGCTCAGGACTTGGACAAGAATCTCGGAGTCAAGGTGGAACTCGCGCCGACTGAGTGGAAGGCACTGCTTGAAATGAGGAGCAAAGGCGAGTTGGGGTTCTTCCACCTGAGGTGGGGCGCGGACTATCTCGATCCGCAGAACTTCCTCAGTTTCATGCTGCACACGAACGCGAGAGAGAACACGCTTGGATATTCGAACCCGGTCTTTGACGCGATCTGCGAGAAGGCTGACAAGCTACCGCTTGAAAAGAAGGACGAGCGCTTCAACCTATATCGGGAAGCGCAGAAGATCGCGGTTGTGGACGATGCGATCTGGATCCCGATCTACTTCCAGAGAGACCTCGAACTCGTGAGGCCGGGAGTGGAAGGAATTCGTCGCAGCGCAATGGGTCCGCTTCCACACACAGAGACGGACGTTGTCTGGAGTCGTTAGCGCAGCGGACGGGGCCATCGTAGGCCGGCGATCAGGACCCGGCGTTGGTCGCCTCGTTCTCGCCCGCGTGCTGTGGGCGATACCGACTCTCGTCTTTATCACCTTCTTGACGTTCGTCATCGGCGAACTCGCGCCTGGAGACGCAGCCACTGCGTTAGCCGGAGAGAAGGGATCGAGTTCGCCGGAGGTGATCGAAAGGCTGCGTGAGGACCTCGGCCTCAACGATCCGCTCCTGACACGATACGGGAGATTCGTCGCGGATGCGGTGAGGCTGGACTTCGGGAAGTCTTGGTATCCGCCTTTTTCGGAAGTTCGCTCGATTCTCGGCCAAGGTTTCGCGCTGACGGGATTGCTGGCGCTTTGCGCGATTGCAGTCGCCTCGATTGTCGGAGTGCTCCTCGGAGCGATCGCAGGCATTTGGCACGGCCGATGGCCGGACAAGGTTGCTACAACATTCTCGACGTTCGGCATTTGCATTCCGACGTTTGTTCTCGCACCCGTCTTCGTCTTCATCTTTGCGCTTCGGATGAAGGCGCTTCCGGACACTTGGGTTGACAATCCGCCCGAGGGAATCTTCTGGTATCTCGTGCTGCCAGTCTCGATCCTCGCCATGCGGCCGGCGGCCGTGATCACGCGCTTGACACGGGCGAGCATGGTGGACACCCTCGGCCAGGACTTCATCCGCACGGCTTATGCGAAGGGCGTGCCGTTCTGGAGGACGATGACGGTGCACGCATTTCGCAACTCGCTTGTGCCGGTAACGACTGCGATCGGGACCAGCTTTGGGTACCTGCTTACCGGCTCGTTTATTCTGGAGACTTACTTCCGGATTCCGGGGCTTGGGCTTCGGAGCATCGATGCGATCTACCAGGGCGATTTCCCGGTGGTTCAGGCGACGGTGCTCTTGTTCGCCGTGCTGTTCATCCTCGCGAATTTGGTCGTTGATCTGCTTCTGCCTCAGTTGGACCCGCGTATTCGGACGGGGGGGGCATGAAGAGGGACTTCCTGTTCGGCCTGGGGGTGGCGTTCCTGGCACTGATTCTGCTCGTCGCGGTGTTCGGGCCGATGCGATACAGCGTTACCGATGCAGTTGGATCGAAATTCGAGCCGCCGAGCGCGGACCATTGGCTGGGGACGGATCACTTGGGGCGCGATGTGTTTTGCCGACTTGCGTACGGAGCACGGATGAGTCTGCTGATCGGAATCGCGGTGCAGGGGGTGGCGATCTTCTTTGGCCTATTGGTAGGGACCGCATCCGGTTACGGACGTCGCTGGGTGGACAACATCCTGATGCGGTTTACGGACGGGATGTTCGCTTTCCCCGACATCCTGTTGGCGATTCTCATCATGGGAGTGCTGCGCTCCACGAATCTCGGGTTTTTGGAGTCTCTTCCGAAGATGATCTCGGCGACGCTTCCCGTGTTTGCCGCTCTCGCCGTCGTTGGCTGGCCGTCCATGGCGCGGCTGATCCGAAACCAAGTGCTTTCCCTGAAGGAGCAGGAGTTCGTGGTGGCAAGCCGCGCGCTGGGGGCTTCTCACTGGCACGTCGTGCGGCGGCACATCCTTCCGCACCTTTGGGGCCTGGTGCTGGCGGTGGCGATGGTCGGCATGGCGATGGTGATCCTCGCCGAAGGCTCGCTGAGTTTTCTCGGTATCGGGATTCCGCCTCCCTGGCCGAGTTGGGGCTCGATGATCAACGACGCGAGAAGTTACATGGCATCGCACCCACTGCTCCTTGCGTGGCCCTGCCTGACGTTGAGCCTGACGATCCTCGCCTTGAACTTCGTCGGCGACGGGCTGCGCGATCGGTACGACCCGAAACTGAGGACAAAGTCCTAACGGGAGAAACTTCCGCGAACGGCCCGTATTAACCCCGTAGGAGGTTGTACATCGTGATATCGAGTTTCTTGCCACTGTTAGTAACTTCTGTTGCGGCTGCGGTCGCGATCGGGGGACCGCAGGCTCAGGGTTCTGAAGTCCTGAAGGCCGGAGCGTCTGCCGTCGGCGCCGACGAGGCCACGCTGTTGAAGGCGGCCGAGCGGGCAGCGGGAACAGGCTACGCGACGCTTTTCCAGGACGCGAACTTGGGACGCAACGTCAGCGTGACGTTCAACAAGGCCAAGTTCTCCGACGTGCTCATGTGGCTCCGGAAGGAGGGCGTCAGTTTCGTGACGGAGGATCACGAGACCGACGAAGGGCCGAGGCTGACGATGAACATCGTCAACAAGCCGCTACGGGACGTCATGGACGCGATCGCCGAAGTGTTCGGCGGTACGTGGACCAAGAAAGGCGACGTCTACGCGTTCGTGCGGCGCAGGACTGGATTCCCATTCGGAGCATTCGAATTCGGCGATCTGGGGAAGTCCGGCGAGCTGTGGATCGCGCCGGGCATGAGCCCCGAAGAGCAGGAGAAGTTCCGGAAGGAGTTCGAGCCCATGATGAAGGAATGGGCGAAGAAGTTCCAGGAGGAGTTTGAGAAGAACTGGATCGGGCCGGACGGCAGGTGGCTCATCCCGAAGGGGGAAGAAATCGAGCGGCTGAAGGAGGAACTGCCGGAGGTTTCTGAAAAGATGTTTCGCGAGTTTCGCATTGAGATTCCGGAACTGAAGCTCGAACTCGAAAAGGAGCTTCAGGAACTCAAGAAACTCGATCCAGAGAAGTTCCGATCCGTCCTACCGGAAGGTCGCGGGTTCGTCTTTGGCGGCCCACAACTGGCGGAGATTCTCAAGAGCCTGACGCAGGAGCAGCGCAAGCTCCACGATGAGCGCGGCTACTTGACTCCGAACGATCTAACGGCGGCTCAGAAGAAGATGCTCGGGGGCTTGCCCGAGACCGGAGATTGGACCGTGACCATTGCCGTCGACGGTAAGAAGTTGACGATCAAGTCCAAGTAGTTCTCTCCAAACGGTTCACGCCCGACGCTCGGGCGTGAACCGTTTTCTTTTTTGACTGCGCGCCGTTGCGCAGGAGGACTTAGATGTCGTAGTACAGATGGAACTCGTACGGGTGGGGGCGTAGGGCAACCGCCTCCACTTCGTGTTTCATCTTGTACGCGATGTAGTGCTCGATCATGTCGGCCGTGAACACGTCGCCTTTCAGAAGCCACTCGTGGTCGTTCTTCAAAGCCATCAGGACGTCATGGAGCGTGCCAGGAGTCTGAGGGATGTTCGCCTTCTCTTCCGGGGGAAGTTCGTAGAGGTCCTTGTCTATGGGCTTCGGTGGTTCGATTCGGTTTTGAATCCCGTCGAGGCCGGCCATCAAGATTCCCGCAAAGGCGAGGTAGGGGTTGCAACTGGGATCGGGAGCACGGAACTCCACGCGCTTCGCCTTCTCGCTCTTGCTGTACATCGGCACCCGCACGCACGCGGATCGGTTCCTCTGACTGAACACGAGGTTAATCGGCGCTTCGTAGCCTGGGACGAGCCGGCGGTAGGAGTTCGTAGTCGGGTTCGTGAACGCGAGCAGGGCAGGCGCGTGCTTGAGCAGTCCGCCGATGAAGAACCGCGCGTTGTCGCTCAGGCCCGCGTAGCCGGACTCATCGTACATGATGTTCCGATTGTCCTTCCACAGGCTCACATGGACGTGCATGCCGCTTCCGTTGTCTCCGAAGATTGGCTTCGGCATGAACGTCGCGCTCAGTCCGTACTCGGTCGCGGTGTTCTTGATGATGTACTTGAACACTTGGAGTTTGTCGGCGATCTTGGTGAGTTCGTCGAATCGAATGTCGATCTCGCACTGACCTGCCGCGCCGACCTCGTGGTGATGGACTTCCGGCTGGAGGCCTGCGTCCATCAATTTCTGCATCATCTCCGTTCGGACGTTCTGAAGCTGATCGTTGGGAGGACAAGGGAAGTAGCCGCCCTTGGGGCGCATCTTGTGGCCCAGGTTCGGCTGCTCGTCCGTCCCTGCGTTCCACGGGCCCTCGGGGCTGTCCACTTTGTAGTAGGAAGTGTGGCCCTCATTGTTGTGGCGGACGTCGCTGAACAAGAAGAACTCTGCTTCCGGGCCGAGGAACGCGGTGTCAGCGACTCCGGTCTGGCGTAGATACTGTTCCGCCTTGTGGGCGATGTATCGCGCGTCACGCGAGTAGGGCTCGCGGGTGAGGGGGTCCTCCACGTTGCAGATGAGAACTGCCGTCGGGACCTCGAAGAACGGGTCGAGGAAGATGGAACTGGGATCCGGGACGAGCAGCATGTCGGACTCGTTGATCGATTGGAATCCTCGAATGCTCGAACCGTCGAATCCGATTCCTTCGGCGAAGAGGTCCTCGGTCAGATGCTCGACTGGGATCGAGAAGTGCTGCCAAGTCCCTGGCAAGTCCGTGAAGCGCAGGTCCACGATGCGAACGTCGTTTTCCTGCGCAAATGCGATGGCCTCCTGTGGTGTCATTGCGGTTGTTGTTCCTCCTGAGTTTGCGCAACAGGCGAGTCACCGAGACGAGTCTCAGTTCGGAGTCCAGGGGACTGCGCGGCTCGGCCCTCAGTGCCAAAAAAGCCGAAGACGCCGGCGGTGCCGGCGTCTTTGCCAAGTCGTGTCTCCTTGTAAACCCCGTGCCCAAGCACGGAGCATCAATATACCTGCGCTTGTTATGGCGTTGCAACGCCGAAGAGGACATGCGCCTCAGCGAAAGTCCGGGCCGATGCCGCCGTTCCTCCACCGCCTCCGCGCCGTTCCTTGATCTTTTGGACAGCCGCGGCGAGCCGGGCCCGATGGCCCTCTGGGAGCGCATCCGTGGGGCCAAATGCGGCGAGAGGGCTGCAGTAGATTTGCCTGAAACTGGTCGGGCTGGAGAACAGGTCCGGGTGGACGATTGCGAAATCCCAAGAATCGGTGGTGCCCGCTCGCACTGCCTCGATTCGGAATTCAAACGGCAGTTCGGACTCTTCGGCCATGCTCATGGACACTTCGGCGAACTCCTGCATAGTGAGTCCAGCCTGAAGCGTGTTTCCGCCGATGCTGACCTTGAAGGCGATGCCGGGTTCGCTCTTCACGCCAAGCCGAAGGATAGTCGCGGCCGTTGGGCCGCCGGGGAGGATTTGCGTCACTTCCCAGTCACGGTGGCGACCGCCGAGAGATTCGACTTCGAGTTGATACTGCTGCAACCGTGCCTTGTCGCTCGAGAGTGCAGCCTCCGGAGGCTGCATCGTTCCTGTGCGGAACAGGTGCTCGCCGAGCAGTGTCCGTGGTCCGGGCGCAATCGTCGCGAAGGAGATGGGGTCGCCGCGCCCGAGGAGTTCCTTCTGGACGATGCCCAGGCCCGCGTAGGCACGGACGAGGCACACGTTCTCAGTTGTGATGGGCCAACTCTCAATCAGAGTCAGTTCGAGGAGCGGTGAGGTGGCCTGTTCATCGGTCATCCGCGCTACAAGGCCGGCGACCTGGTCCATCGAGAAGCCGGACTGTCGCTGGTGAAGATCGGCCAATTCACGGAGCGACCCCCGCGGAACCGTCGATCTGCGTGCGAGCGCCCAGTCGCGGGTCCGAAGCATCAGCCAGTTTTCTTTAAGGGATGGCGACCAGCCAGCAGCCCTGCACACGGCCGTGAGGACGGACTTTACGTCTCTAAGGCGACCAGACAGCGGTCGCGAGACGCAACCAATGATGTTCGAGTCGTAGCCGTCGGCGATGAGGTTGGAGCCGGAAGCGGCCGCCGATTCGGTGAGGATTTGCGCAATCGGATAGAGTGGGTCACGGGCGTCTCGCACCAAACCTGCGATGTAGCCGAGGATGCCCACGACCGCAGTGAAATCATCATCTGGGAAGGCGAACGGAATGAGTTGCGCCTTGAGGCCGGCATTGCCGTCAATGCTCACCTGAAATCGGGCGTCTTCGAAGGCCGCAAATGGCGCAGGTGTTTCGAGACCCGTCGGGGGAGCATCTGCCGGGGAGAAGGACGCGGAACTTCTGTCAACCCAGTTGCCGTGTGACGTGAGCACCTCGCCCGGGTCGCCGAGGATCGCGACGTCTACCGAGATCCCCGAGAAGTTCTCGGTCTGTTCCGCGAAGGCGGGACCGGTCCGTTCCACGGCCTGCAACGTGACCCGGACAGCCGTCGCAAACTGGGGAGATGTGAAGAAATTCTCGCGATCCTGCGCCTTTAGTGCACCCTCCGCCTCGAACGCCTTGAGTTGATCGACGCCATCCTGAGCCGCTTGCTTCACGTGTTCGGCAGCGAACCGCGCAGCCTTGGCGGACATTCGGAATTGTGCGGAAGTGGGCTTTGTGCTGACGACGAGTCTCCCGCGAGTGACCAGCCCGCGCAATTGCTCAGCAGAGAGGTCGCGCACGACTTGCTCAACGAGCTTTAGGCCTGGGTCGAGCTTCCGGAAGAGCAGAGAGTGGAGTGTGCTGAGCCGGTCGTATTCACGCCAGGACTCGTCATCTTCGGCTTCTGCCAGTTTGGTCATCTTCTTCCGAACAGCTTCCAGCTCGGCTTCGATCCGAGCCCGCTCTTCCGGAGAGAGTTCGACCGGTGTTTCACGAAGTCTCCTTTGAATCTCAACGAAAGGCCTGAGGCGTGCCTCGTCTGCCAGACGATCCTCGTTCTTGGCGGCTTCTGCGGAGCGCTCCAGGTGGAGGGTGGAGCCGGCTTTGGTCCATTGCCAGCCGAAGTGGCTCGCAAGCCTGGAAAGGAACTGCGCCGCACTCACGTCCTTGACGGCTACGATGACCAGGTCTTCCTCGATCGCGCCAGAGGCTTCGAGCGTGACCCCACACTGTCGTCCGACCGCGGCGAGCACCTTCTCGACGGTCTCGGCCGGGGCGACCAGGGTCACGG
Organism: Armatimonadota bacterium; assembly: GCA_003577165.1. GTDB lineage: Bacteria > Armatimonadota > Fimbriimonadia > Fimbriimonadales > ATM1 > ATM1. The sequence goes on along the minus strand of QEUM01000005.1, from coordinate 123,976 downwards.
GCGCGGCGAGCCGGGGGTCGTCCAGGGGGCCGCTCTGGGCTGCGAAACAACAAACCAGAATCGGCAGGAAAGACGTCATAGCGATTGTCCTGGACGTGCGGTCATATGATATAAGACGCTGGGCAGCTGGGAGGCGCGCCTCCGAGAGAAAGTGAGATGTCGGCCGAAGATCGTGAGATTCGCTTGAGTGAGATACGGGCCAAGTTGGGCTCCGGTGATGCGCGTTCCGCCGCCAAGGCGGCTAAATCGTACCTGTCCAAATACCCGGGCGATGCAGAGGCGCAGAAACTCGCGGGTGTCGCCTATGCCCAGATCGACCGCTTCGTCGACGCTGAGCGGCACCTGGCTCTGGCGTACGCGATCGACGACTCACAGTACGACGTCGGCGTGATGCTGCTGAGGGCGAAGATGGACCTCGGCCGATGGGAGGACGCGCTGGGGTTGGCCCAAAAACTCCGGCGGGAGAACCCGAACGACCGGGTGGTGCAAGTGATGCTCGCCTCCGTGCTCGACCACGTCGCGCCGCCGGACGTTGGGTGGGAGCGCGCAGAGAACATGCCCACGCACCGGGTGGAGTTCACGGGGAACGCTGAAGAGCACCGGCGCCGGTAACAGGAAGTGCGTCCGCCCCGTCGAACTTCTAACTCCGATGCTCGATCGTCCGAAAGTTGTCCTCTTTGCCGTAGTCCTTTTCCTTGCCTGCGGCGCAAATTCAGTCATCCGGTACGAAGTCGCGCCTTCGGCTGAGTCCAATCTCCTTCACGTGAGAATGACCCTATCGACGAAGGGCGACGCGCTGGATCTTCAGATGCCGAATTGGGCTCCGGGAAGTTATCGGCTCGTGGACAACTACAGAAACGTGCAGTCGTTTTCTGCCAGAGGGGCGAACGGCGCAGCGCTCGCGACAGAGAAACCGGACAACAACACGTGGCGCGTTCGCACGAGCGGTCAATCGTCCGTTGTCGTGTCCTATTCGATTCCGAACAGTTACACGGCAGGCGCCATGCACTACAGCGGCCCTTCGACGTATCTTTACGTCGTCGGCCGCATCAGCGAGGAGTGCCGCCTGAGAGTTGCGGTTCCCGAGGGCTGGCGCGTCGCTGTCGGACTCGATGAGGTCGCGGACGCGCCGAACGAGTTTCGTGCGGACGATTACGACGTGCTCGCGGACAACCCGGTGACCCTGGGCGACTTTCTGCTCGACGAGTACAGATCGTACGGAAAGCCGCACTTCATCGTGTTGAGAGGAGCGACCCGGGCGGACGTAGACAGGCCGAGGCTGATCAACATCTGCAAGAGCATCACGGACACGCAGGGCGCATTCTTCGGTGGCTTGCCCTATAACAAATACGTTTGGCACTTCAACGTGACGGACTCCGTTGACGGCGGCGGCGGACTCGAGCACCTAAGTTCCACACAGATCACTCTTGCGAGCGGTTTGGGGCCGAGAGTGGTGAGCGTGATCTCACACGAGTTCTTCCACCTTTGGAACGTAAAGCGGATTCGGTCGAAGCCGCTCGGCCCCTTTGACTATTTGAAGTTGCCGCGAACCGGCGCTTTGTGGTGGCTCGAAGGGGTAACGGATTACTACGCGGACGTGTTGCTGGTTCGGAGCGGGCTGTGGGATGCGAATCAACTCCATGACGCGCTGATTTCGAATCTGACAAGCGTGCGCGCTCGGAGGGAGAGGCTGGAGGTGAGTCCATATGAGTCGAGTTGGCGGGTCTCGGAGGCCGCGAACGGGAGAGGGAACAGCCAAGGATTTGGAGTGAGTTACTACAACACGGGGTGGATCGTTGGATTCTGCCTCGATGCAGAACTTCGTTCCGTCACCGGAGGAAAGCACACGCTCGATGATGTGACGCGGGCTCTTTGGGAGCTGTGCAAGGACAGCAAGCCAGGGTTCGAAGAGGACGAGATTCGCAAGCAGTTAGTGAGGTTCGGGGGGGAGCGGCTCGGCGCGTACTACGACCAGATCGTCATGAAACCGGGTGACATCAACGTGGAGAGTCAACTCGCAAAACTCGGCGTGGCGATTGAACAGAAAGAGGAGCCGTTCGCGGACGTTGGCTTCGACTGGAGCGCAGACAAGGAGGCGAAGGGAGCGCGAGTTCGGCGGATTCGCGTGGAGGCGGCCGTGGGCGGCCTGCAGGAGGGCGACATCATCGTCTCCGTAGACGGCACGAGACTGCCGTCCGACACGAACAAGAACATCGCGACAGCCCTGTCGCAAACGTTTTCAAAGGCCGGCGTTGGAGTTTCCATGAAACTGCTTGTCGTTCGTGGCGGAGGCGAAGTCGAAGTCACTGTGATTCCTTTTTTCGCAACGCGAACTGTGACGAAGATTGTGGAGTCTCAGAACTGCACGCAGGAACAGAGGGCTCTGCGCCGCGCTTGGTATCGGCCCGGGTTATAGCGGTTTCTGCCGTCGCTAAATCAGCGAGAGCATTCGGTCGAGAGCGAGTTTCGCGAAATGCTTGACTTTCGGCGGGACCTCGATGACGTTTACGGGATTTCCAGCGAGAATCGAGTCGAGCGCCCATGAAAGGAACGAAGGGTGGATTCGGTACATCGTGGAGCATGGGCAGATCATCGGGTCGAGGCAGGTGATCTTCTTGTCCGGGTTCTCATTCGCGAGACGATTCACCAAGTTGATCTCTGTTCCAACGGCCCATGATGTGCCGGAAGGCGCCTCGGTGACGGTGCGGATGATGTACTCGGTGCTGCCAACGTAAGGCGCGAGGCGAACGACTTCGATCGGGCACTCTGGGTGGACGATGATGTTCACCTGTGGGTCGGCTTGCTTGGCGATCTCGACCTGCTCGACGGTGAATCGCTGATGCACGGAACAATGGCCCTTCCAGAGAATGAATTTCGAACTCAGAAGCTGTTCGGGTGAGTTTCCGCCGAGCGGCTTGAAAGGATCCCACACGCACATGTCCGCGTCCGGGTCGTAACCGAGCTTCGCCCCCGTGTTTCTTCCGAGGTGCTGATCGGGGAAGAAGATGAGTCGGTCGCCCTGATCGAGGGCCCACTTCACCGCCATGGGCGCGTTGGTGCTCGTGCACACGGTGCCGCCTCTCTCTCCGACGAACGCTTTGAGATTGGCTGCGGAGTTGATGTAGGTGACGGGAACGAGCGCCGGGCGCGAACCCGACCCCGAGCCGACGATCTCTTCGATCTGCCTCCACGCGGATCGGACTTGGAAGAGGTTCGCCATGTCGGCCATGCTGCAGCCAGCGGCGAGGTTGGGCAGGATGACCTTCATGGAGTCGGGAGTGAGGATGTCCGCGCTTTCGGCCATGAAGTGGACGCCACAGAAGACGATGAACTCAGCGTCGGGATGGCGATTCGCGTCCTTCGCAAGCTTGAAGGAGTCGCCGCGGTAGTCGGCGTGTTCGATGATCTCGTCGCGCTGATAGTGATGGCCTAAGATGACGACTCGTGAGCCGAGCGCTGCTTTGGCATCCTGAATCTTTCGACGGGTCTCTTCGGGCGAGCGAGAGACGTACTCCTCGGGCAGTGGCGCCTGATACATGAGCGATTCTCAGGGTCGCTGCGACAGTCCTCAATTCGGGACGGGGATGTTGACCGCAACGTCCAATTCATTCTACTCCGGCCGGCGGGCCGCTGCGCTGGCTGAGACTAGGGCGGAGGAATCTCGCATCTCAGGTCGAACCGAATCCGCGATGAGAATCTGCCTACTTCTCTCTACGCTCGCGCTTGCCTTCCTCTCCCCGGTCCCATCGCTCTCGCAACTCAGCAAGAAGGAGGAGTTAGAGCGATTTCACAAGCCTGTGCAGGGCATGTCCGCCTCTGTGCGGATGGCGGGCTACGAGAAGCGCCTCACTCTGGAGGCGGGATCGCCCTTTCGCAACATCCGCTTCCGCTGCGTGGGCCCTGAGATTCAGGGGGGCCGGATCGTGGATATCGAGGTTCCGGATGGGACGCGAAGTTCTCTTCTGGTGGCCTTCGCGACAGGCGGACTGTGGCGAACGGACAACATGGGGACGACCTGGACCTCGCTGTTCGATCGCGAGAGCGCGATGACGATCGGCGACATCGCCCTCGCGGGCGAAGGGGGGACGACCCTCTGGCTGGGGAGTGGCGAGAGCAACTCCAGCAGGACGAGTTACGCAGGCACCGGAGTCTTCAAGTCCACAGACGGCGGGAAGTCCTGGGTCAACACAGGGCTCCACGAATCGCACCACATCGGCCGCATCGTCGTAGATCCGAAGAACGCGGACAGGGTGTTCGTCGCTGCCGTCGGGCACCTCTACAGTTGGAACGACGAGAGAGGGATCTATCGGACGACGGACGGCGGCAAGTCGTGGAAGCGGGTGCTGTTCGTCGACAACATGACAGGCGGCATTGACCTGGCGATGGATCCCACGAATTCGAATGTGCTGTACGCGGCGATGTGGCAGCGTGATCGGCGAGCGTGGAACTTTCTCGAGAGTGGCGTCGGGAGCGGGCTGTACAAGTCCACGGACAGCGGTGAAACGTGGACGAAACTGAGGACCGGACTGCCGGAAGGGGAGTACCTCGGTCGCATCGGCATCTCGATCTGCGCGACGAATCCAAGCACTGTGTACGTCGTAGTCGACAATCAGGCGCCTGCGCCTGGATTCGACCGACAGGACGAAGGCGTGCCGTCGGGAGAACTCACCGAACGACGGCTTCGATTCCTGACGGACAGCCAGCTGCTCGAAATTCCGGATGATGTGCTTCAGCGCTTCCTCTCGCAGACGTTTCCTCCCGACTTGACGGCCGCAAGGCTCAAGGCGATGGTGCGCGAGGGCACGATGAGCGTGCAGAAACTCTTGGGCATGCTTGGTGATGCGAACGCGGACCTATTCGAGGCGAGAATCCAGGGAGCACAGTTGTATCGATCGGACGACGGGGGGGCGTCTTGGAAGCAGACGACGACGGCCAGATTGGATTCGCTGTACAACACTTACGGCTACTACTTCGGACAAGTGCGCGTGTCGCCCACGGACCCCGATACGGTGTTTCTGCTCGGCGTGCCGATCATGCGGTCGACCGACGGTGGGCGATCGTTCGCATCGGTGGGGGGACGCGGTGTGCACGCAGATCACCATGCTCTTTGGATCGATCCCCGTTGGCCGGATCGCGTCGCGCTCGGCAACGATGGGGGGTTGAATCTCTCATGGGATGGTGGGCGCACCTGGCAAAAGGTGAACAACCTGCCCGTCGGTCAATTCACGACGATCGCCGTAGACATGGCGCAGCCGTATCGCATTTACGGCCGGAGCATCCGATCCTTGGGAGTGGGAAGACATCGGGGGGGGCGACGGAGGGACGGTTGCCATTGACGTTCGGGACAACGAGACGGTCATCACGTCCAGCCAGTTCGGATTTACGTCCGGCCGCAATCGAAAGACCGGCGAGTCGTGGAATGCGATGCCGAGACCGCAATTCGGAGAATCGCGCCTTCGATACAACTGGGTGACGCCATTCCTGCTTTCTCCTCACCATCCCGATGTCCTCTACTACGGCGCGAATCGAGTGTATCGGTCCTTCAATCAGGGAAGGTCGTATCTTGCCATTTCTCCCGACTTGACGAAGAACCTACCGCAGGGAGACGTTCCTTATGGAACGATCAAGTCTCTGAGCGAAAGCCCGCTGGCTTTCGGAGTTCTTTACGTCGGAACGGACGACGGTCGGGTTTGGAGGTCCTCGGACTCGGGAGCGAATTGGATCGAGATCGGCCAATCGCTTGCGCCGGGAAAGTGGGTGAGCCGAATTGCGGCGTCGGCGCACCGCCGAGACTGCGTGTACTTGGCGAAGTCCGGCTACAGAGAGGATGACTTCGCGCCCTATCTCTGGAGGTCCGACGACGGCGGAACCACTTGGAGAGACATCTCCGCAGGACTCCCTGCGGAACCCATCAACGTCGTCGCAGAGGACCCTGTCAGTCCTGACATCGTCTTTGTTGGAACCGACATGGGCGTTTTCGTCAGCCTAGATCGGGGCGCGACGTGGGAAGCCTTGGAGGGGGGCCTGCCCCACACTCCGGTTCACGATCTGGTAGTCCATCCGCGAGAAGGTGATCTCGTGCTTGGCACTCACGGCCGGAGCGTGTGGGTTGCGAGTGTGTCCGTCCTTCGCAGCGTCACACCGGAAGTTCGCCGCGTGCCAGTTCACATCTTCCCGATCGCGTCCGTTGTGTACGATCGGATGTGGGCGTACCGAACGGGGGGGCGTGGTGCGAGGGGCTCGGGCGGCAGCATCGCCGTAACATACTGGTTGAGATCAGCCGGGTCAGTGACGGCGACGATCATGGACAGTCAAGGGAGGGCCGTCAAGTCGGAGCCGATCACTGGCGAAGGCGGACGTCCCGACCCCGGCGAACACGGGTTAAACTTCGGCAGGGTCAGCCTTCAAATCTCTGAAGGCAGGCCGATCCCGCCGGGAGGCATCGATTGGAAGCCTACGACCCTCCAAGACATCCTGAAGGATCCGTATGAGGACTACCGCCCGAAGTACTTAGGGCCGGGCACCTACCGCCTCGTGCTCGAGTCGGGTGGCTCGCGGGCGGAGGCGACTTTCGAGGTCCGGGCCCCGAACTAAGGGGAGGAGGACGCGGCCGGGCCTGAAGACAGCCTCTTCGGCTGGTTCCAAGGCATGCGGCTGAGCAGAAGGGCCATGCCGCAGAAGTTTGTAAGGCCCGAGAACGTCAGGCCCGCGCCAACGAAGCCGGTGAGGAAGATCCAGCCGGGATGCGCGTACTTCGCGAGGATTAGTCCTGTGAGGACGAGGACTCCAGCGCCAAGTCGGACTTGGCGGTCGAGACTCCACCGAGTCTTCGTCGAGCGAACGGTGGGCAGCCCTGCCTGAACCCAGGCGTCCGTCCCCCCTTCGAGGACGAGGACATTTGGATGGGACGCGCCGATTAGTTCGCAAGTCATGGCTGCGCGCTGGCCGCTTTGGCATACAAGCACCGCGGGGCGGTCGGTCGAAAGGTCATCGAGGCGCGCTTCCACTTCGTCCATGGGAAGGTTTGCCGCGCCGGGCACGTGTCCCGAAGCGAACTCGCTCGGTGTCCGCACGTCGAAGATCTGCAGGTGCTCGCCGGCCTCGATGCGGCGCTTCAAGTCTGTTGGCGAAATGTGGTCTGCCGAAGCCATACACTGGAGAAGAGTCGCGAATCGGGCGCAAAGTTTCGCGTGTCTAAGAAAATTCTGCGTTAAGCGTCTTTCGAAGTTCGGAGCGCGCCCGGTGCAATCTCGACTTCACGGCGGCCACAGAAATTCCTAGGCGCCGCCCCACTTCGTCCGTACTGAGTCCCTCGACGTCGCGCAGCCAGTAGATCTCCCGATGCAGCGGAGCCATGGAATCGATCGCCCGGTGAACGCGATCGACGAGGTCTTCGAGGATCGCCTCGTCTTCGGGGAGGGGCCGACCATCCGGATGGGTGGAGGGAAGTGCTGTGATGGGGAGCAGCGCGGCCTTCGTGCGGAGGCGATAGCAGACGTTTCGGCCGATGCGAGCGAGCCAGGCTCGGAATGCGATTGGATCACTGAGTTGCCCTAAGGCCTTGTAGGCTCGAAGGAGCGCCTCTTGGAGCACATCTTCAGCATCCTCCCGATTTCCGCAGACCTTGACCATCTGACGGTAAACGGCATCTTGATGCTTGGCGACGAGCCGTTCGAACTCCACTGCCACAACAAGTGTGGCAGGCGAGGGGGCTCTTCTGCTGGGCGACCAACTACGCCGCCTTCTTTTGCTGTCCGCCCTTGCCTTTGCCGCCCTCTTCGATCCGGCGAACGAGCGGCAATACTCTTGACCTGACTTCCTCGACCGTGTAAGGCTTCGTGATGTATCGATCCACTCGCGCGCGGTTGAATGCTTCTTCGATTCTCTTGAGGACCTTTTCGGACGTGATCATCACAATCGGGATATGATCGTATCGGGAGTCCGCACGAACCCTTCGCGCGAAGTTGTAGCCGTTCATCCTCGGCATATTCCAATCGCAGAAGATCATGTCGGGTGGAGACGTGAGGAATTTGTGTACCGCCTCGATTCCGTCTTCCGCCTCGTCGAAGAGGAAGTCTGCGACGTTCGCTTTCATGAGAGTCTTCATGATAAGCCGACGCATTGTCGAGGAGTCGTCAATAACAAGCGCGCGGAGGGTCACCATAATCTAATTCAAAGTACGCGAGGCAGTTGAGCGGCCATTCGGCTTCGCCCGAGCCCGTCCGGCAACGAGAGGACCACTATGGAGTATCGGCAAAGATTCGCCGGTCCGCGAGGCCGTGACGGAGCATTGGGATATCCTGTTCGCGTGGCCGATTGGCTCCGGATGACCCCTGAGGAACTCGACGCGTTGGACCCGCTCGTGGCGGCCCGTGCCGACTTCATGGTGGACGAGTCGGTCGTGTATATGGACGGCAATTCTCTCGGCCGCTTGCCAAAGGCCACTGTGCGCAGAACAGGAGCGGAGGTCGAAGAGATGTGGGGTCGTCGCCTCGTCCGCGGATGGAACGAGGGTTGGTATGAACTGCCGGTCGAAGTCGGCGATCAGATCGGCGAACTGATCGGCGCGACGCCTGGGGAGACCCTCTGCTGCGATTCGACGACCGTGAATTTGTACAAGATCGTGTCGGCGCTCGGAGCGTTGGCGAAAGGCGGCCCGATCGTCGCCGAAGGGAGGGCATTCCCGTCTGACCTGTACGCTCTTCAGAGTTGCGCCTCGGCGTGTGGAAGGCAAATCCAATACATCGAGCCCGGCCCGCACGGATGGACCCAGACGGGTGCCGTCGTCGATGCGATTCAAGACGGTGCGGCGATTGTCGTGCTTTCTCATGTGGACTTTCGCACGGGCCGACTGCTGCCGATGAACGAACTGACCGCGGCGGCGCATTCCGCGGGCTGCCTGATCATCTGGGACCTTTCCCACTCCGTTGGCGCCGTACCATCGCGGGTATCGGAATGGGGCGTGGATGCCGCAGTCGGCTGTACTTACAAGTACCTCAATGGGGGTCCGGGTTCGCCTGCATTTCTGTACGTTAATGCGCGGCACCTGGAGAAAGTCCAGTGCCCGCTGTTCGGATGGCTCGGATCGAGGGACCCCTTCGCGTTCGAGCCGACCTATGAGCCGGCGAGCGGAGTCCGGAAGTTCCTTGTGGGAACGCCGCCGATCATTTCAATGACCGCTGTCGAGGAGGGAGTGCGCCTGGTGGCTCGCTATGGGCTATCGGCAATTCGCGAAAAGTCGGAGCGACTGGGCGACCTTTTCATCCACCTCGCGCGAAGAGAACTCGTGCCCCGCGGAATGTCGCTTCGATCACCGGAGCAATCCGCAGATCGCGGATCGCATGTGTCCTTGGCTCATCCTGACGCGTACCGTATCTGTCGAGCCCTCATCGAAGAGGAGTCTGTGATTCCCGACTTCAGAACGCCAGACATGATCCGATACGGTCTCTCGCCCCTCTACACATCGTATTGCGAGGTGCAGCGCGCTGTGGAGGCGACGGCGCGAGTGATCGATTCGCGCGTGTTCGAGAAGTTCGAGCGCGATTTCGCCGCCGTCACTTAATCGCGGATGGAAAGACGAAGTGAGGCTCCGCGCCGAACGCGCTTGCAACGGCCGCACCATCTTCAGGGCCGAGAACGCACAGGGCCGTCGCGAGCGAGTCGGAGATTACGCCGTGCTTCGCGATCACCGTGCATTGAATGCGGTTGTCGAGGGCCCATCCGGTACGGGGATCGACGATGTGCGAGTAGCGTCTCCCGGAGAGCTGCGCGTATTGCTCGGCGTCGCCTGACGTCGAGATCGCGCAGCGGGCGAGGAGAAACTTGCGACCGGCGAGCCCTCGGACGCTGATAGTCCATCCGAGTTTGCCTGGTGGTGGCCCGCTGACGACGATGTCGCCTCCGGCCTCCACCATTGCCCGGCTGATGCCGCTCGCGGCCAGGGACTCGATGGCTTCGTCGCAGGCGTAGCCCTTCGCAATACCGCCCAAGTCGATTTGCATCCCGGGCGATTTCAGTGTGACGGCTCTTGCTTCAGCGTCGAGTTCGACGAGTCGCCAGCCGACCTTCGTTCGCGCGTCCTGAATCGCCGCTTGCGTTGGGGCGCGACGTTCTCGAATCGCCTCCTTCCACAGCCTGAAGACAGGGCCGCCTGTGACGTCAAACGCACCGCCGGTCGCCTCTGAAATGCGCTGTGCCACGGAGAGGACTTCGAAGAGGTCTCCGCCCACGGGAACGGGCCCGGTGCCGGCTCGGCGGCAGAGGGCCATCAACTCGCTGTCCAGGCGGTAGTCGCTGAGAGCGGCGTCGAGTTCTGCGAAGCGGTCGAACGCAGCCCGAGCCGCCGTTTCAGCGCGAGTGCTGTCCGCGGCGTAGAGGGTGATGGACACCCGTACACCCATGTGCACCTGGCTATACTGGAACCGTTCGGGTGGAAGAGGCGTCGGCTTCGTGACACCCTGGGGCGCCACCGGCGTCAAGTAACCCAAGAGCACCATGTTCACAGCGCAAATGTTTGGGATGATCATCGCGGGTTGGAACTCGCCACCTGCGCAGGCTCAAGAGGCTTTCGTTGAGAAGATACCTGGTCACCTGGCCGAGTTCAGGATGATCAGGATCCCTGAGGGTGAGATCACCGTGAGGGGCCAGACGGTGAAGATCCGGCCGTTTTGGATTGGAGAAACCGAAGTCACCTGGGATGTATACGACATCTACGCCTTCCGGCTCGACCTGACACCTGAGGAGCAGGCTCAGGGCGTCGACGCGGAGTCGAGACCGAGCAAGCCTTATGGCGCGCCAGACCGCGGATTTGGGCACAAGGGCTATGCCGCGCTGGGCATGACCGCGAACGCCGCGCAGCAATTCTGCAATTGGCTCTCAAAGAAGACGGGGAAGAAGTACCGTCTGGCAACGGAGGCGGAGTGGGAGTACGCAGCGCGCGCCGGGGCGGTCGAAGATCCAAAGAACCTCAAGGACGTCGCCTGGTATTGGGAGAACGCCGACGACGTGGCGCACCCGGTCGGCAAGAAGAAGCCGAACGCCTGGGGCCTTTACGACGTTCTCGGGAACGTCATGGAGTGGACGATCGGACTGGACGGGCAGCCGGTGACTTGCGGCGGGTCGTACATGGATCGCCCGCCCAAGGTGGGCTTCTCCGCTCGGCAGCCGTACCTCCCCAAGTGGCAGGAGGCGGACGCCCATGTTCCCAAGAGCAAGTGGTGGCTCTCAGACGGGCCATTCGTCGGGATGAGAGTCGTTTGCGAACCGTAGCCCTTTAGGGCTATCCTCTTCGCATTATGGGACGGAAGGGGACCTACTCACGTCGCGAGTTCCTCGGCGCCTCGGCGGCCGTTGGCGCGACCCTCGTCTTGCCGAAGAACGTGTTCGCCCAGGGTTCCGATACGATCAAAGTCGGCCTGATCGGCTGCGGCGGGCGCGGAACGGGAGCCGTCATCGATGCAGCGAATGCAGATCCGGGCGTCGTACTTTGGGCGATGGCGGACGTGTTTAAAGATCGCATTGACGGTTCGGCGAACACGCTGCGCGACAACCTAAAGGACCGGTACAAGGTCACGGACGATCGAAAATTCGTTGGCTTCAACGCATACGAGTACGTTCTGATGAGCGGCGTCGACGTGGTGATCTTGACAGCCCCCCCCGGATTCCGGCCTGCGCACTTGAGAGCGTCCATCGAGCACGGGAAGCACGTCTTCATGGAGAAGCCGATCGCGACAGACGCGCCCGGTGTGCGTTCCGTTCTTGGATCTTCGGAAATGGCTCGGCAGAAAGGGCTGGCGATCGTGGCCGGAACTCAGCGACGTCACGATGTGGCGTACCGAGAGTGCATGCACCGCATCCACGACGGAGCCATCGGAGACGTAGTCGCGTGCTACGCGTATTGGAATCAGGGCGGACTGTGGATGCACACAAGACGGCCCGAGTGGACTGACATGGAGTGGCAATTGCGCAACTGGCTGTACTTCACATGGCTATCGGGCGACATCATCGTGGAGCAACACATCCACAACATCGACGTCTGCCTTTGGGCGAAGGGGAAACTGCCGGTCAAAGCGATCAGTTTGGCGGGCCGGCAGGCTCGAACCGATCCGGCCTACGGGCACGTGTTTGACCACTTCGCGACGGAGTTCGAATGGGACGACGGGTCGAAGTTAATTAGCATGTGCCGACAGATCGATGGCACAGCGAGCCGGGTTGAAGAGCTGGTGGTCGGAACGAAGGGCACGTCCAACGCAAACACGGTGATTCGCGGTGAGGGCGCATGGAGATTCGATGGCGATCGGCCGAACCCCTACATGCTCGAGCACCGGAATCTGATTCAGTCCATTCGGTCTGGGAACTTGATCAACGAGGGCCGACAGGTTGCCGAAACGACGATGACCGCGATCATGGGCCGCATGGCCGGTTACACAGGCCAAGAGATCACGTACGAGCAGGCGCTAAACGATAAAGTCGTGTTGGCTCCTGACCATCTCGCGTTTGGTCCGGTACCGGTTCCGCCGGTTGCGATCCCCGGTCGAACATCGTAGATGGGTGACCTCACCCGACGAGAAGTCATCAAGGCAGGGGCTGTTGCGGGAGCAGCCCTTGCCGTTGGTACGCCACGGGGAGGACTCGCCGCGATGCAATCCAAGTTCAAACTCAACTACGCGCCGCACTTCGGCATGTTTCGTCACTCGGGCGGCGAAGACCCCGTCGACCAACTGAAGTTCGCCGCGGATCAGGGCTTTACGGCTTGGGAAGACAACGGCATGATGGGCAGGCCGACGGCCGAGCAGGAGCGCATCGCGCATGAGATGGGACGACTCGGCACGAAAATGGGCGTGTTCGTCGCTCACGCCGAGTGGGGACAGCCGATTTACGCGTTGGGAGGCAAAGAGGCCCGGACTGCGCTCCAATCGCAAATGAAATCAGCCGTCGAAACTGCGAAGCGAGTGAATGCGAAGTGGTGCACTGTGGTGCCAGGGCCATTCGACCTTCGGCTGCAATGGGACTATCAGACGGCGAATGTCGTTGATTGTTTGAAAGCGATGGCTGAAATCGCCGAGCCGGCTGGGTTGGTGATGGTGCTGGAACCTCTGAACCCTTATCGAGACCATCCGGGGATGTTTCTCAGTCGGATTCCGCAGGCATACATGATTTGCAAGGCTGTCAATTCGCAGAGCTGCAAGATTCTCTTCGATATGTACCACCAGCAGATTACGGAGGGGAACATCATTCCGAATATCGACTATGCCTGGGAAGAGGTTGCCTATTTTCAGATCGGGGACAATCCTGGCAGGTGTGAACCCACGTCCGGCGAGATGAACTACAAGAACATCTTCCGACACATCCATCAAAAGGGCTTCACGGGCATCCTCGGAATGGAGCACGGCAACTCGAAGCCTGGCAAAGATGGCGAAAGCGCGCTGATAGCGGCCTATCGCCAGTGTGACGACTTTTAGAGTCTATGTCGGCCTTCACCCTCGCATCTCGGGACCTTTCGATGCAGTTCCCGGCCGTTTTGGCGCTGGACAGTGTCAGCGTGAGTTTCAAGTCGGGTGAGGTTCACGGAGTCGTTGGAGAGAACGGCGCAGGCAAGAGCACTCTCATGCGCATCTTGAGCGGCATCCAGACACCAACGTCCGGCGAGGTGTTCATCTCTGGGCAGCCTGTCCGGCTTCATGGCGTCCGCGACGCCATTGGACGAGGGATCGCGATGATCCATCAGGAACTCGACGTCGTCGACGAGTTGACGGTCGCCGAGAACATCTTCCTGGGCGAAGAGATCACGAAGCGGGGGATTTTGTGCTCCACGAAGATGAAGGAGGAGACCCGGGCTCTGCTCTCTCAGCTTGGCGCGAAGTTCTCGGCCGACACTCGCGTCGAATCTCTGTCTGTTGCGGGAAAGCAACTGGTGGCAGTCGCGAAGGCTCTCTCGCTGAACGCGAAAGTGCTCATCATGGACGAGCCGACAGCGGTGTTGAGCGAGCACGAGGCCGACGCACTCTTCAGCGTGATTGAAAAGTTGAAGAGCCAGGGCGTGGCGATCGTGTACATCTCGCATCGTCTTTCTGAGGTGCTTCAGATTTGTGACCGCATCACGGTGCTGCGCGACGGTCGGGTCGTCCGCACGCTCGAGCGCGGGGAAGCAGATGAGTCTGAACTTGCCAGTCTGATGGTGGGCCGGCCGCTTCAAGACGTGTTCCCGCCGAAGTCGCATGTGCACGGCGACGCGCCTGTCCTGCAGGTGCGTGACGTCAGCTTACGCGATAAGGTCGAGTGGGCGTCCTTCGAGATTCTTCCCGGTGAGATCGTCGGAATTGCAGGGCTGGTCGGCTCCGGGAGAACTGAACTATGCGAGAGCCTGGTCGGCCTTCGGCCCTTGGTGGGAGGCGAGGTTTACATCCAGGGCGAGTGCTGCAAGTTACGGGGCCCCAAGGACGCGATGAAGCGCGGCGTCTGCTATTTGAGTGAAGACCGCAAGGGGTTGGGGCTCGTTCTCGACATGAACACGGTCGAAAACGTCACTCTCCCGACGCTGCGAAAGTTCGCGAGCCCGTTCATAGACAAGAAGAGGGAGAAGGCGGTCGTATCGAACTGGATTGAGACTCTCGACATCCGGGTGGGGGACGTTCAGGCGCCGACCTTGTATCTTAGTGGCGGAAATCAACAGAAGGTCTGCCTCGCCAAGTGGCTCGAAGTTGAGCCTCGAGTCCTGATCTTGGACGAGCCGACCCGCGGGGTGGACGTCGGCGCGAAGAGGGAACTGTACGAACTCATCGCGCGACTGGCGCGAGAAGGGATGGCATGCATCGTCGTGTCATCCGAACTTCCTGAGATTATTGGACTGTGCCATCGAGCGCTCGTGATGCGCAACGGGAGGATCGTGGGCGAGGTGCCGGAACCGCTGCTGACGGAAGAGGCGATCATGCGCTTGGCTGCCGGGGTGGATGCAGCGTGAAGCGCTTGGGTGTGTTTCTCCAGGAATACGGCGTCATCGTCGCGCTCGTGGCGCTCTTTGGCGTGAACCTGCTGGAGCGCGGAACCGAGTTCCTTCAGCCGGAGATCCTGCGCAACATGGTCAGCCAGAACGCGTACACGGGGATCATCGCGATTGGGATGACGCTGGTGATCATGACCGGAGGCATCGACCTTTCGGTTGGAAGTCTTGTTGCGCTTTGCGGCGCCGTCGGAATCATCGTGCTCAACGGCGTTGGCGCCAATGAGGCGTCGACCACACTTGCGATTGCGCTTGCCGGATGCGCGTCGCTCGCCGTCGGGACGGTGGCTGGATTCCTGAACGGTTTCACCATCGCGTACGGCCGAGTTGCGCCGTTCATCGTCACCCTGGCGGGGCTGGCTGCCTTTCGCTCCTTGGCGCTCGTGCTCGGTAACGGCGGTGAGATTCGGTCGACCGTCGAGTCGTACAAGGAGATTGGGTTCGGAGGGATCCCAATTCCCGGCCTGCAAACCGCAGTAGGCGATCCGCTTATTTTCTATTGGCACGCGATTCTCTTCCTCTTGATCGCGTGCTTTGCGAGCTTTCTTCTGAATCGCACGGCGTTCGGGCGGCATGTGATTGCGGTGGGCGCGAACGAGCGCGCTGCCCACTACTCCGCAGTGAACACGAGGCGCGTGAAGGTCTTCGTGTACACGCTGACCGGCGCTTTAACAGGAATCGCGGCGTTCACTCTTTCGGCGAAGCAGAACTCGATCGGTACCGGGAGCGCGGGGCTCTACTATGAACTGGATGCCATTGCGGCGGTCGTGATCGGCGGAACGAGCCTGCGAGGAGGGAGGGGTAGAATTTGGGGGACAGTCGTCGGTGTCGTACTGCTGACGCTGATCACCGCGACAATGACGACATATCGAGTCAACACGAATTGGCAAGGTGTGGTGCGCGGCGCCGTGATTCTAATTGCAGTTCTGCTGCAGCGAGGGGCGCGCGCGAACGACTGACGAGGAGGGTCACAGAAGAATGAAACGATGGACATGGATGCCGGTTGCGGCCGCAATCGCGGCGGCGACGATTGGTTGCTCGTCCGGCAGTCAGCCGACGGGTGGCACTGCGACGAAGCCGGGCGGTGGCAAGTTCAAGGTTGGCGTGTCGATTCCCGCCGCCGACCACGGTTGGACCGCGGGCGTGAAGTGGTGGGCCGACAAGGCGGCGAGCCTGCATCCCGATATCGAGTGGATCATCGAGGACGCGAAAGAGCCGAGCGAGCAGATCACCGATCTTGAGAACCTGCAGAGCCAGGGTGTGGACGCCCTGGTCATTCTTGCGACCGAGAGCGCTCCGATTACACCAATCGCTGAGAAACTGCACGAGGCTGGCATTCTCATCGTAAACGTGGACCGTGGCTTCACGAAGCCGGTTGCCGATGTGTTTATCGAAGGCGATAACAAAGCGTTCGGTCGGAAATCTGCGGAGTACATGGTGCAGAAGCTGAACGGCAAGGGCAAGATCGTGGTGTTGGAGGGCATCCCCAGCACGGTCAACACCGACCGAGTCGCCGCGGCGATGGAAGTGTTCCGGTCGCATCCCGGCATCGAGATCGTGGCGCAGGACAGCGGTTATTGGAACCGAGAAAAGGCCGAACAGGTGATGCAGAACATTCTCACCGCGCACCCGCAGATAGACGCCATCTGGGCCAGCGACGACGACATGGCGCTCGGCGTGGAGAACGCGCTCCGTGCCGCAGGGCGAGATAAGAACATCTGGATTCTCGGCGGTGCAGGAATGAAGGACATCGTGAAGCGAGTTATGGATGGCGATCCGCTGTTCCCGGCGGACATCACCTATCCACCTTCGATGATCGCAGTCGGTATTCAGACAGCGGCCGGAATCTTGAGAGCAGGCAAGGCAGAGGCGCTCCAGTATATGCCGAAGCACTTGATGATCGATGTGGAACTGATCACTCCGGAGAACGCGAAGGAGTACTACTTCCCGGAGAGCATCTTTTAGGTCGCTGCGAATAGGGACGAAAGCGAGGAGCGCGATGCGCTCCTCGCTTCTCGTTTGTGTACGGCTTAAAGTTTTTTGATCCGGATGTTGCGGAAGGAAACGAGGTGTCCGTGATCTTGCAGCCCGATCTTTCCAGAGGGAAGGCGGCCGAAGCCGTCGTACGACTTGAACTTGCTGCGTTCGAGTTGCTTCAGCCAGTCTTCCGAGCCGACGACGTAATCACAAACCTTTGTGCCGTTGAGCCAATGCTCCACCTTCGGGCCTATGGCGACGATTCTGGACTCGTTCCATTCGCCAGCCGGCCTCGCGACCTTTGCCTTCACGGGGTAGAGGTCGTAGCACGCGCCCGCCGTGTACATCGGGCCGGTGTTCGGATTCGACGCGTCGTCGAGCAGTTGATACTCGTGGGATTTCTGCCAGATATACGGCGTGTCTTCGGAGGCCCGGAAGAAGATTCCGCTGTTCGCACCCTTAGATACCTTCCACTCCAGTCGGAGATCGAAGTCGGCAAACGACTCCGTGGTGATGAGATCACCACCTTCCACGCCAGGTGTGATGACCAGCTCGCCATCCTTCGCGCTCCAACCCTTCGGCGCGGAACCGCGAAGGTAGCCGCGCCATCCGGCGAGCGATTTGCCGTCGAAGAGTGGCACGAATCCCTCGCCGACGCTTGGCGAAGGGACGGGCGTCCCGGAAAGGGAGGCTGCGAGAACCAGGGCGATCATGTGCGGATGATATCAGATGCCGTGCATCGGCAGAGACCAGGGACGCCGATATGGACGGCTGTAGGCCATCGTGTTCTTTCCCGCTCCCCCAACGATGTCCATCTTCTTCTTGTCCCACCGGACGGTATCCCCGGACATCAGGGCCGCGTTGATCAGATGACAAACGATGGTCGTCTGGGCCACCGAGTGTAGGTCCGCGCGCGGCGTTCGGCGGTTCTTTACGCAGTCGAGGAAGTTGCGCCAGTGATCGGTCGGCGCAGGCGGCGCCTGCTCCTTGGGAAGTTCGTTCCCGTCAGCGTCGAGGAGGGTCCATCCTCCTCTCCACACGCGGAGGGTTCTGCCATCCTCGGAGACGAACTCCGTCCCGTGGCCGGGTCTTGAGGGGTGGTCGCGTCCGACAGACCATTCGAGAGCGAAGTCCGGTTCGGTGAATCGGCAGATCGAGGTGATCGTGTCGGGTGCGTCTCGGTCGTCATCGCGAATGGCCCACTGTCCTCCGACGGTCGCGATTTCGACGGGCATGACCAAGTCCTGTCCCTTGCTCATTCCGAGGAGGGCTATGTCGATCATGTGAACGCCCCAGTCGGTCGTCAAGCCTCCGCCGGTGTTCATGACCCAGCGCCAGTTCCAGTGGACTTTGTTGTCTTGGTAGGGCACCATTTTCGCAGGGCCGATCCAGAAGTTGTAGTCGAGATTCGCAGGCGGAGCAGTGGGGGGCTTCTTGCCGATTCGCGTTCCGTCGGAGATCCACGCGCGGGTCAAGACGACTCTTCCGAGTTTGCCGGACCGGACGAAGTCTATGGCGTCGGTGAACTCTCGGTTGCTTCTCTGCCACGTCCCGACCTGCACGACACGCTTGAATTTTTTCGCCGCGGCGACCATCGCCTTCGCTTCCACGATGTTGTGGCTGATCGGCTTCTCGCAATAGGAGTCCTTTCCGGCCTCGCAAGCATGAATCAGGTTCAGCGCGTGCCAATGATCCGGAGTGCCGACGATTACGGCATCGATGTCCTTCCGATCAAGGATGCGGCGGTAGTCGGAATAGATGTCGGGCGCTTTCCCATATTTGTCCTGGACGGCTTTTGCGTCGCCTGGAATGCGATTCGAGTCCACGTCGCAGATCGCCGCTACGGCGACGTCCGGGTGTCCCATGAAACTGCGCATGTTCGACGCACCCATGCCCCCGCAGCCGATCAGGCCAAACACGATCGTGTCGTTCGGCGACGCTTGTCGAGAACTCGCGCCTGCAGACGAAAACGCGCTGGCGCCGAGGCCGTACACAGCTGTCGAAGCGGCAGCGGTCTTTTGCAGGAAATCTCGTCTCGTGATTGCGCGCTTCTTGGACATCGGTCAACTCCTTTTGATGGGCATCCTGGGCGACGCCGATCTCTCAAGGAGTTTCGACACGTGGCGACGAACTCCTGCGGCTGGGGGAGGGAAGATGGCTGCCCCCCAGGGATTCGAACCCCAACCAACTGATCCAGAGTCAGTCGTTCTGCCATTAAACTAGGGGGCAGCGGCGGCAGTGAGGATACCCGCGAGCGGGTCCGTTGCCGAGCACTTAGTGCATGTCTTTATCTCCGTAGAGCGTCTGCACAAACGCCAATTGGCCCGTGTGCCAGATGTTGTTCCAGTAGGGGTACATCATGAGGTCCCAATAGGGATGATCCTGATGAGTGAAGGGGAGGAAGAGGGTCTTTTCCATGTCCTCCTCGGGAAAGTCACGGATGGTCTCGATGAGGCTCTGGATGCGCTCCCGACACACCTGCTCGCACAAGTCGACACTGTCCCACTGTGCGCGCTCCGAGAGCGCCTCCTGGAACGCCTCCGGGGAGAAGTCGGGAATCGCTCGGTCGGTCAGCATCTTCACGGCCCACATCGGAGCCTGAGCGCACTCCTGCAGGATCTGCAAGGGCGTCCTTGCACCGGCGGCCACCTCCCAAGTCAGCCGGTCGACCGGCATCGCCCGGGCGTTTGAGAAGAGCGAGTCCACGGAGTCGGTGGTCAGTCTGATGATGATGTCTTTACTCGTCATATGTCTACTATACACCGCGAGACGGGGTGCTCCGCCTTTATGCGCCGCCGATGGGCTACAGCCTGACCGGATCGATCGCGAGGGCCTCGCAGCAGGCCTCCAACTCCGCCGTCCAGTCGCCGAAGACGGCGTGGATGTGGTTTGAGGCGTACTGGGCCGCGAGGTCCTTCCGGGAGCAGTCGAAGACCGCCCAGGCGTGAGGCCATTCGGGCGTCGTCTGGCCCGCAAGTTTTCGGTCGACTTCCTCCCCGAAGCGGACGAAGGAGCCCGTGAAGTAGTGCATCACGAAGCGACCCGACTTGCGCGTGAGGCGTGCAAAGGTGACCCTGTCGGCCGGCTCGCTGAAGAACTCAACTGATGCTCCGCCGTTAGGGAAGTACATCGGATTGCTCGGATGCAAGCGAACCTCGCCCCAGTTCTTGCGGAAGTCATCCGATCGATGAGAGAACCAGGGCGCGTGCTGTCCGGAATTCACGAGGTCGTAGACGCCGTCGCCGTCGAACCGCCCCCCCGCATCGGCGATGTTTCGCTGCGAAAAGAAATGTCGCAGGTCTGCAAACAGCGCCGGTGTGTCCGCGAGGTGATGCAGGATTTGCATCGTGAGCGCGCCGTTGGAGTCGCATTCGGTCGCGCAAATCAAGGGCCTCTTGCTTTCGTTTTCCCAATCTGCCGTGTCGTTGAGGAGCGCTTCGGGGACGTCCATGGTGATGCCGTCCTTCCACTCCGTGTAATCCAATTGACCCGTCAGTCCGAGAAAGTCGATCCCTTCTTCTCGGCAGTAATCCTTGCACGCTAGATAGAACCGGCACTGTTTTGCCAGGTGTCCATTCAGGCCGTCGGCCAAGCGATCGTCATTCCACAGGATCTCCCTGCAATGCTGCTTGAGCCACTCAACGCCTGCCATGACTCGTTCCTCTGCGATGGTATCGCACAGCCACGCGAGAGTGAGTTGCGAGCGGTGAAACACGTGGACGCCGAACTGCTCCATCCACTGGCTGGGATCGACGTGGCCCGTGTACATCCCCATGCTCGGGCCGTCGAACTCACCGTAACGCAGACCGTGAAGGCGTTCAGCCGCGATTCTGCCGCGCACTCGTGGGTCGGTTTCGTGACCTGCAAGCCAGCGGCGCATCTCGCCGCCCGCCTCGCCGTCCAAGTCGCCGAGGACTCGGCCGAATGAGATGCCGATCTCGTTGAGCGTCCCGGAGGACGCGAAAAAGGCAACCCAGCCCGGGAAACCTGGA
Organism: Armatimonadota bacterium; assembly: GCA_003577165.1. Classification (GTDB taxonomy): domain Bacteria; phylum Armatimonadota; class Fimbriimonadia; order Fimbriimonadales; family ATM1; genus ATM1. Next base: position 103,009 of record QEUM01000005.1, on the reverse strand, counting down.
TTTATGTTTCCCAGGAAGCAGATCGGGACGTCGGCTGCGTGCAGGTCTCTCGCAGACTGTGCTACGAAGTCCGGATAAGCCCAGACGCAGAAGTTGAAGATGACTGCGTCACACTCCTTCTCGATCATCCGCTGCGCGTTGTCGATCGCAGTCCTGTAGTTCCAGGAGATTGACTCTCCCCCGACGGGCTCGTGGCCGTTCGCTCGCAGCCAATTCGCAACCCTCTCCTGGAAGTCGAAGCACTGCCTCTCCAACATCTCGGCAACCCGCTTCCTTCCGTCCGTAAACGTGATGATTCCGACCTTCATTCCATGTGAGAGTTCGACGGATTGGGCCTTCGCTCCTGCGAGAAAGATCGGCGGGCAGCCCGACGATCAGAAGTCGAGGGTTTCACCATAGGTGGGCGGAATGACGGCCATTCCGCTGAGTTCGTTGGTGAAGACTTCAGGATGCTCCGTGTGGACTGGAACGACGTTCGAGGGCCGCATCTCACGAATCCATTCAAGGAGGTCTGTGCCCGACGCGTGACCCGACACGTGCGTTCTGGGGAACTGCTCGTCCGAGGCGATCACGCCAAAGCGTTGAAGCCAGTTTTTCAACTTCGCTTCGTCGAGGCGCATCTCGTCGGAGAACGGCTCCGTCGCTGCCCGCACGTAGACGCTGCCGGGTGGGGGGTCGATGTCGATCAGTTCCTGAATGTCGAAGTAGCCAGCTTGCAGGATGTACTTACTCGGATCTCTTGCGATGTCATACGCGCGAACGGCGTTCGTGAGGTATTCAAGTTGGGAACAGCCGATCAGGCCGCCAGAGTTGCGTGACTCCCACGCACGCCGTGCCAGTTCTTTATCGTCCAAATCCCAGCGGAGGAACGGCCCGAGTTTGTGCGGCGACGCCTGGTAGTCCGCAGGGGAGTATGTGAGTGTGTCGCTGCGTTCGAGGTAGGCGCGAATGTCTCCGAGCGTGTCAAGCGGCGGAAACTCGTTCGGATCATGCGCGGACAGGGTTGACCAAAGGGCCAGGAGTTTCGGATTTGCGCAGAGGATGCGGCCCGTTTCCTTCGCGACGGAGGCGACCGTCTGAAATCGGGCCGTGTCCTTCCAGGCCCAGTCCACGATCGCAAGCCCTGGAGTGGAGGAGACCACCTCGTGGAGTCTTCGCCTGACGTCGCTCTCATCGTCGGTGGTCGCTTCGGTAATGCGAGTGCCCTCGGTGATGAGGATGTCCGGTCTGAGATCGGTGGTGCGCCCGCGGAGGCGCTCCGAGATGCTGTTTGGCCCGAGGCTGTAGAGGCCATGGAAGCGAACGTCGCCGGTGTAGAAGAGAGTCCTGCCGGACGGCCCGCGAATTAGGAATGCGCAGCAGCCGGCGAGGCTGTGGTCTACGGGGATGGCCTCGACGGAGAAGGCGCCGATCTGCGTTGGCGCGTGGGCGTCCAAGAGTTGGTACGGCCGCACCTGCGGGTCTCGGTCGTTGACCCTCGATGGGGCCTCCGGAAATGTCGCTCGGTCGCTCGAGGTTCCGACCGACTTGGCCCGAACCTCATAAATCTCGGAGTCCGGTGATGCCGGCGACACCGCCTGAATCGCCTCGCAAAGGATCCGCGTGACGGGCGAGCAGACGATCGGAATGCGTTGGTCTAAGTAACCGATCTGGCCGTAGTGGTCTGCGTGGGCGTGCGTGAGAAGAACGGCCTGGACGCGGGGCGATCCCGACGAAGCGATGTGATCGTCGTAGTTCGCGCAGTCGAGCCGATACATGCGTTCGGCTTCGGGGGGGACCCCCATCGACGACGCGGCGTGCCACCGGACCGCGTTGGCCAGCATGTCGTTTCGGTAAATGCCGTCAATCTCGGGCACGAGCCCGAGCCGTGCGACGTCGAGGAGATGATTCGAGGTGCGGGGCCTAACGAACTCGTCGAAGAACGAGTTGAAGCGCCCCATCGGGAGCCCGAAATCCAGCAACAGGGCCGAACCGCCGTCTTCGACGAGGATCTTGTTACCGCCGATTTCGCAGACGCCGCCGAAGACGGTGACTTTCATTGGGGGAAATGTACACCAATCGGCCTTGTCCGGCGAGGGCTCGACGCGCTGGCAGAAACGAACGGTCCGGAATTGGGCAGATCGGCGGTATGGCAACCCATGATCGGGATGTCGTTACGGATCCTGGCATCTCGCCACAGTTAAGCGGCCGGACGCCTACTGAGCCGTCCGGCCTTGCCTCATTTTTCTGGGAGGCCTGGTGATTACCTCACCTATTTGGGGGAGCCGTTCCTTCGAACTCCTCCTCTTATCATTCTAACGATGCCCGCATGAGGAATGCCACGTATTTCTGGACAAAAACGAGATATTTAGCGAGGCACGTGGTTATCCACAGTCTGCGAAACGGACCGTAGTCCGGGCATACTCCGCGCGTGTCCGTTTTGTTCGTCTCGACTTGGAAAGATGCCGGCGAGCCAACCGTTCGCGCGGCCTACGAAAATTACCAATCCACAGGATGCCTGTTGACCGCGTGCGAGGCTGGCTTGGCCCACGTGGAATTGGACCCACGCTATCAGGCCATCGGTTTTGGTGGCTTGCCCAACTCGGAGGGAGATCAGGAGTTGGACGCGGGGATGATGGACGGACGGACGCTCGAGGTCGGAGCCGTGTGCGCGGTTCGCGGCGTGATTCCGGTGATCTCCGTTGCGCGCAAAGTCTTGGAGGAAACTCCGCACAACATGCTGGCGGGCGAGAACGCGCGAAGGTTTGCCGAGCGCCATGGATTCGAGGTGCGGAATCTCAACAGCGAACACAGCCTGAGGGCTTACGAAGAGTGGCGAGCTAACCGACGCGGCGCCGAGGTCGCGCATCTTGTCCACGATACGGTCACGATCATCGGATGGGAATCTGAGACGCGGCACCTGGTCGCTGCCTGCAGCACAAGCGGGATGGCTTGGAAGGTTCCCGGGCGAGTGGGGGATTCGCCGATCGCCGGCGCGGGCTACTACGCTGATGATGACGCTGGAGCAGCGGGCGCGACCGGTGTCGGAGAAGACATCTGGCGCTTCATGTTGTCGTTTCGAGCCGTCGAGTTCATGAGGAGCGGGATGAGCGCAGAAGCGGCTTGCGAGCGCGCTGTCGGGATCATGGTGGATCGCTCGCCCGCGACACGCGATCACTGCAGCGTCGTGTTTGCGGTTTCACGGGACGGCGACTGGGGAGCCGCCGCGTCGAAGGACGGTTTCGTCGCATGGACTTGCAGAGACGGAGTCATCGAAAGCCGCGCAATTCCAGGCGCGCGTTAGAGAGAAGCGCTCTACGGGAAGGGCGGTTCATTCGGACGAGGTAGGCGCTCATGCGCAGGCAGCAGCGGGGGAAAAGAAGCGTGAGGTTCCAGCTGATACCAGTACGCTGTAGAAGAGTAGTCGTTCGACAGTTTGTTGGCGTGACCGTGCTCGATGGACACTCGAATGCTCTTCTCAAATCGAATCGGATCGAGCACATGATATCGATACATTGAGTTCTTTCCCTTCCACTTCCAGTCGCGCGTGCCGGAGTAGAGGGTCAGTCCGTGAAAGGGCGCACAGTACTCCTGGGTGGGGCAAAACGCCATGCAGAAGTAGTCTTCGGTTCCCGTTCCGTGAAGGCGTGGCGGCCAAGGCTCACCGTCGATCACGATCATGTCATCGCCCTCGCCATACCAGTCGTTCCCCTGTCGCTGAAAGCAGTCAATGTTCAGGTTGCAGCCCACGTACACGCCTGACCCTTCCGCTTCCAGAATGACGTAGTTGTCCTCATCACTCAGGTTCGGTTTGCGCGACCAGATTTCGGCGATGTTTCCTGAGTGGAGGCGCTCTGTGAGCCAGCCTTCCGTCTGAGCCTCCCTTCGCCATTGGGCGTGGAACCGCGCGACGGAGGGGGGCTGGCGGTCCGCGAACTCCTCGTAGTCCACATAGAAGTAGAGATTCGCAGCACTCGAGGACTGGTTCTCCATCGAAATCAGCGCCGTATCGAAGGGCATGGGCCACCAGCAGTTCATCCCCCTCCCGTTCTCGGGGCTCATTTGGAGCGGGGTTGAGACGAAGGACTTGAGGATGCCGTGGCCGATTCCAAAGAAGTCGCCAAGCGGCGCCTCGACGCTGGGCATCTTCTCGCCGTCCCAGAACATCCGCAGGACAAGCTCTCTCGCGAAGTGCGGTGAATCACAGCCGACGGTGAGCCAAATGTGGCGAACGCAACCTGGAGACTCGGTGGCGAGAAGGGTCGCCGAATGACCCGGCTCGATCGTCACCCAGTCGTTGTTGTTCCCCGATCTGTGGTAACTGCTCGATCGGCGGGAACGGTAACTGCGGAGATGGGGGAGCGAAGCAAGGGAACCGAAGCCCAGCGAATCCATACGTAGCCATGACGATTGACTCTTATGAGATGCTTCGCTCGCTGGGCCCTTGTGACGCGAGGCTAATCGAGCAAGGGCGGGGGGCGTAGAATACGGCCGATGGCGTATCTGATCGGGACTGCCGGCCACGTCGACCACGGAAAGACGACGCTAATTGCCGCGTTGACCGGAATCGATCCTGACCGGCTGCCGGAAGAGAAGGCACGCGGGATGACGATCGACTTGGGTTTCGCTTATGTGGACGTGGAGGGCGTCGGCCGCGTGAGCATCGTGGACGTACCGGGTCACGAGAGATTCATCAAGAACATGCTGGCGGGCGCCTCGGGTGTCGACGTGGCCCTGCTTTGTGTCGCTGCGGACGAAGGAGTCATGCCGCAGACACGTGAACACTTTCTAATCCTACGGCTCCTCGAAGCGAAACGGATGGTGGTCGCTCTGACGAAGTGCGACCTCGCCGACAGGGAAATGATCGAGTACGCGAAACTCGACGTGGCGGCGCTCCTGGAGGGTTCGCCATACGAAGGGTGCCCGAACGTCGAGGTCGCGGCGTCGAAGGGGGTGGGGGTAGACGAGCTAAAGAATGTCCTCGGAGAGGTGATTCGTGCTCTGCCCCCCCGGGACACGACGGGCAAGGATTGGTTTCTGCCGATCGATCGAGTGTTCACGATCGTCGGCCACGGAACCGTCGTTACAGGCACGCTTGCGCGGGGCGCCGTTCATGTCGGGGACGAGGCGGAACTGCTGCCTGGCGGGGATCGTGTGCGGGTTCGATCTATCCAGACCCACGGGAGCGCGTCCGACCATGCGGAAGCCGGTCAGCGCACCGCGCTGAACATCGTTGGGACGAAGAAGGAACTGCTGCACAGGGGACAGGCGCTATGCGCGCCGGGAACGTTGGAGGAGACGACGTGCATCAACATCCGCTTGGTGGAGGTGGCGGAGATCGAGCACGGGGAGAGAGTTCGCGCGCACATTGGATCCGGCGAGTTCATCGGCAAGGTGTTCTTGTTCGACAACGCGCGAGGAATCGCGCAAGTGCGGTTGGAGTCGCCAGCGGCGTGCGGCAAGGGGCAGAGGTTGGTGCTTCGGAGGTACTCGCCGCCGGACTTGCTGGCGGGCGGCGAAGTTGTCACTCCATCAGCGAAGCCTCGTCGGAAGTCGGATTCAAAGATCGCCGAAATCGTTCAACCAACTTCGGACGAACCCATCGCGGAGCGCATCCTGCGCGTGCTTTCGAGCAAACCCTCCGGGACCAAGACGGAGGAGGTGTGCGAGGCGCTCGGTATGAACGCGAACGCGCTCGGCGACGCGTTCGAAGATTTGAAGAAATCGGAGCGCGCCCTCGGGTTCGCCGGTGTCTGGCTCACGCCCGAGCAGTTCGACTCCCTCGCGGAGAGGATCCGGAGCGCGCTTGCCAAACTCCACGAGGCGAATCCGCGCTCGAGTTATCATCCGAAGGCCACGGTCCTCCAGGAGGCGGGCGTGGATTGGGATCCTAAGCCCGTGGACCGCTTGATTTCCCGGCTGGCCGAGGAGCGTCGTGTGCTCGTGCAGGGATCCGGAATGCGGCACCCGGACTTTGCGATACGTCTTACCGATAAGCAGCAAGAACTGTTGTCGCGGGTGTTGGAAGTGATGGAGAAATTCGGCGCGGTAGCGCCAGATGCTAAGGAGTTGGCGGGCGAGGCTGGGGCCCCCCCGCAGGCCATCGAGGAGATCTGGCGACTCGGAGTGGAGACGGGTCAGATCGTTCGGGTCGAGGAGGGGATGTACTACTCGCGAAGGACGATTGAGGAGTTGGAGACGACAGTGCGTCAATTGGGACCTCGATTCACGGTTGCGCAGTTCCGGGACGCCACAGGGAGTTCGAGAAAATTCGCTCTGCCTCTGCTCCAGTACTTCGACGAAGCGAAAGTGACTCGTCGAGTGGGTGAAGAAAGGGTCGTTGTGGAGCCTTGATGGCGCGGGAAAGGCTCGTAGACATCGATCGCGCGAAGGGCCTTGCCATCGCCCTCGTCGTACTTGGGCATGTCGTGGCGCGCGAGCCGCCGAAGGATGCGGAGTGGTTCGAGCGCGTGAAGGGTGTCGTGTACTTGTTCCACATGCCCTTCTTCATGTTCCTCAGTGGTTTCGTCACCTACTACGCGTTCAAGCCGTTATCGAGCGTCCGCGACTATGGAACGTATGTGTGGCGCAGGTTTGTAAGGCTGATACCCGCCTACCTCTTGTTCAGCATTATCGTCTTCCTCGCGAAGTACTACGGTGGACGAGTTCTGCACGTCGACAATCCAGTTCAGTCCTTCGAGCAGTTCTGGGACATCTTCATTCGCCCAGGGAAGAGTTTCTCGGAGTACCTCTGGTACGTCTACGTGCTTTTCTTCCTCACCGTGGCATGTGCGCCGCTCTTCGCGCTCCCGATGCGGCGTTGGGCTTGGTTCATCGCGCCCTGTATCGGTCTGGCTTTCTTGCCGATGACGGAATACCTCGCTCTGGATCGCTTCTTCTTCTATCTTCCGTTCTTCCTGTTCGGCGCGGTTCTCGCGGGCCGCTGGAAAGCCGTATCGCAGTCGCTCGATCGACTGGGAGCGATGAGCCTCGCAGCCTTTCTCGCTGCTCTGATCCTGTGCTATTTGGTGCTTACGGACATGCAGGAGTCGGTTGCCGGACACTGGTACGCGAATGCTCCGAAGCTGCTGATGGGAGCGCTGTCCATACCTGCGCTCCTCGCCCTGGTACGGCACCCCGCGGCATCGCGCTGGACGCTCCTCAGCTCGCTCGGGGACTACACGTTCCCGATCTACTTAATGAACACGCTCGCGATTGGCGGAGTGAAGGGGGTGATGCTAAAGTGGGTTTCTTGGGACGGCTGGATGTTTCTGTTGTTCCTGCCGATTCTATTCGTTGCCGGGATCGCCATCCCAGTCCTCATCAAACGGCACGTAATCAGGCGCGTGAGGGTCCTCAATCAGATGATCGCCTAAAGCGACTGAAGCGGTGGCGGAGGAGCGTCCAGAAGGCTTCGACGGCATCCGTCCACCGGATTTTCTTTCCTGCGCTTTTGCCGCGCGGCGTGTAGGCGATCGGAATTTCGAGGATGGGCTGCGCCATCCGAATCGCCTTCGCCGTCACTTCGGGACAGAACTCGAAGCGCTCGCAGACGAGGTTCATGTCCCGCAGCAACTGCGTTCGAACAGCCTTGTAACAGGTGGCCTCATCAGAGATGCGGCGAAAGTACAGGAGGGCGACGGCCCAGCGGAGCAGCACGTTTACGACCTTGTTGGGAAGAGCCATGCCTTTGTGCATGCCATGCGCGAATCGCGTTCCGTAAACGACGTTCGTCTCGCCCCTGAGAATCGGCTCGATCAGTTTAGGAATCTCATTGGGATCGTATTCGAGATCGGCATCTTGGATGATGCTCACCTCTCCCTCGGCGGCGGCGAGCGCGGTGCGGATAGCCGCTCCCTTGCCGCGATTGGCGGCATGGCGCAAGAGCGTGACTCTCGGGACGTACTCCTCGACGATGGAGGGAGTGCCGTCCGTCGAAGCATCGTCCACTATGATGATCTGGTTTCGGCCGGGGAGGGCGAGCAGCCTTTCGACCACCTCGCGTATGGTGTCCTCCTCATTGAATGCCGGAACGATGATCGTGCATAAGACGTCAGTTCGAGCCTCAGACTGCATCGGAACTCCGTTGCCTTGAGCCGGCAGGGCACAGGTCTACGCCTTTCGGCGAGGCGGCTCCGTGCCAAACTGCGAGAGGCGTGAAGAGGCTCGACTGCATCATTCGGATTAACAAGTTGGAGGAGGTCAAGGCTGCCCTCGAGGAGGCCGGGATCTTCGGTATGTCGACGGAAACCGTCCGCGGACACGGACGGCAACTCGGTCGCACGGAACTGTACCGAGGGAGCACCTACTCTGTCAACCTGCTGCCCAAGGCTCGGATCGAGATCGTTCTCAAGGACGACCAAGTGGAGCGAGCCGTTGAAATCATTTGTGACGCCGCCCGAACGGGGGAAATCGGAGACGGCAAGATATTCATTTCCAACGTGATTGACGCCGTGCGAATTCGGACCGGAGAACGGGGTGACGCGGCGCTGTAGTTCAGAAGTTTACGACCGGAGTTTCGCTGCCGTGCACTTCCTCATGCCGCACAAGCGCGACGGCAACACCAACCATCACCGCGAAGGCCGCAACGTGAAAGCGGTCCACGAGCCACCAGGTCACCCAACTGCAGATGGCCATGAACATGAATGACCCCAATGGTACAAACGCCAGAGCCTTGTGTAGCGGGTTGCGCAGCCGGATCATCGCACGAACGGTTACGATGATCATCGCGGTGTAGGTAAACAGGATCAATCCAAGTCCGATGAGGCCACCCACGGCAAGGGGGTACAGGAATGAGTTGTCGAGCTGAGTGATCGGCACGTTTTGGAGAATCGTCCAATCGAACTCATATCCGAATCGAATTCCAGGACCTCCGCCGATGAGGGGGTTTTGCAGGAAGATCGCTTCAGCTTCACGGTTACGGTAATACCGCAATGTCAAACCGGGGTCGACTTGAACAGCCTTTCCTTGCGCGAGTTCGATTCGCTCTTGCGCTTTCTCGAGCGCGCTGACCGCCTTGTCTTCCAGATTGCCGCCGACGAAGACGATTATAACGACTCCGAGGATCACCGACAGCGCTCCGTAATAAAGCACCCGCCAGCGGTTGAGCGTCGGAAGGAAGAAGAGTAGGAAGACGATTGCCGCTCCGAGGCCCGCATAGTGGATTCGTCCTCTGTCAAGGAAGATGATGACGAGGCCTGCGAGAGTTGCGGCAACGCCCGCGGTTTTCCATACGGTGCGCTTCGCGAATGCCGCGACGATGATCGCGAGGAGAGTGCCCACGACCGTCGTGCCGAGCATGTTGGTCTTCACGGAGAGGTCGCCCCAGGTTCGGAAGCCGAGGCCTCCGTAGCCTGTCCTGTTGATGAGGGACTCACCCACACCGACTTCCAACATCATGGAGAAGAGCGCGCCGATCATCAGAGCCCCGAAGATGACGACGAAGAACGCCTTCCAACTGCGGCCCGTCGTCAGACAAAGGTAGGTCGGCAGCGCGAGGGTGAAGTACATCCATCCGGTGGCCTGCTCGAGCGCGTTGTCGGTTCGCTCGTAGAAGAAGTAACCGACAAGAGTGTAACCGGCGGCGTAGAGGAAGAGAATGAGCGCTGGTATCCAAAGACTGAACGGCACGCTTGGTCTATCTTTGTGTCCGTACCAGTAGATGAGGCCCGCGACAAACGCAAGGAAAAACAGGAACTCGGCAGGGCCGACCGCGTTCAGCACGCGCATGCCAAGTTGGTTGGGGAAGCGACCGTAAAAAATCGTGTGGCCTGCGATGAAGCCAAGCAGATACAAGTACTCGTGCCGAACGAGCATGAGGAACAGCAGCGTTAGGCCAATGAATCCCCCACCCGCGACTCCGGCCCACTTCATATCCGCGCCGAACGCGAGCAACAAGCCCATCAGGACGAGTTGTATTCCGGCGGCTACGATGAGGAAGTTGGCGAACGCGCGTCGTCCGGGCTTACCCGACGCGAAGTCTTCGAAGAACCTGTTGATTCCGACGGTTGTTCGTGCGATTCCCATTGATGACTCGGCGATGGCCTACAGAAGGGACGTTTAAGACGGGCCGATAGTATACTGCGATTCCAGTATGCCCATCCTTACGCACGACGTACGCGACCTCAGCCTTTCCGAAACCGGACTCCGACGCATCGCCTGGGCGGCGAGAGACATGCCCGTCCTTCGAGCGATACGGGAGCGGTTCGCAAAGGAGCGACCCCTCGACGGCCAGAGAGTCACGGCCTGTCTGCATGTCACTACGGAGACGGCGAACCTCCTGGCGACGCTCAAGGACGGGGGCGCCGAGGTTGCCGTCTGCGCGAGCAACCCTCTGAGCACGCAGGATGACGTAGCCGCTGCGCTCGCCTCGATGGGGATCGGCGCCTACTGCATCAAGGGCGAGGATCAGGACACGTATTACAAGCACATCAATCAGGCGCTCGACATTCGGCCCACGATCACCATGGATGACGGCGCCGACACTGTCGGAGTGATCCACAGCGAGCGCCGCGAACTCATCCCTGACATCATCGCAGGAACCGAGGAGACCACGACAGGCGTGATCCGGCTCAAGGCGATGGCGAAAGACGGCGTGCTTGCCTATCCCATCGTCGCCATCAACGACGCGGATACGAAGCACATGTTCGACAACCGTTACGGCACGGGCCAAAGTACGCTTGACGGAATCCTGCGGGCCACGAACGTGCTCCTTGCTGGAAAGACGCTCGTCGTCGCGGGATATGGATGGTGCGGCAAGGGAGTCGCCATGCGCGCCCGCGGAATGGGTGCGAGTGTCATCGTGACGGAGATCGATCCGATCAAGGCGATCGAAGCGCTGATGGATGGATTCCGCGTGATGCCGATGGACGCCGCCGCGCCCATCGGGGACGTGTTCATCACGGTCACCGGCTGCAAGGACGTGATCGTCGGTCGCCACTTTGAGGCGATGAAGGACGGCGCGCTCGTCGCGAACAGCGGACACTTCAACGTTGAGATCGACATCCCCGCGCTCGAGAGGCTCGGCACTAAGTCCGTGGCTCGAGAGTTCGTGGGCGAATACACCTTCCAGAACGGAAAGCGGGTCTACCTGCTCGGCGAAGGACGGCTGATCAACCTGGCCGCCGCTGAGGGTCATCCAGCGAGCGTCATGGATATGTCCTTTGCGAATCAGGCTCTTTGCGCCGAGTGGCTGGTAAAGAACCACGGATCACTCGGGAAGGAAGTGGTTCGAGTTCCGATCGAAATTGATCGGCAGGTTGCGACCCTCAAATTGGCTTCTATGGGCGCGAAGATTGACGAACTCACGCCGGAGCAGGCGAAATATCTGGAGAGTTGGCAGGAAGGTACGTAAGCGGGACGTCGTCTCCCACCACCTGCGCGCAAGAGAGCCTAAAGGACGGTCGCCCGTTTCCCGTTGGAACTTGGGACGTGCTCGGCCGCTCGATACGGGATGACGGTGGACACGCCGGGCTCCTGCATCGTTACGCCGAACCAGATCGGCGCGGCTGCAATGGTGGTCGGGTTGTGAGTGATGACGATGAATTGGTTCTCTGCCGCGAAGTCGCGCAGGAGATCGACATATCTTTCGACATTGCGTCCATCGAGGGGGGCGTCCAACTCGTCGAGCACCGACAGCGGACTCGGCTTCACCTTGAACAGGGCAAAAAGGAACGCGCACGCGGAAAGGGCTCTCTCGCCGCCTGACAAGAGTTCGAGGCGCTGCTTGGCTTTGCCAGGCACTTGAACTTCGATCTCCACGCCTGTTTCGAGGATTCTCTCGGGGTCCGTAAGACGGAGAACGGCATCCCCCCCTCCAAAGAGCCGCGCAAACATTTCGCGGAACGCTTCGTTCACTTCGTCGAAGGTCTTGGTGAACGCGCCACGCGTGAGGCGATCGAGTTCAGATATTGTGCGATCGAGTTCTGCCTTGGACTCCAGAATGTCCTCACGTTGAGTGGTGAGCGTTTCGTATCTCTCGGAGAGTATGTCGTACGCCTCGATTGCGCCAATGTTTACGTCGCCGAGTGATCGGATCTCCCTGCGGAGGCGCCCCGCGATTTTCGGCGCGTCATCCGGCAACTCCACCGTAGGCGCTAACTGTTCCGCTTCTTCTTCCGAGACGTTGTATTCTTCGAGAAGCCGAGCCAATACTGACGCGAGTTTGGTTTCGGACCTCGCTCGCAGGATGTCGTCTCGATACGAAGCGTCGTCGAGTTCTCTGGCGCGCTCGTGAAGTTGGCGAGCCTGAAGCAGCATCGCGCTTCGCTGCTCCTCGAGAGTCTGCCTCTGGTTGCGCAGTTCTTCGAGCTCTTTGGTGACCCATGCGACTGCTTCCTCGCACTTGGCGCGATCGGCTTCGCTTTGCTGAATGGCGGCGAGTTGCCTTTCGCGCTCTTGGCCGAGGTTCTCCAGCCGCTGCGACCTCGTTTGCGTGTAGGCGGTTGCGTCCTCGTAGTCCGCCCTTGCGAGGTTGACTCGCGCTTGCGCTGCATCCTTACGTTCGCGCGCATCTGCGAGCGCTCTTCGCGCTTGGTCCGCGTCCGCCGACTTAGCGGCCACGAGCGAGAGCAGTTCGTTGCGCTCTGTCTCAGCGTGCTGCACGGTGGCTTCCGTGGCAGCGTCGTCGCCGTGCGACACAGCCAGTTCCGATTCGATCTGATTGCGTTCGGCGCGGAGTCGCTCGATTGCGCGATCCGTCGCGCTCAGTTCTTCGCGAAGTGCAGTGAGCCACTGGACGATCTCCGCAACCGAGACTTCGAATTCGGAGACCTCCTTGAGGGCCTTTGCCTCGTCGCCACTGAGCTCGGAGGCGGATGCGCTCAGTCGTTCCGATTCCTGATGGATTGCTTGCAGCGCTTCGGCTAACTCGGTCAGCCGCGCGTGGGTTTCCTCCAATTCGCTCGCTCTTTGGATCGGGCCCGCGACTTCGCGGCGATACGATCCTCCCGTGAGTGAACCTCCAGCGCGGAGTAGTTCTCCATCGAGCGTTGCGATGCTGCGGTAGCCGGTCTCGCGCGCCAGAGACGCCGCGACCTTCGAGTCTTCGACGATGAGTACGGACCCGAGGAGAAACTCGACGGCCGGCTTGTGGACTGGATCGCACCCGACGAGGTCGGCGGCGATGCCGAGCACGCCCGGTCGGGCAGCCAGGCGAGTCAGACCCTCTGGCCGCTCCCTTTGCCGGAGAGTGTCAAGAGGAAGGAATGTGGCTCGTCCCGCCCCCTCACTCTTGAGGTACTCGATCGCCTCACGGGCTAAGTCAATTCGAGAGGTGATGAGATCGCCTGCTGAAGGTCCGAGCGCCGCTTCAATCGCCTTCGTCAGAGTGGACTCGACGTGGATGGCGGCCGAAACTGGGATGAAGTCTCCCTCAAGCGCGCCCTCACTGTGCGCAGCGAGGATCGCTCGCACGCCGGCGGGCATTCCTTCACCGGCTTCGAGCGTTGCCCGGAGGGCGGACGCTTTTCCTTCAAGCCCGGCCTGCTCGGCCAGCAGCGTCCTTCGCCTTCCTTCGAGGCCCTTTGCGGCGTCCTGGAGCGAGGCCAGGCTCTCACGCGCTTCAGCGAGGCGGTGTCGCGCGGCATCGAGAGACGCGCGCTCGGCCTGCAGTTTCGCCTCCCCGTCCTGCACTCCCTGCTGCAACTGCGGGAGTGCGGCTTCTGCGCCCTCAAGTTCGCGGTCGATGGCGGATCGGCGTTCTCGGAGATGCGTGATGCGCGCCTCGCGGTGAATTCGATCCACGGACGCGAGGCGGGCCTGGGCGAGGGCGGACTCCGCCTGCGCAAGCTTCTGCTGCAGCCGTTGCGCCATCTCGTCGCTGCCGCTCAGCACCTGGACGAGCATGTCGACGGCCTCGGTCGCCGAGGTCAACTCTCGTTCCGCTAACTCGAGCGCCTTCTTGGCGCGTTCGATTCGTTCGGACGCCGCCTGCGCTTCTGCGTCTCGATTCGCGTCCAATTCGTCGAGGCTTTCGAGCCTCTGCTTTGCCAGGGCGACCCGGGCGACCGCGCGTTCGAGGTTCGACGACGCCGCGTGATATTCCGTCGTCTTTGCGTCGAGGCTCTTCTCGATGCCGAGGAGTGCGCTCGAGGCCTCGTCGCTCAGCGATTCAGCCTTTTGGGCTGCTTTGCGGGCCTCCTCTGCCTCGCGTCTTTTCTCCGACACGTTGGCTCCGAGCACTCGAACCTGCTCCTTCGCCTCGACCGCTTCGACGATGAGAAGACCCGATTCGATCTCACGGAGGCTAGAGACCAGCCCCTTGTAGGTTCGGGCCGCTTCCGCCTGCTCCCGCAGAGGCTCGCGCTGCAGTTCGATCTCCTGGATCACGTCGTTGACCCTCTGGAGGTGCACCAGGGCGCTGTCGAGGCGCTTCAGCGCCTCGTTCTTCCGTGATCTGTACCGCTGCACACCTGCCGCCTCGTCCAGCCAAGTTCTGCGCTCTTCCGCTGAGGCGCTCAGGGCCGCGTCGATGTCGCTCTGGCTTACGATCGCGTAGCCGGTTCGGCCCAGTCCTGAGTCGGCGAAGAGTTCGTAGACGTCCTTCTGCCGGCAGGCGCGGCCGTTGATGGCGTAGTGGCTTTCACCGCTTCGATCCACCCGCCGGCTGACGACGACGTCCGTCGTGTCGATGGGCAGTCGGCCCTCGGAGTTGTCGAAGGTCAGAGTGACTTCTGCGAATCCGAGCGGCTTGCGGAGGCTGCTGCCTGCGAAGATGATGTCGGCGGAGTTGTGTGCGCGCAGGTTCTTGGGGCTGGGCTCGCCAAGAGCCCACATGATGGCGTCGACGATGTTGCTCTTGCCGCATCCGTTCGGGCCGACGACGGCGATGAGGTTGCCGTCCATCTCGAATTCAGTGCGGTCAGCAAATGTCTTGAAGCCGTAGATTTTGACGTGCTTGAGTTTCAACTTCGGTGATTCCCGAGGCCGGATACGTAAGTCAACGCGTGCCTGGGCTTAAGGACGGCGCTCTTCGTCTGATGGTCGCTCCAGGTGAAACAGTTCCGGCACAGCCGTATCAATGTACCAGGCTCCGCCCATTCTTCCTACCGGTAAAAACGCTGTGCCGTCCTCTCGCACGTGGGTGTGGATTCTCAGTATCTCCCCGATGACATATCGCGCCGATCCCTTTTCCGTTCCGTGTTCGACGATCGTATGAACTCGGCACTCGAATCGCATGGGGCTCTCGGCTACGCCGTCCGGCCGGACGACGTCAGACGACACGTGACTGAAGGAAGTCAGTTGCCATTCGTCGTCGCCTTTGGGCAGTCGCCTGCTCGTCAGGTTCATGCCTTCGACCATCTCTCGCGTGACGAGGTTGACGACGAACTCGCCCGTGGCCCTTAGGTTGGCGAGCGTGTCCTTCTCCCAGCCTTCCGAGCCTGCCGTGATGCTGACGACGAGGCTGGCTGGCGCAACGCCCCCGAGCTGAAAGAAACTGAACGGCGCGAGGTTCGGGCGTCCGTCGGCGTCCACGGTGCTGACAAGGGCGATCGGGCGCGGAACGACGGCGGAAACGAGCAGGCGATACAGGTCCTGACTGTCCATCTGCGCCGGGTCCAGGCTTTCGTGGGGCAAGGCGTGATTATGGCTGGCGCTCGGCCGCGGTCCGATAGGCTGTACAATCTGAGCCTCGTTGAAGCGGCCTCTCCTTTCCTCATTTCTGGCGGCCATCCTGCTTGCTGTGCTGTTCGGCTGCACGGGCAAGACGGCAAGCCCGCCGCCTTCGAAGCCGGCGCAGAACGAGCCGACCCTTCAGGAGGATACGGGCGACGCGCCGGAGATCGGTGAGCAAGTCGCGCCTCAGCCAGTCAGCGAACCCAGCAGGCCCGTTGAGGACGGAGTACGGCTTCGATTCAGACCCGAGAAGGGGAAGATCTGGAAGTACGAGCTGCGTTCAGACGTGGTCGTGGCCTTCGACGCCGCCTACCTAAGGCCGAGTGACATGCAGGATGTCAAGACGGGTTTCGACGTGGGGTTCGAGGTGGACGTGCGCGAAGCAGCGAAAGAAGTCCGCACGCTGCGCTTCGTCTCCGGTCCGATCACTTTGGAAAACGGGGGACAAAGTCCGCCGCAGGGAGCGCAGATCAAGATCGATGACCGAGGTCGCCCCATCACGGCGCCGACAGGGATGCTCGCCGGCCTGCTGTTGGTCGGAGTGTTGCCGTTCCCGGAATCCGGCCTCGAAGCCGGGAGCGCCTGGTCTACTACGAGCGTGCGCAGTTCTGTGGCCGGGGACGCCGAGATCGAAGAGACTTACACTCTCGTCGGAAGGGAAAAGCGTCATGGCCGAGACGCCTACAGGATCAAGATGGTTGCCAAAAGCCAAGATGGCAGCATCTCGATGGAGGGGACGTACTTCGTGGATGTTAGCGATGGAATGCTGATCTCGGCTGAATTGACACAAAAGGCCAGAACCGACCGAGCCACGCATCCGACGAGGGGTGAGATTCCGGCGTTGATGACGGCGAAGACGGTGGTTTCTATCAAGGAGTGATGGCTTATGATGATTTCGGTCAATAGGATTTGGTGGGCCTTGGCGGGGGCGCTGATGGTAAGCACATCATCACTGCAGGCGCAAGAGGTTCGGAGACTTCGAACGCTGGCTGGAAACCTGCCGAAGAGTGCGAGTGTGCGAGCAGTTGTGGGCAAGATCGACACAAATCGAATAAAATCCGGCCTTGCACGGCCGAAGACGGTGGGAACACCGCGACCGGAGCACGAACTCCCTCAGATCAAGTCGCGAGGACGATTGAAGACCGCTTCCATGCGCGTCGGAGGCGTCCGATGGGAGGACGAGACGAAAGTGGTCTCGTCGTTTTCCGGACTGCGTGCGACTGGATACTTGCCACCCGATCCTGCGCTCTCGGTAGGCCCGACAAATCTGGTGATCGCGACCAACACGGACCTCGCAGGTTACAGCAAGGCGGGTGAAAAACTGTTCGAAATGCCGCTTGGGCCCGATCAGGCGAACTCGTTCTTCAAGCCGTTCGGGTTGCAAGGCGATCTCTTCGATCCGAAACTCGTTTACGATGCCTCCGCAAAGCGCCATGTGCTTTTGGTGCTGCACCGGAGCGAGACAAAGAAGCAGAGCTCGATCCTCCTCGCAATCTCAGACGACGAGGATCCGGTTGGAACTTGGAATCTGCTGAAAATGGACTCGCTGGTCAAACAAGAGAAAGAGTCGCTCTGGGTCGACTACGCGACCGTAGCGGTTACGAGGGATGCAATTGTCGTCACGGGGAACTTGTACGACTATGAGGCCGGCGACTGGTCGGGAGTTATCTACCGCGCGCTCCCGAAAGACGACGCGTATGCGGGGAAGCCAGTCCGGTGGGTTGACGTGCTGGACACGTCTGGAGATCACTTCACAGTACAACTCGCACAGGGCGACGGCGGGGAAGAGTTCGCGCTGGGAGCAAGTTATGCGTTCGCGGATGACCTGGTGACATTCCACAAACTGGTTTACACGGACGGCAATCTCCAAGTGGAACGCACAGAAATCGGGGTTCCAGAAGCAGCGCGCCCGCCGAGAGGGATTCCGATGCGGGGTACGGACGACCGCATCGACCCGTGCGGATTCCGTCTGATCAGCTCCAGTCGGCAGGGACATCGGCTCGCTACGCTCCACGTCATGAAGGAGCCTGACAGCGATCGGACTTCGGCCCGATGGTATGAAGCCGACCTCAGCGATTTTGAGACACCCACACTTGTTCAAGTCGGTTCGATAACCGGCACGCGAGACTCGTTCACCAGCGCATCTGCGCTCGCATTTGGCAGCGATGGCTCGCTCGGGTTCGTGGTCTCGGCGTCTTCGGACGACACTTATCCCGCCGTCTACGTAACCGGCCGCCTGGCAAGCGACCCGCCCGGGTCGGTGGCAGGACCTGCTGAACTGAGAAGCTCGGTGCGGCACTTCGATGCCTTCGAGGAGGGCGTCGAGCGGTGGGGGGACTATTTTTCGGTGCAGGCGGACCCTGTCGAGGCCGGCCTGTTCTGGGCGATCGGTGAAACGGCCGACGAGTCGGGTTCCTGGGTGACGTGGATCGGCAGTTTCCGCCTCCGATAGTCGCTACGGTGACAGGAATTTCTTCGGGGGGGTGACTCCGAGGTGGAAATCTCGCCCAGGGAATGGCCTAAAATCGGTCGTCTGACGGCGAGCGGTGGCCTTATGGGCCTGAATCCCACATTCGCGCAGGCGAGTTCGGATATTCTGTGAAAGAAGGAGGCGGGAGGGCCCGGATATGGGTCCGACGAAGAAGGCAGATGAAAACAAGCAGCAATCTCAATTCAGCCGTTTCGACGTTGAAGGCTCACTTCAACGACCGGGCGTACCTGCGAGTTCCTAATCCCGACCGCATGGATGAGGGCCACGAGGCCTACAAGAAGGGGTTCGAACTTCGATTCGTGATGGACAAGAGGAAGGACCTAACTTCAGTGCGGAAGGCTCTTGCGGACGCAGGATTTCGAGTCGCAAAGGCGTTCGAGAAGAATTCGAAGTTCGTGCAGCCTCTCTATGGCCGCGAACAAGTGGAGCGTTGCCTCAAGTTGATGGGCGAGACCAAGAGGCTCAAGCAGGCGATGCGCGAAAAGGGCCTCTGAGTCCGTTCGAGCGACACTCACTCAACTATTTCGTATCTTGTGTTTCGGCGGCGTGGCTCGAAGCCTGCGTCGCCGATCAGTCTTTCGAACTCATCAGCGCTCAGGATGAACTTGTCTCCTGCCGCGGACACGACGTTCTCCTCGATCATCACGCTACCGAAATCGTTCGCGCCAAAACGCAGCCCGAGTTGTGCGACCTTCGGTCCTTGAGTTAGGATGGAGACCTGCACGTTGGCGATGTTGTCGAGGAAGATCCGCGAAACCGCCAAAGTTCGCAAGTAGTCGAACCCGCTCGCCTTCTTCGGGATCGGAAGTTGCGTGTCTTCGGGTTGGAAGTTCCATGTGATGAACGCACGGAACGGCGAGCATTCGTCCTGCAGGTCGCGAATCCTCTGAAGGTGTTCGATCCTGTCTTCGATCGTCTCCACGTGGCCAAACATCATGCTCGCCGTGGAGCGGATGCCTAGGTCTGCGGCGGTGCGCATGCAGTCGAGCCACTCCTCTGTGGTGTCCTTGTACGGCGCGATGATCTTCCGCACGCGGTCTACCAGAATTTCGCCGCCTGCGCCGGGAATGCTGTGGAGGCCGGCCGCGTGGAGTCTCTTCAGGCATTCGCGCAGTGTGAGTTTGCTAATGTGCGCGATGTAGATGATCTCCGCGGGGCTGAGGGCGTGCAATATGACGTTCGGATAGGCTTCGGTGATTTTTCTGAATATCCCTTCGAAGTAATCAATCTTGAGTTTCGGATTGAGGCCGCCCTGGAAGAGAATCTCGACGCCGCCCTGGTCTACGGTGTCTTTGACTTTCCGAAGGATTTCGTCGTCGGAAAGCAGATAGCCCTCATCGTGTCCGGGCACACGGTAGAACGCGCAGAACTTGCAGCGAACCCAACAGACGTTCGTGTAATTGAGGATCCGCCCAATGACGTATGTGACGGTGTTGCCGGGAACGAGTTGCTGCCTTCTTGTGTGCGCGAGGTGAGCGAGAAGGTTGAGGTTGGGTGTGCTAAACAGCGTGAGGGCATCCTCGGCGTCGATGCGCTCGTTGGCGAGGACTTTGTCGACTATGGGCCGGAGATTCGAGGGGCTGGGAGCGGCGGCCAGGGTTGCCATGTACGGCGCGAAAGTGTACCTAAACGGCACTTAGGCTCAGAATGAGTCGATCCAGCGTGAGGCGAGAGAAAGCGTGAGCAGGAAGCCACAGAAATCGGTGATGGTCGTGAGCAGGGGAAGCGACGCAATCGCAGGGTCGAACTTGAAGCGCCTGAGAACCAGCGGCAGGAGACCTCCAACTGAGACGGCCAGGATGGTGTTGAAGCCGACCGCGATGGCCGCAAGCGCTGCCAGCATGGGGCTGCCTTTCCAGATCCAAGCGCCCAGCGCGACGATTGCCCCGAGGACGAGGCCGTTGAAGAGGCCGACGGCGATCTCCTTGCCGAGGACTTCGAGAAACTCCTTGGGTCGGACTCGGTCGAGCGCGAGTTCGCGAATGCTGACTGCGACAGCCTGGCTGCCCGCTGAGCCCCCCATGTCGCTGACGATGGGGAGAAGAACGGCGATCGCCGCCATTTGTGCGAGCGTTGATTCGTATTTCGCGATGACGGCCGCGCCCGCCACGTTCAGCACGATTTTGAGCGACAGCCAGTACAGCCTTCGCGACGCGCGCTGAAGCGTCGGCATCTCGCGAAGTTCCTCGCCTGTGACGATGCCGCTGATCTGCAGCAGTTCTTCGTCGCTCTCCTCTTTCTCGAACGCTAAGGCGTCCTCTTGAGTGACGATTCCCAGCAGGCGTCCATCGTCGTGCACGACAGGTATTGCGATGAAGTGATAGCGCCGGAAGATTTTGACGAGTTCCTCGCCGGGCATGGTGGGCGGTACTGTGACCGGTTGTGGATTCATCAAGTCCGCGATCGTGGCATCCGGATCGCAGAGGAGCAATGAGCGGAGGCCAACGACGCCCCTCAGTTTGCCGTGCGAGTCGACAACGTAGATGTAGCCCACTGGAAATTCACGAATTTCCGCTCTTCGAGATCGGAGCACTCGGACAGCCTCCCGCGACGTGAGACCGGGGGGGATGGCGACGTACTCCTTTCCCATGAGGCCGCCAGCCGAGTCCTCGTCGTATGCGAGCATCTCGCGAGCAATCGCAGCCTCCGCGACATCCAAGCGCGCGAGAATTGCCTCGGCCCTCTCCTCGGGGATGTCCTGAAGAATGTCCGCCTCCGTGTCGGTCTTGGCTTCCTTCAGAATAGCGGCGGCGATTTCCGGATCGAGGTCTTCGAAGGTTCGGACAACAACGTCGTAGGGAAGGTCTTCGACGATCTCTGCGGCGAGGTCCGGCTCGAGATTGGCAAGCACGACGGCGCGATGTTCGGGCGGAAGTTCCGTAATCGCCGCCGCAGCATCTGCCGTGTGCAAAGGCACAAGTAGGCCGACAGCGTCCGCCGTCCGGCCCTGGTCGAGAAGGGCCTCCAGCAGTTCTACATCCGGCGTAGTTCGAGTCGGGTCGGCCACGAGATCCGGTCCGAGCATACCTGCCGGATTCCGGAATCACCTATCAACAGGTTATCGCTTAAGCCTTCGAACAACAAACCAGAGAATGAGGGTTGCCGGGAGCCAAATCGGCGATGTGACGAAGACGTAGATGATTGCGGTGGCTAACGCTTGCAGCACGGAACCGAGGGAGCGCACCGCCTTCGCCCAAGCCTCAGACGCCCAGTTCGGATCTTCACCCGGCTTCTCCGATCCGACGCGCTGCTGAAGCGTGAGAGTGATCGTCGAGAGACGGGCGAGTGACTTCAACTGCTTTGCCTGTGCCTCGATGCTCTCGATCTCCGTCCGGATTCTCGTCAAGTAATCCTGCACTTCGAGAACTTCCCCCACCCGGCGCGCTTGGCGAAGGATGTTCCGGTAAGTCTCTTCTTGGGCCTTCAGTGTCTTGACTCTCTGCTCCAGATCAACGATTTGAGACGTGACATCCTGTCCGTCGATGCTTCGGTCCGCCGTCACGCCAAGCGACTGGAAGTAGTCGAGGGCGGCGTCGAAGAGTTTCTCGGGGACGCGAACGACGAAGAGCGTCGACGGTTCGGAGCCATCCAACCGGCTGCTCTGCTCGTCCTCGATGAATCCGTTCGACCCTGCGACCCATTTGCGAACGGATTTCTCGGCGGATGCGACATTCTCAACTCTCACGCGGAGAACAGCGGTGCGAATGACCATGCGGTCGAGTTGGAAATCTCCTGCAACACTGGGCGGGACCTCGGATCCCATTCTCGTGCGACCCTCGGCAAGCTCGCCTTCGGCCGAAGTCGCGTCAAGGCTGGACTCCGCCTTCCCGCCACCCACGGCAGCGGAACCCGCGGGCGGCGGACTGGCCGTGATCAGCCTGCCCGCGTCGGCCTGTTCATACGCGCTCCTTGGCCGTGGGGCCACGAGAACTGCAACGAACAGAATTCCAGCGGCTGCGGCAAGTTGCCACGCGTATCGCCGGAAGAAAGGCAGAAAGCCTCGCCGTTCGAACCGAGTTGCAAGTCGTTCGGCAGAAGCACGCGACTCCACATCGGATGCGCTAATCGCCTTCAGGCTTCTCGACAACCGAGTGAAGAAATCCGCTTCCGCCCTGAGGTCGGGCTGTGATTGGACCGCCTCTTGAATCTCCCTCGCCCTTTCGGGGGCGACTTCTCCATCGAGGAAGGCCTTCAGATCCGATCTGATGTCGCTTGTCGTCATGTTGCGGTCACTCCGGGCTCGATCAATTCGCGAAGGCGTCGGAAGGCATGGTGCAGGCGACTCTTCACTGTTCCGGCGGGGACTCCAAGTACTTGCGCGCACTCTTCGTAGTTGAGGCCGTCCATCTCGTGGAGAAGTACCACCTCGCGGTGCTCGCTTGACAGTTTTGATAGGGCACCTTTGAGCACACCTGCTGCGATCAGGCCGTCCGTAGGGTCTGGGCATTCAACGTCCGAAACGTTCGGCAGGGGATTCTCTCGCTTGCGAGACCGATTGCGCGCTACGTTGATTGCGATACCGAACAGCCAAGTCTTCATTGTCGAGTCCCATCGAAACGAACGCAGGCGCTTTCCGGCGATGAGGAAAGTCTCCTGGGTTGCGTCCTCAGCGTCGAGCAACGGCATCCTGTTGAGCAGGAAGCGGTAGACGTCCCCGTAATGGCGACGAACGATTTCGCCCATCGCCTCCAGGTCGCCCGAAGCGGCTCTCTGCTCAAGAGGGTCCATTTCGATGATTCTGTTGATTCTGTGTCATGCAGAGGGCGGAGGGTTCACAGAATATCCAGCGAGGTAGATTCGAGGGGTGGGATTCAGCCTGAGAAAGGCGCTGGCGCTGTTTCGGGTGTGGATGCAGGACGGTATCGCCTATCGGGCGGCGGGCGTAATCTGGATCCTCGCCGACGGCGTGCCGGCCATGATTATGCCCCTGGTCTGGATTGCGGCAGTTCCAGAGGGGGGCACGATCGGGGGATTTACTGCCCAGCAGTTCGTCCTCTACTATCTCGTGTTGCTCCTGTTTTCCAACTTCATCACGAGCCACCTGATGTGGGAGCTGGCAGAGGACATCAAGAACGGGACGCTGTCTATCCATCTGCTCAGACCGGTGAGCTACTTTCAGGTTTGCTCCATCCGAAACTTCGTGTGGAGGCTGCTGCGCACCACACTGTTCGCACCGATCTTCGGACTCTTGCTCTTTGCTTATTGGAGGAATCTGGACTTTACGGGATCCTACTTTGGATGGCAAGTGTGGCTCTCGGTATTCCTCGGACACCTCGTGAGCTATTCGCTCGTGTACATGCTCTCAATGCTCGCGCTTTTCCTCGAGGAAGCCAGGGCGGTGTTTGAGTTCTACTACTTCCCGATGCTGTTCCTTTCGGGCCAGTTATTCCCGATTCACCTTTTGCCGGAATGGGCGTCGCGAGCGGCCACATATTTGCCGTTTTATTACACGACGGCCCTGCCAACGGACCTCGCGGTCGGCCGCGTGCCTGTCGAAGGTTGCCTGCCGTTACTTCTTGTGCAGGCGGGTTGGATCTTCGCGCACTTTTGGGTTGCCACCCTCTTGTGGAAGCCGGGGTTGCGACAGTACACCGGCGTAGGGATGTAGCCCGGGTCTAATACGCCTTCGCGAAGACGACACGCCGCGATGACGGCTTGCCGGAGTACACGCACTTTCCAGGCTTGTCATCTTCGGGATCGAGAGGATCGAGTGTGATGCACCGAATCGTCGCCTTCGTCTGTTCGGCGATGGCCTTCTCGGTCTCGACGGTGCCGTCCCAATGCGCGACGACGAAGCCCGCCCCCCCCTCCGGTTCGAAGATTGCCTTGAACTCCTCCCAGGTGTCGACACGCTTTGTGTTCGCCTCGCGGAAGTCGAGAGCCGACCGGTAGAGAAGACGCTGAAGATCATCCAGTCGCCGGCAGACTTCGTCGCAGACGTTGTCCACCGAGACGGGCGCCTTCTCGCCGCCTGTGCGCTGTGAGAGAACGGTTTGGTTCGCCTCGAGGTCGCGTGGCCCAAGTTCGAGCCGAACGCAGGCCCCCCGAAGCTCCCAGTCGTTGAATTTGTATCCAGGCGATTCGTGCTCCCGCGCGTCCACGCGAACACGGAGGGGCGAGTCGGACCACTTAGTGGCTCGAAGGCGTTCGGCTAGTCGTTCCGAAGCGGCAACGACCTTTTCACGCAACTCCGCCTTGCCACCCCAAATCGGCACGATGACGCACTGAACAGGCGCCATCCTGGGTGGCAGGACGAGGCCCTTGTCATCGCTGTGCGCCATGACGAGAGTTCCTACGAGGCGTGTGGAGACGCCCCAACTCGTCGCATGGACGTACTCCAGCGCGCCCTTGTCGGTTTGAAACTTGACGTCGAATGCCTTTGCGAAATTCTGTCCGAGATGATGCGAGGTGCCCGCCTGTACGCACCGAAGGTCTTGAACGAGGGCCTCGATGCAGTAGGTGTGATCTGCGCCCGCGAACTTCTCGTTCTCGGACTTGACTCCTGTCAAAACGGGCACGGCCATCCACTCTTCGGCGAAGCGACGATAAATGTCGAGGATCGTGAGGGCCTCCGCTTCCGCGTCTTCAAACGTCGCGTGCGCCGTGTGTCCCTCTTGCCAAAGGAACTCCGCCGTCCGGAGGAAGAGCCTCGTGCGCATCTCCCAACGCACAACGTTTGCCCACTGGTTAATGAGCAGGGGTAGGTCACGATAACTCTGAATCCAGTTCTTGAACGAGTTCCAGATGATCGTCTCGCTCGTTGGGCGGATGACGAGTTCCTCTTCGAGTTTCGCAGTCGGATCTACGACGACGCCAGGCCCATCGGGATTGTTCATCAAGCGGTGGTGCGTGACGACCGCGCACTCTTTGGCGAAGCCTTCGACGTGCTCCGCTTCCTTGCTAAGGAACGACTTCGGCACGAAGAGAGGGAAGTACGCGTTCGAGTGCCCGCTTGCTTTGAACATGTCGTCGAGAGCGCGCTGCATCAACTCCCAGATGGCGTAGCCGTGCGGCTTGATCACCATGCAGCCCTTCACTGCCGAGTAGTCGGCCAGGTCCGCCTTGACGACCAAGTCGTTGTACCAATCGCTAAATCCTTGGCTGCGAGGAGTGATTCCGAGGTTCGCCATGAGAGAAGTGGAGCGCGGATTTTGGCACGAATCCGCCCCCCTGGCCCGTTTCGGTTAGCGGAAGAAGTCGAAGTTCTCGAGCCGACCCCGGATGGATTTGAGGAATCTGCCGGCCACCATGCCGTCAATGATCCTGTGGTCGTACGTGAGCACGAGGTGCATCACAGGGCGGATGGCGATCATGCCGTTTACGACGACGGGCGTCTCCCGGATGGCGTACGTCCCGAGAATGCCCGCCTGGCCGGGGGGAATCATGGGCGTGCCGAACAGGGCGCCGTAGGTGCCGGGGTTGGTGATCGAGAACGTGGCGCCCTGAACTTCCGGCAGCGATAGCTTGTTCTCGCGAGCCTTGGAGGCGATGGAGTCGAGGTCTCGCGCGATTTCGATGAGCGACTTCTTATCGGCATCGCGGATAACAGGAACGATGAGCCCCTGGCTGCCATCCCCGAGCGCAACCGCGACTCCGACGTGGACGTCGTGATGGATCACGAGGCGGGCGTCATCTTGATAGGACGCGTTGACAATTGGGAGCTCGAGGAGCGCGTCGACCGCCGCTTTGATGAAGAACGGAGTGTAGGTCAGCTTGACCCCGTACATCTCCTGGAAGGAGTCTCGGTTCGCGGTTCGGAAGGCGACGAGTTTGCTGCAGTCCACGTCCGTGATCGTGGTGACTGCCGGGATCGCCTGTGCTTTCGTCATGGTCTCCGCGATGGCCTTGCGCATTCCCGTGAGAACGATCACCTCCTCGGCAGTCGTGGGAGCGGACGGAGCCGGCGGTGTCGCAACCGAGACCTGCGGCTCGATGGTCGGTGTGGGGGGGGACGGCTGCGGCGCAGACAACGCAGCAGAGGTGCCGAGGTAGTTCTCAACATCGCGCTTCGTGACGCGGCCACCTTCGCCGGTTCCGTTAATTCGTTCGAGCGCGTCGACCGACAAGCCGTGCTTCTTTGCGATCGAGCGCACGACAGGCGTGTACCATCGGCGGCCGGACGTCGGTGCGGCTGCCGGGGCCGCTGCAACGGGCTGCGGAACTACCTTCGGCTCCTCGCGAGGGGGGGCGGTGCGCTCAGCCGGCACAGATGCTCCCGCTTCGTCCGGGGCACCGATCAGGCCGAGCGGCTGGAAGACTTTAACATTTTCACCCTCGGGGATGAGGATCTTCAGGAGCACTCCTGACGCTGGCGCCTGGAGCTCGGTGTTCACCTTGTCGGTCATGATTTCGACGACCGGCTCGTCTTCTTTGACGGAGTCACCGACCTGCTTGAGCCACTTGCTCACCGTGCCCTCGTGCACGCTCTCGCCCAGTTCCGGCATCAGGATTTCAGTTGCCATATTCGTGTTTAGAACCGGGCGACCCGCCGTATGGCGTCGCAGATGCTCTCCACCGACGGCAGCACCGCGGTCTCGAGAGGCTTGACCCACGGCACCGGAGTGTCGGCCCGTGTTACGCGGAGGGGCGGCGCATCGAGGTACTCGAACGCCATCTCGTTGATTCGCGCAATGACTTCGGCCGCAAATCCGCACGTTCTGCTGGCCTCATTCACGACGACTACGCGGTTCGTCTTGCGAATGCTCTGGATCACGGTCTCGTCGTCCATCGGGACGAGGGTTCTCAAGTCTATGACTTCGACGTCGATGCCTTCGGACGACAACTCGTCGCTCGCTTGCAAGCAAAGGTATGCGGGATTGCCGTAGGTGACGACGGTCACGTCGTTTCCGGGCCGTCGAATGGAAGCGCTGCCGAGCGGGACGAAGTGGTTGTCGGGGATAGGTTCTTCGATGTCACGCTTCCGATAGAGTTCCTTGACTTCGTAGAAGATGACCGGGTTCGGATCGCGGAGCGAAGCGGTGAGGAGGCCCTTGGCGTCGGCAGGGGTGCTAGGACAGACAACTTTGAGTCCAGGGGAATGAGCGAACCAAGCCTCGTTCTGCTGGCTGTGATAGGGACCACCCCCCCCGTATCCGCCGCTTGGCCCCCGGATGACGATTGGCAGGTTCACCTTGCCCGCAGTGCGGTAGTACATGGTCGCAGCGTTGTTGACGATCTGATCGAACCCGCACGATATGAAGTCGATGAACTGCATCTCGGCCATCACTGGCCTGCCTTGCATCGCGAGGCCTATTGCCACACCGACGATTGCAGCTTCGCTGATGGGAGCGTCAATTACGCGCTGAGGGCCGTAGCGCTCCATCAAGCCTTCCGTTACGCCGAAGGCTCCTCCCAGGAGGCCGATGTCCTCGCCAATGCAGACCATGTCGGGCCGAGCCTCCATTTCTTCGAGCAGCGCCTCTCGAAGGCCGGCGAGATAGTTCTTCTTGGCTGCCTGCTCAGCAACGACGCTCATGGCTGATCCTCCGCGAACACCCAGCGGAAAGCTTCGTCCGGTTCCGGCATTGGTGAGTTGACCGCGAACTCGACGGCTTCCTTGAGGGCCGCTACGACCGCGGGGGGGAAGTCCTCGTCGGTCGTTTCGATGGCGTGCTTGCCTTCGGGCTTGTAAGCGTCTGCCTCGGCCTGACTCAAGATTCCCAGACGGACGAGTTCCGCCTTGTAAACGGCGATCGGATCCCGGCTGCGACCCTTGTCCACGTCATCAGAGTTTCGATATTTGGCGGCTCGGTCATCGTCATGGTCGCCGTGGCCGTAGGCGCGAAACGTCTTGCACTCGATGAGCGAGGGCCCCTTGCCCCGTCGAGCGCGCTCGACGGCCCACATCGTTTTGTCGTAAACGTCGAGAACGTCCTGTCCGTCAGCGATGAGTCCGGGAATGTCGTAGCCCTTCGCACGGTCGGCAACGTCCTTCGTGGGGCACTCCAGTTCAACCGGCGTGCCATACGCCCACTGGTTGTTTTCGATAATCGTGATGACGCCCAACTTATGGATGGCGGCGAAGTTGATTGCTTCGTGGAAGATGCCTTGTGCGGTTGCTCCCTCGCCGTTGTAAGTCAGGACAACTCCGTCGAAGCCGCGCAGCTTGAAGTCGTATGCGATTCCTGCGGCGACGGGGATGGTGCCTGCCAGCATCGAGGTCGAGCAGATGATGCCCTTCTCGGCATCGCCGATGTGCGACCAATTGTCCCTCGCCCTCCCAGGCGCAGTCGCTTTGCCCCACACCTGCGCGCAGACTTCCTGGATGGACATTCCCATGCGGTTCGGGTCGTCCCAGCCGCTCTTCAGGTCCTTGAGGAAGAAGGCGGGCATGTCTCGGTGAATGGGGGAGAGCCAGTCCGTGGGGCGGAGGCCGAAGATGGTTCCGACGAGGATCGCCTCTTGGTTGTGACTCGAATAGAGCGTCCCCCGAAGTCGGCCGCGCCGCTTCTCTTTGATCAGCCTTACGTCGAAGTACCGAGTCAGATAGAGTTGCCGGAGGATTTCGAGATGATCTTCGGGTGTCAGCAGGTCTCTGGCGCGGTTAGCTGCGGATTGTGTTTCTGTGCTGGGCGCTTGTGAATCGGGCTCTGTAACGGTCGTACTGTCCTTGGCCAAGGCTTGCTCCTGTGACGGGCGCCGCCCTCCGTGGCGGGGATCGGAAGTATACCCACGGTAAGGAAACTTGGGACCCCCTTTCTGGGGCGTAAAACCGGTCGGCCCGTCACGTTTTGAACCGATCAGTACAGTTAGGGAAGTCGCACTTCGATCTGCCAGTCGATGATGTCGAGACCGGGGTCTGGCGCATCGCCCTGCGGCTCGAGTTGCGAGTCGGAATTCCTATAGATGCGCGACTGAGTCGTGTCGATGGTGATGAAATCGTTGATGCTGCCGGGATCGGTGCTGTCGCCGAGAGCGTCCCAGAACTTCGGGTTTGTGTCGCCCGGATTGGTCGGGACGCGATCCATCGTCAAGAGGTTGACCTGTAGCGCGAAGATCGCGTTCGGGTCGTCGGGCGGCGGTCGGAGTTGAGAGAAGTCGAGTTCGAATTCGATCTTGTTCGAGTTGCCCGTCGGCGTCGTGAAGTTCACTGGCACACCTACGAAGACCCACGAGAGCAGGTTCTGTAGATCGGTGAACCGGTTAACGCTGTAGCCGCCGTTCGGCTGGAAACCGTCGTATCGCACGAAGTGCGTCGCCCTACCTGCGACGAAGCCGTTTCCCCACGGCGGGGCGACGACGGGCAGGGGCCCTCCGTTGGCTCCTGACGCGTCGTTCGCGTCGTTCAGGGCGACGATGTAGACGTAGTTCGGATTGACTGGGCCATCGAGGAAGAACGTGATGCGGATGCGCTTGTTGAGCGCTGGCGGCACCGCCGGGAAGCGTGCGCACTGAGCGATGAGCAGCACGCTGAGCGCAGAGAAGACAGACGCGATGCCGAGCAGCAACTTGCTCTTCATTCCCTGCCTGATCTTCTTCTTTGCTCTTGTCATATGCTGAGAGGACCTCGGGTCATGTAGGACAACCAGAACAGAATGATCCAGATCGCCACTGCGAGCATTATGAGGCCGCCGATGATAACGGCCAGGACGCGGTAATTCCGGCCGAGTTCTATCACGGCGAGTTCGTGGTAATGACGCGCGAGCCGCTCTGTGGATACATCGACGGTTCCGCTTAGTTCCGCCGTCTGCATCATGGCAAGCGTCGACGGGTCCAGGATGCCGGAGAATTCGAGGGCCTGCGCAATGCCGACCCCTTCACGAGGCATGTGGCTGACCTTCGCGACCGACTGGGCGAATACGACGTTCCCGGTCGCCTCTGCCGCGAGTTCCATCGCCTGAGAAACCGGAATCCCCGCTCGGTAAGCGAACCCAACGCCGTAGAGGAACTTTGAGGTCGCGGCCAGCCTGTTTCCGTGGGCGAACATCGGTGCGGTGAGCGCAAGGGTGTGGGAGAACTCCTCGCCGATTCCCGCCCACTTCATGATTTTGAGAGTCGGCCACAGGAGAAGCGCCATCGTTCCCAGCACGAGGACGAAACGGACGTAGCCGAGATTCGCGGCGTAAGGAAGGAAGTTGGCGACGATCGCGAC
The DNA here is from genome assembly GCA_003577165.1 of Armatimonadota bacterium. Lineage (GTDB taxonomy): Bacteria > Armatimonadota > Fimbriimonadia > Fimbriimonadales > ATM1 > ATM1. The sequence continues at coordinate 72,833 of QEUM01000005.1, read as the reverse complement.
CGTCAAGATGAAGAACACGACGACGATCTTCACGTAGAAGGTCTGGGCTCGGAGTTGCTGCCGCAGGGAGAGCTCTTCGTCGGCGAATCTTGCGAGAAGGGCGAGAGTCTCGACGAGCCCGCCGGACTTTTCGCCCGCCTCGACCATTCCCACCTGGAGCCTCGAGAAGACGCGGCCCATCTTCGCCATTTCGTCACTCAGGAACCGTCCTTCCGCCGCCGCGCGTGCGAGCCTACGCGCTGGTTCAACGAGAGCCGGTGACGCTGGGTGCTCCGCCATGTGGGACATGGCGTCCACCTGCCCCAAACCTCCAGAGGCGAGGACGTGCCAACGCCGAAAGAAAAGGGCTTGGTCCTGGACGGAAAGCGGCGCGTCGGGCAGACGCAACACGTCGGCCTTCTACTGCTCTCCCGCGATGGCGAGGGGCTCGAGCAGCATCTCCTTCGTGTAGATGAAGTCGTCGCGGTGATAGTTTGCGAGTTCGAAGTCCTTTCTGAGGACGATGGCTCCAGTCGGACAAGCTTCCTGGCAGAAGCCGCAGAAGATGCAGCGGATCATGTTGATCTCGTATCGCTTCGCATACCTCTCGCCCGGGCTGTACCTTTCCTCGTCGGTGTTTTCCGCAGCCTCGACGTAGATGCAGCGGGCTGGACACGCACCGGCACAGAGGGAGCATCCGATGCACTTCTCGAGTCCGTTCTCGTAGCGGGCCAGCACGTGGCGCCACCTCGTGCGCGGCGGCAGCTCCCGCTTTTCCTCGGGATACATGACGGTCGCCTTGTCCCTGCGAAGCCGCCTGGCGGTGAGGCTCAAGCCACCGAGGATGGGCCGAATCACGTCGCCGACGATTTCGGTAATCACTACACCGTCACCTGGTCGAGTTCGCGCGGCGTCAATTCGATCACCTCGTTGAACCGGCGCGATTTGATCTTCTCGCGAAGTTTCAAGATCCCGTAGAGAAGGGCGTCAGGCGACGGCGGGCACCCGGGGACGTAAACGTCGACCGGCACGATCTGGTCAACGCCCTGGACGATCGCGTAGTTGTTGTAGACGCCGCCGCTGCTCGCGCATGCCCCCATGCTGATGACCCACTTGGGTTCGGGCATCTGGTCGTAAATCTGCCGCACCACCGGCGCCATCTTCTTGCTCACCCTTCCTGCGACGATCATCACGTCGGCCTGTCGAGGCGTTGCCCTGAAGGCCTCGCTTCCAAAGCGGCTGATGTCGAATCGGCTGGCCACCGTGCTCATCATCTCGATCGCGCAGCAGGCGAGGCCGAAGGTGAGCGGCCACAGGGCGTACTCCCTCGCCAGGTTGAGCAGTTGGTCCTTGGACGCCAGCAAGATGCTTCCACCCTTCTCGATGGAGCCGATCTTCGGCGTGGCGCTGTCGTGTAGGACGACGGTCTCGATGCGCTTCGGCATGGGCTTAGTCCAATTCTACTCTCGGCTAAAGAGCGGTCGCGGCGACAAGAACGGGACGAGTGGCAAAACGCGAAGGGTTCAGGCTTCGATGCCGTACCCGTTGGGATGGGCGGCGCGCCACTTGAGCGCGTGCTCGACGATGGTGGACAGGTCCGCGTAGCGCGGAGTCCAGCCGAGTCGTTCCTTCGCGAGCGCGTTGGACGCGACGAGAACCGCTGGGTCCCCGGCTCGTCGGGCGCCGACAGAATGCGGCACGGGTCGGCTGGCGACGCTGGCGACCGTCTCGACCACCTCCCGCACCGTGAAGCCGCGCTCCGATCCGAGGTTGTAGGCGACGTGGCCGGTCGAGTCCTCCAAGTGGTCGAGCGCCAGAACATGGGCAGCGGCGAGGTCGGTGACGTGTACGTAGTCTCGGACGCAGGTGCCGTCGCGCGTTGGGTAGTCGTCCCCAAAGATGGTCAGTTCCGGCCTGCGCCCAAGTGCGGCGTCAATCGCGAGAGGAATGAGATGTTCCTCGGGACGGTGGTCCTCCCCCAATTCGCCGTCCGGATCCGCGCCCGCAGCGTTGAAGTAGCGGAGGCTGATGGCCCCTGCGCCCGCAGCCTCACAGTGCCACCGGATCAGTTTTTCTCCGAAGAGTTTGGACTCGCCGTACGGATTGGTTGGCTCCTTCGGGTGGTCCTCCGGGATGGGTATGGATTGGGGTTCGCCGTAGACGGCCGCGCTGCTGCTGAATATGAACCTCCGCACTCCCACCTCCCCCGCCGCCTGGAGGAGGTTGATCAGTCCGAGGACGTTGTTCGCCCAGTACTTGGATGGGTTCCGGACGCTCTCCCCCACGCTCGTGTACCCGGCGAAGAGCATCACGGCCGAAGGCTGTGCTGACCGGAGCGCGGCCCGAAGACCGTCTTGGTCGCGGAGGTCTCCGTGGAGCAGCGGCGCGCCCAGAACGGCTGCCTCGTGGCCCTTCTCAAGGTTGTCCAGAACCGCGTACTGTCGTCCGGCGTTGCGAAGGGCCTTTGCGACGTGGGATCCAACGTACCCCGCGCCCCCGGCAACCAGAACCATCGGGCCGAGTTTACTTGCCCTGGGGTGCGATTGGAAGGTGTATAGTGCGCGCGGGCCGAAGAGGGACTCAAGTTCACCAAAGGAGAGTGCATTCCACGATGAGGAAATTATTGGCCGCCTTGGCCATTTTGGTTGTGTCGCAGCCTGTGATCGCGCAGGACGAGTTCATCCCCGACGAAGGACAGACCGCCGGAGCCGGGCAGGGAGAGGACGACCCGCAGAAGGAGCGCGAGAAGCAACTCAAGAAGTGGGAAGAAGCGATCAAAGATGCCAAGAAGATCGAAGGCGTCTTCACCTTTTATCAGAAGGAGGACGACGTCTATTGGGAACTCGATCCCAGCCAGTTAGGTAAGTACTGGTTCTTCCAAGTGACCCTGCGCACGGGCGCGGGACCCGGTCTTCAAGCGGGCGATCCGGTTTCAAAAGACTTCCTGTCGGTGGATGCCTATCGCTGGCAACGCAACAAAGAGGAAGTGTGGCTGTACTATCCCAATCTCGCTTGGCGATGGAGTCAGGATGACCCGATGGCCACGAGCGCTTCGCGATCCTATCCGGAAGCGATCTTAGACTCTTTCAAGATCGAAGCGGAACACCCGGACTCGAAGAAGCTGCTCGTCAACGTCACCACGCTATTCCACGGAGAACTTTACGACCTGCAGCAACTCGCTACGCAGACGTTAGGTAGGCCCTATCAGTTAGATCGTGACAAATCGCGAGTGTCGGAGATTCTCGGCTTCCCTGAGAACGTCGTCGTTCGCGCCGATTTGCACTTCATGTCGCCTCCTGGCGCAGGCGGCGGCATGATGAGCGAGTTGCTCGAGATGCTGGGTCTCGGAGGAAAGAGCCATCTGGCCGATCCGCGAAGTCTGCCACTCTCGGTCACATATTCGCTGTATCCGGACAAAGAGTCGAACTACATGCCCCGGTACTCGGATCCTCGCGTCGGTTACTTCACGCAGGATTACTACGATCACGGCAAGTTCATGAACTTCGAACGCACCTCGAGACTGATCACGCGGTGGAATGTGAAGAAGAAGGACCCGACAGCGGAACTGAGCGAACCGGAAAAGCCGATCGTTTGGTACATCGACGACAGCGTTCCCCCAAAGTGGCGGGATGCGTGTGCCGAGGGAATTCTTCGTTGGAACAAGGCATTCGAGCGGCTCGGAATCAAGAACGCGATTGAAGTTCGAATGAAGCCGGCAGATGCGGACTGGGATCACGCAGATATGCGGCACAACGTGCTCCGCTTCACCGCGTCCGAGAACGCCGGGTATGCAGTCGCTCTCTTTCGAACGAATCCGTTCACAGGCGAGATCATCAACGCGGCCATTACCTGCGATGCGAACATGGTGTGGGTTGCGGGGCCACTTGAGTGGGAGCTGATCGTTAAGCCGTCAAAGGAGAGTTGGACGTCCTCGTCGAGTCGGTTGCTTCGAGGAGCGGGCGACGATACGCCGGAAGCGAAACTGGCCAAGGCGCTCAAGGAGCGGTACACGTCGTTCACGTGCGACTACCCGCAGCAGGCCATGAAGCAGGCCGCTTTCGCGTGGACCGCGCTCGAGACGCTCATCCCCGATCGGACGAGCATCAACATGGACGAGTACATCAACGAGTTCCTTGCGGATGTCGTCTCCCATGAGATGGGGCACTGCCTCGGCTTGCGTCACAATTTCATCGCTTCCACTGCGATCACGCTTGAGGAGCTTCGAGATGACAAGACGACGGAAGCATTTGGAACGAGCGCAAGCGTGATGGACTACAACCCGGCGAACATCGCGGCAGTCGCCCAGGGACGGGGCCACTACTGGAACCGAACCATTGGACCCTACGACGTCTTTGCGATTGAATACGGTTACAAAGATGTGACGGGAGACAATCCGATCGAGGAGTACTCGAATCTGATGCAGATTGCGTCGAGAGCGAGCCTTCCGGGGCACCGGTACATGACCGATGAAAACGCCGATAGTTTCGATCCGTACGTCGTTCGGTTCGACATCTCGAAGGACCCGATCGAGGGCTCCGCGCTCACGATGCGAGTCGCAAAGAACCTCTTGGCCAAAGCCGACCAACGGTATCCGAAGAAGGGAAGACCGTACTCGGATCTCACTCGAGTCGTGAACTTGAGCCTCAACATGACGGTGCGCGAAGCGCTGACAATGGCGCGCTTCGTGGGAGGCGTCTCAGGAAGCAGAAACTTCAAGGGCGATCCGAACGAGCGGAACACGCTCGCCCCAGTGGACAGCTCGATGCAGCGTAAGGCGATTCAGTATTTGGCCAAGGAACTCCTGAGCGAGACCTCCTTCAAGTTGAGCGACAAGGTGCTCCTCAACTTGAGTGGTGACGCGAACTCGCCGATGTACAGTCCGGCTCCCATCAAGGACGCCTTGTCGAGCATGCAGCAGATGGTTGTCTCCATGCTAATGTCGGCGAACACGACGGACCTTGTGGCGAACAACGCGTACAAGACCGCGTCCGATCCGAAGCGGTTCACCCTTGCGGAACTCTATTCGACCATCGTCGGAAAGGTGTTCTCGGAGGTGGGTACCGGCAGGCAGATCGGGCCTCTGCGCAGAGACCTGCAAAGGTTCGTCGTGGAAGCCTTGATCACCCAAGCGCTCGCTCAGCCCGGGCAAGTGCAGGAGGATGTCCGCGCGATCGCTATGGACACACTTCGACGACTGCGCGGCCGATTCGGTACTGCGTCATCGACGGACGACATGACGGCCGTACACCTTCGGGATACGACTCGGAGGATTCAGAAAGCCCTCGATTCGGTCATGATCGGCCGTTAGAAACTGAAATCGCGAGTGTTATGGAGCCGGCTGCGAGGCCGGCTCCTCGCGTTTTGCAACGTTGATGACTCGCATGACGGAGCGCGGCGCGCAATTCGCGATGATTTCAGGTAGGCGTGTCCATCTTTCGGTATCCATGAGCATCAGATCCGGTTGACCGCCTTCGATCATCTCCCAGCGACGCTCGCTGAAGATTGAGATTGCGGCGTCAGTCGTCGCCATCCTCCACACGGACTCTGCGCCGAGAACGTCGCCACGGCCCTCGGCGACATGAACCGCTGCTCGCATCTCCGCAAACATGTCGATCGGGCCGCTGGAAGCCGCGCTGTCCATTCCCAATCCGACGGTCGCTCCCGCTGACTGAAGTTCGCGAATCGGAGCGGGGGGGCATCCGAGCGCAACGTTGCTGCGGGGACAGTGCGCAATTTTGCACCGCGCGCTGCCAATGCGCCAAACGTCCTCCTCATCGAGGTCGCAAGCGTGCACGAGTTGGGTTGACTCCGTAAGTCCGCCAAGGGCGGCAATGTACGCCACAGGAGAAATGCCCGGAGGCTCGATCGGCACCCCGAGTTGGCGGTACAAACCTGCAATCGGCCCCTCGCCCCTTTCGAAGAACTCTCGTTCGTAGCGGCTCTCTGCAACGTGAATGCTCGTCGGCGAACCGGACTGAAAGATCGCGCGCAGAGCGTCGGGGTGGACGGTGAAGGGAGTGTGCGGCGCCAAGTGAACCGGAAGTCCTGAAGACTTTGCGTTGATCGTGGCCGCCTCCGCGACGCGAGCGACTTTCTCCTCAGGGTCCGCCCACTCGCGCATCGTGATGACTTCCTGGAAAATTCGACCGCCGAGTCCAGCGTCCCGGATCGCGTCGCCGCTTACGGGCCAATCGGAGTGCTCGCCGATCGCCGAAACTCCTGTTGCGCGATTCGCGTGTGCCGCGAGTTCCGCCGCTTCCGCGACTTGGTGCATCGGTCTCAGAGGTTTGAGCCGAACGATCTCCTGGATCCACGCCCAATAGTCGTCGGCTTCAACTTGCCCGATCAGATCGTAGTACTCAAGGTGCGAGTGCGCGTTAACGAACGCACACGAAAGCAGAAGGCCGCTCTCTTCGCGAGCCGCCTTCGTCCACGGCCGAATCCGATCGATCGTGCCTTCAAGGATGCACACTTCCACGCCGGGGACGATCTCCCCCGAATCGAGCAACACCGCATCGGGCCGAATGATCAAAACTCAGTCGCCCATGCTTCGCGGTACTGCGCGTCGGTGAGGCTCTTCACGTGCCAGTCGCCGAATAGAACTGTGTAGCGATAACTTCTGAGTTTCTCTCGGACGGTTTCGTAGTCGTCCCAGGGACGCAGCACGTCGCTCTTGCTGTGCCATGCGCCCGAACCGTCGAAATAGATGTTTACAGAAGTGAGATCAGGAATTGAAGTGCTGTACAACCTGCGCACCGTCACTTCCGTTCGATAGTAGTAGCTCGAACCGAATCTTTCGAAACTGCTGGGCTCGGCATCGAGAGGCAGGAAGGAGACTTCATCGATGACGTATCCGCGATCGGAGGGGCAGCGCCACACGCCTGTTGAAGGCAGGTATGGGTTCAGCAGGTCCGGCATCAGCGGAAGGTAAGGAATCATTGCCTGAAACTCAGGGTAGTTCTGCCAAATCTCCGGCGTCCACTTGTCTGCTGGGTCGAGACCCAAAGGCCACCGGTCGTCGTAGTCTGCCATGTACTGACTGAAGGCGCTCCCGATCTGGCGCAGGTTGCTGATGCATGCCGACTTGTTCGCAGACATCTTGGCGTTTACGATGACTGGGAACAGAATGGCCGCCAAGATCGCTACAACCACGACCACGACCAGCACCTCGACCAGCGTGACGCCCCGCGCCCTCATAAACCTCCATACGAAGAACCGGGCAGCTACGTGTTCAGGGATTTCTCTGGAAGTCTTCGATTTTCGTCCCAAGTTGGATCGCTTGGAGTGGGTTGCCCTGTGGGTCCGCGAACGTGAGGATGACCCCTGAGGGAGTTTGGTGGTACTCCGCGAGGACCGCGCAACCGTGCTCCTCGACGCTTTGGCGCAGGGCGGACAAGTCGGCGGTCTCGAAACAGACCGTCCACCCGCGGCCGAGATCTACCAACGGCACCAAACCATCGGAGGGGTGAATGCCGATCCGCAGATCCCCGCACCGGAACTCGCTCCAGTACGGCGTGACCATCGTCTCACTCATTCCCAGGACGTCCCGATAAAAGGCGACGCTAGCCTCCATATCCGTTGTCCCGCAGAACGCAACGTTGAGCGCCTTGAGCATGCGCCGCTTTTACCCGGCCGCATAATGCGAGAGTGAGCTACGACGTTGCGATCGTGGGAGGAGGGGTGATCGGATGGTCCATCGCGTCTCACCTCGTGGATATCAGACCCGAGGCGAGGGTCGTCGTCCTGGAAAGGCAGCCGAGGTGTGGAATGGGCTCGACAGGACGAGCGGCCGGCGGGGTAAGGGCACAATTCGGGACGAGGGCGAACGTCGAACTTTCGGTCCGGTCCATCCGGGAATTTGAATCCTTTCAGCGCCTGACTGGTGTGGACTGCGGATTCCGACAATGCGGATACCTGTTCGTAACCGCAGAGGGAAGCCGGCTTGCCCAAATGCTGGACCTCGTCGCAGTGCAGCGCGACCTGGACGTTCCGTCCCGCATCTTGGACCTCGAACAGATCCAGCAACTCGTTCCAATCTTGAATGTCAGAGACTTAGTTGGCGGGACGTTCTCGAGTTCCGACGGGTTCCTCGATCCATTCAGCGTGTGCGTGGGATACGAAAGGAAGGCGAGGGCAGCGGGCGTGCACGCGGAATATGGAGCGGAGGTCACGTCCCTCGGTGGACGCGTCGTCGAGTTTTGCCAGAACTCGCAAACCCATAGCCTGGAAGCGGACGTTTTCGTGCTCGCAACAGGGCACTGGTCTGCATCGAACGCCGGGAACCTCGGTTACGACTTGCCGATTCATCCGAGCCTGCATCAATTGGCGATGACGGAGCGATGTCCCGGGCTTCCGGGAGATCTGCCGATGGTGGTCGATGCAGATACGACTTTTCACTTCCGTAGAGAAGGGGAGGGGCTTCTCATCGGATTCGACGGGGGGGAGGTCGAGGCATCGCGCGATCCGTTTGAGGAAGATCCGCCGAAATTCTCCGATGGATTTCTCGAAGCCCTGGCAATCCCCGCGCTTCACAGACTGCCGCTCCTTGAAGCCGTTGGATTTGCAACCGACAGGTCGTGGACGGGCTACTACGCGGACACTCCCGACAAGCACGGAATCATCGGCTGGATTGACGACTGCGTGCTCGCCGCTGTCGGCTTCGGAGGCCACGGCGTCATGCACTCGCCTGCCGTTGGTGCGGCAGCCGCCGAAATGGCGCTGGGGCGAAACTCGAGCTTCTCCTACATCGATTGCTTTTCGCCGCACCGATTTAAGGAAGGCAAACTCAACGTGGAGCCGCTGACTATCTAAGCGCAGGCACGAAGGAGATGGCAGCCGCCCAATCTTCGAACGACCGGCGTGCCAACTCGATTTGCATCTTCCTTCGCACGGCTTTATCGCGCGGCGGGTCTGGAAGGGGGGGGAACAACCCCCAGTTGATGTTCATCGGCGAGAACTCCTTTGCTTCGGAGTTCGTCACGTGGGCGAGGAGAGATCCGAGCGCCGTGGTCCTCGGGGGCGAGACGAGAGGCTGGCTCGAAGATGCTCTGAACGCGTTGATGCCAGCGAGGATGCCGGTTGCGCCGCTCTCGACATAGCCCTCCACACCTGTAATCTGGCCGGCGAAGAACAATGGAAACGGCTCCTCGCCCCCCCGCCAGCCGAAACGGAGATTCTGGTCGATGAGGCGCGGGGAGTCGAGGTAGGTGTTTCGGTGCATCACGCCGAAGCGCACGAACTCGGCTGATTCGAGGCCGGGCACCAGTCGGAACACTTCCGCCTGCGCGCCCCACTTCATGCGCGTTTGGCACGCGACGAGGGAGTACATCGTCTTCTCGCGGTTCTCGGGGCGCAGCTGAATCACCGCGTGGGGCCTCCGACCCGTGCGAGGGTCTGTCAGGCCCACCGGCTTGAAGTTGCCGAATGAGAGCGAGTTCCTTCCGCGTCGCGCGATCTCTTCGATCGGCATGCATCCCTCGAAATACTTGCCCTCTTCAAAGTCATGTGGCGTTACTTGCTCAGCAGCGAGGAGGGCATCCACGAACCGCTCGTACTCCTCCTTCGTCATCGGACAGTTGAGGTACGCAGCCTCACCTTTGTCGTAGCGGCTCTGCTCCCAGACGACGGACCGGTCGACTGTGTCCGCCATGACGGTTGGACTCACAGCATCATAGAAGTACAGGTGCTTTTCGCCCGTGACGCTCGCGATCCAGTCGGACAGAGAAGGTGACGTGAGAGGGCCCGTGGCGATGACAGTCGGCTCTCCCTTCGCGAGATCGGGCGTCCACTCGCGGCGAACGACCTCAATTCTGGGATGCCCCTCGATGAGGCTTGTGACCTCGGCCGCATACTTCTCCCGGTCGACAGCGAGCGCCGAGCCACCCGGCACTGAGTTTCGCAACGCCGATGGGATCATGACGGACCCAAGGGCGACCATCTCCGATTTCAGCTGGCCGGGTGGCGACTCTGGGTCGTTCGACTTGAAACTGTTGCTGCAAACGAGTTCCGCCAGCAAGTGGGTCGAGTGCGCCGGCGTCATGACGGTCGGGCGCATCTCGTAGAGGGTGACCTCGGCGCCGAGGTGGGCGGCCGCCCACGCGGCTTCGCATCCGGCGAATCCGCCTCCGACGACGGTAACGCGGCCTGAATTCACGGCCGCAAGGTACCCCGCAACCCACCGCTCGGTTGAGACGTAACCGAGACATGAGCCGACAGCGGGAGCCACTCCGAGGATTGCCCGATGGTCTTGCCGACCTTGGTGACTGGCACATCAGCGAATTCACCTGTTCAGATCCGCCTTTGTCGGTTCGAGGCAAGTTTGAGATCTCAAGATTCCAGCGGCTGACCTCCGAGCAGGAGAGTTTTCTCGTGACGTTTCTGCGTTGCCGGGGCGTGCTTTCAGCAGTGGAGAAAGAACTAGGAATCAGTTACCCGACTGTCCGTTCCCGGCTCGATGCATTGCTGGCCGCGCTTGAATTGACCGCTCCTGACATACCGGAGAATGGGCTTAGGACCAAGGTATCGGACAAGCACAAGGAGATCCTCGATCGGCTCGAGGCCGGCGAACTGTCGCCGGAGGAAGCCAAGAAGGCGATGAAGGAGGCACAGAGTTGAAAGAGCAGGTTCTGCGAATTTTGAAGATGGTCGCGGAAGGACGGCTGTCGCCCAGCGACGCTCTCGACCTCATGGACTCTTTCCTGCACCTGGAAGAAGCAGAGAGACAAGAGGGCTCGCAGGAGGGAGGCGCGGATGGGGAAACCGCCGACGCGAAGTCGTCTGGCAGCAGGCAATCGCCGGACTGGGTGACTCGCCTTGTGGATGGCATCGAGAAGGCGACCAAGGAGGCGGCTGAAGCAGTCAACTGGTCGGATGTGGCGGGCCAGATCAAGGAGGCCGCTAAGAAGGGAGTGGAGTCCATCAAGGGCACCGTCGACCAGATGTCGAAGGGCGGATTTCGCTTCAGCGGCTTTGGGCAGCGCGACAGCGTTACGATCGAACTGCCGTTAGCGGTCGCGAGCGATCGAACGCTGAAGGTTCAAGTTTCTCAGGGCGACGTGACGGTAGAAGGCGGCCATGATGTCGGCAGCCTCACGGCAACGGCCTGGATTCGTGCTGGATCGAAGGAAGAACTGGAAACGCGCAAGGCGTCGTGGAGCGCAGTCATCGAAGAGAGCGACGGATCAGTTTCGATTCGGCAGTCCGAGCACACGGTCTCGGAGGACTACGTTCTGCGCGTGCCGCGCGGAGTGAAAGTGGACATCCGCTGCGAGTCCGGCGATATCTCCGTGACAGGAACGAACGCTGACGTGCGAGCATCCTCGACAAGCGGCGACGTTGTCGTCGTCGAGGCGTCGGGATCTATTGAGGCGAATTCAGCGTCGGGCGACATTCGAGTTGAGAGGGCAGACCCCGCCCTCGTCGATGTGGAGTCGAAGTCGGGATCCATCGTCCTGAAGTCCGTTGCGGGCACCGCGCGAGCGCGGAGCTCGAGCGGGGACATCCGATGCACCGCGGCGAAGGCAGAAGCACTGACTCTCGAGTCGGTCAGCGGTGACGTGATCGTGGAGATCATCGAGGGGCCGAAGAGCGCCGTGAGTCTCCGTTCGGTGTCCGGCGATGTTGTTCTCGACGTCCCCCCGACAGCGGACGCGCGGATCAACCTCTCCACTGTGAACGGTAGCCTTCGCTGCGCAGAAGACCTCGCGGAGAAGGTGAGTTCGGAGAACAGAGTGACGGGCAAACTCGGGAGCGGTACCGCCGTGATCGACATCAGTTCAATCAGTGGGGATGTGTGCTTCGCGACCGGGACGGCAGCCGCAGGAAGCCCGAAGTAGCGGATATCGCATAGAATCGAACTCATGATTCGACTGCCCGCGGACCGCCCTGCGGTCATGGGCATTCTCAACGTCACGCCCGACAGTTTCTCGGACGGCGGCGCATTCGCGGATTGGCGAGAAGCCGCCGACTATGGTCGGTCGCTCGCCGCCGCTGGAGCAGACATCGTCGACGTGGGGGGGGAGTCAACCCGCCCAGGAGCAGTAGAAGTGCCCGTCGAAGAGGAGATGCGGCGGGTGATTCCCGTCGTGTCGGAACTTGCGAGTTCAGGGGTTCCTGTGTCCATTGATACGCGCAAGGCGACCGTGGCGGAGGAGGCGTTACGAGCAGGCGCGGTGGTGATCAACGACGTCTCAGGGTTTCGCGCCCCAGACATGGTCAGAGTTGCGGCCGAATCTCAAGCGACCGTCTGCATCATGCACATGAAGGGTGAACCCAGGAACATGCAGTCCGCGCCGTTCTACAAGGACGTCGTCGAAGAGGTGAAGGGGTTCTTGGCTGGCCAGGCGGACCTGCTCTCATCCAGGGGGGTCCGTCACGAGAACATCTGGGTTGATCCGGGGATCGGATTCGGCAAGCGGCACGACGACAATTTGGTGCTGCTGAGGCGGTTGGAGGAGATCAGCTCGATCGGGTTTCCCGTGCTCGTCGGGGTTTCTCGGAAGTCCTTTCTAGGAACGATATCGGGGGAGGCGACCCCTCGTCTCCGGCTCGGTGAATCGATGGCGGCCGGCCTCTATTGCCTCCAGCAGGGCGCCAGAATCCTCCGCGTGCACGACGTCGCGGCTACCGTCGGGGCGATCCGAGTGTGGCAAGCCCTGCAGAATTCCGGGTAATATATTCGAAGTTTCGAATATATGCACGGATCGGGCGTGCCGGAGGCAAGGGATTGAGACATCACACGATTCACGTAACAGAGCGATCAGAGACCAGCGGCAGCGCGGTGAAGAGCCTGCGCCGAAGCGGGCTCGTGCCGGCCGTGCTGAGCCGCAGCGGCCAGCCTGCGCTCAACCTGGCGGTCGATCGGCAAGAGTTGATCACCGCCGCCCACAAGACGGGCGTAGGCGGAGTGATGCAGCTTTTGGATGAGTCGAAGGGCGAGAAGCACCTCGGCATCCTCAAGGAGCTTCAGTGGGAGCCCTTGAGCAAGAAGGTGACTCACGCTGCCTTCCAAGAGGTCAACACCAAGCAGGTCGTGACGACTTCCGTGCCGGTTCAGTTCGTTGGCGAGCCTACGGCCGTCGCCGACAAGTCCGGCCAGTTCTTGGTGGCCTCCGAGTCCGTGGACGTCCACGGGAAGGTCTCCGACCTTCCGGACATGATCGCGGTCGATATCTCCGGCCTTCAGATCGGTGACGTGGTCACGGCGGGTGACATCGTGTATCCCGACGGCTGCGAGCCCGCCCATCCCTCGACGGTTATCTGTTCACTCACCGTTGCCAAGATGGCGAGCATCGAGACGCCGGAGACCGAAGCCGTTTCGGCGGAGGTCCCCGTGGTCGGCGAAGACACCACCGAGTCGGAAGGCGAGTAACGGCCCGCCTGGCGAGCAGCCGCGCGCACGTGGTTAGTGCGCATTGAAGCAGTTTATGTCTGGAGTCGTTTGCGCAATACGTACAGGAGACGAGGCAACAGTCTCGGCCATGTTGGACCGATTAGAGATCGGAGACAACGGCCACTGCGAGCGCGTCGTCGAGAAGCACCCGTTCGCCATCTTCGGCGGTCGGGCCGACAAGAAGTCTGCTCTTGAAGGCGCCTTCGAGGCGCCCGACAAGAAGACGTGCATCCTCTTCTCGGGATCGCTCTATAACGGGAAGAAGCTGCGTGAGCAACTGAAGCCCAAACCCAAAGGCTCGAGCGATGCGGCCCTTGTGCTGGCGCTATACAAGCAGCGAGGCAGAAAGTGCGTCCACTATCTCGACGGATCGTTTGCGTTCGTCATCGTGGACGGCGACACGCTTCTCGCAGCGCGCGACCCTTTGGGCCAGAGACCGCTCTATTACGCGAGGCGTGACACAGGTTGGCTATTTGCGAGCGACCTAAAGGCGTTCCTCAGTTCGGATGCGAAGGTCGTTGAGTTCCCAGCTGGCTGTTATCTTGATCTTCAGGTCGGCGCACGGCGGTACTTCAAGTTGCCCGAGCGCCCGGCGTCGGAGGTAAACGTCCAAGAGGCCACGGAAATCGTACGCATGCTCGTCACTGATGCTGTGCGCAAACGATGCCGCGAAGGCGAACTGGGCGTGTACCTCACCGGCAGCGTGGAAAGCTGCATCGTCGCCGCGATCGCAGCAGAGAAGAATCGAAAGATCAGGACGTTCTCGGTTGGTCTTGAAGGCACGCAAGACGGGCATACGGCGAAAAAGGTGGCGTCTTGGATCGGGACGGATCACACTCACGTCGAGGTCACTGAGCAGGACATCCTGGACAAGCTTCCCGAAATCGTGCATACGATCGAGACCTTCGACGCGCCACTCGTACGGCATGGCGTGGCCGATTTCTTCGCAGCCAAAGCCGCAAGGGAAGTCGTCGACGTGCTCGTCGGAAGTGACGGCGCAAACGAACTGTTCGCGGGCTACCCTTATCTCCGCCCGATGTTCCCGGAGAAGCTGTCGGACGAGGTTCGGAAGATCACGGAAGACCTGCATCACACGCAATTGCAGCGGTGGGACCGCATCACGAGAGCCTTCTCCCTTGAAGGCAGACTGCCTTATCTCGATCGCAGACTCGTGCACACTGCGTTTCGACTGCCGGTGAACCTAAAGATCAGCGACGACGGAAGGTCGAAATGGATTCTCCGTCGTGCGTTCAGCACGGAACTCCCGGCGTGGGTCGTGGATCGCCCAGACCACGATGACGTGCACTTCACCGGCATCCAGGAGGCCCTGAAGGGGTATGCGGAGACGGTGTTCTCCGACGAAGACCTGGTGGCCGCTCAGCGTGGCGAATCCGACCTGCCGCCTCGGAGAACGAAGGACGAACTCCTCTATTTCCACATTTGGAGCAGCAAGTTTCCCGCATCGTTCGTCAAACTACTGGGTCGAACCGAATTGACCTGACCCGACCGTGAAAGCGCCAGCCCGCGTCCCAAAGACCAAGCGTCACAGCCTCGCTGACGAGACCTTGGTGGGCAGCCTGAAACTGCTGCCGATTCCGAACGCCCTCTTCGCGCTGGACGTAGATGGTTCGTTTCGTAGGTTCGCTGCGGACCTTCTCACGAGTCTCGGACACCCCACGCGACTTCAGATCGTGATGCTGCTACGGCAAGGCCCGATGACCGTGAGCCAGTTGTGTCAGGACTTGGAAATCAGTCAGGCGAACTGCTCGCAACACCTCAGCGTTCTTTCACGCGCCGGAGCCGTGACGAAGCAGCACGACGGCACGGCGAGGCTCTACAGTCTTACGGACGAACTGCTTGGCGATCTCGTGGAACTGCTGGAGACGCTGTGGAAGTCACAGCGAGAGGGGCAGGCGTCGGAGCGAAGCCCCGAAGCATAATCTCCGGCGTGAAGTTCGCACGCCTCGTCTGCGCATCCGCGGGCGCTTTGTTAGTCGGCTGCTCGGGAGGCGGCAATGGCGCGGAGTTGCCAAAACCCAAGGGAGCGAACGAAGTCACCTTTCGTTCAGGTGATGGCCTCGAGGTCTTCGGTGACCGCTACTCTGCGAAGCTAGAACAGGCGAGCACTCTCATGCTGCTGTTTCATCAGGCCGGCAGCAGCGCCGACGAGTTCGCCACCATCGCACCGAAACTCGCAGCGAAGGGATACGATTGCCTTGCGGTGGACCTCCGATCTGGCGGAGATAAGTTCGGAGCGAATCGTACTGCCGAGGCGTTGGAAGGCGAGGCCGACTACGAGTCGGCGTATCAGGACATGAAGGCCGCCGTCGTTTGGGCGAAGAAGGAGGGATATCACTCCATCATCCTATTTGGGAGCAGTTACTCAGCGTCTCTTTCGCTCCGGCTTGCGGCGGAGGAGCAGGGAATAGCCGGTGTGATCGCATTCTCTCCTGGCGAGTACTTCACGAAGAAGGGAATTGTCCGGAGTTGGGCCGGTGAAGTAAGGGTGCCGACATTTCTCACCGGCGCACCAGGCGAACTGGATGCGGTTCAACAAATATACGAAGCAATGCCGATCGAGGAGAAGCGCCTCTGCATTCCCAGCAACGGCGTCCACGGCGCGTCCATGTTGATCCCGGAGAGGAACCCGAAGGGCGCGAGCGATGTTTGGGATGAATTGACCGAGTTTCTGAATTCATGGCTCAGGCCTTAGTCGGCCAGGTGAACGCCGCCCGCAAACGAAAGGCGCTGAAAGCGCTCAGCCTTTTGGAGGCAGAGTACGGCGTCACGGAACACTACGTGCGAATGGATCCCATGGACGAGTTGGTATCCTGCATCCTATCCCAGCACACCTCAGACGCCAACTCCTTTCCAACCTTCTTTGCGCTGAGGACTAAGTACCCGGATTGGAGCGAGATTGCGAAATTGAAGCCAACGACGCTTGCCGACGAGATTCGGTCGGCCGGATTGGCAAATCAGAAGGCGAAGGCGATTCTGGCCACTCTGAGAGAAATCAAGTCGCGTGTCGGAGACTATTCGCTTGAGCTCCTTCACGCGATGGACACCGATACTGCGCTTGAGTGGCTGTGCTCGCTGCCGGGCGTCGGACCGAAAACCGCTGCAATTGTGATGTGCTTCTCGTTTGGCAGGCCGGTCGTGCCGGTGGATACGCACGTGCATCGGGTCTCGAAGCGGCTTGGCCTCACTGATGAGAAGACAAGCGAGGCGCAGGCGCATCGGATTCTGCGCCAGTTGATCCGTCCAGAACTTGCATTCCGATTCCACGTTGCCTTGATCGAACACGGACGTCGGACGTGCAAAGCAAGGACCCCCTTGTGCGGAGAGTGCGTCTTGCGACGGATCTGTCCAAGCGCGTCCTCAGGCGTCGCGCCGAACGGCCGACTGAAGAAGCGCATGATCCGCAAGCACTAACGCAGCCATCGCCTCGACGATCGGGACGGCCCGTGGGAGCACGCAGGGGTCGTGTCGTCCCCTTCCTGTGATCGTGGTGTTCTCACGTCGGACATTGACTGTGTGTTGCTCGCGCATCACCGTCGCGGTCGGCTTGAAAGCGGTGCGGAAGTGGATGAGTTCACCGTTTGTAATCCCTCCCTGGATGCCGCCGCTCCGATTTGTGCGGGTTCGCACCTTTCCCTCGCGCATTTCGAATTCGTCGTTATGTTGGAGTCCCGTCAGGTCTGTCCCCGCAAAACCGGATCCGACTTCGAAACCCTTGCTGGCCGGAAGGCTGAGCATCGCCTTCGCAAGGTCCGCTTCCAGGCGATCGAACACGGGCGCACCCCATCCGGTTGGGCAATTGCGAGCGACGCATTCGACTATCCCCCCGACGGAGTCCCCCTCCTTGCGAACACTCTCCACGAGTTCGATCATCTTCGCGGCCGCTTCGCCATCAGGGCATCGGATCGCAGTCGCGTCGACTAGTTCGCGGTTCACTGTGTCGGGATCGCATTCGGCGCGAATGACCCCCACCTTCGACACCCACGCGACGATCTCAACCCCGTAGACAAGCCGTAGCCACTTGCTTGCGATTGCGCCCGCTGCGACGCGACCGACCGTCTCTCTCGCGCTGCTTCGCCCGCCTCCTTGCCAGTTGCGGATGCCGAATTTCTCTTCGTACGTGTAGTCAGCGTGGCTGGGGCGGTACTTCTCGCGCACCTCCTCGTAGGCGTCAGGGCGGGCGTCCTCATTCCAGACGAGCATGGATATGGGCGTGCCCAGCGTCTTCCCTTCGAACACGCCGCTGAGGATCTGCACGCGGTCAGACTCGCGCCGCTGCGTCACGATCGCAGATTGGCCCGGTCGGCGGCGGTCGAGTTCGGGCTGGATGTCCTCTTCGCTCAACTCCAACCGGGGCGGGCAGCCGTCAACTACCGCGCCGACCGCTCCGCCGTGCGATTCGCCCCAGGTCGTCACTCGGAACAGTCGCCCGAAAGTGTTTCCCACGCGCCGAGTTTACAACGGGCTGGTATTCTGCGCGCCGTTCATGAAGTTACAGGAGTACCAGGCAAAGGAATTGCTGGAGAAGTTTCGGGTTCCCGTCCCTGCGGGATCCGTCGCCACGAACGGCGGTGAGGCGAGGGAAATCGCCGAGAGGCTCGGTGGGAGGGTGGTCGTGAAGGCCCAGGTGCTGATGGGGGGGCGTGGCAAGGCCGGTGGAGTGAAGGTCTTCGACGACGCGGAGCAGGCTTCGGTGTTCGCTGCCGACCTCATCGGCAAGCGGCTCGTGTCTGTGCAGAACCCTCAAGGGATGGTCGTCGAGAAGGTCTTGGTTTCGGAGAGGATCGAGATCGAGAAGGAGTTCTACTCGGCGATCCTTCTCGACCGCGCGGCACAGCGCGACACGATTATGGTGAGCGCAAAGGGGGGGATGGACATCGAAGAGGTTGCAGCATCCGAGCCGGAAGCAATCGTGAGGTTGGCCGTCGATTCGAAGTGGGGGCTCTGCGACTACGAGATCCGTGCGGCGTTGGTCGCCGCGAAGATTAACCCACGGGCGCACCGCCAGATGGTCCCCATGATCCACGCGCTCTATTCCGCCTACAAAGAGAGCGATGCGACGCTTCTCGAGATCAACCCATGTGCGCTGACGAAGGATGGCAAGGTGGTCGCCGCTGACGCGAAGGTTATCATCGACGACAACGCTCTCTTCCGACATCCCGACTATGCAGCGCTCGGGTCGGAATCGGCTGAAGACCCCATCGAGGCGGAGGCTGTTGCTCGTGGTATCGCTTACGTTCGCCTCGACGGAGAGATTGGAGTCATCGGCAATGGGGCGGGCCTCGTGATGCTGACACTCGATGAGATCGCGAAGACGGGGAAGAAGGCGGCGAACTTCCTGGATGTTGGCGGGGGGGCGCAGGCGGATCGAGTCCGCTCTTGCGTCGAACTGATTTTCATGGATCCGAGGGTGAAGGGGTTGCTGATCAACATCTTTGGCGGGATCACACGGGGCGATGAAGTTGCGAAAGGTGTTGTGGAGGCGCTTCAAGACTTGAAGGTACAGGTGCCCGTAGTCGTGAGGGTCGAAGGCACGAACGCCGAAGAGGCGAGGTCCATTTTGGCGACCGCAAACCTGACGCCGGCGAAGACGGTTCAAGAGGCAGCCGAGAAGATCGCGTCGTTGGTCGGCTCTTAGCCGAATCGCCCGCTGATGTAGTCTTCAGTCTCGCGTTTGAGAGGCACGACGAACAGGTTCGTCGTCTCTTGAAATTCGATCAGTTCGCCCGCGAGGAAGAAGCCGGTGTAGTCGCTGGCGCGCTGCGCTTGCTGCATGTTGTGCGTGACGATGACCACTGTGTAGTCGGAACGCAGTTCGAGCATGAGGTCCTCGATGCGCGAGGTGGCGACCGGGTCGAGCGCCGAGCAGGGCTCGTCCATGAGGATCACCTCAGGCTCCACCGCAAGTAAGCGTGCGATACAGAGCCGCTGCTGCTGCCCCCCCGAAAGTTGTGTTCCGGGGCTCTTCAGTTTGTCCTTGACCTCTTCCCAGAGTGCGGCGCGGCGCAACGACTGTTCAACGATGTGTTCGAGTTTCGACTTATCCCGCTCGCCGTGAATGCGCGGTCCATAAGCGATGTTGTCGTAGATGGACATCGGAAACGGATTCGGACGCTGGAAGACCATGCCGATCCGCTTGCGAAGCGCGACGACGTCGACGTCCTTGTCATAGAGGTTCTTGCCGCCGAACAGAATCGTCCCTTCGAACCTCGCTCCGTCTACGAGGTCGTTCATCCTGTTGAAGCAGCGCAGGAAGGTGGTCTTTCCGCATCCGGAAGGTCCGATCAATGCCGTGATCCGGTTCCGGGGGACGTCCAGGCTGACGTTCTTGAGAGCCTGAAAAGAGCCGTAATAGAAACTTACGTCTCGCGCGATGAGAGCGAAATCTGCCGAGTTTCCCCGAGGTTCAGGACTGCCGGGGCTAAGGGTTATGCTCTCGCCTGCCAAGGAACTTGAGTTTACCTTGAGCAAGGATTAGATGAGGCCACCCGCGTCCCCGCGAAGTTTCTTGAGGAGCGTCAGGATGTCCTTGTTGTTGTAGAACCGATGCGAAGCGACTTCGAGGACGGCGATCGCCTCGGTTCGCTTCCCACTTTCGTTCAAATACGCCGCCTGCTTGAGGCGGTACGCGGGCTCGTGAGGCACGAGGTCCGCAAGCCGAGCGTATGCCTCCGCCGCGAGAGGGAAGTCGCCCTCTGTCTCCGCGGCCGTCGCCAGAAGCCGGGCAAATTCGACGCTTCGCGGATCGGCTTCCGAGGCAGATCGGAGCGACTGAAGCGCAGCCTTGCCATCGCCCATCAGCGCCTCACATCGAGAGCGAGCAACCCAGATGCCCGCGTTCTTTGGAGTGCTCGCGGTTCGCTCCTGGAGCACCTTCAGCGCAGACTGAAGTTGACCACGACGCTGGCTGGTTTCGACGTAAGCCATCGCTGTATGCTGCGGGACATCGGAGAGCAGAATCAGTCGGTCGAGTTCTCGATCCAAGTCCTCAAGCCGGTTGGCCTGCTTCGAGTACTTCTCCAACTCCGCTAACGCATCTCGACTGAGGTGGAACGCTCGCGATGCTTGAAGCAACACGTCGCACGCCTGAGAGTACTCCTTTGCATCCGCATGAAGTACGGCCGCCGCGCGATATGTCGGTTCGTGATCCGGCCACTTCGGGATGCACGCCAAGAAGGATCGGATGGCTTCTGGCTTGCGCTCCGTTTCGGCGAGGAATTGTGCGTGCATTAGCCAGATGTCGCGATCCTCGGGACGCTCGCGCATGAGATCAGCGAACATCTGATCTGCCAGTGCAACTTGCTTCGCGGCTGCATAGTTCCGCGCGGCCATTAGGTAAGCGGACTTCTGGTCGTCGAATTGTGCCGCAAGCGTTTTCAAGACCTCTGCTGCCTCAAGCGGCTTCCCCATGAGGCCGAGGCTTCTGGCCATCCCTTCAAGGCCCGCGGAGTTCCGAGGGTGGCTCTTCGACAGATCCTCGTACACCTCATATGCTGTTTTGAATTGGCGCGCACCTTCGTGGGTCGCCGCTTCGAGTGTCCACGACCGGAGGTCTGCAGGATACTCGGTGCGCATCCTCCTCAACGTCGAGATTACGTTCGCGTGCTGGCCGGTTTGGCGATAGCAAAGCGCCAAGCGCACAAAGATGTCGGCAGACTTTCTGCCATCGGCGATCGCCTTCTCCAAAACCTCGATGCCCTTTTCTGCGTTCTGCGAACCCATGTAGGCTTGGCCCAATTTGTCGTACGCCTCGAGGTCGCCCGGTTTCAGTCTTATGTGTCGTTCAAGGAGGGGCGCAGCCATCGCGTAGTTTTCGGCTTCCAACAGAGCAGATGCGAGGGGCATGAGGGGGGTGGGATCGTGAGGCACCAGGATGGACCATGACCGGAGCGCTGCTACGGCCTCCGACTTCGCACCGAGCGCGACGAAAGCACGCCAAGCGAGGTTGTGCGGACGCGGGTCCCGCGGCAACTGTTTCAGCACTTGGATCGCGTCTTCGAGCGCGGCCTCGGGTTGAGAGGCAGCCAGCATCAATTCTCCGTGCAACAGTCGGGCGGGGGGGAGGTTCGCGTTCTTCCGAATCGCCTCCTCCAGCGAACGGCGCGCATCTTCGTTGCGGTTTGCGGCCAAGTAGAGTTCTGCTTTGCGAACGTTGAGAAGTTCAGATCCCGGGGAGTTGGCGTCCCACTGGTTCGCATCGCTCAACGCGGCATCCACTCCCGAAGCGGCCTGAATCGCGCGATTCCGAGCGATCCTCGCTCGCGCGCTTCGTGGGTCCTTCTCCAATTCGGCGGAGGCAACCGCGAGCGCGTCCTGGAATCGCTTTAACTTGATCAGCAGGTCCACGTGCGCGTCGAGCAGGTCGAGATTGCTTGGGGCGAGGCCGCGGGCCCGCGCGATGTGGTCCTCCGCGCCCGTCAAATCACCAACGACGGTGAGGAACTTCCCAACCTCACTCAGGATCATCGGCGAAGTTGCCGCAACGGTCGCCGCTGTCTGGGCAGAGACCTTGGCTCTGTCGAGGAACCCGAGCGCTGCCTCGATGCTTGCTCGCGTCAGCCAATACTGTGGGATCTTCTGATTGGGAGTCTCGCCGTTGGTGAGGACCTGAATGGCCTTATCCAAATCCCCGAGTTCAGCGTAGGCGTTCGCGCGAGCGAGATACGGTTCCGGACGGAGCGGCTCGATCGCGGAAGCAGAGTTGAGATGGGAGATTGCGCCCTCCAACTGCCCTGTGCTCATAAGAAGCAAGCCGAGGTTGTAGTGCGCCGTGAACGACTTCGGGGATTCGCGCAGCGCCTCCTGGTAAAGGCTGATGGCCTCGATTGCTTTCCCGGCCTTGTGCGCTGCTATCGCCCTCTCGAGGGTGGACTGCGCCGCCGCAGCGACGAACATTGCGACAAGACAGAGCGCAAAGCAGAGCCTACAACAAACCCTTCGAATGGCAACCATCAACGCTCTTTGCTTAGACGTCCGAATCCCGTGCATCAATACTCACCGAATCACAAAGTATGCGGCCTCCGGGTGGTGGCAGATGACCGCGCTGGTGGTCTGCTCCGGTACCAGCATGAACTCCTCGGTCAGTGATACTCCGATCTGTGCGGGCAGGAGGAGGTCCATGACCTTGGCCTGGTCATCGAGGTTCGGGCAGGCAGGGTATCCGAAACTGTACCGGCAGCCACGGTACTTTGCGCTGAAGAGGAGCCGGATCGACTCCGGGTCTTCCTCCGAGATTCCAAGTTCCTCCCTAATGCGCTTGTGCCAGAACTCTGCCAGGGCCTCTGCGCTCTCCACGCCCATTCCGTGAACATAAAGGTAGTCCTGGTAACTTCCTTCCTCAAACAGTTTGCGCTCCAATCTCGAGACTTCGCACCCGACGGTGACGATGTGAAATGCGACTACATCCATTTCGCCGGACTCGACTGGACGGAAGAAGTCTGCGATGCACAGCCTCCGACCGTCTCTCTGCCGAGGAAAATGGAATCGCAGCGCAGGTTCGTTCTCGCGGTACACGATGAGGTCGTTCCCCTCGGATTGACACTGGAAGTAGCCGTATGTGATCTTCGGATTGAGCACCTCTTTGAGGTCCTCCTTCCATTTGTCAAAGGACGGCCGGGCTCGTTCTTCCAGGTATTCGTTGAACTCAAGATTGCCCATGTCTTTGGGTCGCCGAAAGCCCCACTGCCCACGGAAGAGTGCGATCTCATTGATGAATGGGTAGATGTCTTCTGGGGACACGTCGAGGACGACCTTCGCACCGAAGAAGGGCGGTGAGGGAATGCACTTTGCAAGGGCGACATCCGATTTGGTTCCGTCAAAGGCGTAAGCATCTTCTAGGACTCTGGGAGACCGGTGGCTGTGAACGCGCGGTGCGTATTCTTCAACGCTTTCCTGTGGCGCCTCCGACTCCTGGCCCAACTCGTCCATCAATCTCAGCCCATCGAACGCGTCCTGCGCGTAGAACACACGACCCTTATAGATCGCGCGCAGATCTTCTTCGACGTATGAGCGAGTTAAGGCTGCGCCGCCGAGAATCACGGGATAGTCGTGGAGCCCACGGTTGTTCAATTCGATGAGGTTGTCTCGCATCACGAGCGTGGACTTGACGAGCAAGCCGCTCAGGCCGATGGCGCCCACATCATGTTCGCGTGCCTTTTCGATGATCGTCTGGATCGGCTGCTTGATGCCGATGTTGTGAACTCGGTAGCCGTTGTTGGTGAGTATGATGTCTACGAGGTTCTTCCCGATGTCATGCACATCGCCGGCCACGGTTGCCAGAAGAATCGAGCCCTTCTCCGGGACATCTGCCTTCTCCATGAACTGCTCAAGATAGGAAACGGCGGCCTTCATAACCTCAGCGGACTGGAGGACGAATGGCAGCTGCATCTTGCCGGCGCCAAAAAGATCACCGACGCGTCGCATTCCTTCGAGAAGGATGTCGTTGATGATCGCAGTCGGCGTGTAGGACTGGAGCGCCTCGTCGAGCGCGGAAGTGAGCCCCGTCTTCACCCCGTCCACGATGTGATGGATCAACCGATCGGTCAAAGGCAACGCAGCAAGGTCCTCGGACTCCGTGCGATGCTCTTGCACGTTCTCAAAGAGGGCCATGTACTGAACCAGCGGATCGATGCCAGGGCTTCGCGCGTCGTCGATGAGCGCCATGGCTGCAGCCCATTGCTCTGGGTCAATTCGGCCTTCTGGCAGAATCTTGCCCGCATGAACGATTGCGCTCGTAAGTCCTGCTTCCAAGCAGCGGTGGAGGAATGCCGAATTGAGGACGTTTCGAGCGGCGCGCGATAAGCCAAAACTGACGTTCGAAACTCCCAATATCGTGTTGGCCCTGGGGAACCTTTCGGAGACCATCCGAACAGCCTCGATCGTCTCGAGCGCGGAGGGGCGGAACTCTTCGTCGCCCGAGCCGAGCGTGAACGTGAGGCAGTCAATGAAAACGTCCTCGTCTGCGATGCCGGCCGAACGAGTGGCCTCCAGGACACGTTCGGCAATCGCAACCTTCTTGCCGCAGGTCTTTGCCATGCCTTCTTCATCGATCGTCAAACCCACGACGCCGGCTCCGTATTCTCTGCACAGGTTGAGCACGCGCCTTGCTCGCTCGTTGCCATCCTCGAAGTTGATGGAGTTGATCAGGCACTTCCCGGCGATCCGCTTGAGCGCAATCTCCGCCACTTGCCATTCGGTCGTGTCAATGACGAGCGGAAGGCTCGTTTGTAAATTAAGCCGCCGGAAGAGCTCGTCTGCGTCTCGCGGCTCATCCCGTCCCACGTAGGCGACGCACACGTCGAGCATGTGCGCGCCTTCGCGCTCCTGCTCCTTTGCGATTTCAACCAAACCGTCGAAGTCTTCGTCCGCGAGCAGTTCCCGGAACTTTTTGCTGCCGTTCGCGTTGGTCTTCTCGCCGACGATGAGAAAACTTGGAGATTGGTCGTAGGGCTGAAACGAGTAGAGCGACGAGCAGCCGACCAGTCTTTGCACGGCCGGCTGCGCAGGCGAAAGGCCCTGCACGGCGTCTGAGACCGCGCGTATGTGTTCCGGTGTCGTTCCACAGCATCCGCCGATGAGGCGCGCGCCGAATTGGGTGACGAAGTCGGTGTGTGCGCGGGCCAGGTCTTCCGGCGACAAATCGTATACGCCTTCGCCCCCCCTCATCTGCGGCAAGCCGGCGTTCGGCTGCACGCTGATGATGCGATCAGTCGCTTGGGACAGAGCTCGCAAATGAGGGTACATCTCCTCCGGCCCGGTCGCGCAATTGAGGCCGATACCCGCAACTTCCGGAAAGAATTCCGCGAAGTTCACCGCAGCCCCCAAGTCGCTTCCCAAGAGCATGGTGCCCGTCTGCTCGATCGTCACTTGGACGAAGAGGGGAAGTTCCGTATTCTGATCGCGCATCGCGCGAATCGCACCGACGATGCCCGCCTTCACCTGAAGCAGGTCTTGGCAGGTCTCGATCATCAGGGCGTCCACGCCGCCACGGATGACTGCCGCGAAGCCCTGCCGATACCCGTCGGTCATTTCGTCGAAGACGATTTGGCCCAGGCTGACCAACTTCGTTCCGGGCCCAAGCGCTCCGATGACAAACCGAGGCCTGTCGGGACTGGAGGCCAGTTCAGCGGCCTTCTTGGCGATGCGTGCGGCCGCCTCGCAGAGTTCGGCTTGACGACTGCCCACTCCGAACTCGTCGAGAACCCAGGGAAGTGCGCCGAAGGTGTTTGTTTCGATGACGTCCGCGCCAGCGTCCAGATACAGACCGTGAACGTGCTCGATGAAGTCGGGACGACTTACGGAGAGGATCTCATTGCAGCCCTCGAGACCTTCGAAGTCGGGGGGCGCCAGGCCTCCCGCCTGAATCTGCGTGCCCATCGCGCCGTCACAGATCAGGACGCGCTCCTTCAGGCGGCTAAGGAGTGGGGAGGGCCGGCTCACGAGCCGTGATTATGGCAGTCGGTCGGCAGATTGCCCCGCCGGTCTCGACCTGCCGAATGAGCGCTGTCCGAGGTTATTCTGCCGCCGATCTGCGTGACTCTCGGACGCCGACGATGTCGTCCCAACGATGGTACGCGAGGTACCCGTGGACCGTGTGGTCGAACACGAGGAACGTGTCCGTCACTTCGGTAGCGTGTCGAAGGTCTTCTTCCGCCTCGCCGCGGAACAGCACCACGACCTTTTGATCCGGCTTGATCAGGGTTCCGTCCTTGACCCAGCCCTTCATATCGAACAACTGTTGCCAGTCGCTTCCTGCCATCACAATTCCTCCATCACCGGTCACATACAGTGTATATCAAGTCCAGGCACCCCGAGCAGGCAATCTTCGCAGGGCCCGCTTACGGTCCCGTGCCCCGATAGGGCCGAAAACCCAGCACTTTTGTCGCCGCCTCCCCTGTGAGAACGATTTTCAGGCAGGCCGATAATCCATTGAAGACAGGAGTGCCAGGACGCATGGATGTCATAAGATTAGAACGAGGACAAACAAGGACAGTTCACGACGCGGACTCGGTGCAGGCAGACTGGATCGGCTCAGGCGTCGCTTTTGTTGTATATGAGGCTCGCAGGAAAAGGGGCTTTGTCGCGCACGTGCTTCAGACGGACTGGGAGCATAGAGGTTCGCCGACAGCGCCACCTCCGGCCCTCGAGGACTTGAAGGGATGGCTCGATGAGACAGGCGCCTCTCCCTCGGAGGTTCGCGCGGTGGTGGCTGGAGGGGCCCAGCCCCTCAATGCTGGCGAAGATCCGAGGCTCAGGCCCGGAGAAGGGCTCAGCCGCGCCGTCACGACTGGCCTGCGGTCGCTGGGGATTGACCATATTTGCGAAGACACCGGGGGATCGATGGGAAGAAGCCTAAAGCTGAACTGCAGAAACGGAGTCGTCGACGTCGTCCAGGGTCAGGGGAGTTCGACCACCCATTTTAGGTTGGGGGGCTAAGCAGATGGCATTACCTGCAAATTCCCCCCGTCGCGTTCCGACCACGCTGAAGCAGTTGATCGAGCAGACGCCAGCCATTCCGTCCATGTCGACGGCGGTACTGGAAGTTCTGAGGCTGGCCGGGGATCCCGACAGCAGCGCAAGCCACTTGGCCGATGCGATATCCGTCGACGCCGCCTTGGCGGCTCGAGTGCTCCGCTTGGCGAACTCGGCGTACTACGGCCTCCCAAGAGAGGTCGCCACAGTTCAGGATGCAGTGACGCTCTTGGGCCGAGCGACGGTCCGAAGCGTCGCCATGCTGGCCGCCTCTTACCCGTGGTTCGACGCCGAAGACGAGGCCACAGCAGAGTGCAACCTCTGGGAGCACGCGGTGGGCGTGGCAGCCGGCGCGGAAGTCATCGTGCGAAGGATCGACCGTCGGCTCGCCGATGAGGCGTTCTGTGCAGGGCTACTTCACAACATCGGGATGAGCGTCATCGTGCGCTGGGCAGCCGACAAGGTCCCAACGCTGATCCAGTTTTCCGTCCAGAAGAAGCTGAGTTTCCACGAGACGGAAAAGTTGGTTTTCGGATACAACCACATGGAAGTGGGATCTGCGCTTGGCGCTGACTGGAACCTCCCACCCAGGCTCCTGGACTGCATCGCCATGCACCATGAGCCGAGCAAACTGGCGCGGACGAGCCTCCTCGTAGACGCCGTTCACGTCGCGGACTACCTCTGCAAGGCTCTCGGCATCGGCCTCGGAGCAGAGAACTTCACGATCCAGGTGGACACCTCTTCGATGGATCGTCTGGGGCTCACCAACCCGAACGACCTGACGCGGGTTCAGGCCGACCTGATGAGCCGTTTCCGTAGCGCATCCGAACTGCTCGAACTAACCTGATGCGGCGGCCGCCTGCCCGGGATTCCTGGCAGGCGGCCCTCACCGCCTTTGGTATACTCCCCGCCGCGTGACCAAGAAGCCGAAAGGACTTCGTCCTTGGTGGTTCAACACCTACTTTCACTTTGGAGGGATCTTGTTCGTCCTCGCGCTCGTCGGGTTTCTCCGAGGGCCGAAGTCGATCCATGATCCCGGCCAACCATTTGTGGATTCGCTCGCGTGGCTGTACCTGGCTGCCGCAGCGATCTTCTTCGTAAACGGCTACTTGAGTCACTCCGCTTATCTTCGAGAGCGAAGCGAGGCGATAGACGGGGAGAAAGATGCCTAATTGCTGCGAATGCGGTCGTCCGGTTGAGAACCTGCCAAAGTGGATCGAAACTCTGAACGTCAGGTTTCGATGCGCAGAATGCCCTGGCGGATCGATTAGCGAGGCGGTGCTCGCGCCGTTCCGCGAAGACATCGATGAGGACGAGACCCTGCTCGCGACCGAACCCGAAGCGGAGGACGCTGAGGACGAGGAAGTCGAACCCGAAGTCGAACTCGAGGATTAAGGGTCGGCTTTCAGAATTTCAAGAACGGCTTTGTACTGCTCGAGATTGTCCACGTCTGTGGCGATTTCTGGAGAATCGCTGACGACTGCGTGGACTCTTCCATGAATGAATCGCCCGACGCGATTCTCCAATTCACGTAAAGGAAGCGTTTTAGGCAGGAACTTGGCAAGCATCACGCGTGCGAGCGTTCCTACACCGACTTGCATTGCCAACCTCAGCGGGCTCTTCCTGTTTGCATATGCCCTTTCCAAGATGGGAAGTACCGAGAGAAACGCCTCTCGACTCACGAGCGCAACGTTTCCACCGGTGAATCGTCCCTCCCGAATTGCGAGAGATGTTCTTCGGATTCCTGGATAACGGCTCTCGCAGAGCGCAGTCGGGACGATGGCGTAGTTGATGTGCGCGTCACGTTCGCACTGGGAGATGAATGAGTTGAGCGCGTCGCCTGTCAGAAATGGCATATCTGCGGTGCACAGTACGACCTCCGTTCCGCTCGAGGCCTCGAGGCCGGAACGAATGCTCTCGAGAAAAGTCTGTCCTGCGGGCAGTGCGACGGCACCCTCGACCGACGAGCCGACGCAGATGACGTATCCGCTGCAGACGTTCTTGCAGGCTTCGTAGGCGATCTGCACTAGTCTCCTCCCGCCCATCATCAAGTCACCTCGCATCGAACAGCCGGTGGCTTCTTGAAGGTCGGGCGTAGTCCTTCCGCCAGCGAGGATCACCGCATCCATGTTTGATGCTCCCAGCGGTCCAGCGTTTTGCAGACGCGACTCCACATACCCGCCTGTTCGAACCGGCTCTGCGCAGTGTTGCAGCGTTCCTCGTCGGTGAAGAGCCCGTAGACAGCGGAGCCGCTTCCACAAAGGTGAGCGCACTCCGCTCCCAGATTGACCATGCGCTCCATGATGTCCAAGCACTCCGCAGGCGCAACCGCGTCAAAGTCGTTTTCTAAAGCGTTGGGGTCCGTGATGTCGCCGAGATCCTCACGCACGCCGATGCGGTCGAGGGCAGAGTACGCTCCAGCGGTGCTCACGCCTGTCGAAGGCTTCGCGATGCACAACAGTCGCGGTCTACTCTCAAGCGATTCACGAACCTGGCCGCACCCGCTGACCACGGCAGCCGTGCTCTCCCCGAGAAAGAAGGGCACGTCTGATCCGCAAGCGAGCGCGACATCCTGGAGAACGGCCTTCGGAACTGAGTGGCCAGCGAGTGCACTCGCGCCCCGAATCGCGGCGGCCGCATCGGAACTGCCGCCTCCCAGTCCCGCCTGAATCGGAATCTGCTTTTCAATGTGAATCGCAAGGGGGGGGACATCCACGACTTCCTTCATGAGCCGAATAGCCTTCGCGACGATGTTGCTTTCGCCGCTCAACTCCTCGACGCTGCAGGTGACACGCATCGCTTCAACAGGGCGCAGGGTGATCGTATCGTAGAGATCAATCGCCTCCACGACACTCAGGATGTCGTGCAGGCCTGAGGCGCGCAGTGGACCGACGCGCAGCTGCGTGTTGATCTTGGCGAACGCCTTGAGAGACAGGGCGGCGTCGCTCAAGAGAACTCCACAGACGCAACCACGACGCAGATTGCTGCCAACAGACTCAGCCCCGACCATATCTTCTTGCGCAGGAGCAACTCGAGAGACGTCGAAGCGGACGCCGCGATAGGAGTCCACATCGTAATCTGAATGCAAGTCCGCGAGGTTCCAGGGAAGGGAAGGAGCGCGACGAAGGCCAGCAGCCCAGCCGCGAGTACGATAAACGTGAGAACTCCGACTCTCTGCTTATGCACCCTGCACCGCCTTGTTCACCAAGAGAACTGCGTTGACGACCATCACGCCTGCAAACGCGTAACTTAGCTTCTGCGCAGGGATGTGCTTGGACACTCGCGCTCCGACTTGTGCGCCGATGAGAATCCCGAGGGCGACGGGGGCCGTGAGAGCGTAGTCCATGTGGCCGGCCTTTGCATAGATGAGTGCGCTCGCCGCGCCTGTCAGCCCGATCAGATAGGTGCTCGTCGCCGAGGATTCGCGCGCCCCACGGTGCAGCAGCATGGTGAGTGTGGGGACGAAGACGAGGCCGCCCCCCACCCCAAGAAGTGAACTCAGAATTCCGGCTGACAGGCACGCCAAGAGAGCAAATCCCCACTCCGACTTCGTCGGCGGGCCGGTGCGCGGCTTCAGTGTCGCGTGGCGGATCAGCCGATACGACACGAAGAGAATCACGCAAGCAAACCCAATCTTGATGGCTCGCGGGTCAATGACTCCTCCCAGGAGCGCGCCAAGTACTGCGCCGATTGCCGTGGGAAGCTGAAGAAAACTCGCGGAGTCAAGGTCTGTCACACCTTCTCGGAGGTAGACGAGACTCCCGGCCATGCTCGTGACAGACACTGCGACGAGGCTCGCGCTCCTTGCCAGTTCTGTGTCGATGCCGAAGAATGCGATTAGGATCGGCACGAGGACGATGCCGCCGCCGATTCCAAACAGGGATCCAAAGGCGCCGGCGAGCGCGGCGACAAGGGACAGAAGCACCCAATCCGTCCCGGACAATCCTGCATCCATGTGTCAGTTACGATTTTGCCCGGTTCCTCGGGGCGGGAACAGAGGCCGTCAGCGGCTGATCTTTTCCAACTGGGCGTCGAACATGGCCTTCAATTCCCTCGCTTTCGCGTCGTAGGCGGCCTTGTCGGCCCAGGTGTCTCGAGGATTCAGGACTTCCACAGGGACGTTCGGGCACTCCTGCGGGATGCTCAACCCGAACACGGGATCGGAAACGTACGGCACCTGCTCCAACTCGCCGTTTAGAGCAGCCTTCACCATCGATCGCGTGTGATGGATGTTCATGCGCTGTCCCACACCGTAGGGCCCGCCGGTCCAACCTGTGTTGACCAGCCAGACCGTTGCGCCGTGCTGGGCGATCTTCTTCCCGAGCATGTCCGCGTAGACCTTCGGGCGAAGCGGCAAGAAGGGGGCGCCGAAACAGGTACTGAATGTCGCGCTTGGTTCCTTCACTCCCGCCTCGGTACCGGCGACCTTCGCCGTGTATCCGAGAAGGAACTGCTCCATCGCCTGGTGCGGGGTCAATCGGCTGATCGGAGGCAGGACGCCGAACGCGTCGGCGGTCAAAAAGCAGATGTTCCTCGGATGCCCGCCCACGCTCGGAATCACGGCGCCGTCGATGAACTCGACCGGATAAGAGCACCGAGTGTTCTCAGTGATCGTGCCGTCGTCGTAATCGGGATGTCGGTCATTGTCCAAGATGACGTTCTCGAGAACGCTTCCAAATCGGATCGCATTCCAGATCTGCGGCTCGTACTCCTTTGAGAGCCGGATGCACTTTGCGTAGCAGCCGCCTTCGAAATTGAAAATGCCTTCCTCGGACCACCCGTGCTCGTCATCACCGATTAGCCTTCGCTCAGGGTCAGCGCTCAGCGTCGTTTTGCCGGTGCCGCTCAATCCAAAAAAGAGAGCCGTGTCTCCACGACTCCCAATGTTTGCCGAGCAGTGCATGCTGAGCACGCCTTCCATCGGTAACAAGTAGTTCAGGATCGTGAAGACGGACTTCTTCATCTCCCCTGCGTACTCCGTGCCGCCGATGAGCACTAACTTCTCTGCGAAATTCAACACGATGAACGCTTCGCCGACCGTTCCATCTTGCGCAGGGTCGGCCTTGAGATCGCAAACATCCACGATCGTCCAGTCCGGTTCGAAATCTTCGAGTTCGTCTCTTGTGGGCCGAATCAACAGGGTCTTGATGAACGCTGCGTGCCAGGCCCTCTGAACGATAAAGCGTGCACGAATGCGGTAGCGGGGATCGGCGCCGCCGAAAGTGTCAACGACGTAAAGGCGCTTATCGTGCAGAAACTCTGCGACTTTTCTCTTTAGCGAGGCGAAATGAATTGGATCGAACTCGCGGTTGTTCTCCCACCAGATGTGGTTTTCGGAGTTCGGCTCGCGAACGACGGCCTTGTCTTTTGGCGTTCGGCCGGTGTACTTGCCGGTGCGCGTAACGAGGGCTCCATTTGAGGCGAGAACTCCCTCGCCGCCACGCACTGCGCATTCGATGAGTTCTGCGATCGGAAGGTTAACGTGAAGCTCTTTCGCGGTCGTAAGGTCGAAATGAGTTGACGGTAAAGCAGTACTTGCCAATTCGGGATCTCCTTTGATTCCGCTGCGCAAGATTGCGCTTTGAGGCTTCGAGATTCTACCTTTTCGTCACACGATTTCGACCGACTCCGCCTGACAGGACTCGATCGCCTGAAGCACCTGTGGCCGGCGTCCACCCGTGACCCGGAACGTGACCTCGAGTCGGCTCTCTCCGAGCCGCGTGAGCCTCATTTCGCGGATTCCGGAGCCAGTTCGCTCGATCTCCTCGAGGCATCGGGCTAATGAGGCCGCGTCGGGCAGCACGACCCTGCACTCGAACCCTTGGGCCTGGGGGGCGAACCTTCGCTCGAAATTGTCAACCACGGAGAGGGTGAAGAGGGCGAGGAAGGTCGAGGCGATCGCCACCCAATAGAACTGGTGCCCAGCAGAGACGGCCATGCTGATCCCAGCGACCGCCCATAGGGATGCCGCCGTGGTCAGACCTCGGATTTCCAGACCGGTCCTCAGAATCGCTCCCGCGCCGAGGAAGCCGACTCCCGTGACAATCTGCGCGGCAATCCGGCCGGGATCTCCGCCGAAAGACTTGCTCACCTCAGAGAACAGCACGACGCCGAGGCAAAGGAGCATGTGGGTGCGCACTCCTGCCGGATGGCCGTGGGTCTCTCGCTCCCAGCCGATGGCTCCGCCGACGAGAACCCCGAGTCCCAGTTTCATCAGAAGCTCGGCCGCAGCAACGAGCGTCGCCGATTCGAACAGTCCGTCGAAAGATTCCATCAGCCCGGCGCTGATTCTGCCGCATATCCCGCGGCACCTTTGCGCAGAGGCCTCCCTCAAAGGTAAACCCAACCCCTAATGGGGAAGTTCACCTC
Organism: Armatimonadota bacterium; assembly: GCA_003577165.1. Lineage (GTDB taxonomy): Bacteria > Armatimonadota > Fimbriimonadia > Fimbriimonadales > ATM1 > ATM1. The sequence goes on along the minus strand of QEUM01000005.1, from coordinate 39,607 downwards.
TGACGAGATCGGCCGGCTGCTGGGGGACCTCCCGAACTGGGAAGTTCGAGACGGCCGCCTGTGGCGGGAATATCGCTTCGACAGCCACTCTCTTGCCTCGCTTTTTGCCGCCGCGTGCAGTTACCTCGCTGAAGTCCACGACCACCACCCGGACCTGGACCTCCGCTGGCGTACGGTCGTCATCGTGCTCTGGACCCATTCCGAGGGAGGCGTCACAGACAAGGACGTTGCGGCAGCAGAGCGATTCGAGAAGCTCTTCGGCGGACTGTAGTTTGGGATAGAATCCGCACTCCACTCACCAACTGCGCCGCGCGTGGCGCGTCCACGGGAAATCATGTACGAAGACATCAAACGAATCGTCGCAACTGACTGCGGGTCTACGACCACGAAGGCCATTCTCATCGAGTGCACCCCTGAGGGTGAATACCGCCTCGTAGCGCGAGGCGAAGCGCCGACTACCGTCGAGAAGCCGTTCGAAGATGTAACCGCTGGCGTGTTGAACGCGGTTCGAGAATTGGAAGAAGTCGCCGAAGCGAAACTCGGAACGAAGCGAGTTCTCCTCAAGGACAACCGGGTGTGGCGGCTCATGAAGGGCGGGCACATCCTGGATGCGCGGCACGATCCTGACGAGGCGGCTGACATCTATCTCAGCACTTCGTCGGCGGGTGGGGGCCTTCAAATGATGGTTGCCGGCGTCGTGCGCGCCATGAGCGCTGAGAGCGCAGAGCGCGCCGCGCTCGGCGCAGGCGCGATTCTCATGGACACGCTCGCGGTGGACGATGGGAGAAAGGAGTTTCAGCGCGTCGAGCGGTTGAGGCAGCTGCGACCCGACATCATTCTCATGTCCGGCGGAACCGACGGGGGTACGAAGGATCACCTCATCGCGATGGCGGAAGTCATCAAGCGCGCCGATCCCAAGCCGCGCTTCGGTGATATGAGACTTCCCGTGATCTTCGCTGGCAACAAGGAAGCGAGAGAGCATGTAGCCCATGAAATCGGCGAGTCCATCGAAGTAAAGGTGGTCGACAACATTCGTCCGACACTCGATCGCGAAAACCTCGGACCCGCGAGGGAAGCGATCCATGAGCTGTTCCTCGAGCACGTCATGCAGCAAGCGCCAGGCTACAGCAAACTGATTGACTGGACCAGCGAAGAGATCATGGCGACGCCGAATGCTGTCGGCAAACTGATGGAAAGCTATGCGCGCTCGCGTGGCATCAACCTGCTGGGAGTGGACATCGGCGGCGCCACCACGGACATCTTCTCCGTCTTCAGCGGGATTTACAATCGAACCGTGTCGGCGAACCTCGGCATGAGTTACAGCATTTGTAACGTCCTCAAGGAAGCGGGAACCGAGAACATCGCGCGTTGGCTTCCGTTTGAGATGGACCCGTTCGACCTCCGAAATCGTTTGCGCAACAAGATGATTCGGCCCGTGACCATCCCACAAACGTACGCCGACCTGCTCATCGAGCATGCGGTTGCAAGGGAAGCGATGAGGCTGGCGTTCGAACACCACAAGAGCCTGGCAAGAGGGCTGGTAGGAATTCAACAGCAGCGGGACATCGGGCAGGCTCTAAGTCAGGAAGCATCGGGACAGACGCTCGTCCGCATGATGGAACTTGACATGATCATCGGATCGGGTGGCGTACTCAGCCACGCTCCGGACCGTAGGCAATCCGCGCTCATGATGGTGGACGCCTACCAGCCCGAGGGCGTCACGATACTCACAGTGGACTCGATCTTCATGATGCCTCACCTCGGCGTCTTGAGCGAGCATCATCCGAAGGCAGCGGAGCAGGTTTTCGAACGGGACTGCCTCGTCAAGATCGGAACCTGCATCGCTCCCGTTGGAACCGGAAAGCCGGGCGAGCCTTGCGTAACCGTCACGGGTTCCGGCCTCAACGTTTCGGTGGCCTATGGCGAGATCAAGGTCGTTCCAGTCGATCCCGGCCTCGATAAGATCGAGATCGAACCCGCAAGGGGCTTCGACGTGGGAGCGGGCAAAGGAAGAAAGGTGACGGCCCACTCTTCATCGAGCGCGCACGTCGGTGGGGAGCGCTTCGAATCGGGATTGATCGGCCTCGTGATCGACTGCAGGGGCCGGCCCCTCGCGCTTCCTTCGAATTCTGCGGAGCGTATCGAGTGGATAGGCCGAGCGCTCGACGCGTTTGGACTCCGGCGTCTGGAAACAGCAGCCGTCTAAACCCAAGTCGAGATCCGACGGAAGATCTTCCAAGTCACCGGCCTTCGGACGTGGCCGAACACGAATCCAGGCCAGCCCACCATGCTGTCCAGGTCGTAGTCTTCCGGGGGGGAGATGAGCACGAGGGGAACGTCTTTCGCGATCGGATGAGCCATCTTGGCCAGCGCGAAGTTTTCATAGCCTGCAATCTTGTGTGGCTGTTCCAATGTCGCAAGCAGGTCCACGATGAGGAGTTCCGCCCCCTCGCATGCGTTGAGTCCGTCGGACCACTGCTCGCAAACCACCAGGTTGTCCGTTTTCTCAAAGGCCGTCTTGGCTTCGGAGATCAAATCCTCTTCGCGACAAATGAAAACGATCTTCACCTTTGATCCACTCCGTTTGCATGAGTCGCCGGAACGCCCGCGATCCCAAGATTTTCAGCGTTCTCGCGAAACGCCTCGATGACGTTGGAAATGTGTTGTTCAAGCGGAAGGCTGATGCCCTCTGCGCCCTCGTAGACTTCGTCGCGACTTACCCCGGCTGCAAAGGCCGGCTGTTTGAGTTTCTTGAGGACGCTTCCCACCTCGACTTCGTAAATGCTCTTCGACGGTCGCACGTACGTGACGGCCATGATGAAGCCGCTCAACTCATCACAGGCGAAGAGATGCTTCTCCAGGCTCGACTCGCGCGAAATGCCGAGCCTGCTGTTATGCGAACCGACGGCGCGTATGATCACCGGATCCCAACCTTCCTGCCCTAAGAGACGCATGCCCCATTCGGGGTGTTCGTCAGGATGTCCTTCGTAATCGAAGTCGTGGAGCAGGCCGACAACGCCCCATAGCTCTTCATCTTGGGCATGCCTTCGGGCGTACCACCTCATGGCGCACTCAACCCCGAGGCAGTGCCTGCGGAGCGACTCCGACTTCGTGTGGGCGCACAACAGGTCCCATGCCTTTTGCCGAAGTTCCATCGCGACCTGATAGAGTCTACCGGGTGGAAGCGCACGTCAAGTCGCTTGCGGTTCGCAGGCCGAGCGCACGCTTTTCCGTAAGGAAGGGGCGCGAATCAGCACATAATCGAGGCAGGCGAGGGGACGCGATCCGAGGGGTCAACCGCCGCCGGAGAGAGAGGAGTTGGTTCGCAAACGATGATTCTTGCAGCGGTCGTTCTGTTGTTTTCCGCGCAGGAGGTCCCCCTCCCGAAGCCCAAGCCGGATCCGGGTCTTGAGCCGAAAGTCGAGAAGCGGATCGAGGTGGACCTTGAGGCCCAGATGCTCCGGGCATTTGAGGGCGATACCCTCAAGTTCGAATTCCAGTGCTCCACGGGCCGGAACAACGCGACTCCAGAAGGCGAGTGGCCGATCCGCCAGAAGCGGCGATACAACCGCGCGCTGCCGGAGTACGGAAGCGTGCCCATCCCATGGTCTCTCTGTCTCGACATCGTCGTAAACGGCAGACGAAAGAGGATTGCGATCCACGCGCACAAGAGCGTCCCTCGTTATCCGGCCTCACACGGGTGCATCCGCCTGAAGTACTCGGACGCGCCGAAACTCTTTGAGTGGGCCGAAGTTGGCCTGGTTGTAAAAATCGACTAAGCGACGGAGGTCAGCCGACCTTCGACCGCCCGCCAAACAGCATCGAACGGAAGGTCCGCGACGGTTCCCCCCTCCGGGCAAACCTTCGTCAAGTTCGGATTGGGCGGCGCCCACAGCCTCTGCACCTCTGGCCTGTAGAGGCCGACCGTAGGCACGTCGAACGCAGCGCCGAAGTGGAGGATTCCGTTGTCAATAGTCACCAGCAGGCGGCAAGCGGCAACGGCTCCCACGACTTGGGGAAGAGTCAGTTTGCCTCGTAGGTCAGCCACGAGCGCAGCCTCGACGAGGGCGTCCTCGTCGCTCGCTGAGTGGTAGAAGGCTGCCTGCCTCTTGGGAGGCGCCCCCAACAGCCCGACCGAGAGGCCGGCAGCGCGGAGCCGAGTCGCCAGTTCGATCCAATTCTCCTTCGGCCAGAGTTTCGACGGCAGCGTGCCGCCCGTCGCGATCAAGACGTCAGGGACGGGGATCGCAGGCGCGTCGCGCGGAAACAGGTACTTCGGGACGCCCCCCGGCCACTCCGCGTCGGGCAATGGTTCGACGTAGGCCAGCCTCAGGAAGACTTCGGCGATGAATCCCGTCTGCAGGAAGGGGTAGCGCGCCACGAGTTCAGCGGAGACCCACTCCTTGTCCCGCCACAGGTCTCCGCGAGAGTCGTCCGGGTAGTCCCATTCCTTCCTCCCGTCCGGAGAGAGGCAGGGGCCGCACACATGGGCCCCACTTCCGATAGCCGCGGCGAGCGCCCGATTCAGCCCTCCAGCCTCGATGTTAAGGACCAGGTCGTAGCCGCCCAACTCGTGCGCCCGGGCAAGACCCTTCGCGAAGACCTCGGAAGGCTCCGCGCCGTGAGCCGAGCAACGCCAGCAGAACAGCCCATCGGGGCCGACAAGCGGGACTTCCAGCTCCTCCGTCCTCGTCCCGCCGTAAAAGTCGAGCGTGAGTCCGGGATACAGCGAGTGAAACGCGCGGGCGATCGGCGTGCAGATGGCAAAATTGCCGAGAGCGTCGTTGGCCATCAGCGCGACTCGCGGCCGCTGGCCAAGGTGCTGACCTGTAAATCTTTGCACGGGCCGCGATTGTAGCAAAGAGGAAACATAAGGGAGTCCCACACGTCCCGAACTTGTGGGGGAATCCCTAAAGGAGACGAATCTTATGAACAGGTTTTGTACGGCGCTTGCCGTCGCAGCGATCGCCGGCAGTGCCCTGGCGCAGGGCGCCGAGGGACGGCTTGGAAAGTCGTGCGAGGAGATTCTCGCCATGTCCCCCGAGCAGTGGACGACTTACTACACGCAGCAAAAGGCCGACTCGAGCGAGGCGAGCCAGGATGCTGCGGCCAGGGTCTACGGCTCGTGCCTTAAAGAGCGAAATGACGCTGCGGTGAAGGATCTGCAGGCGCCGGACCGAGATCGAATCCTCAAGTACAAGGAACTCTACGTGCAGTTCCGGCAGGACGCCATCCAAGTGCAGTCCCTGTATGCGGGTGGCGGAACGATGTACACGCATGCGAGCGCGCGAGCGGTCGTCGCCGATGAAAGCCTGTTCTATACGCTGATCCTCATCAACACCCGGCCGGTCGACATTCCGAATCTCGAGAGACGGATGCGCATGTTCGACCTGATCGGCTGGATCAGAAAGCGCCTCGGCGAAAACGGGACGATCACCGAAGCGGAGCGGAAGGACCTGGCAGCGCGGGGAGTCGCTTGGAAGGACATCCTCACTGTGAACCGCCGCGCGATGACGAACTTCGACAAGATCCTGCCTCTCTTGCCGCGCGAACGCCAAGCGGAGTGCGTCGCAGTCCTCGAGTACTACTGGCACTGGCTGACGAACTTCGATCCGAAGCCAGGGGAGTAGTCCGGTTCCACGCCCGTCAGCCCGGGGCCAAGCCTAGACGGAGCCGCTCCGCCGACTGGCGGTGACGCTCCGCCAATTGGCGGAAGCCCAAATCACCGCGTATCCGCGACAAATCGCGCCTCATCTGGGACAGATCGGGGCCGATTTGGGCCTCGTAAACGCGTATGTGCGGCAGATCGGGCCCAATCCGTCCCAAGTCGCTCCCCATCTGAGGCACATCGGGCCTCATCTCCGGCAGATCACCGCGAGTTTCGGGCGATTGTGGCCGCATCTGGGGCGCGTCGGCGCAGACGAAGGCCGGGTGACCGGGCGATTGTCGGGATGGCGGCGTTACTGCACCTGGGGGCTGAACTTCTCCCGGGTCAGCACGAGTTCGACCGTGTCGCGATACGCGCCGCGGCGCCAGTATCGCGCCGGGCAGCGGCCGTACTCTTCGTAGCCGAGTTGCTTCAGGTTGCGAATTGACGCTTCGTTTTCTGCAAACACTTCGACATAGAGCATTCGCAATCCGAGCACTTCGAACGCATAGTGCGTCCTGACTGTTGCCGCGTCCCGCCCGAACCCTTTTCCCCGATATTCCGGGGGCCCGATGAAGAGACCCGTCGTCGCTGCGCCGCTGACGTAGTCGATCGAGTGAATTCCGCACTGCCCGATGTGCAGACCCACGAGCGTCTCGATCGCGAAGTGGATCTCCTTCGGATTCACCGCGTCATGAGCGTCGAACCAAGCCTCCTCCATCGCGCGAGTGGTTGGGTAATCGCCGATGAGCAGCCATTGGGTCACTTCTGGGTCGTTGACCCACCGCCACGCGTTGTCCATGTGCTTTGATTTGTCGAGTGGCACGAGCGCCACGCGCTGGCCCCGCCAACCGATGCCCATGACCCGATTCTGGCACCGCCCCGTCATCGCGGGCCGACAAGTGGATATCCTGTAGCCGTGCTCTCCGCCCGAGGTCTCGCCAAATGGTACGGGGGGGCCCGGGTGTTCGAAGGGGTTCACTTCGATTTGGTGCGTGGAGACATCCTCGCCATCACCGGCCCCAACGGCTCAGGGAAGTCCACGCTTCTCAGGATCATCGCCGGATTGGAAACTCAGACCAACGGCGACGTCGAACGGAGCGCTTCCGACGCCTTGGGATATGCGGGCCCTGAACTCGGCCTGTACGCGCATCTCACCGGCGCGGAGCACGTCTCATTCGTTTCCGCGCTCCGCTCGGTAGCCCCTGACTTCGGCGTCCTGGCGTATGTGGGTCTCAGCGGGGCCGAGCACAAGCGGATCGGCGCGTACAGCACGGGCATGAAGTCGCGCCTGCGCCTTGCGCTTGCGCTTATCGGACGGCCCGTGCTCCTCTTGCTCGACGAGCCGGGCGCGTCTCTCGACGCTCAGGGCCGTCGGCTCGTCGCCGACATCGTGCGCGAGCAAGCGAAGCAGGGCGCCGTTTTGCTCGCAACGAACGACCCGGAGGAGCGACTCCTCGCGGACATGGAGCTTCGGCTGGATGCGTGACGCCTGGGAGATCGTCAAGAAGGAGTTTGTCTGCGACATGCGGAGCCGAACCGGACTTGGCACCGGAGTGCTGTTTGCTGTCTCTTCGGCCGTCTCCCTCGGGTTGGCGGGGTCGAAGTTTGAGGCTTCCGCTTCCGTGATCGCGGGTTTGACCTGGGCGGCCGTGCTCTTCACCAGCGTGGTAGCAGTCTCGAGAACGTTCATCGCCGAGGAGGAGGCCAAAACCGCAGACCTGCTTCGCGTCTTCGGCCGCATGTCGGCCGTGTTCTGGGGAAAGGTCGTGTACGCGTCCGCCGTGATGATCTGCCTCGGGTTTCTGCAGGCGGGTCTAGTTCTCGTGCTGCTCAGCGGATCCGTGGCCGATCCACTGATGTTCATCGCCAGCCTCGCATCAGGCTGCTGCACCCTGGCCGTCGGCCTCACCGTCTGTAGTTCCATGGCGGCCCGTGCCGGCGGCGGAGCGGGCTTAGCAGGTGTAATGGCGATTCCATTGCTTCTTTTCGTCCTTGCCCCCGGTATCGCGGCGCTGCGCGCCTCTTTGGGTGACCCGTTGCCGAACGCGTGGGCATCCGTCGTGGCCCTCGTGGGATTCGGCAGCGCGCTCTGCGCGGCCGGCCCGTACGCATTTGCGGCCGCCTGGAAGTCATGAGCGGAAGATACGTCTGGCTGGTTCTGTTGATCGTCGGCTACGCCGCGCTTCTCGTCACCTACTCGAATGCGCCGGGTGCGCTCGGCTTTCCCGTTCCAGATCTTGCGAAGATCATCTTTTTCCACGTGCCGCCCGCGATGCTCTGCACGGTGTTCTTCCTCTGGGCCGCAATCATGGGCATCCGATACGTGTCCAGCCGCAAACCCTACTTCGACATGGCCACGCAAGCGTCCGTCGAGATCGGCACGCTGCTCTGTGCTCTCGCCACCGTGACAGGGATGATGTTCGCGAAGGCACAGTGGGGGAAGTACTGGGAGTGGGACCCGCGCCAGACGAGCATCCTCATTCAACTTCTGATCTACCTCGCATACTTCGCTTTGCGTTCGGCATTCACGGATCGAGACCGGGCTGCGAAGGTAACGGCGACGTATGCGGCGTTCGCGTTCATCACCGTGCCGTTCCTGGTTTGGGTCTTGCCGCGCGTCGTCGCCTTCACAAAGCACGAAGGAGCGAACCAGGCCGTTGTCGGCGGACAACTCGACTCAACCTATCGAACCATTTTCTGGATTGCGACGGTTTATGTTTTTGCGCTTGCGGTCACAGCCTACAAATGGCGGATCGCTGCGCTTCAAATTGAAAAGACAAGGGAGGTAACGAATGGACTGGCTTCTATGGACGCCACCGATACTCGTGTTCTGCGCCCTGTTCCTCTACATTCTGATGGCAGAAGCGAAGAGGACGAGGAATAACAAGAACCAGCGTCAATAACGAACTCCGAGGCTGAGCATCAACTGTTTGCTCGGCTCGATTCCGGTTGCAAGGGAGAAATCTACAGACCCGCTTCGGTAACCGAAGCCGATCTTCCCCTTGCCATCGAGAAGCCCCATTCGGATGGCGAACCGCGAATTCAACTGGTGCTCCCACCCCATGCGAACGATTGCGCGTCCGCCGTTTTCGAGACTTACGTTTCGCAAATCCAATGCCCAGATGTCTCGGTCGTTCGTGACGCTCACGCCAACGTCGAAAGAGGGCCAAAACCTCCATTCGGCGTCGCCTGAGACCGTGTGAAAGAGGGGCGCGTTAACGTGACGAGCGACGAACGCGAGTCCGACGCCCTCCGCCGGCTCATGGTAGATGCCCACATCGAGTCCCCACTCCAGGCCACGCGGAATGTCCGAGTCGTCGCGAATCATCGTGATCTCGCCCGTCGGTCCCTCTTCGGCTTCGTAGTCGATTAGTCCGCGATAGAAGCGAATCTCCCGGGCGGTGAAGCCGATGGCCGTGTTTTCGCACAGGCGCGTCCCATACGCCCCCCCGAGGGTCTCGTATTCGAAGGCTTCGCCGAGAACCGTGACTCTTCGCAGCCCGTTGACGACCTCGGAGCGGATGTTCGCATCTGCGATCGCGCCCTTCGTTCCGTAGAGTTCGAAAGGGCCGTAGTCGAACGTGACCAATACCGTGAGATCGGCGCCCGTGTCCTCGCCGGAGACTGACCCGTAACCGAAAACCGTGTCGAAATGGCGAGGATTCTTCACCTTCTTCGGCACGCCCGCCAGGAGGTACTCCGGAACGTCGAACGGCCCCGCAGGATCGCCATCGGCGAAGTAGTTCGCCGTGTGCGAGAACCTCCGTACACGGTAGGCGAGAAGCGCTGGGTTCTCAACGCCTGCGCTGTTGATGCCCCTCAGGGCCAGGCCAGCCCCCCCCATGCCCATGCTCCTCGCATCGTAAACGAGGCGGAAGACATCGCCGACTTTGTCCGCGGCAGGTAGCTGAGCGATCGAAGCAGAGCCAACGACTCCAAGTGCGACGACTCCTACAGTGCGACGTCCTCTAAACAACTTCGACCTCCACGGCGGGCACGATGCCTGCCTGCGCTCCCATCTCCAAAAGTCTTTTGATCGCCATCTGTCCTTCCTCCCCCATATCCAAGGTTCGCTCGTTCACGTACATCCCAACGAACTGATCGCTCGTTGCCAAATCGAGTCCGCGTGCAAACTGTAACGCGTACTGCAACGCTTCCTGTCGATTCTCAAGTCCCAGGCGGATGCTCTCCTTCATCACTCGATTCAACTCCCCGATCGCCTCATTGCCCAGGTCCTTGCGGACCACATTCACGCCGAGGGGAAGGGGAAGACCGGTTAACTCCCGCCACCACAGGCCGAAGTCCTCGACCAGGTGCAAGCCCTCTTGCTCCCAAGTGAGTTGTCCTTCGTGAATGATGAGACCCACGTCGAAGCGTCCGCATTTCACCGCAGGCATGATCTCGTCGAAGGGCATCACTTCCGACTTTGCGTCGGGATAGTAAAGCCGCAACTGAAGGTACGCGCTGGTCAGAGTGCCCGGCACGGCGATCGTCACGTCGCGAAGATCGGACTTGTGCATCGGGCGATTCGAGACGAGCATCGGTCCGTAACCCTCGCCGAAACTCCCACCGTGCCGCAAGAGCGCGTACTTGTCTGCGACGTGCGCAAACGCATGCACTGAGACCGCCGTCGTCTCAAGTCTGCCCTCCAGTGCCCAATCGTTGAGGGTTTGAATGTCGCGCAGGATGTGTTCGAATTCGAAAGAAGACTCCACCTTGCCGGTTGCGAGCGCCCAAAACATGAACGCGTCATCACTGTCCGGGCTATGCCCGACACGGATTAGGGGCTTAGACATGTGGTCGGCTACTCTACCGGATATCAGGGCTCTCGACGCGGCACTGGGGCGGTAGACCGCAGCCTCACGTCCCATCGCAATTCACCGTCGCCGGACGTCAACTCTCGTACATGAATGTCCACCGGCCAACCTGTTAGGTCGATGAGAGGGTTGACCTTGAGCATGATCTCGTCGATCACCTTCCGAGGGGCCTCCAGGCCCGCAACTTCCGCGCGCTCGACGACGAAGTCCACATGGCCCTGCCGGAACTCGAGGGTGCCGACGGCCCCCACTTCCACAGCCACGATCGTTCTCATCCTCGCCACAACCTGCAGTCGCCCGGCCTCGGCGGAGATACGGAAGTCGCTGAGTCCCGCTGGCCGGCGCTCGCTGAGGTGGTCTTCCAGATCGGAGCACTTCACGACGACGTTTGCGTCAACTTGCGTTCCTTCTGGAATCGTCCATGGGCTTGTGTGCACGATGGGAGACGGAAGCAGCAGCGTGACGCTGTGAATACGGAGCCCGTTCGGAAGAACAAGACCCGAGACGGTCATGTCGATCTGTGTCGCCCGGATGCTTTCGGCCATCTAATTGCCACCTTGGGCGGCCTTTTCGAGCAGGTCCCTCAAGCGCTTCATGAGTTCGCCGTACTTCGCCCAGTCTCCAGCCCTCTGCGCTGCCTCGGCTTGATTGAATATCTCCAGAGCCTGTCGAGCCGCGTTGCCTTCCACGACCACCCCTTGCGACGGGGGGGGCTTCGGTGTGTCCGGAGCAGGCTGTGAAGGCGCGGCATCCTCGAAGAGGAGTTGCAGCGCCCGCTCGTAGGTTTCAGCAAACACAATCTTGTCGCTGAAGGCCAAGACGACGAATTTCAATTCCGGCAGCGCTCCGATGCCCTGACGATCCGACTCCAAGAAGAGAGTCTTCAAGTACATCACGCTCGACCCGATAGGGACCACAAGTAGGTTTCCTGGTACGACGCGGCTGCCGGTCTGGCTGAGCAGTGTGATCCGTTCAGAAAGGGGCGCATGCTGCTCGAACTTCGCCTCTTGCTGCTCAGGGCCGTTGATGTTTCGATCCCTCGGAAACTGATACAGCACCAGGTTTCCGTAGTCTCCCGGGTCGCAGTGCGCCGCCAACCATCCGATCATGTTTGCGCGCCGCGCCGGGGTGAACGGAAGGATCAGGAGGAAGCCGTCCTGTGGCTCATCGGGCAAGCGCATCTGCACATAGTAAGGCTTCAACAGTTCCGCAATGCCGGCCTCGCTCGTGTGGCGCGGGACTTCCCAAGCGTCCTCCTCTCGAAGGAAAGTGAGCGGCTTCGTGACGTGGTAGCGCGCCAACTGAAGCGCCTGAAGCGTGAACATGTCCTCTGGATAGCGGAAGTGCCTCACGAGGTCCTTGGGTGCCTCGCTCGCCTTCTTGACGAGACCAGGGTACACGCGCATCCAAGCGGCGAGGATCGGCTCATTCTCGTCCATCGCGTATGCGGCCCACTCGCCCGTGTACGCGTCGACCGTGAACTTGACAGTGTTGCGGATGTAATTGAGTTGGACGGAGCCCGCGAGCGACATTTCGCTGTAAGGAATAGCGTCCGTGGTCGAGTATCCGTCCAGTATCCAAACGAGTCTTCGATTCACGACCGCAACGTACGGGTCTCGGTCCCAAGTCAGGAAGGGAAGAACGTGCTGAGCGCGCACTCGGACGTTTCGTCTCCACAAGAGGCGCGACTCCGCCGTGATGTCATTGCTGAGAAGTATGTCGAAGTCTGAGAAGAAGTAGCTGAACACGACCTCCTTCCACCAACTGTCCACGGGCACTCCGCCATCGTGCTTCCATGTGTGTTCGACTTCACCGGACACGCTGTAATCGAACTCTGGCTGCTTCGTGCGGACGATTACGTAGCGGTCATCGGCCGCGCGGTCCGCAACGGGAAGCCGGGAGTGGTCTTCGACGCGCAGATCGGAGTAGTAGATTCGCGGCTCCTCGACCGACAATTCAGCGGCGCCGATCGGCGGAACGTCTTTGAGCAGGTAAGAAGGGTTTCCAGATCCGGACACCGCGCTCACGGGCACGGCGACCAGACCAATTCCATGAGTGTATTGTAGGTGCACGTTCTGCCACGAACGGCGCGACTCGTCTAACTTCTCGACGGAAAGATCTCGCGCTCCAACCATCACGAGCCGCTGGCGGCCGTTGATGACGTAGCGATCGACGTCGATGTCCTGGAAGGTGTAGTAAGCCCGAAGGCTTTGGAGTCCGTCTACGTTTCGCTTTAGGATCTCTGGATCCCACAGGCGCATGTTCTCGAGCGTGGAGGCTGACTTCTCGATCTCCTCCTTCGTTGGTCGTACTTTCACGTCGAACGGCCGAACTGCGATCTTGTCCAAACCGTAAGCCCAGCGAGACGCTGTGATGGCCCGCTCCACGTACGGGGTCTGCACCCTAATCTCGTTCGGTTTGACGTGATAGGACTCTACTGCCGCCGGGTAGATCACGACTCCGCCGACGTAAATCAGCACTGCAACAACGGAGCCTCCGATGGGAAGTCGGAAGGACCCGCGACCGCGTAGCGCGAGGAGCGAGACGATCGCCGTGAACAACCACGCGTAGGCAACCAACGCCTCCGCGCCCATGGCCTGAAGTTGCGCGTACCCAGGCCCGGTGAAGCGATCGCCCTGCAAGGTGAGGTCTGCATAGCGCGACAGCCAGGCTCCCCAGGCAATGAGCAGACACAGAGTCGCGAAGAGCACCAACCCATGTCGCACTACAGCCCTTGTCTGAAGATGCTGAGCGATGACCGGCCCGATCGAGCGCCCTGCAGCATAGAGGTAAATCCCAAAAGCGGCAACTGCGCAGAAGAACCAAACGCTCGCCATCCAACCGACGATGCCGGACAGGAAGGGAAGTCGGAAAACGTAGAACCCCAAGTCAGTGTTGAAGACAGCGTCGCGGGTCCCGAAGTCACCGCCACGGGAGTACATGAGATACTGATCCCACTTCTGAGCGAAGGCATTGGCGTGCCCAAGCCCGACGACCACGGCTCCAGCGGCGACGATCCTTCGCGCAGTGCGCGCGCTCCATGGCAGGGCGCGCTGGGCGATCGCGGCAAGCGAGTCCCCCACAATTACCGGAAACTCGTCAGCGATGGAGACGGCGACTCGCCCCGAGATCCAGATGAGCAGTGCTGAAACGACGAAGCCAATGGCGAAGAGGACCAATCGAGTCTTCAGTTGAGTGAAGAAGACAATCGGGGCCTTCGCGTCGAGCGTGTACCAAAGGTAGTCGACGTTGAGCCGAATAAGCGCGGAGCCAAAGGTCAGCAGAAGCAGCAGAACGCCAATGACGATTCCGACAGTGAGCAGTCTGCGTCGCGCACGAGCCTCAGCATCTCTTTCCATCATGTTGTGAACCCCCTCACGAACTTGCGCTTGAGTATTGTCGAATGGCGAATGCGAAGAACGCTCGGCTCGCCAAGAAGAAACCACACGCCCACGCGATCGCGCCGGCTGTCCATCCCAGTGGCAGCGGAGCCATGAGGGCTCGTGCGGGGATCGTCGCGATGAACGCGGCAGGCAACACAAACGTCAGGAACATCCGGATTGGATTGCCAAACACGTCGAGCGGAAACCTCGCCACATTGAACAGTGACTCGCCGAGGACCCACAAGTTATCCACTCTCACGAACCAGATGGACAAGGTCATCATCATGAATTGGAACGAGTAGAAGATCACCACCGAGCAGGTCGTCAGTATCCCGTAATTGAGCCACTGCAGAACCGATGGCGAGTAGCCGCCGAGATGAAGCCCTACGGCAAGCGTCGCGACTCCGCTGAACAGCACTCCGAGCGACTGAAGACGGAACCGGCGAAAACTGATCAGGAATTGCGCGTCGATTGGCTTGAGGACATCGTAGTCCAGTGTGCCCTTCCGCACTTTCTCGGGCAGTTCCATCAGGCTTTCGCCCACGAAGGCCTCGAGGAAGGCCCACAGGAATAGCAGCGTGGCCATCAGGAGGTAGCTGTCACCCGCCCCCCATCCCGCAATCGAGTCTGTGTTTCGATAGATGATGACCAGGACGAGGATGTAGAAAGTGCACCAGAGCACGTTTTGCCCGACTCGCGCCCAGAAGTTTGCCCGGAACTCCATGTCCCGGCGAATGCTCGAAACGAGCATCACCTTGTAAACGCGCCAAAACTTTCGCAAAGCGTCCAGTGCCTCCCGATGTCACCATACCGGAAGGGAGCCGCCGGGGTTGCCTTCAGGAAGCCCCTGGCGGCGGCGCGATAGACGCGATGGGTTCGAGGTCCTTTGGCACGGGCGAAACGAAACTCATGGCCTCGAGCGTCACCGGATGTTCGAAGGTGAGCAGGTACGCGTGGAGCGCCTGGCGCGGCGCAAGTTCCGAACTTGCGCCATAGACGCGATCCCCCAAGATGGGTAGCCCGACGGAGGCCAGGTGGACGCGTATCTGATGGGTTCGCCCCGTCGAGAGCTTGCATTCGACGAGCGACAAGGTAACCCCACTTGGGTCAGCGCCGCTCGAAACGAGCCGGCAGTCCGTGATCGCCAGCCTTGCTCCCGGGGCCGATTGCGATAGAACCGCTTGCTTCTTCCGGTCTCGCGGATGGCGTCCGACGTGGCTTTCCACCCTGAACTCAGTCTCCCTCGGGACGCCGAGCACCCAAGCCCAGTACCTTCGGTCCACTTGCCGCTCCTGAATCGCCCTCTGAAGGGCGACGTGAACCCGATCCGACTTTGCGACCAGGAGCAACCCACTCGTGTCTTTGTCGAGCCGGTGGACGATGCCGGGTCGGAACGCCCCGCCTGCGGCGCTGAGAGAGACTCCGTGGGCGAGCAGCGCCTGGACGAGTGTCGGTCCCTTGGAAGTCGCGGCAGGGTGCACAGTGAGGCCCGCGGGCTTGTCGAGAACCAGCAGATGCGCATCCTCGAAGACGACGGTCAGTGGGAGGGGAACGGGGTCGAGGTCATGGGGCGGCGAGTCCAGAAGTGGCGCCACAGAAACGACCTCACCAGGCTCGACTCGGTAACTGGGCTTGCGTTCGATGCCGTCGACCCGCACCCCTCCGGTCCGGGCGTGGGCCGCCAGCCTGCTGCGGCTCGCCTCTGGGAAGTGCCGGGCCAGCAGCTGATCCAGCCGCTCGCGCCGATCGGCGACGAATTCCATCCTGGGAGCGGATTCTGCACGAGTTCACGTGAACAGGCAGGAGCCCGCTCGGCGTCCTACAGCAGACCACAACGGTAACATCGGAGGAGCCATGCCTGAAATGACCGACATGAGCCGAAGCAACTTCGGCGCGATGAAGAGATTCCGCCTCATCCTGCGAGAACAGGGGAAAGCGCGTGAAATGGGCGGCGAGGAGATGTCCATCGCCGTTCAGATCGTGGACAACATCTTCATGAACGCCCTCGAAGCGGGAGCGAGCGACATCCACCTCCAGCCCGAGCGCGATCAATTGAAGATTCGGTTCCGTGTCGACGGGCAACTGACGGAGAACGGGCAACTTCCGCCAGAAACGGCCGCAAACGTCATCGCGCGAATCAAGTTGGCGGCAGGCATGCACATCGACGAGCGACGCGAGCCGCAAGACGGCCGCATCGACATGGAGTACATGAACCGCAAACTCAGCGCGCGTTGCTCCGTGATTCCGGCGCTGAACGGCGAAAAGGTCGTTCTCCGACTGCTCGACCCGGCCGCGATGCGCGTGGACCTTCGTCAGCTCGGCATGCCCGACGAGACAATGGAGAAGTGGGTGAAGGCGATCCAGAACCCCTACGGCATGATCATGGTGACCGGGCCGACCGGCTCGGGCAAGACGTCGAGCCTGTACGCGAGCCTGCATCTTCTTGATCGCAAACAGCGAAACATCGTCACAGTCGAGGATCCTATCGAATACGAGTTCAGCGACAATGTGACGCAGGTCCAGGTCACGGAGAAGATGACCTTTCCGCGCGTCATGCGCTCGTTCCTAAGGCAGGACCCGGACGTGATGATGGTTGGCGAAATGCGGGACGGCGAGTCGCTCGGCATCGGCATTCAAGCCGCGCTCACGGGGCACCTCGTGATGACCACGATTCACACGAACAACTCCGTCGAGACGATTGGACGAATGTTCGACATGGGAGCTGAGCCATACCTCTGTGCGGCCGTCACCGTCGCAGTGATGGCGCAGAGGCTCGTGAGAACGAACTGTCAAGACTGCATCCAGCCCTACCAACCGACGGAAGACGAACTGATCGCGCTCGGGTTCGAGCCAGGTCAAACGGTTCACGGCACGATGTTTGCGGGGAAGGGCTGTGCGAACTGTAGAGGGTCCGGATACAAGGGCCGAACGGGAGTTTTTGAACTCTTCCTCGGAACACCCGACATGCGCGGGGCGATCGCCAAGGGCGCATCCCACGGCGAAATCCTCGCCGCCGCTAGACGACAGGGCATGAAGACCATGTTGGAAGACGGGCGGGAGAAGATCTTGAAGGGAATGACCACGCCGGACGAAGTTATCCGCGCCGTATACAGCGCAACGATTGATTAGCGCCTCGATCGCTCGGCCATTGGGAATCCGTTAAGGACGGGTATCTCTTACGGTTTTGCGAGCGGAGTCAAGTCGATCTTGCGAAACTCGATTTCGGTGCCCTCAGACTGGATGGCGATGCGTCCACGCCGAACGGAGGACTCATATCCGTCGTTGACGAGGTCGCCGTTCACCCACACCTTGATCGTGTCCTCCTTGCACTCAATCTCCATACGGTTCCACTCGCCGATCGGCTTTTCGGAATTGTCGGTGAAGTTCACGAGCCTTCTGGCGTTGGCCTCGGTTTGCGTCCCGCGCTGCTTGAGAGTTTCATTGAACAGGTGAAAGTCGCCGGCGTTGCCGCTGCGGAGTTGGCACTCGATCCCCTGTGGAAGGAAGTTGTTAAGCGCTCGCAGCTTCGAAACGTGAACGATTACTCCGGAGTTCCCTGCCTCCTTCACGAAGCGGTACTCCACGACCAACTTGTAGTTCTCGTAAGCGCCGTCGGTGACCAGGTGGCCCATCGGCTTGCCGAGGCTCACGAGCACGCCGTCTCTCACTAGAAAGGGCTTTGCCACCGTCGGGTCTTTATCGGCGTCCGGAATGTCCATGGTCCATCCGGTAAGGGATTTGCCGTCGAAGAGGCGCACGGTTTCCGCGGGGAGGGCCGGGGACAGCGCGGCGAAAAGGACGGAGGCTGCGCTCATGAAGATCATGGTAGGTGAGTTTGGCACGTCGAGAGATTCACTTGAGCCTGAGGTGGGGCGGCCAGTGGAGGACCCGAGCCGAGTTCGCGGTGGCCATAATGGGTTATGAGCGAGCCGAGCCTTAAGTCTTACATTCGTGAACAGATCGAACAAGGGAGGAAGATGGTAGCCGCGGACATTGCCGCCACGCCTGAAGATCTTCTTCTTACGTCGCCCGGGGGCGCGGCTCGGGCCGCAGTCGATTATGTCTACGAACTCTCGTATGTGCACCGACGGTTCGCAAAGCGACTTCGGGGTGAGGACCCCGGCCAATTTCCTCAGGGCTTTCTCGTCGCTCCGGATGAGTACCGGAGCAAGGAGAAGGCGATCGAGGAGTTCGGAGAATCTACTGACGACATGCTCTCAGCATGGAATGCGGTGCCCGATGACAGGATCGCTGAAACAATCGTCCTGCCCGCAGGGCAGACGACGCCACTGGAGTTGATGTCCATTGCGATCACGCACATGGCGTATCACGACGGGCAACTCAACCAGCTCCAAGCGCTCAACGGAGACACGGAGATTCACTGGGACTTTGAGTGAGGCTGCTGACGAGAGGCGAGGTGGAGGCCGACGAAGCCGAACTTTAGTGATGCTCCGACGTATGACCTGGCAATGGCAGTAGCAATTATCTCGCTTCTTCTCACAGCCTTCCATGGATTCGCTCCCGCGAAGGTGCAACTTCAAGTCGAGGGCGTTGAGCGTAGTTTCCTCGTCTACGACTCGAAGATTTCAAAGACGGATTCTCCGCTCGTGCTCGTCTTTCACGGCCACGGGGGATCGAGCGAGCAGGCGGCGCGGTCGTTTCGCCTGCACGACTCTTGGCCGGAGGCCGTCACCGTCTATCCCCAAGGTCTGCCCACCTCAACTGGACGTGACCCAGAGGGCAAAAGGGCGGGCTGGCAACTGGTGAGCGGTGGGAACGGCGACAGGGACATCAAGTTCGTGGACGCCATCTTGCGATGGGCCATCGAGAAGCATCGAGTGAATCCAAAGCGCGTTTATGCAGCCGGCCATTCTAACGGGGGGGCGTTCGTGTACCTCCTGTGGAAAGCGAGGAGCCAAGCGTTTGCTGCCCTCGCGCCGTCTGCGGCTTCCTCGACTGCGCTCATTTCCCAACTGCCCCCGAAGCCGATCATGGTTCTGGCGAGTGAAAGCGATCGAATCGTCTCATACGACGTGCAAGAGCGAGCGATCAAGCGAGTCAAGGACATCTGCCGCTCACCGGAGAAGGGCGCAGCCTGGGCTAAGGAGTGCACTCTCTACAAGGGAGGCGCCGGGGGGGCGGACGTCGTCGTCTACCTGCACGAACAGGGCCATCGCCTGCCGGGTGACGCGGGAGAGAAAATTGCGAAGTTCTTCCGGGAGCACTGACAGAATTGAATGAGCACGTGCGGCATGCGAATACCGTGCCGCTGATCTCGAAGGAGAGGATCGAGGAGAGGGTGCGGGCTCTCGCGCTTGAGATTCGACAAGTGTATGCCGCCGAGCCCCCTGTTGTCGTCGCAGTTCTCAAGGGCTCCTTCGTCTTCGTCGCCGATCTGCTGCGGGCTCTCGGACTCGACTGCAGCCTCGAGTTCATTAGCGTCGGCTCATACGTCGGCGCGAAGAGCAGCGGAGCGGTCGAGATCAAGTTGGACGTGAGTTCTGACATCGAGGGAAGGGAAGTGCTCGTAGTGGAGGACATCGTGGACTCGGGACTTACCCTCGACCACATCGTCGGGCTCCTCCAGGCGAAGCGCCCCAAGAGAATCATGGTCGCGACCCTGCTGTTCAAAGCGTCCGCCTTCCGGGGCGCCGTGAAGCCTCAGTTCATCGGCTTCGAGGTGGGGCCGGAGTTCGTCGTCGGTTACGGTCTCGACCTAGACGGCCGGTACCGCTGGCTCCCGGACATCCACGTGGCTTCCGAGGTGGAGGCTCGCGGAAGTCCAGCCGACAAGTAACGTGGGCGGGTAACCGGGTAGGATATTCCCGCCGAACTTTGGGACTTCGCCCAGGTTCGTGATATACTAAACCCACACCCAGTTCGAGCGGCCGTCAGCCCTCGTGACTTCCTCTTCATCGGTTGGTGATCCATCATGCATTTCCGCAAACCAAGTGGTTCGGACTCGAACAATCCTTCACGTCAGAGGCGCAAATCGAAAGGCGGTCGTCAGGATCGCCCCCGTGAGCCTCAGATCACTCAGGCAGATCTGGACTTGCTGCCCGACAAGGACTACGCCTTCTACGATTCGCTCTCCGATGCCGAGTTGGTCAAGGAGGCCAAGAAGCTCTCGATCTCCCTGAACGGCGCCAGTCGCCACCAGATCGTTGAGCAGATCCTCGTCGAGGCGAACAAGGAGAATGGCGCCGAATACAGGAGTGGCGTTCTGGAACTCTTGCCGGAAGGCTGGGGCTTCATGCGGCAGAAGAGTTATCACCCTTCGCCCGAGGACGTCTATGTAAGCCAGTCGCAGGTGCGCAAATTCGGTCTTCGAACCGGCGACTGGGTCTTCGGACAGGTCAGGTCCCCAAAGGAAGGCGAGAAGTACCACGGGATGCTTAGGGTCGAGTCCGTCAACACCTTCCCGACGGAATCCGACACGATTCGAAATCGGGTGGAGTTCGACAAGCTCACCCCGATCTTCCCGGACGAACGAATCCGGATGGAAACATCTCCCGAGAACATCGCGGCGAGAATCATCGACTTGATCTGCCCGATCGGCAAGGGCCAAAGGGGCCTGATCGTCTCCCCGCCGAAGGCCGGAAAGACGAGCCTCCTGAAGACCATCGCGAACAGCATCGAGAGAAACCATCCCGAAATCAAATTGATGGTGCTTCTCGTGGACGAGCGGCCGGAAGAAGTTACCGACATGAGGCGGTCGGTGCGGGGCCAGGTCATTTCCAGCACGTTCGACGAACCGCCCGAAAGCCACATGCGAGTCTCCGAACTCTGCCTTCAGCAGGCCCGCAGGCTGGTAGAGGTGGGCAATGACGTCGTGATCCTCCTCGACAGCATCACCCGAATGGCGCGGGCGAGCAACCTGACGGTCAACCCATCGGGCCGGACCCTCAGCGGCGGATTGGACCCCTCAGCGATGTACAGGCCCAGGCGGTTCTTCGGGTCTGCCCGCAACATCGAGGAAGGCGGCAGCCTGACCATCATCGCGACGGCGCTCATCGACACGGGATCCAAGATGGACGACGCGATCTTCGAGGAGTTCAAGGGCACGGGCAACATGGAACTCGTCCTAAGCCGCGACCTCGCAGAGCGACGCATCTGGCCCGCCATCGAAGTCAAGCGGAGTTCGACGCGAGCCGAGGAGAAACTCTTTGCGCCCGACGAACTCGAAAGCGTCTACCAACTTCACCGCCTGTTGGCAAACCAGCAGGACACGGTCGAAGCAACGGAGTCCCTCATCAAGTTGCTGAAACGGACGGCTTCCAACGCGGAATTCCTGCAGGGCATCGTGCAGAGGATGCGCGGAGGCTAAACTACGGTTCTGGAGACGGACTCACACCGTGGATAGGGAACGCGACGAATTCGAACCGGACGACGAGAGGGAAGAGGAGGGGTCGCAGCTTCCAGAGGACCTCGAAACCCCACCCCCGTTCTTCCCAACGGACATAGGGCGGGAGGGCTTTGCGGGAACGCCAGTCGCCGTCCGAGTCGAAGGGGTGTACAGCACCGAGGAGGCCGGCACGATCCATCGCTTCGTCCAACTTGAGGACGACTCGGGGCGAGTGCTTCCAATTTCGATCGGACCCTACGAAGCGATGGCGATCCACATCGCCCTCGAAAACTCGTCTGTGTCCAGGCCCCTGACCCACGACTTGATGAAGACTTTGCTGGATCGTGTGGACGTGGAGTTGGATCGGGTCGTGATCGACGACCTCTGGAACTCGACTTACTACGCTAAGCTCTATATCCGCAAGGGAGCGGAGGAAATTGAAGTGGACTGCCGGCCGAGCGATGCGATCGCCCTCGCCCTGCGAACCGGCTCCGGGATATTCGTCTTAGACTCGATCCTCGAGTCCTACAATGAGGGTGAGTAGGGCAGAGGTCTCAGCCGCCAGGGAGGGGCGGGCGGCATGAGGTAGGATTCGCCCTGATTCCTTGCATGGAGAGGTACTGATAGCATGGCGGTAAAGATTCTTGTGTGCGACGATGAGAGGAGCATCGTCCGGCTGATCCAGGTGAACCTGGAGAGGCAGGGCTGGCAGGTCGTGACGGCGTATGACGGCAAGGAGGGCTTGGAGAAGATCAAGTCCGAGAAGCCGGACATCGTGGTCCTCGACGTGATGATGCCTTACATGGATGGCTTCGAGGTCCTCAAGACCCTCCGCCGCGACCCTGAGATGCAGAATCTCCCCGTGGTCATGCTCACGGCCAAAGCCCAGGACAAGGACGTCTTCGAGGGCTACCACTACGGCGCCGACGTGTACCTCACCAAGCCCTTCAACCCGATGGAACTCGTCACGTTCATCAAGCGGATCATCCAGGGCGGCGACGACCCATCGAAAAGGTACGAAATCTGAACTTTTCCCGCTCGTCCGACGATAGTAAAGGTATGGCTCGACAGTCAGGGCCCAACTGGGCGAAGATCTTCGCGGTTACGGCCGCCGTCGTCGGCATCAGCGCCGCCGCAGCCTACTACGTCCGCAGAATGAAGGCCCAGGCCAAGAGCGTCGACCGGTTGATTGACGACGCCGTCAACTTCTGCAGGACCAAGGCCGACGAACTCGACAAGATCGTCAGCGAAGTCTCCGCGTCGTAATCCCGGCCGACACTCCCACTGCAGCGACCCCCAGACCGGGTCGCGGCCCGCTCTCCCACCGCGCTCGCCTCCCAGCGATGTCACGCCGCCTCGCGTAGAGGGAGCAGGTGTGGAGAAGCCTTCGCACCCACTCCCGGAACGCAGCCGGCCGCCAACTTGCCCTCTTTTGCGTACTGTCTGATAATATGTATTATGTTGACTCTGTAGTCAGCTGGAGTCCTGGGGAGTAACTGGACAAAGAGAAAGGCGGGCCAGATCTCTTAGCCCGCCTTCTCCACCATTACGGTGCTCTTACTTTGAGATGGGGTCTGCGATCACCACGAGTTTCTTCGTGACCGGTTCTTCGCCCTTGACGGTGAGTCGGACTCCGTAGGTTCCAGGATCGACAAGGCGCCCGGCACGCTGTCCGCCGCCGCCACCGCCTCGACCGCCGCCTCCGCCCGCGCCTCCTGGCTGTCCGCCACCCGGCGCGTCAACTCGGAACGGCCAATAGAGGACGTGAGTGCCTGCCGTGCCGGGAGCTGTCGCGAAGGTGTAGATCACGGCGCCGTCAGCCGAGAGGATCTCGACTTTGACCTCTTCGGCGGCCTTGCCCAGGTAGTACGCGAGTCGCGCGCCGGGCGGCGGGTTCTGACCGAAGAACCAACCCTCGCCGTCCCCATAGCCGCCCGTTGGATCACGTACCCACTGAACTGCGGTCACGGGATCGAATAGGTGCGCGTTCTTGAGTTGAACCTCGCCGGTCAATTCCTGAAGCGGGTCCGCGGGCGCGATCCAGATGCCTCGTCCGTGAGTGCCGAGAATAATCTCCCGCTCTCGGGGGTGCAGAACGATGTCGTGGACCGCGACGGGAGGCAGACCGCTCTTCCATGCAGTCCACGTGGTCCCTCGGTCGAGCGAGACGTAAAGGCCGAACTCGGTTCCGACGTACAGGACGTTCTCGTTTGCGAGGTCTTCCTTAATCACGTAGACCGACTCGGCAGGAAGGTTGCCTCGGAGGCTCTTCCATGTTTGGCCGAAGTCTTCCGTGACGTACACGTAGGCGTTCATGTCGTTCGACCTGTGTCCGTCAAATGTGGCGTACGCGCGTTCGAGTTTGAATTTGCTCGCCGTAACGCGGCTGCACCACGTGCCCTTCGGCAGATCCTGGATGTTGGCCGTCACGTTCTTCCATTCAACTCCACCGTTCTCGGTCAGCTGAACCATGCCGTCATCCGTACCGACCCACACAGTGTCGGGGCGAAGGGGCGACTCGGCGACCGTGATGATGGTGCAGTGAGTCTCCGCTCCCGTGTTCTCCGGCGAGAGACCGCCCATGGGCTTCTGCTTTTCGGGGTCGTTTGTCGTCAGGTCCGGGCTGACAGCCTTCCAGGAGTCACCACCATCTACGGTCTTGAATAGCACATTGCCGGCAAACCAAACTACCTTCGGGTTATGCGGGCTCATGACGATCGGTGACGACCAGTTAAATCGGAACCTCTGCCCTTCCGCCGGCCGCGGGAGACTTCCGCGGATGAACGAAGACTGGCCCGTCTTCTTGTTGTATCGCTGGATGTTCCCGCCCTGGCTCTCACTGTAGACCGTTACGTTGTCTTCCCAGTTGACCTGGACGTGGAAGCCGTCTCCGCCGCCGACGTTGTACCACTCGTAGTTGCCGATGCCTCGATTGCTTCGAGACCTCGACGGGCCGCCCCAACTTCCGTTGTCCTGCAGACCGCCGTAAACGTGGTACGGATATGCCATGTCGTAGCACACAGCGTAGAACTGTGCGACGCAAATGTTCGCCATATGTCGCCAGGATGCGCCTCCGTCATAGGTGACGGCCACGCCGCCATCCGAACCGGTCATCCAGTGTTCGGAGTTGTTCGGATTGATCCAGAGCGCGTGGAAGTCAACGTGGACGCTGATTCGAACTGAGCGCCAGGTTGCACCCGCATCCTTGGACTCCATCAGCGACGTCGAGACGCCAAGCAGGTGCTTGTCGTCGTTCGGATCCACGAGTATCTCGTGGTAGTAGAACGGGCGCGTGTTGAACGTCCCGCCCTTCTTCCAGGTCTTCCCTGCATCATCCGAGCGATACACGCCGTTCTTGTTGTCTTCCGGCTTCTCGCCCCGCTCCGCCTCCATGATGGCGTACACGATCTTCGGGTTTTGCGGGTAGATCGTCAGGCCGATTCGTCCCGTTTGTCCGGTCGGAAGACCCCCACCGAGTTTCTCCCACTTCTTGCCTCCATCGGTGCTCTTGAAGATGCCTCCGTTCGGACCGCCGCTGCGGAACGTGTACGGGTAGCGACGGCGCTCGTACATGGCAGCGTAAAGCACGTTTGCGTTCTTCGGATCGATCACAAGGTCGATCGCTCCGGTGTTCTCGTCTGTGTAGAGGACCTTTGTCCAGGTCTTCCCTCCGTCTTCGGTTCGGTACACGCCGCGGTCCTCATTCGGCCCCCAGAGCGCGCCGAGAGCGGCTACCCAGACGATGTTCGGGTCCTTCGGATGCGTGACGATCCTCGCGATCTGCTGCGTGCTTTCGAGGCCCATCTTCGTCCACGTCGCTCCGGCGTCGGCGGACTTGTACACTCCCCTTCCCCACGCAGAACTGTTCCGGTTGTTCGACTCGCCCGCGCCGACCCAGATGATGTTGGAATCCGCCGACGAAACCGTGACATCTCCGATTGAGGCCGAGTCCATCGAGTCGAAGATGGGGGTCCAGTTGACCCCACCGGATGTGGACTTCCAGACGCCTCCCGATGCCGTGGCGACGTAGATGGTCGCAGGACGTTTGGGATCTACTTCGAGGTCGGCGATGCGGCCGCTCATGACCGCCGGACCGACACTCCGGAATCTCAACTCCTGCAGGATGTCACTCGTGCTGGCCTGGGCCCAACTCGAGAGTGGCGCAGCCAAAAAGACCGACGCCACGATGCCGCCAAGTGCGGCGCGCGAGAACTCACGCATGTCTAAACCCTCCTCTGAACGTTCGAAAGGGAGCCGTAGCCCCTGCGCAAAGTTCGACACTCGGGCCGGTCCCTCCTGGTCCAATACTGCCGGACGGGCCGGTAAAGTTGCGTGCGGAAGCAATGAGGCCGATATCTCCGTCCCAATACATAGCGAACATGAAAAGGATTGCCACCACCATCGCCTGTATGCTGATTGCGGCCGCAGGACTGCCGCAAGCCACCGACGACCTGAGAACGAATGCCGAGATCGCCGAGCAGATCCGGCAACTCGCACAACAGGGCGGCGACACTTACGACCAGCAGGTGCGCCTTGTTTGGGTTCTCGTCATGCGGTCGGTGCAAGGCGATCCCGAGGCCCACAAGCACGGCAAGCCTGCGGCCGAGCGCCTCGCAGGCTCCAACGAACTGAACCCGAGGGCCAGGTTCGCCTACGGATTCCTGCGATACAAGGAGGCTTTCGACACCCGAGATCCCGTGACGAGAAAGCGTCGGATCGACGAAGGCCGTAGGGCGATGACCGAATCGCTGCCCATGGGCGCGAGGGACGGAGACTTCTGCTTCGATGCCGGCTTCGTTCTCGCCGGACTGCCGGCCGACGCGAACCTCTACCGAGAGGCTGCAAACACGCTCGCCATCGCACGAAGGCTATTCGGCGACAAGTTTGCCGCCCTAGAGGCGCCGCGAAGGGCCGACTGGGAGGTCGCGATGGCGGCCGCGCTCGAAAAGGCGGGCATCATCGAGTTAGCCAGGGAGCACTATCAGGCCGCGTATTCAGTCGCCCCGGATTCGCCGAGCGGCCGGATGGCCCAGATCTGGCTCCGAACACACGGCGGTTAGTCCCCGGCTTTCACTGTCGCCCGGCTCACCATCGAGCGGGCGGCCTCTGGTCTGGGGAGTGGCAAAGAGTTATGAAGGGGTGGCTAAAGCCACCCCTACCGGTATCAGGAGGAGGACACTCTACATCCTCGTCAAGTCGAACGTACCTGTCACCATTGTCGTCGTTTGCTGATCGACTTGCACGAAGTTGCCGATCAGATGGTCATTCGGCGCGACGTTCGCCGTACCGTTCACAGTGAAGTCGGCGCCGGTTTCGAAATCCAGGGTTCCATCGAATTGACCGGATGCCGACATGTGTGCGTTGATGACTCCGTTGACGTTCGTCGTCGCGTTGCGGATGGTCCCCGTTACTGTGCCGTCCGCTTCAATTGTCAACTGAACGGATAGCAGTTCTGGATTGCGAGAGAGAGACCAAGCACCGGTCCACGTGCCGACGCGTCCTCCGAGATCTCCGATGGGGTCCATCGGATTGCATGCGGCGACCACAGCACAAGCCGCGAGCGCCAGTAACCTCTTCGTCATGGATATCCTCCTGTGCGCATATGAATATCCGGGATCGAAAGGCCTTTACGATTCCTGCGATTTCTGACGGACGTATCTTCCCACGGGTTCGCTCACGGCCTCCCCAATATTTGGAGTTTTGCCGCACTTTGTTCCCCGCGGAATTCGCCCGCACACAAAAAAGAAATCGGGGCACCGCAATGGAATGCCCCGATTTCCGTTCGGCCAGCGTCGGATCTATGGCTTCTTGTTTACCAGGTCCTCCACCTTCTTGCGGAACGCCTTGAAGAGGTCCGCAGAGTATCCGATGTTGATGAAAGCCACCTTTCCGTCTCGGTCGAGAACGGCCCAGTGCGGGATTCCGCTCACGCCGTAGGCAGAGTGATTCGTGGTGCGATCACCAAAGACGAACGGCCACGGCTCTTCCTTCTCCTTGACGAAGCCCTTCATGAATTCGAATTCCTGATCGGGCTTGATGTCGCGCTGGTCTTTGTAAAAGCCGTAATACGAGGTTACCGCTACGATTTCGAGTCCTTTGTCGTGTAAGTCAGCGTACAGCTGCTTCATGTCCGGAACGGACATTTGACAGAACCCTCACCAGTGTGCGGTGAAATCAACGATAACGACTTTGCCTCGCCAGGCCTGGAGGCCCGGGAACTCTCCGATCTTGCGATCGTAAACGAGTTCCGGCGCTACTGCACCTACGATTGTCAGCTGCGTTCGGGTGGTCGAAGCACGCTTGCCGTAAGCGCTGTCCGCGCCGACTTCCGCGATGTAACTATCGAGAAGCGCGACGGCTGTGCTCTTGCGCCCCCCCTCCGATAGGAGAGAAGCCTTCTTCGATACGACTGAGAACTTCAGCGAATCGTTGATGCCCTTTCCCTGAGTCAGGAGCGTGGCTCGAATCTGCTCATCGGTCTGTGGAGTGCCGTCCGGATTCTTCGGATTCCTCGCCTTCGTCGCCGCGAAAACTCGGTTCGCGTAGTCCTCGGGCGACTCGTACTGGACCCGGCTCGCAACGTCGTCGATAGCCTTCAGTGCCGCGTCGAGACCCTTGTCCACAAGGATCGTCCCCGCGTATTGGCTCAGAGTCGCGCGCAACAGTTGCTGGCTGGCAGACCAATTCGGAAGCACGACGTCGGGCAGAGCCATCAAGATCATCTCCCCTTCGCCGAGTTCGTTGCAGGAAGTCAGCATCAACATCTGGGCCGAGAACTTGCGTTCCGGCGCAGGATTGGATGCGACGAACTTCGCGCAGAGGTCGCAGGTCTCCTTATGCTTGCCGGCATAGGAGAACACCTGCGCCCAGTCGTATGCTTGCGCAGCGTCCACTTTGGCAGGGTCGACTCCGGCGGTCGCCTCGAGCGCCATCGCTTTGATTTCCGCGTTCAGTCCGTTGACGTCCAACGGCTTGTTCGCCTCGCGCGCCTCGGATGCGCGCTTGGTGCGGAGCGCTGCGATGTCCTTGAGGACTTCAGCCGGGTCCTTGCCCTGTGCGAGGGACGCAAGCGCACATGCGGCAGCGGCCAACACCGCCACCAAGCGGATTGCTTGTTTCATGTGAGCGATCACCTCGTAACCGCTGAGGGTACCCGCTCGCGCCGAGGCCCTCCCTGCCCTGCGTGCGCCGAGGGCGTCCCCCGTTTCGGGCAAACTGGGCCGATGCAGATCGGCCGATACAGAGTGAGCCTCCACAATCACGGCCCGTTCCGACTGGACGGCGGGGCGATGTTCGGATCGGTGCCCAAGCCGCTCTGGGCCACCTGGACGGAACCGGATGAGAGGAACCGGATTCGGATGGCCACCCGCTCGCTGATCGTCGAGGACGAATCGGGCAGGCGGCTGCTGGTGGACGTGGGCTGCGGCGACAAGTGGCCGGAAAAGCAGCGGGACATCTTCGCAATCCCGGCGGATCCCTATGTTCCAGTTCCCGGCGTGACGGACGTGCTGCTCACTCACCTCCACTTCGACCACGCAGGCGGAGTTTCCAGCCGGGACTCGACAGGGAGGCTCGTTCCTAACTACCCGGACGCGCGGCACTACGTTTCCCGTGCGAACTTGGAGAACGCCAAGAACCCGAACATTCGAGAGCGCGCGAGTTACCTGGCGGAGAACGTGGACGTCCTGACCGAAGTTGACCTGTGCCTAACCGACGACGCGAATGAAGTCTGGCCAGGTGTCTTCGTTCACCAAGCCAGCGGGCACACGCTCGGCCTCCAGTGGGTGGAGGTAACGGACGCTGGGCTGACAATCGCCTTCCCGAGCGACCTCTGCCCCACTTCGCATCACCTTCCGCAGCACTTCACGATGGGCTACGACATGTGTGCGGAGCGCGGCGTGAACGAGAAGCGCGAGTTTCTCGAGCGAGCGGTCGCGGGCCGCTGGCTCGTCGTATTTCAACACGATCCCGATGTTGCAGCGGCAACCGTGTCGTTCGACGACAAAGGCCGACCGGTCAAGCATCCCGTCGCCGACATCTGATCGGACTTGCGGCCCACACGCGCGTGCCCTTGCGATCGGGGCGAGGCCCTGCAATCGTCGCTCGCCTCGAATCCCCTTCCCAGGGGTGTGAATATGACTCGCATGCTTGCGCCTGGACGTGACGCTTGCGCAGGCGACAGTTAAGACCACGACGCCACCGCGGGCCTACGACACGCGTTCGACCGCGCTCTCCCGATGGCAACGACTCATCGGAAACCGGCAGAAGCCGGATGCGGAACCGAAGTGCGCTGATAGTCGTCGGACTCAATGGCATCGAGTCGCGCCCCGGGGGACCGGGGCCTCCTGCCGCCGGGGTAGGCAAGCGCGGCCGAAAAGGAGGATGGAAGCAATGGTGCTCTTGTCGCTTGCCATCTCAACGGCCCTGGCCTCACAGGGCGTAGGGTGGGCAGGATGGAATGTCGATTTCGATTGTATCGGAGGACCCTTCGAGTTGGGTGGTGGCGCCCCGAACATTTGGTTCGCGGGAGCGGCCGGGCAGCCCGGTCCGTGGAACGCCGTGCCCATGCGCGGGAATGTGACGCAACGTCTCGTGGGAACAGACCTCGTTCTTCAAGACGTGATGTATGTCGGCTATGGGATGTCCGGGGCCGGATTCTACTACAACGACCCGTACAACTTGGGGGATTATCGGCGCCTTATGAACGACTACAACCGGATGTTCTTGCCTCGCGCCGAGTTCAAAGTAACTGGCGTTCGGAACGGTTGGTATCGCGTCTACACGTATGCGGCCAGCCCGATGCGTGTCCGCATCCCCGTCAAGATATCGGTCTCGGGTTCTGAATTTCAAGTGGTGACCGGGCCGATGAGGCCGAACCATTTCGAGCACCTAGTCACGCACAGCATCCATGACGTTCATGTGACAAACAACACGATTTGGTGGGTGTTCGAAAAGGACCCGTGGGCGGGGCCGGTGGCCATCAACGGCTTTCAGGTGGTCCCCCTCAAGGAATCTGGAGGGTCCGGGATTCGAGAGGATGGCTGGTCGAGTGCGCTGACTCAGGGGCCGCCTTGGGTGTCGATGATGTAGCCACGCACGAGATTGCTGTTTCTATGCAGCAGGCCGGTTCCCACGATGAACCGGCCGTCCGGTGAGACGTCTCGTGCCCAGGCCAGCACCCCATATCGCGTCAGGCGATCCATGTACAACCTGTTGAGGTTCTCCATCCCCCGCTCCGGAGTCCAGCGGAAGGCATGTGTTGGGGAACTCCACCGGTAGAGCGCACCGACGACTACCCTGCCGTCAGCGCTTACGGCGTAGGCAATTCCGCCTCGCTCGCCGGCCGTTCCCAGATCCTCCGGACGACCGTCCACCCACCGACAAGGTCTTGCAGGATCCCCAGGAAACCGACTCGATCTGCCGACCACAATGCTCCCGTCCGCGCTCACCGCTGTTGCGTTCGCACCGGTTCCACCCAGGGTCGGAAGCAACTCGAGCCCCTTTTCGCCCCATCGAGCCGCTCGGCTTCCGCCGCCGAATCTTATCTGGCCCACAACTACACTTCCGTCCGCCGACAACCCGTTTGCCGAAGACGGAAAGTGCGGATTCCCAGGGCCGATCCGCTGAGGCAAAGTGCCGACCCACCGATATGCTACGCGATCTCCTTCCCCCGCGAAGGCAGCGCCGTCGTCGGACACGGCGTTGATCGCCGCTGGCCGCCCATCGAGAGTCACCAACGGAACGATCCTGCCATCGAACCATGCGACGCCCCACTGAACTCCGGCCGCGTCGTATGCAGTTCCAAAGATGACGCGGCCGTCAGCAGACACGCCGTGCGCCTCGCTCGAAGTGCCGCCCAGCGTTCCCAGATCGGTCATGATTCCGTTCTCCAAACGGAATGCGCGACCGAAACCTAAGGCGTTGGCACTGCTGCCGACGACGACTCGGCCATCAGAGGAAACGCCTGCCGCCCTACTCCCATTGCCTCCAAGCGTCCCTATCCACGTGAAGGACGACGAGAAGAGCGGTGCGACGGCAGTAACGCAAACGACCAAGACAACGCAGCGCGCGATGCGACGGGACAAAGCGCTGGCGCGCGGAGACACAAACGTACGTGAAAAGAAGGTTTTCATCATCCCAACCTCGTTTGACCGACGCACACGACCGGGGCTTTGTTCCACGCCATGCGGGTTACCCGACGCCGACGCCCCCGAGTCCGGAACGAAGCGTCCGATGCTGCTCAAGGGCACACCGCCTTACGGCGGGTCAGAGTCGTCCGGGCTGATCTCCTGCGGGTCCTTGCCATCTTTGGGGGGCCACAGTTCCGCGACGCGAAAGAAGTAAGCCAGTAGGAGCGGCCACACAAGAACCATGGAGAGACAAGTCAACAGAAGGAGCACCATGTATGCAGCGTCCTCGGGCGTCGCTTCCGTGCCCCTCATGATGTCGAACACCGCGTGCTGGAGGTTCAACATGGTCAAGGACACGATGACCAGTACGACGGGCAATAACGAACCGGTCACCAGGTCCACTCCCTTCAGCGCAGGCACGCGTTTCAAATAGGTCACGAGCAGCGCGAGGCGCCACGCAGCCACGATCGCGAGAAACCAGGAGTTCACGCTTGTCGCGGCACCGCGGCTCATAAACATCTCCACCGGAATCGCGTACAGGATCGCCGGGGGGGATGTGAGCGTGACGAATGTGAGCAGGTTGGAGTAGCGCCAATCTCGAGGGCGAAGCGCCCACACAACGACATACACGAGGGTGCTCAAAGCGAAGACGTAGATGACAGACCCGAATCCATACACTTGAAGCTGTTCGGCCCGCGGGTTGTCCCAATACCGGCCCATGCCCGCCAGCCAAGTGAAGAACAGCCCGACGGTGAGGTGCCGCCAGTTCATGGCAATCAGTTCTTCCCTCCTCGCCCTGAACGTTAGGACTCGAAAGAGCGTGCCGAATACGGCCGACCACATCTTCATTCCCCTGACTCCTGAACGCGGGATGCGACGGCCGACCGCATAAGTCGCCGCAGCTTCGTCTTGCGATCCGCGCTCGCCTGCGGCGAGTAGATCTGCTGCAAAAGCCAAACGAAACCGTTTCTGAGTTCTTCGGGCGCCATCTGTGCGGGCCTAAAAGTGACGTCGAAGAGAGTGCACTCGTCCCAAAAGACGGGCTTTAGCAGACGGTCTTCACTCAGAAGCCTGCGATACAGGGCCGTGCCGGGGAATGGCGTCAGGATCGTCACCTGAACCTCCGTGAGCCCGCTCTGCGTCACGAAATCGCGCGTGGCCTCGAAGACCTCCGGACCGTCCTCGTCGAATCCGAGGATGAAGCAGCCATTGACGCTGATGCCATACCCTTGAACCTTCGCGATCGCCGCAAAGTAATCGTCCCACCGGCGATGCTTCCAACCCTTCCGGTCCACCGATCGAAGCGCAGATCGGTTCGCTGACTCCAATCCGACCAGGAGCTGCACGCATCCCGATGCGGCCAGGGTTTCGAGTAGCGCATCGTCGTCCGCGATGGAGATGTCCGTCTCCGTGAACCATCGGACACGGAACTCTGCGAGCAGGCGCGCCAAACACTGCGCCCACTTCTTGTTCACGAATGTGTTGTCGTCAGCAAGTTCGATGAAGGGCTCCGGCCATATGCTCGAAATGACCTCCAGCTCTCTGCGAACCTGTTCGATCGGCTTGATCTTGTACCGACTGATGAGACGGGAGGCGCCGCAGAAAACGCAGTCCAGTGGACAGCCCCGCGAAGTCTGAATCGTAAGGCGATTGTAACGACTCTTCTCCAAGAGATCGAATCTCGGCACGGCGCGGGACGTCGTGAATCGAACGTCGTGAGTGGACCCGACGTAACGGGGCTGAAGGCATCCTCGCTCGAAGTCCTCAAGCATCCTGCGAAAGGTGCCCTCCCCTTCCCCGACGGATACGGAGTCCGCGTGCTCCCCGGCCTCATCCGGCATGACAGAAGCGTGCAGCCCTCCCAAGAAAACTGTGACGCCGCATGAGCGCAGAGCGTCGGCAATCGCATAGGCGTCGAGGATGCGGGCAGTGAGCGACGAGATCGCGACTACGTCGGGCCTCAAATCCAGCACCGATTCAATCGTGGCTCCGAGGTCGTCGCCGGCCTCGACATAGATGTAGTCCCGGTTTCCTCCGGCTTCGGCGGCGATCGTGAGGAGGCCCAAGCTGGGAAGTTGAGCTATGACGCGGCCCCTTTCGACGAATCCGGGAAGCGTCATGCCGAGTCGAAGCAGTTCAGCGTCTTTGACGCGAACTCCGCTCATCGCAAGGAGGACGACCCTCTTCGCGCGCATCCCGCCCATGATCTCTACTGCCATTTTGGCGGCTTTGAGTCGCACTGGGTCAGAACGTGGCAGGGCAGGCGATAGACACCCATGGAAGGCTCCCGGTACGCGGAGACCACCCTTAACGCTCGCATCGAGGGTCACGGCCAGCCTGACGAGCGCGCGGCATCACCGCGCGCTCGTGGACCGTAGTCCTCCCTCACTTCGCGAGCCGGAGTAATTGGAGGCTAAGGCTGCTGGTGTGTGTCGATCAAAAACCCTCGAGACTCCAGCGACGGTAGCCTTCCGTAGCCGACTATGTAGCGCGCGTCTAACGAGATCCCCGTCGCGACCCTGAAGTATGCGTTAGGATTAGCGGGGTCAACATAGAGCGACGTCAGGTCTTCCATTCCTCGCTCCGGGGTCCACCGGAACGCGCGCCGATCAAATGATGGATGCCCCGACGAGCCAACTACCGTTCTGCCGTCACCACTCACCGCATGCGCGAAGCCGAAACTCCCGCCGAGAGTTCCGAGGTTCTGAACCTGTGCTCCCACCCACCTGCACGGATGCATGTTGCCCTGTGCGGGGAGAGAGGAGCCAACGACGACTGTTCCGTCGGCGCTGACGCCCTCTGCGAGCGCAGTTCGGCCTCCGAGGGTTGGCAATTCCTCGTAGCCATTGGGAGACCACTTAAGTGCCCTTCCCATCTCGCCAACTGTCGATTTACCTACTATCACTTGGCCGTCGAGCGAGATTCCCGTTGCCTCCATGCTGTAGTAGCCGGGATCGTAGAGGGCAGGTCCTGGCCGGAACTTCACCCATAGGTAGGCCACCCCACCGGTGTCCATTCTTCTTTGGATCCATCCGACGATTGTCATTCCGTCGGCCGAGACGGCATTTGCGCTCCCGCCGAGGAAATCCGGGGACGACAATAGAATCGTCTGACCGTCGACCCACGCAACGGGCCAGTAGTATCCGCTCGAGTCTTGGGCTTGTCCCACAACCACACGGCCATCAGCGGAAACGTCCCAAGCGAAGCTCCTCGAGCCACCGAGCGTTCCGAGTTCCTGCATCACTCCGGCTTCCCATCGGAACGCCCTAGTGAAGCCCAGGGCGTTCGTGCTGCGACCGACAACGACCCGCCCATCTGCCGACACGCCCCAGGCCTCGCTGCCGCGGCCGCCCAGCGTTCCAAGCCATGTTACGGATGGGGCCGGATGGGCCATCGCTGCCCACATGGTTGCGGAGGCAATGATGACAATACGAAGGAATGCATGTTTCCAGGCGCGACGCTTACCGCTGCTTGGAGATGCACAGGCGACGCGCTTGTCCGATTTTGCGAAAGCAGTTTTCATCCCAACAGCCCTCCTATTGACGGACTCGATTTTGTACCACAGTGTTCCAGGTCCGGTGGGCAGAGCCAGCCTGCGCGTAGTAGCGGGATCGTGCGGCGAAATGGCGCTTCTTCAACAGGCTAAGGATTGATGTCGGCAAATCGGCGTCTACAATGTCCTTATGCTGGCCCTTATCCCATTCCTGGCCGTCGCGATGCAGACCAAGACGCCGGGGGCGTTCGTCGAGGTGTCGGCCACGCCGTCCGTCGCCCTCATCGGACAGCCCGTCGTGATCGCAGGCGAGACCGGATACCACGAGAAAACCAAGACGGCGACCATCGCGATCCGGCATGAGTCGGGCACGCCATCGGCGACGCTGAAGGCGCCCGTGACCCCCCAGGGCAAATTCTCGATCACTTTCACGGACACGAAGAAGGCCGGCAAGTACACGGTCGACGTGACCTCTCCCGACGGGAAGGGCAAAGGCGCGGCGGCGTTCAAGGTAGCGCCGATCGGCGGGCTTGCGGAAGAGGTCGAGCAGGCGTTCCTTCAGCTCGAGGACCGCGGCATGCGCCTACTTCAAGTCGCGCGAGAAATCGCGGTCGCGCTTCCCTCTTCGAAGGAGCGCGACGACGTCATCAACAAGATTCTGGAAATTGAAAACAAAGAGCGGACGATAAACCTGCCACCCGTGCTCATCCTCGGAGAACTCAAGAAGATTCAAGAACAACAGAACGTCGTCAACCTGGATGAGATCAAGATCTTCGGTGAGCTGCAAGAGTGGATCGAGGAGGCGGATGAGACGACCGACGAAATCGACCGAAGCGGCATTCTGAAGCGCGCGAAGGACAACGTCTGCGAGACCATCAACACCGCAATCGAGGGTTGCAAGTTCGCGGCGTTCGCCTTCAACGTCGGCAAGAACGGACTGGACACGCTTCGGAAGTGCGTGCTCGACAAGGGCATACCTTCGATCGTGAACTCTGCGGTCGGCGAGGGGGGGTTATCGCTCAGCATCAGTTCAGGAGTCAAAGCCGGAGTCGCCCAAATGGAAGGAGACTTTGGCGTCCTCACCTCAATCCCGGGCCTCGTGCTCGACGTCGTCGAGTTCTTCACAAAGGAACTCTTCAACCGGTATTGCGTGACTTACCGAGGACCGTTCAAGGCGAAGATGACGATGGTCTGGAACGAAGGCAACAAGCCGTGGATGAAATACACCGTCTTTCTCGAAGGCCGGATCTCTTTTCGATTCCAGAAGCAGAACGCGCCGGGGCAGCCGATTCCAATGACGGGCGAAGTCGAGGGCAACGCGGTTAAGCATGAGTTTTGGGAGAATGTGTTCGTCGTGGAGCCCCTCCCGCCGACCATCACGCTGCTCGCTCGCGAGTGGCTCGCGCCTCCTTCCTTCCCTGTCGCCGTGGAGTCGCCCGTCGACATCGGCGCAATCGCGAACATGTCCACGCCTGCGTCCTTCAACGTCCCGTTCGGCGCGCAAATGGACGGAGATCGCATCACGCTCGCGTTCAAGCCGGCGAGATCGGACTTCTCCGATGTGATGGCGCATCGCACCCTCATCGTCGTGTTCACGGGCCTGATGCCGGATTTCACCGTCTTCAAAGTGCCAATTCAACCGGCGTTCTGGATTCTCACGAAAGGATTCGGCGACACGTTCAACGTGGATGTCCAGAAGGACGCCACGGGGAACCGCTTCGTCGCCAAGACGTTTACCGCGCACCGAGAAACTTCGGACAAGGGCGTCGTCGTGGATTGGCAAATCTCGTTCGACACCAGCAAGAAGTTCGTCAAGGACCTCGGCGACTAACGCGCCACCGCTTTTCTTCGATCAGACCCGCGAATTGCCAACGACCACAAGGAGGAATAGGAAAATGAGTTTGAGCCGTTTCAGACACTTCGCAGCGGCGGCGGTGATCGCAGCGGCGATCTCGCTGATTCCGACGACGCACGCGCGCAGCGCGGATCCGCAAAGGCGGTCCGACCCGCAGACGCTCCGGCAGATCGCGGGGCCGCTTCCAGGCGGAGCGGCCCTTCAATTCGACATGGGCGACGCGAACGCGACGTACACGATCGCTCACGTCGTCCCGCCGAGCCTCGGCGGCAAGAAGATCAAATGGGACGTGTCGCGCGTGCGCGGAGCGAACGGAGTTCTCCTCGAAGTGGCACGCGCCCCCTTCGGGCTTGACAAGAGCCCGGATTCGAGGCCGCGCGCGATCGTATCTATCGAGCGGATCGAAGGCACGAGAGGCGCGACCACAGTCAGCGTCGGCCAAATCGCGACGGACGCCGGTTACGTCCCTCCTCCCGAGAGAACCGGACCCGTGCGCACGGAAGGAATTGACCGCCGCGCGAGTTTCATCGCGAACGGCGGGCATTTCACAGTCTACA
Source organism: Armatimonadota bacterium (assembly GCA_003577165.1). Taxonomy (GTDB): domain Bacteria; phylum Armatimonadota; class Fimbriimonadia; order Fimbriimonadales; family ATM1; genus ATM1. Next base: position 2,377 of record QEUM01000005.1, on the reverse strand, counting down.
TTCGGGTCGTTCCCATCGCGTCCGTCTCGGATCCTCGCCCTGTCGGACTCGCGTCCGGGTCGTTGCAAATCGTCTACGCGAAATCCCCCCCGAACAGCCTTCGATTCAACATCACCAACCCATCTTCCGCTCCCACGAAGCCGTCGCCCATCGAAATCGTCAGCGTCAAGTACGTTCCGGTCAAAGAGTACTGCTTCGTTCATCCGAGCAAGACCGTTTGCAATCAGGTCGGCGAGCAGAAACCGTGGTACGAGAAGGTCGTCTCGTTTGTAACGGAGGCCTGGAACTGGGCCGCCGAGAAGTATCAAGAAGCGAAGAAGGCCGTCGTGGACTTGGCGTCGAGCCTCTTGCCCTTCGTGCCGAGAGAAGCGTTCGAGACGGCACTCGATGGAGCGCTCGCCGCGTGCGGAATGCCGCCCAACATTCCGAATCTCGACCAGTTGATGGAACAAGGCGCGGACTACTTGGCGGGCGAGGTCGCCGGCCAGATCGGGCCGCCGGTCGCAAACGACATAGCCAAACAGCACATCAAGAGCGGCATCCTCGCCGGAGCAAAGGCCGCGAAGAAGAAACTCGGCAACGCCGGAAGCGACACCGCATGCCAATACACTATCGAATGGGCCTACGCGATCGTCTTGATTCGCAACAAGACGAATGAAGCGCTGAACGGTGTGAGCGTAAGCGCGTTCGACTGGACCGGCGTATGGGCGACCAACGATTGGGACGGCCGGCTCTTCAATCCCTATGCTCAAGGCGTCTCGACTCTGAAGCCGGGAGCCCCGCTTCCCGTCTTCATGGCGCTCATGCCCAACATGCTTCAGAAGAAGCACTATCCCGGGGGGGTGCACAAGGAACTTGTGTACTGGACGGACTACAACACGATGCAGACCAACCTTACAGTCACCGCCTGGACGGGCGACTTCGACACGAAGAACACGACGGTAACCACCGGCAGTCGCAAGTTCAACGTCGCTTTCGAAGTGAAGTATTAGGCCCGGGGGGTGGGGGTCCCCCGAGCCATTGGGCGGGTTGCAAGGAATGGCGTCGCTCGGTCAGCGCGAGCGCTTCGGCAGCGGGAACACCATCGAAGTCGTGCGCCGATAATCTTGGTACTCGGGATGCTGCCGCGCCAGGTCTTTCTCCTCGAATTGCAGCGCGACGAAGATGTACGCCGTAGTCGCGATCGAGAAGACGAGGTGTCCGATCGTCATGTCCGGCGTCGCCCAAAACGCGATGATGAACCCCAGCATGATCGGGTGCCGGCACACGGCATACAGGCCGCGCTTCGTGAAATGAAGCGGCCCCGGCTCCTTCCCCGAAGCATACGCCGCCACCTGGCGCAGGCCGAACAGGTCCCAGTGGTTAATCAAGAACGTGCTCGTCAGGACGATGAACCATCCAAGCGCGTACAACGCATGCAGAACCGTGCGAGCCGCGCCTTCGGGCGCCGTCCACACAGGATCTGTCATCGGCCGCCACTGGAAATACAGGAGAAACAGAAGCAGGCTCGATATCAAAACGTACGTGCTCCGTTCGATCGCCTTCGGGATGATGCGCGTCCACCATTCCTTGAACCACCGCCGCGCCATGACGCTGTGCTGAATCGCAAACGCGCCAAGAAGCAGAGCGTTCACCAACAGCGAGTTCACGTCGAACGGCGCGGACGCCCCTGGGCCGTCGATCGTCTTGGAAACCAGCACGGTTCCACCGAGCGTCACCGCGTAGTTCGCCACAAAGGCGATGGCATACAGGAACGCGCCGAGGAACACGACGTACGAAACGAGCCCATACAGAAGTGCGAAGACTCTCATATCGCCTCCTTACCCATGCTAAGAGACGAAGCACGAACGCCCCCGGTCGCAGCAAATCACGGGGCGCCGGCGAACCCGATCGAGTATCTTGATCGGTCGTGAGTACGGACCTGCTCAGACAACTCGCCGTCGGATGGGAATACGCGTATCTCCACGAAGACTGGACCACGCCTCTCTCGGAGTTGTTGGACGGGCTGGACGCAGCAGCCGCTCTACGTCACCCTTCAGGCGAGAGCAGGTCCATCTGGGCAATCGTCTTGCACCTTTCGGTTTGGAACGAGAACATCGTCACGCGAGTCCTCACCGGAGAGAACGCGGATCCGGAAGAAGGCGCGTGGCCGCCGCTGCCGCCGGACCCCGACGACACGGCGTGGGAAGCAGCCAAGATTCGTCTCGCCGACTCTTTTGCTGCGGTCGCCCACATGCTCGAGACGGTCACCTACGCCCAGATTCAAGACAGCCCCTACGGTCTTCCGGACCTGCTGTGCAGGTACGTCCACGCTGGCTACCACGTCGGGCAGATCGTGAAACTTCGCGAGTGCTTGCGGGTTTAAACGCCGCGGCCC